>NZ_JAMYJR010000001.1 GCF_024137025.1 Paractinoplanes aksuensis
CGCCGCCGTCGCGCCCGCAGCCACCCCGGCCGACGCCGCCGCCCGGACGCCCCGAGCCGATCGAGCCCGACCCGGTGCCGGCCCCGCCGACGCCCGGCCCGTTCCCGGGGCCCACTCCGGGTCCCTTCCCGACTCCCGGCCCGACGCCGTCGCCCAGCCCCGCGCCGCCCGGCCCGGTGCCGCCCGGTCCCGGCCCCTCGCCCGTACCCCCCGGTCCGGGTCCTTCGCCCGTGCCGCCGGGCCCCGACCCGTTCCCGGTTCCGCCTGGTCCTGGTCCCAGCTCAGTTCCGCCCGGCCCCGGCCCGAGCCCAGTGCCCGGCCCGCCGTCGCCGGTCGTCCCGCCGCCGCCGATGATCGCTACTGGCGGCACCGGGCTACCCTCCTACACCGTGCCGCCTTCCACCTCGGGTCGACCCGCGCCCGCCACCACCCCGTTCGGGGTCGGCGAGCCGCACGGAAACCAGCCGCCGTTCGGCGCGAGATCACCTCAGCCGTTCGGTTCCTCGAGCCCGCAGGCCGAGCCCACCCAGGTCGTCAGCAAGGCCGCCGACGCCACTCAGGTCGTGCCGCCCACCCGGGCGACCGACGTGCCCGCGTACCCACCCGGTTTCGACCCTGAGCCGACGATGGCCGTGCCCACGCAGCGCCCGCAACCAGGCACTGTCTATGGCACCGGTGGTTACGAGACCATCGACGCCACCATGCCCGTGTCGACCAACCCGGTGGAGAATTCCGGGTCGTTAACCGGACACATCCTGGCCCAGGGCTGGCGTGACGAGGTCGTCGACCGGCGCCGCGGCAACCTCAAGGTCGCGGTGGCCATGCTGGTGGTGTTGGGCCTGCTGGTGACCGTCAGCGTGGTGTTCCTGCTGACCGCCGGCAACTCGTTCAGCGACTGGATCGGCGGCGTCTTCTCGTGATGCGCCGGCGACCGGCCGCACCGGTCGCCGGATTTGGCGTCGGGCCTAGCGCGACCTAAGCTGGCTTGGTTTGTGCGCTGGGCTCGGTTCCGTGCGGCCCGCGTGCGCCAGGTCAGGGGTGAGCCTGCCCACTACCAGCGCGGAATGCGGTCGGCGTACCAAACGTTGAGCCGTACACTTATGACAGTTATTGAGCGGCGTGCCCCCCTGGCACGCCACGGGCGTTCTTGCGGGCATTTCAGCGGTCGGCTCTCAGCAGCCGCGGCGGGCCACTTGCGAGCATGCGCCCCCGTAGAGAGGTTCTCTTGACCACTTTCGCTGATCCCAGCACGTTCCCGTCCGTCTTCGAAACCCGTTCCGCCGACGAGCAGCCCACCGTCGAGACCACCGAGACCGTGATCATCGAGGCTCCGGCCGACGAGACCTCCGTCACGGCCGAGCCGGTCGCCGACGAGACCCCGGTCGCCGACGAGGCCCCGGTCGTCGTTCCGAGCTTCGCCGAGCTGGGCCTGCCGGCCGAGCTCGTGCGGGTCCTCACCCGTGAGGGCATCACCACCCCGTTCGAGATCCAGGCCGCGACGATGCCCGACGCCCTGGCCGGCCGGGACGTCCTCGGCCGCGGCCAGACCGGCTCCGGCAAGACCCTGGCCTTCGGCCTGCCGCTGCTGGCCCGGGTCGCCCAGGGCGGCCGCGCCCGCCCCCACCACCCCAAGGCCCTGATCCTGGTGCCGACGCGTGAGCTGGCCATGCAGGTCGCCGACGCGCTGATGCCGCTGGGCCGTTCGGTCGGCGTCTTCCTCAAGACCGCCGTCGGCGGGGTGCCCTACGACCGCCAGATGGACGCGCTGCGCCGCGGCGTCGAGGTCATGGTGGCCACGCCGGGCCGCCTCGGCGACCTGATCGAGCGGGGCGCCTGCAAGCTCGACGACATCGAGATCACCGTTCTCGACGAGGCCGACCAGATGGCCGACATGGGCTTCCTGCCCGAGGTCACCGAGCTGCTGAGCAAGACCCCCGAGAACGCGCAGCGCCTGCTCTTCTCGGCCACTCTCGACGGTGACGTCGACGCGCTGGTCAAGCGGTTCATGCACGACCCGGTCACGCACTCCACGGCTCCGGCCGAGGCCAGCGTGTCCACCATGGACCACCACCTGCTGCTGATCCCGCCGCACGACAAGTTCCCGATCGCCGCGTCGATCGCCAACCGGGCCGGCAAGACCATCGTCTTCGCCCGCACCCAGATGGGCGTCGACCGGCTCCAGGAGCAGCTGCGCCAGGTCGGCGTCCGGGCCGGCGCCCTGCACGGCGGCAAGACGCAGCGGGTCCGCACCCGCACGCTGGCCGACTTCAAGGAGGGCCGCACCAACGTCCTCGTGGCGACGGACGTGGCCGCCCGCGGCATTCACGTCGACGGCATCTCGCTGGTCATGCACGTGGACCCGCCCAAGGACCCGAAGGACTACCTGCACCGCGCGGGTCGCACCGCCCGGGCCGGCGAGTCCGGCGCGGTCGTCACGCTGGTGCTGCCCAAGCAGCGCCGCACCACCCAGGCCATGATGTCGAAGGCCGGTGTCTCGCCGACCGAGACGCGGGTGCGCCTGGGTGACGAGCAGCTGGCCAAGATCACTGGCGCCACCGAGCCCAGCGGCGTTCCCGTGGTCGAGGAGCCGGAGCCCCGTCGCGAGCGCGGCGACCGTCCGCGCGGCCGCTTCGGCGACCGCCCGCAGCGGTCGTACGGTGACCGCCCGCGTGGTGACCGTCCGCAGCGTTCGTATGGTGACCGTCCGCAACGGTCCTACGACGACCGTCCCGGCAGTGACCGTCCGCAACGGTCGTACGGCGACCGGCCGGCCGGCGAGCGCGGCTCGTTCGGCGACCGCCCCCGTGGTGACCGTCCGCAGCGTTCGTACGGCGACCGTCCCGAGCGGGGCGGCTACGGCGAGCGCTCCGGCGGCGACCGTGGCGGCTACGCCGGTGGAGACCGTGGCGGCTACAGCGGCGGCGACCGCGGTGGTTTCAGCGGCGGCGACCGTTCGCGCGGCGAGGGCGGCTACGGCCGCAACGGCGAGCGGGCCGGCAACTTCCGGCGCGACAACAACCAGCGCAACGACCGCCGTGAGGGCCCCGCGGGCCGCTTCGGCAGCCCGCGCCCGGCACGCAGCTACTGAACAACCCCATAAGCACCACCCGTGACGCCCGGCACCTCGATGTGCCGGGCGTCCGGCTTTTCCCGGGCCACCGGGCCGGGTACACAGAAGACATGTCGCTGCTGCCCGCTTCCCTGTTCTGGCACCGCAAGGACACCGCCGGTTCCGAGCACACCCTGCTCGACGCCAAGGACGGCCTCTACGCCCGCGGCACCGCGCTCGCGGTCGATCCCATTCCCTACACCTGCCGCTACGAGCTGCGGACGGATCCCGGCTGGGTCACCGCGCACTTCGACGTGGCCACCGAGGGCGCCGGCTGGGCCCGCACGCTCCGTCTCGAGCTGGCCGCCGGCACGTGGCGGGCCACCACTGCCGAGCAGGGCCACCTCGACGCGGTGCTCTCGGCCGCGGGCCACGCCGGGGCCGGGCTGCCCGGCCTCGAGGACCCGGATCTGCTGTACGGCGCGTTCGACGTCGACCTGACTGGTTCGCCGCTGACCAACACCCTTCCCGTACGCCGCCTCGGGCTGCACCGGCCGGCCGCCGACGACATCGGCGTCGCGCACCGGCTCAGCGTGGCCTGGGTGCTGCTGCCCAGCCTCGAGGTGGTGCAAGCCGATCAGATCTACACCGCGCTGGGCGAGGGCCGGGTCCGCTTCGCGAGCGAGACGTTCAGCGCCGACCTGACCATCGACGAGGACGGCTTTGTCGTCGACTATCCGGGCCTGGCCGGCCGGGCGGGGTGACGCCACCCCAAGCGGGCATCGTGAGCGGCGCAGGCGCGCGCTGAGAGGCCGCGCGAGGGTGGTCAGCCGAGATGCGGCTGGGGCCGGTTCTCCCATTTGGTCGACAGGGCGATGGCCGTACGCGTGGAAGCCACCCCGGGGGTGCGGTTGATCCGCACGATGAGCTGCTCGAGCTCGGCGATCGAGCCGACCCGCACAGTCAGCTGGTACGACTCCACCCCGGCCATGAAGTAGCAGCTCTCGACCTCGGGCATCGCGCGCAGGGCGGCCAGCACGTCGTCGGTGTCGGCCCCCGAGTCCTCGATGATGCCGATCAGCGCGGTCACGCCCAGGCCCAGCGCCTCGTGGTCGACCTCGGCCCGGTAGCCCTGGATCGTGCCCGCCGCCTCGAGCTTGCCGACCCGCTCGTGCACCGCCGGCGCGGACAGCCCGACCTTGCGCGCGAGCTCGGCGTACGACGATCGGGCATTCTCCCGTAGCAGCTCGATCAGGCGCAGGTCGATGGAGTCCATACTGAAGACCCTAAACGGGTGGCACTTCGTCACTCACGCCCGGTAGCAGCGCAAACGGCGGCAGGATAACGATCACTGTCGCAATTAGGGCTTTTTCCGCATTCCAGGGACTCGGTTCCGGGGCAATGCTCTAATGGCTTTACGTCCCGATCGAGCACGCCGACACTCACCGTGATCACGGCCGCTCCAAAAGACCGACGCGAGGAGGGGGCTGTGGACACTGGAGATCGCTTGCTCACACCAGGCGAGGTGGCCGCGCTGTTCCGCGTCGACCCGAAAACGGTGACCCGCTGGGCCGCCGCCGGGCGCATCGGCAGCATTCGTACTCCCGGCGGTCACCGCCGATTCCGTGAATCCGAGGTCCGTGCGTTGCTCGAGGGCGACGGCGTGGTCGAGGAAATGCGTGAGGACGACGCCGCCAATCGACCCCGTAATGCCGGCCCGAGCAATCCGGGTCTGGGTTACGGGCCGCCCAACGGGTTGCGCTGAGCATTCAATTCACCCCTCCACCGGGTCAGGAGCGTGTGGGGTACGCCCAGAGCGTCCAGCGCTTTGCCCGCTACGAAGTCGACCAACTGTTGTGCGGTGGCCTGCGCCCCGGCGCCATAGAAGCCCGGGCTCGCAGGCAGAACGACCGCCCCGGCGTCGTGCAGCGCGATCAGGTGCTCGAGGTGACTGCGTGTCACCGGCGTCTCGCGCGGAACGATTACGGTGCGTCGCCGTTCCTTGAGGTTCACCTCGGCCGCCCGCTGTAACAGGTCTTTCGAGAGACCGATCGCGATGCCCGCGCACGCGGCCGTGCTGGCCGGCACCACGATCATGCCCTTGGCCGGGTACGACCCGCTGCTGGGCCCGGCGGCCAGGTCGCCGGCGGGCCAGTACGTCAGGTCGCCCAGCTCCCGCCCCAGCCAGGCGCCGACGTCGTCCTTCCAGTGCGCGTCCCGCACAGTGGACCCGGTCTCGTCGAGGATCGTCAGCCGGGCCGCCTTCGAGATGACTAGATCGACGGATTCCCCCGCGTCGAACAACGCCGACAGCACCGCCCGGGCGTAGGGCGTCCCCGAAGCGCCGGAAACACCCACGACCCATGGTTCACGCATGCCTCAAGTGTGCCCGCTGGTCCCGTGGCAACTGGGCCGAAGTGGGGAAAGACTCCGTCACCGCTCGACCCAGGCCGAGGTGGGAAAGGCCTCGCGCGCGGTCGGCCAAGTGGCGGGATCGACGGCTGAGCTCACCAGCCGGGCCGCTGTGGCCACTCGCTCGAGGTCGGTCACCGGCACGTCGTAACCGGCCCGGGCCACCACGTTGCTTGTCGCGTCCGGTGCCGCCACGCATTGCCTGACGTGGAACTGCTGGGTGAACTCCGTGCAGTCGGGCTTGGGCTCGGTTCCGGGCACGAAGCCGCGCTGGGCCCCGATCACGATGCCGCCGCTGGGGGCGGTGGCGTTGCCCGGAGTGCTCCGCGGGAACGACAAGCCGATCGGTCGCGGCGCCGAGTTCAGGCCCGGGTCGGACCAGGCGTTGACGAACGCCGCCTGCTCGAAGACCGGTTCGAGCTCGAATCCGATGCCGTCCCGCGCGGGCGTCACCAACGCCGTGGCGGCTTCGGGCCGGCTGACGTCGACCGCGACCAGTCGCATGTCGGGCGGCACCCACGAGATGGCGAAGGGCAGCCGGGCCGGGCGTGGTGCGGTCACGCGGAAGGCGGTGGCCAGCCGCACCATCTCGGCCCGGCTGAGGCGGTTCTCGTGCGAGGCCATCAGGACCATCGAACCGTCGGCATTTTTCCAGGTGAGCAAGCTCGTGCTCTTGACCATCGCGTTGTTCCTCACCGACAGGAAACTCGCCTCGTGCCCGTGGATGGATCCGGCGGGCTCCCGCGGGAGCGTCAACCACATGGTGTACGGGACGGCTCCGGCGGGATAGAGGGCGAGTCGGCCGACCGGCTGGTACTCGCCCGGCGCCACCTCCCGGCCGATCGAGGCGAGTTGGTTAGTGAGGCTCACCCATTCCGGGTCGCCGACCCGCAGGTCGCCGCTCCGGTAGCCCGAGAAGAGCAGGTCGAGGGAGCCGGCCCTGGGCGGGGGCGGGGTGGCCGGCGGAACCGAGGGCCGGGCGACCAGCTGCGGCACCCCGACCGCGGCGAACACGGCCAGCAGGGCCGCGATCGCCCACCCGGTGTTCCGCCGCCGGCGGCGCCGCCGGCCCGCCGCCACGACGTCGTCGACGGTGTAGCGCGCGGCCGGAGCGTCCTCGCGGACCGTCTCCAACAGGTCAGACAACTTCATGACGGGCCTCCAGACGCTCTTCGATGCTCACTTCGGCGCCGAGGATCCGCCGCAGGGTGTCGAGACCACGGGACGTGTACGCCTTGACCGTGCCCTCGGGGCAGCGCAGCGCGGCCGCCGTCTGCGGCACGCTCAGGCCTTCCAGGAAGCGCAGCACGAGCACGGCCCGGTGCTTGACCGGCACTTGCAGCAACGCCTGGCGCAGGTGCACACGGTCGTCGATGGTCAGGATCTCGTCGGGCGCGACCGTCTCGGGCAATGCGTCGCCGTGTGACTGCTCACGGCGCCACCACGGTCTTCGCGTCTCGTCGATGGCGGCCCGCACGACGGCGCTGCGGGCGTACGCCTGAGGGTTCTCGACCCGCCCCCACTTCCCGTAGAGGCGGGCCAGAGCACCGAGCACGGCATCTTCGGCCACCTGCCAGTCGCCGCACGTCAGGTAGGCGAGCCCTCGCAGCGCCTCCATCTGACCGCCGACGAACTCGCGGAACTCGGCCTCTTTGTCGCTCACGGGGGTTAGACGGAAGCCGGGGCTCGAACGGTTACAGCAACAACAGATCGAGGAGGGCGAACAGGAACAGCGCGATGCCGACGAAGCCGTTGGCCGTGAAGAACGCCCGGTTGACCTTCGACAGGTCGGTCGGCGTGACGACGACGTGCTGGTAGATGAACGCGGCCGCGGTGAGGCCCAGCCCGATCCACCACAGCCAGCCCAGCCCGACGACCTGACCGAACCAGACGAACAGCGCGAACGTCACCACGTGGGTCGCGGTCGAGATGTGCAGCGCCGTGCGCACGCCGAACCGGGCCGGGGTGGAGTGCACGCCGATCCGGCGGTCGACCTCGACGTCCTGGCAGGCGTAGATGATGTCGAAGCCGCCGATCCACAGGCCGACCGCGAGGCCGAGCAGCCAGGCCGGGCCGGAGCCGTCGAACGTGCCGGTGATCCCCAGCCAGGCCCCGACCGGCGCGACGGCCTGGGCCAGCGCGAGCACGTAGTGCGGGAAGTTGGTGAAGCGCTTGGCGTACGGATAGACGACCAACGGGATCACCGCGAGCGGGAACAGCACGAGGCACAGCCAGTTGAGCAGCCCGGCCGCGAGCGCCATGACGACCAGCGACACGACGGCCCCGGTCCACGCCGTGCGCAGGGAGACCGCGCCGGTGACGAGCTCACGGTTGCGCGTACGCGGATTGAGCGCATCGATCTTGCGGTCGAGGATGCGGTTGGCGGCCATGGCGAAGGTGCGCCCACTGACCATCGCGATGGTGATCAGCAGCAGGTCGAGCCAGTGGACGCCCGAGTCGAGCCGGTCGAGCGCGACGGCGGCCGAGAGGTAGGCGAACGGGAGCGCGAACACCGAGTGCTCGATGGCGACCAGGCGCAGGAACGCCTTGACCTTGCCCGGTTTCTCTCCGACTGCCGCGACCGCCGTCATAAGCCGTACTCCTTCCAGCGCTTCTCCACCAGGCTGATCACCTCGGGAGACATCGTCATCTCTTCGGGCCAGCCTCGTGAGTAGCCCTCGGACGGCAGCTTACGGGTGGCGTCGATGCCCGCCTTGCCACCCCAGAACTGCTGGTAGGAGGCGTGGTCGAGGTGGTCGACGGGGCCCTCGGTGAGCAACAGGTCGCGGCTGTAGTCGACGTTGCCGAGCGCGCGGAAGGCGACCTCGTTGTAGTCGTGGACGTTGCAGTCCTCATCCACGATCACGATCAGCTTGGTGAAGGCCATCGAGTGCGCGCCCCAGATGGCGTTCATCACCTTTTGCGCGTGCTTGGGGTAGCGCTTGCGGATCGAGACGATGGCGCAGTTGTGGAAGACGCCGGCCGACGGCAGGTCGTAGTCGACGATGTCGGGGATCATCATCTTGAGCAGCGGGCGGAAGATGCGCTCGGTCGCCTTGCCCAGGCCGTGGTCTTCCTGCGGGGGCTGCGACGTGATGATCGAGTGGTAGATCGGCTTCTTGCGCATGGTCATCGTCTCGATGTGCAGCACCGGGAACGGCTCGACCGGGGTGTAGAAGCCGGTGTGGTCGCCGAACGGGCCCTCGGGCAGCCGCTCGCCGGGCTCGAGATAGCCCTCGAGGATGATCTGGGCCTCGGCCGGCACCTGGAGCGGGACGGTCAGGCAGTCGACCATCTCGACCCGCTCGCCCCGCAGGAAGCCGGCGAACAGGTATTCGTCGATGTCGGAGGGCAGCGGCGCGCTGGCCGAGTAGCTGACCACCGGGTCGCAGCCGATCGCGATGGCCACCGGCAGGCGCTGGCCGAGCCGCTCGGCCACCGCGTGGTGGGCGGTCGAATCCTTGTGGATCTGCCAGTGCATGCCGAGCGTGTTCTTGGAGTGCTGTTGCAGGCGGTAGAGCCCCAGGTTGCGCTTGCCCGTCTCGGGGTGCTTGGTGTGGGTGAGCCCGAAGTTGTGGAAGATGCCGCCGTCACCCGGCCAGACCTGCAGGCCGGGCAGCAGGCCGAGGTCGACCTCGTCGCCCTTGAGCACCACCTCTTGGCAAGGGGCGGTCTTGACCTTGCGCGGCGGCAGCGACTTGAGCTGGAGCACCTTGCCGATGCCCTCGCGGATGCCGGACCAGCCGACCGGCAGCTCGGGCTTGATCATCCCCCCGATGCGGTCGCCCACTTCGTCAAGACTTTCGACCCCGAGGGCCATCGCCATGCGCTTCTCGGTGCCGAACAGATTGATGGCCAGGGGCATGGAGCCGCGGGTGGGCCGCTCGAACAGCAGGGCCGGGCCGCCGGCCCGCACCGTGCGGGTCACCACCTCGCTGACCTCTAACGTCGGGTCGACCGGGACGGTCACCCGCCGCAGTTCGCCGGCCGCCTCGAGGGCGTCGAGGAAGCTCTGCAGATCTTGATAGGGGAATCCACGCGGCGCCATGACAACCAGTCTCGCTCACGGGTCCGACAGTTCCGCGCGCGGGCGATCACCGTCACTCACACTGTCCGATACGCGTTGAGTGGGCGATTGGTCCGCGACGACAGGCGAGGTGCGGGTGAAGGTCCGGAAAACGGCGTTGTGGTGCGCCATGGCCGGTCTGGCCGCCGCCCTGGCCGGGGCGACACCGGCCGTTTCCGCCGACCGGACCGCCCAGCCGCAGGCGCGCGGGGCCACGTCGCTACCGGCCTGCCCGCCGGCCCGGGCCTCGAAACGCGCGCCGGTCGGCCCGGCCGGCCCGTCCGCTCCGGGGGCCTGTCGTGCCACCGGTCACATCCTCGAATCGGGCGTACGCCTGCCCCGCCGCGGCGAGCCCGGTTTCACCCCGAGCGGCTACCACCACCTGGGCGCCAACACCAGCGGCCAGTGGTCCGGGGTCTCCGGGCGCATGTCGGTCGTCGACGGTTCGGTGCGTCCTCGCACGTACGACTTCGTAGCCGGCCGCTTCATGGTCAAGCGGAACCTGGGCCGGGGCAGCGTCGTCTGGCTCGAGGCGGGCTGGGCCGAGACCGGCTGGGCCCAACCCGGCCGCCAGCAGATCTACACGTTCAACACCAACACCAAGACCTGGCAGTTCTACAACCAGTACACGCTGCGGCCGGGTGACAAGGCCTGGATCGACCTGCACTCCGACCCGAGCGGCGGGTGGAGCGCCTGGCTGTGGTGGGGCGAGCGGTGGAACCTGCTGACTTCCCAGCTGTTGCCGCTCGGCCCGACCGCGACCATCGAGCAGTACGTCGAGGTGCACGTCGACGTCAACCGGCCGGGCCGGATCGAGGTGCCGCCGGTGACCGTCGACAACGTGCGGCTGCGACCCGGGGAGGGCGGCGAGGCCCGGCTGTGGCGCGAGGACGTGCCCACGCTGACCGGCACCGACCCGGCCCAGCGCCGGCACAACGGCGGATACTGCCTGGACTGGCTGACCCGCTACGACACGTGGACGGCCGGCGGCTGCGGCGGCTGAGAAGTCAGCCCGCGTTGGCGTACGAGTGCAGGCCCTCGAAGAACAGGTTGACGCCGAACAGGTTCATCAGCATGGTCAGGAAGCCGAGCAGCGCGATCCAGGTCGCCACCGTTCGCTTGACGCTGGGCGTGGCCCGGGCGTGCAGGTAGCCGGCATAGACGACCCACGAGATGAACGCCCAGACCTCTTTGGGGTCCCAGCCCCAGTAGCGGCCCCACGACGCCTCGGCCCAGATCGGGCCCGCGATCAGCGCGCCAAAGGTGAACAGCGGGAAGGCGAAGGCGTGCAACCGGAACGTCAGCCGCTCGAGCGTCACCGCGGCCGGCACGTGCTTGCCCAGCGTGTACGGGAACTTGCGCTTGCCCTCTTCGTACCCGTTGCGGATCAGGAACATCACGGCCGGCACGGCGCCGATCAGGAAGATGCCGGAGCCGATGATGATCGTCGAGACGTGGATGATGAACCAGTACGAGTTGAGCGCCGGGACCAGCGGGCCGACCGGCGTGTAGGCGATCATGGTGGCCGCGCCGAGCATCACGACCAGCGCCAGCGAGGCGAACAGGCCGAGGTGGCGGACGGCCGGGCGGGCCAGCACGACGCCGATCCAGACGGCCGACGCGATGAACGTGGTCGACAGGATGTACTCGTACATGTTGCCCCAGGGCATCCGGTCGGCCGCGACCCCGCGGGTGACCAGACCACCGAGGTGCAGCAGCACGGCGAGCACGTTGATGCCGACCGCGATCATGCCGATCAGTTCGCCGCGGCCGCGCTTGACCGGCGGAACCGGGACGTCATCGGGGACAGGCGGAACAGCGGCGACGGGACCCCCGGCGCCGACGAGTTGCTTCGCCTCGACCGGCCGGACGGCGGCGCGGCCGACCCGGCTGCGCTTGCCGAACGCGTACTCCCCGGCGTAGGCGACCATCGCGAACAGGTACGCGAGGACGGCCGCCGCCATCAACTGATTCGACAACTCCGCCATCAGGGTTTCCCTTCTTCGGCGGCCTTCACCAGAGCCTTGAATTCCTCCGGGAAACCCGGATAGTCGGTGCGCGGCAGGCCACCGGCCGTCACCACGCTACCGCCGCCGGCCGGGGGCGAACCCGGCAGGTCGGCCTGCGGGCGGACACGGAACCACACGCGTCGCCGGTGCCCGGCCAGCGAGAGCATCAGACCGAGCAGGCCGAGCACCGCGCCCACCAGCAGCAGCCCCTGAGCGGGGTCGTGCCGGATCGAGAGCGTCGCGAACTCGCGGGTGCCGACGAACTCGAGCTTGGTGCCGTCGTCCAGGGTCCAGGTGTCGCCGAGCTTGAGCGCGTGCGGGCGGGTGCCGCTGACGTTCTTGAGCTCGCCCGAGGCGATCTGGCCCTGATCGAGCGAGTACACCGAGCCCGGCGTGCCGACGTCGAGGCCCAGATCACCACGGTAGGCGGTGAGATAGAGCATCGGGTTGTTCTCGGCCGGGAAGGCCGAGGTCGCGCTGCCGTCGGTGGGCGAGGTCGGCAGGTATCGACCCTCGAAGCCCACCTGGAGCGCCGGGTCCCGTTTGTCGGTCTTGGGGTCGATGTTGGCGTCGGGGAACTGCGCCACGCCCTCGCTGGTCTGCATGCCGTCGATCGGCAGGAACGGCACGACCTTGGTCTGCGAGACGCCGTGCCGGTCGGTGAACTTCAGGATCGGGGCGTAGCCGTGACCGAGCAGATAAACGTTGGCGTCATCGAGCCGCAGCGGGTCGTTGACCGTGAACTTGCGGGTCTCGGCCGGGCCGTTGTCCTGGGTGACCTGCACGGTCGCCATGAACGTCTTGGGCTGGCCGGTGCTCTGGAAGGTGGCGTCGAAGTCGCTCAGTTCGAGGCAGAAGATCGGCAGGTCGGCCGCGTGGACCCGGGGGCCGAGGGTCGAGTCGTCGTACTGCGTGAGCGTGTTGCAGAAGCCCTGGTCGGCCCCGCCGACCAGCAGCCGGTTGGCGTGCCAGCCGTACCAGTGCCCGAAGCCCACCCCGATCAGCACGGCGAGCAGCGAGAAGTGGAAGAGCAGGTTGCCGGTCTCTTTGAGGAAGCCCTTCTCGGCCGAGACCGTCCAGACCCCGTCCTCGCGCTCGCGCACCTTGGTGCGGAACCGGCGGCGGCGCAGATCGGCGGCCAGGCCGGCCGCCACCTCGGCCGGTGCACCCGTACGAGCCAGGTCCTCGGCGTGCTGCGGCAGGCGTTCCATCCGCTTCGGCGCGTCCGGCGGGGCCATCCGCAGCGCGCGCACGTGGTCGATCAGCCGGGGCACCACACAGCCGATCAGCGACGTGAACAGCAGCAGGTAGATAGAGGCGAACCAGGGCGAGGCGTAGACCTCGAAGCCACCCAGGCGTTCGAGCACGGGCGCCAGGTCGGGGTGTTCCTGGTAGTAGCGCGTGACGCGCTCGGCGTTGACCGAGCGCTGCGGGAAGACCGACCCTGGAATGGCCGCGACGGCCAGCAGGAAGAGCAGGACCAACGCCGTACGCATGGAGGTGAGCTGCCGCCACGAGTTGCGCAGCAGGGCCCACACCCGGTTGGTGCGACGCGGCGGCGGCGAAGCCGGCGGCGCGGGACGTTCCTCGACGACGGTCACAGCAGCGTACCCGCGCCGAAGTCGAACGTGGTCATCAGCCACACCAGGAAGTGGTTCCAGCCGCCGGTCACGAGCATGATCCCGACCAGGATGAGCAGCACGCCGCCGATCCGGGTGACCCACTGGCTGTTGCGGCGGATGAACCGGAAGACGCCGAGCAGCTTGCGGAAGAAGAGGCCGAAGACGATGAACGGAATGCCCAGGCCCAGGCTGTAGGCCAGGGCGAGCACCACGGCTCGGTTCGTCTCGCCGCTGGTCGTGGCCAGGGCCAGCACGGCGGCCAGGGTGGGACCGGTGCACGGCAGCCACGAGAAGGCGAAGACCGCGCCGAAGATGGGCGCGCCGACCAGACCGGCCGCGGGCAGCTTGGTGATCCGGGCCTCGCGCTGCAGGCCGGGGATCCAGCCCAGATAGCCCAGGCCCAGCACGATGACCAGCACGCCCAGGCCGATGTTGAGCGCGTCCTTGTGGACCAGCAGGAAACCCAGGTTGGCGACCAGGGTGGCCAGCAGGGTGAAGACCACCGCGAAGCCGAGCACGAAGAGGCTGGTGCCGGCCAGCACCCGGCCGCGGCGGGCGGTGGCCGGGCGGGTGAGGGTGGCGACGCCGCCGCCCTCTTCGGCGGCCGGACGGGAGTCGTCCAGGTCGGAGCCGGCCAGACCGGTGACGTACGAGAGGTAGCCCGGCAGCAGCGGCAGGACGCACGGCGACAGGATGCTCACCAGCCCGGCCAGCGCGGACACCAGCACCGCCAGGACCAGCGGGCCGCCGCTGGCGATCTCGGCGAAGGTCGAGGCCATCAGCCCTGCCCCTCGGCCGCGACCTTTTCGACCAGCGGCTTGAGCTGGGTCTCGGTCGTGGCGCCGCGCAGGGCGACGGCGATGCGGCCTTGGCGGTCGATGACCAGCGTGGCCGGCATGGTCACGTTGGTCACGTCGAACTGGATGCCGACCTTGCCCGGGAAGTCGTAGAGGCTGGGGTAGGTGACCCGGCCCCGCTCGAACTCGCGGGCGGCGTCCCGGTCGTCCCGCGAGTTGACCCCGAGGAAGCTGACGTCTTTGTCCTTCGTGGCCTGGTACGTGTTCTCGAGGTCGTCGGCCTCGGCCCGGCACGGCGCGCACCACGAGCCCCAGAAGTTGACCACGACGACCTTGCCCTTCTGCTGGGCCATGTCGTATGCCGTGCCGTCGAGCAGTTCGCCCGTGATCGGTTCGACCGTCGGCCGCTTGTCGGGCGCGCACTCGACCACTGTGCCGGTGGTGGTGCACTTCTTGGCCCAGTTGCTGTCCTCCCCTCCGCATCCGGCAAGGACACCGGCCGTCACGGCGGCGGTGGCCAGGACTGCGGCGAGGCGGCGCATGGTCAAGCTCCCTTGGCGGTCTTGGCTGTCGCGGAGAGCGCCACCAGGTGCGCGGCGGGCTCGGTGTAGTCGATGCCGACGACCTTCGAGTCTTCGAAGCGGAACGACGTGATGCTGGCCAGCCCGCACTGCCGGCGGCGCGGGTCGTGCCACAGACGCTTCTTTTCTATATAGCGCCGCAGCGTCCAGATCGGAAGCTGGTGCGAGACACAGACCGCCTCGTGCCCCTCGGCGGCCACCCGCGCGGCCTGCACCGCGGCGAACATGCGCTGGGCGATGACCAGGTAGGCCTCGCCCCACGAGGGGGTGATCGGGTCGCGCAGCACCCACCAGTGCCGCGGGTTGGTCAGCGCGCCGTCGCCGACCGAGACCTTCTTGCCCTCGAAGTAGTTCGAGCTCTCGATCAGCCGGCTGTCGCTGGCGATCTCGAGGTCGAACTCGGCCGCGATGGGCACGGCGGTCTCTTGCGCCCGGTCGAGCGGGCTGGCCACGACGTGCGTGACGTCGCGCTTGGCCAGCGACTCGGCCGCCGCCACGGCCATCTGCTTCCCGAGCTCGGACAGGTGGAAGTCGGGCAACCGCCCGTACAGAACCTTGTTGGGGTTGAAGACCTCGCCGTGCCGCATGACGTGGACGGTGGTTTTCGTCGGCTCGCTCATGACTGTGCTCCCCCCGCGGCGGCGGCGCGTGCCGCATACGGCAACGCCGACGCGATCTGCTCCAGCGCTTCCTCGTCGATCGCGGTCGAGACGAACCACGATTCGAAGGCGCTCGGCGGCAGGTAGACGCCGCGCGCCAGCATCTCGTGGAAGAACGCCTTGAACGCACCCGCGTCCTGGGTCTTGGCCGACTCGTAGTCGACCACCTCGGTCGCGGTGAAGAAGATCGAGAACATGTTTCCCGCGTACGCGAGCCGGTGCGGCACCCCGGCCGTGCTCAGGGCGTCCGCCGCGAGCGCGCCCACGGTCGCCGACAGCTCGTCGAGGCGCTTGTAGACCGCGTCGTCGGCCAGCCGCAGCGAGGCCAGACCGGCCGCGCAGGCCAGCGGGTTACCCGACAGCGTGCCGGCCTGATAGACCGGGCCGGCCGGGGCGAGGCGCGACATGATCTCGCGCCGCCCGCCGAACGCGGCCGCGGGCAGGCCGCCGCCCATCACCTTGCCGAAGGTGAACAGGTCGGCGTCGACCGGGTCGAGCCCGGCCCAGCCGCCGGCCGAGACGCGGAAGCCGGTCATCACCTCGTCGACGATCAGCAGTGCCCCGGCCGCGTGGGCGATCTCGGCCAGCCGCTGGTTGAAGCCGTCGCGCGGGGCGATCACGCCCATGTTGCCGGCCGCGGCCTCGGTGATGATCGCGGCGATGTCGGCACCGTCGGCGCGGAAGGCCTCTTCGACCGCGGCCACGTCGTTGTAGGGCAGCACGATCGTCTCGCTCGCGGCGGCGCCGGTGACCCCGGGCGAATCGGGCAGGCCCAGCGTGGCCACCCCGGAGCCGGCCGCGGCCAGCAGCGCGTCGACGTGCCCGTGGTAGCAGCCGGCGAACTTCACGATCTTGGTGCGGCCGGTGAAGCCGCGGGCCAGCCGGATGGCCGACATGGTGGCCTCGGTGCCGGAGTTGACCAGGCGGACCTCGTCGACCGACGTGCGGCGGACGATCTCTTCGGCCAGGTCGACCTCGCCCGCCGTGGGGGTGCCGAAGCTGGTGCCCCGCCTCGCGGCGGCCTGGATGGCCGCGATGACCTCGGGGTGGGCGTGGCCGTGGATGAGCGGGCCCCACGAGCAGACCAGGTCGACGTAGCGCCGGCTATCGGCGTCGGTGAGCCACGGGCCGCTGCCGTGGGCCATGAAGCGGGGCGTGCCACCGACCGCTCGGAACGCACGCACGGGTGAATTGACCCCGCCGGGCACAACGGCCTGGGCGCGGTCGAAAAGGGCCTGGGATACCGGGGCGTCCTCCGGGTAGGGGAGGCCCTCGGGGCGGTATGAGGTGGTCACAGCGGCTCCCATTGTGTCAGCGCGGTTCGGCAAGAATCTCAAGAGGGTTCCTCACATCACCCGAGGATGACCGAATGCGTCATGCCCTGATGTCGGGATCGCCCCGATACGGTCGCGCCCAACAGGCCGAACCAGCGCACAGGCGATAGGCTGGCCCGGTGGAACGACCCGAGCTGTCGATCACGGTTGAGCACGCACCCGACGAGGTCATCTTCCACCTCGCCGGGGAGATCGACGTGCTCACGGTCACCAACCTGTCGACCCTGGTCAACGAGACTTTGGCCGAGCCGCCGGCCCGCATCGTGCTCGACATGGCCGGCGTGACCTTCTGCGATTCCCAGGGGCTCGGCACGCTCGTCGTGCTCAGCCGCAAGGCCCAACATGCCCGTTCTGTCCTGGCTCTCGCGAATGTGGGCGACTTCCTGCTGCGAGTGCTCGATATCACCGGCCTGCGCAGCGCCCTGATGATTTCCAGCACGGCGTAGCCAGCCTTTAGTCCGGTCTTGGGTGGCGGGTGGGGCGGTCGGATGGAGGTTGCCTTGACACCGGCGTGAAGCTTTAGCGTCGGCTTCGACGAGGGGGCATCGGGATGTTGATCGGGGAGCTGGCGACGCGGGCCGGGACGAGCACGCGGACCCTGCGCTACTACGAGGAGCACGGACTCGTGCGGGCCGGCCGGGATGCCAACGGCTACCGCCAGTACGAGGACGGCGAACTGCGCGTGGTGCACGAGATCCGGTCGCTGCTGGCGGCCGGGTTCGGCCTCGAGGACATCCGGCCCTTCGTCGCGTGCCTGCGAGCCGGGAACGAGTCGGGGCACGTCTGCCCCGACTCGGTGCTGGTGCTGCGCCGCAAGCTGGCCGAAGTGGACGGCTTCATCGGGCAGCTGACCGACCTCCGGCAGCAGTTGCGCGCCCAGTTGGACGAGGCCGTCGCACACCGGGAGTCGCCATGTCACACCCAGATCTGCCCGCCCTGACCGATGCCACCATCGGCGCCTACCTGGCCGGGGCCGGGGTTCCGGTCGCCGTCGACGTGTGGGCGCAGTGGTGCCCGCCATGCGGACCCATGGCCCGTACGCTGGCCGAACTCCAACCCGAGTTCGCCGGGCGGCTGGTCGTCACGGCGCTGAACGCCGACGAGAACCCGGAGACTGCCCGCGCGTACGGGATCATGTCGCTGCCGACGCTGCTGATCTTTCAGAACGGAATCGTGACGCAGCGGCTGGTCGGCGCCCGGCCCAAGTCGGTGCTCCGGCCTTGGCTGTCGGGCGCCCTCACCCCGTACGCAAATGTCTAATTGCCCCAGCGGGCCTTTTCGAGCAAAGCCAGCGCCTCGGCCGCCGCATCTTCGCCGCCGCCGCGCAGCACCCGGGCCGCTTCGTCGACCGTGTCGGTGAGCCGCTGCCATTGCGCCTCACGCTCGCGGGTCGCCTCGGCCTGGGCCTTGAGCTGCTGGGTCTTGTTCCACAGATCCACGAAGATCGAGACCTTGGCCCGCAGCACCCATGGGTCGAACGGCTTGGTGAGATAGTCCACCGCGCCGACCGCGTAGCCGCGCAGCGCGAGCTGAGCGTCGCGGTCGGCCGCGGTGAGGAAGAGGATCGGCACGTGCCGGGTGCGTTCGCGCCGCTTGATGTGGCCGGCCGTCTCGAAACCGTCCATGTTGGGCATCTGCGCGTCGAGCAGGATCACCGCGAAGTCGTCGGTGAGCAACTGCTTGAGCGCGGCCTCGCCGCTCTCGACGGCGACCGCGGTCACCGGCAGGCCTTGGAGAATCGCCTCCAGGGCCAGCAGGTTGTCCTTGCGGTCGTCGACCAGCAGGGCCTTCGCGCGCTCGGCCACACCCCATCCTCTCCGTGGGCCTGATCAGCCCAGGTCCGGCTCCGTCGTCTTGTCGGCGTTCACCCAGCGGGCCATCAGTTCGATCAGCTCGTCGAGGTCGACGGGCTTGGTGATGTAGTCGCTGGCGCCGGCCGCGAGGGCCGACTCCCGGTCACCGGGCATGGCCTTCGCCGTGAGAAACACTACCGGCAGATCCTGGAAGCGCTGGTTGCGCCGGATGCCGCGGGTGGTCTCGTAGCCGTCCTGATCGGGCATCATCGCGTCCATCAGCACGATGTCGACCTCCGGGTGCTCGGCCAGCAGACGTACCCCGTCGACCCCGTTGTCGGAGTACAGGACGTTGAGCCCGTGCATCTCGAGCGCGCTGGTCAGCGCGAAGACGTTGCGCACGTCGTCGTCGACGATCAGCACGGTCGCGCCGTCGAGCTGGCGGCTGGCCGGGCTCACCACGTGGCCCTCGAGCACCGGGCCCTGATGCATGACCGGCATCTCCATGAGCGGGATGTCGATCGGCGTCGGGGCCGGCTGCACGACCACCGTGGCCGAGGGCAGCGTGGGCAGGCTCACCGGCGGGATGGCCTCGGCACTCAGCGCGTCGGGCATGTAGAGCGTGAACGTCGATCCCTCACCGGGCCGGGACGAGACCACGATCGTGCCGCCGAGCAGGGCGGCCAGGTCGCGGCTGATCGACAGGCCCAGGCCGGTGCCGCCGTACTTGCGGGTCGTCGTGCCATCGGCCTGCTGGAACGGCTCGAAGATGATCGCCAGCTTCTCGTCGCTGATGCCGATGCCGGTGTCGGTCACCGCGAACGCGATCACCTGCCGGGCCGCGGCCAGGGCCGGGATCTCGAAGTCGGTCTCGGGCGGGGCGCCGAAGATGCTCAGCGTGACCGAGCCGCCGTCGGTGAACTTGACCGCGTTGGACAGCATGTTGCGCAGGATCTGGTGGAGGCGCTGGGCGTCGGTCAGGATCGACTCGGGCAGTCCCGGCTGCAGCCAGACCCGGAACTCCAGGCCCTTCTCGTTGGCCTGCGGCGCGAAGGCCTGCTCGACGTAGCTGCGGACACCCTCGAAGTCGACCTGGTCGGGCTCGACGTCCATCCGCCCGGCCTCGATCTTGGCCAGGTCGAGGATGTCGTCGATCAGCGACAGCAGGTCGGTGCCGGCGCTGTGGATCGTGCGCGCGAACTCGATCTGCTTGTCGGTCAGGTTGGTGTCGGGGTTGTCGGCCAGCAGCCGCGCCAGCAGCAGCAACGAGTTGAGCGGGGTACGCAGCTCGTGGCTCATGTTGGCCAGGAACTCGGACTTGTAGGCGCTGGCCCGGCTGAGCTGCTGCGCCTTCTCCTCCAGGCCGCGGCGGGCCTGTTCGATCTCGCGGTTCTTGGTCTCGATGTTGGCCTTCTGCTCGCTGAGCAGCTGGGCCTTGTCTTCCAGTTCGGCGTTGGTGCGCTGCAGTTCGGCCGACTGGTCCTGCATCTCGCGGGCCAGCCGCTGCGACTGGGAGAGCAGTTCTTCCGTACGCCGGTTGGCCTGGATGGTGTTGAGGGCGACGCCGATGGTCGAGACGAGCCGTTCGAGGAACGTCAGGTGCAGCCCCGAGAAGGTGGCCACCGAGGCGAACTCGATCACGCCGAGCATCTCGCCCTCGAACAGCACCGGCAGCACGACCAGGTCGTTCGGCGGCATCGACATCAGCCCGGAACGCATGGTCAGGATGCCGTCGTGGGTGGCCCGGACCCGGATCGTGCGGCGCGAGACGGCGGCCTGGCCGACCAGCCCCTCGCCGGGGCCGAACGTCACCTCGTGGTTGCGGGCGACATAGCCGTACGACGCCGCGAGCCGCAGCCGCATGACCGCCTGCTCGTTGTCGACCAGGAAGAACGCGCCGAGCTGGGCGTCGACCAGCGGGGTCACCTCGGTCATGATCATGCGGCACACCTCGCCGAGATCACGCTGGCCCTGCAGCAGGCCGCCGATGCGGGCCAGGTTGGAGTCGAGCCAGCCCTGCTCGGCGTTGGCCTTGGTCGTCTCGCGGAGCGTGACGATCATCTGGTTGATGTTGTCCTTGAGCTCGGCCACCTCGCCCTGGGCCTCGACCGCGATGCTCTGGGTGAGGTCACCCCGGGTCACGGCCGTGGACACCTCGGCGATGGCGCGCAGCTGGATGGTCAGCGTCGAGGCGAGCTGGTTGACGTTGTCGGTGAGGTCTTGCCAAGTGCCGGAGACGCCCTTGACCTGGGCCTGACCACCGAGCTTGCCCTCGACGCCGACCTCGCGGCCGACCCGGGTGACCTCGGTGGCGAAGCTGGAGAGCTGGTCGACCATCGTGTTGACGGTGTCCTTGAGCTCCAGGATCTCGCCGCGGGCGTCGACCGTGATCTTCTGCGACAGGTCGCCCTTGGCCACGGCCGTGGTGACGCTCGCGATGTTGCGGACCTGGGCCGTCAGGTTCGAGGCCATGTAGTTCACGTTGTCGGTGAGGTCGCGCCACGTGCCGGCCACCCCGCGCACCTGCGCCTGACCACCCAGCTTGCCCTCGGAACCCACCTCGCGGGCCACGCGCGTGACCTCGTCGGCGAAGCTCGACAGCTGGTCGACCATGGTGTTCACGGTGTTCTTGAGCTCGAGGATCTCGCCCTGGGCGTCGACCGTGATCTTCTGCGACAGGTCACCCTTGGCCACCGCCGTCGACACCTGGGCGATGTTCCGCACCTGGCCGGTCAGGTTGGAGGCCATCGAGTTCACGTTGTCGGTGAGGTCGCGCCACGTGCCGGCCACCCCGCGCACCTGCGCCTGACCACCCAGCTTGCCCTCCGAGCCCACCTCGCGGGCCACGCGGGTCACCTCGTCGGCGAAGCTCGACAACTGGTCGACCATCGTGTTGACCGTCGACTTCAGCTCGAGGATCTCGCCGCGGGCGTCGACCGTGATCTTCTGCGACAGGTCACCCTTGGCCACCGCGGTGGTGACCGAGGAGATGTTGCGGACCTGGCTCGTCAGGTTGGACGCCATGTAGTTCACGTTGTCGGTGAGGTCGCGCCAGGTGCCCGAGACGCCCTTGACCTGCGCCTGACCACCCAGCTTGCCCTCCGAGCCGACCTCGCGGGCCACGCGGGTCACCTCGTCGGCGAAGGACGACAGCTGGTCGACCATCGTGTTCACGGTCGACTTGAGCTCGAAGACCTCGCCCTGGGCGTCGACCGTGATCTTCTGCGACAGGTCGCCCTTGGCCACCGCCGTCGACACCTGGGCGATGTTGCGGACCTGGGCCGTGAGGTTGGCCGCGAGCTGGTTCACGTTCTCGGTGAGGTCACGCCAGGTGCCGGAGACCCCGCGGACCTGGGCCTGACCGCCCAGCTGGCCCTCGGTGCCGACCTCGCGGGCCACGCGGGTGACCTCGTCGGCGAACGACGACAGCTGGTCGACCATCGTGTTGACCGTGTCCTTGAGCTCCAGGATCTCGCCCTGGGCGGCCACCGTGATCTTCTGCGACAGGTCGCCCTTGGCCACCGCCGTCGAGACCTGGGCGATGTTGCGGACCTGGCTGGTCAGGTTGGAGGCCATCGAGTTCACCGAGTCGGTGAGGTCTTTCCAGGTGCCGGCGACGTTGGGTACTTCGGCCTGGCCGCCCAGCTTGCCCTCGGTGCCCACCTCGCGAGCGACCCGGGTCACCTGCTCGGCGAACAGGCGCAGCGTGTCGGTCAGGCCGTTCATGGTGTCGGAGAGCTCCGCCACCTCACCGCGCGCGGAAACCGTGATCTTCTGGGACAGATCACCCCGGGCCATGGCCGTCGCGACCTGTGAAATTGATCGCACCTGGTGGGTCAGGTTGGAGGCCATCGTGTTCACCGAGTCGGTCAGGTCCTTCCAGGTGCCGGCCACGCCGCGGACGTCGGCCTGGCCCCCCAGCTCACCCTCGGTGCCCACCTCGCGGGCGACCCGCGTCACCTCGTCGGCGAACGACGAGAGCTGGTCGACCATCGTGTTGACCGTGCGGCCGATGCGCAGGAATTCACCCCGTAGGGGTCGCCCGTCCATCTCGAGCGCCATGTGCTGAGACAGGTCGCCCTCGGCGACGGCCACGATGACCCGGGAGATCTCCGTGGTCGGGCGGCCCAGATCGTCGATCAGAGCGTTCACTGATCGGACGCTGTCGGCCCAGGCCCCGTCGAGGCCCTCGTCGTCGAGACGCTCGGTGAGCCGGCCGTCGCGGCCGACGATGCGACTGATCCGTCTCAGGTCGAGATTCTGCCGCTCCTGAAGCGAGACCACCTCGTTGAACGCGTCGGCGACCTCGCCCGGTAAACCGCTGCGGCGGGGCAGCCGAACCTTGAGATCGCCACGGCGAACGCGCCGCAGGGCCTCGGCGAGTTCACCGAGCACTGCGGTGTCGTCGGGCATGCCGACGCTGGCTTCTTTGGCCGCGGTCATGCTGTCCTCACTCGCTGTCCATCCTTGGTGGGCCCCCTATCCTCTCTCGCCCGACCGGGTCAATGCGAGAGACGACTTTGTGCACAGGCCCACCGGCAGGAGAGGATGCATGCGTGTCAGTGGAGGCCGATGCGATCTCGGACACCCCGGCGGGTGGGCTGCTCCGGCGTGTCCGGCTGCCCAACGACCGGCGCACACCGGCGGCGGCGCGGGCCCTCGTGCGCTCCGTCCTCGAGGAGGCGGGGCTCGAGTCCCTGCTCAACGAGGCGCTGCTGCTGACCACCGAGCTGTCCACCAACGCGGTGGTGCACGCCAACACCGAGCTCGACATCGAGGTGCGGGCCGACGGCACCGGGCTCACGGTGACCGTCACCGACTTCGCGCCCGGCCCGGTCGAGCAGCTCGCGATCGGCCCGCGCAACGAGAGCGTCGACATCGGCGAGGTGGCCGAACGCGGCCGCGGCCTGCTGCTGGTCGACCATTTCGCCAGCCGCTGGGGCACGGTGCACGAGGGAACGGGCAAGGGTGTCTGGTTCCGCCTCGAGCGCGAGCCGACCGGTGAGGTCACCGCGGTGGTGCCCGCCACGGTCAACACGGCCGAGGCCGGCACCCCGAGCGTCGGCTCGCTCTCCGCGCTGCTCCAGGTCAACCCCGAGCGGCCGTCCGAGGAAGGGGTGGCCGAATTCGCGGCCAACCTGCTGGCCGAGCTGGCCCGGCTGACCGGCGCCGCGGGCGGGGTGATCAGGCTCGACCGCGGTGACGGCGGCGGGCGGCAGCTGCTGGCCCGCTACGGCCGGGCCCCACGCGACGACGCCGACACGATCCGGGTGCCGCTGAGTGTGCAACGGCCCTATTCGGGTGAGCTCGAACTCGACGCCTCCCCCATCGGCTATGCCCAGCCGCTGGCCACGCTGGTCGCCGAGCGCTTCTCGCTGCACCTCGAGAATGACCGCCTGCGCCGGGCCGACCTGCGCCGGCAGACCTGGCTGACCTTCCTGGCCGAGGCCAGCGAGCTGCTCGCCCAGTCGCTCGACGTCAACCTCACGATGGCGCTGATCCCGCAGCTCGTGGTGCCGCGCCTGGGCCAGTGGTGCGCGGTGCACACCACCGACGCCTGGGGCCGGCTCCAACTGGCCGCGGCCACCCACGCCGACGAGAGCATGCTGGCCCAGCTGCACGAGATCCTGGCCGAGACCGGGCCCGACGCGATCCTGACCCGGCTCGAGGAGGCGTCCCGGCTCGGCACCCAGGTCATGCTGGGCGCCCCGACCGAGGGCTTCGCGGTGCCGCTGGTGGCCCGGGGCACCCGCCTGGGCACGCTGGCCGTGGGCCGGCACCACCGGCTGCGGCACGACGCCGACGAGGTGGCCGTGCTCGAGGACGTCGCCCGCCGGGCCGCCCTGGCCATCGACAACGCCCGCATCCACGACGAAAGGCACAAGGTCGCCCGTACGCTGCAGGCCTCGCTCCTGCCCCCGGCGCTCCCCCGCGTCGAGGGCATCGGGTTCGCCGCCGAGTACGTGCCGACCGGCTCCGAGGTCGGCGGCGACTTCTACGACGTGGTGCCCTCCGGCGACGACACGTGGCTGGTCGTGGTGGGCGACGTGTCCGGCAAGGGTGTGCAGGCGGCCACGGTGACCGGCCTGGTCCGCGACGTGATCCGGATCCTGGTCGACGACGGCAAGCCGATGGGCGAGATCCTCTGCCGGGTCAACAAGACGCTGGTCCAGCGGGGTGGCGGGCGCTACTGCACGCTGGCCATGGCCTCGGTCAGCCGCGCGGCCGACAACGTGCTCGCGGTCCAGCTGCACCTGGCCGGGCACGACCGGGCGGTGCTGGTGCACGCGGACGGCAAGACGTCATTCGTGGGCGAGGGCGGCACGGCGCTGGGCCTGCTCGAGTCGATCACCTCGCCCGACGTCGAGGTGCGGCTGCAGCCCGGCGACTCGCTGATCTTCTACACCGACGGCGTGACCGAGCGGCGGCGCGGGCGCGAGTTGTTCGGCACGGCCCGGCTGCGTGACGCGGCGGGCCCGCTGGCCGGGTACCCGGCCGAGGTGATGGCGGCCCGGCTGCGCTCCACCACGATCAACTTCTCGGTCGAGGAGCCGCGGGACGACATCGCGATCCTGGTTCTGCGCAACGACGCCTGACGTCAGACGTTCCTCTGCGCGGCCTGCTCAAGGCCACCGATTCGCCCCTTTTCTGCGTTTATTTCGTGGCATGGTGTTTGTCATGGCGAAAACGCAGTACTACACGGCGACGAGCATCGACGGCTATATCGCCGACGAGAACAACTCGCTGGAGTGGCTCTTCGACGTCGACGGGGGCAACGAGAACCCCTTCGGCGGCTTCTTCGCGGGTGTCGGCGCGTTCGCCATGGGCGCGACCACCTACGAGTGGGTGCTCGCGAACGACAATGTGCTGGCCGAGCCCCAGAACTGGCACGACCTGTACGGCGACGCCCCGTGCTGGGTCTTCGCCAACCGTGAGCTGCCGCTCGTGCCCGACGCCAACATCTTCATGGTCAGCGGCGACGTGAAGCGCGTGCACGAGGCGATGCTGGTCGCGGCCAAGGGCAAGAACGTGTGGCTGGTCGGCGGCGGCGACCTGGTCGGCCAGTTCGTCGACCAGGGCCTGCTCGACGAGATCATCCTCGGCATCGCGCCGGTCGTGCTCGGTGGCGGCGCCCCGCTGCTGCCCCGGCACCTGACCGCGCAGCACCTGGCCCTCACCGGGACGGCACAGATCGGCCGCTTCGCCTACCTGACCTACGCCGTAGGCAGCGAGCCCCTGCCCGAACGTCACGAAGCGGCCGCCGAGCACCGCTACGCCGTCCTGCACTGAGTCACGACTCGATCTTGCCGGAGAGCCACCGCCTCCCCCGCCCACCCAAGGGACATCGGGGGAGACGTTAGCGCCTTGTCAAGCGCTGCCAGCCGAGTTATCCACAGGCGGCGTCAGAAGAAATCGAGGCGGCCGGCCATCTCGAGTTCGGGGGCCAGCTCGGGGGGCGCCGACACGATCGCCGCGCGCCCGCTGCGGGCCAGCAGGACGTGTCGCACGCTCTCGACGATCGTGGTGATCTGGGCCGGCGCCGACCGGCCCGGCAGCACGGCATGCACCCGCCCCAGCCCGGCCGACCCGCGCACCGGCACCGCGAACCCGGCCGCGTCACCCAGCGCATACAGCGTCGCCGGCAGATCGGCCGCCGACACCGAGAGCTGCAGCGCCACATCATCCCGGCGGAACGGATAAGCGCCCCACCACGGCGGCGCGATCGGTGTGACCACAGCCCCGGCACCCCACTCGGCGGCCAGCCGCTCGGCCTGATCGACCACAGCCGCCTCGGAACCCTCGAACAGCACGGCCAGCGCGCCGCCTTGACCACCGGCGGGCAGGTTGACCTCGATCGCGCTCGGCTCGAGCTCGGCGGCCACGCCGACCAGCTGACCCAGCTTCAACGGGGTGGGCACCGCGACACCGGCCCAGCGCCGGGCCGCGGGCAGCGGTTCGAGGCGCAGCGACGCCGCCGTGATGACACCGTTGATCTCGGCCAGGCCGGGTCGGCCGTCCTCACCGTCGGAATCGGCGGCCTCGCCCGCGCGGTCGACGTAGGCCACGCTCGTCACGTACTCGGCCGGGGTGCCGTGGCGGTAGCGCAGCGGGCCCGACTCGTTGACCGCGAGCATGCCGCCGACCGTGGCCGTGCGGGACGGCGGGTCGACCGGCAGCCGTTGACCTTGCAGGGCCAGGGCCGCTTGCAGGGCTCGGACGGGGGTGCCGGTGGCCACCTCGACCGTGGCGCCCTCGACGTGGTGGCTCCACAACCCGCTCAGGCGGCCCGTGTCGATCAGGACGTCGACGTGCTCGCGGGGCGTACCCCAATTGATCTTGGAACCACTGCCTCGGGGCAGGACGCTGAGCCCGCGCCCGGCGGCCAGGCTCAGCACATCGGCGACGGCCTGGGCGGTGGCGGGCACCGCGACGAAGCCGGCCCGGCGGCCACCGACCGTGTCGATCGACCGGGCGACACGGGCGTAGTCGGGACCGCAGATGTCCACAAGCGCGCTCAGCACTTGATCTTCCGGTGGCTCACTCACGTCCCGGTTCCCCACACCCTCGAACCCCATGTCCTCGAAGATCGTCCACTCTGGCATATCGTACACGTGTTCGAATAGCCGCGGTCGCGAGCGCAAGAAGTAAAGAAGACGGGGAAACCGGACCGCCCGGTAACGTAGGGCCGGTGACGAACCCGACTGCCGACAGCCCGCCCACCGCCCACCAGGCGACCCACGAGCGCACCTTTCACGGCGACACCGTCACCGACGAGTACGCGTGGCTGATCGACAAGGAAAACCCGCAGACCGTGGCCTATCTGGAGGCTGAGAACGCCTTCACCGAGCGGGCCACGGCCCACCTGGGCGGGCTGCGGGAAACGATCTTCAACGAGATCAAGGGCCGCACGCAGGAGACCGACCTGTCGGTGCCCGCCCGCAAGGGCGGCTACTGGTATTACACCCGCACCGAAGAGGGCAAGCAGTACGGCATCCAGTGCCGCGTGCCGGTCCAGCCGGGCGAGACCGATCCGCCGTCGGCCACCGGTGAGGTGCCCGGCGAGCAGGTGCTGCTCGACGGCAACGCCCTGGCCGAGGGCAGCGACTTCTTCGCGCTGGGCACCTTCGACGTCAGCGTCGACGGCAACCTGCTCGCCTATTCGACCGACTTCTCCGGCGACGAGCGGTTCACGCTGCGCGTCAAGGATTTGCGTACGGGCGAGGTGCTGGCCGACGAGGTGCCGGGCACCCACTACGGCAGCGCCTGGTCGGCCGACGCCGGCACGCTGTTCTACACCACGGTCGACGAGGCCTGGCGCCCCCACCGCGTGTGGCGCCACACGATCGGCCGCCCGGCGACCGACGACGTGATCGTCTTCGAGGAGCCGGACGAGCGCTTCTGGGTCGGCGTCGGGCTCACCCGCAGCGAGAAGTTCCTGGTCATCGAGGCGTCGAGCAAGATCACATCCGAGGTCCGGGTGCTGCCGGCCGACGCCCCCGAGAGTGAGCCGCTGGTGATCGCCCCGCGCGAGCACGGCGTCGAGTACTCGATCGAGCACCACGGCCACCGCTTCCTCGTGCTGCACAACAAGAACGCGGAAGACTTCGCCCTGTCCTACACCTCGGCCGACGCCCCCGGCGACTGGGTCGACATGATCCCGCACGAGCCCGGCACCCGCCTCGAGTCGGTCGACGCGTTCGCCCGGCACATCGTCATCTCGCAGCGGCGCGACGGGCTGACCGGCCTGCGCGTGATGGGCGACGGCAGCACCGACTTCTACGACATGGAGTTCCCCGAGCCGATCTACAACGTCGGGCTCACGGGCAACCCCGAGTACGACACCACGTCCGTACGCATCAGCTACGCCTCGATGATCACGCCCGACTCGGTGTACGACGTCGACCTGGTCACCCGCTCGATGGTGCTGCGCAAGCGCCGGCCGGTGCTGGGCGGCTACGAGCCCGCCGACTACGAGCAGTTCCGCGAGTGGGCGACCGCGCCCGACGGCACCCGGGTGCCGATCTCGATCGTGGCCCGCAAGGACGCGCCGCGCGACGGCTCCGCGCCCGCGCTGCTGTACGGCTACGGCTCGTACGAGGCCAGCATCGACCCGTACTTCTCGATCGCCCGCCTGTCGCTGCTCGACCGCGGCGTCGTCTACGCCATCGCCCACATCCGTGGCGGCGGCGAGATGGGCCGCCGGTGGTACGAGGAGGGCAAGCTGCTGGCCAAGCGCAACACGTTCACCGACTTCGTGGCGTGTGCCCAGGCCCTGGTGCGCGAGGGGTGGACGTCGCCCGAGCGCCTGGTCGCCCGCGGCGGTTCGGCCGGTGGCCTGCTGATGGGCGCGATCGCCAACCTGGCCCCCGAGGCGTTCGCCGGCATCGTGGCCGAGGTGCCCTTCGTCGACCCGCTCAACACGATCCTCGACCCGTCGCTGCCGCTCACGGTCACCGAGTGGGAGGAGTGGGGCAACCCGATCGAATCGGCCGACGTCTACGCGTACATGAAGTCGTACAGCCCGTACGAGAACGTCGCCAAGCTCGCCTACCCCAAGATCTTGGCCATGAGCAGCCTGAACGACACCCGCGTGCTCTACCACGAGCCGGCCAAGTGGATCGCCCGCCTGCGCGCGGTCGCCCCCGACGGCAACTACCTGCTCAAGACCGAGATGGGCGCCGGCCACGCGGGCCCGAGCGGCCGCTACGACGCCTGGAAGGAAGAGGCCTTCGTCCTCGCCTGGACCCTCGAGGTGCTCGGCCTCGCCTGAGGCCTATCGGCGGCGCAGGGCGACGACGGCGATGTCGTCGGCCTGTTGCCCGGCGTCGCCGAGCTCGGTCATCAGGCGGCGCGAGAACGCGTCCAGGTTGGACTCGACCGTCGACGCGGCCTCGGCCAGCGCGGCCAGGCCGACGTCGATGTCGGCGTCGCGCCGCTCGACCAGGCCGTCGGTATAGAGCACGAGCGTTCCGCCCGGTGGCAGCACGAACTCGAAGTCGTCGGGGCGGGGCGCGTTGATGCCCAGCAGCGGGCCGTGCGGTTCGAGGAACTGCCGGCCGTCGGCCGTGACCAGCAGCGGCGGCAGGTGGCCGGCGCTGGCCATCCGCACCCGGCCGGTCGCCGGCTCGAGGGTGAGCAGGCAGATGGTGGCCGAGTCGGCCGGCAGCACCGCGCGCATGAAGCTGTTGACCAGCCGGAGCACCTCGCCCGGCGGGTGACCTTCGACCGCGTACGCCCGCACCGCGTGCCGCACCTCGGCCATCACCGTGGCCGCGTGCAGCGAGTGACCGGCGACGTCGCCGATGGCCACCAGCAGCCGGCCGTCGAGCATCGTGAGCTCGTAGAAGTCGCCGCCGACCTCGGTCTGCGCAGCCGCCGGCTCGTACCGCATGGTCAGTTCCAGACCGGGCACGTCGGGCAGCCGCGACTGCAGCAGGCTGCGCTGCAGCGTGACCGCGATGCGGTGCTCCTCGTCGTACGAGCGTTGCGCCTCGACCGCCGCCGCGACCGTCTGGGAGAGCTGGCGCAGCACCGGGAAACCGGGGTTCTGGCTGCTCGTGGGCACGGCCAGCCACACCGGCGGGCGGTCGTGGCGCAGGCGGGCGGCGGCCACCGTCACCGATTCACCCTCGGGCCAGCGGACCACGTCCCAGGCGGTGGCGTCGTCGGTGCGGACGACCGATCCGACGGCCACGTCGTCGTCCGGCAGGGCCCAGGGGCGTACGACCGGGGGTGAGCCCACCGCGGCCATGCCCTCGCCGTCCACCCCCTCGGTGAGGACGACCACCGGGCCCCCGAAGATCTCGTGCGCTCCGGCCGCGGCCGCCTCGATCAAGCCGCTCAGCGTGGTCGACGTGTTGATCGCCAGCGTGGCCTCGGCCAGTCGCACCATGCGCTCGGCCAGCGACTCGGCGCGCCGCCGGGCCGAGTAGTAGCGCAGCACGGCCTGGGCGGTGGCGATCAGCTCGTCGGGTTCGATCGGCTCGACCAGGTAGGCGTCGGCCCCCCGGTTCAGGCCCTGGGTGCGGTCTACGACGTCGACCGCGTGGGCCGACACGTGGATGACGGGCATGGTCCCGTACGCCGGATCGGTCTTGATCTTTTCGCAGACGTCGAACCCGCTCATGTCGGGCAGCTTGACGTCGAGCACCACCAGATCGACGTCGGAGCCGGGCAGCACCCGGAGCGCTTCGCCCCCGGTCTCGGCCTGGCGGACCGTGAAGCCGGCCCGGGTCAGCCAGCTGACCAGCAGATAGCGCTTGGGTGCGCTGTCATCGACGACGAGGACGGTGGTCGGCTTCATGACGCCGGCAGCCGTAACGTGAAGGTGCTCCCCTCGCCCGGCGTGGAGTCGGCCCGCAAGCCGCCACCGAGGATTCCGGCCAGCCGGCGGGCGTAGGGCAGGCCCAGACCGGTGCCCTTGCCGCTGAGCGCCTTGCTGCCGGGCACCTGATAGAACTCTTCGAAGATGCGTTCGTGCAGCTCGGGCGGGATTCCGGTGCCCGTGTCGGTGACCGTGAACTCGAGGTCACCGCCGGTTTCGCGTACGGCCAGGCGCACCTCGCCCTCGGCCGTGAACTTGAGCGCGTTGGTGAGCAGGTTGCGCAGCACCCGGGTCAGCAGGACCTCGTCGGTGCGCATCGACCCCACGGCCGGCTCGTCGATGCGGAAATCGACCTCGGGCCGGGTCGCCAGCGGCCGCAGCGTGCCGCGGAGCTGGCCGAACATCGTCCGCAGGTCGACCTGTTCCCAGTTCGGCTCGAGCCGGCCGGCTTCGGCCTTGGCCAGGTCGAGCAGGTCGTTGACCAGCGTGAGCAGGTCGCCGGCGGTGGTGCGGATCAGCCCGACCTGCTCGCCCTGCTCGTCGGTGAGCGGGTCGGAGGCGCCGTCGGCCAGCAGCCGGCTGAGCCCGATGACCGCGGTGACCGGGGCCCGCAGCTCGTGGCTGACGTTGGCCAGGAACCGGCTCTTGGCCTCGCTGGCCGCGGCCAGCTGCTCGGACTTCTCGTCGAGCTCGGCATACAGCGCCACCACGCCGCGGTTGGTCTCTTCCAGCTCTTCGGAGAGCTGGTGATAGAGCGCCATCACGCCGCGGTTGGTCTCTTCCAGTTCGGCGTTGAGCCGGGCCAGGTCGTCACGCTGCGAACGCACCTCGTCGAGGGCGGCGATGAGCTGCTGGTTCTGCACGTGCAGCTCGTCGATCGGGCTGCTCGGGACGTGCCGGCTCAGCCCGGCGCGGATCTCGTCCATCCGATCCGGGGTCAACGGCGGCGCACTGGCCGGGAGACGTCGGGCCATCCACACGACCGTACCGGTCTCACCGTGCTCGACCTCCAATTTGTCCACCAGGCGGCCGACATGGGCCAGCTCTTCGGAGAGCCTGGGCCCGCGGTCGGACAACGGTCGGGTGACCGCCACCTGGATGGCGGTGCTTACCCCGTCCAGCCGCACGTCGAACGTCACATCGGCATCGGATCCATCAGCCATGACCACGCGCCCCACCTCGCTCAGCGCGGTGGCCAGCCGGGTCTGGTCCTGCTGGTCGAGGCCGACCTCGCGGGCCACCTCGCGGCCGAGCTGGCGGACCACGAAGATGTCCTGCTCCACGCGCAGCCGCATGCGCATCAGCGGCTCCGGGCCGACAGTCATGGCAGCCGGGCCACGAGCACGCCGGCGTCGTCCCGGCGCGTCCCGGCGTCCCGCAGCACGGTCGCCGCGATCACCAACGGCGAGCGGGTGAACAGACCGGGGTACTCGGCCGTGTTCCAGCGGTCGACCACGCCGTCGGAGTGCATCAGCACTATCGCGTCGGGGGTGATCGGGTAGTCGTACTCCCGGACCTGGCGACGCTGGTGACCGGCGATGCCGGGCAGAGAGATCATGCCCCGGCGCGGGCCTACCGGGGGAATGATGGTGCCGGAGATGTTGCCGAGGCCGGCGTAGCGGACCAGGCCGGCGTCCGGATCGAGCTCGGCGATGGCCACGGCCGCGCCCCGGGTGTGGTTCATCCGGCGGTGCAAGTGCTCCAGCACGGTGGCCGGCGGCGCGACGGGGGCATCGTGGAACGCCCGGATCGCCTCGTGCGAGGCGGCCGCGGCCAACCCGCCGTGACCCAGACCGTCACACATCATCACCTGGCGGCGGCCCTCCGCGTCGCGCACGGCGAAGGCGTCGCCGCTGACCGGCTCCCCGGTCAGCGGGCGGGTCAGCCCGGCCGCCCAGGCATCCCGCGGCGGATCTGCGGACCAGACCTGCGCGGTGAGAACAGTGCCCTTCCCCGGTACGGAGTGCACGTCGTACCAGGAGGCTTGGCGCACGATCGCTCCGAGCCCGATGCCGAGCGTCCCGGACGTGGAATGTCCGTCGCCGACGGAGTGGACCAGGTCGGCCATGCCCGGCCCGCGGTCGACCGCGACCAGCTCGACGCCGGCCTCCTCAGCCGTGCGTACCGCGCGTACCAGCAGGACACCCTCGTCGGCGTGCTTGACCAGGTTACCGGCCAGTTCGGCGGCCACTATCGAAAGGTCAGCGACCCGGCGCTCGGGCAGGCCCAGCTCGACGGCGAGTCGCTCGGCCGATCGGCGTACGGCGGCGGCGGTCGGGGCGGCCTCGACCCGGAACCAGACTCCCCCGTCGAGAAGTCCCTCGGGTAACGACGCCACCGCGTCTCCGCTCATCGGCACCACTTGGTCACAGTAATAGTCGTGCCTTCACCCGCCGCGGTGACGATGTCGAATTCGTCGACGAGTCGCCGCGCACCGCTCAGACCGAGACCGAGGCCGCCGCCGGAGGTGTACCCGTCGGTGAAAGCCAGGTCGAGGTCGGCGATACCCGGCCCCTGGTCGCTGAAAACAATGCGAATGCCCTTGCGCCGGCCGTTGTCGGTCTGGGCCACCTCGACCCAGCCGCCCCCGCCGTAGACCAGCGTGTTGCGGGCCAGTTCACTGGCCGCGGTGACGAGCTTGGTCTGGTCGACCAGCGACAGCTTCACCGCCACGGCGAGCGTTCGGACGAGCTGGCGGACCCGGACGACATCCTGGTCGGAGGCGACCTCGATCCGCTGGGCCGGCTCGTTCACGGTGCCGGAACCACAGGTGTCTCGGCGTTGTCGGGACCGTCCTCGTCCTCGTCCTCGTCCTGGAAACGCTCGCGGGCCAGCAGGTCCATGCCGAGCTCGACGTTGAGCGCCGTCCGGATGCCGGGCAGCGACAGGCCCAGCTCGACCAGTGTGATCGCGACCGCGGGCCGCATGCCGACCACCACGGTGTCGGCGTCGAGCACCTTGGAGATCCCGGCGATCGTGGCCAGGGTGCGGCCCACGAACGAATCGACGATGTCCAGGGCGCTGATGTCGATGATCACGCCGTGGCAGCCGGTGGCGACGATCCGGTCGGCCAGGTCCTCCTGCAACTGGAGGGCGACCTGGTCCTCCATGTCGATCTGGATCGAGACGAGAAGGATGGCGCCGATCTTGAGGATCGGAACACGCTCCACGTCAGCGGCCCTTCTTGCTGGTCTGGGCCAGCACGTACCGCAGCGCGTCGGCCAGCGTCGCCTTGGTCGCGATGTCGCCGAACTCGATACCGAGCGCGACGATCGTCTGCGCGATCTGCGGGCGGATGCCGGAGATGATGCAGTCGGCGCCCATCAGCCGGGCCGCCACCACGGTCTTCAGGATGTGCTGGGCGACCTGGGTGTCGACGGCGGGCACGCCGGTGATGTCGATGATCGCGTACGGCGAGCTGGTGTCGACCAGGGTCTGCAGCAGCCGTTCCATGACCACCTGGGCGCGTGCCGAGTCGAGCGTGCCGACCAGCGGGACTGCGACCACACCCTCCCACAGCTTCACCACAGGGGTGGAGAGCTCGAGCAACTGCTCGGTCTGGTCGGCGATCAGCTCCTCGCGCACCCGCACATAGCTGTCGAAGGTGAACAGCGCCGCCTCGTCGACAAGGGCCGAGAGGGCCACATAGTCACGCAGGGTGGAGGCGTTCGTGCTGTCCTGCGCGTCGAGGGTGGCCAGCACTGCCTCTTTGAAGGCGAAGATGCTGACGGCCGTCTCGGTGGCGCTGAAACCCTGCCGGGCCCGGGTCGACGAGAGCTCGGACAGCTGGGCCCGCAGCTCGGCCGCCGACTCACCGCTCAGGTCTTGGGCCGCGCCGGCCAGCGCCTGCTGGAAGCCACGGCGCAGCTCGGTGTTCTGCCGCTGGAGCTCGGCCTGACTCAGCCGGCCGCGCAGGGTGGACGCCACCCGTTCGGTCCAGACCGTGACCAGAGCTTCCTGGTGGTCCTCCAGCACAACGGCGAAGCGGGCCGCCTCATCCGCACTCAGCGCCACGCTGCCTCCCGACTCGAGTCCTGCCTGCAACGGGCGGGACTTTACCATCGCCGGGACTGATGCTTGCTGTCAGCCAAATAAACCCCGTTCTGCGCGCGGCATACCTCTTGGAGTACCGTTCAGCCCATAACTGGAGGTCCTGAATGTCTCTGACGGTACAAACGGAACAACGCGCCGACATGGTCGTCGTGTCGGTCGCGGGCGAGCTGGACATGGCGACCGCGCCCCAGCTTCAGGACCAGATCAGCGACCTGCTGGAGAAGGGGCGCACCCGTCTGGTCTTCGACTTGGCCGAGGTGTCGTTCTGCGACTCCACCGGCCTGTCGGTCTTCGTCCGGGCCAAGAACAGCACCGACGACGCCGGCGGCACGGTCCGCCTGGCCGCCCCCCAGCGCGGGGTGCTGCGCATCCTCGAGGTCAGCGGCCTGGTCGAGGTGCTGCGCACCTATCCCACGGTCGACGAGGCGGTCACCGCTCAAGAGCCGGCTCTCGACTGATCAAGGCCCTTCCCGGGTCGTCCAGTTCGGCGATAGTTTGTCGCCGAGCGGTCGTGGGAACCTGCGGCCGGACTGATACTTCGGCGCGCGGGAGAGCTTCGTGGGCAAGATGCTTCAAGGCTTCAAAGACTTCATCATGCGGGGCAACGTCGTCGACCTCGCGGTCGGCGTCGTCATCGGCGCCGCGTTCACCGGGGTCGTCACCGGCTTCACCAACGGCTTCATCAAGCCGCTGATCCAGCTCATGGGCGGCGGCAAGGGCTTGGACGCCGGCAAGTTCAAGGTCAACGGCGTCGAGTTCGACTACGCCACGTTCATCAACTCGCTGATCACGTTCCTGATCACCGCGGCCGTGCTGTACTTCTTCGTCGTTCTGCCGCTCAACATCCTGGCCGAGCGCCGGCGCCGTGGCGAGGAGCCGCCGCCGAAGGCCCCCGCCGAGGACATCGTGCTGCTCACCCAGATCCGCGACGCTCTCGTGTCATCGTCGTCGCAGACGCGTGGTTACGGCGACACTCCGGGCCGTCACCAGCAGGAACCGCCCCGCTGACTTCCGTCAAAAAGATCATCCCCACTCGGCGCGTATCGAACAGATGTTCGATACGCTGCCGGAATGGAGCAGCGCAAACACTGGTGGAACGGTAAGTGGGGCCGCGCCGCCCGCAAAGATGTCTACCTGCGGGTGAGTGGCGACCAGTGGTATGTCGAGCAGCGCGCGGGCGGCACCGACGGCGTCTCCCACTTCTTCGAGTACGAGTCGGAAGAGGCGGCGCTGGACACCGTCCGCGCGCTTCTAGCTGCTCCGGGTGACTGGCGGGAGCTCTCCGTCCGCCCACCCACCCGCTGACCCACCCTCACCGGCCCGCTCCAGGCCGATCGCCACCACCGTACGAACGACCCGCTCGCGACCAGGCCGAGCGCTGCCTCAATCCCCAGCGTCGGCGAACCGCTCAGCCAACCCGGCACCCGGGGACCGCTCTCCAGTTCAGCACCCTAGGAACCGCTCTCGCAGTTCAGCGCCCGGGGACAGCTCAGGCGATCTGGCGTTCCGGGGATGGCTCGGCGCACCGGCAGCCGGGGCTGCAGGTTGCCTGCACCACGGTGAGCTGGGCGGTCATCGGCCCCGGCGGCACCAGGCGCAGCCCGGGCCGGAACGGCTCGGCGATCGACTCGTCCTCGCCGCTGTCGCCATCACCGAAGCGGGCACGCCACGCACCCCCGCCGGTGGCCCGCGCGCCGGGCGGCGAGGTGACGAACCCACCCGGGATCCGCGACAGCGCGACGATCAAAAGGTAGCCCAGGATCACGAAGCCGTGGCTGACCAACCGGGCCAGATCCACCCGGGCCGCGGTGAGGTCGTTGATCGACAGCAGCAGCAACGTCCCGACGAAGGCCGTCAACATGGGCACCAACCCCGACGGCCGCGTACGCCGGAGCGCGATGAACAGGTAGCCGGCTCCCACCGCCACGTTCCAGGCCGCCGACTCATGCCACAGATGCCCCGGCGTCGCGTCGAGCCCGGTGTGCACGTGCGCCCCGACAACCCCGCCACCGATCTGGTTGAGCCCGAGGATCAGCTGCACCGCCCCCACCACGGCCAGCGCCACGATCAGCGCCCCGGCAATCGGGAGACGCCCCATCGCGGACAGCCACCGTCCCTTCCCCGAGACCGCCACCGACTCGCTCGCGGCCACACCACCCCGCGCCGAGGGAAGCGCAGTCAGACCGCCTCGCGTCAACGGCGGCGCAGCCGGGTCGCCCCGCGTCGGAGAGGGCGCGGCCAGGTCGCCCAGCCTCGGGGGTAGCGCGCTCGAGTCGCCGCGCGTCGTGGGCAGCGCAGCCAGGATGGCCGCGGTCAGGTCGGGTGGCGTGGCCATGCTGGTGCTGGTCAGGCGGTTGACCGTGGCCGCCCGGTCGAGCCATTCCCGGCACCCGGCACAGCCGGCCAGGTGCGCGTCGACCGCGGGCCGGTCGGCCGGGTCGTCCTCGCCGTCCAGCTGCGCCGAAAGCATCTCGCGCCACCGCTCACAAGCCATACCCCATAGTCGCCCAGCGACGGCCCAAAGTTCCCAGCGGGAACCTCACACATCGCCGGAACTGTGATCGCCCCCGCCGCAAACGACAAATCCAACGATCTTCCGGGGTGCCACCGCCTCCCCCGCCCACCCAAGGGACGGGACGAAACTACCCGCTCGTCAAGCGAAACGAGCCCGCGCCGTCCACAGGCCCGCATGCTGGCTGCGCGACCGGGGTCGGCTTGTCCACAGCGCTCGGCGTGGCGCTGTGGGCGGGCGCGCCACAGAATCCGCGCGCGGGCGCATTCGTGCTGCGGCAGACGTCGTCGACCGGACTGGGCCCGTCAGATCAGGCTGGGCGGGCCCTGAACCGTGGGGCGTGGGGGCAGAGCGCCGCTGCCACCGGACAGGCGGCGGCGCTCGCGGAAGGCGCGCAGATTGGCCGTGTTGCCGCAGGTGCTGACGTCGTGCCAGACGCCGCTGTTGTTGCGGGAGGTGTCGAAGAAGGCGGCCCGGCACTCGATGTTGTTGCACAGCTTCAGCCGCGGCCACAGCCCGGCCTGCTGGGCCAGCAGCGCCTCGGCCCACAGCGCCGACGCCAGCCACCGTGTGCCGCGCCCCGCGGGCACGATGCGCACCCAGCCGTCGGCGTCGGGCACCAGGCTGACCGGCACGTCGGCCGGGGGCAGCGCCCCGGCCGGACCGCTCGTGCCGCCGGCCAGGATCACGTTTTCGAAGGTGCTGCGCAGCCGGCGTAGTGAGCGCAGGTCGGACGACGACAGCAGCAGCGTCGGCGCCGGCAGCCCGGACACGCGGGACCAGGTGGCCAGCGCCTCGGTCAGCCAGCGCTGGGCGTCATCGGGCTCCATCAAGAGGTCGGTGCCGTACGACATGGGCGGGCGAGTGTTCAGCAGCTCTTGCAGGAGCGCTAAACCGGCAGGGGCCTCTCGCACACCGTGCCTGGCACTGGCCATCCATGACATAGCCGTAGCGTACTTGATTCTTTTTCATGGCTACCTCTCCCAAAGGTTTGGTTCCCCTTAAGAGAACAGCCGAAGGGTGGCCGCCTTGTCCGTTTTGTTGGCAAGAGACAGAGGAGAAGGCGGCCCGTAACGGAAATCGACGGTCAGGAGCGTCTCAGAAGTGCGTTATCCGTCGATCCGGGTGATGTTGCGAATCTTGTTGGCGGCATCGAGCGCGGCCACTTTGTACGCCTCGGACAGCGTCGGATAGTTGAAGACCGCGTCGACCAGATACTCGACAGTGCCGCCGCAGCCCATCACCGCCTGGCCGATGTGGACGATGTCGGTGGCCCCGGTGCCGAAGACGTGCACGCCGAGCAGCTTGCCGTCGTCGGGGGCGACCAGCAGCTTGAGCATGCCGTAGGAGTCGCCGACGATCTGGCCGCGGGCCAGTTCGCGATAGCGGGCGATGCCCACCTCGAACGGCGTGTTGGCGTCGGTCAGCTCGTCCTCGGTCTTCCCGACGAAGCTGATCTCGGGAATCGTGTAGATGCCGATCGGCTGCAGCTGGTGCATCTCGCGGGCCGGCTCACCGCAGGCGTGGTGCGCGGCCAGGCGGCCCTGCTCCATCGACGTCGAGGCCAGCGCCGGGAAGCCGATCACATCGCCCACGGCATAGATGTTGTCGACCGCCGTACGGTAATTGACGTCGACCTCGATGCGGCCGCGCCGGTCGGCTTCGAGCCCGGCCGCCTCGAGCGCCAGGTCGTCGGTCTGACCCTGGCGGCCGGCCGAGTACATGACGGTGTCGGCAACGATCTTCTTGCCGCTCTTCAGGATGCAGAGCGCGGCCGTCTGGTGGCGTTCGACCGCGGCCACCTCTTCGCCGAAGCGGAACGTGACGCTGAGATCGCGCAGATGGTACTTCAGCGATTCGATGATCTCGTCGTCGCAGAAGTCGAGCATCTTCTCGCGCCGCTCGACCACGGTGACCTTGGTGCCGAGCGCGGCGAACATCGACGCGTACTCCATGCCGATGACGCCGGCGCCGACCACGACCATGCTGCGCGGCACGGCCTGCAGGTTGATCACGCCGTCGGAGTCGACGATCGTCCGGTCGTCGAAGTCGACGCTGTCGGGCCGGGCCGGCCGCGTGCCCGCGGCAATAATGATCTTGTCGGCGCTGACCTTGTTCTCGCGGCCGCTGCCGCCGTCGACCCAGATCGAGTTGGCGTCGGCGAACCGGCCGACCCCGGTGATCATGGTGATCTTGTTGCGGGCCAACTGGTTGCGGATCACGTCGGTCTGCCGGCTGATCACGTGCTGGGTGCGGGCGGCGAGGTCACTCACGGTGATCTCGTCCTTGACCCGGTAGCTGCTGCCGTACAGGTCGCGCTGGCTCAGGCCGGTGAGATAGAGGACGGCCTCACGCAACGTCTTCGACGGGACGGTGCCCGTGTTGATGCAGACGCCGCCGATCATGTCCCGCCGGTCGACGATGCCGACCCGGCGTCCGAGCTTGGAGGCGGCGATGGCGGCCTTCTGACCGCTGGGCCCGGAGCCCAGCACCAACACGTCGTAGTCATACACAATGCTTAGCGTCGCAGTGAGCGGGCCCTCGGTCCACCGAGTCCGTCAGATTTTTCATGGTCTATTTACCCGGCGACACATCAAGCCGCCGGGCCGTGAGCGGCGCGAACGCCTGCGCCGCTACCGGCTGACCCCGCCGAGGACCGCCAGCGGGACGACCTCGGTGGCGTCGCGGCGGGAGGCGTCGGCGCTCTCGTCGTCGGGCTGCTGCTGGGCCGCCAGCTCGGCCGCCACCCGCGACTCGTACGCCGCCAGTTCGCGCGCGGTGTCGGCCGGGCTCCAGCCGAGCGGCCCGGCCAGCAGCCCGGCCGCGTCCCGGGCGGCGGCGAGCCCGCGGTCCGGGGTCTCGATCGAGATCCGGGTGCGCCGGGTGAGCACGTCCTCCAGGTGCCGCGCGCCCTCGTGGGTCGCCGCGTAGACCAGTTCGGCCCGCAGGTAGTCGGGCGCGCCCGCGACCGGCCGGGCCAGGCTCGGGTCGGTCGCGGCCAGGGTCAGCACCTCGCCGGTCAGCGTGCCGTAGCGGCGCAGCAGGTGTTCGACCTGCGCCACCTGCAGTCCGGCCTGGCGGGCCAGCGTCGCCCGCCGGTTCCAGGTGGCCGCGAAGCCCTCGGCGCCCAGCAGCGGCACCTGGTCGGTGCACGACGCCGGCACCTGCGAGCCGAGCTCGCGGGCGGCCATGTCCACGGCGTCCTTGGCCATCACGCGATAGGTCGTGTACTTGCCGCCGGCCACCACGACGAGGCCGGGCATGGGCGAGCCGACGGCGTGCTCGCGCGACAGCTTGGCCGTGCTCGAGGCCGCGGCCGACAGCAGCGGGCGCAGACCGGCGTACACACCCTGCACGTCGTCCCTGGTCAGTGGTGTTTCGAGAACCTTGTTGACCTCGGCCAGCAGATAGTCGACGTCACCGGCCGAGGCCGACGGGTGGGCCTTGTCGAGCGCCCAGGCCGTGTCGGTCGTCCCGATGATCCAGTGGCGGTCCCACGGGATGACGAACAGCACGCTGGTCGCGGTGCGCAGGATCATGCCGGTGCCGCCGGAGATCCGGTCGCGCGGCACGACCAGGTGGATGCCCTTGCTGGCGGTGACCTTGAACTGGTCGTCGGCGCCGAAACCGGCCAGCAGGGCCTGGCTGTCGCCGGTCCAGACGCCGGTCGCGTTGATCACGACCTTGGCCCGGATCTCGAACTCGCGGCCGGTCTCGGCGTCCCGGACCCGGGCCCCGACGACCCGGCGGTCCTCGCGCAGGAAGCCGACGACCTCGGTCCGGGCGGCGACCTTGGCCCCGTACGCGGCCGCCGTGCGCACCAGGAACATCGTGTGCCGGGCGTCGTCGACCTGGGCGTCGTAGTAGCGGATGGCCCCGACCAGCGAGTCCGGCCGCAGCGACGGGAACGCCTTCATCGCCTCGGTCTTGCTCAGGTGCCGGTGCCGCGGCAGCCCGGCGCCCCACCCGGAGAGGGCGAGCACGTCGTACAGCGCCACGCCGGCCCCGACGTACAGCCGCTCCCACGCGCGGTGCTGCAAGGGATAAAGGAAAGGCACCGGGCGTACGAGGTGCGGGGCGAGCCGCTGAATCAGCAGCCCCCGCTCCCGTAGCGCCTCGCGGACCAGCGAGAAGTCGAGCATCTCGAGGTAGCGCAGCCCGCCGTGGATCAGCTTGCTGGACCGGCTCGACGTGCCGCTGGCGAAGTCGCGCGCCTCGACCAGGCCGACGTTCAGCCCGCGGGTGGCGGCGTCGAGGGCGGACCCTGCGCCGACCACGCCGGCCCCGACGACCAGCACGTCCAGCTCGTCGCCGGACGACAGGGCGGTCAGCGCCTCGGCGCGTGCCTGCGGCGAGATCTCGGGTGTGTTCATGAAGATCCCCATCTCAGATGACCCAGTCGAGGGTTCGGTCGATGGCGGCTCGCCATCGGGTGGTGCCTTCCGCGCGTCGTTCCGCGGTCCAGGTCGGTTGCCAGCGCCGGTCTTCCCGCCAGTTGGCCCGCAAGTCGTCGACCGACGACCAGAAACCGACGGCCAGGCCCGCGGCATAGGCGGCGCCGAGCGCGGTGGTCTCGGCGACGGCGGGCCGGCTGACCGGCACGCCGAGAATGTCGGCTTGCAGTTGCATGCACAGGTCATTGGCGGTGACGCCGCCGTCGACCTTGAGGATGTCGAGCGTCGTGCCGCTGTCTTGTGCCATCGCCTCGACGACGTCGCGGGTCTGGTAGCCGATGGCCTCGAGCGCGGCCCGGGTGATGTGGGCGGCGGTGTGGAAGCGGGACAGCCCGACGATCGCGCCGCGCGCGTCCGGCCGCCAGTAGGGCGCGAACAGCCCCGAGAAGGCCGGCACGAAGCACACGCCGGCGCTGTCGTCGACCGTGGCCGCCAGGGTCTCGCTCGTCGCGGCCGAGTCGAGGATGCCGAGCTGGTCGCGCAGCCACTGCACGGCCGCGCCGGCCGCGGCGATCGACCCTTCCAGGGCGTACGCCGGCTCTTGCTCGCCGAATCGGTAGGCCACCGTGGTGAGCAGGCCATGGCTGGAGCGGATCGGCGTGGTGCCGGTGTTCATCAGCAGGAAGCCGCCGGTCCCGTACGTGCATTTGGCCTCACCCGGAGACAGACAGGTCTGTCCGAAGAGCGCCGCCTGCTGATCGCCGATAGCCGCCGCGATCGGCACCCCGTCCAGGGCCGTCCCATAGACCTCGCCCGACGACCGGATCTGCGGCAGCATCGCCCGCGGGATGTCGAACAGGCTGAGGAGCTCGTCGTCCCATTCGAGCTTGGCCAGATCCATCAGCATCGTGCGGCTGGCGTTCGTGACGTCGGTGATGTGCAGGCCACCGGTCAGGTTCCAGATCAGCCAGCTGTCGATCGTCCCGAACAGGATCTCGCCGCGTTCGGCGCGGGCGCGCAGACCGTTGTCGAGCAGCCACTGGAGCTTGGTCGCCGAGAAGTAGGTGGCCGGGGTCAGCCCGGTCCGGGAGCGGATCAGCTCCGCGTCGAGCTTCTCGACCAGCGCCGAGGTGCGGGTGTCCTGCCAGACGATGGCCGGCGCGACCGGCGTGCCCGTGGCCTTGTCCCAGAGGACGACGGTCTCGCGCTGGTTGGTGATGCCGATCGCGGCCAGGTCGGACGGTCCGAGGCCGGCGTGGCCGAGCGCGACGTCGATCGTCTTGCGGGTGTTCTCCCAGATCTCGGTGGCGTCGTGCTCGACCCACCCCGAGGCCGGGAAGATCTGACGGTGTTCGAGCTGGTGCCGGGCGATCTCGGCGCCGGACCGGTCGAAGATCATGAAGCGCGTGCTCGTCGTGCCCTGATCGATCGCGCCCACGTACTGGGTCAAGGTCCCTCCCAAGCTCTACAAGGGCAAAGGTAGGAAGCAGGCCACCCGGCGGCAACGGCCACCGTGCGACAATGTCGCACGTGCCCGGCCTGATCCAGTCCATCGAGCGGTCGTCGGCCGTGCTGCGGCTGCTCGCCGCCGGGCCGGGCCGCCTGCGGGTCAAAGAGGTGGCCGACGCGCTGGCCCTGCCCAAGTCGACGGCGCACAGCATCCTGCGCACGCTCGAACACGTCGGCTTCGTCGAGCAAGACCCGAACACGGCCCGCTACCGGCTCGGCCGCGGCCTGCTCGACCTGGGCGCCGACGGCCAGGACGGTCTCATCGACCTCAACGAACTGCGCGGCCGCGCGCTCAACTGGGCCGACGCGCTGGCCGCCCGCAGCGGCGAAGAGGTGCGCATCGGCGCCCTGCGGGACGACCGGGTGGTGGTCGTCCACCACGTGTTCCGGCCCGACGACTCGGCCCAGTCGCTCGACACCGGCCGCCTGCTGCCGACCCACGCCACCGCGCTTGGCCAGGTGCTGCTCGCCTACAACGCGCCGGCGGTCGAGGCGGCCGTCCGGTCGGGTCTGGAGGCGTACACCCGGGGGACCCTGACCGCCCCGGCCGCCCTGGCCCGGTCACTCAGCGCGACCCGCGAACGGGGTTGGGCCCTCTCGGTCGAGGAGTGGGAGGCCGGGCGGGCCGGCCTGGCGGCCCCGGTCCGCAGCTTCGGCGGGCTGGTGGTGGGGGCGATCGGCATCTCGGGGCCGGTCGAGCGGCTCTGCGACACCCGGCGGCAGGCCCGCCCGGCCCAGGTCGAACACGTGTTGACGACCGCGCGAGCCATCTCGCGCGACCTGGCGGCGTCGTGACCGACCGTTACGTGCTGGCCATCGATCAGGGAACGACGTCGACCCGGTGCATCCTGTTCGACCGGCGTGCGACCGTGGTGGCGGTGGCTCAGGGCGAGCACCCGCAGTCCTACCCGAAGCCGGGGTGGGTCGAACACGACGCGGCCCGCATCTGGCGCGACGTGCAGCGGCTGATCAAGCGGGCGCTGCGCGAGGCCGGCATCGGATCGTCACAGGTGGCGGCCATCGGCATCGCCAATCAGCGCGAGACCGTGGTCGTCTGGGACAAGGCCACGGGTACGCCGGTGGCCCCGGCCATCGTCTGGCAGGACACCCGCACGTCGTCGTTGGTGGAACGGCTCGACGGCGACCTGATCCGTTCCCGCACGGGTTTGCCGGCGGCCACCTATTTCTCCGCGACCAAAGTGCAATGGCTGCTCGACAACGGTCTGCGCGCGCGGGCCGAACGCGGCGAATTGCTGTTCGGCACCATGGACAGCTGGCTGATCTGGAACCTGACCGGCGGCCTGCACATCACCGACGTCACGAACGCCAGCCGCACGATGCTGATGGATCTGACCACGCTCGAATGGGACGACGAGTTGCTCGGCCTGTTCGACATTCCGCGGGCGATGCTGCCCGAGATCCGGTCGTCGGCCGAGGTCTACGGGACGGCTCTGGACGGGGTGCCGATCGCGGCCGCCATCGGCGATCAGCAGGCGGCGTTGTTCGGGCAGACCTGCTTCTCTCCGGGTGAGGCCAAATGCACGTACGGGACCGGCGGTTTTCTGCTGTTGAACACGGGCACCGCACCGGTCCGGTCGAGCCACGGGCTGATCACCACGGTCGGTTATCGGATCGGGTCGGGCGAGGTCGCGTACGCGCTGGAGGGCTCGATCGCCATCGCCGGCTCGCTGGTGCAGTGGGTACGCGACGGGCTCGGCCTGATCACGACCGCCTCCGAGATCGAGACGCTGGCGGCCACGGTCGACGACAACGGCGGCTGCTACATCGTGCCGGCCTTCTCGGGACTGTTCGCGCCGTACTGGAAAAGCGAGGCCCGCGGCGTCATCGTGGGGCTCACCTCGTACATAAATAAAGGTCATATCGCCCGCGCCGTGCTCGAGGCCACCGGATGGCAGACACGCGACGTCGTCGAGGCGATGAACGCCGACTCCGGCCTGACGCTGACCGCCCTGAACGTCGACGGTGGAATGACGGCCGACAATCTGCTGATGCAGACCATCGCCAATTTCCTGCAAGTTCCCGTCGTACGCCCGATGGTCGCCGAAACCGTCTCGCTGGGCGCCGCCTACGCGGCCGGCCTGGCCGTCGGCTACTGGTCCGACCTGCGCGACCTGCGCAACAACCGCCACCGCGCCGGCCGCTGGCTGCCCGCTATGGACGAACAGCGGCGCGCCTCCGAATACGCGAACTGGAAACGCGCCGTGGAAAGCGCCGTCGTCTTCAGCTCTTGACGACAGCCACCGGGCAATCCGCGTGCCGCAACAGCGCCTGACTGGTCGACCCGAGCAACATCCCGGCCAGCCGCCCCCGCCCGCGCGACCCGGCGACCACCAGCCCCGCCCCCGCCGTCTCGTGCGTGACCACACCCTCGGCCGGCCCCTCGATCAGCCGCTCGTGGATCGCGACCTCGGGGAAAGCGGACCGCCAGGGCGCGACGGCCTCACTCAGCGACCGCCGGGCCGCGTCGGCCCAGTCCTGCCGATCGACCACGCCCGTCGACCCGGCGACGGCCAGCGCCCCCGCCCCCGACGGCACCAGCGGCTGCTGCCACGCATGCACGGCGAACAGGGCGACCCCGCGACGAGCCGCCTCCCGCACGGCGAACCCCATGGCCGCCTCACTACCGTCATCGACCGCCACCACGATCGGCGCCGCCCAGTCGTCGTCACCCCGCACCACGACAACCGGGCATTCCGCCTCGGCCACGATCTGCACCGCCAGCCCGCTGCGACGATGGCTCTCCCCCAGAACAAGCAGGTCAGCCTCGGCCGTGGCCGCCGTAAGCGTACGAACCGCGGCCCCCCGCACGAGCACGACATCCGCCTCATAGGGAGCGGCGGCCGCCGCCGCCGTGCTGAGCACCCGATCCCGCAGCCGCTCGGCCAGCTCGACCTCGCCCGTACTGACCCCGATCACCCCGGTCGGATGCCCCGCGGCGAACATGAGGTGCAGCGGACTACCGGTCTCGCTCGCATAGCGAGCCCCCCACCGCACCGCCGAGTCCGCCCCCTCGGACCCGTCCACCCCCACGACAACCGGCCGTCCCACCTTCTCCACAGTCACGTCATCTCCCCTCAGGCACCTACTTCCTGAATGCCTGACGGGTGTCTCAGACCTTCCGCAGCCAGATGACAGTTCCTTGTCTTCACCGATCGCGCCACCTCTAGCGACCGGGCGGCGGTGCACGATGGCCGAACAGATAGAAACATGACCCAAGTACACCCATTTGCGGGTTTTTGACGCAGAGCCAGGGGGATCATCGTTGATCGGTCACCCGCGAAGACTTTCGGATTCCATGATCCATATTGGATACTTTCCGGGTGAGTGACTCGGCGCGAGTATCCGCTGAGGCCGGCCGCGACGCTCTGGCGCGCCTGTTGGCCGTTGTTTCGGCAGGGCAACTCGCGGCGGTGGCGCGAGACATCTTCCCTTTTCTGCCTCTTCCCGAGGCCTTCGACTGGAATGACGGGCGCCGCGTCGTCGACAAGATCGCGACGCTCGACTCGCCGGTCCCCGACGTGCCACCCCTGGTGGTCTACGCCACTCGCCTGTCCCACGAGGTCGGGCCGGCACACTCGGTCGAGCTGGGTCGCTGGGCCGATGTCGCCGGCCAGGGCGCCGGCCTCAGCGAGGGACGACTGCGCCGCCTGCTCGTCGAGATCGGTCCCGCGGGTCGGGACCTCAATCTCCCCCCGCCACCACACGCTGCGCACTATGCTGACAAAAGCCGTGTACCGGACACTGATGCGCAGAGCGAGGATTCGTTGTCATCCCTCAGCACGCTGCCGGGCTCTCCCGCGTTGGCCGGGTCGACCGACTCCGGCCGGATCTGGGGCAATGTTCCGCCCCGAAATCCGGACTTCACCGGCCGCGAGGGCCTACTGCTGAATTTGCAACGCTCACTCGAGGCCAAGAACAAGGCGTCGGTGCTTCCGCACGCTTTGCACGGCTCGGGCGGCGTAGGCAAGACTCAGCTGGCGGTCGAGTTCGCCTACCGGTTCGGCGAGCGTTACGACCTGGTGTGGTGGGTCCCGGCCGAGCAGCAAACGCTGGTGCTCCAGTCGCTGGCCGAGCTCGGTCAGAAACTCGGCATCCCCGGCACTCAAGAGTTCACCCAGGCGGCGTCGCTGGTGATCGAGGCGCTGGCCCGCACCGACAAGCGCTGGCTGCTGGTCTTCGACAACGCCAACGATCCGACCGACCTCGACCACCTGATCCCGTCCTCCGGTGGCCACGTCATCCTGACCTCGCGCAACCCGGCCTGGCTGGACGTCTGGGACGCGGTGAAGGTCGACGTCTTCGACCGGCCGGAAAGCATCGAGCTGGTGCAGCGGCGCGGCACGAACATCACCGAGGTCGAGGCCGACCGGCTGGCCGCCAAGCTGGGCGACCTCCCGCTCGCGCTCGACCAGGCGGCCTCGTGGCAGACCGCCACCGCCATGACGATCACCGAATACCTGAGCCTGTTCGACCAGCATTTCGACGAGTTGTCGGCCCGCGACCGGGATGTGAACTACCCGCTCAGCATCGCCGCTCTGGTCAAACTCGCGCTCGAACGCCTCCAGCGGGACGCGCCGGCCGTCGCCCAGCTGCTCGAAATGTTCGCGGTGTTCGGGGCCGAGCCCATCTCGGTCGGCCTGCTGCGCCGCGGTCGGCTCGGCACGATCTCCCAGCCGCTGGCCCGGGCCCTGCGTGACTCCACCGCGCCCGACCGGATGGCGCGCGACCTGCGAAAATACGGCCTGGCCAAGGTCGATGTGGAAAACCGGATCCAGGTCCACCGCTTGCTCCAGGTGGCACTGCGCGACATCCTGGACGAGGAACTGCTCGATCGCGGGCGCACCAACGTCCACCGGCTCCTCGGCGCGGCCAACCCCGGCGAACCGGACGACGACGGCACCCGCGAGCTGCACGCCGAGATCGCACCGCACGTCAATCCCTCCGGCTTGATCAACTCAGCCGAGGAGGACGGGCGACGCACGGTCCTCGACCAGATCCGCTACCTGTGGAACATCGGTGACTACGACGGCTCCCGCCGGCTCGGCCAGGCGGCGGTCGACGCCTGGGTCGAGCGCACGGACCAGCCCGACCTCGGACCCGACGGTGAGCTGACGCTGCTGGCCTCCCGCCACCTCAGCAACGCCCTGCTCTCGCTCGGCATCAACGGCCGGGCGCGCGAGCTGGCCGAGTCGACGTTGGCCCGGCTGCGCAAGAGCCCCGAGTTCGGCCCCGACCACGAGCACACGCTCTGGACGGCAGCGACGGTCGCGGTGGCCCTGCGCGTGGCCGGCGAGTTCAAGCAGGCGCTCGCACTCGAGCAAGAGAACGTCGACCGATATGTTCGCGTCTTCGGCGCCGAGGACGCGACCACGCTGCGCAACCAGGGAAACCTCGCCGTCAACCTGCGCATGCTGAGCGACTTCCCAGGCGCGTTCAAGATTGACGACAGCATCGTGCTCCGTCTCGACGAGACCCTGACGGAAGATCACCGGCGCCTGCTCTTCGCCCAGTCGAACCTGGTCCGTGATCTCTACGGCCTGGGCAAGTATGAGGAGGCTCTGCAACTGCAGGGCCGCATCCTGCCGATCTTCCGCCGGACCATGAACGACGCTCGGCACCCCATGGTGCTGCTGGCCAGTCGCACCCTGGCGATGGCGCTGCGCAAGACCGGCCGCTACGACGAGGCGCTCCAGGTCGCCCGCGAGAACTACCACGACTGCGTGGCCCGCTACGGCGAAGCGCACGAGCACGCGCTGGCCGCGACCATGACCTACGCCAACACTCTGCGGGTCGGTGGCAGCCTCAGCGAGGCGCGCGGGCTGGCCGTCGACGCGGTGGCCCGATACCGGCGAACCTTCGGCGACCTGCACCCGCTGACCCTGGTGGCGCAGGTCAACGAGGCGGTCATCCAGCGCAGCATCAAGAACCTCGACGAGGCCCACCGGCTCGACGTGGCCGCCCACCGGGCAATGATCGACATCCTCGGCGCCGACCACGGCTATACGTTGTGCGCGGCCAGCGGCTTGGCCAACGACCTGGCCCTTCTGGGTGACGACCAGGCCGCCCATCGGTTGTCGAGCGAGACGCTGGCCATCTCTCAGCGGTCACGCGGTCCGGAGCATCCCTACACGTTGCTCTGCGCGGTCAATGCGACCTTCGACCGGATCGCGGTCGGCGAGACCACCCAGGGCGAGGAAGAGCTGGCGTCCGTCGTCGGCGCGCTCTCGGAACTGCTCGGGACGGCCCACCCCGAGACGCTGGGGGCCCGGCTGGGCCGCCGGGCGGAATGCGACATCGAGCCGCCGCCCACCTGACCTGCCCACGGTCGTGAAAGGCCGCCTACCTCGTGCTACGAGAATAGGCGGCCTTCGCCTTTCCGAGACCGCGAACTCAGATCAGGGCGTGTTGCCGAACGCGGCGAATTTCTCGCTGTTCCGAGCCTCATCCCGCACACGTCTCATGGCGTTTTCGAGGACATCGCCCCGGCCGTTCAGCAAATCCGCCACCGACTGGCGGGAAACGTTCAGGAGTCCTTCGGATTCGGGCGTTTCCGGCGCTAGCCGAGATTCTTCGGACATGCTGCCTCCAGTGGTCCCGCGGCGACCGGCGGCTCCGCATCCGACGGCCATGGCGGACAGGCCGGCGCGATCAGCCCCTGAATTGCGACGCAACCGCCGCCCGGAGACCTGGCGGCACCCACATCAGCGCGGCGACCCGTCCGACTCCGAACCCCACGATACTTTGACGTCCGACTCTTTCCCACCCCCCGCCAGAGCCGGGGGCTCCGTCGGATCCATGACCGGACTGCTACTGTGCGCCGCATAGCTCTGCGCACCGTACAAGGCCTCTCGCCGAACCCGCTCGATCGCCCTGTTCAGCACGGTGTCGTCGCTCTTGATAAGACTTTCCAGGGCGACGCCCAGAAGTCGCGGGGTTACGGTCTCCTCATCGTCGAGGGGACGTTCCGAAGATGGCACGATGATCCTTTCCGAGCTCGGCGGTCACCGCGGCGACCGGGCATCGAGGTCGTATGAAGACGTCCGGTTCGAGGAGCCGGAAACGCTCAATGTTCAGCTACGCAAAAGTCGACTTACTAGATCACCAGGATGACGTATCATCCGCGCTCGCGGTGCTCCCTTGCGTAACGAGTCAACGCGCCCGAGGTGCAGGCTCGTCGAAGAGGCGGTCGACTGCCGCCCCGAGGACGGCGACGAACTCGGCGCCGGCCGGGGTCAGCTCTCGTGAAGCCGCCAACGACCGATAACCGACGCGCACCTGATCACGCAGATCGGTGAACTGGGCGCGTGCCACTTCCGCCAGCGCGGGCTCGGCGGCCAGACAGCGCCACGCGTCGGCCACTTGCTGGAACGCGAAAACTCCTTGTAGAAGGCCTGAGGTGGGACGCTTGTCCTTCTTCCACGGTGCGCGGTGCAATTCCGTACCGCCGGGGCGGTAGAGCGGAACTATATCGATGACGCCACTCAATTTCGAATGAGCAAATTCGTGCACGATCGTGACCGCGAAGTCCTCAGCCGAGGTGGGCCGGCTCGCGCCCAGGGCGCCCACCGACTCCCGGGCCGTCGCACTCCGTGACGAACCGTCGCCAGAGTCGATCAGGGGCACCACGGCCCGCAGGCCGAGGGCGATCTCGGTGGCCCGATCGGGCAGGTGCCGGCCGATCAGGCTCCAAGCCTTGGCGAAACGGCTCTGCCACACGGCCGCCTCGTCGTCGTCCAACCGGTCGCTCGGCGCGGCGTGGTATCCGCCCCGAAACGGGCTCGCGTCCTCGATGCGCACTGCGCGTTCCAGCCCGTCCCAGCGAGCCCGCAACTGCCGCAGTGGCCACCAGTTCCGGCCCTCGACCAGGGTCGTGCCGACACCGGAGGAACCGATCAGAGTCACGGCGCCGCCCGAGACGTCGATGCGGACCGGCGCCGACGCGTCGTCGCCGAGGACGGCCGTGCCCATCGTGGGAATCACCAAGCGGCCCTCGCGGGCCCACCCGGTCACCCGGCAGTCCCGTCCGGCCCGGAGGGCGGCGGCCGCGGCGAAGTTGCCCAACTCGAGAAAATCCCCCGTACGGGTTCGCTCCCGGCTGGTCCGACTCAGCCAGGCACCAACCATCGGGTCCCCGATCAGCCAGGTGAAGACCTGGGGATCAGCCTCTTGGACCGCCTCGAGAACGGATACCGCGGTGTCCCGTTCGCCCTCGTCGCCGACCCACCCGCGGATCAGCGGCAGCAGGAGCAGCAGGTGACGGCTGACCCGGCTCTCGCCCAACTCGGCCAGAGCCGCCATGTCGGTGGCGCCGGCGGCCAACGCGGCCAGCTGGGCCGAGGTCAGGTGGTGATAGCCGTTCACGCCGGATCGTGCGTGGACCGTCGTTCCAGATCGGTGAGGACGCACGCGCGTACGTGCCGAATCAGCTCGAGCATGTCAGCACAGTAGACGGACGGGTTCAGGAAGCCTCGGCCGCCTCGGTACCTGTGCGCATAGTGTCCGCCACCACAGACGTCGCGGACGGGGCAGGCGAGGCAGGTCTCGCTCAGTGCCCGCAGCCCGATCTGGCGGGCCACGATTCCGGGGTGGTCCAAGGCCGCGTGCAGGGGGTCGGTCAGCACGTTCAGCCCGGTGTCGCACGCGCCCGGATAGGCGGACTTCAACGAGTCGACCTGCTCGATCGCCCCGTCGCTCTCGACCACGACGACGGCGACGGGGCTCAGGCCGATCTGCTCCGACCGGCTCGAGCCGCCGAGCAGCAGAGCCAGCACGTCCTCGAAGAGGCGGATGCTGACCTCTTGCACAGGGGCGCGGTACCAGCGGTCGAACACCGCGATCAGCCAGTCGGCGTACGGCGTCGGCCCGGCACCCTCCGGGCGGTCGGGCGGAATATCCCAGTTCGCGTGCGGCAACAGCAGATCGATCGTCGGAGGTCGATATTTCAGCAACGCCTCATAGGTGGCGACCGGGTCTGTCGTCGGGTCGACGATGCACAGCAGACCGGCGAACGATTCGCGGTAGTCATCGGTCATCAGCAGCCGGAGGGCCTTCTCGACCGCGCCGAAACTGCCCCGGCCGTTCGCGTGCCGGCGTCGCCGGTCATGATCGGCCTGGGCGCCGTCGACGCTGACCCCGATCTCGACGCCGTGGGCTTGCAACGCCTCGAGCTTGGCTCGGTCGAGAAGGACGCCATTGGTCTGCATCTGCACGCGCAGGGTGGTGCCGGCGCAGGCTCGGCGGAACTCGGTGATCAGGTCGCTCAGCCGGTCGATCCCGGCCAGCAGCGGCTCGCCGCCGTGCAGCACCAGGCGCATCCGGTCGAGCTCGTTGTCGCGGGCGAACGCGGCCATCCGGTCGGCGGCCGCCCGCCATACCGTCTCGGACATGAAAATCGGACGGGACCGCCAGGACTGGTCGGCCATCTCGTACACGTAGCAGTAGTCGCAGGCCAGGTTGCAGCGCTGATGCACCTTGAGCACCACGTCGCGAAACGGCACCGGCCGGTGGCCCTCAGCCCGCAGACGCTTCACGTCGAGCCCCCGGACCGGCCACTCGGCAGCCCTGGTGATCAGGGGTAGCACCGAGGAACGTTCGGTGGGCATGAAATCCCTTTCCGGCCGGCTGCGTCCGAGGGAAGCTTACGGGGCGGTCAGAACGGCGGCGGCTCGATGTCGCACTCCCCGCGCTCGCCGTCGGCCGCCGCGCGCACCTGCGGATGGTCGGGGCCGAGCAGCTCACGCAGTGCGGTGAGCGCCGGTCCGATGAGCGTGGCTGCGCCCGCCGGGTCCCGCTCGCGGGTGATGATGCCCAGGTTGACGGCGCAGATCAACATGTCGGGGTGCCGCTCCCGCTTGGCCGCCCGCGCGCTCTCAAGCGTTGTCCGCAGCAGGCGCCCGGCCGCCTCGATGTCGTTGTTGACCACAAGGTCGTTGGCCAGCCCGACGGCGGCCGCGTGCACGTACGGGTGAGCGGCCCCGACCTGGTCCTGCAGCTGCCGGTAGGCCGACTCGCAGGTGCGGCGGGCCGTGTTCCGATCGCCCATGAGGCGCAGGATGATCGCGTGGTTGACCGCGGCCGCCAAGGCCACCGGGTTCGTCTCGCCGAAACGGGCACGATACGTGTTCACCGTGCGCAGGCTGGTGGTGTATGTCAGCGACGGCGCACCGGGCAGCCGGGCCGCCACCGCGACGCGCACCGCGTTGGCATAGGTCATCGCCGCGGCCAGCGTGTTGCCGTTCTCGGACCCCCACTCGCCCTGGCAGATCAGGTGGTGCTGCTGGCTGGCGCGCAACGCCTCGGCCACTCGGCCGGTCTTGCGCAGCGCGATGGCCGTCGTGCGGGCGGCCAGCATGACGCTCGGATGCCGGTCGCCGAGCCGGTCGCGCATCGCCGGCAGGATCTCTTCCTGGAGCCGCAACACCTCCTCGTACCGGCCGAGACCGTAGAGGTCGCGGGCGAGGTTGGAGACGGCGAACTGGGTGCGGTAGTCGTTGTCACCGTGCGCCTGCCGCCAGAGCCGCACCAGGTCCTCGTCGATCTCGCGGGCCTTCTCGAACTCGCCGATCGCCCGGTGGCACAGGGCCATGTTGCTCCGGGCCCGCAGCAACTCGACGTTGTTGTCGCCCCGGGTCCGCTGGTAGTACTCCATGCGGTAACGCTCGAGGTTCGCGGCTTTGCCGTAGCTGCCGAGGATTCGGCTCACCATGGCCACGCCGTTGGCCGTACGGGCCGTACGGTCGTGGTTGGCGCCGAACTGCTCGTGGTTGTTCAGACGTTTCCAAGCCAGGTCGTAGAGCTTGTCGGCCTCGTTGTACCGGCCGAGCGCGACCAGGTTCAGCGCGTACCGGTCGATGCAGGCGAAGGTCTCGTCGTCGTCCCACACATCGCCCGGTCCGGCCCACGCCTGGCGGGCCTTGTCGGTCAGCCGCAGGCTGCCGTCGAAGTCGCCGAGCAAGTAGAGGTAGCGGATCTGGTCGAGCACTACTCGGCGCATGGGCGGGGCGACGCTGTCGATCAGCCCGGTCAGGCCGATGTGGTGGCCGATCTGGGCGTGCATCTCCCACGTCAGCGGGTCGTCCGGGTCGTGCGGGTTGGCCGCCACCAGAAGGCGCCGGGCGTTGTCAAAGGCGCCGTCGAGGTCATCGTCGGACAGCGAGTCGCGCACCACCAGCTGCACCAACCGATGCACCTGGACCTTTTGACCGCCGTCGGCCGCGGTGATCAAGCCGTACCGCTCCAGCAGGCGCAGGGCCGCGTCGAGCTGGTTGTCCTGCGCCAGCACCCGGCCCAGCGGGGGCGGAATGGAATGCTCGGTGGCGGTCCGTAGCAGGGCCGGCGAGATCGGTTCCGCGCTCATGCACGAGAGCATGGCCAGCAGTTGACCGGCGCCGACCGAGACCCGTTTGACCTCGTCGAACGCCAGGCCGAAGGCACCGGCCACCGTTTCCGGGTAGTCACGCGGGCGGCCCAGGCTGAGCACCGCCGTGGCCTGGCGATCGAGGCGGCGCAGGTATTCCGCGACCGAGATCCCGACCACGGACCGCATGGCCGACGCCTGCTCCAGCGCGAGCGGCAGATCGCCCAACCGGTGCGCGAGCAGATCGGCGTCGTCGAAGCTGATCCGCCCGCTGCGCTGGAGCAGGGCGATGCTGTCCTGGCGGGGCATCACGCCCACCGGCACGGTGCGGCCGTGCTCGTTCCAGCGGCCGTCGCGGGTCGTGACGATCACCGTTCCGCGGCCGGCCGTCGGCAGCAGCTCGCGGATGTGCTCGGGCCCGATGGCGTTGTCATAGACCAGCAACCAGGTATAGGTGGCCCGTTCGAGCGCACCCAGCAGGTTGAGAACGGTCTGGCCGACATCGGACTGGCTGATCTCGACCTGTTCCGGCAGGCGGTCGGCCAGTTGGGCCAGCGCGGCCCGGGTCGGCGCCACCTGCTCGGCCACGATCCACCAGACGACGTCGTAGTGCGCCCGCTCGCGATGCACGAACTCGGTCGCGAGGCTGGTCTTGCCGACGCCACTGAGCCCGTGCAGGATCATCGGCCGCCACGGTCCGGCGTCGGCGCCGACCGGCTGTTTCATGAGTTCCAGCAGGTCTTCGCGGCCGGTGAAGCCCGGCTTGCGTGGGGGCACCGAGCCGTGCGGGAGCTCGACCGACGGCGGCTCGACCTCGACGGGCCCGGCCGGTGGCGACATCCCGGACTTGTTGTCGGTGCGGGCGTTCCACAACGCCAGGAACCGCTGAACCTCGGCCTGCGGGTCGGGCCGGTGGGCAGCCGTCTCGGCCAGCACCCGCACCACGGGTTCGACCTTGCTCCACTTCGGGATCACGGCGTTGTTCAGCAACGCGTTCACCGTCTCGTGACTGACCTTCTCGGTCATCTCGTCACGGTCACGAATCTCGCCGCTGATACGGCGGGACGACGGCTGTCCGGCGGCGCGGTAGAGGATCCGAAGTTGCGTAAATAGATCTTCATGCTGCACCTGTCACGCTCCCATGCCCGCCCGCCCCGTCGGACCACCGCTCGTCAGCGGTTACGAGAGGTCAACCATCCACTCTCGCTGTCCCGTGCCAGAAACTGTCAAGTTCTGTAAGGCAGCATTCCACACCGGAGTATTGCGACAACAGCCCGTAAAGTCGCGGCAGGAACAGATCCGGACGCCCGCGGATGCCGATGATAGATCCGCTACGACGGCCGACCCGGCCCGCATTCCCGTCACCATCAGTCTTTTCACGTTCCCGACGGTCGCTTCACGGATGGCGCGCAGATCGTGCGGAGTCCGCATCCCGAATCCTGACCTGCGCACTCTCAGTGCGACTCGGCGACACCCGTTGGGCTGACGGCAGTGGTGATCAGATCGGCCGTCAGCCGCACCCGAGCCCGGCCGAGCGCGCTTCGCTTCTCTGATACTGGGTATTCGGGCAATACATCGCGCCTGTCAGGCAACGACAAGTGGCGGCGACCCACCGTGCCGCATGGACAGTCGTCGGTACGGTTGACGGGTGACTGATGATCGCGGGTCAGTATCCCGATCCGGGCAGGATATCCAGGCCGTCGCCGAAGGCCGGTCGGACACGCTCGATCTCGGTCGCGGCTATCACCACGGCGCCCCCCGCGAGCTGCCGGCCGCAGTGCGTCAGCTGACCGGCCTGCGAACGCTGCGGCTCACCGGCACCGGGGTGACCGAGCTCCCCGGCTGGCTGGCCGACCTGCCGGTCGAGACCATCGACGCGCGCGGCTGCCCGCTCGAGGTCATGCCCCCGTTGCCCTGGGTGCGCTGGGCGCTCGACGCCGGCAAGCTCCACGCCTTCCGCCGCATGATCGCCCCGGGCCGGGTCTACGGCGCCACGATCAGCACGGGCGATGACGCCGCTGCCATCGCCCACCTCGCTCAGCTGATCGACCAACGTCAGCTCAGCCTGACCGAACTGGTGATCGAGCCGCAGCGCATGCTGCTGTCCTCGACGTGGAGCAACCTGGCCGACGTCGACCGGCACCTCGACGCGCTGATCGGTGGCTCGCCCCGGCTGCGGACGCTGCGGATCGTGGACTGCCCCCTGGGTCGCGTGCCCGAGCCGATCCGGCGGCTGCGGCACCTCACCGAGCTGTCGCTGTCCGGGGTCCTCCCCGACGAACTGCCCGACTGGCTCTTCGAGGTGCCCGCGCTGGCCGTCCTCGACCTGAGCCACAACCGGCTCTCCCGACTGCCGGCCGCGCTGGGGCAAGCGGAGCGGCTGAGCCGCCTGACGCTGAGCTCCAATCCGCTGCGGGAGATCCCCGACAAGGTCTGGGAGCTGGAACGGCTCACCTTTCTCGACCTGTGGGGCTGCCCGATCCAGCGCATCCCGGCCGAGATCCTGCGGCTGCCCGCGCTCACCCGGCTGCGGGTCGACGAGACCCGGCCGGAACTCACCGTGCCCCCGCCCGAGGTCACCGCGCGCGGCTTGGACGCGATCAGGAGCTACTGGCGGCAAGAGAGAGCCTCCGGCACCGACTATCTGTCCGAGGCCAAGCTCCTGATCGTCGGGGAGGCGGGCGCCGGCAAGACCACCTTGGCCAAGAAGATCCTCCGGCCCGACTACGCCCTGAACGTCGGTGAGGGCTCGACCCAGGGCATCGCGGTGTCCTCGTGGCGCTTCCCGTCCGCGGTCCGTGTTGTCGAAGCCGACGGCGAACGGGTGCTCGAGCGCGACTTCCGCGTGCACATCTGGGATTTCGGCGGGCAAGAGATCTACCACTCGACCCACCAGTTCTTCCTGACCAAACGCTCCGTCTATGTGCTGGTCTCGGACGAACGCAAGGAGGACACGGACTTCCGGTACTGGCTCGACGTGGTCAACCTGCTCAGCGACGGCAGCCCGCTGATCATCGTGCAGAACCGCAAGCAGGGCCGCAGCCACGACCTCGACCTGCGGATGCTGCGGCAGGAATACCCGAACCTGGTGGCCGCGCTCAGTGTGGATCTCTCCGACAACAGCGGCCTGGCCGAGACAGTGGCCCGGGTCCGCCGCGAACTCGAGTTGCTGCCCCACATCGGCACCGCCCTGCCCAAGACCTGGCAGGACGTGCGGCTGGCGTTGGAGGGTGACACCCGCGAATACATCAGCTCCACCGAGTTCTTCCGCATCTGTGAAGAACACGGCTTCGCCCGCGAAGCCGACATGAAACAGCTCGGCGGCTTCCTGCATGACCTCGGCATCTGCCTGTACTTCCAGGAAGACCCGCTGCTGAGCCGCACGGTCGTACTCAAGCCGGAGTGGGGCACGGCGGCGGTCTACCGCGTGCTGGACGATCCGCAGATCGTGGCCAACCAGGGTGTCTTCGGCCCGGAAGACCTCGAGCGGGTGTGGCACGAGCCGATCTACGAGCCGGTACGCGACGAACTGGTGCGCCTCATGGCCAAGTTCTCCCTCTGCTTCCAGGTGCCCACCTCCGACCGGTTCGTGGCGCCGCAGCTGCTCTCCCAGGTCCGCCCGGCCTACCCCTGGGATGACCGGGGAGGATTGACCCTCCGCTACGAGTACGACGTCATGCCGAAGGGGGTCGTGCGCCGGCTCATCGTCGACCTGCACGACCTGATCGAGGACAAAGCGGTCTGGCGCAACGGGGTGGTGCTCCGCTACGAGTCGGGACGAGCCGAGGTGATCGAGGATTACCGGCGCCGCCGGCTCCAGATCCGCCTCGGCGCCCGCAATACCCGGGTCATGATCTCGATCGTGGATCGGGCCCTCAATCTCATTCACCGGTCTTATCCGGACCTGCGCTTCGAGCGACTGCGTCCGTGCAACTGTGACGTGTGCCGGGTGGCCGAGGAGCCGACCATGTTCAGCGTGCGCGAGCTCGAAGATTTCGCCCGGGCCGGCGATCCGATTCAGTGCCGGTCCAGTCACCGGCTCGTCGACGCGGCGGTCCTGCTCAGTGAGTTGTGGCAGCCGGAGGACGCCGGCGGCCCGCGCCGCAAGGCCGGACCGGGCGAGGTCTTCGTCTCGTACAAGTGGGGCGGTGATGCCGACGAGTTGGTGGACGAGATGCAGGGCAAGCTCGCCGCACGCGGCTTGGTGGTCACCCGTGACCGCAACGAGATGCGCTATCGCGATCCGATCCAGCAGTTCATGCGGCGGCTCGGGGCCGGTCAGGCTGTGGTCGTCGTACTCGACGACGCCTACCTGCGCTCGAAGAACTGCATGTTCGAGCTGACCGAGGTGGCCGACCGCGAGAACTTCGTACAGTCGGTGTTCCCGATCCTCATGCCCGACGCGAACATCTTCGATCCGATGGGCCGGCTCGAGTACGTGCGCTACTGGGAAGAGAAGAGGGCCGGACTCGACGAGGCGATGCGCCTGGTCGGCCAGGAAAACCTGCAGGGCATCCGGGAGGAGCTCGACCTCTACGAGACAATTCGCAACGCGATCGCCCGGATCACCGACGTCCTCGCCGACATGAACGTCTTCACCGCGGCCAGGCATGCCGGCAGTGGCTTCGCCGAGCTGTACGAGGCCTTGGAGACCAAGGTCGGGGAACGTCCGGAATAGGCGGCATGCCTCCGCAGTGAGCGGAGGCATGCGCGCGAGGTCACGGCCAGACGTACGGGGACTTGGTGGGCTTGGGCTCCTTCGGCTGGCGGTACGGATGGGCCCGGAACTGCTCCGCGTGCAGGCCGAACGAACGGTCCAGCTTCGGCATCCAGTAGGCGTCGTCATGGCGGCCCGGGCCGAGTTGGTAGTCGTGCTTGACGCCCTTCGAGGCCAGCAGCGTGCTCATCTGCTGGGCCGCCACGCCGAAGCGGTAGTCGTCGGAGTCGCCGCCGTCGAAGTAGTAGCGGTGGCGGTTCAGGTCGGCCACGCTGGTGGCCGCGACCAGGGTCAGCGGGCGCAGGCCGGCGTTGGCGGCCTGTTCGGCCGGGGTGCCGACCAGCGGGCCGAAGCTGAGCGCACCCATGTGGCTGGCGATCGAGCTGAACACGTCCGGGTTCTTCAGGGCCAGCGTGAACGCGCCCTGCCCGCCCATCGACACGCCGCTGATGCCGCGGTGCTCACGGTCGGCGATCGTGCGGTAGTTGCGGTCGACCAGGGGCACGATCTCGTCGACGATCATCGAGCGGAAGTTGCCGGCCGACGTGTCGACGTACCAGCCGCTGTCGCCGTCCGGGAAGACCACGATGCTCTCTTCGAAGGGCAGGCGGTCGAGCACAGCGTCGATCTTGCGCGATTCCCATTCGATGTTGCTGCCGTTGAAACCGTTCAGCATGTAGACCACGGGGAAGCGCTTGGCCTGCGTCCGCGTGTAGCTCTTGGGCAGATAGACGTTGAACTGCACGCGCCGCTTCATCGCCGCCGAGTCGTATTCGTCCCGGAAGAACCGCGCGTGGTCGCCCAGCTCGACCCCCTTCCGCGGGTCGATGTAGAGCAGCTCACGGGCCGGCGCGAGCGTGCCCCACTGCCGGATCGTGTCGACCACCAGCCGGCCCTGGCTGTCCACGAAGACCTCGGCCTGAGTGTCGGTGAGCGGCGCCTTCAGCTCAGCCAGCCGCCGGGCCGCGGTGTCGCCCTGGTGGAAGAAGCCGTCGGCCAGCGTCTTGGCGTACCCGCGCCGGTCACCGGCGGCAACAGCCCGGTGCTGTTTGTTCAGCACGGCACAGACCAGAGCCAATTGCGTACGGTTGGCCGCCGTCCCGGTGATGCCGGCCAACGCGCGCAACCGCGCCTTCGAGAACAGCCCGACCGGTCCCTGATGGAACCCGCCGCCGCCCGTCCCGTCGTACGCCCGCACCGCGATCACATTCGTGCCGCCCCAGCGCAGCAGTCCGTCGGCCGGGTAGTACTCCCGCGGCACCTCCCACGTCGAGTCGAAGGTGGGCGGGAACCCGCCGGTCCGCCCGATCTCGGTGCCGTTGAGGAACGTCTGGTCGGCGTCGTCGATCTTGCCGAGGGCCGCCACCACGGCCGAGTCGGTGACGCCGGCCGGTCGTACCGGAAGGGTGAAGGTCTTGCGATACCAGGCGTAACCGTCGTACGAGGCGAGGTCCTCGACCGCACCCCAGTTGTCGGGCACGCTCCAGTCGCGCCAGCCCGTGTCCACGAACGACGGGTCGGACCAGGCCGGGTCGTCGCCGGTGGTGAACTTCCACCCGCCGCCGGCCAGGTCGACTCCGAAGTCGACCGACCCGGTGGTGGCGCAGTTCCCGGTGGCCGCGGCCGGGGCGGCGGGGGCGACCGCCGAGGCGAGCAGAACTATGACGGCGGCGAACAGCGCCCGCCGAGCCTTCATCGACATGACCGCTCCTGTTTCAGTCTGATGTCCACGCAGTGACGGGTCGATTCTGTGCACGTGCACACCGCAGGTCAACAGCCTGATCCATTTCGGTCGGTCGCAGGTCTCCACTGTCGATGGTGATCACATCGACGCAGGTGACATAATCCGCGCTCGATGACCACGCAGATTCACGTTCTTGATCACGCAGCCCCGCGTACGGGGTCCGGTCCGAGCCGCTCCCGTCTGCGGCCGGTCGGCTGGATCGCCGCCGCTCTGGCCGCGGTCGCCGCCATCGGCATGAGCCTGTGGTCCGCGCTCAACAACGACGTCACCTACGCGTTGGGCGGCATCGCCACCGCCGGCCGGGGCGGGGTGAGCGTGTGGGACGTGTTCATCGCCCGCCCGGTCGCCTACCGCCTGCTCATGGCCTTCCTCGACGCGCTGGTGCCCGACGGCGCCTCGCTGTCCACGGCCCACCTGATCACCCACCTCGGCGCCGATCTGCTGGTCGCCGGGGTCGCGGTCGTCGTGTTCCTCGGCCTGCGGCGCAGCCTCAACGCCCGGGCCGGGGCCCTGGTCGCCGCGGCCACCGGCCTGGCCCTGATCGTCTCGCCGCCCTGGCACTTCCTCGAGCCGGACTGGGTCGCCGCCCTGGTCGCCGCGCTCGCCGTCGGGGCCGCCCTGGCCCCGCGCCGGCTCTGGCTCGGGGCGCTGCTCGGCGGTTTCGCCGCGTTCCTGGCCATCGCCGTCAAGCTGGCTACCTTCCCGCTCTCCGCGCTGGCCCTGCTGCTGGTGTTCGCGCTCGACCGCCGCCGGGCGGCCTGGGCCGCGGGCACGATGCTCGGCCTGACCGTGATCTGGTACTTCGCGACCCGGCACTTCCTGCCCTGGGAGACGCTGTGGCTGGCCGACCAGGCCAACCTGGTCGCGAACTCGCCCATCCACCACGGCATCCGCTGGCACGACATCCACCGTCTGCTGGTCGGCCTGGGTGACGTCACCGTGCTGAGCCCGGTCGTGGCCGTGGCCCCGGCCGCCGCCGCGGCGCTGGTCCGGCGGGTCGAGCCGGGTCGTCCACGGTGGATCGCCACGGCGATCGCGGTGGCCGCGGCCGGCCCGGCCCTGGCCTCCGCGTACGGCCAGGGCGAGTTCTTCATGTACCACTTCGCCGCCGTGCCGGTGCTCGCGGCCGGCGTGTGGGCCACCGCGTTCGCGCTCTGTCCGGCGGCCCGGATGCCCCTGCTGGTGAGCACAGCGGTAGTCGCGGTGGCCAGCTTCGTGTTGCTCCGCCGCCCGCCGGAGTGGCGGCACGACAACGTCACGGCGGTGACCCTCGCCTTCGCGGCGGCGGCCGTCCTCGCGGCCGTCGTGACATGGCGCAACCACGGGCGGGCGGCCCGCCCGGCCCCGACCGCCGCGGGCGTGTTCGCGCTGATCGCAGCGACCGTGCTGGCCACGCTGCCCAACGCCCCGCTGGCCTTCAGCGGTTACAACTACGCGTTGGGTGTCGAGCGTCCGAACGGCACCGGTTACGCCGCGCTCCGCGAGCGGATCGGCCCCGACACGCCGGTGATCTACCTTTCGTTCGGCTCGATCAACTATCTGCTGGGCAATCCGACGCAGTGCCGCTACCCGTCGCCGCAATGGCTGCAGCGCGGCACCTATGTGCGGCCGGTGCGCTCGACCCGGAGTTACGCCGACAACTTCCGCTGCCTGACCGACGACCGGCAGGCGCGCTATCTCGTATGGCAGCCCAGCTGGTTCTCACAGACGAAGTCGAGCGCCGAAGTGCGAACTGTCCTTTATAACCGGTTCGATTGCTCCCTGCCGGCCCGCATCCCGGCCCCGAAAGGGTTAGTGGTCTGCCCCGCTCGCACATAGCCATTGAGGAACGTCTTAGTAAAGAGTTAGTTTCTTGCCAACGTCTTATCGATGTCGGTGAGAGGGCTGTGGTATGCGCAGACGTCGTTCGCTCAGCGCGGCCGGGCTTCTCTGCGCGCTGCTGGTGCTGACCACAACGACGACGACCCCGGCCGCCGCCGAGCACGTTCATGCCGATGCCCATGCCCATGCCCATGCTCATGACCACGAGCACATGGCCCAGGATCTGGCCGGCACGCCGATGCGGGTCATCGAGGAGCGGACGGCCGCGAGCGCGGCCCGGATCGAGCGAACTACCGGCGTACGCCCGGGAACGGCGACCACGAAGCGGGCCGCCGCCGATCCGGGGCAGGCCGGATCGTGGAGCGCGGTGGTCGACACCCCCGTCGTCCCGGTCTTCGCGGCGGTGCTGCCCAACGGCAAGGTGCTCATGTGGGACTCGGTCGGCGACGAGCCGACCGAGAACTACCCCGACCACAGCTTCACCCGGGCCATGGTCTGGAACCCGGCCGACGACACGTACCGGCGGGTCGATCTGCAGGGTTCCAACATCTTCTGCGCCGGGTTCGCCCACCTGGGCAACGGCAACATCCTGATCGCCGGCGGGAACGCCAACGCGGAGCTGGACGGCACGGTCCACACGTACGTCTTCGATTGGCGCAACGAGACGTGGACCCGCGGCCAGGACATGGCGGCCGCCCGCTGGTACCCGTCGGTGGCCGAGACCGCCAACGGCGAGGGCGTCATCGTCGGCGGTGGCCCGGCGACGGCCGAGGTCTACGGGACGAACGGCGCCATCCGGCCCCTGACCGGCTTCACCAAGTACGACGCCCGGCTCTACCCCTTCCTGGCCTCGCGCCCGGACACCCAGGTCGGCCTGTTCGGCCCGTACGGCACCGGCTACACGATCACCACCTCGGGCAACGGCGTCATCACCGCGACCGGCACGCGCGACGGCATCACCCGCGACTACGGCAGCTTCGCGACGTACGACATCGGCAAGTCCGTCGTCGTCGGGGGTGGCAGCCTCACCGAGTACGGCGTCCCGAAGGTCCCGACCCGCACCGCCGTCGTGCTGAACAGCAACAACAGCCTGTTCCCGGTCATCACGCCGACCGGCTCGATGGCCACCGGCCGGCGCCAGCACAACGCGACCCTGCTGGCCGACGGTTCGGTGCTGACCACCGGCGGCATGACCAGCACCGCCACCTCGGCCCTGGTCGACCTGGACAACGCGGCCACGGCGGCCGAACTGTGGGAGCCGGCGACCGGTCAGTGGAGGGTCCTGAGCAACGCGAGCCGCATCCGGCAGTACCACTCCATGGCCGCCCTGCTGCCCGACGGCCGGGTCATGACCGGTGGCGGCGGCATCTGCCTGGCCTGCCTGGACGTCGGTTATCTGGAGAAGAACGTCGAGTACTTCACCCCGCCCTACCTCTACAAGAAGGACGGCAGCGGCGACCTCGCACCCCGCCCGGCCATCACCACCGCTCCCGCCGGCGTGGGCGTCGGCGCGACGTTCACGGTCTCGTCGCCCCAGGCGGCCGGTATTCGCAAGGTCGCGCTGGTCGGCCTGGCCGATGTCACGCACAGCGTCGACCAGGGCCAGCGCTACATCCCGCTCAAGTTCACGACCTCGGGCACCACGCTCACCGTCGCCGGCCCCCCGAACGGTGGCGTGGCTCCCCCCGGGTACTACATGCTCTTCGTCGTGGACGCCGACGGTGTTCCCTCGATCGCCAAAATGGTTCAGGTGGCCAAGGGCCCCAACCCGGTCATGAGCCAGGTCAAGAACAACACCGGCCGCTGCCTCGACGTGCCCACCTCGTCGCTGCTGCCCAAGACCTACCTGCAGACCTTCACCTGCAACAGCTCGAAGGCGCAGGCCCTGAGCCGGCTGCCCGACGACAAGACGCTGCGGGTGCTCGGCAACTGCGTCGACGTGCCCTGGAGCCGGTTCAACCCGGCCCAGAAGGTCTGGGTCTACAGCTGCAGCCGCTCGGCCGCCCAGACCTGGCAGTTCGGCGCCGACGGCACGATCCGCCCGACGTCCAACACCAAGGTCTGCCTGGCCGCGGCGTCCGCGGCCGAGCGGGCGGCCGTCGCCCTGGCCACGTGCAGCGGCGCCGCCCTGCAGAAGTGGACCTGGTAGCTCCACCCCGATCTCCACCCTCCGACGGTGCCGGTCCACCCGGGGTCGTTCGTAGCGTTCAGGGCATGAACGAGCGCAACTCTCGAACCAGGGATGTCGTCGAAACCACCAGTTACCTGCTGAGCGGCAACCGGCGCAGCAAAGCCGGTCGGGTCGCGGGCGCGGTGCTGGGAAAGGTGATCGAGCAGGAGGGTGGAAAGGTGACCGGACGCGTAGTTGTGGCGATTCTTGTCGTGCTCGCGGTGGTGGGAGTGGCCTTCGTGGCTTACCGTCTGCTCGTGCTCGATCTGATCTTGACCGTGATCCGGGAACAGAACTGATGCTGCGCCGGCTGGGTCGTCAGGGTCTTCGGCTGATCCGGGCCGACGATCCCGAGACGGGCTGGCTGGTGCGCGTCGTGCTGACCGGGCTGCTGATCTGGTCGCTGGTCTTCTATCCGGGGGTCGAGAACACCTTCGTACGCCCGGCGTTGCTGGTCAGCTTCGCCTGCTGGGTCTTCTGGATGGTGGCCGACCAGCGCTTCCCGGTGCCGGCCCGGGCGGCGCTGGCGGCGGCCGCGCTGGTGCCGGCCACGGTGACCGCGCTGCCCCACAACGGCGCCGCGCACCTGTTCCTCTATGGCTCGCTGTTCACCTTTGTGCTGCTGCCCCGCATGCCGCTGTGGGCGATCCTGGGACTGACCGGCGGGCTCGTCGTCGTGCTGCTGGCCGGTCTGGCCCTGGCCGGGCACGGGCCGACCGCGCTGTTCACCCAGCCGGCCCTGATCCTGCTGGTGGTGCTGTTCAGCCTGCACCGCCGCGAGCACCGGTTGCGGGCCGAGCAGACCGTCGAACTGCTCGAACAGACTTCCCGTACGCAGCAGGCCCAGGCCCGGGCGGCCGCGCTCGACGAACGGGCCCGCATCGCGCGCGAGCTGCACGACGTGCTGGCCCACTCGCTGGGCGCTCTGGGCGTGCAGCTCGAAGTGGCCGAGGCCCAGCTCACCGAGCGCGGCGACGTGACCGCGGCCGCGGAACGGGTGCGGCGGGCCCGGCGCCTGGCCGCCGACGGGCTGACCGAGGCCCGGTCGGCCGTGGCCGCGCTGCGGGCCGACGTGCCACCGCTGGCCCGGGCCCTGGCCGACCTGATCGCCGTGCACCGCGAGAACTTCGCGGCCGAGGTAACGCTGACGATCGACGGCACCCCGCGCACCCTGCCGCCCGGGGCCGAGGTGTCCCTGGTGCGGACGACCCGGGAGGCCCTCACCAACGCGGCCCGGCACGCTCCCGGCGCGCCGGTGTCGATCACGCTCCGATTCCGCCCCGACGCGGCTCAGCTGGTCGTGACCAACCCGGCCGCGTCCGCCCCCGGCGGGAACGGGTACGGCCTGATCGGCGCCCGGGAGCGGCTGGCGCTGGTCGATGGCACGCTGGAGGCGGGCGTCACCGACGGCGTCTGGCGAGTCACCGCGGAGGTGCCCGGATGAACGACGGCCCGTTGCGGGTGCTCGTCGTGGACGACCAGCAGCTGGTTCGCGAGGGTCTGACCGCCCTGCTCGAGCTGACCGACGGGGTCGAGGTGGTCGGGTCGGCCGGTGACGGCGCCCGGGCCCTCGAACTGATCGCCGGCGACCAGCCCGACGTCGTGCTGATGGACCTGCGGATGCCGGTACTGGACGGGGTGACCGCGACCGCGCAGATCCGCGACCGGTTCCCCGGCGTGGCCGTCGTCGTGCTGACCACGTACGCCGACGACGAGTCGATCGCCGGCGCGCTGGCCGCGGGCGCCCGCGGTTATCTGACCAAGGACGCGGGCCGGGCCGAGATCGGCCTGGCCCTGCGCGCGGCGGCCGGCGGGCAGTCGTTGTTCGACCCGGCCGTGGCGGCCCGGCTGGCCGAGGCCATGACCCGCCCGGCCCCGCCGCCGCGCCGCGACGAGCTGCCCGACGGCCTGACCCAGCGCGAGGCCGAGGTGCTCGGCCAGATCGCCGCCGGACGCACCAACGGCGAGATCGCCGCGGCCCTCTTCGTGGCCGAGGCCACGGTCAAGACGCACATCAACAACGCGTTCGCCAAGATCGGCGCCCGCAACCGCACCGAGGCGGCCGGTTATGCCGTGAAGCACGGGCTGACCGGCTAACGCGCGACGCTGACGACCGGGAGCAGCTGGAGTTTCTCGTAGCTCTCGGTCCCCGGCACGGCCGTGTAGACCAGCAGCGAGTGCCCCTGCTCGGGGTCGACCAGGGCCTGACAGGTCAACTCGAGATCGCCCAGCTCGGGGTGCACGAGACGTTTGACGTCCTGGTAGCGGACGCCGACCTCGTGCTCGTTCCAGACGGCCCGGAACTCCTCGTTGCTGTCGAGCAGCAACTGCTTGAGGTGGGCCGCGTACGACTTCGGCCCGCGCAGCGTCGCTATCTTGCGCAGCCCGGAGGCGAAGACGCGGGAGTGCAACAGCGCGTCGTCGGGGTGATAGCGGGCGCGGGTGGCCGGGTCGGTGAACCACCGGTAGCCGATGCTGCGGGCCGGCCCGGTGTAGCGGGTGAGGTCACCGGTGAGGGCCAGGCCGAGCTCGTTCTGCCGCAGCGTCTCGCCGAGCTCGGTGACGATCTCGGCCGGGGTGTCGGTCAGCCGGTCGAAGATGCGCAGCAGGCCCGGACTGATGTGTTCGCTGGTCCCGCCCCGGGCCGGCGGACGGTGCCCGGCCAGGCCGAACAGGTGGTCGCGCTCGTCGAGCGAGAGGTGCAGCCCCTGGGCCAGCGAGGCGATCATCTGTTCCGAGGGGTGCGGGCCGCGTTCCCGTTCGAGCCGGCTGTAATAGTCGGCCGAGATGTGGCAGATCGTGGCCACCTCTTCGCGGCGCAGGCCGGCCGTGCGGCGTCGCTGCCCGCGCGGCAGGCCGACATCTTCGGGCTGCAGCGATTCGCGACGGCGGCGCAGGAACTCGGCCAGCCCGGCTCGATCGATCACCTCACCGTTCTACCAAGCAGCGCGCGGGCTCAGCCACGGATCGCCGATCCCAGGCTACGGTCCGGGGGTCAGGCGCGAGCGCAGGTCGGCCTTCAGGATCTTGCCGACCTTGGACCGCGGCAGGTCGTCCCAGATCTCGATCTGCTTCGGCGTCTTCACGCTGCCGATGCGTTCCTTGACGAACTCCGCCATCTCGGCCTTGTCGACCGTGGCCCCGACGCGCAGCTGGATGACCGCCGTGACCCGCTCGCCCCATTTGTCGTCGGGAAGGCCGATCACCGCGCAGTCCTGAACCGCCGGATGCTGCATGAGGGCCTGCTCGACCTCGGTCGAATACACGTTGAAGCCTCCGGTGATGACCATGTCCTTGGCCCGGTCCACGATGTAGAGATAGTTGTCGTCGTCGAGGTAGCCGATGTCCCCGGTGTGATGCCAGCCGTGGGCCGAGGCGGCTGCCGTCGCCTGCGGATCGCGGTGGTACCCACGCATCACCAGCGAGCCCCGGACCACGATCTCGCCGGTGCCGCCGCGGGTCAGCAGCTCACCGTCCGGGCCCATGACGGCCACGGTGACCAGCGGCGACGGCCGGCCGGCGGAGGCCAGCCGGGACAACGCGATGGCGCCACCGGGCAGGTAGTGGTCGGCCGGGGCCATTGTCGAGATCATCATCGGCGCCTCGGTCTGCCCGAACAGTTGCGCCATCACCGGTCCGATCCGGCGCAGCGCTTCCTCCAGCCGGGTCGCGGACATCGGGGCCGCGCCGTACCAGAAGCACCGCAGCGAGGACAGGTCCCGCTCGTCGAGCCTGGGGTGGGCCAGCACCATGTAGATCAGCGTCGGCGGCAGGAAGGTGTGGGTCACCCGGTGCTGCTCGATGAGCGTGAGGAAAGCCGCCACATCGGGCTGGCGCATGATGACGATCTCGCCCCCCTTGGCCAGCACCGGGAAGCACAGCACCCCGGCGGCGTGGGTGAGCGGGGCCAGCGCGAGATAGACCGGCCGGTCCGGCCACGCGTAGCTCATCAGCGTGATCGCGGTCATCGCCTCGAGGTTGGCCCCGGTCAGCTCGACGCCCTTGGGCCGCCCGGTGGTGCCGCCGGTGCCGACGATCATGGCCAGGTCGTCGGCCGCCGGCCGATCGACGACCTCGGCGGCGCCGCCGAGGAACTCGGCCCACTCCGTCTCCAGGCAGATCGTCGTACGCAGGGAAGGAAGTTGATCTCTGATCTTGGCCACGAGCGGCGCGAAGACCTCCTGGTAGATCAGCGTCGTGCAGCCGAACAGGTCGAGCAGCTCCCGGTTCTCCGACGCCTCGTTGCGCGGGTTGATCGGGCACCACACCGCACCGGCCCGGCTGATCCCGAACACGCAGGTGAACGCCGTCGGGGGGGTGGGGGGGGGGCCCCCCCCCCCCCCCACCCCCACCCCCCCCCCCCCCCCGCGCCCCCCCCGGGGGGGGGGGCCGGGGGGGGCCCCCCCCCCCCCCCCCCCCCCCCCCCCCCCCCCCCCCCCCCGGGCCGCGGGCCCCCCCCCCGCCCCCGCTTCGTGGGGGTGAGGGTCAGTTGGTGAGCATCGAGTTCGCCGAGACGAAGGTGTAGCCCTGGGCCTTGATGCCGGTGACGACCTGCTTGAGGTAGTCGGTGCCGAGGTACGGGTGGTAGAAGAAGCTGGCCACGCCGTCGCGGACGACCAGGTTGCGCTTGGCTGCTCCGAGCAGGTCGGACGGCAGGCGGGCCGGGTGGTTGTTGAAGGCGTCGGGCTCCACGTTGCCGATGTTCTCGGGGACGATGGCCGAGCCGTAGACGTCCCTCACCGCGTACGGGAAGAACTGGCCGAACTGGCGGGAGTAGTCGAACTTGGCGCCGGTGAGGACGCCGGGGAAGTAGAGGCCGCGGTCGTAGCGCTTGCCGAACAGCGTGTTGGCCACCTGGTAGTCGACGGCGCTGGCGGCGTAGTGCGGGAACTCGAAAATCGTCGGGGTGCCGAGGCCGGCCGCGGTGAAGACGAGGCCCGAGGCGACCATGCGGCTGGTGGCCCAGGCGGCCGAGTCGCCGGGGACGGGGCCGTCGTAGATGACGCTGTCGTTGGCGTCGACGTGGGCCGCGTAGAACTCGAAGTCGTTGGCGCTGACGCCGTCGTACGGGTTGGCGATGGTGCCGTACTGGTGGGTGTAGCCGTGCATGAGCAACGTGCCGCCCTTGCCCTGCATGTACTTGAGCGCGGCCACCACCTTCGGCTTGCTCAGCAGCGTGTAGTCCTGGGCCTTGCCGCCGTTGTTGACGCCCTTGGGGTCGCGGTAGCGCGGGTAGACGGCCACCGTGAACGGCACCTTCTCCGACGACAGGTAGTCGGCGACGGCCTTCAGCTCGGCCGGGTCGCTGTCGGGGCCGACGTCCTCGATGCGAACCAGACCGCGGTGCCGATCCACATTGGTGAAGCCGAGCGAGTCGAACAGCAGGTCGGCGAACGCCAGGTAGCGGTCGTCGTGGGTGACGTACGCGAACGGGATCTCGCCGACGTAGGTGAAGTTGCCCGACCGTACGGCCCACGGGAACGTCGTGCCGTCGGGGCGCTTGGCCGTGGCCAGCGTGGTCACCTTGGCCGGGTCGCTGATCGACAGGTTCATGATGCCGGACTTGTTGACCGTGTCGCGGGTCAGCGTCTGGCCCTTGTAGCTGACCTCGGCCACGTCGGCCAGGTCGAACGTGCCGCTGGTGAAGCCGTGCTCGGCCGCGAAGTTGCCAGAAGCGGTGAGCTGCCAGATGTTGTCGTACAGCCAGGTGACCGGCTTGGCCGTGGCGGTGACGTCGGTCAGGAACGCGGCCGGCAGCGGCTCGTCGTAGGTCGACCCGACGTAGATGACCGCGGTGTAGGCGTTGAGGTCGCCCGCCTTGTAGGAGCCGACCGGCGCCGCCGTCCAGGAGCCGAAGTGCGAGCTGAGGTTGGCCGTCTGGGTCGCGTAGACCTCGCCCATCCAGCCGTAGGCGCCCGTGGTGTCGTACAGAACCAGGGTCTTCGCCGTGCCCCCGCCGGGGGCGGCCTTGCCGGACTTGGCGGCGGGCAGCGCGCTCACGGCGGCGGCCGGTTTGATCGCGGCTTCGGCCTGGACCGAGCTCAGGGCGAACGCGCCCAGGGTGACGGCGGCAGCGGCGACGGAGATCAGGGGCTTCGAGAATCGCATCAGCGGGACACTCCAACCATGGCTTCGGGAGAGGTGGTGAGACCGAGGAGAGCAGCGGTGGCCTGGGCGGTGCGGTGGGCGGCGCGGCCGTCGCCGTAGGGGTTGCCGTTGACCGTCATGGCGTCGCGGCGGGCGGGGTCGTCGAGCAGGGCGGACGCCTCGTCGACGATGAGCTGGGTGTCCGAGCCGACCAGCTTGGCGCAGCCGGCGTCGATCGACTCGACCCGCTCGGTGACGTCGCGCAGCACCAGCGCGGGGACGCCGAACGAGGGCGCCTCCTCCTGGATGCCGCCGGAGTCGGTGAGCACGAGGTACGCCTCGGAGAGCAGGCGGGACAGGTCCGCGTAGGGGACGGGGTCGGTGACGGTGACCCGCTCGAGCCCGGCCAGACCGGCTTCCACCTGGGCCCGTACGGCGGGGTTGGGGTGGCTCGGAAGGATGACGTCGATGTCGGGGTACTTGGCGACGAGCGTGCGCACCGCGGCCAGGATGCGGTCGAGCGGGTGACCCCACGACTCGCGGCGGTGGGCGGTGACGAGCACGAGCCGGTTCTTCGACCCCTGCCGGGCCGCGGCGATTTTCGGGTCCGAGAAAGGCAGCTTGCGCCCGGCCACGGCCAGGGTGGCGTCGACGACGGTGTTACCGGTGACCATGACGTCCGTCGCCGGCACGTTCTCGTCGAGCAGGTTCATCGCCGCGAGGGGGGTCGGCGCCAGGTGCAGCGACGCGACCTGGGCCACCAGCTTGCGGTTGGCCTCCTCCGGGAACGGCGAGTCCAGGTCGCCCGAGCGAAGACCCGCTTCCAGGTGTACGACCGGAATCCGGCGCCAGAAGGCGGCCAGGGCGCCCGCCAGACTGGTCGTGGTGTCGCCCTGCACGATGACGGCGGCCGGCGGGCGGACGTCCCACAGCGCGTCGAGCTGCCGCACCATCTCGGTCATCAGCTCGGCCTGGCTGCCGGTGCTGCGCTCGATCGTCAGCGTGACGTCGGCGGTGAGGTCGAACGCGGCCAGGGCCTGGGTGACCATCGCCGGGTGCTGACCGCTGGCCAGCAGCACCGGCTCGACCAGACCTTGCTCACGCATGGCGATCGCGACCGGGGCCAGCTTGACGGCTTCGGGGCGGGTGCCGCCGATCAGGTGCACTTCGGGGAGCGACATCTCGGATCTCCTGGGGGGTCTCAGGCCGCGAGGGCGAGAGCGGAGGTGGGGAGCGGTTCTTCGGCCAGGCGCTCGGTCTTGGCCCAGGCCTGGCGGCCGGTGGCCTGCCGGCCGATGGCCCGGTAGGTGGCGACGAGGCCGAGGAGCAGGAACGCGGGGTAGGCCACGGCGGCCAGCAGCAGCCGGGGGAGGGTCTCGTCGTGCAGGCGGTAGCGGTGCACCAGGGCCCAGACGAATCCGGGGAACCAGGTGATGCCGAGCCAGACCGCGCCGCCCGCGGCCAGGTCGGACCAGCCGGGCGTGCTCATCGCGACCAGGCCGGCCAGGACGACGGTGACCAGGGCGTTGATCCACGGCGAGAACAGGTAGTGCAGCACCTCGGCCAGCGAGGTCAGGCCGATCCGCTTCGAGGTGACCAGCTGCCGCAGGTATCGGGCGCACTGCAGGTTGCCCTGGGCCCAGCGGGTGCGCTGGCGGGTGAGCCGGCGGACGTCGACCACGGCCTGCTGGGTGACCGCGGCCCGTGAGGTGTAGCGGATGCCGATGCCGTCCAGGTGCATGCGCAGGCCCAGTTCGAGGTCCTCGACCAGGCAGGCCGACCACGGCGCGTCGCCGAGCGCCAGCAGCGCCGAGAGCCGGGTGAACTGCCCGTTGCCGCCGAGCCCGACCGTGTCGAGCCGGTCGCGCAGGCTCTGGCAGGCGTTGACGATGGTCGCGAACTCCAGGTCCTGGACCGCGCCGAGCAGCTTGTTGCGGTTACGGATGCGGACCTGCACCTGCACCGCGCCGATCGCCGTGTCCCGCAGCATCCGGGACACCTCGAGCAGGATGTTGGGGCTGCCCTGGCCGTCGCCGTCGATGATGCCGAGGACGACCTTGTCCGGGCTGACGCCGGCCTGTGCGGTCTGCTCGGCGATGTAGCGGTAGGCGGCGTTGAGCGCCTCACCCTTGCCCTTGCGGGCGTCGGGCAGTTCGCGCCGCATCACGTGCAGGCGGGGGTGGTCGATGGCGGCCAGCACGTCCGGGGTGCGGTCGTCCGAGCCGTCGTCGACGACCAGGACCCGGGCCAGCGTGTTGCCGGGCCCGGTGAGCCCGAGGGCGGCCCGGACGGTGTTGCCGACCACGACCTCTTCGTTGAGCGCCGGCACGATGATCCAGAAGTGCTCCGGGGTGCCGTCGCCGTTGGCCAGCGACTTCGTGACGACGTCCCGCCGGCGTGACGCGACGTAGCGGACCGCGATCGTCACCAGGGCGACGGTCGAGATCGGCCAGGACAGCATGAGCGCGTAGCCGGCGACGAGGATCAACCCGCCGTGTGCTCCGAACATCGCAACCTCCGCCTAGTCACCCTTGGTGATGTCGCCCGACGCGGTTACCCGTGTTTATCGGACGCATTAGGACAATAGGAAGCTACGCAGCGTGAAACAAGGCCGTTGACCGGGCCGACGACGCGATATGGCCAAAGGGTTGAACTCAGACATCTCAGACTGCACGTACGAGGGCGAAACAGGGCACGAATCGGGCCATTGCCGTTATTCCGGCGGCTTCACCGATGTCACGCTTCGTAATGTCGCCGTACAGGCTGAGTGCGGCGCGCTCGGTGACGCAACGTGGTGAGAGGCGTCAGGCGCAGAGTGGCGGCCGGCCCCGGCCGCGGGTGTGGTCACCGCTGAACCGGGGCCGCCGTTCAGGAATTGCGGATCAAGTCGTCGATGGCGTACTGCGAGTAACCGACAAGCTCGGTCCACCAGGCCGACTGGCGGCCGGCGGCAGCGAACTCCGTGTGCCACCGATAGCGGAGGTCCGGGGCCTCGACGGTGAGCGGGACCCACAGCGGGCCGGTGCGGTCGGCGGCCGTGTACGAGAGCCGCAGCCAGTCATCGGAGCGGACCCGGGCGTACCGTTCGCGCTCGCTCCAGGCCGCGGGCACGCCCAATAACAATCGTCTGCGATCCATCGTCTTCTCCCCGTGTGTCGCCGCACTTCAGTGCGGCCCGCCATTGAAACACACGGATGGCTACCGCTCGGCGACCACGACCATGCGGTGGTGGTCGGCCCGCAGCGGCGCGCCGTCCTCGCCGTACGCGGTGACGGCCGTGAATCCGGCGGCCGTGAGCCAGTCACGCAGCTCGGGGAAGCCGAACAGCCGCTTGAGGAAGCTCAACGTGCGGGCTTGCCCGTCGCGCACCACGGTCCGCTCCACCTCGAACCGCCCGGTCAACGGGTCGAGGTGATGCCGGTCGACCAGCATGTCCCCGTTGGCGCGCCGGGCCGTGACCCGCGACGGCGTGTACGAGGAGAGAAACCTGACCTGGTTGTCGAGATCCATGGCCAGCCGCCCGCCGGGCCGCAGCACCCGCCCGATCTCGTCGAGCACGCCCCGATTGCCGTCGTCGTCGAAGTAGCCGAACGCGGTGGTCCAGTTGACGACCCGGTCGAAGCGCCCGTCCCAGTCCGGCAGCGCCCGCATGTCCCCGGCGACGTAGTCGACCTCGACCTTCCGGGCGACCGCGTCGGCCCGGGCCCGGTCGAGAAAGACCGTCGACGAGTCGAGGCCCGTGACCTGGCACCCGCGGGCGGCCAGCTCGTTGGCCAGCGCCCCGTGCCCACAGCACAGGTCGAGCACGGCCATCCCGGGCTCCAGCCCGAGCAACCCCCGCACGAGGTCGGCCGCCAACGTGGCCCCGGTGTAGGCCGTACCCACGACGGGCCCGTGCGAGGGCGCGCCACCACTCTCGGGCCCGACGAAGAAGTGCAGATAGTCCTCGTCGTACATCGACGCCGCGTCGAACAGATCCCCCGTCACGCCGGCTACCACCGTTCCACGAGGTGGTCGCGGCCCGGGGGTGGTTCGTAGGGTTCGGGCCAGTAGTCCGTGATTCGGGTTATCCGGCTGTGGTTGTCGAGGTCGAGCCAGGCGCATGCCTCTTGCTCGCCGGCGCCGACTCGCACGTCGAGCCACAGGGCGGCGGCCCGGCCGTCGGCCAGCACGCGACGGACGCGCAAGTGCCAGTCGCCTGGGTAGTTGGAGTTGAACTCCAGGAAAGCGGGTCGGCCGTGGATGCGTTCGCGAGTTTGCGGCATTTCGTAGACCACGTCTTCGGCGAGCAGGGTCGTGAGCCTCGGCCAGTCGCGGTGCTCGAGGCTTTCGACGTACGCCAATGCGGTTTGCCGGGTCTCGGCGGTGTCGTCCATGGCACGGACGTTACTCAGTGGCACCGACAGAATCGGCCGGGCTCAGTCGCAGCGTGGTGGCCGCGGCGGACGAGTTCACCATCTGCTCGATCGATGTGCTGCCGTAACGGCCGTATTTGGCGTGGTAGGCGGCGTCAATCGCGGCGCGAAGGTTGTCCGGCCCGGCTCCGACATCGTCGACGAGCACGGTGGTCTGCAGGCCGGGGACGCGGATGCCGGCTCGCCGGGACTTCAGCACGTGGCCGAACCAGCCGGTCTCGCGGCGGTGCCAGGTGCGGACGAAAGCCTGATCGCCGACGCTCACGACCCAGATCGGCACCCAGCGTCGCAAGGTCCCGTCCGTACGCTCGGGAGCGATCTCCAGTTCGTCCGCCGCCTCGATCAGCCGCAGAGCGTCGGGTGCCCAACCGGTCACGACAGGCTCAGCCGACGAGCAGGCAGAAGGGGTGGCCCTCGGGGTCGGCCAGGACGTAGAGCGGCTCCTCGTGGTCGGCCGTGCGGTCGTACAACAGGCTCGCGCCCAGTTCTTCGGCGCGCTTGCGGTGGCGTTCCAGGTCGTCGACCGTGGGGACGCGGAAGTCGAGGTGCATCTGTTTGGGGACGTCGTGAGTGGGCCAGGTCGGCCTGTCCAGCGTGGGCACCCACTGGAACGCGAGCACCCGGCGCCCCTGATCGTCGACCAGCACCAGCCAGTCCTCGCCGTCCTCGGGGGTCTCGTCGCCGGGGCGGTACTGCACCCCGAGCAGCTGGCGATAGAACTCGGCCAGGCCGCGGACGTCGAGGGCGTCGAGCGCGGTGTGCATCAGTTCCGGGTAACCAGGCATCGCCCCATACCATCACGTCCGGCCGGGGTAGGGCACCATGACCCCGTGACGGATCTCTTCGACGCCGACGTTCCGGTGCACTACGGCTACATCAATGTGCTCGCCGACGAGGACGACCAGGCCGACCTGATGGACACCCGCGCCGGTCAGCTCAACGGGTTGGTCGGCGCGGCCGTTCCGGGGCAACTCTCGCTGGTCACCGGCCTGCACACCGGTGACGTACCGCTGGTGGTCCGTTGGCACGACGCCGAACCGGCCGTCGGCGCGGACTGGGAGGACGTGGTCGAGGTGTCCTTCGAACCACCGGGCCCGGACCTTCTGGTGGCCGCGTTCGAGGATTCGTTCGCGCTACGCCTCCCGGTCGTCCGGAGCCTGCGGGCGCGGCTGTCGGCGAGCGGGATGGACGCCGGCCATGACGCGGACACCACGCCGGACGACGGGACGAGCCCCGACCGCTACCTGCTGGAGTTGTGGCCGGCTGCCCCCGCGGCCGACGCGGTCGTCCGGCAGACCAGTGACATCGCCGCCTACTGGCACCGGGAAGCCCGGAAGAGCGCGGGCCCGAACGCGGCGAAGGGGTGATCAGGGTGACGGCAGCACAGATTCCTGGGCTGGGCACGGTGGTGAAGGACGATGAGCTCGGCTGGTACGTCAGCGAGCCCATGCCGGTGGCGGTGCTGGACGGGACCGTTTGCCAGTTCCACGTCGACGGCTACGACGACGATCCCGCACCGGAAGAGTTTCACGCGGCGATCCGTACGTTTCTCGCCCTCGACCGGTCGGCCCTGGTGGCCGCCGCGCCCTCGATCTTCGCGTACTACCGGGACGTCATGGAGTTGGTCGAGGCCGACGAGGACGACGTCGAGATCAGCGGCCCGGACGACGTCCTGAACCACATCACGTTCGGGCGCGAGCCTTCGGTCGAGCGGGACTCGTACGGCGACCGGCACGTCTACGTGTCGGTCGAGTGCGAGTGCGCCTGGGAACCCGAGCACGGCCTGCAGATCGTCTTCCGTGACGGCGCGGCCGTGACCAAGGTCGGCCCGTACGACAGCCACCTCACCAACGCCGCCGCCTACGACGACCCCGGGCTCGACGGTGTGGTGTACAAGGCGCACGCCCGTTAGGCATCCCGCGGCCCGGCGATGCGCTCCATGACCCGCAACGGCAGGCGTGGGTTGGCCGCGGCGCCCTGGTCACCAGCGCCCGCAGGCGGGGAAAGGGGTCCTCGGCCAGGCGGGCGAAGGGATAACCGGCGAGGGCCGGGTGGTCCGGCAACCAGTGGTGGGTGATGGCCATGTGGCGGGCGTAGACCCAGAGCACGGTCTGCGGCGGTGCCGACTCCTGGCGCTCCACCAGGAGCATGCGAAGCACCTCGTCCGGGTCCTCGACCAACCGGCCGCGCCGTTCGGAGTCGAGGTGGGCCGACTCGGCCAGCGCCTTACGCACCTCGACATCGGGATGGGAAACGAGCACCTCGAACTGTTCATCGGTCCATTCGCGGCGCTGGGTCAGGCTCCACAGCGTCCGCCAGTGGGCTCCGGTCACCACATGACGCAGCAGGCCTGCGGGGACTGCGGGATTGCGGGCCAGACCGTCAACAGCAGTCAGTGTTCCTCCTCAGCCGACCGAATCGGAGCCTAGCTGAACGGCGTGGGCCTCGGTCACGTCCGCTGCTTCCCATTTGCCGATCAGCCGGTCGATGACTGCCTCCGGTACCGGCGCCGGACGGGCCGCGTTCTGGCGGCGCAGGGTGGTCGGCGGCACCTCGAGGGCCACGATCTCGACCCGCGCGTGATAGGCCGCGCCCAATTCGATGCACAGGTCCCGATGCTGCCGCGAAATGTTGGTCGCGTTCCACACGAAGCTGCGCCGCGCCCGCAAATGCTCCCGCGCTTCTTCGTGGGCCGCCGCCGACACCGCCCGCTGACCGTCCGTCGGCTTGATGCGCAGGCGGCCCCGGATAGCGTCCAAGCTGATCACCGGCCGATCCGGCAGATGCGCGGCCGCCCACGTGTCCTTCCCCGCGCCCGGGAGCCCCGACAGCACGGTCATCGTCAGCCGTGTGTCGTCGTAGGCCGCATATCGCGGATCCCTTCCCTCCGTACGGAAATATTGGAATCTCGCGTGGTCGGAGGCGAACGCCCAGGGCTCGTCGAGCACGCCCAGGTCCGCGCAGAATTCGCGGAACAACCCGATGTTCTCGAGCACCTCGTCCCGGTCGCCGCAGATCCGGCCGGTGATATCGGCGTCGCCCAACATGGCCAGATCGCGATTCCGGGCCACCAAGCTCACCCGCAGCACTATTCGCTCCAGATCGGGCCGCTCCAACGCCCAGAACGGCACCTGATGGTGCCGCACGAGCGCCGCCACATGCTCACGCCAAGCGCGCGGGGCCCCCATTTCCCACAAGATTTTGCGTACGGTGAGATCGCCCCGACGGGAATGGCCGTGCGCCGTGATCCGGCCGTCGTCGTCGGTTCGCGTGCACTCCGGTTTGGCCACGTCGTGCAGCAGCACGGTCGCGAACATCCGCACCCGGTCGGCGGCCGGCAACTCCCGCCACGCGGGCTGGGCCACCAGCGCCTCGGCCGCCATCCGGGTGTGCGTGGCCACGTCGCCCTCGCCATGATGCACCGCGTCCTGGGGCACCCCACGCAGCCGCCGGATCCAGTCGAACTCGTCCTCGATCCGCGCCCACGGCACCATCCACGTCGGACCATCGGGGCACAGGTCGGCGAAGATCCTCCAGTCAGATCGCATACATCACCGCCGGGTCCGCGAGCCCGTTGGGCACGATCGGCCGGTCCGCCCAGTGCGAGCCGGAGTCCAGGACGGCCTGCGAGAACCCGGCCCGCACCCATTTGTAACGCCCGACCACCCGGCCGCCCGACTCGTCCTTGACGTACAGGCCTTCCATCTCGTCGCCGGAGTCGGTCTCGGCGACGGCCCGGTCGGGGTCGGTGCCCGCCTTCGTCGCGGCCGCCCGGAGCGCTTGCCGCCACCCCGAGGTGCGTACGGTCGACGGCGCGACCAACCCGGTCAACTCCCCGAGCGTCGCGAAAGTGCCCGCCCGCAGCACCGGAACGCTCACCACGGTCGTGCCGGCCAGCAGCGCGTGCCGGGACGGCGTGTCCAGGAACGTGCCGTCCGCACGGTCCAGGACGTCGAACTCGCAGAAGTAGTGCGGCAGCGCGTCGTAGAAGACTGTGTGTTTGGCATACAACCACTCGCCGTACAGCACGTAACGCGAGCCCAGCACGGGTCGCAGGATAGGCGCGACCAGGTTCGCCCACGACTTGAACGGCGCGAACTGCCGCTCGCGCGGACCGCCGCCCAGGTAGTGCCCGCGCGACTGCAGGCGCAGCTCGCCGTCGCCGGTGAAGCTGATGGCCGAGTTGGCCCCGTCCAGTTTCTCCTCGACGACCAGATGCCGGCCCGCCAGCTCGGTGAACGGCGTCTGCGACAGATCCTCGTCGCCCGGCTGCAGGCGTGAGCCGGCCAGGTGGGGCGTCCGCGGATACTTCCTGATCATGTGCTGTTTGTACCGGCCCGTGGCCGCCCGGACCACCGAATAAGGGGTCCGGCACAATTCGATCATGGCTTCTGTCGACGAGATCGTGGCCGCGCTGGCCGACGTCCCGGCCACGGAACGGGTGGGCTGGCGGTTCGCGGATCAGCTGAGCTGGTTGACGGAGCCGGTCCAGCCGCCCGAGCAACCGGTTCCGGACTGGTTCGTGCGCGGCGTCGAGCGGTTGGTCGGCTGGCTGGCGACGACGTGGCCGCAGCGGCCGCTGTTCCACCCGATCCGGGCCCTGGACCGGGCCGGGATCGTCACGCCGCCCCACGACGACGCCTACATCCTGGCCCTGGTGTCGGCGCTGGGCGACCGGGGTGACGCGGCGTACCGGCTCGACGCGATCCGCGGCGACGACGAGCTGCGGGACGAGTTGATCTGGCGCGTGTTCGAGGTCGAGGGCGGCGGCGAGGTCAGCCTGACCAACGTCGACAAGTTCAGCACGCCCGGCAGCAAGTGGGCGGACGCGTTCCGGACGCTGGTCACGGAGGGCACCCTGCCCCGCGACCGCGTGCTGACCAGTTGCCTGGCCGCGCTGGGCCGCGACTTCAGCGCGTACCGGGCGGGGTTCTTCTCCCAGCTGTACGACTCCCTGGCGCCGACGCCGGCCGAGCTCACGGCCATGCGACCCAGGTTGCTGCGGCTGCTCGCCTCGACGGTTCCGGCCACGGTCGGTTTCGCGACCCGGCACCTGGCCACGATCGAGCTCGACGACGACGCGTTCCTCGACGCGTGCCCGCCCGCGCTGGTGGTGCCGGCCAAGAACACCCCGCTGACGATCCTGCGGCTGGTCACCGCGACCGCTTCCCGGCGTCCCGAGCGGGCGGCCGAGGTGGCGGCGGTCGCGCTCGAACACCGGCACCGCGACGTCCAGATGGCCGCCCTCACGTTGCTGCGCGATCTGGGCGCGGGCGAGCTCGTGGCCGGCCGCCTCGACCTGCTCGAGCCGTCAGTGGCCCAGCAGGCGGGCGCGTGGTTCGGCCTGACCCGCGACGAGGAACAGCCGCTGCCGTCGGCACTGCCGCCGAGCCGACCCGCCGACCGTACGCCCGGGGAACGCGCCGCCGCCCTGCTGGCCGGCGAGACCGACCCGTGGGAGATCGAGCAGTTCCTGGCCGAGGTCGCCGCCGGCCGCGCGACTCAGGAGTTGCGCCGGCCGGCCCGCCGCGTGCTGGAACACCACGGCCAGATGCGCCACGTCGTCGCCGCGCTGCTGCTGGACGAGAAGCCCGAGCTGCACCACGCCGACTTCCTGGCCGCCCGGATCGACGAGATCCAGCGCCGTCCCGGCCCGTGCACGCTGCTCGCCACGCCGACCGACCGGGCCGGCTGGCTGGACCCGGCCGAATTCGTACGCCGCCTGACCGCCACCGGCGAACCGATGCGCTACGACCTGATCGCCGCCATGCTCCGATTGCATCCCGACGGCCGCGCCGATGCCTTGCGGGCTGCTCCCAACCTGCCGCCCGCTGTTCGGTACGCCCTGGGCGGCGAACCGGCCGAGATCGACGATCACGCGCTCTGGGTCGCGGCCGCCCGCACCCGGGCCCCGCTGGACGACGACGCGCATCTGATCGCGGCCGGGCTGACCGGGGCCGGCGAGGGCCACGCCGCCCGGCTCACCCTGCGGCTGACCGCGGATCCCCACCGTTACCAGGACGGCACGACGTGGCGCACGTTCGTCAACTGGGAGCCGCACATCGACGTCGAACCCCGGGGCGTCCGCCACCCCGACCGGCCGACCGTGCCCACTGAGTACGGCCCGGACTGGGATGTCATCCGCTGGCAGGCGCAGATCTGGCCGCACGACGCGGAAACGTTCCTGGCCCCCGAGATCAGCCCGATGATGTTTGCCGCGCACGGCGAGAGCGACGGCCGCGCTCCGGCCCGCCTCGACGCGATGCTGGTCCACCCCGGCCGGTTGGGTCCGATGGCCGCGGCCGTGCTGGCCGCGGCGCTCACTGCCCACGACGGGGCCACCCGCCTGCAGGCCGCCGAGGCACTGACCACACTGGTCCCGCACCGGATCCCGGTGGCCACGATGGCCGACGCGATGGTGTTGCTGGCCGGGCACGCCACCGCCACGCGGTGGGCGTCGGCGCTGCGCAACACCTCGAACCCGCACACCGTGATCGCCGTCCTCAACACCCTGCTACCCCAGCTTCCGTACGATCATCGCGGCCTGCACGCCCTCGTCGGGGCGCTCCTGGAGGAAAGCTTGCGGATCTCCGCCGTACCCCCGGAAGCTCTTTGCTCCTGGCTACGGGGCTTCACCGGTTCGTCGAAGGCCGCGCGCACCGCCCGCGAACTGCTGAAGCCGGCCTCGGAATGACGGTCGAGCAGCTGTACCGCTACCGGCACGCCTCGGCGGTCGACGGTGCGGGCGTGCGCCTGGCCACCTCCGGCGGCCCGGCCGAGCACCCGTACTTCTTCGACGGCCTGATCGAGCGCCCGCCGATCGTCGCCGCCGGCCTGCTCACGGTGGCCCGGATCGCCCGCACCCGCTTCTACACCCCGCCCGGCATGGCCGCCGCGATCCTGCGCGCCGCCGACCCGCTCGTCACCAGCGACGGCACCCACCTGCGATTCGAGAGCCTCTCGGCCGACTGCGGCGTGTACGCCCGCCTCGACGTGCTGCCCGACGGCCTCGACCGCGCACCCCGGGCCCGCGGCACCACCAACGTCGACTTCAACGACCCGATGCGCAGCGCCCTGGCCGGCCTCGCCGGTCCCGACCCGATGCACCTGGCCGTCGGTGACGACGAGGTACGGGTCCGCACGCTGGATGCCGAGGCCGTCGAACGCCGCGTCCCGCTGCCCGAACGCTGGGTGCGCAGCCTGGCCGAGCTGAACCCGATCGCCCGCGCGATGCAGCCCGGCGCGGTGTACCCGGCCGCCCACCTGCGCCGTCTGCTGCAGACCCGGTCGCGCAGCACCGCCGTTCTGCACGTGACCCCGGCCCCGGGCGGACCGCGGCTGGCCACGCGCCCCGCCGCCGGCAGCGTGGCCGTGGCCGGCCTCGACCGGCTGCGCGTGTTCGAGCCCTTGCTGCGCCACGCAACGGCGGTCCACACATACGGCCTGAACACCTCCAGCGCCTGGCTGCTCCAGATGCCCACGGCCCGCCTGACGGTGCTGCTCAGCCCCGCCGTCAGCCGAGGCTTTTCGGGCGAGGGTGGCCTGCTCGACGGGGCGGACGGCGACACCAGCGGCTACGACCTGGCCGACGGGACGTCCTTCGGCCGCGTGCTCCCCCTCGCCGCGGCCCTGATCTACGCCGACCAGCCCCGCCGGCGCGACGCCCGCGCACTGGTCGAGGCGGGCGCCGTCGAGCCGGGCCCGGACGACACCGCAACCGTCCGCAGCGGCGGCACCGCGTACGTCGTCCGCCGCACCCCCGACGGCGACCGCTGCACCTGCACCTGGTTCGCCACCCACGGCCTGGGCCGAGGCCCGTGCAAACACATCCTCGCGGCTCGGAGCTCACTGTGACCGACGACCTGACGACCGAACTCGACCGGCTCCGCCCCCTGGTCGGAGTCAAGCACTCCAGCCTGGTGTGGCAGCTCGCCGACCGAGGGCCGGCGATCGTCCCGCAACTGCAGCGGATCCGGCGCGAGGGCCCCGGCCGGGTGCGCGCGACCGCCCTCGAGATCCTGGTCAACATCGTCGGCGAGGCCGGTCTGCACCCGGCCGACCTGGCCGCGGCGGAACGACTGGTGCGGATCAAGGCGGGCTCGGAGCATTTCCTGAACGTGAGCCTGTGCTGGGACGCCTGGATCAGTGTCCGGGGCGGCGATCAGCAGGCGATCATGGACTCGCTCGGGCTGACCCCGGTCCGGCCGGCCACGTTCGATCTGGCCACCACCGTCGTCTCCGACCACTTGGACGATCCCGGCGGTCTCGTCTTCGTCACCCCCGAGATGAACGGGTGGACCGTCGTCGCGGGCGCATGGTGCTCTCCCGACGTGACGACCGGCGGCCCCGAACGGGGCGAGCAGGTGCGTCTGCGGGTCGAGAAGCTCAGCCGGGAGCACGGCGAGGCCCACGCCTTCGCGATCACCGAGTACGGCGACGACTCGACCTGGTTGATCGCCGAGCACGGCCGGACCGTCCGGCGCTACAGCGACCCCTCACCCGGCCTGTCCCTCGGGACGCCGCTGCCGATCGAGCGCCGCCTCCTCGACGCCCTGGGCGTATCGCTGAACCCCGAGGACATGCACGACAATGAGGAGCTGGACGAGTTCCTCGCGGAGTTCGTGGGCCGATGCACCGCCCGCACGGTGGCAGCCGAGCTGAGCATCGACATCGTCGGCGGCCTGAACCGCGACGAGTCCGTCATCACCGGAACCGGGATGCTGGCCCGGATTCCCGGCTCCACAGCCACCAGCATCCCGCCCGGCCGGTACCGGATCTGACGACGCAGGCGTTACGGTGGTAGATCCGCTCCCCATGTCTCACTGGAGCTGCAGTTGCACACCTGGTTCGCCACCACGGCCGGAGCCGGGGCTCTTGCCAACACATCCTGGCGGCACCGCTGCCGCGCCATCGGCGCCCGTCCTGCATTCTCCGTTGGGCAGCGCCTTGCCCGGCGCGGACGGGCGGGAACCGATTGTCGACCACGAGGAGTTGGAGGCCGGGGTCTCGGCGAGGGTAAGTGCCCACCTCGCTGAAGTTCAAAGATCGCAGTTCCGCGCGCATCGGGAGATTGTCCGGGCTTACAGTGCACCGGACGCGCGAGGCTCCCAGTTGCTCGGCACCGTGAAGTAGCCGCAACGTCAGCTGGTGACCGAGACCGCGGCGCCGGTATGGCCTGTCCACGGCCAGGTTGAGGGCCCACACCAGGTCCGGGTCGGTGGACATCGAAGCCAGCGCGTAACCCACCACTTGTGAATCTGTGCGGCCCTTGGGGGCTACCACGATGAAGAGCTCACCAGCCACATCAATGAACTGACGGAAGGTATGGAAGGTGTAGGGGGTGGCGAAGGATGCCTGCTCGATCTCGAGGCAGCGGTTCAGGTCGTCGGGGTGAGCGGCGCGGAAAGTAAAGGTCATGGCTTACGGTCGGAGAGTGGTCGCGGAGCAGGTCAATGTGCTGGTGGACTTTTGCGCGATGCGCGATGTCGACGTCTTGAGTGGGGGACTGGCTGACGTCGTCGTGTTGTTCGGGGGCAGCATTTTGGCCGGTGGGGATGTGCTGGCGCGGGCGCTCGAAGTGGGGGCGGCGCCGCGGGCGGTGATCGTCGGTGGGCAGGGGCATTCGACCGATGCGCTGCGGGCGGCCATGCGCCAGCGGATGGGTTGGGATGACGTCGACGGGCTGAGCGAGGCCTCGCTGTTCGCGCGTTATCTGCGGGAGCGCCACGGCCTCGACGTCGATCGGCTCGGGCACGGGTCGACCAATTGCGGGAGCAACGTACGGGAAGCTCTGGATCTGCTCGAAGACCTGCCGCACGAGCGCGTGCTCATCATTCAGGACGCCACGATGCAGCGGCGCATGGATGCCGGGTTTCGTTTGCTGGCGCCGGACATGACGGTTGTCAACTTTGCCGCTCATCGGACGCATGTCGGCGATGATCCGCCGCCGGGGATGTGGGCGCCCGAGCGCTACCGGTCGATGCTGATGGGGGAGATTCCGCGGCTGGCCGACGGCCCGGAGGGGTACGGGCCGTCGGGGCGCGGGTTCATCGCCCGGGTCGAGGTGCCGGACGAGGTGATGCGGGCCTACTCGGCGCTGAGGGCGACCGGCGCCGGCGTACCCAGAGCGGCCGATCCGAGGTGGGCCGACGCAGGCACCTGAGGCTGGGCGCGACGCCAGCGGGTCGAGACGGCGGGTGCCTTCTTCTCCACGGGGCGGCGGATCGCGGCCTCGCCCCGGTTGGGCAGCGCGAGGCGGAACACCTTGTACCAGGCCGATGCGACCTGCTTCGGCAGCGGCCCGCTCACGTACGAAAGCCCGTACCGCTGGAAGAGGTCCTGGATCTTGGGGGCGATCTCTTTGTAGCGGTTGCTCGGCATGTCCGGGAACAGGTGGTGCTCGATCTGGTGGGACAGGTTGCCGGTCATCAGGTGCATGGCCTTGCTGCCGCTGATGTTGGCCGAGCCGAGCATCTGGCGCAGGTACCACTCGCCACGCGTCTCGCCCTCGATCGACGTCTTCTCGAACGTCTCGACGCCGGTCGGGAAGTGGCCGCACATGATGACCGAGTGGCTCCACAGGTTGCGGACCAGGTTGGCCGTGGCGTTGGCCGCGATCGTGTGCAGGAACGACGGGCCGGACAGGGCCGGGTGCACCACGTAGTCCTTCAGCACCTGCTTGCCGATCTTGCGGCGGACGGCCTTGAGCGCGGCCTTGAACTTCGGGTTCTGCCGGCGTTCCTTGGTGGCCAGGTTGCGGCCGAGTTCCAGGTCGTACGCGGCGATGCCGTACTCGAAGAAGCAGGCGTTGAGGAAGTTGTAGAACGGCTGCCCGAGGTGGGCCGGGTGCCACTTCTGGTCCTCGTCGACGCGCATGATGCCGTAGCCGAGGTCGTTGTCGCGGCCGACCACGTTCGTGTAGGTGTGGTGCAGCTCGTTGTGCGAGTGCTTCCACTGCTCGGCCGGGGAGGCGTGGTCCCACTCCCACTTGGTCGAGTGGATCTTCGGGTCGCGCATCCAGTCCCACTGGCCGTGCAGGATGTTGTGGCCGACCTCCATGTTCTCGAGGATCTTGGCCACCGACAGGCCGGCCGTGCCGATCAGCCAGGCCGGCGGGAACAGCGAGAACAGCAGCACCCCGCGGCTGCCGAGTTCGAGCCCGCGCTGCCACGCGATCACCCGCCGGATGTACGCGGCGTCCTTCTCACCCCGGCTGGCCATGACCTCGTCGCGGATCGCGTCGAGCTCGATGCCGATCTGTTCGATGTCCTCGTGCGTGAGGTGGGCGATCGGGTTGGACTTCTTGCGCTGGATCGTCGTCATGCAGGTTCCTCTTTACGCGTCGATCGTGCAGGGGCCGGCGGCGGCCGAGATACAGGTCTGGACGGGGATGTTGTCGCCCGGTTCGGCGACGGTGAGCTGGCCGTCGCGCAGGTCGCGCACGGCGCCCTCACGCAGCGGCAGCACGCAGCTGAAGCAGATGCCCATCCGGCAGCCGGACGGCATGAGCACGCCCGCGGCCTCACCGGAGTCGAGCAGCGGCTCGGAGCCGTCGGTCTCGACGACCGTGCCCGAGCCGGCGAAGGTGATCGTGCCGCCCCCGCCGCTGTTGATCAGGGTGGGCCGGAACCGCTCGGTGCTGAGCAGGTGGGTGGCCTCGGCGTCGGCCCAGTGGGTCTCGAGGTCGTCCAGCATCTCGTTGGGCCCGCAGGCCCACGTCCGGCGCTCGAACAGGTCGGGCACGAGCTCGTCGAGGTCGGCCGGTTTGAGCCGCCCGTCGGCGCGGGTGTGCCGCTCGATCAGCCGGATCCGGCCCTCGGCGGCCAGGGCGCGCAGCTCGTCGCCGAAGACGACGGCCTCGCGGGTGCCCGCCGAGTGCACGACCACGACGTCGGACAGCTCGTGCAGCGCGCTGCGGAGCATGCCCATGACCGGGGTGATGCCGCTGCCCGCGGTGACGAACAGGGCCTTGGCCGGTCGGGGGTGGCACAACTGGAACTCACCCGTCGGCACGTCGAGGTGCACGATCGTGCCGCGCTTGGTCCTGCGTACGAGGTGAGTGCTCACGACGCCGTCCGGGACCGCGTTGACCGTGATGGTGAACCGGCCGTCGCGGCGCGAGGGCGGACTGGTCACCGAGTAGGAGCGCCACAGGCGTACGCCGCCGACGTCCACGCCGACCCGCACGTACTGGCCGGGCCGGTGCGACTGCCAGCCCCGGCCGGGGCGGAGCACCAGCGTGACGCTGTTCTCGGTCTCCGGGCGGACGGCGTCGATCTTGGCCCGGAGCACTTGGGCGTTGCGGAGCGGAGCGATCACGTCGAGATAGTCGGCGGGCACCACCGGCGTCGTGATCAGCTCGATGACACGCCAGGCGCCGGACCGAAGGTTGCGGATAACAGCCACGTAACAAGAGTCCTACGTCTTGGGAGTAGATTCCTGACCAAGCGAAGTGAAAGTGACCGTATTATTTGTTCACGGGGGACAAGGCACGGTACTTAAACGGGAGAAATTGGTGTGACGGAGCCCCTACCCGATGTAAGAACTTTTCGGCTCTCGCCCGAGGTGGTCGAACCCCTGCGGGAACAGCTCCGGCGCGTCGCGTTGTCAACCATCGATGCCATCACGGCCGAGGTGCCCGCGTACGCCGACCCGTTCGCGGGCGAGCTCGGCCCGAAGATCGAGCGCGCCGTCATGGCTGCGCTGGGTACCTTCCTCAAGCTGGTCTCGCGGGCCGCCGGCCCCGACCCGCAGTCACCCCTGGGGCCGGCCCTCGAGGGTGCGTACGCCCTGGGTCGCGGCGAGGCCCGCAACGGGCGCAGCCTCGACGCGCTGCTGGCCGCCTATCGGGTCGGCGCGCGCGTCTCGTGGCACGAGATGGCCGCGATCAGCCTCGGCGCCGGTCAGCCCGCGGCCAACATCGCCTACTTCGCCGAGCTGGTCTTCGCGTACATCGACCAGCTGTCGGCGGCCAGCGTGGCCGGGCACGCCGACGAACTGGCCTCCTCGGGCCGGGCCCGGCTGCGTCACCTGGAGCAACTCACCCAGGCCCTGCTGGCCGGCGAACCCGAGCACACGCTGGTGGCGGCGGCCCGCCGCGCCGACTGGTCGCCGCCGCGCACGCTGACCGCCGTGCTCGTGCCCGAACATGCTGCGCGCACGGTGGTCGACCTGCTCGATCGCCGTACGCTCGAACTCAACGAGGCCGGGCCCGGCGCCCCCGATTTCGCGGTGCTGCTGGTGCCGGACGCTTCCCGGGAGGCGCTGCTCGGCCTGCTGCGCGGCCAGCGCGCCGTGGTCGGCCCGCCCCGGCCGTGGCTGCTGGTCCAGGCGTCGTACGACCGGGCCGTCCGCACCCTGCGGATGCCGGGCCGCCTCGTGCGCACGGTCGTCGACACCGAGGAGCACCTGGTGCCGCTGGTGCTCACGGCCGACGCGCCGGCGCTGGCCGACCTGCGGGCCCGCGTGCTGGCGCCGCTGGCCGACGCGCCGGAGGACTCCGCGGCCAAGCTGGTCGACACGCTGCGCAGCTGGCTGCGCCACCAGGGCCGCCGCGAGGAGGTGGCGGCCGAGCTGTTCGTCCACCCGCAGACCGTCCGCTATCGGATGACCCGCCTACGTGAACTTTACGGCGACCGGCTGCGCGACCCGGAGTGGATATCCGCTTTGACCATCGCCCTGGCCGTGCCCGATCCCGCAGAGTTCTCTGTGTGATCCCGGCCGGTTCGCCGCTGGGCCGCGCCGACTCACAGAGTTCTCTAAGAAGTCCTGCGGAACCGGTCAGCCGGGGCGGCCAGCATTCGCCGCATGACCGCAATCGACGTACGGGGACTGACCAAGAGATACGGCCCGGAGACGGTGGTGGACGACCTGTCCTTCACCGTCGAGCCCGGCCAGGTGACCGGCTTCCTGGGCCCGAACGGGGCCGGCAAGAGCACCACCATGCGCATGATCATCGGGTTGGCGGCTCCCGACCGCGGGACGGTGACGATCGGCGGCCGGCGCTATCAGGACCTGCCGGTGCCGCTGGCCGAGGTGGGCGCGCTGCTCGACGCCGGGGCCGTGCACGGCGGCCGTACGGCCCATGACCACCTGCTCGCGCTGGCCGTGAGCAACGGCCTGCCGAAGCAGCGGGTGGGCGAGGTGCTGGCCCGCACCGGCCTCGAAGGGGTGGCCCGGCGACGGGCCGGCGGGTTCTCGCTGGGCATGCGCCAGCGCCTGGGCATCGCCGCCACGCTGCTGGGCGACCCGAGGGTGCTGATCTTCGACGAGCCGATCAACGGCCTCGACCCCGAAGGCATCCGATGGGTACGCGACCTGATGCGCTCGTTGGCCGCCGAGGGCCGGGCCGTGCTCGTCTCGAGTCACCTGATGAGCGAAATGGCCCAGACCGCCGACCACCTGATCGTCATCGGGCGCGGCCGCCTGATCGCCGACACCGCGGTCAGCGAACTGACCCGCACCAACGGCGAAAGCACTGTCCTGGTCCGTGCCCCCGCATCATTCGCTCCCCAGCTGGTCGCAGCCGGAGCAACAGTGCGCGAGGGCCTTGAATCCACCCTGCTGGTGTCCGGCCTGACCGCCGCCGACATCGGCCAGTTGGCGTCCTACCACGGGGTAGCCCTGAGCGAACTGACCCCACAGCGCCCCTCCCTGGAAGACGCCTTCATGGAACTGACCCGCGACAGCCTCGAATTCCAGGGAGCAGCGGCATGACCACGAGTGTCGTCGAACCGAAGGTCGGCTTCGGCCGGACCCTGCACGCCGAGTGGATCAAGCTGCGCAGTCTGCGGTCCACCTGGTACACGCTGGCCTGCTTGTTCGCGGTCGGCCTCGGCATCACCGCGCTGGCCGCCAACGGGGCCGGCCAGGCGTGGGACACCGCCACCGAAGCGGACCGGCTGGCCTGGGACCCGACGGGCCGCAGCCTGATGGCCTACATCGTGGCCCAGCTGATCGTCGGCGTGCTCGGCATCCTCGTGGTGACCTCCGAGTACGCCACCGGCCTGATGGGCACCACGCTGACCGCCACCCCACGCCGCACGCGCGTGCTGGCCGCCAAGGTAGTGCTGGCGACAGCAATCGCAGCAGTCGCCGGAGAACTGCTGATGTTCGGCTCGTTCCTGACCGGTCAGTCGTTGATGACCGGCCAGGGCGTGCCCACAGCCTCGCTGAGTGATCCCGGCGTGTTCTCCGCGGTCACCGCCGGCGGCCTCTACCTGGCCGCGATCGCCCTGCTGGCCATCGGACTGGGCGTCATCATGCGCGCCACCGCCGGCGCCCTGGCCACCCTCGTCGGCATCGTCTTCCTGGTCCCCGCCATGGCCGGACTCTTCCCCTCCTGGATGACCGGCTTGTTCAACTACTGGCCCACGCTGGGCGGCTCAGCAGCACTGACGACGGTCCCCAGCCCCGACTACCCCCACCCCTGGCTCAACCTGGCCGGCATGGGCGTGGGCATCGCCGCCGTACTGGCCGCTGCCTTCACCCTCTTCCGCCGCCGCGACATCTGACCCCGTCGACAATCGATCAGCGAGTGAATCCGATGGCTGAACGTCTATCGACAGCCCACCAGCTCCCCGGGACGCGGCGGCCCTCAGAGGTGCAGCGGCGGCCAGGGTCGTCACGCGTGTGGTGGATCTGGGGATCGCGGTGGCTGCCAAGAGCGCCGTGGTTCTCAGGAACGCCATGGCTTCGTGCGGCGCGGTGGCTGCCGGGGGTGCCGTGGTTCTCAGGGGCGCCGTGGCTCTGTGCGGCGCGGTGGCTGCCGGGGGCACAGGTAATCGCAGGTGCGCAGGCGGTTCCAGCGGCGGCGGGGCCCCGGTCTCGAGGCCGCGAAGTGAGCGCGGGAGCTGTCGCCGGCCTGGTATCGGTGCTGGTCATGGCGGGCACTGCGGCAGTTGCGCTGCTCCTACTGGGTGGTGCCCAGGCGGGTCGGCTCGATCGGCTGACGGCGGCGGTGGTGGCGATGGCGGCCGGCGCACCCGCGCAGGTCGCCGCGACACCGTCCGGTGGGCTGCCGATCGCCTTGCACGGCCGGATCGACCTGGTGCCCCTGGGGATCAGCGTCGTGGGCGCGGTCATTTTCGGGATCCTGCTGGTGCGGCGCGGCCGCGAAGGACTGCTCTGGCGAGGCTCCTCAGGGGCTGTTGTCTTCACCGCGGCCATGGGCGCGACCGCATGGTTCGCCCGTGGACGTTTGACCCTGCCCTTCGGCGGCACACCGGCTGCTGACGCGGCCTCCGGTTGTCCTCCCGGCAGTGAACAGTTCGGCGGCCTCACAGGCGGTGGGCTGTTCGGCGGTGGGCTGCTCGGAGGGCGAGCTGGTGGTGGATTCCCGATGGGCGACCTCGGTGGTGGGCTGTCTGGAGTGGTCCCCGGTGGTGGTTTGCCGAGTGGGCTCAGCGGTCGGCTGCTGGGTGGGATTGGTAATGGGGGAGTGGCCGATGGGGGCGCACTCGATGCCGGGTTCGCGGTGGGTGTCTGGCCGTCGGTGGGCAAGGCGGCGGTCGGGACTCTTCTGGTCGTCGGGTTGTGCTGGCTTGTTCTGCGGTTTCCGGCCCTTGCTGGTGGGCTCCGGGGTCTGCGGTGGCCGGTCGCCGGGTTGACGGTCGTGGGTCTGGTCGTCGCGTGGGGGATCGGTGGGCCGGCCGCGGCCGGAGCCGGGCTACTTGGGTTGCCGTTCGTGTTGCTGGCCGGGCTGCCGTGGGATGTGCACACCGGTGGCTTGCTGTCCTGCGTCCTGGAGGGGCCAGCGGGATTGCCGACCGGCGGCTCGATGAGCGTCTGGCCGCCGGCAGCGAATGCGCTGGTCGGGGCGCTTCTGGTCGGAGTCCTGCTGGTGGGGCTGGCTGCCGCGGCAACGCTTGGTCGGCGACGTGTTGACATGTTGATTCACACGTCAATGCAGTCAACATGTGTATCAACACGTCAACATGAGGGTGAGGGCGTCGCGGTGACGGCATCCGCGGCCGCGGCAGCCCGTGTCGCTTCGGGCCGAGCCGATCGGACCGGCCGGGAAACACCCCGACGGCATCCCGAGCAGCCGAGGTGGCGTGCCCAGGGGCTTTGGCCACGCACGTTGGTGCGCGCGGCCTGGACAGGGGTGGCCGGGGGCGTACTGCTGCTTGCTCTGGCCCTGGTGGGCCGGGTGTCGGTCGGTCTCAGCGCGCAGGCGTTCATTCTGACAGTGCCGCTCCTCGACGTGCGCGTCGCGGCCGATCCGTGGGTTGCGGTGGGGACCGGGGTGGTCGCGGCCGCGGTCGGCAGTCTGATCGCCGACGCGTTCGTAAGCTGGCGCCATGACGCCTCGCGATGAACGCCTGCTCGTGGTGGACGACGAGGCCACCGTACGGGAACTGCTGTCGGCTACTTTGCGGTTCGCCGGCTTCAAAGTGAGCTCGGCCGGCACCGCAACCGAGGCCATCGCGGCCGCCACCGCCGAGCCGCCCGATCTGGTGCTGCTCGACGTCATGCTGCCCGACATGGACGGCTTCGAGGTCGTGCGGCGGCTGCGCGAGCAACGGACGCAAGGTCGCAGCGGGCCCGTCCCCGTGCTCTTCCTGACCGCGCGCGACCGCCAGGCCGACAAAGTCACGGGCCTGTCGCTGGGCGCCGACGACTACGTGACCAAACCCTTCGACCTCGAGGAGCTGATCGCCCGCATCCACGCGATCCTGCGCCGCACCAACGGTTCCCACGCGGATGTGCTCACCGCGGGCCCGCTCACGCTCGACACCGAGGGACATCAGGTGACCCGTCACGGCCGGCCCGTCCGGGTGTCGCCCACCGAGTTCCGGCTGCTGCGCTATCTGATGGAGAACGCGGGCCGTGTCGTGACCAAGGTTCAGATCCTGGAACGCGTGTGGCACTACGACTTCGGGGGCGACGCCAGCATCGTCGACACGTACATCTCGTACCTGCGCCGCAAGGTCGACGCCGAGGAGCCCAAGCTGATCCAGACCGTCCACGGCGTCGGCTACGTGCTGCGGGAGCCCCGGTCATGAGCCTGCGGGTACGACTGCTGCTCATCACCACCGCCCTGCTGCTGGCGGGGCTGGGCCTGGTCGGCACGGTGGTCTCCGACCGGCTCGAGCACTACCAGCTCGACCGCCTCGACACCCAGCTGAGCTCGCTCACGTCGCTGATCTCGCGGCTGCCCACCAGCGGGCCGCGCCCGGCCGGCCCGGCGGCCACGTCGGGTGTGCTGGACCCCGCCCTCGACCTGATCGGCGCCCCCTACCTCGTGTATCTGGCCGCCGACGGCACAGTCGCCGAGGGCGTCCTCTCGTCCCGGCTCGACCGGTCGACCCTGCCCACCCCGGCCGAGCTGCGCACGATCCCCACCGACGGGACCGGCGTGTTCCGGCCCGCCGCCGACGGCTCGGACCGCTGGCGGGCCGTCGCCCAGCACACCGCGGGCTGGAACGGCAAGGTGATCGCGGCCGCGCCGATGGCCGAGGCCGACGCCACGGTGGCCCAGCTGCGGGTCACCAGCCTGGCCAGCGGGGGAGTGCTGCTCGTGGTGCTGACCGGGCTGGGCTGGTTCGCGCTCGGGCGGGGCCTGCGGCCGTTGCGCCGCATCGAGCACACCGCCGCCGCGATCGCCGCGGGCGACCTGACCCGGCGTGTGCCCGATCTGGCCGGGCCGGGCACCGAGATCGGGCACCTGGCGGGCTCGCTCAACACGATGCTGGGGCAGCTCGAACGGGCCTTCGCCGACCGCGCCGCCTCGGAGGCGCGGATGCGGACGTTCGTCTCCGATGTCAGCCACGAGTTGCGTACGCCATTGTTCGTCATCAAGGGGTCGACCGACCTGCACCGGATGGGCGGGCTGGCCACCGCGTCCGATGTGGACGAGACGATGCGCCGGATCGAGCGCGAGGCGACCCGCCTGACCGCGCTCACCGAGGACCTGTTGCTGCTGGCCCAGCTCGACGACGCGCCCGAGGGTCAGCTCGACCGCACCCCGATGGACCTGCGCACGCTGGCCACCGACGCCCGGCACGACCTGCACGCGCTCGACCCGGCGCGCCCGGCCGAGCTGACCGGCCCCGGTGGTGACGGCCCGCCCGGCCCGGCCCCGGTCGACGCCGACGAGGCCCGTCTGCGCCAGGTCGTCGCCAACCTGGTCGGCAACGCGGTCGCCCACACCCCGCCCGGCACGCCGGTGCGCATCGGGGTGGGCACAGTGGGCGGCCGAGCCGTCCTCGAGGTGGCCGACCACGGCCCCGGCCTGACGACCGAGCAGGCGGCCAAGGTCTTCGACCGCTTCTACCGTACGGACCGATCCCGCACCCGGTCCGCCGGCGCCAACGCCGGCCTGGGCCTGTCGATCGCCCGCTCCCTGGCCCGCGCCCACGGCGGCGACGTCGAGCTGGAAACCGCCGCGGGCCAAGGCGCCTGCTTCCGGCTGGTCCTGCCCGCGACGCCGTAAATCGGCCGCGGCGGCCGAGGCGTACGCGCAGCACCCGGCGCTGCTGCGCCGGCGGGAGCTCGAGACGCTGGGCGCGCTCGGCACCAACGCGGCGGCGCGGCTCTACATCGGCTTCGACAGGCACAGCGATCTCGGCCGGAGTAAGGCGCCTCGACAGTACGGTTGACGTTATATCTCGTCGGCCGTACTGTCGTCGCGTGCCCGAACCGACGTCTCCTGTCCCGACCGCGCCGGCGGCCCGTCGCTGGTTGTCCGGTCTGCTGCTGGCGGCCTTTCCGGCCCGGCTGCGACGCAAGCACGGCTCCGAGCTCATCGTCACGATGGTCGAGCTGGCCGGTCCCGGTGGCCGTCCGACGACGGGTGACCGGGCGCGGCTCGTGCTCGACGGCTTGTGGGAGCGTTTCCGGCCGCCCACCAAGCGCCCGTTCGCGGTGCTGGCCGCCGTCCTGGCCCTGCTGGTCGGGGGCGCGCTCGGCGCCGCGGGCGGTTCCTGGCTGGGCACGTTCGGCTACGCGACCCTGCCCGACGCCGCGGCGCTCGGTCAGCGTGCGCTGCCGCAGGTGGAACACGCCTCAGGCTCAGGCAATTATCTGTACGCCCAGGGTCCGCTCGTGCCGGGGGCCGACCTGGAACAGATCCGGCAGCGGCTCGCCGCCGACAGCTGGCAGACCCGGCCGATCAAGAACGGGCACTTCCTGGCCGAGAGCGAGGGCGTGCAGGTCGACGTCCACATCTACCCCGACGTGAACCTCATCGACCTGGCCGGCTGGCCCGCGCGCCCCGGCTCGTACGTGCCGCTGACCTTGACCGGGTTGCTGCTGGGCCTGGCCGGTGGCTGGCTGGTCGGCGTGGCGCTGGCCCACCGCGTGCACACAGCGCGAAAGCCGGGGCGCAGCATCGCCCTCGCCACGACCGGGCTGGTGCTGATCATCCCGTCGGCAGTCGGGTTCGTCGCGTCGCTGGTGCGCTATCTGACCGTGGCCGAGCCGCTCGGCACGGGCGAGCTGGTGCACTTCCACGGCTTCGCCTTCGGGCCGACGATCGACCTGCTCCGGGCGTACGACATGGGGGAGGGTTGGTATCTCACCCCGAGCGACTTTCAACAACTTCCGTTGTACGGGTTCGTGCTGATCGCGGTGGCCGCCGTGCTGGCCCGGCCCCGCCGCGAGTTCGAGGCCGTCGCTTGACGCGGGGTGGCGCGGGATTCGTAGGCTGTCGCGCGATGTGTAGCCGCAACGGAGGTGGAGCGTGAAGGTACGGGTCCGCGGGCTGGTCCTGGCCCTGTTCATCGCGCTCGCCGGGGCGTACGTCGGCGCCTTCGCGGCCGAGCGGATCGCGGTGGAACACGTGCCGCCGCTGCCGTCCGGGGCCGAGGCGCAGAGCCTGTCCGCCACCGCCTTCCCCGGCCTGCGGGTGTTCGGCGGGGGAGACGCGCCGGCGATCGAGCCGTTCGGCGACGGCGAGGGCGTCAAGTACGGCTCGGTCGCCTACTGGGTCAAGCACACCGAGGACACCCGGGACGTCGCGACCTACGCCGCCGGCGTGCGTGATCGGCTGGCCGCGGCCGGCTGGCAGATCCATGACTTCGCCGTGGCCGACCCCGAATCCCTGGTCGACGGGGGCGTCGAGTATCAGGCCGGGTTCCGCGCCACCAAGCCCGGACTCAACCTCTACTTCTCCGACTATTACTGGACGGGCCGTCCGTCCTACGACTCGCCCGGCGCGGCCGCCTTCGACCTGTGGCGGACGCCGCCGCCGTGGTCGGGCACCGCCGGTTGGGCCGGCGCGGCGGTCGGGGCGCTGGTGGCGCTGCTGCTGACCTGGTGGGTCGCTCGGCACGCGGGCCAGGCACGCCCGTTCGCCGCCGTCGCCGCGGTGGCCGCTGTCGTCTTCCTGCTGCCGAGCACGTTGCGGCCGGGCGAAGAGGTGCCCGGGGACAGCCCGTGGTGGGGCGGCTTCTACAACCTCGGGTATGGCCCGGCTCTGCTGTCGGCCCTGCTCGTCGGGTTGATCCTGGTGGTGACGGTGGCGCAGACCCGGCCGGTGCGGGCCGCCCTGGGCTTCGGCGCGACGGCCGTACGGCGGTGGCCCAAGACGGCGGTGGCGGGCCTCGTGCTCGTGGCGCTCGCGTTCGTGCTGCCCGGTGCGCTGCGGCAGACCGGCGTGACCGGCCCCGACTGCCGGCCGGCCGGGTTGCCGGCCGAGGCGTCCGCGGCCGAGACCCGTACGAGCAAGCACGTGAAGATCTTCGTCGACAACGCCGCCACCGAGCAGGAGCGGGCGTTGATCGACGCGGCCATCTTCCGCAGCCGCTCGGGCAGCCTGGGTGAGCTGATCTGGCAGCCCGACTCGGCCGGCTTCCGCGACACCTACTGCGCCGGCGGTCCCGTGCCGGCCGAAGCCGTGGCGGCCCTGCCGTACTACTTCGACGTCGAGCTGGCCAACCCGGCCTACCTGCCCGCCCTCACCGAAGAGGTCAACGGGCTGGCCGGCGTGCTGGCCGTGCACCGCACCCCGTGACCTGGCTGATCCTGTAGCAAAAAGGCGGGAGGCGCGCCGGGCAACCGCGGGTTTCCAGCCGAACCGCTGCCGGTTCCGCGCCGTCGGGCCGGGCCGGGATGGGCCTTCGGCGATCGAGATCAAGCCGTTTGACGCTGTGCGGAATGTCCACAATCGCCCATTCTTTACTCAGCTCCGGATGACGGCGTCGCACCCTTTCGGACGAAGGAACAATGCCGGGAAACCGGGTCCGCTGTGCGAGGCAGGCCCGACGCCCCGGCCCGACGCCGGCATCCGGAGCCTTCTTGTTCCTCGCCTGACGCGGGCAGGCGGGGTGAGGTTTCCCCACCCGCTTTCTGCGGCCTGCCGGATGGTCCCGCCCCGCCCGGGGGAGAAGCATGGGCGCATGACGTCTCCACTGCTGGTGGGCCTGCGGACGGTGGTGGCCGGGCGCGACGAGATGCTCGAGGTGGTGGCCCACCACATGTCCATGATCGCCGTCCGGGCCGAGACCGCGCCGTACCGGTCGAGCGACGACCTCGACGCCCGCAACTCCGAGTTCGTGGCGATCGCCGGGGCCTCGCGGGCTGCCCTGCACGACATGCGCCGCCTGCTCGGCGTGCTCCGCAGTGACTCGGTCGACGCCGATCCCGCCCCGGCCCCGGGCCTGGCCGACCTCCCGGCCCTGGTGGACACCGCGACGACATCGACCGCGTCGTCGAGCACTCGCCACCCGCCGTCACGATCCGCTCCGGGTCGTGACGGCGGATGATCTCGAGCGCGCGGCCCGGCTGGGCCGGCACGACCTCGCGGGCCTCGACCCCGTGCTGTTCGGCCAGGCCGGTGTCGTCCATGGCCACGGGCACGGCCTCGGTCGGGCCGTCGTGGGGCGGAAGCACAGCTCGCAGCACCTCCGCGCCGACGGCGTAGCCGCGGCGGGCCACGTCGAACGGAAACTCCGGGGCCAGTTCGCGCCCGCTGGAGGTCGCCGCTCCCTGCCACTGCGGCCACACCGGCCGCAGGCTTCCGCCGGTCATGAGAACCTCCGAGTGACGTTGACGACAGGTTGGATTTCAGGGATCGCCCGTCAAACCTCTGGTAAACAACGGGTATGGCGTTCGAGTGGTCGACGGTGGGCACCGTCGTGATCAACGGTGTCCGGCTCGGCTACCGCGAGTGCGGCGACACGGCCGGGGTGCCCGCCGTGCTGCTGCACGGCACCGGCAGCAGCGCCGACACCTGGGACCGGCTGGCGCCCCAACTGGTCGGGGCGGGGCACCGGGTGATCGCCATCGACCTGCGTGGACACGCCGCCAGCGACCGCACGTCCGACTACCGCCTGGCCAGCCTGCGCGACGACGTGCTCGGGCTGATCGACCACTTCGACCTCAGCGACGTCGTGCTCATCGGGCACTCGGTGGGGGCGTACGCGGCGCTGGCCGCGGCCCAGCACTCGCCGCACCTGATCACCCGCCTGGTGCTGGAAGACCTGGCGGCCCCGCCGCGGTGGGGTGGCGTGTTGCGGCTGATGGCTGCCGCGGGCTCCGGTCTGCCCGGCCGTTCCGGGCACGCGCTGGCCGTCATGGGCGCCATCGTCAGCCAGTTGGTGCGACCCGACCCGGAGTGGTGGGCGCGGCTGGGCGGTGTGCGGCAGCCGACGCTGGTCTTATCCGGCGGCCCGACCAGCTGCATCCCGCCGCGTCGGCTGGCCGAGATGACGGCGGCCATCCCCGGCGCCCGGCTGGCCACGATTCCTGTTGGCCACCGGGTGCACAGCCTGGCCCCCGAGGCTTTCCACGCCGAGGTCATGGCCTTCCTGAACGCAAGCGTGCCCGCGCGATGGCTCGCACCCTCGTGATCTACAAGGACGACGGCCTGCGGGTGTTTGCGGGTCCGGCCGGATTGCTGTCCGGCCGATACGATTCGTTCCATGGCTGCGCCGTTCATGATTGCTCTCCGCGGTTACGACATGGGCCAGGTCGATGCGGTCCTGCGGCAGGCCGATGACGCTCTGGCCTCGGGCAGCGCGACCCTCCGAGCCGCGGCCAGGTCCGCCCTGCAGAGCGTCGAATTCAGGGAGCGCTTCCGCGGCTACGCCCGGATCGAGGTCGACCGAGCGATCGAGGAGCGCCTCCAGCAGCTCGCATAGGCGATCTTGCGCCCTTCGGGGGCCGTTCGGGCAGTCGTAGTCGCGATGGCGTCACTGGTGTTGTCGCCACGGAGGAATCCCCAGTAGACCGTGAGGGACAGCTACCGTCCGCTCACACCTGGTGGTTCATGACCTCGCCGCACAGCGACCCGGCCACGCTGCCGGATCCGGCCCCGGCCCGCAGCCTCGACGACCTCACCACCCTGCTGCGCGCCTTGAAGGCCTGGGCCGGCAACCCGTCGTACGAGCTGATCACGGAACGGGTGAACAGCGAGCGCCCGGCCAAGAGGGCCACGGTCAGCGACTGCTTCCGCAGCGGCCGCCGGCGCGTGGACAACGACCTGTTCATCGCCGTGGTGCGCGCGCTGCGGCCCGACCGCGGCTACGTAGCCCAGTGGCGCCAGGCTCTGCGCGTGGTCGCCGGCGAGACGCGGGCCGCGGCCCAGGTGCGTACGCAGGATGCCCTGCCTGCCGACCCACCCGAGTTCACCGGACGCGCAGCCGAGCTGTCCCAGCTGCGCCGCGACCCGGCCGGCCTGGCCACGATCGAGGGCATGGCCGGCGTCGGTAAGACACAACTGGCCGTCCACGCCGCCCACCTGCTCGCGGCCGACCACCCGTACGACCATGTCCTGTTCGTCGACCTGCGTGGCTTCCACATCGACCCGGCGCAACCACCGGCCGACCCCTCCGCGGTTCTCGACAGCCTCCTGCAGCTGCTCGGCCTACCGGCCCGTCGGATCCCGCACGACCTGACAGCTCGAGCCGCCGCCTTCCGGGACCACTTGGCCCACCGCCGGGCGCTGATAGTCCTCGACAACGCCGCCGACGACCAACAGGTACGCCCGCTGCTACCCGACGCCCCGGGCGTCCGCACCCTGGTCACGAGCCGCCGCAGCCTGGCCACCCTGGCCGCGTCCACCCGCCTCACCTTGAGCGTGTTCACCCCCGACGAAGCCCGAGCCTTCCTGTCCCAAGCCGGCAACCCGCTCCCCGGCGACTCGCATACGGCTGCCCTGGAACCGGACGGCTCGCAGGTCAGAAGCCCGAGACTCGACGGCGGGCACGCGGCAGATCTGAGAGTTGACGGGTCGCAAGTGGCGAGCTCCGGACCGGACCTCCCGCACGCGGGAACCCGAAGCCCAAACGAGCAGCGCGCGGCACGCCCGATCGCCGACGACTCGCACGGGGCCAGGCTGGACTCGGACGGCTCGTACCCGGGAAGCTTGGACCCCGACGATGCCACAGCCCTCGCTCGTATCGCTGAGCACTGTGGGTATTTGCCTCTGGCGCTCGGGCTGGTGTCGAGCCACGTGCGGGCGCGGCCCGGCTGGACGCTGTTCGATCACGCCGACCGCCTCGATCAGAAGCGTCGCGACCGCCGGCTCGAGACCGGGGTCGAGCTCGCGCTGCGCCTGTCGTACCAGGGGCTGCCGCCCGACCGGCAACGGCTGCTGCGGCTGGTCGCGCTGCATCCGGGCCAGGACCTCGACCCGTACGCGGCGGCCGCCCTGGCCGAGGCCGAGCCGCACGACGTAGCCGCGCACCTGCGGAGCCTTGCCGACGACCACCTGCTGCTCACGCGCCGCCCCGGCCGGTACGGCTTCCACGACCTCGTCCACGCGTACGCGCTGGAGGCCGGCGCCGACGAGGACAGCCCGTCCGAACGCCGGGCCGCTCGCACCCGGCTGTTCGACTACTTCGTGGCGACCGCGGCCGCCGCCATGGACAGCCTGCACCCGGCCGAGAAACAGCGCCGCCCCAAGGTCCCCGAGATCGCTCACGCCCAGCCCGCCCTGAGCACCCCCGAACAGGCCCGAATCTGGCTCGACACCGAGCGCTCCGAGCTGACCGCGGTCGCCGCGACATCCGGCTGGCCTGAACAAACGCTGCGCCTCTCCGGCACGCTGTTCCGCTACCTGGACGGCGGCCACTACAGCGACGCGCTGACCATTCACGGCCACGCCCAGGCCGCCGCCGAGGCGCTCGAGGACCTGGCCGCCCAGGCCCAGGCGGTACTCGGCTACGGCACCACCCACAGCCGGCTCGGCCGCTACGACGAGGCCGGCGAGTATCTGAGGCGTTCGCTCGACCTGTTCCTGCGGGCCGGCGACCTGCTCGGCCAGGCCCGCGCCCTGGCCAACCTGGGCAACGTCGACGCGCGATTGGCCCACTACGCATCCGCCGCCGACTATTACGCAGGCGCGATGCGCACGTTCCGCGACGCCGGCGACCCGGCCGGCGAAGCGCGAGCCCTGGGCAACCTGGGCTCAGTCGAAGAAAGACTGGGCCGGTACGACGCCGCAGCCGAACACCTGTCCTCGGCCGTAGCCCTGTCCCAGTCCCTCGGCGACCGCACCGGACAAGCGCAAAACCTCGACAACCTGGGCTCAGTCGAAACAGCTCGCGGCCACCCCCACACCGCCACCGCCCACCACGAACGCTCGCTGACCCTGTTCCAATCCTTGGGCAACGAATCCGGCGAAGCCTGGGCGCTCTACGGCCTCGGAGCCGCCCAAACCCAGCTCGGCCGAACAACCCCGGCAACCAATTATTTGGTACGAGCCTTGGCCCTCTTCCAAAAAGCCGGCGACCGCGACGGCGAGTCCTGGACACACAACGGCCTGGCCGAAGCCACCCTCACCACCACCGACCGGCTCTCACCCGACGCACCCACCCCACCCGGCGGCTCGGGTGATGCCACGCTGACTTCGACCGCCGAGGTCCCGCGTGACGCGCCCATCCTGCCCGGCGGCTCGGGTGATGCCACGCTGACTTCGACCGACCATGCCTCACGCCAAGCGCACACCCCGCCCGCCGGTGACGGTCTTTTGATGAGTGACGGTGCGACTGATGGCGTTGGTCATCGTGGGGCGGACGCGGTGCGTGGCCGGGTGTCCGAAGCCGTCGCTCACTATCGGGCGGCCTTGTTGTTGGCTGAGGAAGTCGGGGCTCGGGATCAGCAGGCGCGTGCTCATCGCGGTCTGGCCCGTGTGCTGGGGCCGACCGCCGAGGGACGCGACCACGAGGAGCGCGCACGGGCGCTCATGGCCGAACTGGGACTGCCTGTGCCCGATCTGCCGCAGTAGGGCTGCTGTTACGCCGAGCGCGGGGTGGTTTTGGCCAGTTCGGCGAAGTAGGCGTCGGTCAGTTGCTGTAGCACCGAGGGGGTTCCTGGTGGGCGGGGGAGGCCCAGATGTTGCTCGCGCAGCTCGTCCATGAAGTCGTCCCACAGAGGCTGGCCGCCGCGTTCGAGTAGTTCGGCTCGGATGGCCAACTCGGGGGTGACCGGGAGGTGCCGGCGGCCCCATGCGCCGAGGTGGGCCAGGACCGGCACGAGTTGGATGGCGGGCTCGGTGAGGCTGAGCCGGATGCGCTGCTTGTGCGACGGGTCGGGCGCGAAAGTGATCATGCCGAGGGCGGTCAGCCGCGAGAGCCGGTCGGCCAGGATGTTGGACGCGATGCCCTCTTCCGACTCGGTGAGCAGGGCCCGGAAGTGACGGCGGTTGCCGAACATCATGTCGCGGATGATCAGCAGCGACCACTTGTCCCCGAGCACCTCGAGCGACAGGTTGATCGGACACCCCGATCGATTATCGACAGCCACTTTCAAACATCCTTCCGTCCAACCGCTTGCAGCCTACAACCGGTTGGTCCTACTGTGCTAACCAGTTGCAGACAGCAACCGGTTAAACAGGGAGGCCGCCGTGCCGTACATCACCGCTGACCTGGCCATCTCAGTCGACGGCTACTCCGCGGGTGTGAACCAGCGGCTCGACAGCCCGTTCGGCGACGGCCCGGTCGACCAGCTGCACCGGTGGATGTTCGAGACGCCCGATGAGAACAGCGAAGAACTGGCCGCGATCACCGCCGCCGACGCCTTCATCATGGGCCGCAACATGTTCAGTCCCGGCCGTGGCGCCTGGGATCCGGAGTGGCGTGGCTGGTGGGGCGAGGATCCTCCGTACCACAAACCGGTCTTCGTTCTGACTCATCACGAGCGTGACGATCTGCCTATGCAGGGCGGCACGACGTTCCACTTCGTCACCGGGGGCGTCGAAGAGGCGTTGAAGCGCGCGGTCGAGACGACCTCCGACGGCACCATCGCGATTGCCGGCGGCGCCACCACGATCAACCAGTTCCTGGCGGCCGGCCTGATCGACGAGCTCCGCCTGCACATCGCCCCGGTGACCGTCGGCGCCGGCCCGCGTCTCTTCGACGGCGTCGCGCCCCAGACGCTGCGGCAGGTCTCGTCACGCAGCGCGTCCCTGGTCACACACATCACGTACAAGTTCGAGGGCTGACCATGAAAGCGCTGCTGACCTCGGCCGGAATCAAGAACCGCACCATCGAGAACGCGCTGGTCGACCTGCTCGGCAAGCCGATCGCCGAGTCCGATGCGCTGATCATTCCGACCGCGATCTACCCGTTCCCCGGCGGTCCGGCCCTGGCCTACCGGGCGGTGAGCGGCCAGGGTCGTTTCCGCCTGGCCGAACTGGGCTGGAAGTCGCTGGGCATCCTCGAACTCACGGCGCTATCGACTATCGATGAGCAAGCCTGGGTGCCGACAGTCCGCGAGGCTGACGCCCTGCTGTTCTGGGGCGGCGACCCGATGTTCCTGGCCGGCTGGATGCACCGCTCCGGTTTGGCCGACCTGCTGCCGACACTGAGTTCCGATTCCGTGTACGTGGGGGTGAGCGCCGGGGCTATGGCCGCCGCGCCCACGTTCGTCGAGACCTACACCGAACCCCCACGCGGCGTCGACCGTCCTTCGAAGTCCGAGCAGGTCGTCTTCGCCACCCCCGACGGCGACGTCGACCGACTCCTGGTCACCGCCCAGGGCGTAGGCCTGGTCGACTTCGCCGTGATCCCGCACCTGGACCACCCCGACCACCCCGACGCCTCTCTCGCCAACGCCGAGAAGTGGGCCGCCCACATCCCGCACCCCACCTACGCCATCGACGACAACTCCGCCGTAGTCGTCAACAACGGCAAACCCCAGGTCGTCTCCGAGGGCCACTGGAAGTTGTTCCACTCCTGACCACACCCACCTCCACCGACACCCGGGCGGCCGCGGCGAACACCCGCAGATCACCGCCGCTCCGCCGACTCGCAGTCCCGGCAGCTTGAGTCAACGGGCGCGCCCGCCGGTCCGGCACACTGCGTCCGTTCGCGGCTGGGTCATGCTGGCGCGGCGGGCCGCTGGGCCCGGTTGGTGCGGCGGTTCGCCGGCCCGGCTCGCCGGCTCGGCGTGGTGGGTCGCTGAGGGCTGGATCGGGTTGGTGCGGCGGTTCGCTGCAGGCCGGCTCGTAGGTCAGGAAAGGAAATTGCTGGCCGGGGGGATTGTTTCCGCCGTGGTGGCGGCTGCACGGGCGGGCTTTGGTGTTCCGGGAAAGCCGGCATGTGCCCACCGGGGCTTGATTCATATGGTCGGGCCGGCCGTCGACGGCGCGACGACGACGTGCGCTCTTCGCCGAACCTGGACCGGCGGGGCTGAATCCGCCGCAGTCTGCCGCTCGCTGGGCAGAGCCCGACGGCGCTCCGGCGTGGTGAGCCGCTTCGGCCTCCGACCTCCGGTCCGCCGGGCAATTCAATCACGGCTCCGGCTGCGGGGCCGCTGGGTTTGGTGGGGTTGAGTTGTGGGTGGCCGGCTCGGAACTTCGGCGTCGTGTCGGGTTCCGAGCCGGCCCGGTGGTTAGAGGGCCTGGTCGGCGGCCGGCGAGCCGGTGCCTGACTCGGGGCCGGAGGAGCCGTCCTTTTCTGGGCAGTCTCGGTCGGTGGCCACGGCGGGGCCGGTGTCGCTGTCCGGTGTTGCTGCGCGGCCGTTGTCGACGGTTACCTGGACTGCGGGGTCGGCCTGTTCCGGGCCGGCCGCCAAGGCTGTTCCGCCGAATCCCATGGCTACGGCGGCGGTGCCGCCCGCGATGGCGAGACCGACGACGGTTCTGGTTCGCATGCTCACTCCCGACTCTGTTAGTTGTCCGGCGAGACCCCGGACAACCTGGCTGTCCGTAAGACCCCGGACAAGCTGGCTGTCCGTGAGACCCCGGACAAGTTGGCTGTCCGTGAGACCCCGGACAAGTTGGCTGTCCGTGAGACCTGGACTAGCTGGGTTGTCCGCGATGCCCAGACAAGCTGGGTGTCACGTGAGATCCAGACAACCAATCAGTGCCGAAAAATGAGCGAAGCGAGCAGGCTTCATCCGCAGGCTGTGCCGTTGAGGGTGAACGAGGTCGGGCGTGGGTTGCTGCCGGTGTGGGTGGCGTTCAAGCCGAAACTGACCGTCGCGCCCGGGGCCAACCCGCCGTTCCAGGATGTGTTGGTGGCGGTGACCTGTGAGCCCGACTGGGTCACGCTGGCCGACCAGGCCTGAGTGACCTTCTGGCCCGCCGCGTACGGGAAAGTCAGCGCCCAGTTGGTCAGTGCTGTCGGGCCGTTGGTGATGGTGACCGTTGCGGTGAACCCGTTGCTCCAATCATTCGTCGCGTAGGCCACACGGCAGCCCGCAGGCTGCGTCGGCGTCGGCGTCGGCGTCGGCGTCGGCGTAGGTGTCGGCGTCGGCGTAGGTGTCGGTGACGGGGAGGGCGACGGCGACGGCGGCTCGGAAGTCCCCGGCTCCGCACCCCACACCCGGGTAGGACCGTCATACAAAGTCACACCCGTGTTGGGCCCTGCGGCGACCTGATAGGACGGATCGTTGGTCGGGTCCCACGTCCCGCCCTCGACCACGCCGATCTTCAGCTGGACCTCCATGCGATGCGCGGACTGTCCGGCCGGCGCGATCGAATACCCCGCACAATCCACCTCGACGTACCAGACGTTCCCCGAATACTGTTTCGCCGCCGTCGGCCCCGGGCAGCCCTGCGTATAGGGCGACGACACAGTCAAAGCCGCATCCCCGTCCCGCGTGAAGTAGTAACGGAACTTCCCGGCCGTCAACGCCCGCGCTGGAAACGCCGACTTGTTGTAGACGACCACCTTCACACCGGTCGACCGCGTCTCGTTCTGCATAACCGTCGTCTCGACCGACAGCTCCGGAATGTCCGGCACCACGGCAGCCGGGAAACCAGCGGCCGGCGCACCCCCGTATTCGCCGTAGAGCCGCGCCAACGCCGACGTGAAACCAGCGTTGTAATCGGTGGCGACTTCGTTCATCACGTAGTCGCCCCGGCTGTCGGTGTACTTGTCGTCCGGCGCCGACGGACCACCCACCAGCGCCCCGTAGAGCACATGCCGAGTCTCCACCGGCACCTGCTGGCTGTCCCACCACGACCCGTGTGCCGTCCGGTGGTGCGGGTTCTTCGGCGACCCGTTCCCGAACCCGATGACATAGCTGGCGTTCCGAGGATTGGCCCCCAGCGCGTAGTCGATCTGTTTCACCGCGAAGTCGTGATACCGCTGCTTCCGCGTGGCGTCCGCCAACCCGTCACTATGGACCAGCGCCACGAACGCAGTATTAGCCGCGTACCGCAACGCACCCCAGGTGTCGACCACGACCATTCCGCCCGGCGACGTGCGCACCTTTTCGCCGTTCACGCCGACCGTGAACCAGTCCAGCCAGCGGTTGGCGTCGTCCACGTATTTCTGCTTGCCGGTGAGCCGGGCCAGCAGCACGTAATTGCCGTACTGCTTGTTGTCCCACGAGATCGTCCACTTGTACATCTTGGTGTTCGTCTGGTTCTCGTTGCCCTGCGCGTCGTATCCCGCCTCGGCCTTGGCCAGGTACGACGCGTCCCCCGTGGCCCGGTGCAGCCAGATCGCACCCCACACGAGTTCGTCGGCATAGCCGCTCCACGACCGATAGAACGCCGTGGCGTCGGTGATGCACTCGTGGTAGCTCTTTCGCACGTTGTCGGCGAACGCATACAGCTGCTTGGCATGGGTCAAAAGCGTTTCCGCGTACGAAGGGTCAGTCGGCCGGAAGACCAGCGAACTCGCCGCCATGGCCGCTGCCGTCTCGGCCGCCAGTTCGGTCCCGCCGCACGACGCGTCGATTTTGTACGCGGGCCGGGCCATCGGCATCACTTCGGCCGGCCCCCACCATTTGTGGTCGTCGTCGCCCTTGCCCACCTGCCCATAGAGCACATTGGCCGACGGATGCGCCTTGATGAAGTAGTCATTAGGCACCCGCAGGTTGTTGAGCAGGTGGGTCAGCTGCCCCGAATCGGCGTAGGCGGCCCGGTTCTCGACCGCACCCCACGCCAGCATCGTGGTCGTGAACGCCATCGGCAGCCCGAACTTCACGTGGTCGCCGGCGTCGAACCAGCCTCCGGTCAGGTCGAGCCCGACATCCGCCCCGTCGCGCATCGCCGAGTCACCCCGCCACGACACCCGGTTCCAGGTCGGCTTTTTGCCCGACACCTGTGCCTCATAGAAGAACAGTGACTTCTGCAGCGCCTCCCCATAGCTGTAGGCAGGCGCGGCGGCGGCACCGGCCGGCGCCGCGAGCCCGACCAGAACAAGAACGAGGACGGCCAACACGGCGCGCAGTTTCATGGGCACCTCCGGTATTGACCCACATCGTTACATGGGAGCGCTCCCAGAGTCCAGGTGCTTTTCCATCTCGGCCGCCGCCGCGGTGTCGAACTCGGCGTAGAGGTCCCGGGCCCGGGAATAGTGTTCGCGCGCCGAGGCGGTCGCGCCCAGCGCCTGATGGGCTCGGCCGAGCCCGGCCAACGCCTCGGCCAACTGACCTCGTACGCCCAATTTCTCGGCCAGCGACTGGGCCGCCGTGAAATGAACGAGCGCGTCCGCCGGCCGGGCGGCAGCCAGTGTGGCCGCCCCGAGACCGTTGCGCACGTGGGTCTCGCCGTCCTGATCTCCGATCTCGCGGACGATGACCAGTGCCTGCTCGTGATAGTCGACCGCCTGCTCCGGCTGCTCGAGCCGGGTGTGCAGCAGGCCCAGGCTGTCCAGCACCGTCGCCTCGCCGGCCCGGCTGCCGACCCGCTGGAAGATGGCCAGCGCCTCCCGCAGGTGCTCGCCCGCGTCCTCGGGCCGGCCCGAGGTCAGCTCGACCGTGCCCAGCGTGTTCAGCACGAACGCCGTGCCGTGCTCGTTGCCGCTCGCGCGGGCCAGCGTGAGCGCGTCCCGGCAGTAGCCGATGGCCTCGACGAACCGGCCCGCCCGCTCCATCGCGATGCCGAGCACGTTCAGGGTCTGGGCCTCGGCCGACTGGTCGCCCACCGTCCGGACCAGCGCCAGGGCTCGTTCCCAATGGTCGATCGCCGTCTTGTAGTCCTCCGAGCGGTCGGCCAGCATGCCCAGGTTGTGCAGCGCCACCGCCTCCCAGAGCGGATCGCCGACCTGTCGGAACAGGTCGACGGCGTCGCGCATCAGGCCGGCTCCGCGCCCGGTCTCGCCGCGGCGCAGGTGGACGATGGCGATGCCGATCAGCGCGTGCCCCTGCCCGGCCAGGTCCCCGCTGTCGCGGGTGGCGTCGAGGGCGTGGCCGTGCACGGCCAGCGCGTCGTTGTTGTCGGCCCCCTGCAGGTAGCGGTAGAGCACGCGGGCCAGCCTGGTGGTGTGCCCGGGCCAGTCGTGGGCGGCGGTGTGCGCGGCCACGGCGACCAGCGTCGGCCGTTCGGTCTCGAGCCAGGCCGCGGCCGCCTCGGGGTCGGCCAGATCGGGCGCCGGCGTGTCCACGGGCTCGACCGGCGGGCGCCGGTGCGTCTCGGCCGGGTGCAACGCGTTCATCGCCGCCGCAGCCGCCACCAGGTAGTAGTCGAAGAGCCGGGTCAAAGCCTTCCGGCGTACGGGTGGAGGGTCTTGATCCTGGGCCCGGGTCACCGCGTAGGCGCGCACGAGGTCGTGGAACGTGTACCGCCCCGGCCCGGCCGGCTGCAGCAGGTGGTCGTGGCCGAGCCGGTCGAGCAGCGCCTGCGTGGCGGCCTGCCCGGTCCCGGCCAGCGCGGCCGCCGCGTACACGTCGAAGTCCTGTCCGGGATGCAGCGCGGCCAGCCGGAAGAGCCGCTGCTGGTCGTGGGGGAGTCCCTGGTACGACAGGTCGAGCGCGAGCTCCACGCCGGAGTCGAGCCGCCGCGCGCGGTGCCGCTCGTCGAGCCGGTCGGCGTGATCGGTCAGCGTCCAGCCCGTGGTGCCCAGGATGTGCCCGGCGATCAGGCTCAGCGCCAGCGGTAGGTGACCGGCGCGCCGCGCGATCCGGCCCGCCGCGCCGGGGTCGGTGCCGACGGGCAGGCCGGCCAGCGTGCTCGTGAGGAAGGCCAGCGCCTCGTCCGGAGTGAACGCGTCGACCGCGAGCTGGGTCGCCGGCTCCAGCTCGGCCAGGTTGCGGCGGCTCGTGACCAGGGTCGGGCAGCCCGCGACGCCGGGCAGCAGCGGGCGTACCTGATCGGCCGTGGCCGCGTTGTCGAGCACCACCAGCGTGCGGGACCCGGCGAGCCGGTCGCGGTAGGCGGCGGCGCGGGCCTCGAGACCGGGCGGGATCTGCTGACCCGGCACGCCGAGCAGACGCAGGAAACCGTCCAGCACCGCGCCCGGGTCGGCCGGTGGCTGCGCGCTGTCCGGGTGGAAGCCGCGCAGATTCACGAACAGAACCCGGTCGACTGCCTCTTCGCGCACCATCCGGTGCCCGGCGTGCACGGCCAGCTGCGTCTTGCCGACGCCGGCCATGCCCTCGATGGCCGAGATCACGACCGCGTCGCCCGCGCGCATCGCCGTACGCAATCGGTCGAGCTCTTCGGCCCGGCCGGTGAACGCGTCGAGATCGGGCGGCAGCGAATCCCACACCCGCACCTGGGCCACCGGGTCGGCCTCGCCGCCGACCACGCGCAGCGCCTGCGCCCACTGGTTCACATAGCCGACCTCGGGGTGCAGCGCCTCGACCACGGCGATGACCAGGTCGGGATTGAACCGGCGGCGCCCCGGCGCGAACACGTTGGCCACCGTCGACCGCCGGGCCAGCTCACTCGGCGGCCGCCCCGCCGCGGTCCAGGCGGCATTGACCCGGTCCTTGATCATTTCGTACGAGGGGTCGCCCGCCCACGCCTTGAGCAGGCGCAACCGCTCGACCAGCTCATCGGACGAGCCCGCCTGGGCCGGATCGGGCAACTCGGCGAACGAGGGCATCGCTCACTCCTCTTCTCGGCGATCGACGGCTCTCGAAACTAGGCCCAAGTTGACTGCCGTCCAAATTCGTCCAGACTTCGGACGCGCCGCCCCCGGAGGCCGGAGACTCGTTCGCAGAGCTTGCTCAACGACGAGCGACACTGGCCACGGGGGTCAAGGAACTCAGCGTCCTTGGCAGGCCAGTCACAGACGATCGGCCCCGGCGCCCTCTCAGGCCGCCGGGGCCGATCGACTTTTCCGTCGGGTCAGAGAACGCCGCCGCGACCGGGGCTGATGACGACATCGCCCCCCGTTCCCGGAGAGCGACGACCGCCGCCAGCGCGATCAGCGCGAGCACCCCGTGCAGCAACAGAGTCACGAGCCCAGGAAGACAATGTCCGGCAAATCCTCACTGGCCTCGATGCACTACCCTGACCTCGGTATTCGGGGTGGGGAGGCGGGCCGATGGCGACGGCGACCGTGGTTTTTCTGGTGATCGGCGCCGTCGGTGTGGTGGTGCTCGCGCTGGCCCTGCTCGGTGGCGAGCTGATGAGTTTTCTGCACTTCGGCGACGGGCCGGTCTCGCTCGAGGTGGTCGCCGGGTTCCTGGGGGCGTTCGGCTTCGCCGGGGCCATCGCGGCCGAGCTCCTGGGTGGTGACAGCGCCGGTCTGATCGCTGCGGCCTCCGCCGTCGGGCTCGTGGCCGCCGTACCCACCGCCTGGTTGGCCCTGCGCCTGTCGCGGGCTGCCCGGACCATGCCCACCGACGCCACCCCGACCCGGCAGGACCTGGTCGGCACGCTCGGCGTCATCGTCACCTCCGTGCCGGCCGGAACCGGCTACGGCGAGGTGCGCATCCGGCTCGGCGGGCAGCCGGTCAAGCTGTACGCCCGCGCCCAGCACGCCATCCCGGCCGGCGCTCAGGTCTTCGTGGTCGAGGCGCCGTCCGACACCAGCGTCGTCGTCGAGGAAACCCTCCGGGTCGACGAGACCCCTCACCCTGGAAAGGTCTAGATGTCCCCTCTGCTCATCGCCGTCGGCGGCGCCGTCCTTCTTGTCATCCTGGTCATCCTGTTCGTGCTGTCCCGGATCAAAGTGGCCGGCCCGAACGAGGCCTTCATCATCACCGGCCGCAAGGGCCGGACGACCCAGTCGGCCGACGGCACGAGCAGCACCGACCTGTCCGGTCAGAAGGTCGTCATGGGCGCCTCGGTGTTCGTGCTGCCGGTCGTCCAGAAGCTGCAGTCGCTCGACCTGTCCAGCCGCCGCATCGACGTCAGCATCCGGGGCGCGGTGTCCAAACAGGGCATCCGGGCCGAGCTGCACGGCGTGGCCATCGTCAAGGTGGGCGGCAACGAGGGCGCCATCCGCGCCGCCGCCCAGCGCTTCCTGCACCAGCAGGCCGAGATCGAGGAGTTCACCCGCGAGGTGCTCGCGGGCGCGCTGCGCTCGATCGTCGGCCGGCTCACGATCGAAGAGATCATCCGGGACCGGGCCGCGTTCGCCAGCGCGGTGGCCGAGGAGGCCGAGCACTCCATGACCAACCAGGGTCTGGTGCTCGACGCGTTCCAGCTGCAGGACATCGTGGCCGAGGGCTCGTACCTGCAGGACCTGGGACGCCCCGAGGCCGCGCGCGTCCTCAAGGACGCGGCGATCGCCGAGGCCCGGGCCCGCCAGCAGGCCGAGCAGGAACGTCTGCTGGCCGAGGAGGCCATCGCCGAGGCCCAGCGCAACCTGTCGCTCAAGCAGGCCGGCATCCAGGCCGAGATCGACGCGGCCAAGGCCAAGTCGGCCGCGGCCGGTCCGCTGGCGCAGGCCGAGCGCGACCAGGCCATCCTGGCCGAGCAGCAGAAGGTGGCCGAGCAGAACGCCGAGCTCAAGCAGCGTCAGCTCGACACCGAGGTCCGCAAGCCGGCCGACGCCCAGCGCTACAAGGTCGAGCAGGAGGCGGAGGCCGCCCGCGCCGCCGCCGTGCTCGGCGCCGACGCGCAGCGGCAGGCCACGATCGCCGCCGCGCAGGCCCAGGCCGAGCAGGCCCGCCTGACCGGTGAGGGCGAGCGGGCCCGCCGGGCCGCGCTGGCCGAGGCCAACGCGATCGAGGGCGCCAAGGAGGGCGAGGCCGAGCAGCGCCGTCGTACCGCGATCGCCGACGCGGTCGAACGCGAGGGCGCCGCCGAGGCCGCGGCCATCCTGGCCAAGGGCGGGGCCGAGGCCGAGGCGATGGCCCGCAAGGCCGAGGCGTTCGCCGCCTACGGCGAGGCTGCCGTGCTCGACCTGCTGGTCCGGGTGCTGCCCCAGGTCGTCGAGGCCGCCGCGGCCCCGATGGGCTCGATCGACAAGATGACCGTCATCTCCACCGACGGCGCCTCGTCGCTGACCAAGTCGGTCGCCAACAACGTGGCCCAGGGCCTGCAGCTGGGCACCGACCTGACCGGCATCGACCTGTCGGCCCTGCTCAGCAAGCTGGGCGCGGCCCAGGCCGCGAACGGCACGACCCCCGAGATCGAGAAGAAGGACTGACCGGCGGTCAGGCCGGCGGCGTCAGCACCCGTACTGGCGCGCCGGCCCGCCAGGCCGCGATGTCCTCGACGACCTGCTGGTACATGTGGCGCAGGGCGTTCTCGGTGACGTAGCCGAGGTGAGGCAGCAGCACTGTGCGGGGGGCGCCGCGCAGCGGGTTGCCGGCCGGCAGCGGCTCGACGTTGTAGACGTCCAGGCCGGCGCCGGCGATCGAGCCCGCGATCAGGGCGGCGACCAGCGCGGCCTCGTCCACGATCGGGCCCCGGGACGTGTTGACCAGCACCGCCGACGGCTTCATGGCGGCCAGCTCGGCCGGGCCGATCACGCCGGTGGTGCGTTCGCTCAGCTTGAGGTGCACGGTCACCACGTCGCTGGTCGCGAAGAACTCGTCGCGGGAGACCAGGGTCGCGCCGGCCTCGGCGGCCCGTTCGGCGGTGAGGTTCTCGCTCCAGGCGATCACGCGCATGTCGAAGGCCTGCCCGATCCGCGCGACCTGCGTACCCATCCGGCCCAGACCCAGGACGCCGAGGGTGCTGCCCGCGAGGTCGGTGCCGACGGTGGTCTGCCAGCGGCCGTCGCGCAGGGCCCTGTCCTCGGTGACGACGTGCCGGCGGCAGGCCAGGATCAGCGCCCAGGTGAGCTCGGCCGTGTTGGAGCTCTTGGTGGCCCCGTACATGACGGTGCCGGTGACCGTGACCCCGTGCCGCCCGGCCGCGACGAGGTCGATGGCCGCGTTGGCCATGCCGGTGGTGACCAGCAGGCGCAGCCGGGGCAGCCGCTCGAACACCTCGGCCGGGAACGCCGTGCGCTCCCGCATGGCCACCACGACCTCGGCCTCGCGCAGCGCGTCGGCCAGCGCGTCCTGGTCGCCGACGTGCTCGTGCAATACCTCGACGTCGGCCCCCGGCAACGAGCCGAAATCCCCGTACGCCCGAGCTACCCGCTGGTAGTCGTCCAGCACCACGATCTTCATGCTGTCACGGTAGTGGCCCGGTCCCGGCCGGCCGGTCCGGGTCGGACGACCACTGCGACCACGAGCCCGGGTACAGCGCCGCGTCGATGCCGACCACGGCCAGCGCGGCAATCTCGTGCGCGGCCGTCACCCCGGAACCGCAGTAGACGCCGACCGGTCCGGTCAGCCCGGCGAAGCGGGCCCGCAGCGCGTCGGTGGCCAGGAACCGGTCGCCGACCAGGTTGTCCGCGGTGGGCCGGCTGACCGCGCCCGGGATGTGCCCGGCCCGCGGGTCGATCGGCTCGACCTCGCCGCGGTAGCGCTCGGCGGCCCGGGCATCGATCAGCGTTCCCGTCCGGGCCAGCTCGGCTGCCTCGTCGGCGTCCAGGGTGGGGAGCCGGCCGGGCTCGAGGACGATGTCGCTCGCCGGGTGCGGCGGGGTCTCGCCGGTGGCCTGGGAATGGCCGTCGGCGGCCCAGGCGGCCAGTCCGCCGTCGAGGATCCGCACGTCGGTGACGCCCGCCCAGCGCAGCAGCCACCAGGCGCGGGCCGCGGCGAGGCCGCCACTGTTGTCGTAGACGACGACTCCGCCGCGGCGGGTCACGCCCCAGCGGCGTACGTCGGCCTGGAATTTCTCGAGGTCGGGCAGCGGGTGGCGGCCGGTGCCGGGAGCGACCGGACCGGCCAGTTCGGATTCGAGGTCGACATAGACGGCGCCCGGGATGTGGCCCGCGCGGTAGTGCTCGGCCCCGTGCGGGTCGCCCAGCGCCCACCGCACGTCGAGCACCACCGGCGCGTCCGGGCCGGCCAGCCGGTCGTGCAGCTCGGCCCCGTCGATCAGCACCTCGTCGCGCCGGTCGACGCCGAACTGCCACACCGTCGTCGAGCGGTAGGTCTCGCCCGGGCGCAGCACGGTCGACGGGAAGGCGGGCCGGTTCGGGGAGTCGGGGAAGTGCTGGGTCTCCAGGGCCAAGCCGTCGCCCTGGCGGTAGAGGCGCCCGCTCGTGCCGATCACCGTGCCGTCGAGGAAGTTGCCCGAATAGAACTGCAGGCCGGGCTCCGTGGTCGAGACGGTCAGGGTGCGGCCGCTGACCGGGTCGGTCACTTCGGCCGCCGTGTTCAGGCCACTCTCCGGGCGGTCGATGATCCAGTTGTGGTCGTACCCGCCGGCGTGGCTCAGCTGGTCGTCGCCGGTGCGGATGCGCTCGCCGACGGCGACCGGCTCGCGGAAGTCCATCGGCGTGCGCGCCACCGGGAGCAGGTCGCCGGTGGGGATGAGGTCGGGGCCCACGGGAGTGAAATGGGTGGCGTGGAGGCGTACCCGGTGGCCGTAGATGTCGCCGCTGCCCTCGCCGCCGAGGTTGAAGTAGCTGTGGTTGGTCAGGTTGACCACGGTCGGGGCGTCGGTGGTGGCCTCATAGTCGATCCGCAGGGCGTTGCCGGCCGTCAGGGTGTAGCGCACGGTCACGGTCAGGACGCCGGGGTAGCCCTGATCACCGTCGGGGCTGACCAGCCGCAGCTCGACCGAGTCGTCGGTCCCGGTGGCCGACCAGATCCGCTGGTCGAAGCCGGTCGCGCCGCCGTGCAGGCTGTTCGGGCCGTTGTTGATCGGCAGCTCGTGCGTCGTGCCGTCGAGCTCGAAGCGGCCCCGCGCGATGCGATTGCCGTACCGGCCGATCAGGGCGCCGAAGTAGGGGCCGGGGTTGTCGAGGTAGCCCTGCAGCCGGTCGAACCCGAGAACGACGTTGGCCGTCACGCCCGCCCGGTCGGGCACCTCCACGCTCTGGACGATCCCGCCGTACGTGAGCACGGCGACCCGCATGCCGCTGCCGTTGGTCAGGACGTAACGATCGACAGGGCCTTCGGGGGCCGTTCCCCAGCGCTCAGACATCGCCCCACTTTAGTGGCGGCGATGATGTCGATAGCCGGACGTCAGGGACAACGCGGCCATCGAGATCAAGGCGCTCACGACCAGGAGCGTGCCGAGCAGGATGTCGACAAACATGCTTCACCCTGCGCTCGGGGCGGGGGCACGGTCAACCCGTTTTGCGTGATTCGCACCGCCTGGGCTTGGAGGTCTTCAAGATCGTGGGCTAGTGTGCGCGGCGAGGGGAGTACCTCGCAAAGAGCGTCGCGGTCATCACGGGCATCTCAGCATGCCCCCGTGCGCTCGCCTGTCACACCGGCAGGTGAGGGAGACCTCGGACGATGGCGCACATCTCCGAGGAGGCTCCCTGATGTCGCATAGTGTCACCCTTGCCGCCCCGCTCGAAACTGTCGCGTCACCCCAGTTGTGGATCATCAGCATTGTCGTGCTGCTGGGGTTGCTGGCCGCTGACTTCGTGGTCACGCGCAAGCCGCACGACGTGCCCATGCGCGAGGCGGTCGGCTGGTCCGTCTTCTACCTGACCCTGCCCGCCGTGTTCGGGCTGGTGCTGTGGTGGGCGTTCGGCAGCAAGCCCGCGGTCGAGTTCTACACCGGCTTCGTGGTCGAGAAGTCCCTGTCGGTCGACAACCTCTTCGTCTTCATGCTGCTGCTCGGCGCGTTCGCCGTGCCGTCGGCCCTGGCCCAGCGGGTGCTGCTGTACGGCATCGCCGGCGCCCTGGTGCTGAGGGGTGTCTTCATCGCCCTCGGCGCGGCCGTGCTGCAGGCCGGCACCTGGGCGTTCCTGCTGTTCGGGGCGGTGCTGCTGCTGACCGCGATCAAGGTCATGCGGGACGCCCGGAAGGGCGAGGAACACACGATCGACATCGACGAGATGCGCAGCGTCAAGCTGCTGCGGCGGTTCTTCCCGGTCACGAAGGAGTACCACGGCAGCAAGATGGTCATCCGCCAGGCCGGCCGCCGCGTGCTGACGCCGCTGGCCGTCGTGGTGGTCGCCGTCTTCATGACCGACATCGTCTTCGCCGTCGACTCGGTGCCGGCCGTGTACGGCGTGACCGAGGACCCGTACCTGGTCTTCGCGACCAACGCCTTCGCCCTGATGGGGCTGCGCGCCCTCTACTTCGTGCTGCGCAACGTGCTCGACAAGCTGCGCCACCTCGACTACGGCCTGGCCGTCATCCTGGCCTTCATCGGCGTCAAGCTGGTGCTGCACTGGGCCCACGGCGTCTGGACCTGGCTGCCCGAGGTGCCGACCCTGGCTTCGCTGGGCGTCATCGCCGTCACTCTGATCACGGTGACCATCACCAGCATGCTGGCCAACCGCCGCGACGAAGCGGCCGCCCGGCGGGCCGCCGCCGACGATCCGGTCCCGGCCGGAAGCGCCCGCAACGATCAGTGACCGCCGGGGGACCGGACCGGCCGCCGGTGAGTCGGAGACCCCATGAGACTTGTGCGGGGGATGCCGGCGGCGGCCGTGGTGTGCGTCCTGACGGCTTGTGGCCAGGCGGTCCAGCCGGAGGCGGGCACGGCGGGGCCGGAAGGCTGGCAGCGGACGTGTTGCCGTACGAGGCCCGGGCCGCGTGCTGGCCTACCACGTCGACCAGGACAAGTGGGAGAGGCTGGCGTCCCCGCCCACCCCTCGGGGCGGCTACCAACTCGTGGCCGCCGGCGCTCGCATGGTCGTCTTCGGCGGCGCCCGCGGGAAGGGCGGCAAGGGGCAACTGCTCAACACGACCTGGGTCTGGACGCCCTAACTACGCCACCACGACCGGCGGCGGCGCGGCACGGTCAGCAGATCACAAACGTCGCGTACGCCGTCGGTGACCCGGGCCCGCCGCAGGGCCGCTTCCTTGACGTCCTCGCTGGTGACCCGGCCTTCGAGGATCGCGACCCCACTCTGTACGCGGATGTCGATGTCCCCGCCCTGGACGTCCGGGTCATGCAGCAGAGCCAGGGCCAGCGCGACGGCGACCTCCCGGTCGGCCGCGGCCCAGTGCTCGGCGATCGCCTGCCGAGCCAGCTCCTCCGGCCGCACGTTCGGCGACCGGGGTGTGTCCCATTGCGAGTAGTCCCAGAAATACACGATGGCCTCCGCCCCGAGAGCGTCCGGATTCCAGACTCGGGGCGGGACGTCGCGGGAACCCCGCGAACGGATGACAGTCGTGTGACGACCGGGTCAGAGATCGGTCAGCGGGACCGGGGTGGCCGTGCACAGGGCGTCGGCCCGGTCGACGACCAGGTCTTCCGCGGTCGGGCAGCGGCGGTGCAGGGCGGCCAGCGCGTGCTCGTAGGCGGGCCGGCTGAACGGCATCTCACGCATGCGGGTGACCGAGGCGCGCACGGTGGCGGCGAAGTCCGGCGGCCACTCGACGCGGTGCAGGGCCTTGACGATGTTCGTGTCCCGGTCGACCAGCACGATCTGCACGGTGCCGTCCACGTCGACGCCGGGCAGGCCGTCCTCGGGGGCGAACAGGTGCGGGTTGTACGGGGCCTGCGACCACGACAGGACGGGGCCCAGCCGATACGCAAGGATGCCCGCGTGTTCGCTGTCGATCCAGGCGAACCGGGTCGGCGCGGCCGCCACGGCCTGGACCTCCAGCTCGTGCGGGCAGCTCAGGAACATCATGAGCTGCACCGGCTCGCCGGCGAACATGGTCAGGGCAGCTCCCTCGGGCCAGCTCACGTCCGGATCGAGCCGACTGCCCACCTCTACGACTAGGTGCACTCACGCAGCGTAGCGGACCGGGCACCCGCCCGGCCCGCCAACGCGTCAGAGTCAGCAGCCGTTGATCTCGAACTCCGAGATGGCGGCGTTGCGGGCCGGGCCGGGGCAGAGGAACTGGTCGTAGCGGGTGTCGTCGTCGACGAAGCGCTTCAGCCAGGCGATGCTGGTGGACGCGATCGTCGTGTTGGGCACGTTCGGGGCGAAGTGGCTGGCGCCGGCCAGTTCGAGGTAGGCGCTGTCGAGGGTGTCGGGCAGGCTGGCGAAGAACGGCTCGGAGTGCTGCCGGACCGGGGCGATGGCGTCCCGCTCGGCCCCGATGATCAGCGTCGGGACCTGCGAGCGGCCGAAGTTGCGGTTGAGGTCCCACGGGGTCAGCGGGATGGCCGCCTGCAGGGTGTTCCGGCTGGTCGCGGCCTCGAGCGAGCCGCCCCCACCCATCGAGTGGCCCATCACGGCCAGCCGCGACGCGTCGACCCGGGTGCGGACGCTGCTGCGCTCGGTCAGGAAGTCGAGCGCGGCCAGCAGTTGCCGGCCCCGGCTGGCCGGCTGGTCCGAGGTGGTGAGCGTGTCGATGTTGAACACCACGAAGCCCTGCGAGGCCAGCCGGGGCACGATCCAGGCCATGCTGGAGCGCCGGGCGGTGAAACCGGGGGCGATGGCCACCGCGCCGAACGTGCCGGCGCTGGTGTCGGTCGGGAAGACGATGTCGCCGCCGCCGAAGCCGCTGACGGCGCTGCGGGCCACGGTGACCTGCGAGGTCGCGAACGGGCCGCGGGCGGCTTCGATGCCGGCCCGGCTGGGCGCCGGTCCCCGTTCGAAGGTGGCGGCCCGGGCGTCCGGGATCAGGGTGAGGCCGCCGACGGTCAGGGCGGCCGCGGCCAGGGTGGCGACGACGTTTCGCGTACGGAACAGGGGCACGATGCCTCCAGGAGCGAGGCGCGGAGGTCCGCCGCCGGAACGAACGATCCGGGTCCGCGCTGTCCCGGCCGTCCGTCCCGAGGGCTTCCCTCCGCACTACGCACACCCCGCCCGCCGCGGATGAATCTGCTGGTCAGCCTGAGACGGCCGTCGCAAGCAGGGCGTCGCCGACCCGGGCCGTCTCCCGCTTGTACGGCGTGTCCGACAGCACGAAGTGGGTCAGACCCAATTTCCCGTACGCATCCAGGGCCGCCTTGACGTCGTCGGCCGTGCCGACCAGCCAGGTCGTCCCGGCGCCGCCCCCGCCGTACCGGCCGGGCGCCGTGTAGAGGCAGGTGTCCAGCACGTCCCCGCGCTCGGCCAGGTCGAGCAACCGCTGCTGACCGACCGCGGGCCCCCGCAGCTGCTCGTTGGGCGACAACGACCGCCGCGCCATCTCGGCCACCCGCGCCTCCGCGTCCCGCCACGCCTCTTCGCGAGTGTCCCGGATCAGGGTGGTGACACGCAGCCCGTACTCGAGCGGAGCAAGATCACGGTCGCGAGACAGAGCGCGGAGGCGGTCGACACGGGAGGCGATCCCGTCCAGCGGCTCGCCCCAGAACAACTGCACATCGGCCTCGGCGGCCGATACCCGTTCCGCCGCCTCGGAAGCGCCCCCGAAATAGAGTCGCGGGGGAGTGGAAGGCCGTAGCGGCAGGGTCGAGCCGGTCACCCCGAAGTGCGTGCCCTCGAAGGTGACGTCCTCCTCGGTCCACAAGCGGCGCACGATCCGCATGAACTCCTGCGTGCGGGCGTAACGCTGGGTCTGATCGCCCTCGACATCCCCGTACGCCGAAAGGTTGTCCTTCCCGCTGACGATGTTGATCAGCAGACGGCCGCCGCTGAGGTGGTCGAGCGTGGCTGCGGCCGAGGCGAAGTGGGCCGGTTGCCAGTACCCGGGCCGGATCGCGGCCAGCGGCTTGAACGTCGTCGTGCGGGCCGCGATCGCCGTGGCCACGGTGAAGGTGTCGGGCCGTCCCCACCCGGTGCCGATCAGCGCGCCCGCCCAGCCGTGTTCCTCGGCCGTGCGGGCCAGATCGACGCTGTGCTCGAGCGTGCCGTAGCCCGCGACCGTGTCGTCGCCGCGGTGCCCGGGCTCGACCGTGTTCGGGATGTACCACAGGTAGGTCATGCCAGTGCTCCTTCGCGTACGAAGCGGTGGGCCGGACGCGGCAGGCCGTAGTGCTCACGCAGCGTCGTCCCCCTGTACTCCGTACGGAAAAGCCCTCGCTCTTGAAGAATGGGAACGACCTCGCCCGCGAACTTCTCGATGCCCGAGGGCAGCACGGCCGGCATGATGTTGAAACCGTCGGCCGCGCCGTTCTCGAAGTAGTGCTGGATCGTGTCGGCCACCTGCACCGGCGTGCCCGCGAAGGTGCGGTGCCCGCGCCCGCCGCCGAGCTTGCCGATCAGCTGTCGCACGGTCAGGTGGTCGCGCCGGGCCCAGTCGACGATGAGCGTGCGCCGGCTCTTGGCCCCCTCGATCTCGTCCTCGCTCGGCAGGTCGTCGGGCAGCGGCTCGTCCAGGCGCAGCCGCTCGGGATCGACCCGCAGCGTGTGGGCGAGCGTGGCCACCGCGTACTGGGGCGCGATCAGCCGGTCGAGTTCGGCGTCGAGCTCCCGGGCCTCGGCCGCGGTGGCGCCGATGACCGGCACGATGCCCGGCAGCACGACGACGTGGTCCGGATCGCGCCCGGCCTCCGCCGCCCGCCGCTTGATGTCGGCGTAGAACTCCTGGCTCTCGGCCAGCGTCGGCTGGGCCGTGAACACCGCCTCGGCCCACTTCGCCGCGAACCCGCGCCCGTCGGCCGAGGAACCGGCCTGGACCAGCAGGGGATAGGCCTGCGGGGAGCGCGGCACGTTGAGCGCCCCGTCGACCCGGAAGAACTCGCCGCTGTGGTTGATGGCCCGCACCAGCTCGCTGCGGGCGTGCACCCCGGACGTGCGGTCGGCCACGATCGCGTCGTCGGCCCAGCTGTCCCACAGCTTCGTGGACACCTGCAGGAACTCGTCGGCCCGTTCATACCGCGTACGGTGCAGAGGTTGGTCCTGCAGGCCGAAGTTCCGGGCCGCCGCGTCCCCGGCCGTGGTCACGATGTTCCACCCGGCCCGCCCGCCCGACAGGTGGTCGAGCGAGGCGAAGCGCCGGGCCAGGTTGAACGGCTCGTTGTACGAGGTGGACGCCGTCGCGATCAGCCCGATCCGGCTGGTGCTCACGGCCAGCGCGGCCAGCAGCAACGTCGGTTCCAGCTTCCCGGCCGGCCGCCGGCCGGGATCGCTCCACAGCACCGGGCTGTCGGCCAGGAACACCGAGTCGAACTTGGCGTCCTCGGCCACCCGGGCCAGGTGCTGGTGGGCCGCCAGCGACAGGTTCGCGTGCGGGTCCGACCCGGGCAGCCGCCACGACGCCTCGTGATGCCCGGTGTCGTGCAGGAACAGGTTGAAGTGCAGCTGACGACTCATCGGACTCCCAATTCCTCTCGCACTCCCAGTTTTTTGAGCAGGAACGACCGCAACTCGGCCCGCGGCCGGTCGGTGCGGACGTCGGCGTGCACCACCCCGGCATCGAGGACGATCACCCGGTCGGCCAGCACGATGGCCTCGTCGACGTCGTGGGTCACCAGCAGTACCGCCGGCTTGTGGGCCTCGCACAGCTTGCGCAGCAACGCATGCATGCGGATGCGGGTCAGCGCGTCCAGCGCGCCGAACGGCTCGTCGGCCAGGAGCAACTGCGGTTCCCGTACGAGCGATCGGGCGAGCGACGCCCGCTGCTGCTCCCCGCCCGACAGTTCGAACGGCCAGGCCCGCTCGCGCCCCTCGAGACCGACCTCGGCCAGCGCCTGCCGGCCCCGCTCGGCCGCGTCCGGCCCGCGCAGCCCGAGCACGACGTTGTCGAGGATACGCCGCCACGGCAGCAGCCGCGAATCCTGGAACACCACCGACACGTTGGCCGGCACCTCGATCTCGCCGTGACCGGCCACGTCCCGGTCGAGCCCGGCCAGCGCCCGCAGCAGCGTGCTCTTGCCGGTGCCGGAGCGCCCGATCAGCGCCACGAACTCGCCGCCCGCGATGTCCAGGTCGAGCCCGTTGAGCACCCCGCCGTCGGCGCTGAAACTGCGGTGCAGGTCGCGCACCCGCACGGCGGGCGCGGCGATCAGTCCTCGAGTGTCCGGCGCCATGCCAGCACCCTCCTTCCGACCAGGCGTACGGCGCTGTCCGCGCAGTAGCCGAAGACTCCGTAGATGACCAGGCCGACCACGATGACGTCGGTCTGCCCGTACTGCTCGGCCAGCGTGATCATGTGGCCGATGCCCGCGGTCGCGTTGTACTGCTCGACCACCACCAGCCCGAGCAGCGACGACGTGACCGCGAACCGCATCCCGAGCAGGAAACCGGGCAGCGCGCCCGGGAGCACGATGTGCCGGACGAACTCGGCCCGCCCGATGTCGATGGTCTCGGCCAGTTCGGCGTACTTGCCGTCGATGCTGCGCAGGCCGTTGTGGGTGTGGACGTAGATCGGCACCAGGCTGATCAGCGCGATGGTCACGATCTTCATCTCCTGGCCGATGCCGAACCAGGCGATGAACAGCGGGATCAGGGCCAGCGTGGGCACCGAGCGCTTGATCTGGATCGGCCCGTCGATCAGCGACTCACCGATCCGGGACAGCCCGGAGACGACGGCCAGCACCCCGCCCACCGCGATCCCGAAGCCGAGCCCGAGGGCGGCCCGGTTGAGCGACGAGAGGATGTTGCCGAGCAGGTCGTGGTCGGTCCACTGCTCACCGAAGGCGACCACGACGTCCCACGGCGCGGTGAGGATGGCCGGGCTGATCAGACCAGTGGCCGAGCCCGCCGACCAGACGGCCAGCAACAGCAACGGGCCGATCCAGAAGGCGTACGGAATCCGGCGCCCCGGCCCGAGGCGGCGCCGCACGACCCGGATGTCGGGGGTGGTCGCGGTGCGGGGACGGCTGTCGGTGATCGTCATGCCGCGTCCCCGCTGACCACGTCGGACCCGGCGGCCGCGGCCTCGACCGGTTCGAACCGCCGGTCGACCAGCGTGGAGACGTCGAGCTTGTCGCGGTCCTGCTGCTCGGCCAGCAGGTCGGCCGTGGCCTGGAGCCGGGTCAGCGCGTTGTCCCAGGTGGCCGGGATGGCCTTCTTGCCGTCGACGGCCACCACGTCCTGGGCGTCGGCCGCGCTGAGGCCCTGCACCTTCTGCAGATAGGCCTGGGCGTACCCGTCGGGGTTGGCGTTCTGCCATAGCAAAGCCTTGGCCCGTACGCCGACATAGACCTTCAACGCGGCCGCCTTCTCCGCGTCCTGCACCGACTTGGTCAGGCAGTACAGGGTCGAAGCGTCGTCGCGGATGCCGGTCAGGATCGCGCTGCCACCCGGATACTTCCCCTTGTAGATCTTCACGTTGGCCGCCCCGATCGGCGCCACGTCGACCGCCTGGCTGCCCAGAGCGGTCACGTACGAGTCGCCCGTGCTGGTCAGCTCGACCAGCGTCACGTCGTCGCGGGTGAGCCCGGCCTTCTGCAGCACCCGCAGCACCAGCGCGCCCTGGGCCTGGCCCGCGCTGTAGGCGATCTTCTTGCCGCGCAGGTCGGCCAGCTCGCGCACGCCGGCCCCGGGGGCGACGCCGAGCTGGTAGATCGGATTGTTGATCGGGTCGACGATGACCGACTGAAAGACGATCTTGGTCGAGGTGCCGGTCCAGGCCGCGAACAGCGAGGGGATGTCGGCGACGGCGCTGCAGTCCAGCTTGTCGCCCCGGAAGGCCTGAATGCTCTGCGGGCCACCACTGATGTTGGCCCACTCGACGCTGATGCCGGCGTCGGTGAGCTCCTTGTCCAGGCCGGACGCGCCCAGGATGGCCTGGATGGCGGGGTCGCCGATGCGGATCTCGGCGCCGTCGGCCACCTGGTCGGGCAGCGCCGCGGTCAGCTCGAGGGTGGTCCCGGCGTCGTCGCCACAGGCGGTCAGGGCCAGCAGCGCGGTCACGGCCGCGGCGGCGGCACGGGGGAGGGTTCTCATCCGTTGTTCCTTCCGGATTTCGGCTGAGGGCAGGGGGAAACGGCCCGCCTCGGCGGGCATCAGTGGTGGTGGGATCGGCTGACCGCCTCATCGCGGCCGGGGCTGAATTCATACTATGCAGCTAGGAATAGAAGGCAACCTTGCGCCCGGCTGAATTAAGTAGCCCCTACCGAGGCCGATGGCGGCCCGGTCCGCGAACGCCGACTCAGCTGCCCGGCGGACGTCACTGGCGTGGCGGGCGAGACCGATGGCGGCCCGGGCGGCAGCGTCGGCGTGGTTGCGTGGCCGGGTGAGGCGACGGCGGTCCAGGCCGAAGCGTCGGCTCGGCTAGGTGGTGGGTGTCGGTGGTGCGACGAGCGAGGTCGATGGCGGGTCGGGGTGGTGGGGCCGGCTCGGTTACGGGACTGGCGTCAGTGGCGCCGCGAAAACGTGGTCGAGAGCGACTGCGCCGCCGGACATGGCCAGAACGTTGCGGCCGAAGCTGCTGGCTCGGACGGTTGCGGTCACGTCGGCGCTGCCCGAGGACCACTCGGTGGCTTCAGCCCGCAGCGTCGCGAGACAGCCGGGGAGCCGGTTCGTGCCCGCCTCGGACACCACCAGCACCTCGGGATCGAAGAGGTCGAGCAGCAGGGCCGTGGCCCGGCCGACCAGGCGGGCCCGCTCGGTGAACAACGCGACCGCTCCGGGCTGCCCGGCGGCCGCCGCGGCGATCAGCGCGGCGAGGTCGGGCCGGTCGATCAACCTGTCGGCCAGCGCGCGCCGCACGAGCGTGCGCTCCGACACGGCTGCCTGCAGGCAGCCCGCACGCCCGCAAGCGCAAACCTCCGCGTGCCCCTCGACCGGAAGGTGCGCGACCGCGCCGGCGGCCGACCGCGGACCGTGGTGGATCGTGCCGTCGGTCGCGAAGGCGACGTCGACGACGTTGCCCACGAACAGATGCACCGCGCTTTCCCGCGCCCGCCGGGCCGCCACGCCGAAAAGTTGCTCGGCCCGGAGCAGGGCGCGCGAGTTGCTGTCGACCCGGGTGGGCAGCCCGGTCGCCTCGGCCAGCGCTGTACCGACGGGGACATCGCGCCAGCCGAGCAAGGGATGGTCGACCACCGTGCCGTTCGCGGTGTCGACCCAGCCGCCGGTGGCCACCCCCACGCCCAGGATCCGCCGCCGGGTGCGCCGCAGGCTCGCGATGCGGGCGGCCAGTGTGGCCAGCACCGAGGCTGGGTCGTGCGCGGAGTGCGGGTCGCGGCGCTGGGTGATGATCTGGCCGCGCAGGTCGAGCAGGGCGACCGTGGTGTGCGGGACGGCGATGTGCACGCCGATCACGGCGACCCGGTCGGCCTCGATGTCGAGCGGCACGTGCGGGCGGCCCATCCCGGGCGGACCCGCCGCCTCGGGCACCTCGCGCACCAGGCCGCGGTCGAGAAGAGAGGTCACCACGCCGCTGACCGAGGCGGCGGAGAGCCGGGTGGCCCGGGCGACCGAGCTGCGGGCGATCGGCCCGTGGTCGAGAACCGCACGCAGCACGTCCCCGGCCGAGTCGCGCCGGGGGCGCGGACCGGCCGGCGGCAGGTCGCCGCGCCGGGTCATTCCGGCAGGCTAACGCCCGGCGGGGCCGGACACCTCACAACGCAAACGGTTGGTAACAGGCCCTTATCGGGTGTTTGCTCGGCCGGGTACGCCGGGGTTTCGCTCGGGCCGGGGCGGCCGGGGTGTTCGCTCCTGCCGAGCGTCGTCCGGGGTAACTCGCCCTATCGGGTGCTGGCGGGGGTGATCAGCTCGACCTCGCTGGCTTCGAGGGCGTCGCGCAGGTCGGGGCCGGGCATGGCGTCGGTGATCAGGTAGTCGGCGCTGGCCAGTTCGGAGACCTGGGCGAACAGGCGGCGGTCGAACTTCGAGGAGTCGGCCAGGATGGCGACCCGGGCCGCGCGCGAGATCATCTCTTGCATCATGGCCGCCTCGGCCAGGTTGCTGGTGGTGTAGCCGGCGTCGGCCGCGACCGCGCCCACGCCGATCAGGGCCAGGTCGCAGCTGATGTCGAGCTCGGCGCCGCCGTTGGCCCGGAAGCTGACCGGCCCTATGGTGGCCAGGGTCAGCGAGCGGACGGCGCCCCCGAACACATAGATGTCGCGCACCGCCGAGGTCGGCAGGGCGGCCGGCACCAGCAGGTTGTTGGTGGCCACGGTGAGGTCGCGGTGCTGGCCGAGCAACCGGGCCAGGGCCAGCGTGGTCGTGCCGCCGTTGATCATGATCGTGGAGCCGTCCTCGACCAGCGAGGCCGCGAGCGCCGCGATCTTCTCCTTCTCCTGTTCCTGGATCGAGAGGCGCTGGTCGACGGCGCGGTCGGTGCGGGTGATGGTCGACCGGCTGACCGCTCCGCCGTACGTGCGCACGAGCACGCCGTCGGCGCTGAGCTGGTCGAGGTCGCGGCGGACGGTGTCGATCGAGACCCCGAAACGCTCGGCCAGGGCACTCACGGTGACCTGCCCGGCCTCGGTCACGTACGCGGCCAGCTGAGCCTTGCGGCCGGCCGGCAGGTGGCGCTCCTTCTCGACGTTCGTCACTGCTTCCCCCCTCGTTGTGTGCGGCAGTATGCCACACCGTGCAGCTCCTTGCTTAGAGTGGCGAAGAGCCGCATAGTTGGGCAACGGTCGGAAAAGATGGCCGTGAACAGCACTTCTCCAAGGTGGACGGCTATCTTGCTTAGAAGCGAGTGTGCATCAGCCCGCAGCTTTTTGCCGAACTTCGCGAGATTCTGCGGTTCTTGCTCTTGTTAACTCGCGTAACGCGTTGCTAACGTGACGACAATCTCGCAGAGAACAGAGGAACCTCTCTATAGAAGGAGTCCGCGATGGCGGCACGTTCCACCCGGTTGAGGCGTTTGACAGCGATAGCGACGGCGGTCGGTCTGGCCGCGGTCATGGGAGCCTGCGGGGGCGGCTCGGACGATGCGAGCTCGGACGGAACGGTGACGCTGGAGTTCGCCCAGTGGTGGGCGCCCGAGCTCCCGGACGGCTCGTTCGACAAGATCATCAACGACTTCCAGACGGCCAACCCGACCATCAAGGTCAAGCTGCTGAGCGGTCCCTACGCCTCGACCAAGCAGCAGCTCGTGACCGGCGCCGCCTCCAAGACGCTGCCCGACGTGGTCGGCCTCGACGGCGCCTGGGTCAACGACTTCGCCAAGCAGGGCGCGATCGCCGACATGACGAAGCTGATGGCCGACGCCGGCTACGACGATTCCCAGCTGGCCAGCCAGATCCAGCTCGAGGGCAAGACCTACATGGTCCCGGTCGTCAACTTCGTCTACCCGCTCTTCGTCAACCAGGACCTGCTGGCCAAGGCCGGCGTGGACAAGGTGCCGAGCACCCGGACCGAGTTCGCCGACGCGGCCAAGAAGATCAGCGACAGCGGCGGCAACGTCAAGGGCTGGGCCCTCCCGCTCGACACCGCCGTCCCCAACGGCATCCAGAACGACGTCATGTCGTGGCTGTGGGCCTCCGGCGGCAGCATGCTGGCCGACGGCAAGCCGGCCCTGCAGACCCCGCAGGTCAAGAGCGTGGTCGAGTACGTCAAGAGCCTGAACGACGCCGGCGTCATCGCCCCCGGGGCGCTGACCATGAAGGAGCAGGACAAGGTCGAGAAGTTCACGACCGGCCAGGTCGGCATGATGGTCGACTCGCTCGCCCACATCAAGCTGATCAAAGAGAACGCCCCGAACCTGAAGTTCGCGGTGGCGCCCGTGCCGGCCGAGGACGGCTACACCGGCAAGCGCGGCATCCCGTACGCGTCCTGGGGCATCGGTGTCGCCAACTCCTCGGACCACAAGGCCGAGGCGTTCAAGCTGGTCCAGTTCCTGATGGAGGCCAAGGTCAACGGCGAGCTCTCCACGCTGGCCAACGGCTTCCCCGGCAACAAGACCGCGGAGCCCGACTTCACCGACAGCGACCCGCTGTTCAAGGAAGCCTTCAAGATCTATCAGGAGGGCACCCCGGCCAACGAGTTCGTCGGCCTGCCCAAGTCCGAAGACCTCATGCGCAGCTTCGACGAGCAGCTCCAGCTGGTGCTGACCGGTAAGACCAGCGTCGACGACGCCCTGGCCAAGTCCCAGGAGAACTGGTCCTCGGTCATCGAATAGCCCGCCCGGGCGCCGCGCCGGCCCAACGGCGCGGCGCCCGACCAAGGAGACAGCGAATGACTACCGCGCCCGCGGACCCCATGATCAAGCAGGACCGCGTTCCGCCGTCCGAGCCGGTCGCCTCCGGACCGAAGCGTTCCTCGGTGGCCCGGCGCCTCATCCCCTTCGGTTATCTGTCCCCGACGATCGTGCTCATCACGCTCCTGATGATCGTCCCGATCGTCATGGTGATCAGCTACTCGTTCCGGGACAACGTGATCGTCCAGGACAACTCGGTCTTCGCCGGGCTGGCCAACTACACCGAGGTCCTCACCGACCCCGACTTCCTGGCCGCGATCAAGAACACCGGCATCTTCATCACGGTCAGCATGGTGGCCCACCTGCTGCTCGGACTGGGCTTCGCCATGATGCTGAACAGCCCGCTGCTCGGCAACGTCACCAAGTCCCTGTTCCGGGTCGTGTACGTGCTGCCGTGGCTGTTCACCATCGCCGTGATCGCCGTCATCTGGCGGCTGCTGCTCGACCCGTCCGGCGTCGCGAACTACGTGCTGCAGACCCTGGGTCTGATCAACGAGGGCGTGAACTGGCTCGGTGACCCGGGCACGGCGCTCTGGAGCGTGACGTTCGCGAACATCTGGTCCGGCTACCCGTTCTTCATGATCAGCCTGCTGGCCGGCCTGCAGGGCATCCCCGGCGAGCTGTACGAGGCGGCGTCCGTCGACGGAGCCAGCCCGTGGCGCAAGTTCGTGCACGTGACGCTGCCGCAGCTACGCCCGGTGATCATCAGCATGGCCGTGCTCGACCTGATCTGGACGTCCCAGCAGTTCGCCCTCATCTGGATGATGACCGGCGGCGGACCGCTGAACTCCACCGAGATGCTCAGCACCTTCACCTACAAGCTGGCCTTCAGCGAGTACGAGTTCGCGATGGCCTCGGCCAGCGCGGTGGTCGTCCTGCTGCTGACGATGATCCTGGCCTTCTTCTACGTCCGCCAGCAAAGGGAGCGGTGACATGGCAACAGTGCTGCCCGGTAAAGCCGCACCCGGGATGACCCAGCGGACGCGCCGCATCCTGATGAAGACCGCCCTGTTCTTCGGCCTGGGCCTGGGCGCGATCTTCGCCGGCGCCCCCGTGCTGTGGATGCTGTCGACCTCGTTCAAGAGCAACGGCGAGGTGTTCCAGAACCCGCCCAAGCTGATCACCGAGAGCTTCTCGCTCGACGCCTACACGGCGATCCTGACCAACGGCGCGCAGCTGCGGTTCTTCCTCAACAGCTACATCGTGGCCATCGCGGTGACGGCGCTGACCCTGCTGGTCGGGATCCTGGCCGCGTACGCGTTCAGCCGCTTCACCTTCCCGTTCTCGAGGACCATCAACGCGGTCATCGTGAGCGTGCAGGCGGTGCCGCCGATCACCCTGGTCATCCCGTACTTCGGGCTCGTGGTGGGGCTCGGGCTCTACAACACGTACCCGGGACTGATCTTGACCCACATGGTCTTCACGCTGCCCTACGCGATCATCATGCTGACCGCGTACTTCAACACCCTGCCGAAAGAGCTGGACGAGTCGGTCAAGGTCGACGGCGGCAACAGCTGGACCGCGCTGTGGCGCATCCTCGTGCCGATCTCGGTGCCGGGTCTGATCGCGGTCGGCGTCTACACGTTCATGATCTCGTGGAACGAGTACCTGTTCGCGCTGGCCCTGACCCGCACCGACGACATGCGCACCGTGCCGATCGGCATCCAGCTGCTCATGGGCCAGCACTCGTACGAGTGGAACCAGATGATGGCCATGAGCATCCTCGGCTCCATCCCGGTTCTCATCCTCTTCCTCGTCTTCCAGCGGCGCTTCATCGGAGGCCTCACCTCCGGCGCCGTCAAGGCCTGACCCACCCCTGTTTATTGCGGAGACCCCGCGCAAAAGGAGAAACACGTAATGCTGACGACCGGCAAGGCGATCCTCGACGTCGCCAACGAGCACAACTTCGCCGTGCCCGCCTTCAACATCAGCGACTGGGCGATGTTCCGCGGCATCGTGGACATCAGCGAGCAGACCAACGCCCCGCTGATCGTGGCCATCCACCCCGACGAGGTGGCCCACATCGGCCGCGAGCTGATCCCGGGCATCATCGCCCGGGCCCACACCTCGACCGTGCCGATCGCCATCCACTGGGACCACGGCGCCACGTACGAGCAGGCCCTGCAGGCGGCCCAGTTCGGCTTCACCTCAGTGATGATCGACGCCTCGATGAAGCCGTTCGACGAGAACCTGGCCATCACCCGGAAGGTCACCGAGTCGGCCCACGTGCTCGGCATCTCGGTCGAGGGCGAGCTCGGCACCATCGGCGGCAACGACACGTACGCCGAGGGCGGCTCCGACACCATCATCTACACCGACCCCGACGACGCGGTCACCTACGTGCGTGAGACCGGCGTCGACAGCCTGGCCATCGCCATCGGCACCTTCCACGGCATGTACCCGGCCGACATGAAGCCGGAGCTCAAGCTCGACCTGCTCAAGGAGATCAAGGGCAAGGTCGGCATCCCGCTGGTGCTGCACGGCGGTTCCGGCAACCCGGACGACGAGATCCGCGAGGCCGCCCGCACCGGCATCAACAAAATCAACATCTCGACCGACATCAAGGTCGCGTACCACAGCAAGATGCGCGAGATCCTCGGCAACGACCCCAAGACCCGCGAGCCCAACGCGATCCAGCCCGCCTGCATCGCGGCCATGAACGAGGTCGCCGCCCAGAAGATCGAGCTGTTCGGCGCCGCCGGCAAGGCCAAGCTCTACTGACATGGCCGACGCGTCCCGTGTACTCCTGGGCCTCGGCGGTTGCGTCGACTACGAGTTGAAGCTGACCGCCTCCACCTTGGAAAAGTTGGTCGCTGAGTACGGCATCCAGCCGGCGGAGCTCGACCCGCCGGGGCCGGCTTTCGTGGCGAACGAACGGGACCTGGTCGTGTCGATCCTCGGGTACGTCGCGCGGGGCGGAGGGGGCGAGCACTTCGTCGCCTCCGCCCCGGCGCTCGAGACCTTCGCCGGCCGGTTCCCGCACCGCCAGACCCTGGGCGGCACCTCGGTGCGCGCGGGGATCCTCCTGGACCGGCTCGGTATTCCGTCAACGTGGCATCTGGTGAGCGTCAACGACACCTTCCGGCGTTTGGCGCCCGCCTCGACTTCCTACTTTTCCTCCGGCACCGAGGACACCACGTATCCGCACCTGATCGTGCAGTACGACAAAGGGCTGCGGGTTTCGATGGGGGACGTCGCGCTCGAGGCGCCGTTCCCGAACCGCCTGATCTATGTGAACGACCCGGCCAACGACACGATGGTGCTGGATTCTTCCCTCAGCGCGAGGCTCAGCCAGGCCGAGGTCTTCCTGATCTCGGGCTTCAACGCCATGCGCGACCCGGACCTGCTCGACCGGCGCATGGCCGAGCTGCGCGAGCACATGCGGCAGCTGCCCTCGACCGCGATCACGTATTTCGAGGACGCGGCCTATCACGAGCCGTCGTACAGTCGCCGGGTGCGGGAGGCGCTGCTCGACCGGATCGACATCTACGGGCTCAACGAGGACGAATTGCAGTCCTACCTCGGCCGGTCCGTCGACCTTCTTTCCGTACGCGAGGTAGTGGCCGCACTGGCCGACATCACGGCCCTGATCCCGGTGCCGACGCTCGTGCTGCACACCAAGTACTGGGCGCTGTCCGCGGGGGTCGCGTACGCGTCAGCCCTGGACAGCGGGACCGTCATGGCGGCCACCCGGTACGTGCACGGCGACTCCTTCACCGACGAGGACGTGGCTCTGTTACGGGCGCGCCCCCGCCGAACGGAGTCGGTGGAGTTCGCGCTCGCGATCGAGGAACGCCTCGGCACCTCGGTGCGGTGTGTCCCCGGCTTCCAGTTGGATGTCGCCAACCCCACTACGGTCGGTCTGGGCGACACTTTCGTCGGTGGCTTTCTCTCCGCACTCGCACAAAGGGATGCTTGATGACGGTCGTAACACTGCCCGCCAACCAACCTTCGACGTTCTATCGCGGCGCGGGGCGGATCGCTGAATTCCGCAACGTTCCCGCGCGGGCCGACTATCCGGAGGACTGGGTCGGCTCGGTGTCGACGCGGTTCGACCTGGCGCCGTCGGGGTTGTCCGCGCTGCCGGACGGGCGACTGCTGATCGACGCCATTACGGCCGAGCCGCGCTACTGGCTGGGGCCGGATCGCGCGGACACGGGAGTGCTGGTCAAACTGCTCGATGCGGGGCAGCGGCTGCCGTTGCACGTACACCCGGACCGCACCTTCGCCAATGCGCACCTGGCTTCCCCGTACGGAAAGACCGAAGCTTGGGTGATTGTGTCCGCGCGGCCCGATGCTTTCGTGCACCTGGGCTTCAGCCGCGACGTCTCATCCTCTGAATTGGCCGGGTGGGTCGCGGCGCAGAGGACGTCAGAAATGCTGGCGGCCACGAATCGCATCCCGGTGGCGGCCGGCGATGCGATTCTGTGCCCGGCGGGGGTGCCGCACGCCATCGGCGACGGGATCCTGCTGGTCGAGATCCAGGAGCCGACCGACTTCTCGGTGCTGCTCGAATACGAGGGATTCGGGCTGAGCGACGGTCACCTGGGGCTGGGGTACGACCAGGCGTTGCAGTGCGTGGACCGCAGCGCGTGGTCGGCGTCCCGCCTCTCGGCTCTCCGGGGTGCCGCCGATCGGCTGCTGCCGGCGGCGGCCGACGAATTCTTCAAGGCCGAGCGGCTGCACGGGGGAGACCGGGTGGCCCGGGGGTTCAGCGTGCTCGTCGTGGTGTCCGGCGAGGGCACGTTGACGGGGGAGAGCGATGACCTGGCGGTCCGCCGGGGGGACACGCTGCTGATCCCGCACGCGGCGGGACAGCTTCAGCTCGGCGGTTCGGTCGAGGCGATTCGGCTGACGGGCAACTAGCGCAACCAGTCGGCCAGGCGGCGTGGCATGTCGTTCACCCGTACCTCGACATGCGGCGCGGCCTGGCCGACGGCGTTCGCGAACTCCTCGAAGTCGCGGCCGCTGAGCACGTACCAGACTCGGCCGTCCTGGTTGGCGATCACGGCGGAGCCGGCGTCCACCGGGAAGCCGATCTCGGCCAGATCCTGCAATCGGATGCGATATCGGGCCAGGGGGGCGCGCAGGCGGAGCTCGGTGTCGGTCAGGTCCAGGCGGTAGATCATCTGGCGCGATGCCCACCACCAGGCCAGGGGGATGGCGATCAGCAGGAACAGGGTTTCTGTCCACCAAGCCGCGGCGTCTATGAACAGGGCTGTGATCGGTAGCGCGATTGTGGCTACCGCTAGCAGCGGGTAGACGAGCCAGGCGCCCCGAAAGCGATACGTACGCTCCACCATGGATGGATTCCTTACCCAGGTTGGGGCTGTTGTAAGACCCCGTTCTTCTTGCGCTTTGACGGCTGGGGACGAGGGTGTCCATGCCTGGCTGAAAAGCAACTACGCCTGGCATGGACACCCTCGTCCCCAGCCTTGCGTGGGGTCCACCTCGCCGTAGCGTCTGGGTCGTTGCTTCTCTCGGTGCGTGGCTCGGCTGGGGGAACCCGTGCGGGTTCGGGGTCCGGCTTCCGCGTTTTCGTGAAGGTGGGACTTTCTCTTACTCGGGCCGGCCTTGGCGGTGGTTTCGCGTTCGTACCGTGCCGGTTGCGCGTTGGGGTGGTTGCGGTGTCAAAGTCGTCCTGGTCGGGGGTCGACTATAGGACGATCAACTGTATATTGGCGGGCATGGCGAGCATGCGGCGACCGAGCTTCTTGATTCTGTCGGCGTTGGCTCCGGCGCCGTTGCACGGGTATGCGGTGATCAAGGAAGTGGCTCGGCTGTCGGAGGACAAGACGCGGCTTGCCGCGGGCACGTTGTATGCGGCGCTTGATCGGCTCAGCGATGAGGGGCTTGTCGAGGTGGACCGTGAGGAGACTGTTGAGGGCAGGCTTCGTCGTTACTACCGGCTGACGGATCTGGGCATCGCTTCGCTGGCTGCTGAGGCTGAGCAGATGCGCCGGGACGTACGGATGGTCACTCAGCGGTTGAGCGGAGCTCGTCCCGCTGGTGCGCCTCGCCCGGCCTGAAACCGCTGAAGGGAACAACATGCGCGACGACGTCCGGTCCAGGCGGTTGGCTCGCGGGTATCGGTGGTGGCTGCTCGCCTATCCTCGCGCGTATCGGCGTTCGCGTGGTTCGGAGATCGTTGCGACGTTGCTCGACGCGGCTGAACCTGAGCGGTCGCGGCCGGCGGTGCGCGAGGCTGCGCTGCTGGTGCGGCACGGGTTGGGTCGGCGGGTGGCCGAGTTCGGGCGTCGGGCGTTCGTGGTCGCGGCCATCGCGGGCGTGCTCGGTGGGCTGAGCGGGATCGCGCTCGGCTCGTGGCTGAGCTGGCGGGACGTGGACCCGATGGCGCCGGACAAGGCCACGGCGATCAGCCTCGCGCCGACGGTGCTGCCGGTCCCGTTCGACGAGCGGGCCGACCAGTTCGGGCGGAAGACCTTCTGGAACCCGTACAGCAAGGAAACGTTGTTCGGCGGCACCGGCGTCCGGGTCGGCCGGACCAGTGTGACCGCCAATATGCCTCCGCGCAGCGGCGTCGAGCAGGTCGCTGCTGCGGTCAGTCAGCAGATGCGGGGGCACGGCTGGCGGGACGTTCGCACCGAGGTCCAGCGCAATGGTCCGCAGGCTGAGGCCGCTGTGGTCGCCGAGGTGACCGGCACGCGGGGCGGCTATCTCGCCGCCGTGCAGATCGGCCAGACCAGCACGACCGGCCTGAACCTCGACGTGATGTGGGCCGAGCCGCCCGGCCACGTGCGCGACACCGTCCTCGGCGGCGTGGCCGGTGCTCTGCTCGGCGCCCTGTTCGGGCTATTCACCGCGAGGCGCATGCGCCGCCAAGGGCCAAGCCTGCAGCGGGCGTACTCGAGACTCTGTGTTGCCACGTTGCTGATGCTCACCCCGGCCTGTCTGGGCAACATCCCCACCTCGACCGGCTCCCTGCTGGCCAACACCCAGCGCAACGGGCACGGCCCCTCGGTGTACTGGGGCGGTTTCGTCATCCGCGGCGCCGAGCCGCTGGCCATCCTGTCGCTGCTCCCGATCCTCGCGATCGTCGTCTGTTGCCTCTGGCCCCAGCGAGCTACCGTCCGCACACCCACCACAGCCTGACCGCAATCGACGTCAGCGCGCGGCTCTGCCGTCCGGCAGGGGCGTGGCTTTGCCGCCCGGTAGGGGTTCGGCGAGGCGTGGCCGGGGCGGGTTGCCGCATTGCCGCGCGTCGCCGAACCCCTGCTTCCGGTTGGGTCAGGCGCTTACGTGTACGTAGTCGATCAGCATGCGACTCTCGTCGGGCAGGCCGGCGGGGTTGCCCTGGCCGAAATTGCCGCCGACGGCGAGGTTGAGAATGACGAAGAACTCGTGTTCGAAGACCCAGTCGACGTTGCCCTTGGCGGCGCGTAGGGAGTCGGGGGTGGCGCGGAAGAACTCGTTGCCGTCCACGGTCCAGACGATCAGGTTGGGGGACCAGTCGACGGCGTACGTGTGGAAGTCCTGGTGCCAGGGGGTGCCGGAGACGATCTGGTTGCCGTAGGACTCGCCGCCCGAGTAGCCGGGACCGTGCAGGGTGCCGAAGAGCTGGTTGGGCTCGCGGCCGACGACCTCCATGATGTCGATCTCGCCGTCGGCCGGCCAGTTGTTGCCGCCCAGCATCCAGAAAGCGGGCCAGAGACCGGAGCCGTCGGGGACCTTGATCCGGGCCTCGACTCGCCCGTACTGCTGGGTGAATTTGCCGTTGGTCTGGATTCGGCCCGAGGTGAACTGGCAGGCGCCGTTCCAGCAGTCGTTGTGGCCGCCGCTGCCCTTGCGGGCGGTGATGACCAGGTTGCCTTGGCCGTCCTGGGCCACGTTGCCCGTGCCGTCGGTGTAGTACTGCAGCTCCTGGTTGCCCCAGCCGTTGCCGCCGGTGTCGAAGTTCCACTTGGACGTGTCGACGCCGGCGCCGGCCGGGCCGTTGAAGTCCTCGTTCCAGACGACCGCGGCCTCGGCGGTGTCGCTGCGGGAGCCGACTGCCAGGCCTGCGCCCAAGGTGACGGTGAGGGCCGTGGCTGCGATGAAGAACCTTGATTTACGCATTGGGGGATTCCTCCGGGGAGAGGGACAAGACGTAACAATCCCCAACATAGACCCCACTCACTCAGCCGACGCAAGTCCGACCATCACCTTCACGTTCTGTCACCCAGCGGCGAGGCGCAACTCGACAGTCGACGTTGGCCCGGACTCGTCGGCCCTGTTGGTGAGGGGTTTGACCTGGTGTTCGACGCCCGCGTCAGCGTCGCCACGGTGACCCGCAGTACGGGGCGGACCCGGTTGCCGGACCTGTGCGAACGTGCCCGAACGGGCAGGATCCCGCGCCGTCTTTCAGCACGGTTGGGCCATCGGCTGGCCGCCGGGTTGAGCGGGTGGCCGGCCGCCGGGCCGGCCGTGGGAGCGGCCGGCCCGGGACTCGGTCAGCGGTCTGTCGGCGGGCGGTAGAGGTCGCACTGGCGGCCTTGCTCGGCCTGGCGGAGGGACCAGCCGCTGCAAAGGCGCACCGGGGGCTGCACGCCCCGGAACATGTAGTTGGCCTGGACCCGCACCTTGGTGCGGCCCGGTCCGCAGTGGCGGCCGAACGTCTGCCATTCGAGGCCGTCGGCGGGGCCGCTGCGGCCGACCTGGATGACGGCGCAGCGGAAGTAGTCGCGACCGGTCAGGGTCCCGGTGACGCGGATGGGCGGTGCCGGCTGCTCCGGGATGCTCATCATATGGTCATACGATCCGGACGCGACCACGCCGCCGCTGACCAGGCGGAACGTGTTGTTTCCGGTCGCTGCCGCGGGTCCAGCGGTGGCAGTCGCACCGATTCCGGCCGCGATCAGCACCCCGAGCGTGCGTAGAACAAGAGACCGCATCGTCTGCTCCTTCGAAGAAGGCGAACGGCGACCCGGACGAGCCGCCACAAGCAGAACGCGGAACTGGGCCTTCTGGTCTCGCCGAAGGCGCTCGAGAGCTCGATCGCCGTGACCGCGATCGGCCGGCATCAGGAGCGTCCGGCGGCTACCTCGCCCTCGCTGCGCAGGATGCAGAACTCGTTCCCCTCCGGATCGGCCAGCACGACCCACCCCGTTCCGTCGGGATTGCGCAGGTCGGACACGGTGGTCGCGCCGAGCTCGGTCAGCCGCGCGTACTCCTCGTCGCGCGTGCCCTCGGCCGGCCGCAGATCCAGGTGGATCCGGTTCTTGACCTGCTTGGTGTCCGGCGCCTCGATGAACAGGAGCCGGTGCCGCCCGTCAGCCGAGAAGATCATGCACTCCTCGTGCCCGGGCTCGTTCGGATCGTCGGGATCCTCTCGATAATCGAGAACCGATTGCCACCAGCGCGACAGGGTGAACGCGTCGGCACAATCGACGGTGGTGTGCGAGACGTAGGAGGTCATCGCCCGATGATGCCAACTCCGCGGCCACCGGACGACTGATACGAACGACTATCGGTTATCGGCTATCGATCAGCGAGCAACGATGTGAGAGGCGTCGATGGTCGACGAGCTGCCCGGACCTGGCTGCCGGCTGGTCCGGTCAGTCCGGGTCTTCTTTGACTCGGGCTACCAATTGGGTGGGGTTGACGAAGCGTAGGGCGATCACCAGCAGCACCAGCATGGAGGCCGTGTAGAGGACGGCCATGGCGTCGACGGACTGCTGGGCTCGGATGCCGGCGGCGGACATCGAGTAGTAGAGGGCTACCACCAGGGTTTGCGAGTCGGGGCCGGCCGTGAGGAAGGTCAGTTCGAACATGCCTACCGTGCGGACCAGGACCAGGATCGAGGCGGCCAAGATGCCGGGGACCAGCAAAGGGGCGAGGATACGGGCGAAGATCTGCCAGGTCTTGGCGCCGCACATGCGGGCTGCTCGTTCGATCGCCGGGTCGATCTGCTCGATGAACGGGGTCATGGTCAGGATGACGAACGGGATGGACGGGACCAGGTTGGCCAGCACGACGCCGGTCAGGTGGCCCGCGAAACCGTACTTGTAAAGGACTGTGGCCAGCGGGATGCCGTAAGTGATGGGGGGCATCAGGATCGGCAGCAGGAACAACAGGTAGACGAGGCGGCGGCCGGGGAAGGAGCGGCGAGCCAGCACGTACGAAGCGGGCACGCCGACCAGGACCGAGATGCCGACCACCAGCACCGCCACCTCGAGGGTGACCACCATGACGTTGAGCAGGCCGAACTCGGTCCAAGCGGTGGCGTACCACTGGGTGGTCCAGCCTGAGGGCAGCCATGTGTCGAACCAGCGCTCGCCGAACGAGTTGACCACCACCGAGGCGATGACGCCGGCCAGATTGATCAGGAAGAACGCGACAGCGCCCCAGATCAGCCAGGACGTGGGCGAGGCGACGATCCGGCGGCTCATCCTTTGCCTCCCGTCGAGCCGGTGTACAGCAGCGAGCGCAGGCCCAGCACGATGGCGACGACCAGCAGCTCGACCACGCCCATGACGACGGCGATCGCGCTGCCCAGCGAGTAGTCGTAGACCTCGTACGCGGCGTGGTAGGCGGCGATCGAGATGACGCGGGTCGTGCCGGCGGGGTCGCCGACCAACACGGCCGACGGGAAGACGCTGAAGGCGAGTACGAACGTGAGGCAGAACGTGGTGGCCAGGCCGGGGGCGAGCAGCGGCAGGGTGATCCGCTGGAAGCGCTGGCGGCGCCCGGCCCCGAGCGTGGCCGCGGCTCGTTCCAGTGTCGGGTCGATACCCGACAGGTAGGACAGGATGAGCAGGAAGGCGAACGGGAATCCGGTGATGACCAGCGAGAAGAAAACGCCCCAGTAGTTGTTGGTCAGGCGGATCGGCTCGTCCACGAAGAACAGCAGTCGATTGAACCATCCGGCCGGGCCGAGATAGTTGAGCAGGCCCTCGGCGGTGAGCACGGTGCCCAGCGTGATCGGCACGACCAGCACCGTTGTGAGCAGGCGCTTGCCGCGGAAACGGCCGCGCATTCGATAAGCGATCGGCACCGACGCGGCCACGTTGAGGATGGCGGCGGGCAGGGACAGACTGAGCGTGGTGGCGATCGTGTCGCGCTGGTAGGCGTCGGCGAAGAACGCGCGGTACGCGCCGAACACCCCGCCCTCGGCCGGTTGGAAGGACAAGCCGATTCCGTACGCGAAGGGGTAGACGAAAAGGGCCAGGACACACGCCAATCCGGGTACGAGCAGCCACAGTTGCCGGTCGACCCCGCGCTCGGCCAGGCGATGCCGCACGGCCAGGCGGGTCTGGGTCCGGGTCATGACGGGAACACCAGGACCCGGGCGGGTGCGGCCGTGACCGTGATCTGGTCTCCCGGCGCCGGTCGCGTGGCCGCCCGCAGGTGCACCGCGTCCCCGGACTGCGTGCGGGCCTCGACGGCCAGCTCGCGGCCCTGATATTCGACGACCTCGACGGTGACCGGCACGCCGGAGCCGCCCTCGTGCAGGTCTTCGGGGCGGATGCCGGCTACCACGTCGTCGCCGGGGGAGAGCGGGCCGACCGCGGTGCCTTCCAGCGTCAGGCCCGATCCCTCGACGGCCACGACCGGGCCGTGCACCGCCTTCACCTTCATCGGCAGCAGATTGCGATAGCCCATGAAGTCGGCCACGTGACGGTTGGCCGGGCGCTCGTGCAGATCCTCGGGGGTGCCGATCTGCTCGACCCGGCCGTCGCGCAGCACGACCAGGCGGTCGGCCAGCGACAGCGCCTCTTCCTGGTCGTGCGTCACATAAACCGTGGTGAGCCCGAGCGTCTGGTGGAGACGGCGGATCTCCGTACGCATTTCGAGCCGTAGCTTCGCGTCCAGGTTGGACAACGGCTCGTCCATCAGCACCAGCGACGGTTCGAGCACCACGGCCCGGGCAATGGCGACACGTTGTTGCTGCCCGCCGGAGAGTTGGCCCGGCAGCTTCTTGGCGTGCTCCTCCAACCGTACGAGGGAAAGGGCTTGATCTGTTCGGCGGCGCACTTCGTCGCGGGGCAGACGCCGCATCTGCAGCCCGAACGCGATGTTTTTGCGCACCGACAAATGGGGGAAGAGCGCGTAGCTCTGGAACACCATGCCGAAGCCGCGTTTCTCGGGTGGCAGCGTGTCGAGCCGGGCGCCGTCCTGCCAGATGCTGCCCTCGGACAATGGCAGCAGGCCGGCCAGGCAGTTGAGCGCGGTCGATTTGCCGCAGCCGGACGGGCCGAGCAGCGCGATGAACTCGCCGCGGCGGATCGTCAGGCTCAGGCCGGCCAGGGCGTCCTGGCCGCCGAAGCGACGCCGGACGCCGTCGAGGCGCAACTCGTCGAAGCCGGTCACTTCTTCACCTTGGCGCCGCCGATCTCCCTGTCCCAGCGGTCGAACGCGGCCACCAGCGACTTGGCGTCCAGGGGCACCTCGACCGGGTTGTCGGCGATGAGCTGCTCGTACTCGGGCCGGCCGAACTCGGCCAGCGCCTGCTGGCTCTCGGCGGGAGCCATGCTGAGCGTCACGTCCTTGATCGCCGGGCCCGGATAGAAGTAGCCCTTGTCGTACGCCTTGGCCTGTTGCTCCGGAGAGAGCATGTCTTTCAACAGATTGAGGATGGCGGCCTGCTTGGCCACGGGCACGCCGCGCGGGATGACCGCGTAGTGCGCGTCGGTGACCCAGTGGAAACCGTCGAGCGTGCCGACCGCGGCCTCCTTGGGCACGGTGCCGAGCACACGCGGGTTGATGTCCCAGCCGGTCGTGGTCGCGATGATCTTGGCTGAGCCGTTGGCCAGGTTCTTCATCGTCTCGGACGTGCTCGACGGGTAGAGCGTCACGTACTTGTTGAGTTCGGCCAGGTAGGCCCACGTCTTCGACCAGCCGTTGACCGGGTCTTTCGGGTCGCTGTCGCCGAGCAGGTAGGGCAGACCCATCAGGAACGTCCGCCCGGGGCCCGAGTTCGACGGCCGGGCGTACTGCACGGCGCCGGGGTTCGCTTTGGCGTACGCCAGCAGGGCCTCAGCTGTCTTGGGCGGTTCGGGCACCTTGGCCGGCAGGTATTCGATCAGCGGTCCGGACGGGTAGTACGTGACGGTGACGCCGTGGTCGCCGGCCAGCTTCTGCATGGCCGCCGCGCCCGGCAGGTAGTTGGCCATGCCGGGCAGCCGGGCCGCGTGGGTGGGCAGCAGCGGGTTCCACAGTCCCTGGTCGATGCCCGCGGCCAGGCCGTCGACGCCGGTCAGCACGAGGTCGATGTCGACGCGGTCGGCCGCCTGCTGCGCCTTGACCTTGCCGACCAGTTCGGGCGCGGTGGCCTTGGAGTAGGTGACCTTCTCGATCTGGTCCTTGTTCCTGGCCGCGAAGTCGTCGATCATGCCCTGGGTCAGCTGCAGGTTGCCGGCCACGTCGAGGACGTTGAGGGTGACGGCGCGGTCCGGCTTCTCGGGCACCGGCCCGTCGGTGGCGCCACCCCCGCTGTTCGGGCTGTCGGGCGCGCCGCACGAGGCGAGCAACAGGGCAGTAGCGGCAAGAGCGAATTTGGTACGTGCCATGGGGGTGCCCTTCGTCAGCGGGCGGGACCGGTGGAGCCCCGCACCATGAGTTGGGTCGGCAGTTCACGCCGGACGGCCGGCTTGCGGTCCAGCAGGAGGTCGACACCGGCCTGGCCGGCTTCCTCCTTGGGCAGTGCGACGGTGGTGAGCGCGGGATGGACCATCTCGGCCAGCGGGATGTCGTCGAAGCCGAGCACGCTGATGTCGCCGGGCACGGACACGCCGCGGGCCGCGAAGCGGTGCAGCAGGCCGAGCGCGACCAGATCGTTGTAAGCGATAACAGCGGTGACATTTGAGGCGAGCACGCTGTCGGCGACGGAGACGCCGCCGTGGAACTGGGGAGCCACGTTCCCGAACTCGGTGAGTTCCACTTCAGACTTGCGGGTGACCGCGCGCAGCGACCTGACTCGCTCGCGGTTGGCCCACGAACTGCGCGGGCCGGCCACGTACGCGATCTTTTTGTGGCTCAGGGCGACCAGGTGGCTCACTGCTTGGCGCATGCCGTCGAGAAACTCGGCGGTCACGGACGGGACGCCGGGGATGCGGCGGTAGACGAGCACAGTGGGGACCTCGGCGGCCAGCTCGCGCAGCTCGGCCTCGGCCATGCGGGGGGAGCAGAGCACCATGCCGTCGACCTGTTTGGCCAGCTTGCGCACGAGGCCGGCCTCGGCCGCCGGGTCCTCGTCGGTGTCGGCCAGGAAGACGGCGTGGTCGGCCTCGTGGGCGCGGCCCTGCACGCCCTTGACGATGCTGGGGAAGAACGGGTTGGCCAGGTCGGGCACGAGCAGGCCGAGGTTGCCGGTGCGGCCGGTGATCAGGCCGCGGGCGGCCCGGTTGGGGTGGTAGCCGAGGCTGGCCGCGACCTCGCGGACGCGCTCGCGGGTGGCCGGGCGCACCACCTCGGGGCTGGACAACGCCCGGGTCACCGTGGCCGTCGAGACGCCGGCCACGCGTGCGACCTCCTTGATGGTCACTGCCACGCGGCCAGCTTCTGATCTGTCACGAGATCATGTCAAGACATCGAGCATGATCACTGTAAACCTTTTCATCAACCGACAAAGAACGGCCCGCCGCCATCCGAGCGGCTCGCGGCTCGCCGTGGCGTCGGGCCGCCGGTGCAGCCCGGCGCCAAGGCGAGCCGGAGCGCGGCCCGCGCGGTGGGTCAGGCGATGAGGACTGCCCGGAGCACGGTGTTGCCCGGGGCGGTGACGGCTCGCAGGGCCTCGCCCGTGTCGGCCAGCGCGAACTTGTGCGACACGACCGGGGCGGGGCGAACGAGGCCGTCCCGCACGAGCTCGACCGCTCGGGGGTAGGTGCCGGCGCCGCCGCGGGAGCCGAAGACGGTCAGCTCGCGGCCGAGGATGTCGGCTGTGGCGAAGTCGGCCGGCGCGCGGCCGACGGCGGCGATGGCTGAACCGGGCGTGGCCAGGCGGCTCGCCAGCGCGACCCCGCCGGCCGTGGCCGAGGTCTCGACGATCAGCAGTGGGCCGTCGGCTGGATCGCCGGGATCTGCCTTCGTGCTGTCTCGCACGTTGAGCCCGGCCGCCCGGCCCGCCTCGCGGCGGTGCTCCTGCGGCTCGTGGACCACCGTTTCCCAACCGTGGGCGATCAGGGTCTGGGTCAGCACGATGCCGAGGGGACCGCCGCCGACGACGTGGGCCTGCTGCTGGGCGGCCGTCCATGGGCCCAGCCGTTCCAGTACGTGCAGCGCGACGGCGATCGGCTCGAGCACGGTCGCCTCGATGTCGCTCACCTCATCCGGCAGCGGCACGAGATTGTCCGACGGTACGACTATGTACTCGGCCATCGTGCCTTCGCAGGTCATGCCGAGGTAGCCGCCGTCCCGGCACAGCTGAGGCCGGTTCTGTGCGCAGTAGACGCAGACGCCACAGGCGATCGTGGGGTCGATGGTGACCCGTTGGCCACTGTCGACGAGCACACCGGCCGCGTCATGACCGAGCGTGATCGGCAGGTTGGCCGGGCGGCCGGCGTAGGCGTGCACGTCCGTCCCGCAGATGCCGCACGCGGTCAGCCGCACGAGCGCCTCACCCGGCCCGGCGACCGGCACGGCCTCGTCGGTCACCGTGATGACCCCGGCCGCCGTCAGCCGCGCGACCCGCCCGCCGACCCGGACCGCCGTGCTCATCCCGCCACCGGGTAGGCGTTGCCGAGGGCGCGTTTCTCGCGGATGGCGGCCGGGCTGTTGATCGAGTGCGTCTGCACGTACTCGGCCACGCCGGCCTCGCCGAACTCGCGGCCGTGACCGCTGCTGCGGCGGCCTCCGAAGGACGCCCGGAGCGACGTACCGGCGCGGTTGTGGCAATTGATGAACGAGAACCCGGCGTCGAGGCGGCGCGCGACGTCCACCGCACGCTGCTCGTCGGCCGACCAGACCGAGGACGCCAGCCCGTGTTCCACGCTGTTGGCCCGGGCCACCGCCTCGTCGACCGAGTCGTAGGTGAGCAGCGGGACCGTCGGCCCGAACTGCTCGTCGGCCACCAGCGGATGGTTGTCGTCCAAGCCCAGCACGAGCGTGGGCCGCACCCAGTAGCCGTCGTCGCTGCTCGGCTCGTACACACCCAGGTCGTGCACGGTGCCGCCGGCATCGCGGCCCGACTGGACCAGGGCGTCGATCCGCTTCTGGTGCTCGCGCGAGATGACCGGGCCCATCGTCGACGCCGGGTCGAGCGGGTCGCCCACGCGCAGCACGCGGCGGGCCGCCTCCAGGTACGCCTCGACGAACTCGTCCCGGCGAGCAGCCGGCACGAGAAGCCGCTTGATGGCCATGCAGACCTGCCCGCTGGTGAGGAACGAGCCGAAGACCGCCCGCTGCAGCGTCTCCACGTCCATCTCGGCGTCGGGCAGGAAGATGGCCGCGTCGTTGCCGCCCAGCTCCATCACGGTCGGCCGCACGTGGTGGGCCGCGGTGGCCGCGATGTGCCGGGCCGTGGTCAGCCCGCCGGTGAAGCTCACCTTGGCCACCCGCGGGTCGCCGACCAGGGCCTGCCCCACGTCGGCGCCGCCGTTGACCACGTTGAGCACGCCGGCCGGCAGCCGCCGCGCGACCTGGCTGAGGAAGTCGGTGACGGCCAGCGGGGCCAGCGGCGACGGCTTGACCACCATCGTGTTGCCGGTCATCAGGCCGGGCACGACCTTGAGCGCGGCCAGGATCACCGGGGCGTTCCAGGGCGTGATGGCCGCGATGACGCCGTACGGGTCGACCGTAGTGATCAGCGTGCCCTCGTCATCGGTGAGCACCTTGTCGGCGCACAGCCGCTGCGCCACCGGACCGTCGTAGCGGGCCAGGGCCAGCGCGAAGCCCAGTTCGCCCTGCACGTCGGCGATGACCTTGCCCAGCTCGCGGCTGAGCAGCGGGCCGCGTTCGCCGTTGGCGGCCGAGGTCTCGACGATGGCGTCGGTGACCCGGGTGACGCGTTCGGCCACCGGCACCGCGGCCCAGCCCGGGAAGGCCGCCGACGCCGCGCCGACCGTCTCGCCGGTGAGCGCCGCGTCGGCCGTACGGACCGTGCCGACCTGCTCGCCCGGCCGGGCCGGGTTCTCCCGGGCGATATCGCCGGTGCCCTGAACCGGTTGCCCGTCGACCCACAAAGGAATGTTCACGAAGTGCCCCTCAGACGGCCGGCCAGGTCCTGGTTGATCTCGTCGGCGACGCGCCGCACGGCGGTGATGATGTCTTGTCGGCGGGTGTCGAACAGCCGGTACAGCGGCCCGGCCACGGCCAGCGCCGCGACCATCTCGCCCCCGTCGAAGATGGCGGCCGAGCAACCCCAGATGCCCTCCTCGACCTGACCGAAGCTCTCGGCCCAGCCCTGTTCGGCGACCGCGCGCAACTCGGCCTCGTCGGGCAGGCCCGCGATCTCCCCGGTCGTGCCGCGTACGGCCCGGTAGTAAGCCTGACGCTGGGCGGGCGGCATCGTGGCCAGCAGCAGTCGCGCGGCCGCCCCCTGATGCAGCGACATCAGCGCTCCGCGCTCGAACCGAAGGCGTACGGCCTGATGGGACTCGGCGATGTCGACGGCCACGACCGAGTGGCCGATGCGCTTGACGATCAGCGCCGTCTCCCCGGTTTCGCGGGCCAGTTGGTCGAGATAGGGGCGGGCAATCGCGGCCACCCCACCGGCCGCGGCCCGGGCCGCCCTCGCCAGCCCGACCGCGCGCATCGAGACCTGGTACCGGCCCCGCTCGGCCTCCTCGAGGATGCCGAACTCGCGCAGCAACCCGACGTAGCGATAGACGGTGCTGACCGGCGCGCCCAGGTACGTGGCCAGGTCGTTCACGGACTGGGTGTGGTTCTCCTCGGTGAACGAGAACAGCAGGCTCAGCAGCTTGCGCGAGCTCTCGTTCCCGGACCCGCTCCGGGCCGTCTCCTCGGACTTCTGCACGCTCATCGCTCCTCCAGCAACCGGCCGAACCCGGAAATCCGATCAGTGAATCCGTTCCGGCGCAACGCGTGCCAGAACGTCACCGCGTTGATCGCCAGGACCGGCTTGCCCAGCCGCGCCTCGAGGTCGGCCGCGACGGCCACCGCGGGCAGGTTGGTGCCGGCCTGCACGAGGGCGTCGACCCGCGACGAGTTCACGGCCCGGAAGGCCCGTTCCACCTCGTCCAACGGCACTTCGGCGATCGAGGTGGCGGACGGGCACTTGAGCCCGAGAACCGTCTCGACCTCGAACCCCAGCCCTTCGAAGAACTGCCGCACCTGGTCGTCCCCCACTGGTTGGTACGGGGTGATGACCCCGATCCGGCGCGCGCCGAGCTCCCGCAGCGCGGCCCCGCAGGCGGCGGCCCCCGTGGCCGGAGTCAGTCCGCAGCGTTCCTGCACCCAGGCCGTGAACTTCTCGCTGCCCTCGACCCCGCCCCAGAACGTCTCGGCCGACATCCCCATGATCATGCCGTCCGGCTTGACGGTCATGACCCGATCGATGGCCCCGCCGAGCTCCTGGCGCAGCTCCTCGAGGAACTGCTCGAAGCGCTCATCCCCGGCCAGGCTCTCGTTGCGCATGTGGATCCGGCCGGCGTGAACCGAGATCCCGGGCGGCCGCATGAGGTTGTACTCGTCCTCCACCACGGTATTGGTGGACGGCACGATGACACCGAAAACGGCGCGAGGCGCGAGGGTCGTAGTCAAAGGGGGCTCCCGACAAGAGTGAGAAACTGTTCCACCACGGCAGCCGTGGTTTCGGGTGTGGTGTCGGCGACCCGAGCGTGCGGCAGCAGCTCATGCACCCGCTCGACGTCGCGCGCCAGCTTGTCGCCGGCGGTCCGCAACAGCAGCGTGGGCGTGGGCGGCCCGCCCGGCTGCTCCTCAACGGCATAGGTCAGAACGGCCCGATAAAGCACGTCGTACGTGGCCGCGCCGCGCAACAGATCGGCCGTCCAAGCGGTCGCATTCTCGCGTGTGTGACCCATAGCCCAAGCTCGCAACACATGCTGACCGTCCCGGTCCGGCGTGAGATCGGGCAGGTACTCATCAAGGTCAAGGTGCGCGAACGACGACCCCAGCGGCAACCCATCGAGCACAAGCCCCCGCACCCGCCCCGGATGACGCCGTTGCCACAGCAAACCAATCAGCGCCCCGGAATGACTCCCGTACACGTCCACGTCACCGAGCCCAAGCTCGGCCACCAAAGCCTCAACCCGATCCGCGTACGCCTCCGGCGTCACCGCGACATGGCCGAAGCCGCTGCCGGCAGTCCCATCCGTGCCGCAATCGAGAATCGATTCTCGCTCGGCCCCGGGACCGAGGACGGAGCCGAGCGGTGCAGGCCGGTTGTGGTTGTGGACAGAGCCGGGTGGCGCTGGCCGGTCATGGTTTTGGGCGGGTTCGAGCGGAGCCGACCGGCCGTGGCCGGGGTAGTCGACGGCGAGGACCGGGCGGTGCCGTCCGAGCTGCTCGACCAGGGCCGCGACTTTCGTGCTGGAGCCGGGCGCGGGCGGAAGCACGACCAGCGGCCGCCCGGCACGACCCCAGCCGGCCGTCCGGAAGTGCAGCGGCACGCCGTTCACGAATCGATAGTCGATTTCCCCAACGCGATTATCGACAATCGATAGGCGATACGCGATGCCACCATCCGCCGCCGCGCCGACTGCCGCGCCGGCTGCCGCGGATTGGATTGCGGGGGCTGACCACTCCGGGAGTTCGATGGCGCCGTCAAGGTCGAACGGGGCGGACGGTGGGGAGAACGTGGGTTGCCCCAGGACGTCGGTGAATACCTCGTTGAGGTCGGCTGGGTTCAGCTGCTCGGACGGGTGGGTTTGGTGGCGGACGCGCCACCAGGTGTCGATCAGGTGACCGACTCCTGGTGGCGGCACCGGCGCCGTTGCCGGAGTCGTGCCCCGTGTCACCATCCGGTTCGGGCCGTTCATGTGGGCGAGCACCCGAGCTCCGTAGCCGAGGCCGGCGATCGGGGCCTCGCTGAGGCCGAGCTTGTGCAGCACCTCGGTCACCGTTCGGGCTGCGGTGGCGGCCGGGTTCACGGGATCTGCCGGGACAGTGGTGCCGCCATGTCCCGGCAGATCGATCGTGACCACCCGGTGCGTCTCTGCCAGCCGCATCGCCAGCGGCGCCAGCGCCGCTGCCGAACCGGGGGAGTCGTGCAACAACACGAGGGTGAGCCGTTCACCGGGCCCGCGGTTGTCCACGTGCGCGTGGCCGGTGGGTGCGGATTCGCTCGGGTGGGGGGCGGTGGTGCTGGCGTACACGCGGATGTGGGCCGCGCCTGCGGTGACCGTTACGTAGCCGGGGGTGCCGGCCAGGTGGGCCGGGGCCGGGCGCGGGTGGGGGGTCAACCCTGTTCCTCCCGGACGCGGATGCCCTTCTCCAGGCCGCCGGTGTCGTCACCGGAGAGCTGGACCGACTTGATCTCGAGGTAGGCCTCGAAGCCGTAGACGCCCAGTTCGCGGCCGAAGCCGCTCTGCTTGTAGCCGCCGAACGGGGAGACCAGGTTGGTCTTGGCGCCGTTGACGTCGATGCGGCCGGTGCGCAGCTGCTTCACGTACGGCAGGGCCGCCTCCTCGTCGGCCGCCCATACCGCGCCGTGCAGGCCGAAGATGGAGTCGTTGGCGATGGCCACGCCCTCGTCGGGGGTGTCGTAGCCCAGGATCGACATGACCGGGCCGAACACTTCCTCCTGCGCGATGCGGTCACTCGGCTTGACCCCGGCGAACACCGTCGGGCGCACGAACCAGCCGCGGTCGAGGCCCTCCGGCCGGCCCAGGCCGCCTGCGACCAGCGTGGCATCCGACGAGACAGCGCCGCCGATGTACTCCTGCACGCGGTCCCAGCAGGCCTTGTTCTGCTGCGGGCCGAGGTCGGTGTCGCTCGACGACGGGTCGCCGCTGCGGTACAGCGCAGCCTGGCTCGCCGCGATCTCGGACGCCTCGGCCATCCGGTCGTTCGGCACCAGCATCCGGCTCCAGGCCAGGCAGGCCTGACCCGAGTTGAAGAAGGCCTGGTCGACCGTCGTCCGCACGGCCTTCTCGAAGTCGGCGTCGGGCAGGATCAGGCTGGCGCTCTTGCCACCCAGCTCGAGGTGCATGCGCTTGACCGTCTCGCTGGCCGCCGCGAACACCTGGCGGCCGGCCCGGGTCGAGCCGGTCATCGACACCATGTTGACCAGCGGGTGCCGCGAGATGGCCTCGCCTACTACTGGGCCCGTACCGCAAACGATGTTGAATACGCCGTCGGGCAGGCCGGCCTCTTGGAAGATCTCGGCCAGCATGTACGCGGTAAGGGGCGTGTATTCGCTCGGTTTGAGCACGATCGTGCAACCCGCGGCCAACGCCGGCGCCAGTTTGGCCATAACCAGCTGGATGGGAAAGTTCCAGGGGCTGATCGCGCCGACCACGCCGACCGCTTCCTTGAGGATCAGCGAGTTGGCGATGTGGTCGTCCCATGTGAAAGTGCGCAGGATGTCGACGTGCGACTTGAGCACGTTGAGCGGAAAGCCGACCTGCGCGCTGAGCGAAATCTTCTCGGGCGCGCCGACCTCGGCCGTGATCGTCTCGGCCAGCGCCTTGCCCTGGCGCTCCATGCCCTCCACGGCGCGGGCCAGAATGGCCGCGCGCTCGGCCGGTGTCGTGGCCGACCAGGCCGGGAAGGCGGCGACGGCCACGCGGACGGCCCGGTCGACGTCCTCGGCGGTGCCCGCGGGCACCTGGCCCAGCAACTCCTCGGTGGTCGGGTTGATCAGGTCGATGACACCGTCGGACGCCGGAGCCACCTGCTTGCCGTCGATCCAGTGGTAGAGCCGCGAATACGTGGTCATGATCGCCTTCCGTTCTGATCGTTCAAGGGAGCAGAGCCAAGGGGTGCCGACGAGGGAGCAACCTCGAGGGGGGCCGGCAAGGGGGCAGCGTCCAGGGGAGCTGAGACCATGGCGGCCAGCACGGCTGATTCGGTGAGTCCGTCGCCCGGTAGTGAGGCCACGAGCGCGCCGCGGTCGAGCACCAGCACGCGGTCGCAGAGCTCGATGAGTTCGGGCAGGTCGGTGGTCACGACCAGGACGGCCATCCCGGTCGCGGCAAGCTCGCGCACCCGCTGGTGGATCTCGGCCCGGGCCCGCACGTCGACGCCGGCGGTCGGGTCGTGCAGCAGCAGCGCCGCGCAGTCGCGGGCCATCCAGCGGGCGAACACCGCCTTCTGCTGGTTGCCGCCGGACAGCGACGAGATCGGCCGGCTGAGCGCGCCCTCGAGCTGAACGGCCGCCGTCAGTTCGAGCACGGTCGCGGTCTCCCGCTGCGGGGCGGGCACACCCCATTTCCCGTACGCGGGAAGGTTGCTGATGCTCACGTTCGAGCGCACGTCATGATTCGGCAGCACCGCCAGCGTCCGGTTGCCGGGCACATAGGCCACGCCGGCCCGCACGGCCCGCACCCGGTCGCCCGAGGGCAGAATTTTTTCCCGTACGGAGACCACGCCGCCCGTGCGGGGGTCGATGCCCGCCACCATGGCCATCACCTCGTCCGCGCCCGAGCCGGAGAGCCCGGCGATGCCGACGATCTCGCCCGAGGCGACCCGGAACGAGACGCCCTGCAACGGCCCGCCGGTCAGGTCGTCCACCGCCAGCACGGTCGAGCCGGCCACGGCGGCCGCGGCGGGGCGGGGCGGCACCGCGTGCGACAGCTCGTCGACGGGGCTGACCAGCGAGACGAGCGTAGCCCGGTTGATCTTGTCTTTCGGCAGATCGGCCACGACCCGCGCGTCGCGGACCCCGGTCACCGCGTCGGCCACCTGCTCGATGTCGTCGAAACGGTGCGAGACGTACAGGAACGTGACCCCGGTGCCGGCGATGGCCCGCACCGCGTCCAGGATCGCCCCGGCCTCCTGCGGCGCCAGGGCGGCCGTGGGCTCGTCCAGGATGACCAGCCGGGCGTCGCGGGCCAGGGCCCGGGCCACCATGACCAGCCGCCGGTCGACCGGGCTGAGCGAGGTGACCGCCGCGTCCGGGTCGAGCCGGGCGCCGAGCCGGTCGAGGGCCCGTTCGGCCAGTTGCCGGGAGCGCCGGGCGCTGACCCAGCCGTACCGCCGCGGCTCGTTGCCCAGCACCACGTTGTCGGCCACGCTGAGGTTGGGCGCCAGCCGCATCTCCTGCGGCACCAGGGCGATCCCGGCCGCGATGGCGTCGGCCGGGCGCCGGAAGGCGACCGGCGCCCCGTCGATCCGCATCTCGCCGTGCTCGGGGGTGAGCGAGCCGGCCACGAGTTGCATCAGCGTCGACTTGCCGGCGCCGTTGGGCCCGACCACGCCGCGCACCTCGCCCGCCCGCAACGTCAGGTCGGCCTCGCTGATCGCGACCATCGACCCGAACTGCTTGTGCAGCCCGCTCGCCTCGAACCACGGGCCGCTCATTTGGCGACCTGGCGCCGGGTGAGCAGGTAGACCGCGGTCAGCAGCACCAGACCCTGCAGGAACTGGCTGAGCCAGCTCGGGTAGTTGAGCATCGTGACGCCGGTGGTCACGCAGGCCAGGAAGACCGCGCCGAGCAGCGCCCCGCCCACGTTGAACCGCCAGCCCCGGCCCAGCGAGAGGCTGAGGAAGGCCGCCGCGTACGCCGCCAGCAGCAGAGCCGCGCCCGGGTCGGGGTAGTACTGCCCGGCCGTCGAGGTCAGCAGCACCCCGGCCACGCCGGCGCAGGCGCCGCTGATCGTGAAGCCGATCAGCTTGGCCCGCCGCACGTTGACCCCGGCGATCCGGGCCGCGTCGGGGTTGTCGCCGATGGCCGCCGCCTGCCGCCCGAACACCGAGTAGCGCAGGACCGCCCCGATGACCAGCAGCACCAGGCCGATGACGATCAGGTTGATCGGCACCCCCAGGAACCGGGCCAGGGTGAGGTCCATGTACTCGTTCGGGATGCCCTCGAACACCGTCTGGTAGGCGATCGCCTGCATGATGCCCTGGATGATCGAGCCGGTGGCCAGCGTCCCGATGAACGACGGCACCCGCAGATAGCCGACCAGGACCCCGTTGAGCGCGCCGAGCAGCGGGCCCAGCACCACGCCGTAGAAGACGGCCGACCACACCGTGGCGTTGAACAGCACCAGCGACTGCACGGTGAGCGCGCCGCTGGCCCCGGCGATGCTGGCGAACGAGAGGTCGAACTCCCGCATCGCCAGCACCACGCACAGGCCGCCGAGCACGATGAGCAGCGGCGCGTTCTGCTGCAGCAGCGAGCGGCCGTTGTCCACGGTCAGGAACGCGCCGGGCCGGGCGATCGTGAAGAACGCGACGGTCAGGACGAACACGCCGGGCAGGATCCACCGCTCCCACGACTGCCCGCTCGAGAGCCGGGTGCCGGCGAAGCCGCGCGTCTTCGGCGCCGGCCGGGTCTCGGGCCGGGCGTCGCTTTCCACTGTCATCGCTGCTGCTCCTTGTCGATCGGCCGGACTCAGGCCGCGCCGTACTTGGTGGTCCAGCTGTCGAAGAACGGCTTGCTGATGTCGGCCAGCGGGTAGACCGAGGCGCCCTTGGCCGGCGCGTTGGTCTTGTCGACGATCTGGTAGGTCAGGGCGTGCTCGGCCGGGATCGTGGTCGGGATCGGGGTGTTGTTGACCCAGAGGGCGAGCAAGGCGTCGACGGCCAGGAAGCCGGCCTTGACGGTGCCGTCCGAGGTGGCCACGATCGCCTGGCCGTTGCGGACCGACTCGAGGGCCGAGCTGATCGCGCCGAAGCTGTAGATCGGCACCTCGCGGCTGGTCTGCTTGAGCGCCGGGGCGATGGCCTGGGGGCCGATGTCGAGGGCGGCGTAGAAGGCGTCGAGGTCGGGGTTGGCGTTGAGGAAGCTCGACGCGGCCTTGGTCTGGCCGTTGAAGATGTCGGCCACCGGGGCGTTGGCCGTCTGCAGCACGTCGAACTTGTACTGGGCCTTTTGCGCGTCGAGAGCGGCCATCACCTGGTCGATGCCGTAATAGCCCTGGACCGCGATCGGCGCGATCTTCGCGCCCTCGCCCAGGTCCTGGCCCATCCGCTCGAGCAGGAGCTTGGCCTCCTCGGCCTGGTCGGGGGCGTACTCGGCGGTGATGTTCTCGTTCGGAGTGCCCTGGTAGCCGACGCTGAGCACCGGGATGCCGGCCGCCTTGGCCTGGCCCAGCTGGGCGGCGATGAGACCGCTGGCCACGAACACGGTCAGGATCGCGTCGACCTTCTGCGAGATCAGCGACTGCATCGTGCTCTGCATGGCCTGCTGGTCGCCGTTGGAGTCGGTGACGACGACCTTCCAGCCGAGCGCGTCGGCCGCGGCCTTGATGCCGGCCAGCGTCTCGACCTGGCCCTCGCCGTCGCCCTGGGACTGCCAGATGCCGAGGGTCTTGGCCGGCGCCTTGATCTTGTTGGCGGCGACCGGGGCGTCGACCGCGGCCGGGGTGGTGGGCTCGGCGGCCCGGGTGCAGGCGGTCAGCAGCAGCGGGGCCACCAGCGCGACGGCGACCAGTCGGAGTTTTCGGGTACGGCTCATGGGTTCTCCCAAGGGGTGAGCAGAAACCGGGAAGGAAGATCGGGCGGCGTGTGGTGCGACGCCGGGAAATCTCAATTTGTGGGGAGGTGCCTGCCGCAAGGTGAGAACTGCGGTGTGGCACGGACCATAACCATGCTGCGAGAAGCTGGTCAAGAGGTTGCCGTTACGAGCTCGTGTCGGTCGGTAACGGATGCGTATCGCCAGCTCGAGGCCCACTTTCCGCGGATCCGGCCGATTGACGGCCGCGCCGAGCCGTGCCTATGGTTTCTCGCATCTGAAGATATTTATTCTCATCTCACGAGAATTGGTGAGGCATGAGTTCTCTTTCCGATCTTCCGTCCTCAGCCGGCCCGGACACCGTGGTCGTGCTCGGCCTGGGCCCGGTCGGCTCGGTGGCCGCGTTGGCCCTGGCCGTACGCGGGATTCCCGTCATCGCCGTGGAGAGCGACCACGACCAGTACGCGAACCCGCTGGAGTCGCGGGCCTCGACGTTCCACCCGCCGACCCTCGAGATGCTCGACGACCTCGGCGTCACTGACGAGCTGCTCGGCACCGGCCTGCGTGCCCCGACCTACCAGCACCGGGACCGGCGCGACGGGGTGGTCGCCGCCTTCGACCTCGCCCTGCTGGCCGGGGACACGCGCTACCCGTTCCGGTTGCAGAGCGAGCAGAGCAACCTCGTGCGGATAGTCCGCCGCAAACTGCGCGAGTTCCCCCACGTACGCGTGATCAGCGGGGCCGAGGTGCGGGCCGTCCGCCAGGACGCGTCCGGGGTCGAGCTGACCCTGCCCACCGGCCCGCTGACCGCGCAGTGGGTGATCGCGGCCGACGGCAGCAACAGCATCGCCCGCCGCGACCTCGACATCGGCTTCGACGGCATCACGTACCCCGAGCGCTTCCTGGTCGCCTCGACCACGACCGACCTGGCCGAGCTGCTCGACGACCTGGCCTATGTCAACTACGTGTCCGACCCGGACGAGTGGCTCGTGCTGCTGCGCACCCCGCGGCATTGGCGGGTGCTGTTCCCGATCGAGGACGGCGCCGACCTCGACCGCGTGCAGGACCCGGCCGAGATCGCCCGGCGCCTGCAGGGCGTGGCCGCGTACGGGCCCGGGTACGACGTCACCCACACCACGCTCTACAACGTGCACCAGCGGGTGGCCGCGACGTTCCGCGAGCGCCGGGTGCTGCTGGTCGGCGACGCCGCGCACATCAACAACCCGCTCGGCGGCATGGGCATGAACAGCGGCATCCACGACGCCCTGGCCGCCGCGCAGGCCGTGCACGCCACGTTGGGCGGCGCGTCCGGCGCCCTCGACGAGTTCGCCGAGACGCGGCGGACGGTCGCCCTGGAGTACGTGCAGAAGGCCACCCATCGCAACTGGCAGACCATGCAGGAGCGCGACCCGGACGTCCGGGCCGAGAACCACCAGCGCCTGCGGGCCATCGCGGCCGACCCCGTCCGGGCCCGCGAATACCTGCTGGAGGCGGCCATGCTCGCCCCGGCTCGCCCGGTGCCCGCGCAATGACCACCGCGGACGAGGCCTACGAGCGCGGGTCGTTCGGCGGCGCCCAGCGGGTGGGGGAGCGGCCCGCCCTGATCGTGGTCGACCTCAACCTGGGCTTCACCGACCCGGCGTCGCCCCTGTCGTGCGCGACCGATCCGGCGGTGCAGGCGGTGACCGAGTTGCTGGACGCCGCTCGGACGGCCGGACGGCCAGTGGTCTTCACGACTATCGCGTACGACGAAGCGGGGGAGCGGACCGCGCACGCGTTCATCGCCAAGTCGCCCAATCTGTTGCTGCTGCGGCCCGGCTCGCGCTTCACCGAGATCGACCCCCGCATCGCGCCGCGACCCGGCGAGGCCGTGCTGAGCAAGCTGTTCGCGTCGGCCTTCGCCGGCACCTCGCTGGCCGCGCTGCTGACCGCCGAGCGCTGCGACAGCGTCGTCATCACCGGCGCTTCCACTTCGGGCTGCGTGCGGGCGACCGCTGTCGACGCCCTGCAACACGGCTACAGCGTGGTCGTGGCCCGCGACGGCGTGGCCGACCGGGCCGCCGATGCCCACGAGGCCTCCCTGCGTGACCTGCAGGCCAAGTACGCCGACGTGGTCGACCAGGCCACCGCCCTGTCCCTGCTCGGTAAGTGAGGAGAAGCCCGATGGTGCAAGCGGCCGTGCTGTCCGCGATCGGTGGCCCGCTGGTGGTCGAGGAGCTGACCCTGTCGGCGCCGGGCCGCGGTGAGGTCCGGCTCGACATCGCGTACGCCGGGGTCTGTCATTCCGACCTGTCGGTCATCGACGGTGTCCGGCCCCGGCCGGTCCCCATGGCGCTGGGTCACGAGGCCAGCGGTGTGGTGGCCGAGATCGGACCCGGCGTCACCGACCTGAGCCCGGGCGACCACGTGGTGGCCACGTTCGTCCCGGCCTGCGGCGCCTGCCCGTCCTGTGTGGCCGGTCGGCCCGCGCTCTGTGAGCCGGGTGCCGTCGCGAACACCGCGGGCACCCTGCTGCGCGGCAGCCGCCCCTTCCGCCGGGCCGGTGAAGAGGTGCACCAGCATCTCGGAGTGTCGGCGTTCGCGCGGCAGACCGTGGTGTCGCGCGAGTCGCTGGTGAAGGTGGACAAGGATCTGCCGCTGGACGTGGCCGTGCTGTTCGGCTGTGGCGTGCTCACCGGCGCGGGGGCGGTGCTGAACGCGGCCCGAGTGCAGCCGGGCACGTCGGTGGCGGTGCTCGGGCTGGGTGGGGTCGGACTGAGCGCCCTGCTGGCCGCGGTGGCCTCGGGGGCGTACCCGATCCTGGCCGTCGACGTGCGCGAGGACAAGCTGGCGCTGGCCCGCGAGCTGGGCGCCCATCAGACGCTCCTGGCCGGTTCGGCGTGGGTGGATCGGTACGGGACCGTCATCGAGAGCGTCGGCAGCGAGAAGGTACTCGCGGAGGCGTACGCCATGACCGCGCGGGGCGGGACGACCGTGACGGTCGGCCTGCCGCACCCCGACCGGCACCTCAGCATTCCGGCCGTCTCCCTGGTGGCCGAGGAACGTACGCTCCGCGGTTCTTATCTCGGCTCGGCCGTGCCCGCCCGCGACATCCCGCGGCTGATCGGCCTGTACCGGGCCGGCCTGCTCCCGGTCGACAAACTCGTCTCCCGCCGGTATCCGCTCGACGAAGTCAACGACGCGTTCGACGCCCTGCGGGCCGGTGAAGTGGCCCGTGCCCTGATCTGCATGGAGGACAAGTGACCCTCGATCTGTTCACCCGCCCCGGCATCGACGTGGTGGCCGGGGCCGGCAGCCCGCTCGAGGCCCGGCTGATCGAGAAGGCCGGCTTCGAGGCGATCTACGTCAGCGGGTACGCGGTGGCCGCTGCTATGCACGGCCGGCCCGACATCGGCATCTACGACGCGGCCGAGAACGTGGCCGCCCTGGCCGCCATCCGCGCGGTGACCGACCTACCGCTGATCGTCGATGCCGACACCGGCTACGGCGATGTCGTGAACATCCGGGACACCGTACGCCGGCTCGAACTGGCCGGGGCGGCCGCGATCCAGATCGAGGACCAGCAGTGGCCCAAGAAGTGCGGTCACATGGCGGGCAAACGGGTGGTCGAGGCCGACGAGGCCGTACGCCGGATCGCCGCCGCCGTGGCCGGCCGGCGTGACCCCGGCACGGCCGTCATCGCCCGCACCGATGCTCGGGCCCCGCTCGGCCTGGACGAGGCGCTGCGGCGGGTCGCCCTGTTCCGTGAGGCCGGGGCCGATGTGTGCTTCGTGGACGCGCCCCAGAGCGAGGACGAGCTGCGGATCATCGGCGAGCTGGCCGCGGGCGGTCCGCTGATGGTGAACATGTCGGAGACCGGGCTGACGCCGTTGCTGCCCGCGGCGAGGCTGGGCGAGCTGGGCTACAGCGTCGTCATCTTCCCCACGTCGGCCATCCGGGCCGGGGCCGCGGCTGCGCTCGCGCTGCTGCGGGGACTGCGCGAGAAGGGCGACACCGCCTGGGCCCTGCCCGCGATGATGTCGCTCGAGGAGCTGAACGGCGTCGTCGGGCTCGGTGAGCTGGCCGCCTTCGAGGACAAGGTGCTCGGATGACCGGGCAGACGCTCACGGCCAAGGTGCTGCGGGCGCACGGCGTCGAGGATGTCACCCCGGGCTCGTACGGGCTGCTCGATGTTGATCTTTTGATGTTGAACGACGTGTCGGGGGCGGTCGCGCTCAAGGAGTTCGCGCGGATGGGCGCCGCGCGGGTGTTCGACCCGGCGAAGGTGGCCTGCGTGGCCGACCACTTCTGGCCGGCCAAGGACATCCGCAGCGCCCACCAGGTGCGGCTGCTGCGCGAATTCGCCGACGCGCAGGGGATCGAGGACTACTGGGAGACCGGGGCCACTGTGGACTCCGGGATCGAGCACGCGCTGCTGGCCGAGCAGGGGCGGGTGTTGCCGGGGCGGGTGGTGGTCGGCGGCGATTCGCACACGTGCACGGCCGGGGCGCTCGGTGCTTTCGGTACGGGTGTCGGATCGACCGACGTGGCGGCCGTGCTCGCGCTCGGGCAGCTGTGGATCCGCGTCCCCGAGGCGCACCGCGTCACCTTCGTGGGCACGCCCGGGAAATATGTGATGGGCAAGGATCTGGCGCTGGCGTTGCTGCGGCACGGCGGGGTGAGCGGCTCGACGTACGCCTCGGTCGAATACGCGGGCGAGGCGCTGGCCCGCACGTCGGTCGACGACCGGATGGCGTTGTGCAACATGGCCGTCGAGGCCGGCGCCAAGACCGGCATGGTGGCGGCCGACGACGTGACGCTCGACTGGCTGCAACCCCGGCTCGGACACCGGCCGGACGCGGTGCGGGCCGACCCCGATGCGGCGTACGACCGGGAAGTGACCATCGATGTGGCCGACATGCCGCCGCTGATCGCCGCCCCGTGGAGCCCCGGGAACGTGCGCACGGTCGACGAGGTCGGCCCGGGCGTGCGGGTGCATCAGGTGTACGTGGGCAACTGCGCCAACGGCACGATCAGCGACCTGCGCGCGCTGGCCACGGTGATGCGCGGGCGCCAGGTGGCCAAGGGGACCCGGCTCGTGGTGGTGCCGGCCACCCAGCGTACGTATCGCCAGGCTCTGGCCGAGGGCGTCGTGGCCACGCTGCTCGACGCGGGGGCGATGCTCTCGCCACCCACGTGCGGCGCGTGTTTCGGCGGGCACACCGGCATTCTCGACGACGGGGAGGTCGCCGTGGCCACCACCAACCGCAACTTCGTCGGGCGCATGGGCCACCCCGGCTCCAGCGTCTATCTGGCCAACGCGTGGGTGGCCGGCGCGGCCGCGGTCACCGGCGAGCTGACCGACCCGGCGGTGCTGGCGTGAGGGCGATGACCGGCGGCGTGGTCCGCATCGGCGACAACGTCGACACCGACATGATGGTGCCCGGCGCCTACCTCAACGTGACCGATCCCGAGCTGCTGGCGCCGCACCTGCTCGAGGCGTACGACCCGGCGGTGACCGCGCGGATCGTCCCCGGCACGATCCTGGTGGCCGGCAGCAACCTGGGGATGGGCTCGTCGCGTGAGCACGCCCAGCTCGCCCTGCGCGGCCGGGGCGTCCAGGCCGTCATCGCCGAGAGCTTCGCCCGCATCTTCTTCCGCAACTGCGTCAACCTCGGGCTGCCGGTCATCGAGCACCCTTCGGCGGCCCGGGCCCTGCGCGACGGCGCCCCCGTAACGGTCGACCTGGCCGCGGGCCGGATGTCGAGCGAGGGCGCCGAATGGGCGATCCCGCCCGCGCCGCCGTTCATCGCCGAGCTGGTCGCGGCGGGCGGGCTGGTGCCCTGGGTACGTAACCGGCTGTCATAGAACTGTCATGCGTAGATCGCGCGACCCCTGGAAAAGGTCAGACCATGACTGTCACGGGAATCATCACCGCCATCGTCGTCGGCCTCATCGTGGGGGCGCTGGGCCGGCTCGTCGTGCCGGGCCGCCAGAACATCGCGCTGTGGCTGACCATGCTCATCGGCGTCGTGGCCGCGCTGCTGGGCACGGCCCTGTCCCGCGCGGCCGGGATCGGCACCTCCGGCTTCAGTCTGCTCGAGCTGGTCATCCAGGTGGCGCTGGCCGCGGTGGGGGTCGCGCTCGTGGCCGGGACCATGGGGCGCCGGCGCGCGGTGCGCTGACCCGTCATCAGATCGTCACGGATCCGGGGAAGGGCCGCCATACGCGGCCACGATCATTCAGCACGGGAGATATGCCGCACCGACGGGCGGCGTTCGCGGGGAGCGCCGCGAACGCCGCCCGTTCCGTGTCCAAACGCTGGCGCAAAATGGTTTGCTGTGGAAACCTATTGGCATGACCACAAACTCGATCCCCACGGACGGGGATCCGCGCCGCCTCCTGTCGGAAATGCGTGCGCTGTCGCACCGGGTCCGCGTCGACCAGCGGATGACCTGGGTCGCACTGCTGGTGCTGGGCGCGGCCACCCTGGCCGCGATCCCGGTCGACTGGTTCGGCATGGACGTGACCTGCGGGCCCGACGGCGGCTGCCAGTTCGCGCGGGACGGCATGCTCTACTACTGGATCCCGGCCATGCCCCTGACGTACGCGGCCATCGCCTACTTCTATCTGCGGGCAGCCCGGGCCCGGGGGCTGGGCGGCCGGGTGCTGCCCTACGCGATCACCGGCGCCGTGACGACAGTCGTCTTCCCCGCTGCCTGGCTGGCCGTGACCACGTATTTCGAGAGCCACCCGATCCCCGACCAGCCGCTGCCGTACTGGTGGTTCGTGCTCGACCGCCTCGTCATGCCGTGGGGCATGATCGGCGTGACGCTGCTGGTGCTGGCCTGGCTGGAACGCAACGTCGCGCTGCTGGCGTTCACGGTCGGCTACCTCGGGCTGGTCCTGCTGGTGCTGCCGATGAACTACGGCTTCAGCTCGGGAATCTTCAGCATCCGGGCCGCGATGGCGGTGCCGCAGCTCATCGTCGGCGTGGTGCTGCTGCTGGCCGCCCTCGGTTTCCGCCGGGTCGCGGACCGGCGCGGGTGACGGCCATGACGGGCGCGCAGGAACCGGAGGCCGCACACCCGGTGACCGGCCTCGACGAGGTCGTCCACCAGCGGGTGCGACTGGGCATCCTGACCGTCACGCGCGAGGCCCGTCGGGTCGAGTTCGGCTATCTGCGCACCCAGCTCGAGCTGACCGCCGGCAACCTGTCCAAGCACCTGAGCGTGCTCGAGGAGGCCGGGTTGATCGAGGTCGAGAAGGGCTACGAGGGCCGCCGCGGCCGCACCTGGCTCACCCTCACCGCGGCCGGCACGGTCGCGCTGACCGAGGAGATCACCCGCCTCAAGCAGCTCATCGCCCGGGTGGAGACCACCGAACCATGACCGGCGGCGCATCACCGGCACGTCCACTTGAGGGGGCGGTTGGCCACCACCTCGTTGTCGGTCGAGTCGGTGGTGTAGCCGGCCGCCGTCTTGCCGTCGGCGCTGAAGGCCGTGACCTGGTACTCCTTCATCTTGTTGTATCGCGGCAGCTTGACGATTCTCTTACCGGCCAGGATGACCGGATCGGCGATCGTGCTGAGCACCCAGCCGTTCTCGGCGCCGAGCGCGTCGTTGGACAGCTGGACGGCGAGCTTCTCGTACCGGTTGGCCGCGATCGAATAGCGGTACGACGTGAAACTGCGCATGGATCCGTCAGGCGCGTCGTGGACCGCGCTGCCGTAGAGCCAGCCGTTGCTGATCGAGCTCACCCAAAATCCGGTGGCTCCCTTCGGTACGGCCAGCTTGCGGCCGATGCCGTCGGGCCGCCACAGGTACGGGATCCCCTCGTCCCTGGTGTTCCGATAGATCGCGCCGATCACCGTGCCGTCCTCGCCGATGGCCGCGGCCGAGCCCCGGGTGATGCCGGACGGGAGCGCGAGCCGGGTCGGCTCCGCGCGGTACGACTTCCAGATGACCGGCGTCCCGCCGTCGAAGGCGCCGCCCAGGGTGCCGGCGATGACGCCCCGGTCGTTGATGGCGCCGGCGACGGCCCGGCCGCCGGCCAGCCGCCGTACAGTCCCACCGGCCAGGGCGTACGCCCGCTCCTCGTCGCCCACATAGCTGTAGCCCACGGCGATGCCGGACGAGTTGATGTCGCGGAACCCCGCGTCGGAGCCGGGCATGTTCGGAACGGGCAGAAGCTCGCCGTCCTTCCAGACCACCGTGTGCACCCCGCCCGGCCTCGGATAGACCCGCCCGGCGTGATAGCGCCCGGTCGGATCGCCCGCGGTGACCAGCGCTTTCTTGACCTCGCCGCTCGGCAGCAAGGTCACCTTACAGTCCTTCGGGACGACCGGCGCGACTTTGGCCGGGGCCTTCTTCGACGGTACGGTCACCGGCTTGACCGGGGCCGCCGGGGTGTCGCGCAGGGCGGAGGCGGCCACGGTGCCGCCGCCCGCCGCGACCGCGGTCACCGCGACCAGGGCCACCCCACCCGACCAGCGGCGCACCCGGCGCCGCCGCCGGCCCTCGGCCATCGTCCGTTCCACATCGACGGTCGACGGCAGCGGCGGGTCGTCGGGCATCGTGCGCAGGATCCGCACCGCGCGGTCGTCGTCGGTCATGTCTCTCGTCTCCTCCGTCATCGCCGGTCCTGAACGGTGACGGCGTCGGGCAGCTCGTCGAAGACCAGCCGCAGCCGGTCGAGCGCGTTCGAGGCCTGGCTCTTCACGGTCCCCTCGGAACAGCCGAGGATGTGGGCCACCTCTTTGACCGGCTGGTCGCACAGGTAGCGCAACACCACGACCGCCCGCTGGCGGGGCGGAAGCCCCATCAGGGCCGTGTGCACCACCGACCGTTCCTCGACCGGTGGCGGAGTGGTGGCCCGCTCGGGCAGCCAGTCGAGCAGCGCGACCTTCCACCACCCGCGGCGCCGCTCGTCCAGAAAGACCCGGACGAGCATCGTGTTGACGTACGCGTCGAGGTTCTCCACATGGCTGACCCGGGACCAGCGCGAGTAGAGCTTCGTCAGCGTCTCTTGCACAATGTCGTCCGCGCCGTGCGAGTCACCACAGAGCAGATAGGCCGCCCGCCGCAGGGCGGTCACCCGCCCCCGCACGAAGGCCAGGTACTCGCCATCGGTTCTTCTCGGCATCCGCCGCCCCGCCCCCTGTCACCGTCCTGCGTACCCGACGCGGACAGGCATCGATCGGTTGGGTCCCGGAAGAAATATTTGCCGTGCCCGCCTTCGCCGCTCCGCAGTTCGACCTGCACGACCCCGACGTGGTCGGCGTGGAGCGCCTGCTCAGTCGGGTCGGCACTGCCCAGGGCGACGACTTCGTCATCACCGGCACTATGGACACGTCCCGCCTGTCCGCCGACCGGACCATGGTCGGTTTCCTGGCCCGCCTGTACCGGCGGCGCACCGGCACCGAGACGTCGTTCCGGGCCACGCTCGACAACCAGGACCAGATCTCCACGCTTTCGCTGACGACCCCGGGCTCGCCCGACGCTTGGGTGATCAGCCTGTCCGAGTACGGCAAGGTCCAGCCTCTGGCCCCGCCGCCGGCCGACATCGTGAGGAAGCCCAACGCCACCGTGCTCAAGCTGCTGCGCAGCAAGGACCTGAGCATGCCCGACTGATAGTCACGCAGCCGAATCTCTTCCTCAACGCCTGATCAGTTCGACACCGTGCAGGGCTCGCCGTCCAAGCGGAAGTCGGTCGGGCGGGCGTTGGTGCCGCTGAACGTTGCCTGTAGGCCGAACGTGACTGTTGCGCCGGGGGCCAGGCCTCCGTTCCAGCTCGCGTTGCGGGCGGTCACCGCCGTGCCGGTCTGGGTCACCGTGGCGTTCCAGGCGCCGGTGACGCGCTGGTTGCCCGGGAACGTGAACGTCAGGGTCCACGAGTTGCGGGTTGCGCCGAGGTTGGTCACGTCGACGCTCGCGGTGAAACCGGTGCTCCACTGGTCGGCCACCCACCGCAGCGAACAGGCGGCAGCCGTCGGCGGCGGGGTGGTCGGCGGCGGCGTGGTCGGGGGTGTGCCGGCCGGAGGGAAGCGCAGGATCCGGTCGTCCTCGGTGGTCGGGGTGCCGCGGCCGTCGCGGTTGCTGGTGGTTACCCACAGAGCTCCGTCGGGGGCGCGTTCGACCGTACGCAAGCGTCCGTACTGGCCCTGGAGCGACGCGACCGGGGCGCCCGCGCCGCCGGCGCCGTCCAGCGGGACCGACCACAGTCGCTGACCGCGCAGCGCGGCCACGTACATCGTGCTGCCGTCGATGGCGGCGCCGCTGGGGGAGGCCTCGGCGGTGGTCCACACGACGATCGGGTTGCGATAGCGGGTGTCGTTGCTGCGGCCCTCGACCACGGGCCAGCCGTAGTTGGCGCCGGCGACGATCTGGTTCACCTCGTCCCACGTGTTCTGGCCGAATTCGGCGGCGTACAAGCGGCCCTGCGCGTCCCAGGCCAGGCCCTGCGGGTTGCGGTGGCCCAGGCTGTAGACCAGCGAACCGGGGAACGGGTTGCCGGTGGCCGGCACCCCGCCGTCGGGGCGCATGCGCAGGATCTTGCCGTTGCGGCTCTGCTGGTTCTGCGCGTTCGACGTCACGCCCGCGTCGCCGACGCCCGCGTAGAGCATGCCGTCGGGGCCGAAGGCGATGCGCCCGCCGTCGTGGATGCTCGCCTTGGCCAGTCCGCTGAGGATGACTGTCTGGGTCTGCGGGGCGTCCAACCGGAAGCGCGAGATCCGGTTGTCGGTGGCCGAGGTGAAGTACACGTACACGAGATTGTCCTGGGCGAACGTGGGCGACACCGCCAGGCCGAGCAGTCCCGCCTCGCCGGTCGCCGCGACCCCGGCGATGGTGGTGACGGTGACCGGCGCGCTGCCGGGCCGCACTCGCAGCACGCGGGCGCTGTTGCGTTCGGCGACCAGGGCGCTGCCGTCGGGCAGGAAGCCCAGCCCCCACGGCACGCTCAACCCGGTCGCGACCGTCTGTGGACTGGCCAGATCGGGTTCCTCGGCCACAGCCGGCGGACCGGCGATGGCCAGCACCAATGCGGCGACTGCGCTGACGACGAGAGTGCGGCGCATGACTACCTTCCTGATCAGATCCTCGCTCCGACCGCCTGGCCGTTGGCCGGCACCAGGAAGTTCGAGGAGCGCAGCGACCCGTCGGTGTTGCGCGGGCCGGTGATGGTCGATGAGTCGGTGCTGGACAGGCTCCACGAGCCGCCGATGTTCCACGAGTTGCCGGAGGCCGTCGACGAGCCCAGCGCCACTGCCGTCTTGTTGCTCACGGCGAGGTTCGCGGTCAGCCGCGAAGTGGAGCCGCCATCGACGTCGAAACCGGTCTTGGCATTTTGGTACGCGGTGTCGCGCGTGAAGACGAGCGAGCCGGTGTTGCCATTGTCCGTGAAGCCGTGGGCCGCATTGCCGAACGCCATGCTGTTGTTGACGGTGTGCGCGGCCGCCGGCCCAGTACCGCCGCTGCCGCCCATCTTGAAGCCGTTGCCGTCACCGGAGAAGTTCGGGATGCTCCACCGGTTGTAGCCGTTCCCGTACGCGATGCTGTTCTGAACGGAGATCGGCGAGGTGAACGACCAAGCGTCGAACCCGTCGTCGACGTTGTTCCACAGCCGGGCCCAGCGCACCACATTGCCGGCACCGCTACCCTCCTTGATGCCCAGCCCGTCGGCGCTTTCACCGTTCTTACGCGGGTCGCGATTGTTGTAACTGTCGAGACCGACGATCTGGTTGTTCGCCGAGCTGTTCTGCAATTGGAAACCGGTCTCGTAGTTGTCATGCGTGCTGAGCCGCTCGAACGTGTTGTTGTTGCAGTTCGCGCAGTAGACGCCGTACGGCCCACGCATGATCTCAAGACCCGACATCTTCCAGTACGAGGCCTCCATGTGAATGGCACCCCGTTGTGCGGCGGGAATGGTCGACCCGACGGCGCCCGGCGTGTACGGCAGCGCCTCGCCGTCGATGACAACCCTTTCCCCCGCGTACGCCGTGAGGGTGATCGGCGCCGCCGCCGTCCCGTTCTTGGCGATGGTGATGTTGGTGCTCAGCGCATAGGTGCCGCCGCGAATCGCGATGGTCCCGCCCGCCGAGACCAGGCTCACCGCCTTCTGGATCGTCGCCAGCGGCGCACTCTGCGTGCCGCTGTTGCCGTCGCTGCCACCGGGCGCGACGAACAGTGTGGAGTCCGCCGCTCGAACCGGCCCGGCCACCGCGAACGACGCCACCAGCACGAACAAGGGCAGCAGCTTCCGATACATCTCGGATCTCCTCAGGCGCGACTGGGGGCCGCCCACGCCAGCCCAGGAATGCGCTTTCTTCGGTGCAAACTACCCGCAACATAGACCTGAGTCAATGAAAGGGCGCAGTCGGGCGGCGCCTTCGTCGATCCAGGTTCGGAGCAGGGACGGTCAGGTCGGGCGGACGATCGGGAACAGGATGGTGTCGCGGATGTTCAGGCCGGTCAGGTTCATCACCAGGCGGTCGATGCCCAGGCCCATGCCGCCGGTCGGGGGCATTCCGTATTCGAGAGCGGTCAGGAAGTCCTCGTCGACCTGCATGGCCTCGGGGTCGCCGGCCGCGGCCAGCAGTGACTGGGCGACCAGGCGTTCGCGCTGGTCGATGGGGTCGATCAGCTCGGAGTAGGCGGTGCCCTGTTCGGCGCCGAAGATGACCAGGTCCCATTTCTCGGCCAGGCGCGGGTCGGTGCGGTGGGCGCGGGTCAGCGGGGCGTTCTCTTTCGGGAAATCCGTGTAGAAGACCGGCGTCGTCGTGGTGGCCTCGCACAATTCGCCGTAGATCTCCTCGAGCACGAAACCCCACGTCGGGTCCTCGGGCAGGGCGAGGCCGAGCTTGGCCGCGTGGGTCAGCAACGTACTCAATGGGGTGTCAGCCGTGACTTCCGAGCCCAATTTCTCCGAGACGGCGACGGTGATGGGTTTGACCGGCCAGTCGCCCGACAGGTCGTATTCCACCCCGTCGCGGCGGGCGATCGGGGCGCCGTAGATCGCGGTCGCCGCCTCCTGAATGAGGTGCTGGGTCAGCGTACGCATGGTGTTGTAGTCGCCGTAGGTCTCGTACACCTCGAGCGATGTGAACTCCGGATTGTGCTTGAAGTCGGCGCCCTCGTTGCGGAACTGGCGGCCCACCTCGAACACCTTTTCCAGGCCCCCGACGAGCAGCCGCTTCAGATGCAGCTCGGTCGCGATCCGCAAATACATGTCGAGGTCGTACGCGTTGATGTGGGTCTCGAACGGCCGGGCGTTGGCCCCACCGTGCACTTGTTGCAGCACCGGCGTTTCGACCTCGGTGAATCCGCGCTGCTGCAACGAATCACGAACGCTGCGCACCACGGTCGACCGTTTGTAGGCGATGTCCCGCGCGTCCGGTCGCACGATCAGATCGACGTACCGGTGGCGGATGCGCGATTCGGCGTCGGTGAGCCCGCGGTGTTTGTCGGGCAGTGGCCGCAGCGCCTTGCTGGTGATTCGCAACGATTTCGCCGCCACGGTCAGCTCGCCCTTGCGGGTCGTCATCACCTCACCGGTGACGCCGATGTGGTCCCCGAGGTCGATATCGGGCCAGATTTCCAGCCCCTCGACCATCACCTGCATATCTCCGCTGCCATCGCGCAGGGTGGCGAACCCGAGCCGGCCCATGTCCCGCTTCAACAGCACCCGGCCCACCACCGAAACTTCTTTTCCCGTACGGGTGTCCGGCGGCAGTTCGCCCGTCTCCGAGCGCAGCCCCGCGAGCGTGTGGGTGCGCGGGTGCCCCACGGGATAGGGATCGATTCCGCGCTCCCGCAGGCGGCGGACCTTGTCCGTGCGTACGCGAATCTGCTCCGGCACTTTGCGCCCGGCCAGCGGGTCGGCCGGCGGCGGAATGAGCGCGCGCACCCGCGCGGCATAGTCCGCTCCGGCCCGCGCCAATCCCTCATCCACCCGGCGGCCGATCCGGGGCGCGGTCAGAAAGCCCTCGGCGCTGCCCGCAGCCGTTCCGACCCGCGGCAGATCCGACGTGTATTCGAAACAGAGAAAGCGCGGCTCCCAATCCGGCAGATATTTGGCGTTGGACCGGTACAACGACTCGAGCTGCCAATTGCGCCCGGCCAGCCGCAGCGATTGCCGCCACAGCCGCGCGATCGGCCCGGCGCCGATCTGCGCCCCGCGTTCGAACGCCTCGCGGAACATCGCGAAGTTGAGCGACACCCGCCCGGTCCGCCCGGCCAGCGCCGACACCATCAGCTCGACCAGCCCGTTGTCGGCCGTCGGGTCGCGCCGCATCAGGTCGAGCGACAGCCCGTTGCGCCCCCACGGCACAAAACTGAGGAACCCACGTAACCGTCCGTCACCGTCGAGCGCCTGCACCATCACGCAGTCGTCGTCGAGCGGATCACCCAGCCGCCCCAGGGCCATCGAGAAGCCGCGCTCGTCGCCGCCGTCGCCGCGCCACCGCGCCGCGTCCTCCGTCAGCGCCGCGAAATCGGCCGCCGTCAGCGCCCCGTGCCTGCTCACCACCGTCGTGTACCCGCGTCTCAGCAGCCGCGCCACCGGCTGCCGCACGGCCTTCATCCCCGGCCCGCTCAGCGAGAACGCCCTCAGATCGACGATCGCCTCATCACCGATTTCGTACGCACTGAGCCCCGCCTCGGCATAGGCCGTAGCACCCTGTCGACCGGCCCCCATGACAGCCAGCGACCACCCGCCGGAACGCGCCATCGCTCGCCATGACTCGATGGCGGCCGCCCACCGCGCCGGATCCCCGACCGGATTCCCACTGGCCAGCGCGACCGAGCCCACCACCCGGTACGACACCCCCGCGGTGCCCGTGGAGTCCCACACGACCGCCTTGTCCCGCCGGGTCGCGAAGTAGCCCAGCGAGTCGTGCTCCCCGAAGTCCCGCAGCAACGTGCGCACCCGCGCCTCGTCCGCCGCGTCCAACGTGTGGGTCGTCCGCGGCGCCCGGAACAACAAATGCGCCGACGTCAGCACCACCACCGCGCCCAGCAGCCCGGTGATGACGTGGGCCCACCACGGTGAGGTCACCACCGGCCCACCCTCCGGCCGCCCCAGATCACCCAGCATGGCGTCGAACACGTGCAGAGCCGCCGCGGCAACGGTGGGCGACGTCCCGAAGGCCCGCACGAGGACCGTGCCGACCGCCAGCACGATCGCGCCTCCGCCGACGAAGCAGGCGACCGCGACGGCCACGCTGCCCGCCACTTGCCGAGCTGTGAACTGCGCCCGGACCCGGACCGCGACCACGGTCACCGCGCCCATCACGACCAGCCCGGCAACCTGGGCCCACTGCACCCCGGTGAAGAGCGACACCACCCGCCCGATCTCCGGCAGAACGAGCCACCAGATCAGCAGCAGCCACCACGCCGCCCGCAGCCGCCGCCGGAGCGCCACGCCCATGGCGAGCAGCAGGGCCGCGTACGTGAAACCGGGCACGACCGGAATGCTGAGCGCCGACACGACGTCCATCGACCGCGCGAAGTAGTGCCGCCAGGGCGGGACGACAGTGACCAGGATGCCCAGGCCCGCGTACGCGAACATCGCGAGCGCGAACCGGTCGGGCCAGCGGTCGTCGTGCAGCCGTCGCACGGGCGCGGTCATGTCGTTGCTCCTTCTCCAGGGGAGGGTGGGATCTCACCGTGCCGGGACAGGCTGACCGCTCCACTGACGGCGATGGCGAACCCGGCGGCGGCCGCCCAGTCCCAGCCGGGCCGCGGGCGGTCGCCCAACAGCAACAAGCCGACCGCGGCCGGGGCCACGGTCTCGAGAACGACGAGCGGCGCGGTCGCCCGGGTCACCGAGCCGCGCTGCATGGCCAACGAGTAGGTCAGCAGCGCGACCACCCCGCCGAGGGCCAGCCCGTAGGCGGCCGGATCGGTGAGGACACCGGTGACCGTGAGCGGCGCCGGCAGCACCCGCGTGGCCACGGCGACCACGCCGTACCCGAGCCCGGCGACCGCGCCCAGCAGCGCCGCGCCCCCGAACCTGGCCAGCGGAACGGCCAGCGCCACGAGCACGACGGCCGCCACCAGCACACCCCAGCTGAACGATGAGGCCAGCTCGACCGGCCGGTCCTCGGCCGCCGACAGCCCGACCAGTACGAGCCCGGCGATGACGACACCCACGCCGATCCAGTCGCTGCGGCGCAGTCGCATCTTGAGCACCACCGCACCCAGCACGGCGGTGACGGCCAGGAAACTCGCCACGACCGACTGCACCACGAACAGCGGCAGCGTGCGCAGTGCTACCAGCGAGAGCAGGAAGGCCACTCCGTCGACGGCGAGCCCGAGCAGATAGAGCCACGACCGCGCCAGCCGCACCAGCAGACCGAGATCGAGGCCTTCGGCCACGGGCGTACGCCGTACGGCCAAGGCCTGTAGGACGGACGCGACGCCGTAACACAGGGCCGAACCGAGCGCACCCACCAGCCCGAGTCCCATGATCCCGACCCTAGTCCCGCCCGCGGCGCCGACGCAGTGGGCCGAATCTCCCGGTCCGGCCGCCGTCGGTGTGGACTTCCGACACGGAGACGATCATCAACAGGGCGGCGAGCGGCAGCTCGACCAGAACGGCGGACGCCAGCGCCGCCGCCAACCCGTCCCGGCCGGTGGTGACCAGGTCGAAGCCGGCGTCGCAGAGCAGCAGCAGCCCGAGCCCGAACCCGACCAGCGGCGCCTCGGGCCGCCGGCGCAAGACGAGGACCGCGGTGGTGGCGAACAGCGCCAGCAGCAGCAGGTCGAAGCCGAGCCAGGCCGGCCGCCAGTGGTGCACGGTGTGCGAGTCGGGCAGGGTCGCGGCCAGGTAGCCGATCCACGGCACGAGCAGCACCGCGCAGGCCAGCAGCAAGGCCACGAACCACCGGCGGCGGCGCGGCGCGACCGACAGCCGGCGGATCAGATCCCGGCGCTGGTCCTCGGACATCGCGGCGATGTCGTCATCGCTGATCACCCCCCGATCCTGACACCGACTCCGGCCCGAGTCCGCCCTGCTGGGCCAGCAGCCCGGCCTGGGTACGGTTGTCGCAGTCGAGCTTGACCAGCAACCGCGACACGTACCCCTTGACCGTGGCCTCGCTCAGCCGCAGCCGCCGGGCGATGCGCAGGTTGGAGTCGCCCGCGCCCAGCCCGGCCAGCACCTCGGTCTCGCGCTCGCTGAGCCGGCTCAGCCGCTCGCGCACCCGGCGGCGGTCACCGGCCGCGCCCAGCAGGCGCTGCGCGGCCACCGGGGACAGCACCGTGCCGCCGCCGGCCGCGGCCCGCACCAGCGTGACCAGGTCGTCCGGGTCGGTCGACTTGACCAGGAAGCCGGCCGCCCCGGCCTCCAGCGCCCGCAGCACGTACTCGTCGTGGTCGAACGTGGTCAGCACGACCAGCCGGGGCGGGTCGGGGAAGCGGGCGATGCGTTCGATCGCGGTCAGGCCGTCGACCCCGGGCCGTGCTCGGCCCGATGGGGCGCATGGCGCTCACCGACTACGTACTGGCCTCGGTCCTGATCCTGGTGGCCGACCGCGTGCTCGACCTGGACGGGTATACCGAGATCGTCTGGACCGGCCTGGTCATCGGCGTCGTGCAGGCCGCCCTCAGCATTGTGTGGCTGCGGCACTTCCGCTACGGGCCGCTCGAATGGGTGTGGCGCTGCCTGAGCTGGTGGCGGCTCATGCCGATCCGGTCTTAAGCACCGCCCGGGGTCGTGCCGATGGGCCTTGTGTGCGCAGGGGACGCGGCTGGACCGGTCTGCTGCTGGTGGCCACGGTCCTGGCCACCGGCGGCGCGGTGACGATCGCCGCGTACGACATCGTCGACAGCGGCGAGGAGCGCTACGCGGCCCAGGTCATGGACCGCTACGCCGACGACCTGTCGGCGGCCGTCAGCGACCGGGCCGGGCGCTACTCCGAAACCGTGAGCGACCTCGCGGCCGCCGTGGGCGCCCAGACCGACCTGCGGAAGGACGACTTCGTCCGGATCACCGCCACGCTCGACGGGGCCCGGCTGCCCGGCGCGGCCGGCATCACCTTCGTGGTGCCCGCCGCCACCCCCGAGGTGCCCGCGGTCCAGCGCTACTGGCGCGAACGCGGCGCCGAGAAGCTGCGGCTGCTGCCCGCGCGGGGCGTCCCGACCCACGACTTCGTGGTCTTCGAGCGGACGTTCGACAGCGTCACCGACACTGCCGGCATCGACCTGGCCCAGCGACCGCAGGCGGGCGAGGTGCTACGGACCGCGCAGGCCAGCGGCCGGCCCGCGATCAGCCCGGCCTACCGGCTGATCCGGGACGACAGACTCGCGGCGACCGCCCGCCAGACGTCCGTCTCGTTCGCCGCGCCGGTCTACTCCGGGCTCGGCTCGTCGGCGCCGGACGTGTTCAAGGGATGGATCGTCATGCCGGTCCGGGGGCAGGACTTCATGGCCCACACCCTGCTCGACCGCGGCCAGGGCGCGGTGCAAGCCGAACTGACGGAGTCCGGCGGCAGCCACGCTGTGCTCGCGTCGGCGCTGCCGGGTCGGCGGGTGAGCGACGAGACACTGGTCCGGCAGCGGGCGCTCACCGTGGGGCAGAGGCATTGGGAGGTCACGCTGTGGCCCACTACGCGGCTTCTCAGCGCGACCAATCGGGGGATGAGCCGGTTCACGTTGGCGGCGGGGGCGGCGCTGACGCTGCTGTTGTGTTTGATGACTGCCGTGTTGACGGGGAGCCGTAACCGCGCGTTGCAGCAAGTCGACGAGGCCACGGCGGAGCTGCGGCACGACATCGCACGGCGGGAGAGCGTCGAGGCTCAGCTGCGGGAACGTGAGCAGGAGCTGCACCACCTGGCGTTCCACGATCCGTTGACGGGGCTGGCCAACCGCATGTTGTTCTATGACCGGTTGACTCACGCTGTGGCTACACACAGCCGGATCGGTGGGCAACTGGCGGTGTTGTTCATCGATCTGGACGGATTCAAACGGGTCAACGACGAACACGGCCATCATGCGGGTGACCTGGTCTTGCGTACGGTGGCGGAACGCCTGCGGGCGTCGCTGCGCGCCTCGGACACGGTGGCCCGGTTCGGTGGGGACGAGTTCGCCATCATCCTGCAGGACATCGCGTCGGATGGTGATGCCCGGGCGGTGGCTGAGCGGATCATCGCCGATGTGCGTAAGGACATCGATGTGCACGGGGAGGTGGCGCAGGTGTCGACCAGTATCGGGATCGCGGTGGGGCACAGCGGGCGTACGGCTGAGGACTTGATCCGGGAGGCTGATGTGGCGATGTATGCGGCTAAGAGTGGTGGCAAGGACCAGTACGTCACGGCGTGATTGTCAGTGTTGGGGCTGGGTAAAACTGATGTGCATGAAGCTGTGGAACATACCGGCCTGGGCCTGGATCACGGGGATCGTGATCGGGACGACGATCAGCCTGATGATGTTCGATGACCTCATTATTGCGGCGATGTTCGGAGTGTCTATCGGCACTGCCTTTGCGATCGCCTTTGGGGCTACTAGCTCTGCTCGTAGGGAATAGGCGGCCTTCTTACGGTGGACGGGTGGGGCCGAGGGTGGCCATGCTGGGCTGTGGAGCAGTTATGCCCTGCATGGCCACCCTCGGCCCCACCCTTGCGGGGTTTCAGCTCGCTCTTGCGTTGGGGGCGGCGCTTCTCTGAGTGCTGGGGTTCGCTGGGGGAACCCGTGCGGGTTGGGGGTCCGGCTGCCGCGTTTGGGGGGAGCCAGGACTTCGGCTTACTCAGGCCGGCCTTTGTGGTGGGGCGCGCGTTCGTACCGTGCCGGTTGCGCTGGTGTTTCTCGGGCCGGTCGGCCTGCTCAGGCTGCGAGGGCTATCAGGGCGGAGAGGGCTAAGCCGACTGCTGAGCCGGAGGCCAGGGGAGCGGCCAGGGGTCTTGTTCGTGTTGCCAGGGCTACGGCTGCGCAGGCGATCAAGGACCAGAACAGGAGGGCTGCTGAGGCGAACAGGCCCAGTTGGGTCTGGATGGCGGCGTCGCTGTCTTGCAGGTTGCGGCCTTGGACCAGCAGCAGCGCGGTCAGGAAAAGTTGGGGTAGTGATCCCAGCAGGGCGAGGGTCCAGCTCCGGCGGCGGGAGCGTGCCGAGGGCATGGCGTCTCCCTCGTTGGGCGTGGGTGTTCCCGATGAATTATGTCGAGGTTCGGCGTACGTCGTGGTCACGTCGGGCGTGATGACGGTGGTCCGCTGTGCTGACGGCGGCTCAGGTCGGGCCGGCTGCTGCCGATCAGATGCGGTCGTGAAACCACCTTCTCGCGCATCGCGGACAGTGCTGCGAGCGATGCTGGTGTCGTGGGCGTGGTGGCTCGCTGCTTGGCTGGGCGCCCTGGTCTACGCCGCTGTTCGTGCTGATCCGGAGCCGGGTTGCGGGGGTCCGGGTGTGCCAGTGACCGCGACTGGATGGTGGCGGAACTGGTGCTGCTCGGCATTCCGGCGGTCGTCAGCGGAGCGGTGGTGAGCGCGGTTCTGGTCGGGCTCCTGGCGCGGCGCGGCCGGCGTTCGGCAGTGGCTCTCGGAACCGCTGCGACGTGGCTTTGCTGGCTTGCCGTCGCCGCGTTCGCCGTGATCCGCGCGGCGACGTGACTCGACATGCCAACCGCCGACGACTGCTCGACTTCTGGGCTGATGCTCGATCGCGAACGGATGGCTGATCCCTCGCGCCGGATCTAGCATGCTCTTCATGAGCGACGTCGACGCCGGTGAGTTGCCCGAGCTGACGTACGTACTGCCGACCATCCCGGCCTCGGCCGGCGCTCTGATCCGTGCCCGCAAGGGCCGGTTGCTCATCCTGAAGCCGACGTACAAGGGCGGCTGGACGATCCCCGGCGGGGTGGTGGAGGTCGGCGAGTCACCCTGGGAAGCATGTCGCCGAGAAACCAGGGAGGAGGCCGGCCTCGACGTCACCACGGGCCGGCTCAAGTGCGTCGACTTCCTCCGACCACGACCTGACCGTCCGGGCGGCATGCGCTTCCTCTTCGACTGCGGCGTCTTCGACGACGACGTCCTGGCCACGGTGGTCCTCCAGCCGCTCGAAATCTCCGAAAGCCAAATCCTGCCGATCGACGAGGCGCTGCCTTTGCTCAGCGGGCCCGTCCGTCGTCGGGTACGCGCCGCCTGGAAAACAAAGCACGTCCGCTACCTGGAAGACGGCCGCCCGGCACAAGGCGTCACTCCTTAGCGGCCCGCAACCACCGACCGCACATCGACAACCCCATGCAACACCGCGGCAACGAACCCCCGGCCGCCACATACAGCGAGCCCACTCGACGCTGCAACCTGGTCGCCCGCGTCTCGCGGCAAAAGACGCCTTCCGGCTATAACCGGAGACTGCAGTGATCATATGGCGCCTTCAACCGCGATGTTCGCATTCAGCAGGCCAGAACACCGGGCCCCAACCCGCCGCCACAGGAACCGGCAAGCGCGCATCGCGGCATGAGAGTGCACCCGGCTCCGGACACAGCCACGAATTTTCCGGGAGGACCGGCCTCACCACGGTGCGCGACGCGCTCCAGCAATAATTGCTTTTTGCGCCAAGAATTGGACCAGATCGATATCGTGCTGCAGCAGCTTAGATTCCCGACTGCCAGGCACAATCATCTTTACGCCGGTTTTACCTCCATCCTCTTTTGTGTGTACGATTCTGCATCGAATATCATAAACGCGGTCCGCAGCCTGGCGAGTTAGCTTGTTACCCGCATCCACCGGGTTTATTACAGCGACGTCTTTGATCTTTTTGCCTTCGGTAAGAAACTTCTTCCTCTCGTCGTCGGCGTCAATAAAGGCGCGAAGCTCTGAATCTTCAACAATCGCGTCTAGGGTGTCCTTCAGCTGATCTCTTTCACCCCCGAATCCACGCGGCGATTGAGATGCGATGGCCAAAATTCCATTGAGTTGAGAGTCGTCATGCAAGTCAAAGCGAGGATCGAGCAATTGGCGACGCAGTCGCTTCAAGGTTTCAGCGCGAGAGAACAGTGGATAGAAATACTCGATTACCTGATAGAAGGCTTGAAACTCGAGAAGTGGGGTACCCACGGCGGTGCGCCCATATTCATAGAGCGCAGTAGCCTCTTGCGCATACTGCACTTTAGGGAGACGCAGCTTGGTGGCAGCATCTTTAGGTCGCCTTGCTCGAATTAGCGAATCGCGGTTGAACCGAACAAGCTGAAGTAACCCTCCATAGAGCAGGTCAATCTCAAAAAATAGAGCTCCTGAAAGACCCTCAAGCAGGGCAACTGCATCATCATGACGTCCTGTTGCGACGTTCCTGATCTTCAGAGTAAAGGAGCGATTAGAGGTCATATTCCTTCGATAGTGCAGGTGCTCCAGCGTCTGCATCCCCGGCGATGGAGGAGAAAATTCCACTTCATGAACCGAAGATCCCTCAATTGGCAAAACCCATGGTCGATCAGGATTGATGTGCGTAGTCGACCTGCTTGCTATATCAATTACTTCTTCATCGGTTGAATCCGGCTCTTCAGCCGGAGAATCGACGGAGGCCTGTATTGCTCCGGGGAGCTGTTGAGGAAGCCAGCCCATCCCGAAGGCAGGGCGCACATAAGCCTCAATTGTGCGGTCTTTGCGATCCAAGAAAGCCAGATAGTCGGAGAGCATGGTCCAGTATTCAAAGTTGCTCTGGAGGAATCCTGGTGCGCGCCGAGCGCCGAGCGGAAACGACGTCTTCTCTCTCCCATTGGGAAGAGAGATGGTCAAATACTTCAGGACGGTATCGTCTTCCCTGACCCGTTCAAGCCATCTAGCCTCGATTCCTGCCGCCTGGGCTCTAGACCAAACAAGATCACGATCGTCGCCAAAATTTGGTTCTTTGACGGGTTCAAGATCTGTTTCGAGGTATCCTTGCTCTTCCACGGAGGCATTCTATCGTTTCCCAGCCGTTGTCAGCGAAAATCTTTTCCGGAAGAACCTGCAACCAGCTGGAGTCACACTCACATCGGCATGACAGTGCGTCTTCATGGCTAGCCCGCTTGCGGGATCCTGGCGTAGGCGCTCATGAATTCCTCTGCCGGCCACTCGCCGCCTCCGTGCACAGGTGACCAGGTGAGCCAGGCGGGGTTCAGAAGTCGCGCCACTGGTCGGTCAGTTCGGTGGGGTCCAGGTGGCGGCGGGCGGTCAGCTGTTGCACGTCGATGCCGGCGGTGGTTAGGACGTTGTCGATGTACTCGCACAGTTCTTCGCGGGTCAAGGTGTCGATCTGGGTCTGGACGTCGTTCAGGGCGCGGACGACGCGCTCGACCGCGGCCCACACCGCCTGGTCCGGGACGTCGGGGGCCAGGGCGGCCACGTCGCGCTCGAAGGTGGACAGGCGGGTGTCGACGGCGGCGAGGAAGTCCGGTGGCCAGGCGCGGGCGGCGTAGGCCTCGTCGGGGGCCAGCGTTCCGGCGGCGACGGCCCTTTCCTGTTCTGTGACCTCGTTCTGCCAGCGTTCGGTCAACCGCTCGATCATGGCGGCAGCGTAGAGCAGCGGTTACTTCTCCACCAGATCGGTCAGGGGGGTGGGCTGGCTGATGTTGGCGGGGGCATTCCACTTCTGCAGTTCTGAGGTGTTGCAGACGGAGACCTTGACCTTGCTGGTGCCGTCGGAGTGGAAGTCGTTCGCGACGCCGCTGGACTGGTCGGTGGGTTGCAGGCAGTAGCCCTTGTAGTCCTTGATGCGGTAGCTCGTGCCGTAGTCGCCGGTGTCGTGGTACACGGTCCAGGTCAGGTTCTGCTGGGCCTGGACGGCGGCCGTTGCGCACTGCACGACCGTCACCCACGAGGTGGCCGTCACGATGCCGGGGGAGCGCAGGCAGTAGTTGTTGGTGGCGTTGCCGTTCTTGCTGTTGCTGGTGGCGTTCGTGTTGTTGACGATGATCGGGCCGGTGGCGGTGATGTTCGGGATGACCGGGGTGGGGTGGACCCACTGCTGGTTGAAGTCGACCACGCCGCCGGGGTCCTGCTTGCAGAACCAGGCGATCATGTACGTCGCGCTCATCGACTTGCTCGTGACGTCGAGGCAGCGGCTGAACTGGGCGTAGTTGACCAGCTGGTTGGTGTTGTCGCCGGCCATGCCCGCGCCCACGCCGGTGGCCGAGCGCCAGATCACCGTGCTGCTGTTGCCGGAGCACGAGCCCAGCACCACGGCGCGGTCGGTCGTCGAGCCGGGGGCCTTGACGTTCACGCAGGACGCGCCGTCGGATTTGCTGGCGGGCGTCGTGCTGTGGAACTGCGAGCTGCCGTCGAGCGCCCACTGGAAGGTGGTCGTGCGGACCGTGGGGCAGGCCTGGAAGACCAGCGCGGTGCCGGCCTTGCGGTCGCCCGAGAACAGGCACATGCCGCTCTGCGCGTCCGAGGACTCGGAGTTGATCATCTTGAGGTAGAGGTCGGCCGTGTAGCCGAACTGCTGGCGGCTGCTGCCGTCGCACGGGGCCATGAGGACCGGGTTGCCGGCCTTGGGGGCCTTGCTCGAGCCGGAGTCCATGCACTGCTGACCGAGGGTGGAGCTGTTGATCCGGATCTGGCCGCCGGGGATGTTCGTGTTGCTGGTCGAGAACACGTAGGTGGCGACCAGGGTCCGCTTGATCTGGCCGCTCGTCCCGACCGAGGTGACGATCGCCGTGGTCGGGACGTCGGTGGCGGGGCACGGGATGTTGAGGGCGTCCTGGTCGCGGTACTGCAGGGTCACGGCGTACGCCAGTTTCTCGCCGTTCGATTTGAGGCCGGCGTCCCCGGTGAGCGTGCACGGGGGCAGGTTCTCCAGGTATCCGCTCTGGGTGTCCTGGTCGGCCGCGGCGCGTACGCGGGCCATCATCACGTCCATGCCGGCCTGGGCGGCGTTGACGGCCGAGTTGCGTTCGGCCAGGTTCTGGGTGGACCGGATCTGGCGCAGGACCATCGGGACCAGCAGGGCCGACAGTGACAGCACGACGGTGACGACGAGCATCGCCATCGGCATCGAGCCGCGGTCCTCGCGGAGCCAGGAGTGCCTCATACCGTGGGCCTCGCCTTGCCGCAGTCGTTGGCCGTCAGTTTGCCGTTGTCCGAGAAGACGTTGCTGGCGCTGGTGTTCAGGGCCGTGAACAGCACGTCGAAGGGCAGGCTGGTCACGCCGATCTGGCCGGTGAACCGCAGCCGGACCTGGGTGTGGGCGAGCTGGTAGTCGTTGCCCACGCCCGTGGTGCCGGGGCTGGCCGTGGCGAACGGCTGCGAGTTGGGCAGGTAGACCGTGAACGGCGCGATGCCGCTGGTCTGGACCAGGTCGGTGCCGATCGTGGCCGGTGCGCCCGGCGTCGTCGACGGCAGGTTCCAGGTCGCCATGGTCAGCACCCCGTTCCTGAGGACGAGTTGCCGGCAGCCGAGCGGGGTGGCGTACTCGAGGTACCAGGTGCCGTTGACCTGTCCCGGTGTCGAGACCCAGCTGGCGTAGCGCAGCTCCTTGTCGAGCCGGCGGAAGCTGCTGGTGAGCTGGTCGCGGGCGGCGCCCGTGGTGTCGGCCCGGTTCAGGTTCGAGTAGACCCCGCTCAGGCCGGTGGTCACGATGATCATCACGACCGACATGAGGCCCATGGCGACCAGCAGCTCGACCAGGGAGAACCCGTCGTCGTCGTTCATGTGACCGTCCAGACGAGGGTGAGGACGCTGGTGGCGGTGACCGCCGTCGCCGTCGCCGTGACCGTGTACGCGCCCGCGGTGGTCGGCGTGCCCGTGATGGTGCCCGAGAGCGCGTTGTAGGTGAGCCCCGGCGGCAGACCGGTGACCGTCACGACGGGGCTCAGGCCCAGCAGCGCTCCGTTGGTCTTCAAGGGCAGGGATACCGCTGTTCCCCGGACGGTTGTCTGGTCGGCCGCGGTGAGCGGGGGCGCGTTGAAGATCAGCGAGGTGGTGCTGTTGATGATGAGGACGATCCGCTGGCTCGCGCTGCCACCCGTGCCGCCGAGGCTGTCGGTGACCGTGATCGTGGGCAGGAAGCGGCCGGTGACGTTCGCCTTGTCGTTGATCATGCCGTTCTTGCTGTTGATGGTCACGCCGACGGGCAGGCCGGTCGCGCTGTACGTGAAGTTGCCGTTGCCGCCGGCGCCGACCGCGGTCAGACTGACCTTGTCCTTGAGGTCGATCGTCTGGTCGGTCAGCGGGTTCAGGGTGACGATCGGGAACACCGTATGGGTGTAGGTGTTCGAGCCGGCGATGCCGTTCTGGTCGGTGGCGGTGATCGTCGAGGTATACGTGCCGGGGGTGGTGACCGTGCCGGTGATCGCGCCCGTGCCGGCGTCGATGGTGAGCCCGGGCGCGAGCGTGGTCGACGTGTAGACGTACGGGCCGACGCCGTTGGCCGCGGTGGCCTGCAGGCTGACCGCTTCCGAGATGTGGTTCGAGGCGTTGGCCGGTGGCACGACCGTGGTCGGCAGCACGACGGTGAAGGTGATGGGCTCGGTGTCGGTCCGGTTCAGCTTGTCGGTGACCGTGGTCGAGGTCGGGGTGATGCCGGCCGTGGTCGGGGTGCCGTTGATCAGCCCGCCCGGGGTCATCGACAGGCCGGCCGGCAGCTTGGCCACGGTCCAGGTGTTGGGGAGCTGACCGCCGCGCGCCTCGAGCTGGGCGGCCGCCGGGACCCCGCGATAGAACGTGACCGACTGGGTGAGCACGACCGGCGACGGCCGGTGCAGGTCGAAGTTGGGCTCCGGCGCCCGGCTGACCAGCGTCGAGGTGACGTACAGACAGGTGTTCGGGGGGTTTCCCGGCGCCACGTCGCACGAGTTGTCGGGCCAGGTGATCAGCACGACGGCCCGGAAGAACTTGAGGATCTTGGTCTTGTCGGCCGGGGCCGCACTGCCCAGCGGATAGACGCACTCGCCGGTGCCGGTCAGGTAGACCTCGCACATCCCGACGTAGACCATGCGGGTGTACTGGGTGCCCTCGACGGTCGTGACCTGGGCCGCGGTCGAGATCGGGGCGTCGGCGCCGTCGGTCGTCAGAACGGCGCTGTCCTCGTCCCGCCCGACCTGCATCGTGGCCAGGTAGGGCTTGACCGCGGCGGGCGCGGCCGCGAACTGGTTCTCACCGGCCTGCTGGCCGTGCCCGCTCAGCAGTGAACTGCCCTTGAGCCCGCGCACCTGCTCCATCGCGGTGTCGGCGAGCTGGATGGCCACCTGCTGGGTGCGCTGCTTGTTGACGTTGCGCACGCTGCCGATGAAGAACGGCGTGCTGGCCAGCAACGTGATGGAGAGGATGGCCAGCGCGACGAGGACCTCGACGAGGCTGAAGCCCTCGTCGCCGGCGCCGCCGGGGGCCCTGTCGCGCATGCTTTCCTCCCGGCACGGTGGTCCGCATCTCCCTCATCTGCATGATCGGCATCATGCGGGAGGGCCTTAGCGGAACGTCGCCGGAAGGTCAGTGCTTGTCGTCGAGCCAGATGTTGTCGTGCTTGGCGTAGAACTCGGCCCGCTCCTCGTCCTCCATCTGCGCGATCCCGACCAGCCCCTCGAAGTAGGCCTCACGCGGCGCCCCGGGCGAGAAGTGCAGCAGCATCGAGGCCGGCTCGCCCGACACGTTCTTGAACCCGTGCAGGCCGCCGATCGGCACGTGCACGTAGTCGCCGGGCTCGGTGGTGACCCACTCCCGGCCGTTGTAGATGCTCATGCTGCCGGTGAGGATGTAGAACGACTCGGCGATCGAGCGGTGGAAGTGGGGATCGGGCCCGGTCACACCCGGCCCGCATTCCCAGCGGTAGAGCCCGAACAGCCCGCCGGTCGAGTCCCCGGAGGAGAGATAGGACACCCGGGTCCCGTTCGGATACTCGAACTCGGGTGGTGTGTCCCGGGGCCGGTAGGTGGCGCTGACTTCACCGGTGATGCCGTGGTATCGCGACGGTGGATAGGTCATACCGATCATCTTGCCCTCAGGCCGCTGTCAGCTACCACCCAGCCAACGCTTCGGCTGGTTTTCGGTCCCGCTTGCTGTCATGAGTCCCATGACAGAAGACTCGACCGACCGCCTGGAACGAACCCTCTTCGAGGTCAAGAAGGTCATCGTCGGCCAGGACCGTTTGATCGAACGCCTCATGACATCCCTGCTCGCCGGCGGCCACTGCCTGCTGGAGGGCGTCCCCGGCGTCGCCAAGACGCTGGCCGCCGAGACCCTGGCCACCGCCGTCGGCGGTTCGTTCCACCGGATCCAGTTCACCCCCGACCTGGTCCCGTCCGACATCCTCGGCACGCGCATCTACCGCGCCGGCAAGGAGTCGTTCGACGTCGAGCTGGGCCCGATCATGGCCAACATCGTGCTGGCCGACGAGATCAACCGCGCCCCGGCCAAGGTGCAGTCGGCGCTGCTCGAGGTCATGGCCGAGGGGCACGTCTCGCTCGGCGGCCGCACCTACCCCGTGCCGCGTCCGTTCCTGGTGCTGGCCACCCAGAACCCGATCGAGAGCGAGGGCGTCTACCAGCTGCCCGAGGCGCAGCGCGACCGCTTCCTCATGCGCGTGGTCGTCGGCTATCCCACCGAGCAGGAGGAGCTGGGCATCCTCTACCGCATGGGGGGCGCCCGCCCGGCCGCCCAGCGCGTGCTCGACCCGATGATCCTGCACGGGCTGCAGAACCGGGCCCGCGAGGTGTTCGTCCACCACGCCCTGGCCGAATACGTCGTCCGCCTGGTCCTGGCCACCCGCGAACCCGAGCGGTTCGGCCTGCCCGAGGTGGCTTCGCAATTGGCGTACGGGGCGAGCCCGCGGGCCACGCTGGGCCTCGTGGCCGCCGGCCGGGCCCTCGCCCTGCTGCGCGGCCGTGACTACGTGCTGCCGGCCGACCTGCTCGAGATCGCCCCCGACGTGCTCGCGCACCGCCTGGTGCTCTCGTTCGACGCGGTCGCCGACGGTGTGCAGGCCGAGGACGTCGTCCGCCGCATCCTCGAGGCCGTGCCGCTGCCGCTGATCGCCCCGGCCCAGGAGCACGCGGGGCCGGGCCTGGGGATGGCCGCATGAACGAGGGCGGCTTCCGGGCCGAGCTGGTGCCGGAACGGCGGTTGCGCCGGCTCGAACTGATGATCACGCGGCGTCTCGACGGGCTCCTGCATGGTACGTACCTGGGCCTGCTGCCCGGTATCGGCAGTGAACCCGCCGGCAGCCGTGAGTACCGGCCCGGCGAGGACGAGGTGCGCCGGATGGACTGGTCGGTGACGGCCCGCACCACCGTGCCCCACGTGCGCACCGTGGACGCCGACCGCGAGCTCGGCACCCACGTCCTGGTCGACGCCAGCGCCAGCATGGACTTCGGCACCGCCGACCTGGAGAAGCGGGAGCTGGCCATCGCCGCGGTGGCGGCCGTCGGCTTCCTCACGCTCGGCAACGGCAACCGGCTCGGCGCCCACCTGCTCGCGGGCGAGGGCGTACGGCGTTTCCCCGCTCGCGGCGGCCGCCAGGCGCTGCTCTCGTTGCTGCGGGCCATGATGCTCACGCCCCGCAACCAGCAGGCGGTCGGCCTGGCCGCCGGCATACAGACGCTGCACCGCCAGACACCCCGCTCCGGGCTGGTCGTGGTGGTCTCCGACTTCCTCGACGGGCTCGACGAGGACGGCCTGGGCCCGGCCGCGCCCGCCTGGGAGGAGCCGATGCGCCGGCTCGCCTCCCGCCATCAGGTGCTGGCCGTGCAGGTCGGTGACCCGCGCGAGCAGGAACTGCCCGACGTCGGCCTGCTGACGCTGGTCGACCCCGAGACCGGCCGCCGCCGCGAGGTGCCCACGGCCAGCCGCAAACTGCGCGAGCGGTACGCCGCGGCCGCGGCCCAGCAGCAGGCCACGATCGCGCAGGCGGTCAAGCGGGCCGGCGCCGCCCACCTTCCCCTTCGGACCGACCGCGACTGGGTCGCCGACATCGTGCGTCATGTGCATGCCCGGCGGCGGCTGAGCCGGGGTGCCACGAAACCCCAGAGGAATTCGAGATGACCTGGCTTTCCCCCGAACGGTTGTGGCTGCTGCTCGGCGTGGCCGCGCTGGCCGTGGCCTACGTGCTGACCCAGCGCCGCCGCAGCAAGTACGCCGTCCGTTTCACCAACCTGAAGCTGCTCGACCGGGTGGCCCCGCGCCGCCCGGGCTGGCGGCGGCACCTGCCCGCCTCGCTGTTCCTGGCCATGCTGGGCCTGCTCGTGGTGGGCTTCGCCCAGCCCCAGGACCAGGTGCGGGTGCCCCGCGAGCGGGCGACGGTGCTGGTCGCGGTGGACGTCTCGCGGTCGATGCTGGCCGACGACGTCGCCCCGGACCGGCTCAGCGCGGCCAAGGACGCGGCCCGCATCTTCATCGAGGACCTGCCTGAGCAGTTCAACGTGGGGCTGGTCGGGTTCGCCGGTCAGGCCTCGGTGTTCGTGCCCCCGGGCACCGACCGGGCCCAGCTCGGCGCCGGCATCGACCGGCTGGCCGACGGTTCGGCCGGGCAGGCCGGCACGGCGATCGGCGACGCCATCGCGTCGGCGCTCGAGCAGATCCGCTCGGTCGACGCGGCCGCCGACGAGGACGTGCCGCCGGCCCGTGTGATCGTCCTGTCGGACGGCGCCAACACCTCGGGGCAGGACCCGGCCGAGGCGGCCCGCATGGCGACCGAGCTCGGCGTTCCGGTCGACACCATTTCCTTCGGTACGGCCGCCGGCACCATCGGCGACGGCCAGGCCGTGCCGGTCGACGGCGAGACGTTGCAGTCGGTCGCCGAGGCCACCGGCGGCCGCTACTTCGAGGCGGCCAACACCGAGGAGCTCCAGAACGCGTACGCGGACATCGGCTCTTCCGTGGGTTATCAGACCGAGGTGCGGGACGTGTCCGCGCGCTTCATCGGCATCGGGCTCGGCCTGGCCGTGCTCGCGGCGCTGGCCTCGATGTTCTGGTTCGCCCGCCTCCCCTGACCTCTGGAAAGGAACGCTCATGTCTGGACTCGGCTCACCTCGCGGCCCGGAATTCCACTCGCCCGACTGGGCCACGGCACCCTCACCCGGCTCTTCTACCGAGCCCGCGCACAGAGCGCCGCGCCGCCTGCCGGCCGCTGCCCTGGCCGCACTGGCCGTCATCGGGCTGTCGGCCGGGGCCGGGGGAGTCGCCGGTTACGCCGCGGGCCGCGACGACGACGGTGCCGAACCGGCCACGGCCGCCCCGCCGCCGGTCGGCGGGGTGCCCTCGGACCTGGTCGGGGCGGCGGCCCGGGTGCTCCCGGGCGTCGTGTCGGTGCAGGTGCGCACCGCCTCGGGCGGCGGCTCCGGCTCCGGGTTCGTGTTCGACGACCGCGGCCACATCGTCACCAACAACCACGTCGTCGCGGCCGGCGGGCGCGGCGGGAACATCACCGTCGTCGGCTCCGACGGCAAGCGCCTCAACGCCGAGGTGGTCGGCACCGACCCGAGCAACGACATCGCCGTGCTGCGGGTCGACGACGCGGGCGCGCTCGACCGGCTCGACCTGGCCGACCCGCGCGCGACCCGGGTCGGCGAGCCGGTGCTGGCGGTGGGCTCCCCGCTGGGACTGAGCGGTACCGTGACGGCCGGCATCGTCAGTGCGCTGGACCGGCCCGTACGCCTGGGGGGAACTTCACGCCAGACGGCGGTGCAGACCGACGCCTCCATCAACCCCGGCAATTCCGGCGGACCCCTCGTGAACGCCCGCGGCGAGGTAATCGGGGTGAATACGGCCATCGCCACCCTGGAGGGCGGTGGTTCGATCGGGATCGGGTTCGCGGTTCCCATCGAACGGGCCCGTCAGGTCGCCGATTCCCTCATCTCCCGTGGATAGTCGAAGCATGCGGTTGCTGGTGGTTGAGGACGAGGAAGATCTGGCGGAGGGCCTCCGGGTGGGGCTCGCCCGCACCGGTTACGCGGTGGACGTCGCGCTCGACGCCGCCCAGGCCTATGACCGGCTGACCGTCAACGAGTACGACCTGATGCTGCTCGACGTGAACCTGCCCGACGGCAGCGGGTTCGACCTGTGTCGTTCGCTGCGCACCGGCGAACTGCCGACTCCCGGCGACACCGATCCGCGGGTGCTGATGCTGACCGCCCGCGGCGGGCTGGACGACCGGGTGCGCGGACTCGACGACGGGGCCGACGACTACCTGGTCAAGCCGTTCCACCTGGCCGAGCTGCTGGCCCGCGTGCGGGCCCTGCTTCGGCGTGACGGCGGCGGGGGTTCGGCCCAGCTCACCGTGGGCGACATCGTGCTCGACGCGGCCCGCCACACGGTGACCGTGGCCGAGCGCCCGTTGTCGCTGACGCCCAAGGAGTTCGGCGTACTGGAATATCTGATGACCCGGCCCGGGCACGTGGTCTCGAGCGAGGAACTGCTCGAGCATGTCTGGGACGCCAACGCCGACCCGTTCACCCAGACCGTGCGGGTCACCGTGGGCACGCTGCGGCGCAAGCTGGGCGAGGGCTCGATCGAGACGGTGGTCGGGCGCGGCTACCGGCTGCGGGAGGCGGCGGCGTGAATCTCCCCGAGGTGTTCCGGTCGATCCGGTTCCGGCTCACCGCCGTTTATTCGATGGTGCTGTTCGCCGTGGCCGCCGTGACCCTCGGGGGGATCTACCTGGCCGTCCGCGAGACGACCGAACCGCAGCCGGTGACGGCCCAGCTGGGCAAGGTCTACAACCAGAACCGGGAGTTCCAGGGGACGACCAGCGTGGCCGAGATCGGTCAGATCGAGGCAGCGGTCAACTACAACACGCTCACGACGCTGCGGTCGTACACGTTGATCGCTTTGGCCGTGCTGTTCGTGGCCAGCCTGGCCATCGGCTGGGTGCTCTCGGGGCGGGCGCTGCGGCCGGTCGGCGCGATCACCCGGACCACCCGCGAGATCCAGGCCACCGACCTGTCCCGGCGGATCCGGCTCGGCGGGCCCCGCGACGAGCTGCGCGACCTGGCCGACACCATCGACTCGATGCTCGACCGGCTCGACCACGCGTTCCAGGCGCAGCGGCAGCTCATCGACGACGCCTCGCACGAGCTGCGCAGTCCGCTGGCCATCATCCGGACCAACCTCGACGCGTCGCTCACCGTGGACGAGGCGACGCCCGAGGAGAAGCAACGCGCCGTGGTGGTGGTCGACCGGGCCACCACGCGCATGTCCCGGCTGGTCGAGGACCTGCTGGCCACGGCCCGCCGCGACGCCGAGGCGACCCCCGACGCCGACGTCGACCTGTCGGTGGTGGCCCGCGAGGCGGGCGAGGAGTCGTTCGTGACCGACCGGCCGCTGCGGCTGCGCGTCGCGACGGCGCCCGAGCTGCACCTGATCGGCGACGCCGACGCTCTGCGCCGGGCCGCGGGCAACCTGCTGTCCAATGCGGTGCGGCTGGCCCCGGCCCCGTCGACCATCACCGTGGCCACCGGCCGCACGGGCTCGTGGCTGTGGCTGGCCGTGGCCGACGAGGGCCCCGGCATCGCCCCGGCCGACCTGCCCCGCGTCTTCGACCGCTTCTGGCGCGGCGCCGACGCCCCGCCCACCGACGGCGTCCGCCGGGAACGCCGCACCGGCCTCGGCCTGGCCATCGTCCGCCAGATCGTCGAGTCGCACGGCGGCCGGGTCGCGGCCTACTCCACCCCGGGCAACGGCAGCACGTTCGTCCTGTGGCTACCCGCCGCCGACCGCACCGACGAGGACCCACCCCCGCACGGCAGCCCCTGGCCTTAGATCACGTCGAGCAGGCCGGCGGCGATGGCGCGGGCCGGCGCCAAGGAGGCGGTCTCGAGTTCGCGGAAGACCTTCTGGGCGCGGACGGCGGGCCATTCCGCGGGCAGGTGCTCGACCGGCAGGCGGGGGTCGCGGCGGATGGCGTGCAGCCACTCGGCGATCAGGCTGAGCCGGGCCGCGAGGGGGTCGGTCAGTGGTGGCGGGCCGTCCCAGCGGGCCAGGAACTCGGCGTAGTTGCGGGCCAGGCCGTCCAGGTCGTACGCGTCGCGCACCAGGGCCCCGATGTCGGTGAGCGCGCCGGCCCGGGCGTGGAAGACGCGGGCGTGCGCCTCGAGGCCGAGCTCGCCCACGATCTGCTGGGCGTCGACCTCGCCCGGCGCTATCCACAGGCCGCCCTGGATCGGCCCGAACCCGGCCCAGGCCAGCTGGGAGCGCAGGTCGTGCCGCTGGCGCTGCCACGACTCGGGCAGCGAGAAGCTGAGCAGCGTCCACGTGCCGTCACAGCGGTCGTTGACGGCGCCGGTCTCCCAGATGCGGGTGCGGCCGTCGCGCAGGATCGCGGTCGAGCGTTCGGTGAGCCCGAAGTACATGCGGCGACCGGCCCGGCGGCGCTGCAGCAGGTCGCGGTTGACCATGCGGGTCAGCGTGGAGCGGGCGGCGTGCTCCGAGACGCCGAGCCGGGCGCACACGTCGATCACGCTGCCCGAGAAGACGCTGACCCCGCGGTCGAGCACGAAGTCGCCGAACAACATCAGCAGCAGGGTCTGCGGTTGCGCCATACGGAAGATGTTAGGCAGATTCTTGACGGCAGTTCCAGACGCGCCTAACTTCGGCATTCACGCTCCCACATGTTCAGGGAGGTACACCGTGCGCCTCGTCCTCGTCTGTCTCCTCGTGCTGGTGACCGCCGGCTGCGCTTCCGATTCCTCCGGCGGCTCCTCCGCGGACGTCATCAAGGTCGGCCAGATCGTGTCGCTGACCGGCAACTACTCGCCGCTGGGCACCGAGAACCAGAAGTCGGTGGCGCTGGCCGTCGACCAGATCAACACGGCCGGGGGCCTCGGCGGCCGCAAGATCGAGCTTTCCGTACGGGACGACAAGAGCCTGCCCGATCAGGCCGTGCTCGCGTTCAACGAGCTCAAGGACGACTCCGACGCCGTCATCGGCTCGCCCTTCTCGAACTCGGCGCTGGCCACGATCCCGCTGGTCGACCGCGAGGAGATCCCGTACCTGTCGCTGACCCCGGCCGACGAGCAGGTCACGCCGATCCACCCGTACGTCTTCGTCGTGCCCGCGCTCGCCGGCACCTACGCCGAAGCCGCGCTCCAATACTTCCAGGACCAGAAACTGGCCCGCGTCGCCGTCGCCTACGACACCAAGAGCAGTTACGCCTCGGCCGGTTTCAAGGGCCTGCAGGCCAAGGCTTCCCAGTACGGGGTGACGCTGAACCCGGTCGAGCCGTTCCAGACGACGGCCACCGAGTTCAGCGCGGTGTTCACGCACGTACGGGCGTCGGACGCGCAGGCCCTGATGGTGTGGGGCACGGGCGCGCCCGCGGTCGCGCTGACCAAGCAGTACGCGGCCAGCGGCCTGAAGATTCCGCTGGTGCTGACCGGTTCGCAGGCCAGCAAGCTGTTCCTCGACCCGGCCGGGCCGGCCGCCGAGGGCGTGACGATCGCCAGCTCGATCGGCGTCGTCGGCCACGCGCTGCCCGCCGGTCCACAGAAGACGGCGATCGAGGAACTGTCGAAGGCCTTCGAGGCCAAGCACGGTTATCCGCCGCCGCAGTTCGCGCAGGACGGCTACAGCGGGGTGAAGCTGCTGGCCGCGGCCATCGAGAAGGCGGGCGGGGCCGACCGCAAGAAGGTGCGGGACGCGTTGGAGGGCCTCACGCTGACCACGCCCAACGGCACCTACAAGTACACGGCTGACAACCACAGTGGACTGACGACCGACTTCATCGCCATCACCAGCGTGCGCGGCGGCCAGTTCGAGCCCACCGACTACTCGAAGGCCGAGCTGGCCACGGTCGGCGGCTGATGGGCGCCGCGCTCAGGGTGACCGGGGCGTCGCGGTCATTCGGTGGGGTCTACGCCGTACGGGAGGTGGATCTGACGGTCGAGCCGGGTGAGCTGCGAGCCGTCATCGGGCCCAACGGCGCGGGCAAGTCGACGCTGTTCGCCCTGATCGGCGGGCAACTCGCGGTCGACAGCGGGACTGTCGTTCTCGACGGCCGGCGCATCGACAGGCTGGCTGTCCATCGGCGCGGAAAGCTGGGTATCGGGGTGGTGTTCCAGGCGGCTCGCATCTTCCCCGGCATGACGGCGCTCGAGAACGTGATGGTGGGCGCGCACGGCACGACGCGGGCCGGGTTCGTGACCGCGGCCCTGCGGCTGCCGCGGTTCCGGGCCGAGGAACGGGCGATCGAGGCGCGGGCGTGGGAATGCCTGGCCCGTACGGGGATCGAGGAGTGGGCGGACCGGCCGGCCGAGACGTTGCCGTTGGGGCAGCAACGGGCCCTGCAGTTGGCGCGTGCGCTGTGCGGACGGCCGCGGTTGTTGCTGCTCGACGAGCCCGCGTCCGGGCTGCGATCGGGGGAGCGGAAACGACTGGCTGCGCTGCTGGGTGAATTGCGGCGCGAAGGGCTGACCATGCTGTTGATCGAGCACGACGTCGGCTTCGTCATGCGGCTGGCCGACCGGGTCACCGTGCTCGACCTGGGCCGGGTCATCGCCGACGGGACGCCGGAGCAGGTGCGCGCGGATTCCACGGTGATCGACGCGTACCTCGGCGAGGCGGTGACATGACCGCGGTCGTACGGGTGGAGGGGCTGGTGGTCCGGTACGGCGGGGCGACCGCGCTGGACGGGGTCGACCTCACCGTCGAGGCGGGCGAGATGGTCGCGCTGATCGGAGCCAACGGGGCCGGTAAGTCCACATTGGTGAAAGCGCTGTCCGGCCTCGTGGGGGCGGAGGCCGGGCAGGTCGACGTGCGGGGGCGGCTGGCGCAGGTGCCCGAGGGGCGCGAGGTGTTCGCCGACCTGAGCGTCGACGACAACCTGCGGCTGGGCGGTTGGCGGAACGGGCGGCGGGGCCGGGACACGGCGGGCATCTACGAGCTGATGCCCGAGCTGACCCCGCTGCGGCGGCGGCCGGCGGGCACCTTGTCGGGCGGGCAGCAGCAGATGGTCGCGATCGGGCGGGCGTTGATGGCCCGGCCCGACGTCCTCGTCGTGGATGAGCTCAGCCTGGGCTTGGCCCCGTTGGTCGTACGCACGCTGGTCGGTCATTTGACGGCGCTGCACCGCGAGCGGGGGCTGGCCGTGCTGCTGATCGAACAGAACGCCCGGCTGGCGTTGTCGTTGTGCGAGCGGGCGTACGTGCTGGAGACCGGGCGGATCGTGCTGAGCGGCGACGCGGCCGCACTCGCGCGCGACCCCAGGGTGGCGGCGGCCTATCTCGGCGGACACGTGGCGGCGGGATGAGCGACCTCATCGCGTACGTGGTGACGGGTCTCGGCCTCGGGGCCGGGTACGCGCTGGTGGGCAGCGGGCTGGTCGCCATCTACCGGGTGACCGGCGTGGTGAACTTCGCCCAGGGCGCGTTCGCGGTGGTGGCCGCGATGCTCACATCGACCCTGCTGGCGGCCGGCCTGCCCCACGTGCTGTCAGAAACGCTGGCGGTCGTGGTGGCGGCCGGCGCCGGGGTGCTGGTCGGCCTGATCGCCACGGGCGAGCCGGGCGCCGCGCTGATCGTGACGCTCGGGGTGGGAGTGTTCGCGTACGCGGTCGAGATCGTGCTGTGGGGCGACCAGCCGCGGTCCTTCGGAGGACTGCCCGGGGTGCTGACCGTGGGCGACGCCCGGATCCAGGCCCACTACCTGCTGATCCTGGCCGTGACGGTGCCGGTGTTCGCGGGCTTGGCGCTGTTCTTCGGCCGCACCGACCTCGGCAAGGCCCTGACTGCCTGCGCCAGCAACCGCTACGCGGCCCGGGTGGTGGGAATCAACGTCCGCCGGATGGGGTTGCTGGCGTTCGCGCTCGGGGGCGCCCTGGGCGGTCTGGCCGGGGTGCTCACCACCCCGGTCCAGCAGGTCACCTTCGACAGCGACGTGACCCTGATCGTGAACGGCTTCGCCGCCGCCGTCCTGGGCGGCCTGACCCGGCCCGGGGTGGCGCTGGCCGGCGGCCTGCTGCTGGGCGTGGCCCAGACCCTGATCGCCGGTTTCGGCGGCGGCGCCTACCAACTGGAGGTAGCCCTGCTCCTGATGCTCACGGTGATGGTCATCCAGGCCACACGCGCCGGCTCGCTGGTCGGAGCGACACGATGAGCCCGAACACCTCAGATGCTCACGGTGACCGTCGTCCCGGCAAGGAGGCGACACCATGAGCCGTCGGTCGGTGTTGATAGCCGCCGGGGTCGTGACGTTGGCGATTCCGCCGCTGCTGCCGGAGCGGCACCTCGCAACGTACGTGCTGCTGGGTTTGACGGCGGCCGTCACCGCCGGAGTTTCCCTGCTGATGGGTTACGCGGGGCAGGTGTCACTGGGGCAGGCGGCGTTCTACGCGATCGGCGCTTACGGCGCGGGACTGCTGACGGTCCACGGCCTGCCCCCGGTGATCGGCCTGGTGGCCGCACCGGTCATCGCGGCGGTGGCGGCGGTTGTGATCGGCGCACCCCTGCTGCGTCTGCGCGGTCACCACTTGGCGTTCGCCACGCTGGCCGTGCAGCTGATCCTGCTCTCGTTGCTGAGCCAGGGAACGTGGGCCGGCGGCGCGATCGGCTTGCAGGGCATCCCACGGCTGTCGGTGGGCGGCTTCGAACTACGCGACGACCTCGCCTACGCCTACCTGTCCTGGCTGGTCCTGGCGACAGTGCTGCTGATCTCGCGCAATGTGGTGAAGTCTCGCCCCGGCCGCGCCTTGCGGGCCGCCGCCACCAGCGAGATCGCCGCCGCCTCGGCCGGCGTCCCGGTAGGCGCTTACCGCCTGGCAGTGTTCGCCCTGTCAGCCGCGTTCGCAGGCCTAGCCGGCGGCGTATACGCGTTCTACCTCGGCTACTTGTCGCCCGGCTCATTCCCGGTGCTGCTCTCCATCGAGTTCGTGGTGATGGCCGTAGTGGGCGGCCTGGGCACCCTGACCGGCCCAGTGGTCGGCGCCGTAGTGATCGTCCTACTGGTCCAACTGCTGAACACCGTAGGCACCCAGCCCGGCATGCCCAGCTACGCCCCCACAGTGTTCTCGTACGCCGTCTACGCCCTGGTCCTGATCGCCGTAGTCCGCTACCTACCCCGAGGCATAGTCCCCGCCACAACCCGCCTGCTCGCCAAGCTCGACAGCGCGGGCCCCAGCAGCGCCGATGCTGTCGGTTTGGCCTCTGGTGGTTCGGGGCCCGCTACAGCCGACAGTGATGCTGTCGAATCGGCGCCTGGCGATGGGGACGGCGGGACGGCCTCCGAGCAGGTGACGGTCGGTGAGTCTGAACCAAGTGGCGCAGCATGCGGTGGCGCAGCGTCTGGTGGCGTCGCGGCTGATGGTTCTGCCGCCGGGGAGTCCGCTCCTGGCCGTCGGGGTTCCGGCGGCTGTGGTGGTGGCTCTGCGGATAGTGGATCCGCTTCTGATGGTGATAGTGCGGGGGCTGGGTCTTTGTCTTCGGGGCGATCGGATGTGGGACGGGAGGAACGGTGAGACTTTCCGGGAAGGTTGCTGTTGTTACGGGGAGTGGGCGGGGGTTGGGGCTGGGGTATGCGCGGGCGCTGGCCGGTGCGGGGGCGGCGGTGGTGGTCAACGATGTTGACTCGGGGGCTGTGGATGAAGCGGTTGCGGGGATCCGGGCGGGTGGGGGACGGGCGACGGGGGTCGCCGCTGCTGTGGGGGAGACGGCTACTGCCGAACTGCTTGTGGATACCGCGGTGCGGGAGTTCGGGCGGCTCGATGTGATGGTGACCAACGCCGGGATTCTGCGGGACCGGGTCCTGTGGAAGATGAGCGATGACGACTTCGATGCTGTCGTCAATGTGCATTTGCGTGGCACGTTCACCTGTGGACGGGCGGCGGCTGTCCACATGCGGGAGCGCGGGGAAGGTGGGCGGTTGATCCTTGTGTCTTCGCCGGCGGGGCAGCGGGGGAACTTCGGGCAGACGAACTACGCGGCGGCCAAGGCCGGGATCGCGGCGATGGCCCGCACCTGGGCGCTCGAGCTGGCGCGGGCCGGGATCACCGCCAATGCGATCGTTCCGGTTGCCGTCACCGAGATGACGAAGACGATCCCGGCCTTCGCTCCGGTGATCGAGGAGGCCGAACGGACCGGCGCGCCGCTGCCCACCTGGCTGCGGCGGGATGAGGGCATGGGCACTGTTGACGACGTCTCGGGCCTGGTGGTGTTTCTGGCCTCGGACGCGGCCAAGGATGTCACGGGCCAGGCGATCGGCGTTGGGGGCGACCGCCTGGCCCTGTGGGCACATCCGCACGAGAAGACGGTCGCGTTCGCCGAGGGCGGGTGGACCACCGAGGCGATCGCGGAGGCGTGGGCCGCAAGCGTCGGTGCGGAGCCGGAGACGTACGGGATTCCGGCTCCGACGCTGCCTCCGGTGACCTGAGTGGACGTCGACGCGCTGGTCGCCATCGATGTGCACACCCACTGCGAGGTGGGGCCGGACGGGCACGGGTCGCTGAGCCCGGAGCTGCTGGGGGCCTCCGCCGCGTACTTCAAATCGGGTGGTCCTCGGCAGCCGACGGTGGACGAGACCGCGGCGTATTACCGGGAGCGCCGGATGGCGGCGGTCGTGTTCACGGTTGATGCCGAGCACGCCACGGGGCACCCGCGCATCCGTAACGAGGACGTGGCCGAGTCGTGCGCGGCGCACGGCGATGTGTTGATTCCGTTCGCCTCGATCGACCCGCACCGCGGCCGGGCCGGTGTGCGCGAGGCCCGCCGTCTCGTTCAAGACCACGGCGTACGGGGATTCAAGTTTCACCCGAGCCTGCAGGGGTTCGCGCCGGACGATCGGATAGCGTATCCGCTTTACGAGGCGATCGAGGAACTCGGCGTGCCGGCGCTGTTCCACACGGGGCAGACGGGGATCGGCGCGGGCGTGCCCGGCGGTGGTGGGGTGCGGCTGCGCTACTCGAACCCGATGCTGGTCGACGACGTGGCGGTCGACTTCCCGGGGTTGACGATCGTGCTGGCCCATCCGTCGTTCCCGTGGCAGGACGAGGCGCTCGCGGTCGCCACGCACAAGCCGCTTGTGCATATCGACCTGTCGGGGTGGTCGCCGAAGTACTTTCCGCCGCAGCTGGTGCGCTATGCCAACACGCTGTTGAAGGACAAGGTGCTGTTCGGTTCGGACTATCCGGTTCTGACCCCGGACCGATGGCTGGCTGACTTCGCCGCTCTGGACATCAAGCCCGACGTGCGGCCCAGAATCTTGAAGGACAACGCAGTGCGGCTCCTAGGACTGAGGGAGAACACCACATGATCACTGTCAACGGACTGGACGAGCTCAAGGCGCTGGTCGGGCGGGAACTCGGGCCCAGCTCGTGGCTGGAGGTCACGCAGGACCGGGTGAACGCGTTCGCCGAGGCCACGAACGACCACCAGTGGATCCACGTCGACGTCGACCGGGCCGCCCAGGGTCCCTTCGGCGGGACGATCGCCCACGGCTATCTGACGTTGTCGCTGGTCATCCCGTTCTTCTCGGAGATCCTGCGGGTCGAGGGCATCAAGATGGGCGTCAACTACGGCCTCGACAAGGTGCGGTTCCCGAGTCCGGTCCGGGTCGGCTCGAAGATCCGCCTGACGGCCACCGTCGATGCGGTCGAAGAAGTGGCCCGGCGCTGCGTGCAGATGTCGCTCACGTTCACCGTCCACATCGACGGCATCGACAAGCCGGCCTGCGTGGCCTACCCGATCTACCGCTATTACGCCTGATCACGGATGCCCATCAGGCGCCGGGGCGGTCGGAGGAATCTCATGACGGTGAGCAATGGGGCGCTGGGGGGATGGCCTGCGCGGCGGGCGGCTATCTCGCCGGGGCGGACTGCGTTGGTCTGGCAAGGGGAGCGGGTCACGTATGGGGAGTTGCATGCGCGGGTGGGGAGGGTGGCGGGGCGGCTCCGGGAAGCGGGGGTCGGGGTGGGGGATCGGGTTGCCTACCTCGGGGGTAACCATCCGGCGTTCGTGGAGACGATGTTCGCCGCGCATCGGCTGGGGGCCGTCTTTGTGCCGCTCAACTTCAGGCTCACGGCGCCCGAGATTGATTACATGCTTGGGCACAGCGGTGCTTCTGTGCTGGTTTTCGGGCCGTCTTGCGCGGGGGTTGTCCGGGAGTTGTCCACAGCTGTTGCTTTGTTTGAATTGAGCGACCTGGCTGTGGATAACGGGCCGCCTGTGGATGAGTGTGTGGCAGTAGCGCTCGATGATGCGGCGTTCATCCTCTACACGTCGGGGACCACCGGGCGGCCCAAGGGAGCGGTGCTGACGCACGGGAACGTTGTCTGGAACTGCTTCAACCTGCTGGTGGGAGTGGACGTCGGCTCGGACGAGGTGGGCCTGATCGGGGCGCCGTTGTTCCACGTGGCGGCGCTCAATCAGTGTCTGCTGCCGACGTTTCTCAAGGGTGGGGCCAGCGTCATCATGCCGCGCTGGGATGTGGAGGAAGCGCTCGAGCTGATCGCGTCGCAGCGGGTCACCTGGATGTTCGGAGTATCCGCGATGTTCGCGGCTCTGGCTCGGTCACCGCGGTGGGCGTCGACGGATCTGTCGTCCGTGCGGAGCGTGATGAGCGGGGGTGCGGCTGTTCCGCCGGCGCTCATCACGGCGTACCAGGGAAGGGGGTTGACCTTCTGTCAGGGGTACGGGTTGACCGAGACGGCGCCGGGGGCGACGTTTCTCGAGGCTCGGGAGAGTCCGGCTCACGTCGGTTCGGCGGGGGTTCCGGTGTTCTTTGCCGACGTTCGGTGTGTACGGGCGGAGCTGAGCGACACGGAGGCCGGCGAACCGGGAGAAGTGTTGGTGCGGGGAGCCAACGTGACGCCGGGTTACTGGAACGATCCCGAGGCCACGGCGGCGGCATTCACCGATGACGGCTGGTTCCGGTCGGGAGATGTCGCGGTGGTGGACGACGGCGGGCATTTCCACATCGTCGACCGGCTCAAGGACATGTACGTCTCGGGTGGCGAGAACGTGTACCCGGCCGAGGTCGAGGCGGCGCTGTTCGAGCATCCGGCGGTGGCCGAGGCGGCGGTGGTCGGCGTGCCGGATGAGAAGTGGGGTGAGGTCGGGCGGGCCTTCCTCGTCGCCGCTTCCGGCCATGAGGTCGATCCGGTTGAGCTGCGCGAGTTTCTGGGCGAGCGGCTCGCCCGCTACAAACTGCCGGTCTACTTCGACGTGGTCGACGACCTGCCGCGAACCGGCTCGAACAAAGTGCGCAAGGCGCCCCTGCGATCCCGCCCCCTGAACCCGGAAACGCGCAATGAAACCCCAGCCGGCCCCTGACACGGGCGCGCCCGGCGAACGATGATCGTTCGCCGGGCGCCCCGGCCGACGCCTTGCCGAGCGGCGGCGCGTCTCGGGACCCTCGCCGGGCGGCGGCGTGGCTCAGAACCGCCGGCCCGAACCGGCAGGTGAACAGCGGTGGGTCAGCCGACGCGCTCGATGACGGCGCGGCGGATGAGGAACTTGCCGGGCTCGCGGACCTGCTCGAACGCGGCGTTGTTGAGCAGGACGCAGCTGCCCGAGGTCGTCTCCACCTTGACCGTCGTGCTCTTGTTGTTGTCGAGGTTGGTGACCTTCAGGGTGGTGCCGATCGGGAACGTGCCGCTGGACGCGAACGGCGCGCCCGCCTCACCCGACAGCGTCACCGTGGACCCCTTGCACACGACCTCGCCCGCACCCGTCCCGGCGTTGCCCGCGGGCGGGTTGGCGGCCGGCGGGTTGGCCGCGGGCGGGTTGGCCGCCGGGGGCTTCGCGACCGGCGGCTTGGTCGCCTGACCGCCACCGACCGGAGCCGCGGCCCCGGGCACCTCACCGGCCACGTCGGCGTTGCACCCCGCCACCACGCGGCGCTGGTTGATCAGGTCCACCACGGCCTGGCGGTTGGCGATCCGCGCCTCGGACTGGGCGTCGGGGGCCGACCGCTGACCGGCGATGAACTGCAGGTTCTGGCGCAGGGCCTGGTCGAGGCCGGCGCAGTTCTCGCCCGCGCTGCTCATGCCGGTGCTGACGGCGAACGCGCCACCCGCCAGCGCCAGCGCGGAAGCTCCCAGGACGACCTTGCGCGTCGTCGAGGACATCTTGCGCTGCCGGGTCCGATACATCGTGTGGCTCCTTCGCCGTCGGGTGCTGCTCGCTGCAGCCACCGACAACTACGACCCGGTCGTCCCGGCAGATGAGGGGTCAACCTTAAAGATCCTTAAATCGGGAACGGCGGTCGATCCGCAGGTCCCGTTCGAGCTCGCCGATCATCGTGCGCAGGTCGTCCAGGCGCTGGCTGATCAGGATGCGGTCGATGTCGTCGGGGACGCCGTCGTTGTCGTCGTCGGTGCCGAGGCTCTCGGTCATCTCGAGACGGCGGGCCTCCTCCATCGAGTTGACGATGACCGCGATGAGGATGTTGAGCAGCAGATTCACGGTGATCAGCACGTAGCTGACGTAGAAGAGCAGCGTCCACGGCGACACTGCCAAGCCCTGCTGGATCAGGTCGGGCAACGTCTCGAGCGACAACAGCACGAACAGGGTCAGTACGGCGCGGCCGATCGTGCCGTACTCCTCGGGGTAGGTGTCGGCGAACAGCAGCCAGCCCGCCATTCCGTACACATAGAACGTGACCAGGGCCAAGGCCAGGAACCCGCCGACGCCGGGCAAGCTGCGCAGCAGCGCGGTGACGATCGTCCGCAGGCCGGGGGAGAAGCGGACGAGCCGCACCACCCGGGCCATCCGGATGACCCGCAGCGCGGCCGAGTCGCCGTGCAGACCGGGGATGAACACGGCCGCGATGACGACGAAGTCGAAGACGTTCCAGCCGTGCTTGAAGAAGTCCTGCGGGCGGCGTCCGTAGGCCAGGATCCGGATGCCGATCTCGGTCACGAAGACGACGCGGAAGAACCATTCGAGCAGGTGCAGGTAGGGCGCCGACTCGACCAGGTGCGGATACGTCTCGATGCAGAGCAGGACCGCATTGGCCCCGATCATGACGACGATGGTCACCTCGAACGCTCGCGAGTCGACGATCCGGGAACAACGACGGGCCACACGCGAGAGGTCGAACATCAAGACAGCCTACGAAAAACGGCCTCTCATCGAAGATGGTGGTTCGGTCGGTCGTCGCGCACCGGGCGCAGGATCTGGGTGGCGTCGTTCTCGGGGCCGCGGACGGGGCGCATGATCTGGGTCGCGTCGTTGTCGCGGTGGCCGAGCAGCCCGTTGAGGCCGACGTCGGACGCGTCGTTGCGCTTGTCGCGGACCACCGGGAGCACGACGGTGGAGTCGAGGTCGCCGCCGCCCGGGGTGCCGAGGCGGTTGGACCGCAGGCGCTGCCAGACGAAGTAGCCGATGCCGATCACCACGCCGGCGATGACGATCTTCTGGAAGACGCCGGCGTAGCCCTCGACCCGGTGCCAGTTCTCACCCAGGACGAAGCCCGCCGTCACGAACAGCGTGTTCCAGATGAGGCTGCCGATCGTGGTCAGCACGGTGAACTTCCAGAAGCTCATCCGCTCGACGCCGGCCGGGAGCGAGATGAAGCTGCGGAACAGGGGCACCATGCGCCCGAAGAAGACGGCCTTGGTGCCGTGCTTGGCGAACCATTCCTCGCAGCGGTCGAAGTCTTGCACCTTGACCAGCGGGATGAGGGCGACCAGGTTGCGGGTGCGCTCACGGCCGAGCAGGGCGCCGGCCCAGTAGACGATGATCGCGCCCAGCACCGAGCCCAGCGTGGTCCAGAACAGGGCCTCGGGCAGGCTGAACACCCCCCGGCTGGCCGAGAAGCCGGCCAGCGGCAGCACCAGCTCGCTCGGGATCGGCGGGAACAGGTTGTCGAGCCCGACGATCAGCGCCGCGCCCGGACCCCCCAGCGATTCCATGAGGCCGACGGCCCACCCGGTCAGCCCGCCGGACGTCTCAGGGGCGGCTTCGGCGAGCACGGACACAAAGAACTCCTATAGCTGGTTCGACGGCAGGCCCCAGTATCGACGGCCTCCCTGTGAATTCCCTGCACGCCCCCACCAGCCCAAAGCCAAATCTCGATCTTGCCGAGCAGCCATCCCCAGCCCCCACCCGCCTCGGGGCACGGGTTTGGATCTTATGGCTTGTCAAGGGCGGCGGGCTTGTTCTCCACAGGGTGGGCGAGGGGCGCTCGACGCAGTGGGGGGCTGTCCACAGGGTTTGCGGCTAGAGGTTGCGCGTGGTGCGGGTTTCGGTGTCATAGGTGCGGGCGGCGTCGAAGGAACCGGACATCGGGGGCGTCGCGGACAGCAGGTCGAGGGCGGCCGGCTGGTCCGCGAGCGGCACGCGCAGGGCAAGGCTGATGTGGGGGACGAACTCGTCGGGTGGGGGCCAGCCGCCCACCGATGACCAGGCCGTTTCGTGCAGTGCGCTCAATGAGGGTGAAGGGTCGACGGCCCACACCAGGGCGCGGCCGAGCATGCGTACAGAAGTGAGCGACGCCACGATCGGTAGCGGCAAGTGAGGCAGGTCGGCCAGGGACGCAGCGGTCACCAGTGTCAGATGCGGGCGATTGGTCGCGTGGGCGTGGGTGGCCAGGCTCGGGAGGCCGGCCTGCAAGAGCAGGGCCCAGAGTTCCCGTACGCGGGAATCCAGCGCAGCCGAGGGCAGCAATTCGACGGTGTGCACGGTCAGAACGCGTAGCGGACGCGGCAGTAGGGGGTCCGCTCGCCGATCAGGTCGACCAGGGCGCGCACGTATTCACCCTTGGCCCCGGTGCGGTAGCGGACGTTCAGGGAGCCGTTCTGTGAGCGCTTCACCTGTTGCATCGACGGGCGCCACAGCAGTTCTTCCGCCTTGGGGTGCCAGCCCAGGTTGACCTGGTGCAGTTCGCGGTTGTGGGTCAGGAAGATGACCTCGGCCGCCAGCTGGGCCCGCGCCTGCGCACTCAAGGCGGCGTCGAGGGAATCCAGCAGGTCGGCCCAGTCGGCGAGCCAGCCGTCGCGGACCACCACGGGGCTGAAGTTGACGTGGACCTCGTAGCCGGCCTCGACGAAGTCGTTGATCGCGGCGATGCGGTCGGCGATCGATGACGTACGGATGTCGAGCAGTTTCGCGTCGGCCGTGGGCATCAGCGAGAAGCGGATCCGGGTGCGGCCCTGCGGGTCCCAAGTGAGCAGGTCGCGGTTGACGTACTTGGTGGCGAACGAGGCCTTCGCGTTCGGCATCCAGCGGAACTGTTCGACCAGGTCGCGCACGTTGTCGCTGATCAGGGCGTCGGCGCTGCAGTCGGAGTTCTCGCCGATGTCGTACACCCAGGCCCGGGGGTCGCACTCGTTGGGCTCGGGCTTGGTGCCCTGGCGGGCGGCGTGCCGGCCCACGTAGCCGAGGATCTTGTCGATGTTGGCGAAGACGGTGATCGGGTTGCTGTAGCCCTTGTGCCGCGGCACGTAGCAGTACGCGCAGGCCATGGCGCAGCCGTTGGCCGTGGACGGGGCGATGAAGTCGGCCGACCGCCCGTTGGGGCGGGCGGTCAGCGTCTTCTTCACCCCGAGCACCAGCGCCTCGCGCTTGATCCGGACCCACCGGTTGACGTTGGTCTCGTCGCCGTAGAGCTCGTCGATGCGGTTGTGGCTCTCGACCTCGACCACCTGGGCGTCGGGGAAGCGGGCCAGCACCTCCTTACCGCGGGGGAGCGCGGCGGCCGCGGGCTCGGCGTAGATGCGGCGGATTTCCAGCAGGTCAGCAGTCATGTCCGGTCCAGGTTAGGTCAGCGGCGGGGCTCCCACCGGAACAGACGCGCGGCCAGGGCCACGGCGACCACGACCCAGGCCAGGGTGGGGGCGAGCAGGATCACCGACGCGCTGCCGTTCCAGGCGTCGACCACCATCTCGGTGGCCGCGCCGCCCGGCAGCAGCCGCTTGACCAGGGTGAGCTCCTCGGTGCCGCTGATGCCGACCCAGCTCGCCACGGCGATCACGCCGATGCTGACCGGCAGCGTCGTGACCTGGGCGTGTTCGGGCGAGTTGGTCAGTCCGGCCGTGGCCAGGGCCAGCCCGACCATCATGGCCACGGTGGCCAGGGCGGCCACGGCCAGCAGGGCGACGTTGCCGGGCTCGCCGGTGACCACGGCGAACACGGTCAGGATGGCGGCGATCTGGAGGAGCGAGAGCACGACGACCGGCAGCAGGAGGCCGGCCAGGATGCCCTTGTCGCCGGCCGCGGTGGAGCGCAGCCGCTTGAGGAACAGGTTCTGCCGGCGCGAGGCCAGCGTGGTCACGGCGGTCGTGTAGAGGCCGAACGCCCCGACGGTGAACATCACGATGGCCGCGATGTAGCCGAGGCTGCCGATACTGGCGAACGCCTCGTGGCGGTAGATGAAGAACGCGCTGACCGCCACCGGCATGACGAGGCTGGTGACCAGCACGAGACGGTTGCGGAAGATCTGGATGAGCTCACTACGAGCGATGGCGAACACAACTACCCCTCAGGCTTCGATGGCGCGGAAGACGTCGTCCAGCCGGGTCGGTCCGGCCGACAGGTCGCTGAGCTCGACCCCCTGGTCCTGGGCCCAACCGAGCAGCACGTACAGGTCCTTCTGCAGGTTGAAGGTCTCGATCCGGACGATCCCGTCGTGGATCGAGGCCGGCAGGGGCAGCGAGGCCCCGGTGGACGCCGAGAAGTTGATCACCGACGGCAAGGCGCTCAGCAACGACGAGACCGAGCCCTCGCGGCGCAGGACGCCCTGGTGCATGAGGCCGATCCGGTCGGCCCGCTGCTGCGCCTCCTCCAGGTAGTGCGTGGTCAGCACGATGGTCGAGCCGTTCTCGCGGAGCCGGTCGACCGACTCCCACAGGGCGTCGCGCGACTGGATGTCGAGGCCGGTGGTCGGCTCGTCCAGGAAGATCAGCTCGGGCGTGCCGTAGACGGCGGTGGCGAAGTCCAGGCGGCGCTTCTCGCCGCCCGAGAGCTGCGAGACCAGCGTGCCGGCCTTGCCGGTGAGGCGGACGACGTCGAGCACCCGGCCGACGTCGTCGGTGCGGCCGGACAGCTGGCCGATGAGGCGCACCGACTCCCGTACGGAAAGGTCGGGGGAGAAGCCGCTCTCCTGCAGCATGATGCCCATGCGGGGGCGGACGGCCGCGCGGTCGCGCGGGCTGCGGCCGAATACCCGGACGGCGCCCGACGTCGGCTCGCGGTGGCCCTCGACCGTTTCCAGGGCCGAGGTCTTGCCGGCGCCGTTCGTGCCGAGCAGCGCGTACAGCTCGCCCGGGCGCACCTCGAACGACAGATCCTTCACGGCGTGGAAATCGCCGTACTTGAGGTTCAGGTTCTCGACTTCGATCACTGGCGTGGACATGACTCGATGACACCAGTTTCCGCCGCGATCGATCAGTGTCGCCGTGTCATGACCTCATATGACGTGGTGTCACTGTCCGATCGGGCGATCTCCCGAATACTGGAAGAGTGAACGGTCATGCGCTCCAGCTCACCGAGGCCACCCAGGGCCGGCTGCGGCGGCTGAACCTGGCCACCGCGCTACCGCCCATCATCCTGGCCGCGGTGGTCGTGGTGGCGGTCGACCTGGACGTCTGGTGGCACGCGTTCGTCCTGGTGCCCGGGGCGGTGGCGGCGGTCGTGGCGTTCGAGCGGTGGACGGCCAACGACGTCGGCCGGGTCGCGCTGCCGTGCTTCCTGGTCGGGGCCGTGGTGTGGCCGCTCGGGGTGCTCGTGGTCGGCAGCCCGAACGCGTGGTGGGGCGTGGCCAGCGTGGGCTCGCTGGCCATCCCGCGGCTGTCCCGCTACCGGTACGCGGCCGGTGTGGCGCTGGTCGGCTATGTCGGCGCCGTCGGGGCGCTGCGGCTGCTGGTCGACCCGGACGACGTCGTGCAGCGGTTCGTCCTGATCCCGGTCGGCGTGACCGCGCTGATCATGGTGCTGTCGTACGTCGGTGAGCGCTTCTACGACATCGTGCAGGAGCTCGAGCAGTCCAAGCAGCGTGAGGCCGAGGTGGCCGTCATCCGCGAGCGGGTCCGGTTCGCCGGCGACCTGCACGACATCCAGGGTCACACGTTGCACGTGGTCAAGCTGAAGGCCGCGCTCGCGCAGAAGCTCGTGCGGGCCGACCCGGAGCGGGCCGAGGAGGAGCTGCGCGAGATCACCGTCCTGGTCGGCGACACGATCAAACAGACCAAGGAATTGGCGTACGGCCAACGGCGGCTGAACCTCACGGCCGAGCTCGAGAACGCGAAGAACCTGTTCGAAGCGGCCGGGATCGCGGTCCGGATCACGCGTGAGGCCGACCCTGACGCCCGCACCAGCGAGCTGCTGGGGCAGGTGTTGCGCGAGACGACGACCAACATCCTGCGTCACGCCCAGGCCGGTCAGGTGCGTATCACGTTGTCCGGCACGGGTATCACGATCGCCAACGACGGGGCCCGGGGCGAGACGGTGCCCGAACTGCGGGGGCTGTCCACGCTGCGGCGCCGGGTGGTCGAGGACGGTGGCGAGCTGACTGTCTCGCTGCGGGAAGGAGAGTTCGTGACGGCGGCGGTGTTCGCCCGATGACGACCGTGGTGCTGGCCGACGACGAGGCTCTGCTGCGCAAGGCGCTGGCCGCCCTGCTGCCGCTGGAGGGCGACATCACCGTGCTCGCGGAGGCCGACGACGGCGCGAGTGCCGTACGGGAAACGCTTTTGCACCGACCGGATGTGCTGGTCATCGACCTCGAGATGCCCGGGGTGGACGGGCTGGGCGCAGTGGCCGAGATCCGTCGCAGCCGCCCCGAGCAGGTGATCCTCATGCTGACCCGGCACGCGCGCCCCGGCGTGCTGCGGAAGGCCTTGAAGCTGGGGGTGCAGGGTTTCGTCAGCAAGTCGGCCGAGCCCGCCCACATCACGTCGGTGATCGCCACTTTGCGGGAGGGCCGGCGCTGGATCGACCCTGACGTGTCCGCGCTGGCCGTCATCGACGACTCCCCGCTGACCGAGCGCGAGGTCGACGTGCTGCGGGTGACCAGCGAGGGCTACTCGGTGGCCGACATCGCGACCCGGCTGCATCTGGCCCCCGGCACCGTACGCAACTACCTGTCCAACGCCATGCGCAAGACCCAGACGCAGACCCGCCACGACGCCGCTCGCTATGCCCGCGAGCACGACTGGCTGTAGGAGACTCGATGCTGATCGTTGAAGACCTGACGTTGCTGCTGCTCGATGACGAGACCGGGACGCCGGCCGCCGCGGGCACGCTGTATTACACGCTCGGCGGCGCTGTGCTCGTCGAGCTGGCCCTGCTGGGGCGCGTCGAGACCGACGGCAAGAAGGTCTTCGCCGTGGGCGACGGGCCGCTGCCCGACCCGATCCTGCAGGACGCGTACGACAAGGTGGCCGAGAAGCCGCGGGGCGCCCAGACGCTGCTGATCACCATCGGCACCAAGCTGTGGGACCCGGTGATCGAGCGGCTGCTCGAACGGGGCCTGATCCGCCGCGAGAAGAAGAAGGTGTTCGGGCTGTTCCCGATGACCCAGCTGCCCGCGGCCGAGCACGAGCACGAGGCCGCCGTCCGGGCGAACATCCGCGCCGTCCTGGTCGACGGCGCGGAACCCGACCCGCGGACCGCGGCGCTGATCGCCCTGCTGTCGGCGAGCGACGCCCTGCCCCTGCTGCGACCCCAGCTGGCCTGGTCGAGCCCCGTCATCAAGCGCGCCAAGGCGCTCGAACAGGGCAACTGGGGTGCCTCAGCGGTGAACATGGCCGTGGTCGCCACCGCGGCGGCGATCGCGGCCTCGACCGCCGCCGTCGTCGTCACGGTCGTGACCGCGAACCCGTGACGGCCGACCGCCGTCGGCGATCATGACGTGGTGAGGCGGAGCAGGACGGCGCTGCCGCCCGGGCCGCCAGATGTCGACCTGGTCGTGGGCCCGGTCGATGAGCCGGATCACCTCGCGGTAGTCGAGCCGGTTGCGCCACTTCACCGCGTTGCGATTGAGCGACAAGACCAGCGGCTGCAGCACGAGCACGGCCAGCACGAGGTCGAACAGGTTGGCGCCGATGTTGATCCGCAGCTCGTCGCCGAAGCCCTCGTTGTGCCTCAGTGGATAGAGCAGCGCGAAGCTCCCGAGCAGCAGCAGGATCCCGATCCCGGCGTACATGTACGAGAGCCGACGCACGACCCCATCGTGGCAGCCAGCCACAACCGTCGATCTCCGTGTTTCCGAGCACTATCGGGTGTTCGAGTGAGTACTCTCAGCGAAGCATGGTAATAATGTCCGTCGATGGACGGGGATGTGCAGTACGAGCGATGGCGGCGCGAGATCTTCGGTGATCCCTACGTGGTGTGGCACGAGGGTCCCGGGTTCGAGGCACTGGTCGAGGCCGCGCGGCGGGAGCCCAGGGTGGTCGAGCAGATGCTGCGGGCCGGCCTGGCCGAGGGTGACACGGTGGCCGCGCAGTCGTTCCGCGCGCTGGCCGAGGCCGGGCTGGCGCCGGCCGACGCGGTCAGCATCCTGCGGACGGCGCTGATCCGGGCCCGCGACCAGTTCCGCATCCGGGTGGCCGAGGGCCTGTACGCGCTGACGCGCGATCCCGGCTGGGCCACGCCGGTGGCCGGGGTGCTGGCCGAGGCCGGGTCCGAGTTCGTACGCCTGGACGCGGCGATCGCCCTGGCCGGCTTCCCACCGACGACGGCCCTGGTGCGGGCCATGGCCGCCGCCGTCCAGGATCCGGAGTACCTGGTCCGCTACCACGCCGCCAACGCCCTGCTGCGCTGGTCGGGAGACCGCCGCCTGGTCGACAGCGTCCCCGCCGTCCTCGAGAAGATCACCGCCCCCGCCGAGTCCTCCTGGCGGGCCGCCGCCGACGAGCTGACCTCACGGCTCCGAGGGTGACGTGGTTCCGCGCTGGCGGGGCGCGCCGAGGCCCCGGGTGGCCCGCCACTGGGTGTGCTCGGTCGAGATGGCGTTCTCGGTCTCGTCGACGAACCGGGGCCAGTCGTCCTCGGTGACGCTGTCCAACTCGTCGACCTTGAGCCCCAGCTGATGGGCCGTCCGCGCATAGGCGCGCTGGTTGTCGGCGTAGCTGCGCGCCTGCATCCACGCCGCGAGGCCGGCGGCGGCCGCGCTGAAGACGCCCAGCAGGTCGATGTCGAGCACGCCGAACGCCTTGACCGCGGCCCCCACCACGCCGGCGAACTCGAGCGCGATGGCCACCGCCGTGAAGGTGTTCTTCAAGCGCTCGTTGGCCTCGGCCTTGCGGGCGTGCCAGCCTCGCTGGTCCTCGATCCGGCCGTCCCGGTAGGCCTGCCGCCGCTCGGCGAACGACCCGTCCCTGATCTCCCGCATCCGGTCGGTGATCTGCCTGGTCGGTGCGTCCTCGCGCGGGGCCGGCAGCTTCTCGAGATCGACCCCGTCGGTCAGCTGGGTGCGGAAGCTGCGGTCGGCCGCCGTGCCGGGCGGGAAAGGTTCCCCGCCCGCGACGTACCGCCAGGTCAAGGTCTTGACGAACTCGGTTGCGGTGCGGCCGTCGTACCAGCGGCGCTCGGGGTCGGTCGTCTGCAGGTAGGTGCTGGTGCCCAGCGCGACCACGAACGACACGAGGCCGAGCAGCCCGAACAGGTCGAGTGACCCGGCCGAGAGCGACCCCGCGCCGCCGACCGCGGCCGCGAAGAGGGCGAACAGCCGGAGCCGGGTGGCCCGAACGAACCGTTGCTGACCGGCCAGGCTGTCGGCGTCGGCGGTGTAGTACAGGGCGGGATAGTCGATCTTGAAGCTCAACGGGCGGCCCTCCTGATCTGCATCGTGTCGGCACTGTCCACAACGGGCAAGCCCCGATCGGGGGAACGGGCGTCGATCCCGCGGGCCGTCATCGTTGACTGCTTTGTGGATGACGAGGAGTACGAGCACAGTGTCGGGCCGGGCACGACCATCGCGCTGATCGGCGGGCTGATCGTGTTCTACGGGCTGTTCATCGCGGTGGCGCTCGCCCGAGGGTAGCCGCATCCAAGTTTGTAGATGCGAAATACGGCTCCACGTGGTACTCCGAGAGGAGCGATCAGCGAGGAGGCGGCCATGTCGGTGTCACCGCAGAGGTTCGGCCGGGGCTCGGGGGTCTTCCGGCGCAAGCCCGTCGACGACGTCACCGACGAGCAGGGCACCGATCTGCAGCGGTCGCTGGGGCTCTGGCAGCTGACCGCGATCGGCGTCGGCGGCATCATCGGTGCCGGCATCTTCGCGCTGGCCGGGGCGGTGGCCAACGAGACGGCGGGGCCCGCCGTGCTGTTCTCGTTCCTGATCGCCGGCATCGCCAGTGCCGCGGCCGCCCTGTCGTACGCCGAATTCGCCGGCATGATCCCTCGGGCCGGATCGGCGTACACCTACGGGTATGTCGTGCTGGGTGAGGTGGTGGCCTGGTTCATCGGCTGGGACCTGCTGCTCGAATACACGGCGATCGTGTCGGTGGTGGCGATCGGCATCAGCGGCTACTTCTCGTTCCTGATGGCCGACCTCGGTGTCGACCTGCCGGCCTGGATGCTCGGGGCGCCCGGCACCGGCGACGGCCACGTGGTCGACCTCTTCGCCGTGATCCTCTGCCTGCTCATCGCGTACCTGCTGAACCGGGGCATCCGGGCCGCGGCCCGGGCCGAGACGGCAGTGGTGATCCTCAAGGTGGCCATCGTGCTGCTGGTCGTGGTGGTCGGCGCGTTCCACATCACCCGGTCCAACTACGACCCGTTCTTCCCGTTCGGCTGGAGCGGCGCGATCACCGGCGCGGCCACGGTCTTCTTCGCCGTGTTCGGCTACGACGCGATGAGCACGGCGGCCGAGGAGTCCAAGGACGCGCGGCGCCACCTGCCCAAGGCCATCATCTATTCGCTGGTCATCTCGATGGTGCTGTACGTGCTGGCCACGCTGGTGCTGACCGGCATGCAGAACTACCGCGACATCGACCCCGAGAGCGGCTTCTCGACCGCGTTCGCCTCGGTCGGGCTGTCCGGGCTGGCCGACGTCATCGCGGTCGGCGCGATCGTCGGCATCCTGACCGTGATGTTCACCTTCATGCTGGGCGTGACCCGGGTCTGGTACTCGATGAGCCGCGACGGGCTGCTGCCGGCCTGGTTCGGAAAACTGCACCCGGAGCGGAAGGTGCCGACCCGGGTGACCTGGATCGCGGGCATCGCGTCGGCGGTCATCGCGGGCTTCCTGCCGATCCGCGAGGCGGCCGAGCTGACCAACATCGGCATCCTGCTGGCTTTCGTGGTCGTCTGCATCGCGATCATCGTGCTGCGTTACCGCCGCCCCGACATCCCGCGCACGTTCCGGCTGCCGCTGATGCCGGTCATCCCGATCGTCGGTGTCGTCTTCTCGATCTGGCTGATCACGTTCCTCGACCCGGTGACCTGGCTGCGCTTCGCGGTCTGGTTCCTGCTCGGCCTGGCCCTGTACTGGTTCTACGGCCGCAAGCACTCCAAACTCAACAACTAAGGCGCCAGGCGGGTGGCGACGTCCCACATGCCGGGCTCCATCACGCAGCGGGCGAAGAGCCACTGCCGCACCCGTACGGCGTCCAGGCCGAGCAGTCCGGCCATGCGATCGGCGAACGCGCCCGGGTCGGCCGCGAGGCGGTCCGGGAAGTTGAGCATGTGCTGGATCGGGTCGTAGGCCGGGTCACCCACGTACGGCTTGGGATCGACGATCAGCCACGGCTCGCGCTCGGCCCGCAGCACGTTGCCGGGGTGCAGGTCGGTGCAGAGCAGCACCTCGCGATCGGCGGTGGCGGCGAGTCCCCACCACAGTTCGAGGCCGGCCCGGGCCAGGCCGGGGTCGGGGTCGGGCAGTTGATCGGGGTCGACACTTCGGCCCCAAGCGTCGGTCATCGACTGCAGGGGCCGGAAGTCGCTGCCCGGCGGTGGGGTGATCCACAGACGGGGCAGCAGCTGGGCGATCACCTCGTCGCGCTCGGCCGGCGGCGCCGACTCGGTCAGCGTCGTACCCGGGCGGCACGCCTCGAGCAGCAGGGCGTCGGTGCGGCCGAAGCGTTCCGCGCGATACACCCGTACGGTGCCCTGCCCGTCCCAGGCCAGCAGCCCGGCCGCCTCGTCCCGCGCCTCGTAGTGCTGCCACCCGACCTTGAGCACCCGCCCGTCGGTGGTCGGCGCCACCCACGACGCCGACCCGCCCGGCTGATAGGGGCGGCCGGCCTCGACCTCCCACCGCTCACAGAGCCCGGCCACCAGTTCGGGCAGCTCGTGGAGCCAGTCAGCGGGTGGGCCGGTCAGATTGGCCGGCATCTCAAGATCGGTCATGCCGAGCATGATGCTCGATGCTCGATTTCTCAGCGAGCTCTTGGACTGGTGTACTTGAGCGGGCCCAGCGGACCCTGGTCGAGGACGCCGGGCACGAGCTGCGGACCCCGTTGACCAGCACCCGGACCAACGTCGAGCTGCTGCTGGAGGTCGAGCGGCGCCCGGCCGAGGCGCACCGGCTGCCACCGGTGGAGCGGGCCGCCCTGCTGGCCGAGGTGGTGACGGCCGCGGTGTCCCGCGTGCGCACCCGCGCCCCGGCCGTCACGTTCGTCACGGAGCTGACGCCGGCCGTGGTCACCGGACGGCCCGGCGAGCTCGAACGCATGGTGGTCAACGTGCTCGACAACGCGGCCAAGTGGAGCCCGCCGGGCGGCACTGTGCAAGCCCGGCTGACCGGTGACCGCGACCGGTGGACGCTGCGCATCACCGACGACGGGAGCCGCACGGGACCGAAGTGACCATTACCCTCAGGGCCGCCGCCACCGCGCCGATAGCCTCGAAGTGAGCCAGCACAGTTCGGTCCTGCGAACGGCGCGGCGCGATCCCCTCATGATCGCGGCCGTGCTGTGGACGCTGGCCGGGTGCGTCGCGCTGTTCGCGCTCTCCGGACGGGCCAACGAGCAGGTGCAGATCTTCTGGTTCTTCCAGCCGCCGCTCGACGCCTTGCTGGCCTGGTCGTCGTGGCAGGTCGCGCGGCGCGCGACCGGCGCTCTGCGGCGGTTCTGGCTGGTGATGGCCTTCGTCGGCGCGCTGGTCACGATCGGCGACACGGTGCAGACCGGCCTGGCCCTGGCCGGGCGGGAGCAGTGGTCGACCTCGGGCGGCACCGTGCAGGCGGTCTGCTTCACGATCGGCCTGGCCGCCCTCATCCTCGCCATGCTGGCCCACCCGATGCCCGGGCGCACCCGCCGGGAGCAGGTCGCCTTCTGGCTCGACGCGGCCACGGTGCTGGTCGCCGGGGCGGTCGTGGCCTGGTGCTACCTGGTCGGGCCGGACGACGTGCTCAACACGATGATCACCGGCGCGGCCATCCTCACCTCGGGTTTCGCGGCGGTCAAGCTCGTGCTCAGCGGGAACGCGCCCATGCACAAGGCCGTGGCCTGGACGCTGCTCGTCTCGGCCGTGGTGAACGCGACCGGTGTCTTCATGGCGCCGGGGGCCGACGGCCCGATGCCCGCCTACGTCTACGCCGTCCGGCTGCTGCCGTCGCTGCTCATCGCGGCCGGACCACGCCTGCAGGAGCTGCTCGCGCGCTTCGACGAGAACGTGGCTTTCGGCGCGCGCCGCCGCAAGCCCTACAGTCTCCTGCCGTACGGGTCGATCGCCGTCGCCTTCACGGCCATGCTCACGATGATCCCCGAGGGTCCGCACGCCCGCCTGTGGGGCGCCGCGGCCGGGCTCGGGTTGATCTTCGCGCTGGTCGTGTGCCGCCAGCTGTCGGCCTTCCACGAGAACAAGCGCCTCATCGACCAGCTCGACGCCACCCTGGCCGACCTGCGTGAGCACGAGGTGCGGCTGCGCCACCAGGCCCAGTCCGACGGGCTCACCGGCCTGGCCAACCGCACCTGTTTCCACGAGGAGGTGGCGGCCGAGCTGTCCGCGCCGACCGGCGCCGGCCTGACCTCAGTCATGATCATCGACCTCGACGGCTTCAAGGCGGTCAACGACACGCTCGGCCACGCGGCCGGCGACACCTTGCTGGCCGGGGTGGCCGACCGGTTGCGCGACTCGGTGCGCACCGGCGACCTGGTGGCCCGCCTCGGCGGCGACGAGTTCGCGGTGCTGCTGCGCGACTGCGGCACGGTCGGCGCGGCCCAGACGGCGGACCGGATCCTGCACGAGCTGACCTCGCCCATCCCGTACGAGGACACGGTCGTGCGGGCCAACGCCAGCATCGGCATCGCCTGCGCCGAGCCGGGCGACGACGCGACCAGCCTGCTGCGCAGCGCCGACGTGGCAATGTACGCGGCCAAGCACGCGGGCAAGGGCAGCTGGAAGTGCTACGACCCGTCGGGGCCGCAGCCAGTCGCGGCCGGCCCGGGCCACCCGCGACGGGACGCCGAGTGAGTCGAGCAGGTCGGCCGCGGCCGCCATCTCCTCGTGGCGGCGGACGGCGTGCCGCCGTGTCCCGTCGACGATGCGGTCGAGCGTAGCCTCGTCGGAGCGGGCGAACTCGGCCCGGATGTCGCCGGTCAGCCAGTCCTCGAGGCCGACCGTCAACTCGCGGGTCTGGGTAGGCTGCCGCTCATGATCAGAGGGAGTCGGCTGGGCGAGGGGGACCTGGTCGCCCTGGTGTCGCCGTCGGGGGCGAGTGAGGCCGGGCGCGTCGCGGCCACCGTGGCTGCCCTCGAAGGGTGGGGGCTGCGGGTGCGGCTGGGTGTGCACGCGGGCGGGCGGCACGCGTTCTTCGCCGGTACCGATGATGAGCGGTTGGCTGACCTCAACGACGCGTTGCGGGACCCGGCCGTGCGCGGCGTCTTCTGCATGCGAGGCGGTTACGGCATGCAGCGGATCGTCGACCGGGTCGACTTCGCGGCCGTGCGGGCCGACCCCAAGGTCGTGATGGGCTTCTCGGACATCACGGCCCTGCACGCGGCGTTGTGGCGGGAGGCCGGGCTGGCCACCGTGCACGGGCCGACTGCGGGGCAGTTCGACCGCGGGCCGGCGTCATTGACCGTCCGGGCCGCCCGGCGTGCGGTCACGCTGAGCGAGCCGGTCACGGTCACCGCGACCGCGGCCGAGCCCACCCACGCCGTGCGGGTCGAGGGCGCCGCCACCGGAACCCTGCTCGGCGGCAATCTGACCATGCTGGCCAGCACGGTCGGCACCCCGCACGCCCTCGACCTGAGCGGCGCGATCCTGCTGCTCGAGGATGTCGAGGAGGAGCCCTACCGCGTCGACCGCATGCTCGTGCAGCTGAAGCGCGCCGGCTGGCCGGCCGGCCTGCGCGGCGTGGCCGTCGGCCAATTCACCGACTGCGTCGACACCAACCCCCACTACCCGCCTGTCCTCGACGTGCTGCGGGAGCAACTGACCACCCTGGGCGTGCCCGTGCTGGGCGGCCTTCCGCTGGGTCACGGCCCCGAGCAGATCGCCGTCGGTCTGGGCGTCCCCGCCCACCTCGACACCGCCGCCGGAACCCTTGTCGTCGAGCCCGCCGTCAAGTGACCGGCCGCGGTCGCGCTGCCGTGAACGGGATGAGACCCGACGATTCCGGCTGGCCTATTTCTCGGCCCAGACGCCCAGCTCGTTGCCGCTCGGGTCGGTGAACTGGAAGCGGCGGCCACCGGGGAACTCGTAGGGACCCTCGACGACCCGGCCGCCCGCGGCCCCCACGGCCTCGGCCGAAGCGTCCAGATCGGACGAGAACAGCAGCACGAGCGGCCCGCCGACCCCGACCGGCTCGCCCGCCCGCAGGCCGCCCACCTCGCCGTCGCCGCCGGCCCGGCGGATGCCGGAATAGGCCGGGCCGTAGTCGTTGAACTGCCAGCCGAACGCCTCGGTGTAGAAGCGCTTGGCCGCCGCGAGATCGCCCACCGTGATCTCGACGTAGTCGATGGCGTGATGCTGGTGCGTCGTCTGTTCAGTCATGTTCGGGATTCTGCCCGCGGGGTACGACAACTTTCCGAGCCGCGGGACAGACCCCGCCTTGCCCCGCCCCGCGCACGTCCCTTAGCTTAGCCTCACCTAAATGGAACGTGAGGTCCGACATGTCCCAGGCGAGAGTCGTCCGCCGCGCCGTCGCCGGAAGCTGATCAGTGTCCGCACGTGAGGTGACGGCGGGTCCGGTCGCGTCCGGGCCGCCCCCGATTCCCGTTCTGGCCGCGCCCTGGAGCGTCCGGGTGCTGACCGCCGGCGACGACGACGCCCGCCTGGTCAGCCGGTGGATGGCCGAGCCCCACGTCGACCGGTTCTGGGAGCAGGCGTGGCCGCCGGAGCAGTGGGCCGAGGCCCTGGCCGGGCAGTTGGCCGGCCAGACCTCGAGGCCACTTCTCATTTCGTACGAGGGACAGCCCTTCGCCTACGTCGAGATCTACCGGACCCCGCGCGACGTGGTCGGCCTGCACTACGACACCGACCCGCACGACCTGGGGGTGCACCTGGCCATCGGCGACCGCGAGCGCACCGGCCGGGGCCTGGGGCGGGCCATGGTGCGGGCGATCGCCGACGGTCTGGCCCGGGCCGACCCGCGCAGCCGCCACCTGCTGGCCGACCCCGACGAGCGCCACGAGATGGCCCGCCGCATGTTCGTGGGCTCCGGGTTCCGGCTGATGGGCGTCAGCGACCTCGGCCACAAGCGGGCCGCTTTGCACGTACGCGACCTGGCGACGGACACTGCACCTCATGATCGCTGAGGTGGTGCCGGCCGGGCTCACTGGTTGGGCTGAGCGCTACGGGGACGACGCACCTGACGACCTGTACCCGCAGGAGGCGGCCGTGGTCGCGCGGGCCGTGGCCAAGCGCCGCCGTGAGTTCGCCACCGGCCGGTGGCTCGCCCGGCAGGCCCTGGGCCGGATCGGGGTTCCGCCGGGGCCGATCCTGCCGGGCGAGCGCGGCGCCCCCGGCTGGCCGCCCGGCATCGTCGGGTCGATCACGCACTGCCCGGGCTACGCGGCGGCCGTCGTGGGGCGCCGCGACCGGGTGGCGACCATCGGGGTGGACGCGGAACCGGACGAGGCGCTGCCGGACGGCGTACTGGGAGAGATCTCGCTGCCCGCCGAGCGGGACCGGCTCGCCCGGCTCGAGCCCGGCGGGGTGCACTGGGAGAGGCTGCTGTTCTGCGTGAAGGAGGCCGTCTACAAGGCGTGGTTCCCGCTCACGCAGCGCTGGCTGGATTTCACCGAGGCCGACGCCGAGCTGCGCCCGGACGGCACGTTCGAGGTGAAGCTGCTGGTCGACGGCCCGGTGAGCGGATTTGCGGGCCGATGGCGGGCCGAGCGCAAATTTCTGGTCGCGGCGATCGTGACGGCCTCAGATGACGCCGGGAGCGGCCGATAGGACGATCGTGCCGGAACAGGTCTATCTTCTCGGCAACCTGGTGATCATGGTCGCCTACGCCGCGATCATGATGGCGATCATCGTGCCGGTAACCCGGGCGCGCCAGCTGTGGACGAACAAGCTGGGCGTGGCGACGGCGATGATCTTCTTCACCTGCTCGGTCGGGCACGGGTTGCACGCGTACATGGCGATCCGCGATCTCGACCATCCCGGCGGGCATCTCGGCGGCGGCTGGATCTGGCCGTCGGCGGTCTGGGATGCCTTCACCGCGGTCGTCGGCGTCTACTACTGGACGCTGCGCCGCAGCTACAAGGTGCTGCTCGAGGGCGGCACGATCTACAGCTCCCCGGGCGAGCAGCACCGCCTGGCCGAGGCCGACGCCCGCGAGCTCGAGGCCCGCAACGCGGCCGAGAAGCACCGGGGCATCCTGGCCGCGGTGGTCGAGCACACCGACGACGCGATCATCGGGGTCAACCTGGAGGGCCGGGTCATCGCCTGGAACCGCGGGGCCGAGCGGTTGTTCGGCTTCAACGCGGGCGCGGTCATCGGCCAGCCGATGTCGATCTTCTCGGGGGACGCCGGGACCGCGGCCGACCAGATGGCCGTGATCGCCCGCATCCGGCACGGCGAGCGCCGCATCAACTACGAGGCCCGGCGGGTGCACCGCAACGGCTCGCCGCTCGAACTGTCGATCAACGTCACGCCGATCACGGACGCGACCGGGGCGGTCACCGGCGCGTCGATCACGGCCCGCGAGATCAGCGCGCTCAAGGAGGCGGCCGACCAGCGCCGGGTGGCCGACGAGCAGGTCCACCAGGCCCAGCGGATGGCCAGCCTGGGCCAGCTGGCGGGCGGGATGGCCCACGACTTCAACAACATCCTGGCCATCGTCATGAACTACACCGAGTTCGCCCTCGAGGACACCGAGGACAAGCCGAGCGTGCAGGAGGACCTGCGGCACGTGCGGGCGGCGGCGGGCCGGGCCCAGGGGCTGACCCGGCAACTGCTCACCTTCACCCGGGGCGACCGGGCCCAGCCGCAGGATCTCGACCTCAACGTCGCGCTGGCCGAGGCCCGGGAGGCGTTCGGGCCGGTCGTCGGCGAGGGCGTGACCATCGTCGGGCGGCCCGCGCCGGGCCCGCTGACCGTGCACGCCGACCCGGCCCAGCTGCAGCAGGTGCTGCGGATCCTGGCCGCGAACGCGCGGGACGCCATGCCCGACGGGGGCACGCTCGTGCTCGAGGCCAACACGGCCGAGATCTCGGCCGAGGCGCGCGGCCCGCAGCCCGCGCTGCCGCCCGGCCCGTACGCCCGGCTCTTGGTCAGCGACACCGGCGTCGGCATGCCGCCCGAGGTCGCCGAGCGGGTGTTCGAGCCGTTCTTCAGCACCCGGCCCGGTCAGGGCGCCGGGCTGGGGCTGTCCACCGCGTACGGGATCGTGACCGAGGCCGGTGGGTCGATCGCCGTCTATTCCGAGCCCGGTGTCGGCACGACGTTCCGCATCTACCTGCCGCTGGTCGCCGCCGCGCCGTCGCCGGCCCGGCCGGAGGAGCTACCTGACGGCGACGGCCGCACGATCCTGGTCGTCGAGCACGAACCACCGCTGCTGCGGGCGGCCACCCGCATCCTGACCGGGGCCGGCTACCAGGTCATCGCGGCCGCGACCGGGCCCGAGGCGCTGGTCGTGGTGGGCGACCGGGACGTCGACGCCGTGCTGACCGATGTGGTGATGCCCGACATGACCGGGCCGCGGCTGATCGAGCTGATGCGCGAGCACCGGCCCGAGTTGCCGGTGGTGTACATGTCCGGGTACAGCAGCGGCATGCTCGACGTCACCGGAGTGCTCGACCCGCGAGCGCCGTTCGTCGAGAAGCCGTTCACCGCGAGAGACCTGCTGCACAAGGTGCACGATGCGCGTACCCGGTCGGCGGTCTGAGAAGACGTTGGTGTAGACCGTCAGGCATGGCGGATGAGGTCGTCGGGGTCGTCGGTGCGGGCATTGTCGGGCTGGCCATCGCGCGCGAGGTGACGCGTCGCCGGCCGGGCACGCGGGTGGTCGTGTTCGAGAAGGAGGATCGCGTCGCGGCCCACCAGACCGGGCACAACTCCGGGGTGGTGCACGCGGGCATCTACTACACGCCGGGCAGCCTCAAGGCGCAGCTGTGCACGCGGGGCGGGGCCCTGCTGCGCGAATACTGCGCCGAGCGGGGGATCGCGTACGACGAATGCGGCAAGCTGGTCGTCGCGGTGTCCACCGAGGACGTGGCCCGCCTCGAGGCGCTGGCCGTCCGGGCCGAGGCCAACCGGGTGCCGGGGCTGCGCCGGGTCGGCCCGCAGCAGATCCGCGAGATCGAACCGCACGCCACCGGGCTGGCCGCGTTGCACTCGCCGCACACCGCGATCACCGACTTCCCGGGCATCACCCGCGCCTTCGCCGACGACGTGGTGGCCGGCGGGGGCGAGGTGCGGTTCGGCTTCCGCGTCACCGGGATCGCCGAGGAGCGCCGGCTGGTCGTCTCGTCGGGCTCGGACCGGGTGCCGGTCGACCGCCTGATCATCTGCGCCGGCATCCACAGTGACCGGGTGGCCCGGCTGGCCGGGGACGCCGCCGCCCCGCGGATCGTGCCCTTCCGGGGCGAGTACATGAAGGTTCGGCCGGACAAGGCGGAGCTGGTCCGGGGCATGATCTATCCGGTGCCCGACCCGCGCTACCCGTTCCTCGGTGTGCACTTCACCCGGCGGGTCACCGGCGAGCTCGAGGTCGGGCCGAACGCCGTGCTGGCCGCCGCGCGCGAGGGTTACGGCTGGGCCGACGTGTCGGCCCGCGACCTGGCCGGGATCGCGGGCTGGCCCGGCATGTGGCGGATGGCCGCGAAGCACTGGAAGACCGGGGTGCGTGAGATGTACGGGTCAGTGTCCAAACGCGCCTACATGAGGGCCGCCCGCCGCTACGTCCCCGAGATTCTCGCGGCCGACGTCGTCCGGGCCGGTTCCGGCGTACGGGCCCAGGCGCTCGACCGCGACGGCAGCCTCGTCGACGACTTCCGCGTCCACCGCCTCGGCGCGGTCACCGCGGTCCGCAACGCACCCTCGCCCGCGGCCACCTCGAGCCTGGCCATCGCCGAATACGTGGCCGACGCTTCAGGCTTCGAGGTGTAGCCAGACCCGCAGCGGCCCGACGGGCTCGAACCCGGCCGCCATGGCGTGGTCGAGGTCGCCGCCGCTCTCGTAGCCGACCAGCGGCACCCCGCACGCCGTGGCCGCCCACACCCGGGGCAGATCACCGGGATCGGCCGCGAACAGGTTGGACACGCCGGCCACCGCGCCCGTGCGGTTGAGGGCGAAGCCGCCGAGCAGCCGCCCGCCGTCGCGGACCGCCATGACGGACACCGAGGGATCGGCCAGCAGGGTTGGCCGGAAGACGTCCGGCGGCTCGTCGTCGCGGCCGTGCCACGCCCGCTGCCACTCGGCCAGGGCGTCGGGCTTGGTGACCCGCTCGGCGTCGCCGGTGGCCGGGCCGGCCGCGCGGCGGATCCACTGGGCCGTGAACAGCTCGGTGTAGCCGTGCGGGGCGAGGTCGAGTGTGGCGAAACTGTCCTTGACACCCTTGGCCGGCAGCACGTCGGCCGCGGTGGCGGTGGGGCGCAGGGTGATCGCCTGCGGGTAGTACGGGGGAGTGGGACCGGCGCTGCGCCAGGCCCGCGGGCCGAACGTGTAGCCGAGCCCGTGCGAGCGCAGGACGGCGGAACACCAGTCCGCGTTGTTGCGCACCGCCGTGTTCGTTTCGGTGTCGAGCATGCGTGGAGTGTGGCAGATTGTGCTCGTCGAGCGCTCCCTCCACTTTGGGCAGTAGGCTGTTTGCTGCCCGCGTGGGAGGGGACCGAAATGACCGAATCGTATGGTTGGGTGCCGGAAGGCGTCGACATCACCGTGCCGGACGCGTCGCGCGTCTACGACTACGCGCTGGGCGGGGTGCACAACTTCGCCGTCGACCGCGAGTTCTGGCACCGGGCCGAGAAGATGTTCCCCGACGCGCGGCTCGTGGCCCGGGCCAACCGCGCCTTCCTGGGCCGGGCCGTCCGGCGGCTGACCGCGCTCGGCGTCCGCCAGTTCCTCGACATCGGCTCGGGCATCCCCACGCTCGGCAACGTGCACGAGGTCGCGCAAGAGGCCGACCCCGAGGCCCGGGTGATGTACGTCGACATCGACCCGATCGCCGTGCAACAGAGCCGCAGCCTGCTCGTCGGCAACCCGTACGCCCGGGTCGTTCAGGGTGACCTGCGCAAGCCCGACGACATCCTCTACCACCCCGAAGTGCTCGATCTGTTCGACTTCTCCGAGCCGATGGCCGTGCTCACCGTGGCCGTGCTGCACTTCGTGCCCGACTCGGCCGGCCCGGCCGCCATCCTGCGCCGGCTCGGCGAGCCGCTGGTCTCGGGCAGCCACCTGGTCCTCTCCCACTTCGGCCCCGCATCAACCCCCGAGGGGCGCGAGGCGCAGGAACAGACCCGCCGGCTGTACGAGAAGACGCCGACCCCGCTCGTGATCCGCAGCCGCGAGCAGATCGCCGCGCTCCTCGGCGACGAGTTCGAGCTGCTGCCGCCGGGCGTGGCCGGCTCGGCCGAGTGGCATCCCGACCCCGACGAGGCGGCCGACCCGCCGCAGCCCACCGTGCTGGTGGCGATGGCGAGGAAGAGGGCATGACCTCGTACGCCGCGCTGACCGACGAGTGGTTGCGCGGGGTGGTGGCGGCCGGCTTCGTCCCCGGTGTCCGGGCCCGGGCCCGCTCGGCGCTCGAAGACCTGCTCGAAGAGTTCGTGGCCGCCGTCCGGGCCGAGCCGTTCGACCCCGCACCGGGCCGCCGCATCGGGGTCGAACTGGTCGACCTGCGCATGTCGGCCCCGCCGGTGCTCGGCACGACCGTCCACCTGCTGGCCGGTCAGTTGCCGGCGCTGCTCGGCGAGCAGTCCCGCGAGCGGGTCCTGGCCCTGCTGGAAAATCTAAGCGTCGGCTTCGTGGCCGCCCAGCGCGACCTGGCCGTCCGGGCCGCGGAAGAGATGAACCGCTCCGAAAAGATCCACTGGCGCGCGGTCCAGCTCGACCTGCAAAGGCGCCTGCAACAAGCCCTGCTGCACAGCCCCGACACCGGCCTGCCCAACGAGCAACACCTGCGCAAAACCCTGGCCGATCTCGGTGGTGGCCGCAGCGGCCTGCTGCTGCTCGGCCTCGACCAGCTCGACGAGCTGGCCGACACCCTGGGCGACGAGCGGCGGCACCGGCTGCTGGCCACGATCGCCCGCCGGCTGCGGCCGCTGGGCATCCTGGCCCACCTCGCGGTCGACCTGTTCGCCGTCCTGGTGCCCGGCACGACCGGGCCCGACGACCTGATCAAGGTGGCCGACCAGGCGCTGCAGCTGCTGGCCGCCCCGTTCCCGATCGACGGCCACGACCTGCACGTCACCGCCCACGCCGGTCTGGTCGAACGCCCGGCCGCGGGCACCGACCCCGACGGCTGGCTGCACGACGCCCGGCTGGCCCTGCGCTGGGCCCGGCACGACCAGCTCGGCCCGGCCCTGTTCGACCCGGCCCGGGCCGACGACGAGCGCCGCCGCCACCACCTGGCGGCCGAGATGCCGGCCGCCCTCGACCGCGGCGAGTTCACCCTGCACTACCAGCCCCTGATGCGCCTGTCCGACCGCACGGTGATCGGCGCCGAGGCCCTGGCCCGCTGGCCCCGCCCCGGCGCCGGGCTGGTCATGCCCCTCCGGTTCATCCCGGTCGCCGAGCGCACCGGCCTGATCCGCCCGCTCGGCCGCCACCTGCTCGAGGTGGCCTGCCGCCGGGCCGCAGCCGGCCCCGGCGGGTTGATCAGCGTCAACCTCTCGCCGGTGCAACTGCGCGACCCGGGTCTGGTCGCCTCGGTGGCCGACATCCTGCACCGCACCGAGCTGCCCGCGGCCCGCCTCCAGCTCGAGATCACCGAGACGGCCGAGGCGCTGCAGTACCGCTCGGTGCTGACCGGCCTGGCCGCGCTCGGCGTGCGGCTGGCCCTCGACGACTTCGGCACCGGCTACTCCAGCCTGGCCGTGCTCACCACGCTGCCGTTCGCCGAGGCCAAGCTGGCGGCCGAGTTCCTGCTCGACACCCAGCGCCGCGACGTGCTCGGCCACATCATCGACGCGTGCCACGCCCTCGGCATGACAGTCACCGCCGAGGGCATCGAAACCGCCGAACAGGAACGACTGCTGCGTGAGCTGGGCTGCGACCACGGCCAGGGCTATCACCTGGGCCGCCCCCAGCCCACGCTCTCCATCTAGGGTCTGTTTCGCGGCGAAACAGACCCTGGGCGGACGACGCCGATCCTGGTCATCGGGCCGAGCAGGGGGAGCGTCGCCGCTGAGCAGAGCATGGCCGCGGCCATTCCGGGCGGGGCGATGATCGGAATGCGTATGTCGTCCCGCTTCGGGGAAGTCAACGGGCGGACAGCCGATGGTGCCGGGACCGTCGACAGAGGATGCTCGACTGACCCGACACAACCCCCGGGAGGGACCGAACGTGCCGAGCGAGCTCATGCAGGTGCAGGCCGACGACGGCAGCGCCGTCCTGATCGAGATCGACACCCCGGACGCCGGGTTCGGCGAGGTCGCGTTCGACGGCCGGATCTTCAAGGCCCGCGAGACGCTCGAGCAGGCGCTGGGCGGCGTGCGCGACATCGCGCTCAAGGCGCTCGACACGTTCCGCGCGGGTGAGACCGCGCCCGAGTCGATCGAGCTCGAGTTCGGCGTGAAGTTCAAGGCCGAGGCCGGCTCGGCCGTGTTCGCCCGCACCGCCGCCGAGGGCCACATCGTGGTCCGCATGTCCTGGTCCGGCAGCGCCCACCCGGTGGGCCGTCCGGGTCTCGACGACGGCGAGGACGACGAGGACTACCCGCGCGGGTGATTCACCAGCCCCGGACCCGCGGCCAGACGGCCCGGATCGCGTGGTCCGGGGACTCGGGGTCGGTCACCTGGTAGTGGTCGTGCTGGGCCGCCGTCGCGCAGGCGTGGTTGGGCAGGATCCGCACGCGGGTGCCGACGGGCAGGTCCGGCAGGGTCGCCGAGCTGCCGGGGCGGACCGACAACACACCGTGTTCCTGGCTGGCGTCGGTCATGAGCAGGTCGGCGTACGGGTGGCCGTCGAGGTTCGTGACCAGGCCGTAGCCCTGGTCGACGCGCTGGCGGGACGTGCCGCGGTCGCGCGAGGTGGCCATCCAGCCGCCGTCGGTCAGGATCCAGCCCTTGTCGGGGCGGTGGCCGATGACCGTGGTGATCACCGTGAGGGCCAGGTCGTCGAGGGAGCACACCCCGATGCCGGCCATCACCAGGTCGAAGAAGACGAAGTTGCCCGCGCGGACCTCGGTCACCCCGGTCAGGTCGGCCGCGAAGTGGGCCGTCGGGGTCGAGCCCACGCTGACCACCGGGACGTCGTGCCCGGCCGCGCGCAGCGCTTCGGCCGCCCGTACGGCCGTGAGTCGTTCGTTCTCGGCTGCGGCCCGGAGCGCGTCGTCGCCGATGGCGTAGTACGACTCGCCCGCGTGCAGCAGCACGCCCCGCAGCTCGGCCCCGCCGTCGACCAGCGTCCGTGCGATCTGCAGGAGCGCCGGATCGTCGTGCTGCACGCCGCCGCGGTGCCCGTCGCAGTCGACCTCGATCAGGGCGGGCAGACCGGCCGGCAGGGCTGCCGCCTGCTCGACGCTGTCGAGAAGCGCCACGAGATCCACGCCCCGGGCGCGCAGGGCGGCCACGCGGGGCAGCTTGTGCGGATCGATCCCGACCGCATAGACGATGTCGCGGTAGCCGGCGTCGGCGAACGCCTCGGCCTCGGCCAGGGTCGACACCGTGATCGGGTGGGGCCGGCCCTCGTCGTGCAGCGCGGCCACCGCCACCGACTTCGCCGTCTTGACGTGGGTCCGCAGGGTCACGCCGAGGCCGTCGAGGTGCTGCCGCAGCCGCCGGATGTTGGCCTGGACGGTCGCCGGGTCCACGGCCAGGAAGGGCGTGTCCGGATCCATCAGCGTGCCTGTCATTGCTCGTCCTTGTCGCTGGTAGGGGTCTTGCGGCAGGCGGCCAGGTCGGCGAAGAGGCCGGACCGGGAGACCCCGAGCCGCTGGGCGACCCGGGGCGCGGCGTTGCGGACCGAGAAGACGCCGCGCCGGTCGAGGGCGGCCAGCAGGGCCAGGCGTTCGGCACGGGTCAGGCCGGCCACGGGTTTGCCGCGGGCCAATTCCTCGGCCCGGATCAGCGATTCGACCACGTCGTCGAAGTCGTCGCTGAACGTCGTCAGCTCGGCTGCGGCCGGCGCGGCCCCGGCCAGCGCGGTCAGCAGGTCGCCGGCCTGGCGCAGCACGGTGACGTCGATGTTGACGCACAGCGCCCCGAACACGTGCCCGGCGCTGTCCCGCAGCGGCATGGTCGACGATTTGATCAGCCGGCCGTCGGGGGCGCGGGTGACGTAGTTCAGGTCGTTCGTCGCGGCGTCGCCCTGGGCCAGGACGGCCAGGCCGATCTCGCTCAGAGCGCCGCCGACCCGGCGACCGGTCACCGAGCCCGCGACCGCGACGACCGACTGCTCGCCCTGCCGGTAGTCGTGCAGCACCACCTCACAGGCCGGCCCGAAGGTCGCCGCCAGGCCGTCGAGCACGGGGTGCAGCGCGCCCAGGATCGCGTCGGCGTCACTCATGGCGGCCAGACTATCAGTCCATAAGCTAGACGGAAAATCTAGCCTTTGAGGCCGGAGAACGTCATGGTGGCGATGAACTTCCGCTGGGCGAAGAGGAAGGCCAGGATGAGCGGCGCGGTGGCGAGCACGTTGCCGGCCATGAGCTGCGACCATTCCGTACGCCGCATGCCCTGGAAGTTGGCCAGGCCGACCTGCAGCGTGAACCGGTTGTCGTCCGAGATGGCGATGAGCGGCCACAGCAGGTCGTTCCAGCTGGAGAGCAGCGTGAACACGGCCAGCGTGGCCAGCGCGGGCCGGGCCAGCGGCAGCACGATGCTCCAGAACGTCCGCCAGGTGCCGCAGCCGTCGATGCGCGCCGCCTCCTCGAGCTCGACCGGCAGGGCCAGGAAGAACTGGCGCATCAGGAAGATGCCGAACGCCGAGGCCAGCCACGGGACGAAGGCCGAGGCCAGGGTGTCGACGATGCCGAGGCGGGCGAACATCAGGTAGGTCGGGATCATCAGCAGCTGGATCGGGATCATGACCGTGGCCACGATGACCAGGAAGGCCAGGCCGCGGCCGGCGAACTTGAGGCGGGCGAAGCCGTAGCCGGCCATCGAGCACAGCACCAGGTGGGCCAGCACGGCCACCGTCGAGACCAGCACCGTGTTGCCGAACCAGCGCAGGGCCGGGGTCTCGGTGAGCAGGGCGCGGTAGCCCTCGAGGTGCAGCGAGGTCGGGAACAGCTTGGGCGGGAACTGGTTGATCTCGGCACTGCTCATGAACGAGGTCAGCACCATCTGGACCAGGGGCAGGACGAACAGCAGGGCCAGCGGCATGAGCAACAGGTGCCAGGGGCTGAAGGGCAGCCAGCGGCGCATCAGAAGACCTCCGACCCTCGGCGGCGGCTGTACCAGATGATGCCGACGGTCAGCATCAGGGTGACCGCGAACAGCAGGTAGGCGGCCGCGGCCCCGTACCCGAGTCGTTGGGTCTGGAAGGCCAGCTCGTAGATGTAGTAGACGACCGTCTGGGTGCTGTTCAGCGGCCCGCCGCGGGTCGTCGTGTAGATCAGATCGAACAGCTGTACGGCGGTGATCGTCTGCCACACGGCCGTGAACACGGTGACCGGGCGCAGTTCCGGCAGCGTGATGTGGCGGAACACGCGCCAGCGGGAAGCGCCGTCCATGGTGGCCGCCTCGACCAGCTCGCGCGGGATGTCCTGCAGCGCGGCCAGGTAGATGACGGTGCAGAAGCCGACCTCGCCCCAGAGCGCGATCAGGCAGATCACGAACAGGGCCTGGGTCGGGCTCTCGAGGAACTGCTGCTGCGGGATCCCGAGGTGGCGCAGCACGTCGTTGGCCGCGCCGAACTGGGGGTTGAACACGAACCCGGCCAGGATGCCGGTAGCCGCGGCCGAGGCCACGTACGGAACAAAGATGCACGTCCGGTAGAAACCGATCAGCCGGATGCGCTGGTTGAGCGCGATCGCGACCACGATGCCGAGAATGATCGACGACGGTACGAACAGCACGGTCAGCAGCAGGGTGTGCCGCGCCGCCGCCAGCATGTCGGGGTCGGTGGCCAGGCGCTGGTAGTTGCTCCAGCCGACCGGGACGCCGGGGGAGATGCCGTTCCACCGGGCCCGCGAGATGAAGAAGGCCCAGATCGCCGGGAACAGCGACAACCCGACGACCAGCACGGTGGCCGGGCCGGCGAAGGCCCAGCCGGTCAGGCTCCGCCGCACGGCGCGGCCGCGCGGCGAAACCTTCCGGACCACGGCGTGCGACGAGGCCGCGAACGTCAACGCCATCAGTTCACCACGGCGTCGGCCGACTTCTGGGCCGCCGCGTCCAGCGCGTCCTTGGGCGACGCCTTCCCCTGCAGGACGGAGGCGATCGCGTCACCGACGTTGCGCGACAGCACCTCGTAGCCGGGCACGGTCGGCCGGGCCTGCTTGGCGTTGGCCAGGTTGTCGAAGAACTTCTGACCGCCCGGGTACTCCTTGACGTACGCGGCGAACTCGGGCGTGCTCTGCTCGGACGAGCGCAGCGGCAGATTGCCCACGGCCAGGTTCCACTTGGCGTCGGTCTGCGCGCTGGTCAGCCACTTGATGAAGTCGCGGGCGGCGCCGGCCCGGTTGGCGTCGTCGTGGTCGAACAACACCCACAGGTCGGGGCCCGAGACCGTCTGGTGGTCACCGTTCACGCCGGGCAGGTTCGAGACGCCGTACGAGAGCTTGGCCTCCTTGATCTCGAGCAGCGCCCACGGCCCAGTGATGATCATGGCGACGCGCCCGCTGTTGAACAGGGGGTGGTACTTCTCGTCGGTCTGGTCGAGGTACATGGACTTGTCATCGACGGCCATCCCGCGCAGCGTCTCGAGGGCCTTCACCCCGGCGTCGGAGTTGAAGGCGGGCTTGGTGCCGTCGAGGATCTTGCCGCCGTTCTGCCATAGCAACGGCCACAGGTGCCACGTCGTGTCCTCGCTGCCCGACACGGAGTAGGCGGTGCCGTACGTCTTGGTCGCCGGATCGGTCAGCTTCTTGGCCGCCGCCCGGAAGTCGTCCCAGGTCCAGTCGTCGGTGGGGTAGCCGACGCCGGCCTTGTCGAAGATCGCCTTGTTGTAGATGACCGCGAGATTGTCGACCAGCGCCGGAACGCCGATCACCTTGCCGTCGGCCGTGGCCACCGTGCGCGCCGCCTCGGGCATCTCCGTCCATTTGAAGGACGGATCCTGCACGTACGAGGTCAGGTCCTGCGTCTTGCCGCTGGCGCCGAGGTCGCCGGCCCAGTTGCCGTAGGCGTACGAGATGTCGGGGTAACTGCCCCCGGCGAACCCGGCCGACAGCTTGGTCAGCAGGTCGTCGGTGGTCGGGGCGCCGGGCGAGGTCTTGATCGTGACATTGGGGTGGGCCGCGTGGTATTCGGCGGCCAGGCCCTCGGCGACCTTCTCGGCCTCCTCGGTCTGCCCGGTCCACCAGGTCAGCTCGACGGTGGCGGCCGGGTCGTAACCGGCGGCGGAATCCTTGCCGTCGTCGGACGTGCCGCCCATGCAGGCGGACAACAGCAGTGCCGCGCCGACACCGCCGGCGAGCAGTCGAAGGGGTTTGGTCATCTCAGGGCACCTCCGCTGGTGAAGGGGGCGGTTCAGGTGAGGACGACTGAGCGGGTGAGCAATCGGGGGGTGTCGGGGTCGAGGCCGCGGTGGGCGGCCAGGGCCAGGGCGAAACGCTGGACGAGCACGAGCTGGGCCAGCGGGTCGAGGGCGTCGCGGTATGCGGTGGCGCCGGCGCTGCGGGCCACGTCGTCGAGGGCGGTGGGCACGTCGCCCAGCGACCAGACGAGACTGCGGGGGCCGGCCACGGCGACCGGGCCGTGCCGGAAGTCCATGGCCGGGTAGGACTCGGAGTAGGCCTGGGCGGCCTCGCGCACCTTGAGCGCCGCCTCGTGGGCCAGGCCCACGGTCCAGCCGGTGCCGAGGAAGACCAGGTGGTCGATGTCGGCCGGGTCGGCCGGGAGGTCGGCCCGCAGAGCCTGGAAGCCGTCCTCGACGGCCCGGGTGAGGTCGGCGCCGAACGCGGCCCGGGCCAGCGTCAGCACCGAGGTCGGGAAGCGCGTCTGCACGACGCTGCCCTCGTCGGCGAAGTCGAGCAGCAGCCGGGCGTCGGACAGGTCGTCGACCGGCCGGCCGTCGACCGCGGTGACGACGACGCGCCGGGTGCCCGCCGGCACCTGCCGCAGCGCGTCGAGCACCTCGGTCGACGTGCCGGAGCGGGTCACCGCCACCACCCGGTCGTAGCGGCGGCGCGGCACGTACTCGGAGGCGCAGACGGCGTCGGTCTCACCGAGACCGGCCCCCTCGCGCAGCTGGGCGATGCTCTCGGCGACGAACCACGAGGTGCCGCAGCCGAGCACGAGCATCCGCTCGCCCGGGGCGGCGAGTTCCCGTCGCCCCGGGTCCGCGAGGTCGAGGGCCTGGGCCCAGACGTCGGGCTGACTGGCAACCTCGGTGGCAGTCACATTCATGTCTGCGGATTATGCTCGTTTCTGCTCGCTTAACAAGATCCGAGCATCAAACGAGCATTGTGAACTGAGCGTTTGCTCATCGGAGGACGGCCGGGATCAGGTCGCCGTGGGCGGCGGTCAGCTCGTCGCACAGCGCCCAGATCTGGTCCACAGTCAGGGATGCGGCGGTGTTGGGGTCGACCATCGCGGCCTGGCGGACCAGGCGCGGGTCGCCGTCGAGCGCGGCCTGCACGGTCAACTGGCCGACGTTGACGAACGAGCGATTGAGCGCGGCGCACTGCGGCGGCAGCGCTCCCACCCGTTCGGGCCGCACGCCGAGGCGGTCGACCACGCAGGGCACCTCCACCGCGTACCCCTCGGGAAGGTTCGAGATGAGCCCGTGATTGGGCACATTGGCGTGGATGCGGCGCTGCTGCCCGGTCACCATGCTGTGGATGACTTGCGGCGCGTATTCGGTCGCTTCCCGGGTCAGATCGAGCGGCTCGCCGGCCAGCAGCGAGCGCCGGGTGGCGTGGTACTCGGCCACGTTGTCGGCGCTGATGCCGAGGTAGTCGCCGACCGGGATGCGCAGACGGGCGATCTCGGCCTCGCTGTGCAGGTACCACGGCACGTACTCGGAGGAGTGCTCGCTGGTCTCGGTCGGGAAGTAGCCGAGCCGCCGGTACATGTCCATGCGCACGCGTCGCTGCAGCTGTGGATCGTCGGCCAGCAGAGCGTCGAGCCGCGGATACAGTGACTCGCCCCGGTGCTCGAAGCGCAGCAGCCACGCCTGATGGTTCACGCCCGCGCCGGTGTAGTCCACTTCCTCCAGCGGCACCCCGAGCAGGTCGGCCAGATCGTGAACCGTCCAGAAAACCGAGTGGCAGAGCCCCACCACCCGAAGACGCGGCGCGACCGCGCTCAGGTACGCGACGTTCATCGCCATCGGATTGGTGTAGTTCAGCAGCCAAGCGTCGGGGCAGAGCTCGAGCATGTCGGAAGCGATCGCGTCGAGCACCGGGAAGGTGCGCAGCGCGCGAAAGATGCCGCCCACCCCGAGCGTGTCGCCGATGGTCTGGCGCAGCCCGTACTTGGCCGGGATCTCGAAGTCGCGGACCGTCGCCTCGTACATGCCGACCTGGATCGAGTTGATCACGAAGTCGGCGCCGTCCAGCACCGCGCGGCGGTCCAGGCTCGCCGTGATCGCCGGGCTGGCGCCCAGCTGATCGGCGGTGCGGCGGGCGATCAGCTCGGCCGTCTCGAGCCGCTCGGGGTCGATGTCGTGCAGGGCCAGGGTGACGTCGCGCAGCTCGTCGAAGGACAGGATGTCGGCCAGCAGCTCGCGGGTGAAGACCACGCTGCCGGCGCCCAGAAAAGCGATCACCGTCATGGGCGGATTGTTGGACCTCGCTCACACTCGCACAAGAGAAGTTGGCTCTTCGACAAGAAACGAACTATTTTGACTGCGCGTTTGCTCAATGAGGGAGGAACCATGTCGCTCCGGCGCGCCGAGCGGGTGTCGGCCATTCTGGAACGGGTCTCCGAGCACGGCTCGGTCGACGCGGGTGACCTCGCCGAGCTGTTCCGGGTCTCGCCCGCGACCATCCGGCGCGACCTGCAGGTGCTCGAGGACCAGCGGCTGCTCTCGCGCACCCACGGCGGCGCGGTGGCCATGGACGTGGCCTACGAGCTGCCCGTCCGCTATCGGACCGGCCAGCACCGCGAGGAGAAGTCGACCATCGCGCGGGTCGTCGCCTCGATGCTGCCCAAGGGCCCGCTCACCCTCGGCCTGACCGGCGGCACGACCACCCACATGCTGGCCCGGCTGCTGGCCGACCGGGTCGACCTGACCGTGGTCACCAACGCGCTCAACATCGCGGGCGAGCTGGCCCTGCGCCCCCGCCTCAAGCTGATCATGACCGGGGGTGTCTCCCGCACCCAGTCCTACGAGCTGGTCGGCCCGATCGCCGACAACGCCCTGCAGGGGCTCAACATCGAGGTCGCAGTGGTCGGCGTCGACGGCATCACCGCCCGCGGCGGCCTCACCACGCACGACGAGATCGAGGCCAACACCAACGCCACGATGATCCGCCGGGCCGACCAGGTGATCGTGGTCGCCGACGGGTCCAAGGTGGGCAAGGTCTGCCTGGCCGGGATCAGCCCCGTGACCGACGTGGCCGCCCTGGTCACCGATGTCAGCGCCGACATCCGCGAGGTCGAGGCGATCCGCGACACCGGCACCGAGGTGCTGGTGGCGACCGGCGAGGGCATCGAGGTGATCGGCGCCGCAGGCAATCGGGTGCTCCGCCGGTAGCCTCGGCCCGTGCTCTCCCGTACGCGGATCCCGCTTCCGCTGCAGGTCGTGCTGGCCGCTGTGGCCGGCGTGGTGTCGTTCGCGATCGCCCGCGTCGTATGCACGCTGGCCCGCGACGACATCCACCCGATCCCGTTCGCCGCAGTGCTGCTGGCCGTGGTGCTGCTGTTCGCGCGCGCCCTCGGCATCCTGTACGCGCTGCCCATCGGCACGGCCGCGATCCTGGCCTACGACTGGTTCTACCTGCCGCCGCTGCGTGAGCTGTCCGAGGCCGCGTACACGCTGCTGGCGACGTTCCTGGGCATGGCCGTGATCGTCGGCACGGTCGCGACGGTCACCAGTCGCCGGGCCGTGGCGGCCGAGCGGGCGCGCGGCGACATGGCCGAGGTGCAGGCCTCGCTGCGCCGGCTCGCCCTGCTCATCGCGAAGGGGGAGGCCCCGGCCCGCATCTTCGAGGCGGTGACCCGTGAGGTCCGCGACCATCTGGGCAGCGACACGGCCACCCTCGTCCGGTACGAACTGGACGGCTCGACGACCGAGCTGGCCCGCGCCGGTCTCTCCGCCCCGGTCGTGCCGCCCGAGCTGATCCGACATGTCCGCGAGAACGCCCGGGCCTACCGCCTCGACGCCACCGCGGCCGGCGTGCCCGTGGTCGTGAACGGCCGCCTCTGGGGCATGTTCGCCGTCGGGTCGGCCGAGTCGCAGCTGCCCGACGACACCGAGGCCCGGATGAGCGACTACACCGAACTGGTGGCGACCGCGGTCGCCGACGCGCAGAGCCGGGCCGAACTGATCAGCTCCCGGGCCCGCATCGTGGCCGCGGCCGACGAGGCCCGCCGCCGCATCGAGCGCGACCTGCACGACGGCGCCCAGCAGCGGCTCGTCGCGCTCGCCCTGCGGCTGCGGACGGCCACCCACGACGACGACAAGCCCGGCGAGGTGGCCGAGATCGGCACCGACCTGATGACGGTGATCGACGAGCTGCGCGAGCTGTCCCGGGGCATCCACCCGGCCGTGCTGTCCGACTCGGGGCTGCGGCCGGCCCTGCGCGCGCTGGCCCGCCGCTCGCCGCTGCCGGTCGAGGTCGACGTGCGGCTGGCCGTCCGCCCGCCCCAGCCGGTCGAGGTTGGCGCGTACTACGTGGCCTCCGAGGTGCTGACCAACGCGGTCAAGCACGCCGACGCCACGGTCGTGCGGATCGAGGTGAGCGAGGCCGACGACTGCCTGCACTTGTGCGTCCACGACGACGGCGCGGGCGGCGCCGACTTCGCGGGCGGCACCGGGCTGCTCGGCCTCAAGGACCGCACCGAGGCCCTGGGCGGCACGCTCGACGTGACCAGCCCACCCGGCGCCGGCACCACGGTCACGGCCCGGATCCCCCTACAACCACACCGTGGCGAGCCAGGCGGCCACGGCGGCGAGCAGCAGTAGCGCGATGTTGAGACCGATCACCTTGGTCTCGCCCCGCCGCAGGTGCACGACGATGCCACCGATCTGCACGAGCACGAGCCCAACGGCCGAGAGCAGGGCCAGCACCGGCGCGATCCCGGTCAGCGGCGGCAGGATCAGCCCGATCGCGCCCAGTACCTCCAGGATGCCGATGGTCTTGACCAGCGACATGGGCATGCTGTCGACCCAGCCCATCATCGGCCGCAGCTGCTCCCGGCTGCGCAGCGCCTTGATCGCGCCCGAGTAGAGGTAGAAGAAGGCCAGCAGCCCGGCGACGATCCAGTACGCGATTTCCATGCTCAGCCCCTATGGTTACTGATCGTAAGTAGCAACATCATGCGGTACTCATGCCAGGCTTACAAAAGGCACATTCATGTGCCTGAGGAACAGGGAGGTGCCGTGTCCGACTACGAGCACACGTGCATGATCCGGGGTGACGGCGGCAAGACCCTGCGCGCGATCCTCGATCAGATCTGCAACAAATGGACGCTGCTGGTGGTCGCGACGCTCGACCGCAGCCGGGTGCGCTTCACCGACCTGCAGCACCAGATCCCCGGCATCTCGCAGCGGATGCTGACGCTGACGCTGCGCAACCTCGAGCGGGACGGGCTGGTCGAACGCACGGTCCATGCCGAGGTGCCGCCTCGGGTCGAGTACGAGCTGACCCCGACCGGGCAGAGCCTGCTGCCGCCCGCGCTCGCGCTGGCCGGCTGGGCCCTGCAGCATGTGCCGCACATCGAAAAGAGCCGGGCCGCGTACGCGAAGAAGGGTCAGGCGGCGATCGGCTGAGCGCTCTGCTTCCGATAGGCCGCGGTCCGGCGCGTACGGGTTCGAGTGCGCGCGGCTCGGGCCGGCAGGGGCGTGACGACGGGCTGGACGGCGGCGTCCATGACGATCGCGCCGTTGCACAACATGCGCCAGCCGAGGTCCTCGTGGTGGACGAGCATCGCTGCGGTCTCCCATCCCGGCTGGTCGATGGCCGGGCATTCCGGGGTGTGGTTGCACATGACAACAGACTCGTGAAATCGCGCGCGTCACACATCGAGGCCAGCCCCACTCCTCGATACCGGCTAGCCGGTACCCGCATAATCTCTGCCATGACGGGGCTGCGGGTCGTACTGGCCGAGGATGACGTGCTTTTGCGCGAGGGGATCGCGAGTCTGCTCACCCGCGAGGGGCTCGACGTGCTGGGCCAGGCCGGCGACGCCACCGAGCTGCTCAAGCTGGTGCGGGCGACCCAGCCCGACCTGGTCGTGGTCGACGTGCGGATGCCGCCGACGCACACCACCGAGGGTCTGCAGGCGGCCCAGCAGATCCGGGCCGAGCTGCCCGGCACCGGCGTGCTCGTGCTCTCGGCCTACGCCGACGTCGACCAGGCCATGGAGTTGCTGGCCGGCGGCCGCAAGATCGGCTACCTGCTCAAGAGCCGGATCACCGATGTCACCGAGTTTCTGGCCGCGGTCGAGCGGATCGCCGGCGGCGGCTCGGTCATCGACCCCGGCCTGGTCAGCGAGCTGGTGACAGCCCGGCGGCGGGACGACCCGCTGGCCGCGCTGAGCACCCGCGAGCGCGAGGTGCTGGCCCAGATGGCCGAGGGGCAGTCCAACTCCGGCATCGCCCGCCGGCTGTGGATCACCGAGGGCACTGTCGAGAAGCACGTCCGCAGCGTGCTGAGCAAGCTGAAACTGCCCGAGACCGACGATCACCACCGGCGGGTGCTGGCCGTGCTCACCTTCCTGGAAGCGCGCTGACCAGCTGGATGACCGCGGAACCGGACAGCTCGACCTTGTTCAGGAAGCCGATCGCGGGCGAGTCCTCGATCAGGTCCTCGTAGTCGTCGCCGCTGTGCGTCGAGATCATGATCACAGGCGTGGGGGAGAGGCGCCGGGCCAGGTCGAAGCCGCTCTCGCCACCCAGGTTGATGTCGACCAGGGCGACGTCGGGGCCCAGCTCGCCGGCGCGCCCGAGCGCCCCGGCAATGTCGGACGCGATGCCGGCGACGACCAGTCCCTCCCGCTCCAGCAGGTCACGGGCGGCGGCGAGGAAGTGGTCGTTATCGTCCACGAGCAGGCAACGCAGTGTCACGAGATGAAGGTTTCCAGGTCGTAGTGGTGTGCGCATTCCTGCTAGCGGTAGTACCCGGAGCCGAACGCCGTACCCCCCGGCGCGGCACTTCTGTAGTCTCCTGTCGAAGCTTTTTGGCAGAGGTAGGGGCCCGTTCGAGTGTTCAGTCGTATCGCCATCGTCAACCGTGGTGAAGCCGCCATGCGTCTCATCCACGCCGTCCGTGAGCTGGCCGCGGAGACCGGCGCCCCGATCGAGACGGTGGCGCTGTTCACCGACGTCGATCGAGGCTCCACCTTCGTCCGCGAGGCCGACATCGCGTACGACCTGGGTCCGGCCGCGTCCCGGCCGTACCTCGACCTCAAGACGCTCGAACGGGCGCTGATCGACTCGGGGGCCGACGCCGCCTGGGTCGGCTGGGGTTTCGTCGCCGAGGACCCGGCGTTCGCCGAGCTGTGCGAGCGGATCGGGATCACCTTCATCGGGCCCAGCCCCGAGGCCATGCGCAAGCTGGGCGACAAGATCGGCGCCAAGCTGATCGCCGAAGAGGTCGGCGTGCCCGTCGCGCCGTGGAGCCGCGGGTCGGTCGAGACCCTGGAGGCCGCGCTGGCCGCCGCCGAGACCATCGGCTACCCGCTGATGCTCAAGGCCACCGCCGGTGGTGGCGGCCGCGGCATCCGCGTCGTGCGCGACCCCGACCAGCTGGCCGACGCCTACGAGCGCACCAGCCAGGAGGCCGCGCGCGCCTTCGGCAGCGGCATCGTCTTCCTGGAGCGCCTGGTCACCGGGGCCCGCCACGTCGAGGTGCAGGTCATCGCCGACGGCGAGGGCACGGCGTGGGCGCTGGGCGTGCGCGACTGCTCGGTGCAGCGCCGCAACCAGAAGGTCATCGAGGAGTCGGCGTCGCCGGTGCTCCCGCCTGACCGCGTCGTCGAGCTCAAGACGTCGGCCGAGCGGCTCGCCGTCCGGGTCGGCTACCGGGGCGCGGCGACGGTCGAGTTCCTGTACCACCCCGGCGACGACCTGCTGGCCTTCCTCGAGGTCAACACGCGCCTGCAGGTGGAACACCCGATCACCGAGTCGACCACCGGGTTCGACCTGGTCAAGGCCCAGCTGCACGTCGCCTCGGGCGGGCGCCTGACCGGCGAGCCGCCGGCCGAGCGCGGGCACGCCGTCGAGGCCCGGCTCAACGCCGAGGACCCCGACCGCGACTTCGCGCCGTCGCCAGGTCGGATCGCCCGGCTCGACCTGCCGGCCGGTCCGGGCATCCGGGTCGACACCGGCGTCAGCGCGGGCGACACCATTCCGGGCGACTTCGACTCGATGATCGCCAAGGTCATCGCGTACGGGAAAAACCGCGACGAAGCCCTGGGCCGCCTGCGCCGGGCGATGGCCGAGACGACCGTCGTCATCGAGGGCGGAGCGACCAACAAGAGTTTCGTGCTCGACCTGCTCGACCAGCCCGAGGTCGTCGACGGCTCGGCCGACACGGGGTGGATCGACCGCGTCCGCGGCGAGGGCCGCCTGGTCTCGCACAAGCACTCGGCCGTCGCGCTGGCCGTGGCCGCCATCGAGGCGTACGAGGAGGAAGAGCTCACCGAGAAGCAGCGTCTGCTGTCGACCGCGTTCGGCGGCCGCCCCCAGGTGCGCCACGAGAGCGGCCGCCCCCTCGACCTGAAGCTGCGCGGCGCCACCTACCGCGTCCGCGTGGCCCGGGTCGGCGCCCGCCGGTTCCGCGTCGCCATCGAGGCCGGCAGCGACCTGCGCCTGGCCGACGTCGAGCTGGAGCGCTTCGACGAGCACACCGGCCGGATCACCGTCAACGGCCGCCGCCACAAGATCTTGACCGGCGCGCACGGCGCGATTCACCTGGTCGAGGTCGACGGCGTCAACCACCGGGTCAGCCGCGACGAGGGTGGCGTGCTGCGCTCACCCATGCCGGCGCTGGTCATCGCCACGCCGCTCGCGGTCGGGGCCGAGGTCGAGTCGGGCGCGCCGGTGCTCGTTCTCGAGGCCATGAAGATGGAGGCCGTGATCCGGGCCCCGTTCAAGGCCCGCGTCAAGGAATGCCTGGTCGCCGTGGGGGCCAAGGTCGACTCGGGGGCACCCCTGTTGCGCCTGGAGCCGATCGGCGACGCCGAGGCCGAACAGGACGCGGCGTCCGAGCACGTCGAGATCGACCTGCCGCCCGCGCCCGAGGCGTCGGCCGTCCGACGGGCCGCCCTCGGTCAGGAAGACCTGCGCAGCCAGCTGCTCGGCTTCGACGCCGACCCGCTGGACGAGAGCCGCGTGCTGGCTGGATACCTGGCCGCCGCCTCCGAGACCAGCCACCGCCCGCTGGCCGGCGAGGTCGAGCTGATCGAGGTCTTCGCCGACCTGGCCGAGCTGAGCCGCAACCGCCCGGCCGGCGAGGAGACGTCGGACACCCACGTCCGCAGCGCCCGCGAGTACTTCCACACCTACCTGCAGAGCCTCGACGTCGAGCGGGCCGGCCTGCCCGAGTCCTTCCAGTCCCGGCTGTCCAAGGCGCTCGGCCACTACGGCATCAAGGAGCTCGAGCGCACGCCCGAGCTCGAGGCCGCCGTCTTCCGGATCTTCCTGGCCCAGCAGCGTGCGTCGGCTGACGCCAACCTGGTCGCGACGCTGCTGCGCACCTGGCTGCGCTCGTCGCCGCCCGAGGAGACGCTGCGCGAGCCGTCCGGCCTGGCCCTGGAGCGGCTGATCGCGGCCACCCAGGTCCGCTACCCGGCCCTGGCCGACCTGGCCCGCGGCGTCGTGTTCTCGTGGTTCGGCCAGCCGCTGCTGCTGCGCAACCGGGCCCGGGTCTACGCCGGCGTCCGCAAGAGCCTGCGGCACCTCGACTCGGTGCCGGCCGCGCCCGACCGCGCCGACCGGATCGCCGAGATGGTCCGTAGCACCGAACCGCTGGTGCGCCTGCTCGGCCAGCGCCTCGTGCGGCACGACCTCGACAACTCGGTCATGCTCGAGGTGCTGACCCGGCGCTACTACGGCAACAAGGGGATCACCGGGGTCCGCACCTCCGGCCAGTTCGTGGTGGCCGAGCGCGAAGGCTCGTGGGTCGTGTCCGCGGCCGTGCCGTTCGACCAGCTGGGCCCGGCCCTCGACGGGCTGGCCGCGCTGGCCGGGGACGTCGCGATCGACGCCGACATCTACCTGTCGTGGGAGGGCCAGCCGGCCGACCCCGACGCCATGGCGGCCGCCCTGCACGAGGTGGTCGGCGCCCACCCGCTGCCCGCGCCGGTGCGGCGGCTCACCACCACAGTCGCCGGGCGCGGTGGCGCGGTCATGCACCACCACTTCACGTGGCGGCCGTCGAGCACCGGGCTGAGCGAGGAAAGGCTGATCCGCGGCCTGCACCCGTACATCGCCCAGCGCATGCAGCTCGAACGGCTCCGCAAGTTCGACCTGACCCGCCTGCCGTCCTCGGACGAAGAGATCTACCTGTTCCGCTGCGTGGCCCGCGAGAACCCGGGCGACGACCGGCTCGTGGCCTTCGCCCAGGTCCGCGACCTGACCGAGCTCCGCGAGCACGACGGCCGCCTGGTCGCCCTGCCCACGGCCGAGGAGACGATCGCCACCTGCCTCGACTCGATCCGCCGGGCCCAGTCCCAGCGGCCGTCGGACAAGCGGTTCAGCACCAACCGGATCGTCATCTACGTGTGGCCGCCGATCTCGATCACGCCCGACGAGATGGAGATGATCGCCCGCCGCATCCTGCCCACCAGCGCGGGTGCGGGCCTGGAAGAGATCCTGTTCATCGGCCGCTACCGCGACCCGGCGACGGGCACGCTGGCCAAGGTGGCCGTCCGCATCTCGAACGACGCGACCGGCGCCCCGGTGCTGACCGTCGGCGAGCCGTCGGAAGAGCCGATCGAGCCGCTCGACAACTACCGCCTCAAGGTCCTGCGGGCCGCGGCCCGCAACACCGTCTACCCGTACGAGCTGACGGGGTTGCTCGGCTCGTTCGTCGAGCACGACCTGGACGCCGCGAACGCGCTGGTGCCGGTCGACCGGCCCAAGGGACGCAACACGGCGGCGCTCGTCGCGGGCGTGGTAACTACTTCTTCGGGGCGCCACGCTGAGGGAATCACCCGTGTGGTGTTGCTCGGCGACCCGACCAAGGCGCTAGGAGCGCTCTCCGAGCCTGAATGCCGCCGAGTGATCGCCGCGATCGATCTGGCTCAGTCGATGCGGGTACCGCTCGAGTGGTGGGCGCTGTCGGCCGGGGCCCGGATCTCGATGGAGTCGGGCACCGAGAACATGGACTGGGTGGCGGCCGCGCTCAAGCGGATCGTCGAGTTCACCCAGGACGGCGGCGAGATCAACATCGTGGTGGCCGGCATCAACGTGGGCGCCCAGCCGTACTGGAACGCCGAAGCGACGATGCTCATGCACACCAAGGGCGTGCTGATCATGACGCCGGACTCGGCCATGGTGCTGACCGGCAAGCAGTCGCTCGACTTCTCCGGCGGCGTGTCGGCCGAGGACAACTTCGGCATCGGCGGCTACGACCGGGTCATGGGCCCCAACGGGCAGGCGCAGTACTGGGCGCCCAACCTGGCCGGCGCGCGCGACGTGCTGATGGCCCACTACGACCACACGTACGTCGTACCGGGCGAGACGGCCCCGCGGCGGGCCGCCACGACCGACCCGGTGACGCGCGACATCTCCGACTTCCCGCACGACGTGCCGGGCAGCGACTTCACCACGGTCGGCCAGATCTTCTCGGCGACGGCCAACCCCGACCGCAAGAAGCCGTTCGACATCCGCGTGGTGATGCGGGCGCTGGCGGACCAGGATCACGCGGTGCTGGAACGCTGGGCCGGCATGGCCGACGCCGAGACCGCGGTGGTGCAGGACGTGCACCTCGGCGGCATTCCGGTCTGCCTGCTGGGCATCGAGTCGCAGTCGGTGCCGCGCCGGGGCTTCCCGCCCACCGACGGCCCCGACACCTACACGGCGGGCACGTTGTTCCCGCGCTCGTCGAAGAAGGCAGCCCGGGCGATCAACGCGGCCTCGGGCAACCGTCCGCTGGTCGTGCTGGCCAACCTGTCCGGCTTCGACGGCTCTCCCGAGTCGATGCGCAAGCTGCAACTCGAGTACGGCGCCGAGATCGGCCGGGCCATCGTCAACTTCGAGGGCCCGATCGTCTTCACGGTGATCAGCCGCTACCACGGCGGCGCGTTCGTGGTCTTCTCGAAGCAGCTGAACCCGAACATGACGGTACTGGCGCTGGAGGGCTCGTTCGCCTCGGTGCTGGGCGGCGCCCCCGCCGCGGCGGTCGTCTTCACCGGCGATGTCAACCGCCGCACGGCCGCAGACCTGAGGGTCAAAGAGGCGGAGGCCCGCCTGGCCGCCGCCGCGGGCGCGGAACGCAGCGCCCTGGCCGCCGAACTGGAAGAGCTGCGCAACACCGTCCGCACCGAGAAGCTGGGCGAGGTGGCCACGGAATTCGACCGCGTCCACAGCATCCAGCGCGCGGTCGAGGTCGGCTCGGTCGACGCGGTCATCAAGGCCACCGAGATGCGCCCGCGCATCATCGAGGCCATCACCACCGCCCTGCGCCACCAGAACTGACACGACGCCGGGTCGCTCCGATCAGCCGGAGCGACCCAGCCGTGCCAGCCTGTCCACCCGGCCACCGACCCCGCAGCGGCCGGGCCGTCCCTACGCGGCTGTGCTCTTCGCGCGGCTGTGCTCTTCGCGCGGCCGTGCCCTTCACGCGGGCGGGTCCTCATGCAGCGGCCGGGCCTCTAAAGGCGCGGGCCTTCATACAGCAGCCGGACCGTTGATCCCTCTGGCGGTGGCCGGGCGCCGATCCCTGAATGGCCTAGCATGCTGGGGTGACAACCCAGAAGGACCTTGGCCGGCCCCGACTCACGGCCGGACTGGACGGCGCGATGCTGTTCGCGGCGCTGCTGGCCCTGGCCGGCTACCTGCTCCCATGGTTCCGGGTCTCATCGGGTTACAGCTGGTCGTATTCCGGCTGGAGCTACGCCTCCCTCAGCACCGGCGGCGGCTGGACCCTGATCACCTTCGCTTTCCTGCTGGTGGCCCTGGTGGCCGCCTTCTGGTCCCGGACCGTCGTGGCGGCGGCGATGACCGCCCTGACCGCCGCGATCGGCACCCTCGTCATGGCCCTGGCCGTGGTCGCCGCCAGCTTCGCCAACATCGGCCCGCGCGACAACTCGAACGCGGTCGCCGAGCGGCCGTTCGGCATCGGGCTGCCCCTGCTCGCCATCGGCGTGGGCTTGCTGATCGCCACCGCCTGCCGAGACATCGCCCGCGCCGGCTCATCACCTGCCACGAACGTTTCAGACTGACTTCGCACCGATCGGCAAGGCTCGCCGGGCGCGTGGGTTGTCGCACGAACGGCGCCAACGTTCGGGTTGGAAGCGTTCCCACCGCCACCGCCACCGCCAGCCGCCAACGCCAGCCGCCCGGCAGCCAGCCGCCCGGCAGCCAGCCGCCCGGCAGCCAGCCGCCCGGCGGCCGCCGTTAGTCGTCGCTCACCGTCGATCCGCGTTGCTGGATTTCATGGTGCGGCTGGCGGCGTAGAGCTCGCAGCTCTGTCGTCGGCTCCTTCCCGGGTGAGCCAGCCGGGGTCGGTGATGCCGCCGGGGATGACGGCGGCCGGGTCGTAGGGGCGGCGGGTGAAGACGAACGTGCCGAGGTCGAGGTGGGTCACGGCGCCGGTGTCGTCGTGGTGCAGGGTGAGGGGCTCGCCGGCGAAGTAGCCGTTCTGGCCGATCCAGGCGCCGTCGCCGGTGGGGCGCAGGCGGGAGCCGCGGTCGCCGCCGGAGACCGGGCCCAGCTCGAGCCAGCCGTCGGCCAGCGGGCGCAGGACGAACGGGGCCGGACCCCAGTACCAGGGGCCGGCCAGCTCGAGGACCGCGCGGTCGATGTGGGGGAGCGGCTGCCACGGGGCGGGGATGCGCGGCTCGCGCTCGGCGACCAGGTCGAGCAGGTCGGCCGTGAAGCCGCCGACGGCCAGGCCCGCCGTGGTGTTGGCCAGGACGACGGCGCCCAGGTCGTCGTCGCGGCTCACCCAGACCGTGGCCAGGAAGCCGGGGACCGAGCCCGTGTGGCCGGACAGCAGCCGGTCGCCGCGGTGCAGCAACTGGGTGCCGAGGCCGTAGTTGGACTGCCAGCTGCCCACCTCGGGCGCGGCGGCGGGCCCGCGCATCTCGTCGAGGCTTTCCGCCCGCAGCACGCGCTCGTCGCCGGCCAGCAGGAACGCGGCGAAGCGGGCCAGGTCGGTCGCGGTGGACCACAGCTCACCGGCCGCGCCCATCGGGCCGTAATCCTGGATGGGCTCGGGCAGCAGCACATCGGCCCACGGGTGCACGGCCCAGCCGGAAGCGTGCGGGGCGCTCGGCTGCGGGCCCGTGCGGCTCATGCCCAGCGGGTCGAGCACCTCGCTCTGGAGCGCCTCCGTCCACGGCCGGCCGCGCAGCTTCGCGACGAGCGCCCCGAGCAGCGCGAAGCCCGGATTCGAGTAGTGGAAACGCCGGCCCGGCGGGTGCACCAGCGGGTCGTCCCGCAGCACGTCGGCCACCTCGGGGCGCAGCGAGCCGGGGCTGCGCTCCCACCACGGCCCGGGCGGCTCGGCGGCCAGACCCGCGGTGTGCGACAGCAGGGAGGCGATGGTGGCGTCGCCGACGCTCGTGCCCGGCAGGTGAGCGTCGAGCGGGTCGGTGAGAGCCAGCCGGCCCTCGTCACGCAGGCGCAGCACCAGCAGCGTCACGAACGTCTTGGTGATCGAGCCGATGCGGTATTGCACCTCGCCGCCCGGGGTCGAGCTGTCGACGCTGCCCCAGCCCTCGAGCCACACCGGGCGGCCGCCGCGCACGATGGCGGCCACCAACGAGGGAGCCCGCGCGGACACCTGGGTAGTAGCCAAGCGGTGGCGCAAGGCGCGAATGGTCTCGGGCAGCAGATCCGGCGGCGTCGATGGCATGCCGCGAAACTACATGGCCGGTCCGACAGTTTCCGGGTCCTGTGGACAACCCGCGAGGGCGACCGCGATCCGGTCCAGCACCGGCGTGACCGAGGGTGACAGCTGGTTGTTGACGATCGCCGAGAACACGAGCAGACGGTGATCGAGGGTGGTTACATATCCGGACAGCGCCGAGGCACCGGTGAGCGTTCCGGTCTTGGCCCGCACGTTGCCGGCCGCGACCGTGCCCCGCATCCGGTTGCGCAGCGTGCCGCCGATCATGCGGTCCGGGTTGCCCGCCACCGGCAGGGCCGCGTGCCAGGTCGCGAACCACGGCTCGGCCCGCACCGCGACCAGGAACCGGGCGAACGCGGCGGGTGGCACGAGGTTGCGCCGCGACAGCCCGGACCCGTCGGCCTGCCGCATCGTGGTGGTGTCGACCCCGAGCCGGGCCAGGTAGGCGGCGATCGTGTTGATGCCGGCCGCCCACGAACCGACCCCGGCCGACTTCCGGCCGATCGCCTTGACGAGCAGCTCCGCCAGGCCGTTGTTGGACAGCTTGAGCAGCGGCGCCATCAGCTCGCGCAGCGGCGGGCCGGCGTGCCGCGCCAGCGGAACGGCCTCGGCCGGGGTGGCCCGGCCGGTGACGATGTGGCCCTTCACCCGTACGCCATGCCGCCGCAACGCCTGCCGGAAGACATCAGCCGTCAGGGCGGTGGCATCCCAGACGGTGACCGGCTCGATCACCGCGGGCACGCCCTTCGGGATGGCCCCGGTGACCGTGAGGATGTTGGTGCCGTGGCCGCGAGTCACCGAGACCGGGGCAATGCCGTGGGCGGTGATGGCCTGGTTGACCACGGTGAGTTGCTTGCTGTTCGGGAACACCGACACGCGGGCCGGCCGTCTGTCCACAGGCGACGGAGACACCTTGACGTTCGCGGTTCCGGCCAGATAGTTGTTGTCCGGCGCTACCGTCAGCGCCGAGACAGGAGCCGCCCCTGAGAACGCCTCGTCGTCCCACGCCCACTCCAGCCCGAGCCGCTGCGAGTCGAAAGCGGTGTCGTCAGCCACCAGATCGCCGGTGACTTCGCGCAACCCGGATGCGGCCACATCCCGGGCCAGCGCGTCGAGCCCGGCCGGGGTGAGGGCCGGGTCCCCCTCGCCGCGCAGGTAGAGGTCGCCCGTGAGTGCGGCCCCACGCCGTACGCCGAAAGCCTTGGCCTCGGTGCCGAACCGATGCCCAGGTCCCAGGACGGCCAGAGCAGCGGCCGACGTGAAGAGCTTGGTGTTCGAGGCGGGCAGCAGCCGCCGCGACCCACCGCGGTCCACAAGCGTGGCTCCGGTCCGGCCGTCGGCCACCACGACCCCGACCTGCGACCCCGCCAGCACCGGATCAGCCAGGACGTCATCGATCGCCTGCCCGATCCCCGCCGGCTCCCGGAAGACCGCTGTGCGGGACCAGGCTTCGGCCGGCGTCGACGGCGCCAGCGGGCAGACGAAACCGAGGGCCATCGTGGCGACCAGGGCGAAGCCTCGTAAGCGGTACATGTGTTGATCAACGACTGGAAGCCGGATCGGTGGCTCGGGGTATCTGGTTGGCGTGACTGTCTTTCGGTGGAGTTTCGGAGGGCGGCGGCACGATGGAAGAACCCCGACGACGAAGGCATCATCTGGCTCGCTCGGGCTGACCACTTCGAACAGCGACGTCCGCGCCGACCGGATCCTGCGGTTCGCCAACCCGTGAACGACTTTGCTCCCCATAAAGCGGGAGGGGCCGGGTCCCCCGCCCGGCCCCTCCCGTGAAACGTCAGGCGGTGGGGGCCGGGCGGAGCGCGTCGGCCAGGGCCTGGGCGTTCTTCTTGTCGATGCGCGGGAACGTGAGGGAGATGCCGTCGCCGTCGTTGCCGAACGCGATGCGGACCAGGCTCACCACGCCGATCTTGGCTTCGGCCAGTGTCACCTGGTCGCGCGGGATCTCGCCCAGCACCCCGGCGCCCGGACCGCCCATGAACGTCTGCGGCAGGAAAATGAGGCGCTCGGAGGTGACTACGACGAACTGTTTGCTGGTGGACGACGTGAGCAGCGCGCCCGCCAGGCCCTGGGCCTTCAGTCCCGCGGTGACCGCCGTGCCGACCCGGCTGGCCGTGAACGACCCCGCCAGCGCTCGTGTCGCTGTTATCGGCCGCTCGCCCGGCTGGAGCAGTGGGGCCACCAATTCGAAGGCTTTCGCCTGAAACTTCTCTCGCACAGGCGCGCACAGTACACCGGTGATCATGAGACCTTGTCGAGGACCGTCCGCAGTGGAACCGAGGCCGCGCTGACGAGCACGAGCTCGGCCGCCGCGAAGCGCGGGACCGGCACGTACGCGTTGGGGATGGCCACGCACCGCAGCCCGGCCGCCTGTGCCGCCGCCACGCCGTGGGGTGTGTCCTCGAAGGCGACGGCCTGCCGCGGTTCGATCCTCAGGCGTTCGAGCGCGAGCCGGTTCCCGAATTCCCGGCGCCGGCGCCGGCTCGGCGTGAAGGCCGACCCGATATGCCGTACGCCGGGAGTGGCTCACGGCCCGGTCGTAGCCCGCACCGACGGCGTCCGCGAGGCGCGCGTACCGCTGCTCGTTGACGTCCCCGCCGTGGTCGGCGAAGAAACCGTCGACCGCCAGCTCGAGTCCGTGCTGCCGCCACTCGAAACGCCAGCTCTCCAGCAGCGTCGACTCGGTGTCCATCAGCAGTCCGTCAAAATCGAAGATCAGCGCATCCGTCACCCCGGCAGCGTAATTCGGAGGCGCTGAGCGATCTTGGGGCGCTAGCGTGGCGGGGCTGAATACGATGGGAGAAGGTGTGATGGAGAAGATCAACGCGCGTCTGGTGAACTGGGCCAGCCTGCTGGAGGCCGAGACGCGAGGGCAGGCCGAGAAAGCCTCCCGCCTCCCCTTCATCTTCCCGCACATCGCCCTCATGCCCGACGCGCACCTCGGCAAGGGGGCCACGGTCGGGTCGGTGATCCCGACGCTGGGGGCGATCATCCCGGCCGCCGTGGGTGTGGATATCGGTTGTGGCATGGCTGCGGTGCGTACGCAGTATCACCGGGACGAGCTCAAGCCGGGGCTTTCCCAGCTGCGTACGGCCATCGAGAACGCCGTGCCGCTGAGCGCCGGCTCGTACAACGTGAGCGTGACCGACACGGCCCGCCGGCGGCTCGACATGCTCGCGGCCAAGGCCGACAAGGCGGGCTTCGAGCCGGGGCACTACGCCGGCAACTGGGAGCTGCAGCTGGGCACGCTCGGGTCGGGCAACCACTTCATCGAGGTCACCGCGGACGAGAAGGGGCAGGTCTGGCTGTTCCTGCACTCGGGTTCGCGCGGGGTCGGCAACAAGATCGCCACGCACCACATCAAGGTGGCTCAGGCCGCCATGAAGCGGTGGTGGATCGATCTGCCCGACCCGGACCTGGCCTACCTGGCCGAGGGCACCGACGAGTTCTGGACGTACATCCGGCAGCTGCGCTGGGCCCAGGACTTCGCGCTGGCCAACCGCGACGAGATGATGGACCGGGTCGTGGACTGCTTCGCCGAGTTCGTGGGCGGGCCGGTGCAGGAGCTCGAGCGGGTGCAGTGCCACCACAACTACACGGAGCAGGAGACGCACTTCGGTAAGACGGTGTGGCTCTCGCGCAAGGGAGCGATCAACGCCGAGAAGGGCCGGCCGGGGCTCATCCCGGGGTCGATGGGCGACGCCTCGTACGTGGTGGTCGGCAAGGGCAACCCGGTGGCCCTCAACTCGTCGCCGCACGGGGCGGGCCGGCAGCTGTCGCGCTCGAAGGCCCGCAAGACGTTCACGCGTGAGCAGCTGCGGGAGGCCATGAAGGGGATCGAGTACCGCGACACCGACGCCTTCCTCGACGAGATCCCGGGCGCCTACAAGCCGATCGACGTGGTCATGCAGGACGCCGGCGACCTGGTCGAGGTGCGGCACACGCTACGCCAGATCGTGAACGTCAAGGGCGACTGACCACGCGTCCGCGCCCGTTGCTCCTGGCCTCGTGGAGGCGCCGGTCGGGGCCCTCATCGCAGCAGCGGGAAAACCGTCCCCGCGATGAGGGCACCGACCAGCGTCCCGGCCACGACCTGGGCCGGCGTGTGCGCCTTGAGCACCACCCGCGACCAGCCGATCAGCGGCACGAGCGGAACGGCGAGCAGCGCCACCGGCCCGAACACCGCGACCAGCACGGCCACGGTGCCGGCGGCCACGCCGGCGTGGATCGACATCTTCCAGTACGCGGTGACGGCGGCGAAGACGACGAGGCCGGTGATCCCGGCCGCGAGCAGGGCGAGCAGTTCCCGCGGCGCGCCGAGCAGCACCAGCGCGGTCGTGCCCACGATCGCGCAGGCCAGGCCGAACAGCAGGGGGCCGCGGCGGTGCTCGCGCTCGGGAATGTGATGGCTCGTGAGTCGGCCGCGGCGGACACCCCTCACGACGTACGCCATGGGAATGCCCGCAGTGAAGACGGCCGCCCCCACGCCCCACCAGCTGCCGGCGTGGAAGCCGACCGCCATGAGCAGCAGGGCGACGAGCACGCCGGGGGCGAACATCTCGGTCAGAACTTGGGCGACCTTGAATTTCACGTAGTGTCCTGTGCCTTGCGATAGAGCGCGGGCGGTTCGCCCACCATGCCGGTGAAGTCCCGGGTCAGGTGGGACTGGTCGCTGTAGCCGAGTTCCGTGGCGAGTTCGCCCAGATCGACCGGTGTGCCGGCGGAGATGCGGGCGGCCGCCTCGTGCAGCCGGTGGCGGCGGATGACCCATTTCGGGCTGACCCCGATGTAGTCGGCGAACAGGCGCTGCAGCTGCCGCACGCCGATCGCGAACTCGCGGGCCAGATCGTCGACGCGGGTGACCCCGGCGTCGTCGGCGATGCGCGTGACCGCCGCGGCGGCCAGTTCGGCGGCCGGCGTGGGACCGCCGGGCGCTCGGGCGGTCAGGAATTCGTCCATCACCGTGGCTGCGGTGTCGTCGTCGGCGGCGAGGATCCGGGCCGAGAGTCCGTCGCCGAACACCGACTCGACGGGTACGAAACGATCGGTGATCGAGGAGACCGGTGCGCCCAGGAAAGGCCGGAACCCGCCGGGCCGGAAACGCACGCCGAAAACGCGACCGGCGCCCTCCAACGTCTCGTGGAACCGCCCGAGCGGGACGCCCGCCACCCGACATCGGCCCGGCTTGAACGTCACGTTGACCGCGGGATAGGGCAGGACCCGCTGCTGGTACGGCTCCTGGTCGCGCAGATCCCAGCGGACGATCCAGTAGTGCTGGACGAACGCGGCCAACGCGGGTGCGGCCGGCGGCGTACGAAATTGGAACTTCTGCCGGCCCTGACCCGGGTTCAAGATCGCCGGCACGTACGCAGCCTAACAAGTCGCTTTTCTTCAAGAACGCCGGTGAGCAGCCTGCCTAGGCTCGCCGCATGAACCTTCCCGACATCATGGACCGGGCCTTCGCCGCCACCACAAAGGTGGTGCGCGACGTCGATCCCGGTCAGCTCGGCGCGCCGACTCCCTGCACCGAATGGGACGTCCGGACGTTGCTGAACCACCTCCTGCTGGTGGCCGAGGCACTGGAGTCGGCCGGCCGGGGTGAGCCCGTCCCCGACGAGCACTGGGCCGGGACCGCCACGAGCGATTTCGGCGTACGGGCCCAGGCGGCGACGACAGCGTGGGCCGTGCCCGCGGCGTGGGACCGGCCGGTGCGCATGGGTGCGATGCCGATGCCCGCCCCGCTGGCGGTGTCGATGCTGGTCAGCGACGTCGTGATCCACGGCTGGGACCTGGCCCGGGCCACCGGTCAGCATTTCGGCTGCGACGACGACGTGGCCGAGATGGCGCTCGGCTTCCTGACCGGCATGGGGGATCAGGGCCGGGCCATGGGCATCTTCGCGGCCGAGGTCGAGGTGGGCGAGGACGCGTCCGTGCTCGATCGGGTGGTCGCGCTCAGCGGCCGTCGCCCAGCCGACACCTGATCGGCCGGGTCGGCCGCACAGGTCGACCTGGTCACCGATCTCAACCCCAAGATCTTCCACCAGAAATTCATCGTACGGGACCCCGGCGCCCCCACCGCGGCCGTGCTCACCGGCTCGACCAACTTCACGCTGACCGACACCGGGAAGAACGCCGACGGCAACAACCTCAACCACGTACTCGTGCTGCACGGCCGGACCGCGGCCGGGCTCTACCTGCGCGAGTTCGAGCGGCTGCGCAGTGGCACGTTCGGTGAGCTGCGCGAACGCCGCGAACCCAAGCCGCGCGAGTTCCGCCTCGGCCGCATCCGGGTCAAGCCGATCTTCGCGCCGCACCAGGGCCCGGAGATGGAGATCATGAAGCAGATGCTCAAGGCCGAGCGGCGGGTCGACTTCGCGATGTTCACCTTCGCCCAGTCCTCGGGCATCGACGACACGATGTTCTGGCTGCTCAAGGCCGGCATTCCGGTGCGCGGCGTTCTCGACCGGGGCCAGGGCAGCCAGGCCTGGGCCGCCACGAAACCCCTCAAGGTCAAAGGCGCGCTTCTGTACGAGAACACGCCCGGCACCGGGGTCCGCAAGGTGCACCACACCGACCCCGCGGCCGAGCAGGCCCAGCGCGCCCTGGCCGCGTACGTGCTGGCCGAGATCGACCGCATCGTCACCGACCTGTCCCGGCCCGTGGCCGGCCCTATCTGACGCTGAGCGTCGCGATCGCCACCACTTTGCCGTCGCGCACTGTCACCATCGCCGGGCGGGGGTCGGGCCCGCTGTCCGTGGCGAACTGCTCGAAGCTGACCTTGCAGGTGCCGGCCCGTGTGCGGGTGTCGAGACACTTGTCCGGGTCCTGGCGGTAGTCGAGGTAGACCCGGCTCTCGGCGATGGGCAGGGACACCCGCGTCGAGCTGGGCGCCGGCACGTATTTCGGCCCGCACTGGGGCGACGTGCTGTCCAGGGCGAAACGGCGGCAGTACTCGGCCCCGGTCAGGAACTCGGTCGGCTCGACGACCGCCATCCGCCCGATGTCGTACGTGAGATAGGTGCCGGCGCTGAACCGCGCGTTGCCCGAGACGAAGGCGGGGACGGCCGGAACGGCCGGGTCGGAACCGGAGCGCAGCTGGGCGTCGGTGAAGGTCACATCGGCCCGCCGGCCCTCGGTGGTCGTGCTGGCGCCGAGCATCACCCGGCCGCTGATCAGGGAGGACTCGGTCAACGGGCCGCCCAGCACCCGCTCGCCGTCGACGGCAACGGTTGCCTGCCGGCTGTCGGTGAGCAGTTCGATCCGGTGGGCCGCGCCGGTCGTGGTGCGGCGCTTCTCGGTGGCGATCACCGTCTCGCCACCGTCGATCGACCTGCTCAGCCGCACTTCGCCGGGGCAGACCGCGACCCGGTAGGCGTCGGCCAGGTAGTCCAGGCCCTCGTCCTCCTTGGTGGCCCGGAACGAGACGGTCGCGCACGACTGCGGTCCGGCCAGGGTTGCGCGCACGGAGACACTCTGGTCGGGCGGGAAGATCAAGGTGCTGTCGGGGGCGCAGACCATCGACGTGGTCGTGCGGATGCGCAGGCCGCCGCGGTAGCCGCAGGTTCCGTCGTCGTTGCTGGTCTCGCTGAACATGGCGTAACGCTGCAACGAGTCGAAGACGCTGGGGCCGGCCGCAGCAGGGGCGGGGGCCGACGCGCCCGGGCCGGAGACAGGGGCGGGGGCCGGGTCGCTGCTGTCCAGCAGGCGCAGTCCGGTGCCGGTCAGCGCCGCGACAGCCGTGACCGCGGCCGCGACCACGGCGACGCGCCGGACCCGGCCCACCCGGCGCCGGGCCGGGCGGGGCTTGGCCGCGGCCGCCGCTTCCGCCTCGCGGCGCAGTTCGGCGGGCAGTGGGGGCGTGGCCGCCGAGCCGGACACGAGCAGGCGTTCGAGCAGTTCGGGGGCGGTCGGTCGGTTGGCCGGATCCTTCTCGAGCGAGGCGGTGACCAGTTCGGTCAGGTACGGCGGGAGGCCGGCGACCCGCGGCGGCTGGGTGAGGATGCGGGCCGCGGTCACCGCGGGGGAGTCACCGCCGAACGGGGTGCGACCGGCCCCGGCGTACGCGACCACGCCGCCCCAGGCGAAGACGTCGACCGCCGGGGTCAGCAGCCGGTCGCTCTCGGCGTCGAGACGCTCGGGCGCCATGTAGGCCAGCGTGCCGACCACCATGTCGGGCCGGGTGTGATAGCTGGTGGCCTCCAGCGGCCGGGCGATGCCGAAATCGATCACCTTGGGCGTGCCCAGCGCGAACAGCACGTTGCGCGGCTTGAGGTCGCGGTGGATCACGCCGGCCCCGTGGATCGCGGCCAGCGCGGCCGCCACCCCGACGGCGACGCCGTGCAGGCTGCCCCCGCCCAACGGGCCGTTCTCGGCGACGACCTCGCTCAGGCTCGGGCCGTCGACGTACTCGACGACCAGGTACGGCGTGATGCTGTCGGGGTCGGCGTCGAGCACCTCGGCCGTGCAGAAGGGCGGAACCTCGCGGGCCCGGCTCACCTCGCTGCGGAACCGCGCGCGGAACTCCTCCTCATGGGCGTACTCGGGTCGGATGACCTTGACGGCCACCAGCCGGCCGCCCGGCGCCTGGGCCAGGAAGACCGAGCCCATGCCGCCCTCGCCGAGCCGCGACAGCGTGCGGTAACGGCCGATGTACGAGGGGTCGCCGGGTCGGAGTTGAGCAGCCACGGCAGGCAAACCTACCGGGACGGCGGCGGGGAAACGATTTGCCGCGCGCCCCGGGCAGCGGAAGGCTCACCGGCATGGAACCACCTGAGATGATCAATGCCGGTGAACTGGTGCTCAAGCGCTGGGAGATCGAGTGGGCCCCGGCGGCCGTCGCCGCCATCCAGGATTCGCTGCCTGAGCTGCGGCAATTCCTGCCCTGGGCGACCGACGGGTACGGGCTCGAGGAGTCGCGTGAGTACATCGCGCGGTCGCGGGCCGACTGGGACGCCGGGACGCAGTTCAACTACGCGATCTTCACCACGATCGGCGAGCTGGCCGGGTCGATCGGGCTGATGACCCGGATGGGCCCGGGGGTGCTCGAGATCGGCTACTGGACCGGGACCCCGTACGCGGGCCGGGGTTACATGACGGCGGCGGTACGGGCGCTGAGCCGGGTTGCGCTCACGCTGCCGGGCATCGAGCGGGTGGCGATCAAGCACGACGAGGCGAACAAAGCCTCGGCCGCGGTCGCCGTCAAGGCCGGTTTCCAGGAGGTCGCGCGCGAGCCCCGCGAGGTGGAAGCCCCGGGCGAGAGCGGCCTGACGATCATCCGCGAACTGTCTCTTCCGGCCTGACAGAGATTGACGGACTCCGCTACGACGCATAAGTTTCGAGGAACCTCCGGAAGTTACGGGTTCGACATCCACCGATCGTTCCTCGAAGGAGTCCTTGATGAGAGCAGCAACCCGGGCCGTGGTGGCCGTCCTCGCCACCACGGCAACTCTGAGTTTTGTGGTCCAGCCCGTGCAGGCCCATCCGCAGGCGAAGTCGCTTCGCTCGGTAGCGCCCCGAGACTTGCGGATCGGCACCGCGGTCGCCGGCGGCGGTCACCACGTCGACCAGCCGTACCCCGACCCGTTCACCTACGACAAGCCGTACCGCAAGGTGCTGGCCAAAGAGTTCAACTCGGCCTCGCCCGAGAACCAGATGAAGTGGGAGTTCATCCACCCCGAGCGCAACAAGTACAACTTCGGGCCGGCCGACGCGATCGTCCGCTTCGCGCGCGACAACGGGCAGGTCGTCCGGGGTCACACGCTGCTGTGGCACAGCCAGAACCCGGCCTGGCTCAACGAGGGCACGTTCACCGACGCGGAGTTGCGCTCGATCCTCAAGAAGCACATCTTCACGGTCGTCGGCCGCTACAAGGGCAAGATCCAGCAGTGGGACGTGGCCAACGAGATCTTCAACGAGAACGGCGAGTACCGCCCGGAGAACATCTGGATCAGCCGTCTCGGCCCCGGCATCGTCGCCGACGCGTTCCGCTGGGCCCACCAGGCCGACCCTCGGGCGCAGCTGTTCCTGAACGACTACGGCGTCGAGTGGCCGGGAGTCAAGGTCGACGCGTACGAGGCGCTGGCCGAGCAGTTGCTGGCGCAGCGGGTGCCGCTGCACGGCTTCGCGTCGCAGGCTCACCTCAGCATGCGCTACGGCGCGCCCGACCAGTTGGCCGGCGTGTTGCAGCGCTTCGACGACCTGGGCCTCAAGACCGCGATCACCGAGCTCGACGTCCGCATGGACCTGCCCGAGGGCGGCGTGCCCACGGCGGAGCAGTTGCAGACGCAGGCTTCGTATTACAAGACCGTGCTCGACGCCTGCCTCGCGGTCGACAACTGCAACTCGTTCACGATCTGGGGCTTCACCGACAAGTACTCGTGGGTGCCGGTCTTCTTCCCTGCCGAAGGTGCCGCCACGGTGATGCGGGACGACTTCGGCAAGAAGCCCGCCTACTACGCCCTGCGTGACACCCTGGCCCGCGCCCGCCGCTGACCGTCCCCGCCCGTTCCGGTCGCGGTGAGGCGGCCGGCGCGGGCGATAGGGCGGCACGCCTGCCCTGGCCCCCCGTGCGGTCAGGGCAGGCGTTCCGGTTTCCGCCCCGTTCCCGGGCGGCCGCGACCCACGTCGGGACTGCTCGTCGAGGACCTTGCGCAGCGATACCGCTTCAGGACTGCTCGTCGAGCACCTTGCGCAGCGTCACCGCGAAGTTGTCGGGGTCGCCCTGCTGGCCGTACTCGCCGCCCAGGAACCCGCCGTGGTGGCTCGGGAACGACGTCGGCTCGAGCCCGAGGCCGGCGGCCACGCCCTCGCCCGCGCGGTGGGCCAGCTCGCCCGTCGACTCCTCGCCGACGCCCACCACGATGCGCGTCGACGCGGCGCGCAGGGCGGCGAAGTCAGGCTCGTAGTGGGTGCAGGACACAAGGTTGTGCGAGAGCAGCACGTCGTCGCGGGAGCCGTCGTCCTCGGCCGGCATACCGAAGTCGGCCGGGCCGGGACCGGGCTGGTCGATCCAGCCGGCCGGGACCTCGCCCTGGTGGCTGGTCATCAGGATGAACTTCACCATCGCCGGGCCCATGCCCTCGCGCTGGTAGAGCTCGGCGATGCCCTTGGTGGCGGCCGACGCGTTGTCGCGGTCGGGCAGCACCGGGATGATCGGCGGCTCGTGCGCGACCAGGGTGCGGACCTGGTCGGGGCGGGCGGTGACCAGGGCGAGCGCGTTGACGGCGCCGCCGCTGGAGGCGAAGACGTCGACCGGGCCGCCGACGGCGTCGATGACCCGGCTCAGGTCACCCGCGTGCTGCTCGGGCGTCGTGGTGGTCTGGCCGGCGGTGAACTTGCTGCGGCCGATGCCCCGGGGGTCGTAGGTGACCACCGTGCGGTCGGGGAAGTGCCCGGCCAGGGTGGTGAAGCCGACCGCATCCATCGGGGAGCCGACCAGCAGCAGGGTGGGGCCGTCGCCCGGGCGGACGTCGTAGGTGATCTCGGCGCCGTCGGTGGTGATCGTGTGCGTCTCTGCAGTCATGCCCCTAGGACTCCCGTCCGCTCGTGGACTCATCGGCCTCGCGGAAGAAATTCTGCCGGGATCGTCGTGGGCCCGGGAGCTACTTCGGTATTGATCGCGCCCCGTACTTTCGTATCGGCCGAAAGTCGCAGTCGGCGCCAGAAAGAACCGGGTCTTTGGCCGGATGTGCTCACGAGGCGGATCCACCAATATCGTCACCGGAACTTCAGACGGGAGAAACAGATGACCATCGAGGATGACAACCGGCCGGCGCGGCAGCGGGTCGCCCTGACCGGCATCAGCTCGCGGGCCTGGGAGCATCCGGCCGACCGGGGCGCGCTCACCGCGCTGCGTGAGTTGCGCGGCTTCGACGACGTGGTGCGCGGTCTGTTCGGCATGTGGAACGAGCGGGGGTTCCGCCTGTCCTACCTGGCCGGCGCGATCAGGGTCGACCACCGGCAGTACCCCCGGGTCCACGGCTTGTTCGCCGAGGCCGCCGACTCGCTCGACGTCGCCGAGCGCCCCGAGCTGTATGTGAGCCAGTCGCCGTTCATCACGAGCAAGGCGATCGGCATGGACAAGCCGTTCGTCGTGATCAGCACGGGCGCGGTCGAGAAGCTGGACGACGACGAGCTGCGCACCCTGCTCGGCCGCGAGATCGGCCACGTGCGTAGCGGTCACGCCGTCTACCAGACGATCATGACCCTGCTGACCCGGTGGGTGACCAGCGTCAGCTGGCTGCCGATCGGTGCGATCGCGCTGCGGGCGATCATCGCGGCGATGTACGAGTGGTGGCGCAAGGCGGAGCTGTCGGCCGACCGGGCCGGGCTGCTGGCCGCGCAAGACCCGGCGGCCTCGCTGCGGCTGTTCATGAAGCAGGCCGGCGGCGGCGACCTGTCGCAGATCGACACGGCGGCCTTCCTCGAGCAGGCCGCTGAGTACGACGGCGGCGGCGACCTGCGCGACAGCATCCACAAGATCGGCATGACCGCGTTCAGCAGCGAGCCGGTGCCGGTGGCGCGGGCGGCCGAGCTGCAGAAGTGGGTCGACTCCGGCGACTACGCCCGGATCCTCGGCGGCGACTACCCGCGCCGCGACGACGACCGGGACGCGTCGGTGACCGCGGACGTGAAGGCGGCCGCGGCCAGCTACCGCGACTCGTTCCGCGACTCGCCCGACCCGCTGGTCACGTTCGCCCGCAAGGCCGCGGGCGGGGCGGCCGACCTGGTCGGTTCGGCCGCGCGGGGCGCCCGCAACTGGGCCAACGGCCGCGGCGGCAACAGCGACGCCAACTGATCCTCCGGTGGCGGCGCGGGTCCCGAGCCCGCGCCGCCACCGGAATCACGCGGCGTCGTGGCCGGCCATCACGTCCTGACGGGTGGGCTCCTCGCGCAGGATCGCGGCGTTGAGCCACTCGTCGGGGATGGCGAAGGCGTCGACCAGGGTCGTCAGATGCGGGCGCAGTTGGCGCAGCAGATCGTTGACCATCGCGGTCACCGCCTTCGACCGGGCCGGCATCAGGCGCTGGTGTTCCAGATACCAGCCCTTGTTGGCCTCGATGGTGCTCAGCGCGTAGAGGTCGGCGACCTTGGACAGCAGCGCGCGGGCCTCGTCGTCGGCAGTCCGGTCGATGCCGGCCACGAACGCCTCGAGCACGACGCGGTCGATGTGGGCCCGGGCCGTCTCGAGCACGTGGTCCTGCACGTCGTTGAAGATGTCGAACTGGCGGGCCTTCTTCTGGTCCGCCCCGTTGCGCAGGCGGCGGACCGCCCCCTCCAGCAGATGCTTCTCGCGATCCTCGAAGAGCGCGAGGTGCCAGCCGCGGTCGGTCAGCGCCACCTCCTCGTCGCGGCCGGGAACGGCGTCGATGAGGCGCTGGATCAGTCCGCGGGCCGCGGTGCGCTCGAAGACCATGGAGCGCACCTGCTCGGCCACGAAGGTGGCCCGGCCCCAGCCGTCGAGCGAGCCGAACGCGTCCCGGTAGCCGGTGAGCAGGCCCTTGGCCACCAGCTGCAGCAGCACGGTGTTGTCGCCCTCGAACGTGGTGAAGACGTCGGTGTCCGCCTTCAGCCCGGGCAGCCTGTTCTCGGCCAGGTAGCCGGCGCCGCCGCAGGCCTCGCGAGCGGCCTGGATCGCCCTCGTCGCGTGCCAGGTCTGCGCGGCCTTCAATCCGGCCGCGCGGGACTCCAGCTCGCGTTGCTGGTGCTCGTCGATCGGGCCGTCCGACGTCTGGACGGTGTGCAGCGTGGAGACGAGCTCGTCCTGGGCGAAGTGCAGGGCGTACGCGTGGGCCAGGTTGATGCCGAGCACGCGCTGGTGGGCCAGGTAGTCGTTGAGCGCGATCTCCCGCGTCTCGCCGGGGGCGGTGAACTGACGGCGGGACTCGCCGTAGCGGACGGCGATGGTCAGCGCGCTCTTGGCCGCGTTGGCGGCCGACCCGCCGACCACCACTCGCCCGCGGACCAGGGTGCCGAGCATGGTGAAGAAGCGGCGGACGTCGTTGTCGATCGAGCTCGAGTACGTGCCGTCGGGCGCGACCTGGCCGTAGCGGTCGAGCAGCATGTCGCGCGGCACGGTGACGTGGTCGAACGAGAGCCGGCCGTTGTCGACACCGAGCAGGCCGGCCTTGTGCCCGTCGTCGCCGATCGTCACGCCCGGCAGCGGGTTGCCCTCGTCGTCGCGGATCGGCACCAGCCAGGCGTGCACGCCGTAGCGCTTGCCGCCGGTGACTAGCTGGGCGAAGACGACGGCGATGCGCCCGTCGCGGGCCGCGTTGCCGATGTAGTCCTTGCGGGCCGCCTCGTGCGGGGTGTGCAGGTCGAACGTCTGCGTCGACGGGTCGTACGTGCAGGTCGTGCGCAGCTGCTGGACGTCCGAGCCGTGGCCGGTCTCGGTCATCGCGAAACAGCCGAGCAGGTCGGCGTCGATGATGCGGCGCAGGTAGCGGTCGTGGTGGCCGGCCGTGCCGAGCGCGACCACGGCCCCGCCGAACAGGCCCCACTGCACGCCCGCCTTCACCATCAGCGACAGGTCGATCTGGGCCAGCATCTCGGCCGCGACCACCGAGCCGCCGGGGTCGGACTGGCCGCCGTACTCGATCGGGAAGCCCGCGGCCACGCCCGGGTCGGACGGCAGCGCCCGCAGCAGGCGGGTGACGCGCTCGCGCGCCTGGTCGATCGTCTCGCCGGGCACGGTCACGAACTCCGCGCCGAGTTCGGCCCGGGCCGCCTTGCGGACGTGGGCCCACCGGCCGTCGAGCACTTCTTGCAAACGTGAGCTGAGCATGTGCCTCCACCCTTGTTACTGGCGAGTAGCAACCATACCCGGCCCGGCTGGGAGCCAACCGTCAGTCCTCGGCCCGCACCTCCGCCGTGGAGCGCGGCGCCGGGACATCCACGAACCGCAGGTTGCCCGCCGGCACCATCCAGGTCATCACCTGTACGGCGAGCTCGCCCGCCCGCACGGCCGGGTCGGCGTTGTTCAGGGTGCAGCTCCGCCCGGTCGGGCACGCGTGCCTGACGGTTATGAAGACATGAGGTGCATTTACCGTGATTCGGCACGCTTTGCCTGACGGGTTACGAATACATGAGCTGCAGCTCCGCCCGGTCGGGCACGCGTTGCCTGACGGGTCATGAATACATGAGGTGCAGCATCATGCCGGCCTCGGCGTGCGGCAGGTTGTGGCAGTGGTTGGCCCACATGCCGGGGTTGTCGGCCCGGAAGGCGACCTCCCAGACCTCGCCGGGCCGCAGGTCGAACGAATCCAGCCACACCGGGCTCCCGGTCGGGGCTTTCCCGTTGCGAGCAAGCACGAGCACGTGATGACCGTGCAGATGCCACGGATGCACGACCAGCGAGCGGTTGACGATCGTGAGCTTGACGATCTCCCCCCGGCGTACGACCTGCGGGGGGATGTCCGGGTCGGCCGCGCCGTTGACCGTATGCGCGTAACGGGGGAGCAGACCGCGCAGATCGAGCCCACGATCGAGCACCAGAGTGAGCGAACGGTCGATCCGCGACCAGGAAATGCGCGATTCGGCGCCGTAAGTGAGCGGGTCGAACACCGGCCACGCCCCGGGAGCCACCGGCACCGTCCCGGTCGAGCGCACGAGTCGACCGTCGACGAACAGCCCGGCCGGCGCCGTGGTCAGCACGTCAAAACGCCCGCCGGCGGGGATCAAGAGCGCGGTGTTCTCGAGCGGTGTGGGCCCGGCCAGATCGACCCCGTCGATGGCGATCACACGGAACGGCGCACCGGCCACCGCATACCGATGGGTCGTGCTGTCAGTGTTGATCAGCCGCAGCCGAACAGGCGTGCCGGGCGCTGCCGCCGTCGTCGCGGGTTCGGGCAGCAACCGGCCATCGAGCGTGTGCACGGGCACCGTGACGTCGATGCACGATTCGCTCCCGCTCTGGAGACTCTTGTTCAGGGTCGCACTGCTCGGTTGCGCGCTGCCTGCTCGCGTGTTGCTCGCTTTCGAGCTGGTCGGTTGCGCGCTGTCGGGCCTTGGGTTGCTCGGTTGCGGGACGAAGGGTTCGGTGAGGTTGGGCCCGGAGGTGGTCGGTGGGGTGAGGTCGCACGCCGTGTCGGGAGTGGTGGGGTGGACGATCAGAGTGCCGTACAAGCCCTTGCGGACGCCTATGTCGGACGCGGAATGTGTGTGGTACCAGTAGGTCCCGGGTTGGCCGGCCACGAAGCGATAGACGAACTGTTGCCCGGGGCGTACGGCGTCCTGGGTGATGCCGGGTACTCCGTCCTGGTCGTTGGGGACGTCGTAGCCGTGCCAGTGCAGGGTGACACCGCGCTCGATGTTCTGGTTGCGCAGCGTCACCTCGATGATGTCGCCGACGGTGGCGGTCAGTTCGGGGCCGGGGACCTGGCCGTTGAACGCCCACGCGCCGTCGATGGTCCCGGCGGTCAGGGCGAAGCGCTTGGTCGGTTCGCCCACCTCGGTGCGGGCGACGGGCGTGTGCTGATGCGCCGGCTCGGGAGTGGTGGCCGGGGTGACCGCGAAACCGGTGCCGGCGACGAGGGCCGCGACCGCCACCACCGTGCCCGGCCGTGACGGGCGCCGGTGAACGAAGCGCCACGTCACCGTCGTCGCGGCGGCCACCCCGGCCACCGCGAGCAGGGCGGCCGCCGGGGAGACGGGATAGCCGTGCAACACCGTCACCAGCACGGCTGCGGTGGCCGCGTAACCGGCGAAGAAGAACGCCATCGGGGTACGCCGAACACCGATCACCGCCGCGGCCAGCGTCAGCGGCCCGGCGATCACGACCTTCTCCGCCGCGAACCACCACCCGGCCCGGGCCAGAGCGACCGTCGTGGCCGCCCGGGCGAGCGTGGCCACCAGCGCGAGGATCGCCAGCCCGGTCGCGATCCGCCGCCGCCCGGCCACCGCGGCCACCCCACCGCCGATCCACCCGGCCGCCGCCAGCACCGCGATCACCAGATCAGCAGCAATGATCGCTCCCGTCGTCATGACGCCCCAGCCATCCAGCCGTCGACCGCGAGGCCAAGCGGCAGCCCAACCGTCCAGGCATGAGAGGTGGCGCTGGCCGACACCCCGGTCGTGTGGGTGTGGGCGGTGGTTCCGGCCGATACCCCGATCTTCCGGGCGCGGGAAGTGCCGGATGGCATCCCCTCAGTCCGGGCGTGAAAGGTCGTGCCGGGTGTCTGGGCGTGGGAGGTGGTTTCGCCGGATGCCTTGGCGGGCGGGACATCGGCGAGCAGGTCTTCCGGGGCGGCGTCCGAATAGGTCTGAGATTGGGAGTCGGTGTCGACTGGAGGCGGGCCGGTGATGTCGGCTCGGGTTGTCCAGGGGGTTGGGGCGACGAAGCTCAGGCCGATGACCAGGCGGCGGCATCTGGTTACGGCGGTTACGGCGTTGATGAGGTCGATGGTCACGTTGCTTCGGCGTTCTGGGTGGCGTTGAGCGGTACGGGCGGGGCCGGGTCGGGTGCGGCCAGGCGGCCGGCGGCGCGGACCACGCCGACGACCACGTGGATGGCGATGATGCCGTTGACGGCGTGCAGGGCGCCGAAGATCAGGCCGACCACCGTGCTGCTGCCGGTCTCATCGGCGAATGCTTCCGGCAGAGCGGCCAGCAGCGCCTGCAGCAGGGTCAGGCCGAGCGGCAGGACTGACAACGCGATGAGTCGGCCGGGAGCCTTGGCCAATGCGGCGAACAGGGTGGTCAGCAGCACCAGGGCCGGGATCACGGCCATGCCGGTGATGCTGTGCAACGCGTACGCGCTGTCGCTCGAAGGCTTGGTGAAAGCGCCGACCGCGGCGAACACGAACTGAAAAGCGAACACGACCAGGGTGATCGTGCTGACCACGACGAAGGCCCGGCGCATCACGACCTCCTCGACGGCGTAAGGGGCCGGGCCACGTGGTCTGTAGCGGCCATCGCGCCGTACGCCACCAGGCGTACGAGGTCGGCGTCGGCCGGATGACTCAGCCGCCACAGGGCTACGTCGCCGGGGGTGATCGCGGCCGGGGCGAACGCGGCCAGCAGGCCGATGCGGGCGCCCACGCGGTCCTGGGCGGGCAGGTCGCGCACCAGGTCGGTGGCCCACTCGGTGGGACGGTCCGGGTGCCGGCCGTCCTCCCAGCTCACCGTGGCCGTGATGGTCTCGCGGGCCGCTTCGCTCAGCAGGTCGCCGGTGTCGGTGGTGGCGGCCTGCAGCGCCGCGTACGCCACGCCGACCGGGCTGTCGGTCGCCCACGCCGGTGGGGCGCCACCGTCACCCTCCAGGAGGGTCAGGCTGCGGCCGGGTTCCCTTGATTCGCGTACGGTCCGGGCGTAGAACCGGCCCCCGGCCGAGCGCACCGCCGGGAACCGTTGCAGGCCGCCGGGCAGCAGGTCCGGGGCGAGCAGGGCCGATACGACGCGGTTGATGAAGTGGAAGGCGAGCAGCGTGCCGGTGATCTCGGCGCAGTACGGGCTCGTCCACCTCGCGGCCCGGGGGTGGCGGCTGTCGGCGGCCCAGCGGGTCAGGGCGACGTGCCGGGGCCGGTGCGGCGGATCGCCCCGGGCGATGACCTCGCCCAGTTCGTGCTCGCCCAGCGCGTGCAGCAGCGTCACGTGGGCGTCCACACAGAACCGGCAGCGGTTGGCCCGGGAGACGACCGTGGCCACGAGTTCGCGTTCGATCCGGGAGGCGCCGCCGGCCAGCAGCGCCTCGCGCATCAGGGACCAGGTCGCGGCCAGGATCCGCGGTTCGGCCGACAGAGCCTGGAAGGTGGGCAGCGGGCCGAGGAAGTCCTCGCGCAGTTGCGTGTAGACCTCGGCGGTACGTCCGATGGCGGCCCGGGACATCGACGGGGTGAAGAAGCGGTAGGTCATGGGAGTAGATGCTCGGCCCGGCGCGGCGGGAAAGCGTCCTGCCTCAGTAGACACTTGGCGACGGCCGATACCGCGCCCGTGGTACGCCCCGGCTACCGCGCTCGGGGGACGACCTCTGCGGCTCGGCCGTCCTAGAGTGCGAACGTGCGACCCGATCTGCCCTACCTCGCCGGCGGCGTGGTGCTCGGCGGTTTTCTGCTGGGCAACGCCGCGCTCGCCCCGGACGCCGATCCGGTGCGGGCGCTCGACGTCGTCCTCGTCCTGATCATGGCGGCCGCGCTGGCCCTGAGCCGCCGCTACCCCGTGCCCGCGCTGATCGTCGTGACCGCGGCCATGCTCGGCCTGCACGTGCGCGTGCATGCCGGGGTGTCGGCCGCGTTCGCCGTCCTGGCCATGGTCTACCTCGCCGCGTGGCGGGGGCACCGGGTCGCTGCCGCGCTGACCAGCCTTGTGTTTCTCACCGGCTTTCTGACGTACGACATCACGGTCGCCCCCGACGGCCGGCCGGGCCAGCAGACTGTCGAGCGCACGACGCTGCTCCTGGGCTGGTTCGTCGCCGCCAACGTGGCCGGGCTGGTCGCCCGCGCGCGGCGCGCCTACCTGGAACAGGTCGAGCAGCGCGCCCTCGACGCCGAACGCACCCGCGAGGAGGTGGCCCGGCGCCGCGCGGGGGAGGAACGGCTGCGTATCGCCCGCGACCTGCACGACTCGCTCACCCACAGCATCTCCGTGATCAAGGTGCAGGCCGGAATCGCCGTGCACCTGGCCCGCAAGCGAGGCGAGGAGCCACCGCCCGCCCTGCTCGCGATCCAAGAGGCCGGCGGCGCCGCGATGCGTGAGCTCCGCGAGACCCTCGAGGTGCTGCGCTCGCCCTCCGAACTGAGCCGAGCAGGCCTGGAACGAGTCGAGGAACTGGCCGAGCGAACCCGAGCGGCCGGGGTGCCGGTGGAGCTGACCGTCACCGGAGGCCCGGCCGACCTGCCGGTCGAGGTCGACCAGGCCGGCTACCGCGTCGTGCAGGAGGCGCTGACCAACATCGCCCGTCACGCGGGCCCGGCCCGCGCCGAGGTCCACCTCGACTACGCCCCCGCGCTGCTCACGGTGTCGGTGGTCGACGACGGCGAGGCCAGGCCCGAGCAGCCGGTGACGCCGGGCGTCGGGTTGCGCGGCATGCGCGAGCGGGTCACCGGCCTCGGCGGCACCCTCCGGACAGCCCACCGCGACGGCGGCGGCTTCAGCGTGCGCGCAACGTTCCCGCTGGATGGCGCCGCATGATCCGGGTGCTGCTGGCTGACGATCAGGCGTTGATGCGGGCCGGGTTCCGGGCTCTGCTCGATGCCGAGGATGGCCTGGACGTGGTTGGTGAGGCTGCGGACGGCGCTGCCGCGGTCGAGCTCGCGCGGCGGTTCAAGCCTGACGTCGTGCTCATGGATGTGCAGATGCCGGGGCTGGACGGGATCGAGGCCACCGGACGTATCGCCGCCGATCCGGGGCTGGCCGGGGTGCGGGTGTTGATGCTGACCAACTACGGGCTCGACGAGTACGTCTTCGCCGCGCTGCGGGCGGGGGCCAGCGGCTTTCTGCTCAAGGACGCCGACCCGGCCGACCTGCTGCAGGCCGTGGCCGTCGTGGCTCGCGGGGACGCGCTGCTCGCTCCGGCCGTGACCCGCACGCTGATCAGCGAGTTCGCGGCCGGCCGGCCGGCGGCCGACCCGGGCGCGGGCCGGGAGGTGCTGACCGCCCGGGAGCAGGAGGTCGTCGAGCTGGTCGCGCGCGGCCTGACCAACGACGAGATCGCGAGCCGGGCCGTGATCAGCCCGCTGACCGCCAAGACGCACGTCAACCGGGCCATGACCAAGCTGCACTGCCGCGACCGGGCCCAGCTGGTGGTCTGGGCCTACGAGTCGGGCCTGGTCACGCCGCGCGGACGCTGAGCGGGACGGTGTAGAGCTCCTCGACCAGGCGGCGGGCCCAGAGCATGCGAGGCGCGGCGAGGTCGGGATGGTCGCCGTACTCGCCGGCCACGTCGACGGCGCACCCGCGCACGCCGTGGTGATTACGCACGGCTATGCGGATGGCGGCGTCGACCACCTCGAGCGAGGGGCGGCTGCCGGTGGCTATCGGGCTCGTGAACAGGGCTTCGGCGCGGGCAGCGGTCAGGGACGGGTTCATCGGTATCTCCTCCTCGACAGTAGGACCGGTCGACCGTCGGTAACTCATCGCTCAAGTTAGCCCCGGGGTACGACACTTTTGAGTCCGCAGATGCGAAGTCGTACCTCCGTTACTCAGTGTCACGGGGCTGGGCGTGGATCGAGACCTCCCGAAACACGCCACCGGTCGGGTATCACGGCCTGACCGGACGGACGGCTGTCGTACGGCGTTCGATGGTTTACGCGCAGGTCGCCGCCATGATCCTGTACGAGGGCTGTGTGTGATCACGACTGTGGCGGAGGCCCACCCATGACTGCAACACCTGTCGCGGCGGAGCCCACGACCGGGCCGCCGGCGGTGCCGAAGCCCCCACGCAACCGCTACATCGACACGCTGCGTGCGCTCGCCATCGTGCGCGTCGTGGTCTACCACGCGTTCGGCTGGGCCTGGCTGACCTACGTGCTGCCGGCCATGGGCGTCATGTTCGCGATCGCCGGTTCGCTGATGGCGGCGTCGCTGGCCAAGTCGGGCGCGCGCAAGGCGGTGTGGTCGCGCATCCGCCGTCTGCTGCCCGCGCTGTGGACCTTCGCCGCGGTCGCGCTGCCGATCATGTTCTGGCACGGCTGGTCGGCCAGCGACCCGGACCACCCGCTGCACAAGCTCAACCTGCTCTTCTGGCTGTTCCCGCTCGAGGACCCGCCCGGCAGCACCTGGGGTGAGCCGTTCTGGGAGGTGCTCTGGTACCTCCGGGCGTACCTGATCTTCGTCCTGGTCTCGCCGATCCTGTACTTCGCGTACAAGAAGCTGGGTTGGGTCGTCGTCGCCCTGCCCGTGGCCGCCCTGGTCGCGCTGCACCTGACCGGTTTCCGCCTGCCCGACCCGATCGACGGCATCATGTGGGACTTCGTCACCTACGCCGCGTGCTGGATCGCCGGTTTCGCCCATCGCGACGGCCGTCTGCACCGGCTGCCGGCCGCGGTCTGGGCCGGGCTGACCGCGGTGATCGGCGGCATCGGCCTGTACTGGCTGTTCACGCACCCGACGGCCTGGGGCTTCGACCTCAACGAGGAGCCCATCGCCCGTACGCTGTGGTCGCTGGCCTTCGTCCTGATCGTGCTGCGCTTCCGCCCGACGCTGGCCGTGCTCGACAAGGCCAACTTCAAGTGGCTGGCCGAGTCGGTCCGCGTGATCAACGCCCGGGCCATCACGATCTATCTGTGGCACTTCCCGCTGATCACGGTGGGTGCGCTCGTGCTCGAGCACTACGAGGTGCCGTGGGCGACGTTCCAGTACATCGTGTGGATGCTGGTCCTCGAGACCGCGCTCGTGCTGGTCGCCGTCCTGCTGTTCGGCTGGGTCGAGGACGTGTCGGCCAAGCGCAAGGCGTCCCTGTGGCCGGCCGCTTCGCCGGCCCTGGCCGGGACTTCGGTAACCCCGGCCGCGCCGGTTGCGGCTTCCCCGCGTACGCCGGAAAGCCCGGCGGCCGGCAACGCCGTGAGCCCTGGTCATGGCAGCGGAGTGAGCGTCGACTTCACGGGAACGCCGGCCCCGCCGACCGGGACCGTCTACGGAAGCCGCGCGAGTGGTTCGGCCCGCGTGCCCGGCCTCGACCCGGAGAACCGCCAGAACTGACACCGTCAGTCGCCGCCCGCCGGGATGGGCGGGCGGCGACTTGGGGTGGAAGGTCAGCCCTTGATGCCGTTGACCGGTGGCACCGTGAGCGTCCGCTTCTTCGCGGTGCCACCGAGCACGATCTTGCGCAGCGCGGTGTTGTTGGTCGTGCTCAGCTCGCTCAGCTTGCCGGCCGGGTTGGCCTTGACCTGGATGTAGTACGTGCCGTTGGGCAACCCGGTGATGTCGAACGACTGCCCCGGCCGGTCCTGTGTGTAGGTGTCACCGTTGCCGATGTCGAGCACCTCGCGCACCCCGACCGACGACGCGAGCCCGCACGACGTCTCGAGGTCGGTGTTCAGCGGCCGCCACTTGGCCAGCGGGATCGTGTAGTCGACCTGGTCGGTGTTGGCCAGGCAGAACGCCTCCTTGCCGCTGCGCACGGCGACCTTCTTGTCCGCCTTGAGCAGGGTGTACTGAGCGAAGTCGGTGAAGTGCCAGTGCTCGTGCCCGGCCCGCGCGTCCCACTCCATCGTCCCGGCCGGCACGGCGCCGACCTGGTTGCCCTGGGCGTCGAAGAAGTACTGGTACGCGTCCATCAGGCCCTGCCCGCTGCGGCGGAACCCGTCGACCAGCAGCGGCGACGTGCCCGCGTTCCAGACCGTCGCGCCGAAGTTGACGTACCACTTGTTCTTGGTGCCGGGCGCGATCGAGATGCCCCACGCGGGCAGCGAGCGCAGGTCGGGCTTGGGGCCGGTGGCCGGCGCCGCCTTGACCGTGGCCGGGCGCTTGGCGGGGACCCGGTACTCGGGCCGGTAGTCGGAGACCTGCGGGCCGTGGTGGTCGTGGTCGTTCTTCAGCGCCTTCTCGCTGAACTCGCCCTTCTTGACGGTCAGGTTGAGCGATACCGACGCGTCCTTGGTCGCGATGGCGAAGGCCTTCCGGTACGCCTCGTTGACCGTGACCCCGACCGTGTACTTGCCGACGGGCAGGTCGAACATCTTGCCGGTCGTGGGCATGTCCTCGGTCGAGGCGGCCCATCCGGCCTGGATGCCCCACACCGAGCCCAGCGTGAACGGGTTCTCGCCTTCACAACCCATCGGGTACGGCGTCTGGGCCGGCGCCTCGGGCCGGGTTCGCACCGAGTCGTACGTGTTGGGGCAGAAGTTGGTCGTGTAGAGCCGGACCACCTTGCCCTTGGCGTCCTTGATCGAGACGGTCGCGAACCGCTTGAGCCCGGACATGTCGGTGACGTTGGCGGCGGGCAGGCGCTTGTTGCCGCTCTTGCTGATCACGTCGGCCACGATCGGGTCGGCGTACGACTTGCGCTTGGCCCGTACCTCGATCGGCTCCTGGCCGGCGACGAAGTTGAGCCCGAGGTCGAGGCTGACCGCGAACTGGTCGCCGGCGTCGTACCGCTCGACCGTGACGTTCTTGCCGGCCGCGAGCAACCGCGCCCCGGGCGGTGTGGCGGCCGCATCCGCCACCTGGATCCCCACTACGGCCAGCGTCGCGGGCATGACCCCCGCCAGCGCTGCCAGTCCCCACCTTCGTGCTCGGCTCACAACCGATCCCCCATGTCCCGTACGCCAATGATGTGGGCCCATCAGATCGGGCGGCCTGTGAGCCTGCTGTGAGCCCGGAGCCGAAGTCCGTCGAATCAGCGACCCGCTGTCGCGGATCCGACCGCGCCGGCTGCCGTCTCGGCGCGCTGGATCAGGCGTACGACATAGAGCAGCAGCAGGGCGAGCACGACCTCGATGCCCAGGCCGGTGCCGACGCCCAGCGCCTCGAGCAGCGAGAAGTTGTCGAAGTGGGTCACGTGGAAGAGGAAGTGCGTGGACACGTAGACCAGATACCCGACGAGCGCCGTCAGCGCGACCTTGTTGTCGAGCATGACGGCGGCGATGTAGAGCGTGGCGCACAGAGCCAGCCCGAGGCCGCCGACGTCGGAGACCAGGTGCTGGTTGTACGGCGGGTCGAGCTTGACCGTGGGGAAGTTGTCGTAGAACGAGCGGGAGAACACGTACTGCCACAGGCTGACGAACGTCTGCAGGCCGGCCAGGGTGAACAGACCGATCCGCAGCCACTTCTTCAGGGATTGCACCGTTGTCATGCCAGAAGGACTACCGGCGCCGCCGTTTCGTGACAGCCACCGCCAGAACGATGCCGATCAGCGCGACGACACCCGCCACGACGGCGATGTAGTTGAACGGCGCCGGAGCCGGCTCGGCGGAGGCCGCGGGCGTCGCCGGCGCGGCCGAGGACGGCGGTGGCGGTGGTGGCGAAGTCGTGGCCGCGGGGCGGTCGGGCAGGGGATAGCGCAGGATCACCGGGCTGGTGCTCTCGGAGACAGTCAGCAGCGAGCGGCCATCGGTGCTGTAGGCCACCGATTCACCCTGCGGCTCGTCGGGCAGGGCGATCGGGCGGGGTTCGCTCTCGGTCAGGGCCTTGATGACATCGCCGTCGGGCACCTCGAACTCGAACGCGTCGGCGTAGGTGCGCAGCACGACGTGACGGCCGTCGGGCGAGGTGGCGCCGCCGGTGACGACCGCCCGGCCCAGGAACGAGAACGGGTTGCTGGTGCTGGTGAGCGGGATCGACACGTCGCCGGCCTTACGCAGTGCGGTGGTGGCACTGCTTTTCAGGGGACCAGTGGGCACGTACAGTCCGGCTGTTCCACCGCTCTTGGTGACAATGATCGGCAGGCCGGTCGGCGGGACCAGGATCGCTTCGGCGTCGTGGGCGCCGTCGGGATAGCTCAATCGGTGCAGCACCGGCCGGGCCGCTCCGGGGGACAGCTTCCACAGGGCGACCGTCGTACGGCTGCTGCTGTTGTCGCCGATGTCGGCCACCCACAGCGTGCCGTCGGCCGCCCGGCCCAGGTCCTCGGTGTCGCGCGGCCGGGACGGGTAGCGCACGGTCTTGGTCACTTTGCACCTGGCATCGAGGAAGAAGATCCGCCGGCGGTCGGCGAAGTCGGAGCCGTCGTTGACCACCACGAAGCCGTCACCCACGGCGACCAGGCCCGACAGCTCATCCAGCCGCTCGTCACGGATCGTGCAGACCTCGGCCGGGGCGGCAGCCGCGTGGGCGGCGGCGGGTGGTGCGGTCAGCGCTCCGACGGTCGCGGCGAGGGCCAGGGCTGTTGTGCGCACGATGACCGATTTAACATCCTGGTCATGAGTCGCCCGACCATTTACGACGTGGCGCGCGAGGCGGGGGTCGCCGCCTCGACGGTTTCGCGCGCGTACGCCCGGCCGGGGCGGGTCAACGCCGACACCGCGCGGCGGATCTTCGAGGCGGCCGAAAAACTCGGATACCGTACGGCGAACGCTCTTCAACCCCGGGCCGGCGCGGTGCAGCACGCGATCGCGCTGGTCGTCGCCGATGTCACCAACCCGTTCTACGGCGACATCATCAAGGGCGCGTACGAGGCCGCGCGCGAGGCGGGGTACCAGTTGATCCTGTCGCACACCAACGAGTCTCCCAAGGTCGAGCGACAGACCATCGAGCAGGAGCTGGCCCAGGTCGACGGCGTGGTCATCGCCAGCTCCCGGATGACCGACTCGGCGCTGCGGATGGTGGCCAAGCAGAAGGCGGTCGTGCTGCTCAACCGCATCATCCCCGAGGCCAACTGCGTGCTCAACGACGCCGAGCGGGGCATCCGGCGGGCGGTCGAGCACCTGGCCGCGCTCGGGCACGAGAAGATCACGTACGTGGCCGGGCCCGAGACGAGCTGGTCCGACGGCGTACGCTGGCGGGCCCTGCGACAGGGCGCGGCCGAGCTCGGCCTCGAGGCGCGGCGGCTGGGCCCGTACGAACCGACCGTGCTGGCCGGGCTGAGCGCCGCCCTGCGCGTGGTCGAGACCGACGCGACGGCCGTGCAGGCCTACAACGACCAGCTCGCCATCGGCATCGTCAAGGGCCTGTCACGCCTCGGCGTGACCGTTCCCGACCAGGTCAGCGTGGTCGGGTTCGACAACATCATCTTCGACGAGCTGGTCGAGCCGCAGCTGACCACGATCGCGTCGCCGCTCTACCGGATGGGCTTCACCGGCATGCAGAACTGCATCGCCGTCGCCCAAGGGGCCAAACCCAGCGGCCGGCCACTCGTTCTTCCCGTACGCCTCGTGGTGCGCGGTTCGACGGCCGCCCGCCGCGTCAGGGCCTACTGACCCCTCTCCCGAGGCGGAACAGCACCTCGCCCGCCCGCGGAACGACCATGGTGTCGGGGTCGGCGCCGAACGCGGCCGGGTCGATCGTCGCGGGGTCGCGGTAACCGAGGTTCACCGCGTGGCACACGTCCTCGGGGATGCCGGTGGCCAGTGTGACCCGCACCCGCAGTTGCTCCACGCCAGTTACGGCGTCGTACGTGCCGGCGCCGCGCAGGTGCGTCGAGTGGGCGAGCACGCCCCAGTGGATGTGCTCGAACCGCTCCCACTGCTTCACGAAATAGTCGCGGCAGTGGTAACCGATCTCGTGGATCTGCGGGTGGCTGGTGGCGATCTCGGTGATGTGCGGCGCGTACAGGATGACCTCGCCGCCGTCGGCCACCACCGGCTCGACCTTGTAGAAGCCCTTGGCCCCGGTCCAGATCTCGTCGTACATGGCCGGGATGATCGACAGCACTCGGTGTACGGGCTTCTCCAGGTACGTCACGTGGGTCGCGGCGCTGATCTCGGCCGCGCTGGCCCACGAGGCGATGCAGTCGCCGAACGACACCGAGTGCAGCCGGCTGTCCTCACCGACGTCCGTCTCGGCCGTGACCACGCTGAAGGCGTACGTCTGGGCCGGGATCAGCGCCGCGCCGTCGTTGATCAGAGCGCGCACCGGGGTGAGCCCGGTCGTCCCGATGATCTCGGCCGACGTGATCAGCGCCCCCAGCCAGTGCGACACGTCGATGATCTGCTGCCCGGCCACGCCCGGGAAGAAGTACTTGTTCCCACCCGACATGCCGACCACTTCATGCGGCAGAACCGGCCCGACCACGATGGCCACGTCGTGCTCGACGACGGCCCGGTTGAGCAGCACCGGCACATCGCCACTCATCCGCCCGTCCGACAGCTCCTCGAGCCGGGCGCTCGGAATCGTCCCCAGGTCGGCGAAGGTCGCCGGATCCCACCACTCATGGTTGATCACTGTGGTGTCCGGATAGACGCCGACGTGCTCCCGTAGCGCCTCGGCCGACATCGCGCCGTGCGTGCCGAGCGCGATGAGCACGGTCAGACGTGACACCCGCCCGTGCAGCGCTTTGTGCACGGCCCCAACGAGCAGCGGCAGCGGGCAGGTGCGGGTCGCATCCGGCACGAGCAGGCACACGCTGCGCCCGTCCAGGTCGAGCTCGCCGAGTCGCGCGCCGACGAACTCGCGGACCTCCGCATCGCCCAACACCCGGTCGGCCCCGCCCACCCGAGCGGCCTGCCCGCTCACCACAGCAGTCACTCCTCGATCCTGCCAGCCAGCGCCTTCCGGGCCCAGGCGAACGACATCCGGTGCGACTCCAGCTTCGAGTCCACCGACGGCTCGTCCACCTCGATCATGAAGTCGCCGTCGTAATCCGCCGGGATCGCCGCCAGCACCGCGTCGAAGTCGACCACACCCAGCCCGGGTTCCGCCCAGAGCCGCTTCGAAGCCGTCTTCTCGCGGTACGAACCGGCCGCACCGCCACCGTCGGCCGCGTCGCTGTCCGCGGTCGTCAGAAAGTCGGGGAACACGTCCTTGATGTGGATGCCGCCGAGCCGGTCCGCATAGCGCTCGATGAACGGCGCCGGATCGATCCCGGCCCACCGCAGGTGCCCGGTGTCCGGCCCGAACCCGATCACGTCCGCCCCCAGCTCGTCCAGCAGCCGGGTGATCTCGTGCTCGGTCTCGAAGACCCCGCCGACATGCGAGTGGTGCAACGGCCGCAACCCCTCGGCGGCCAGCGCCCGGCACACCTCCCCGCACATGTCGATCGCCCGCGACAGCCGCCCCTCGTCGAATCCGGCCCCCACCGCCGGCTGCTCGATGCGGGCGGGGACGGCCATGGACGAGACCATCGTGCGGTCCAGGCCCAGTGCGACCTGCGTACCCGCGAACGCTTTGGCCTTTTCGACCTCGCCGGTGACCGTGACAGTGTCGTCGAACGGCGAGTTGAACAGGCTCAGCGACGGCGCCAGCCCGTACCGCCCGATCCACGATCGATAATCGACGGCCGTCATGTCGTCCGGCACGTCGGCCTTGACCGCCGTGAAGCCGATCGCGTGGAAGTCGTTGAACGCCTCGTCGAACACCTCGCGCGTCTTGCCCGCCGACGCCCAGTACGGGATCGGGTTGGCCGCGATCCGGCTCATGCCAGCCTCACCGGCTTCCCTGTCCGCGCCGACTCGTAGGCCCCGGTGATGACCGCGATCGATTGTCGATTGGTCTCCAGGTCGACCCGCAGTTCCCCGTTCCCGGCCAGCGCGTCGAGGAAGTTCAGGTACTGAAGCCGGTGCGCGTCCGACAGCTGGCCCGGGTTGGCGGCGGCCGCCGTCTCGGTGTCGCCGCCGGTGGTGACCTGGGTCGAACCCATCAGCCGCTCCTCGATCGGAGCGCCGACCGGCGTCGAGTGGAAGTACGCGAGCTGGTCGTTGTCGATGACCGCCGACCCGCGGTCGCCGTGCACGTGCAGGCGGGCGCTGAGCCCCGGGTAGGCCGAGGTGCTCGCGTGCAGCACCCCGAGCGCCCCCGACTCGAACTTGACCACGCCGGTCGCCACATCCTCCACCTCGATGCGTTCGTGGGCCAGCGTGCCTGTGTAGGCGAACACCTCGACCGGCTTCCCGAGCGCCGCGACGAGCAGGTCCACCGTGTGCACGCCCTGGTTCATGAGCGCGCCGCCGCCGTCGAGCTCCCACGTGCCCCGCCAGTCGCCGGAGTCGTAGTAGCTCTGCCCACGCCACCAGTCGATGGCCGCGATCCCCGACGACACCCGCCCGAACTCGCCGGCCCGGATCGCGGCCAGGGTCTTCTCGGTCGACGGGTCGAACCGGTGCTGCGAGATGACCGTGACCAGCGTGCCCGCCTTGTCGCGAGCCCGGATGATCTCGTCGGTCCTCGCGACCGTCACCTCGGCCGGCTTTTCGATGATCACGTGCTTGCCCGCTTCGAGCGCCTCGATGGCGACTGTGCCGTGCAGCCCGGTCGGCGTGCACACGACCACGACGTCGATCTGCTCGGCGGCCAAAGCGTCGGCCAGCGCGGCGTACGGGCGGCCACCCCGCTCGTCCGCCAAAGAAGCGGCCCGGGACGGGACTACGTCGACCACCGCGGCCAGTTCCAGGCGGTCGGTGAGCTGGCTGGTGACCAGGCCGTGCTGGCGTCCGATCACGCCCGCGCCGACGATGGCGAACTTCGGGACACTCATACGAATTCGATCTCCTCGGTCTTCAGCAGCCCGGTGAAGGCGCTGTGGGCGGTGCGGAACAGGTCGGGCCCGGAGAAGCCGCCGGTGGCGTGGCCGGCCGCGAGGTGCGGTTCGAGCGAGAAGAAGCCGTCGAAGCCGTCGTGCCGCAGCGCCCGGATCGTCTCGGCCACCTCGCCGTCGCCCTCGCCTGCCGGCACCACCGTGCCGTCCGCCAGGTGGGCGTCCTTGATCTGCACGTATTCGATGTGGGGGCGCAGCTGGGCGTACCCGTCGGTGTAGGGGCGCACGCCCACCTGCACGAAGTTGGCCGGGTCCCAGGCCAGCCGCAGGTAGGGCGAGCCCACCGAGCGGATCAGATCCAGGCAGCGGCTGGGCACGTCACCGTAGATCTCCTTCTCGTTCTCGTGCAGCAGGATCAGGTCGGCTTCCTCGGCGACGCGCGTCAGCGCCCGCATGCGATCGATCACTTCGGCGCGGTGGGAAGCCGGGTCCTGGACGAAGAACGAGAAGATCCGGATGTACGGGGCGTCGAGCAGCTTCGCCACCTCGGCCGCGTGCCGCATGCGTTCCAGGTGCGGCGCGAAGTCGTCGGTGATCGGTATCTTCCCGATCGGCGACCCGATCGAGGACACCTTCAACCCGTACGCGGAAAGGGTCTTCTTGACCTTCTCGAGCTGCTCAGGTGTCAGGTCCAGGATGTTGACGTCCCAGGCGCTGCGCACCTCGACGTGCGTCATGCCCAGGCCGGTGACGACCTCGCACTGCTCGGTGAAGTCGGGGGAGATCTCGTCGGAGAAACCGGAGAGAGTCCACATCGGCGGTGCCCTTCAGCTGGTGGTTCGATAGATCTCGTCGATCAGGCGCTGGGTCGCCAGCGCCTCCTGGGGCCCGATCCAGAACGGTTCGGGGTCGTTCAGCGAGCGGTAGAAGTCGGCGATGAGCAATTCGTGCGAGGCGCCCCAGTACGACCGTCCGGCCCCACCGGGGGCCAGCTCGGCCACAGTCTCGGTCCGGCCGTCGGCGTACGCCACGGTGAGGTCACCCCGCAGCAGCAGGGTGCCCCGCTCGCCGACGATCTCGAGGCTGACCGGCGAGTCGGTGGCGTTGGTGACCGTGGCGAAGAAGACGCTGCGCGCGCCGCCGGCATGGTCGAGCACCAGGTGCGCGGTGTCCTCGACGTCGCCCGGCAGCCCGCCGTAGCGCCCGGCGTGCCCCTTGGCCGTGACCACGTCACCGACCAGCCACTGCAGCAGGTCGAGGGCGTGGATCGCCTGATTGATGAGCACGCCGCCACCCGCCCGGGACCGTACCGAGCGCCAGGGCCGGGCGTCGTAGTAGGCGGCGTCGCGGTGCCACAGCACGCTCGCTGAGGCGCCGGCGATCCGGCCGAGCGAACCGGAGGCCAGGATGTCGCGGGCGGCCCGGCTGGTCGCGTTGTAGCGGTTCTGCAGGCAGACGCCGATCTTGACCGCCGGATGGTCCTTGGCTGCGGCCACGAGCAGTTCGGCTTGCGCGATCGTGTTCGCGACCGGCTTCTCGAGCAACACATGCACGCCGCGCTCAAGCGCGTCCTGCGCGATCTGCACGTGACGGTCATGCGGCGTGCAGATATGGACAACGTCCGGCCGCAGTTCGTCCAGGAACGCGCGGTGGTCGCGCGTCGAGTCGCACACTCCGGCCAGGTCGGCCCCGAGCTTCTCGATCGCCGCCAGGTGCACGACCGAGACCGTCCCGGGGCCGATCAGGGCGACCCTCACTTGACGCTGCCCGCGGTCAGGCCGCCCACGAGGTAGCGCTGGAAGGCCAGGTACAGCAACACGACCGGGGCCGCGCAGATCAGGGCCGCGGCCATCATCTGCGAATAGACCGGCAGCGCGCCGCCCTCCTGCTGCGAGCCGAAGATCTGCAGCGCGACCGCCGCGGTGTGCGTTTCCGGCCGGGTGAGCACCGACGCGAACAGTACGTCGTTCCAGCCGAGCAGGAACGCGAAGATGCCGGAGACGACGATCGCGGGCAGGCTCAGCGGGAAGATGATCTTCCACAGGATGACGATCGTGGACGCGCCCTCGGTGCGGGCCGCCTCCTCCAGCTCGCGCGGCAGGCCGCGCAGGTAGGTGACCATCACCCAGGTCGAGAACGGCAGCGCGAACGTCAGGTAGGCCACGAACAGCCCCCACCGGGTGCCGATCACGGTCAGGCCGAGGTAGTTGCCGGCCGACGAGAACAGCACGAACACCGGCAGCAGCATCAGGGTGCCCGGGATGCTCTGCAGTCCGACCAGCCCGCGCAGGATGGTCAGCCGCCCGAGGAACGTGTAGCGGACCAGCACGTACGCCGTGGTCGTGCCGAGCAGGGCCGAGGCCACCGCCGTGAAGGCGCAGACGATCAGGCTGTTCAGGATGCCGCTGGACAGGTCGGCCGTGGTCCAGATCCGGGTGTAGCTGTCCAGGCTGAACGAGCTCGGCCAGTACTCGCCGCTGGCCACGCCCACGTCGCTGTTGAGCGAGGCGAGCACGATGTAGAGCACCGGGATCAGCACCATCACGACCAGCAGCGTGGTCAGCGTGACCAGCAGCCAGCGCGGTAGCAGCCGGGTGGCCTCGTGCGAAGCGGTCGTGGTCATCGACGGCCCCCTTCCTCGTGCACGTCGAGTCGTACGGCCCGCAGGTAGACGAACAGCGGGATCGCGATCAGGACCAGCGACAGCACGGCCATGGCCGCGCTCAGCCCGAACCGCAGGCTCTGGAAGCTGGTCACGTAGACGATCATCGGCATCACGTTGACGTCCTCCGGGGCCGGCGCCCCGAACAGCACGAACGGCAACGTGAAGTTGTTGATGTGGTTGAGCGTGGCCAGCAGGCAGGCCAGCAGCACCGGCCCTCGCAGGTAGGGCAGGATCACCCGGTACAACTTGGGCCACCACGGCGCCCCGTCGACGGCCGACGCCTCGTGCACCTCGTGGTCGACCGACTGCAGCGCGGCCAGCGCCATCAGATAGATGAACGGCCAGGCGGCCCAGATCTCGACCAGGATCAGAGCCCAGTACGACCGGGGGCCGGTCAGCCACAGGCCGCCCTCGATGCCGACCTTGGACAACCAGGCGTTGACCACCCCGTCCGGCTGCAGCATCGTGCGCCACACGGTGGCTACGACGAACGACGGCAACACGTACGGGATGAGGAAGACCGCCCGCACCAGGCCGCGCCCCCGGAACTTGTTCTGGGTGACCAGCGCGGCCGCGATGCCGATGGGCACCGTCGCGATCGTCGACAGCACCGAGAACGAGACGCTGATCCAGATCGAGTTGAGCAGCCCCGAGCCGAACGCCTCGACGAAGTTGTCGAGCCCGATGAAGGGCGCCTCGACCCAGCGCCGCAGCGTGTACTGGTCCAGGTCGATCAGCGAGATCCACAGGGCCACGGCCAGCGGGATCAGGATGACCAGGACCATCAGGACCCCGCCCGGCGTGAGCAGCCACAGCGGACGCTGTCGCTCGGTCACGCCGCGGCGGCGCTGTTCCTTCTTGGCCGTAATCTTCTCGGGCGGCCGGGCGAGGATGGTCATTACTTGGCTCGATCCAGCGCGGTCTGGGCGGCCTTCTGCGCGTCGGCGATCCGGGAGTCGATCTGCTGCGTGCTGATCGAGCCCTTGCCCAGGTCGGGCAGCGACTGCACGGCCACGTTGGTCAGCGCGAGCTGGATGTCACCCCAGGCGCCGGTGAACGGCGTGGCCACCGACTTCTGCGCGGCCTCGGTCACCGGGCCCAGCTGCGGGTCCGACGCCAGCGTCTGCAGCGCGGCCGCGTTGGCCGGCAGGTTGCCGAACTTCTTGTAGTAGTCGAGCTGGGTCTCCTGATCGGTGACCAGCTTGACGTACTCGAAAGCCAGGTCCTTGTTCTTGGAGTAGTCCGCGACCAGCAGGTTGTCGCCCGACAGGATCGAAGCGGCCTCGACGCCGTCGGCCGGGCGTGTGGTGGCGCCGGGCGGCACGGTCGGCAGCAGCGCGAACTTCCACTTGCCCTTGACCGCGCCCTGCTCCAGCGAGTTGATCGCGGTCGGCGTGGTCAGCATGAAGTAGCCGGTCTTGCCCTTGGCGAACGCGGCCACGGCCTGCGGGTTGGTCCAGCCCACGGCGGCCGGGTCGACCACCTTGTCGCGGGTCAGCCAGCCGAAGTACGTGTCGTAGGCCTTCTGCACGGTCGGGTCCTGCAGCTTGGCCGTCTTGCCGTCGACCAGCGGGTTGCCGGCCTGCACGGACATGCCCCAGACGAACTTCCACGGGTCGAAGTTGTCCTTGTAGGCGATGGCCAGCCCGAACTCGTCGCCCTTGGTCATCTGCTTGGCCTGCTGACCCAGCTCGTCCCAGGTGGTCGCCGGCTTGTCGATGCCGGCTGCCTTGAGCATGTCGGTGTTGTAGGCCATGACGAACGGGCGGCTGACCCACGGGATGCCGACCTGGTTCTGCTCGTCCGGACCGGAGATGCCCAGCGTGGCCGGGTTGAACTTGTCCTTGCCGCCGATCTTGTTCCATTCCTCGTCGCCCAGCTTCACGAAGGCGCCGGTCGAATAGGCGGTAGGGGTGAAGGTGGTGCCGACCGCGTACACATCCGGGCCGGAGCCTGACACCACCGAGGTCTGGATCTTCGTCAGCTCGTCGTTGGCGCTGGCGAAGGTCTCGAATTTGACCTCGGCCCCGGTCCGGGCCTTGAACTTGGCGCTGACGTCCTTCTGCCAGGCCGCGAATTCGTCGGGGTACTGGGTATTGGCGGCGATCAAAACGTTGAGCGTCTTGCCGGCGCCACCTTCGCCACCCTCGTCGCCGCCACCACAGGCGGCCAATGCCAGCGCCAAGGCCGCAACACCGGCCAGCGCCGTAAGCTTCTTGGGGTTCATATTTCCGCTCCTCTGAGCTGCTAGCCGGAGGCAGTGATCGGGGTCACTGTGTGCCGCCCGTCAACCTGCGCGCAACGAGTTGCCAGTTGTTGCCCCGGCGCTCAGGCAACATCTGGCAACTGATTGCCACAGCTCGGCCGGGGCGATGAGGCTCGGGCCATGGCTGCCCTGACGTTGCACCCCGACCGGCTGCTGCCCGCTGATCCGGGCGTCCGGTCCATTGCCCGCCGTCTCTACGCGGAAGTTCAGGGGCTGCCGATCATCAGTCCGCACGGGCACGTCGATCCGCGGCTGATTCTGGACGACCAGCCTTTCGTCGACCCGGCTTCGCTGTTCATCCAGCCCGACCATTACGTGACGCGGCTGCTGCATTCCGGTGGGGTGTCGCTGACCGATCTCGGGGTGGGGGAGGGGCCGCTTTCCGAGCAGCGGGCGCGCGAGACCTGGCGCCTTTTCTGCGCGAACTGGCACCTTCTGCGGGGTACGCCCGTGCGGTATTGGTTCGAGTCGTCGTTGGTGGACGTCTTCGGAGTGAGTGAACGGCCATCCGCGCACAACGCCGATGCACTTTACGATCAGATTGCCGCGCAACTCGCTCAGGACAGCCACCGGCCGCGCGCACTTCTTGAGCGTTTCGACATCGCTTTTCTGGCCACCACCGACGACCCGGCCGACGATCTGGCCGCGCACCGCGCACTGCGCGACGACGAAACGATCGGAACGCGCATCGCGCCGACGTTCCGGCCCGACCGTTACCTCGAGGCCGGCCGGCCGGGCTGGCCCGAGCTGGTCAAGGAGCTGGGCGGCGACGTGGGCGACTATGCGGGTTACATCGCGGCGCTGGAGGAACGGCGGCGCTATTTCATCTCGCTGGGCGCGGTCTCGGCCGATCACGGGCACTTCGACGCCGGAACCGAGCCGCTCGAACTGAGCGAAGCTGAGCGAATCTATCGTTCGGCGCTCAACGGAACGGCCACACCGCGCGAGGCGCTGGCCTTCCGGCGGCACATGACGTTCGAGATGGCCCGCATGTCGTGCGACGACGGCCTGGTCATGACGCTGCACCCGGGCATCTGGCGCAACCACCACCCGGCCACGCTGGCCGCCTACGGCCCCGACACCGGCCACGACATCCCGGTCGCGGTCGAGCTGACGGCCGCCCTGCAGCCGCTGCTCGAACGCTTCGGCACCCACCCCAACCTGCATCTCGTGCTGTTCACGGTCGACCCCGACGTCTACAGCCGCGAGATCGCGCCGCTGGCCGGCTTCTACCCCTCGGTGTACGCCGGGGCGCCGTGGTGGTTCCTCGACAACCCGAGCGAGATCCGCCGCTACCAGCAGGGCGTCACCGAGATCGCCGGGTTCAGCCGGCTGTCCGGCTTCATCGACGACACCCGGGCGTTCTGCTCGATCCCGGCCCGGCACGACATGTCCCGCCGCCTCGACGCCGGGTTCCTGGCCGGGCTGGTCGCCGAGCACCGCCTCGACGAGGACGAGGCCCTGGACACGCTGACCGGCCTCGTCGTCACTCAGCCGCGCGAGGTGTTCAAGCTGTGAGCGCCCCCGTCCGCATCGTGCACCTGGGGCTCGGTGGCTTCTTCCGCGCCCACCAGGCCTGGTACACCGGCTTCGACGACGGGTGGGGGATCGCCGCGTTCACCGGGCGGTCGGCCGCACTGGCCGAGGCGCTGACTCGGCAGGACGGTCGATACACCCTGATCGTACGGGGACCTTCGCAGGACGACTTGCAGGTGCAGACATCGATCGTGGCGGCCTTCCCGGGCAGCGACGCGGCCGCCTGGCGTGATGCGGTCGCCGACCCGGCCGTCGCCGTCCTGACCATCACCATGACCGAGGCCGCCTACGCGCCCGGCGGAGTGGTCGCCGACCGCCTGGTCGCCGGGCTGGCTGCGCGCCGGTTGGCCGGTTCCGGTCCGATCGCGATCGTTTCGTGCGACAACCTGCCCGGAAACGCCGACGCCACCGCTCATGTCGTGCACGAATTGGCGCAGCGCCTCGACCCCGCGCTCGACGAGTGGGTCACCGCCAACGTCTCGTTCGTGGCCACGATGGTCGACCGCATCACCCCGCGGACGACTTCCGAGGACGTCCTCGACGACGACCTCGTTCCGGTGGTCACCGAGCCGTTCACCGAGTGGATCCTGAGCGGGGACTTCCCGGCGGGCCGCCCGGCCTGGGAACGCGGCGGGGCTCGCTTCGTCGACGACGTCGTGCCCCACGAGACCCGCAAGCTGCTGCTGCTCAACGGCGGGCACTCCCTATTGGCGTACGCGGGCAGCGCGCTCGGCCACGAGACGGTGTCCGCGGCCGTAACCGACCCGCAGTGCCGGGCCTGGCTCGATCAGTGGTGGGACGAGGCCTGCCGGCACGTGCCGCTGCCCGCCGACGAGCTGACCGCCTACCGCGCGGCCCTGCTCGAACGTTTCGCCAACCCGCGCATCCGGCACACCCTGGCCCAGATCGCCGCCGACGGCTCGCAGAAGATCCCGATCCGGGTCGTGCCGGTGCTGCGGGCCGAGCGGTCGGCCGGCCGCCTGCCGACCGGAGCCGCGCGCGTCCTGGCCGCCTGGATCGATCATCTGCGCGGCGCCGGGGCCCCGGTGGCCGACGCGGGCGCTCAACCGTACGAAGAACGCGCAGGATCGGTGCGCGAGGTGCTCACGCTGCTGGCCCCCGACCTCGACGGCGACACCGAACTGATCGCCGAGACCGAGCGTCTGTTGCGCGAAGCGCCGGTCCGCCGCTGAGGCGTGTCACGCCGGGCGCAAGGTCATGCCGAGCTCGGCCCCGACGGTCAGGCCGGCGTCCAGGGCGGCGGCCAGGGCGTCCTGCAGCACGAGCCGCTCCGGCCGGTCCTGGCGGCGGGCCAGCGCGGCGACGTCCTCGAACTCGGGCATGACCTGCAGGATCACCCCGTCCCGGTGGCCGATCTTGACCACCACCCGGGTGTCGTCCACTGTCACGTCGGCAAAACCACGGTCCAGGGCCACCTTCCCGTACGGGCTGTGGCGGATCCCGAGCGTGCTCGTGTCCCGGAAGATCTGCTCGCGCAGCGGCCCGGCCAGCGCCGGCGAGCAGAGCACGCTCAGCGTGTGGGCCGGGCGGCCCTTCTTCATCACGATCGGCACCAGCCACGCGTCCGAGGCGCCCCGGCGCAGCAGCGCGGCCAGGATGCCCGGCCACAGCCGCGGGTCGAGGTCGTCGACGTTGGCCTCGAGGAGCACCGCGCTCTGCTCCCGGCCCGCCGGCGGCGGCTCTTCCACCGGCGCCTCGCCCGCGCCGACCAGCACCCGGACCACGTTGGACCGCCCGGCCGGATCCCGCGTGCCCGCGCCCACCCCGACCCGGTCGAGCACCATCGGCGGCAGCGGCTCGCAGGCCCGGGCCAGCGTGCGCAGCAGCGCCATCCCGGTCGGCGTGGCCAGCTCGCCGTCGCCGCCGGCCGACACCTGCCAACCCCGGGCCAACTCGGCCACCGCGGGCGCGGGCACCGGCAGGCGGCCGTGCTGAGCGCGTACAGTGCCCGAGCCCAGCGCCACCGGGCCGGCCGACACACTGGTGACGCCGAGGTCGGCCAGGGCCGCGCAGCAGCCCACCACGTCGGCGATCGCGTCCAGCGCCCCCACCTCGTGGAAATGCACGTCCTCGGCCGGGATGCCGTGCACCCGGCCCTCGGCCTCGGCCAGACAGCGGAACACGGCGGTGGCCGCGTCCGCCTCCTTCAGACGGTCCCGTAGGTCACGCCAGGTGCGGTGGGATGGGTCGTCGGCGAGCACCTCGACCTCGGCCTTGAGCGCGCGGAGCCCGGCGCGGGTCACTTCCCGCGTACGGATCCGGACCGCGCCACCGGCGACAGCGTCCACCGCCGACTGCACGGCCGGGAGCGAGGCCCCGGCGTCGAGCAACGCTCCGAGCAGCATGTCGCCCGCGACCCCGGCCGACGCGTCGATCCACACGTGCCGGGTCATGCCGGCGCCGCGATCTGCGCCGCGAGGTGCCCGGCCCCGTACCCGTTGTCGATATTGACCACGGCCACCCCCGGCGCGCAGGCGTTGAGCATGGTGAGCAGGGCGGCCAGCCCTTCGAAGGCAGCGCCGTAGCCGACCGAGGTGGGCACGGCGACCACCGGCGCCGCGATCAGGCCGGCCACCACACCGGGCAGGGCGCCGTCCATGCCGGCCACGACGACGACGGCGCGGGCCTGGCGCAGCAGGTCGACGTGCTTGAGGATGCGGTGCAGACCGGCCACGCCGACGTCGACGACCAGGTCGGTGCGCCGGCCCAGATACTGCGCGGAGAGGGCGGCCTCGCGGGCCACGGCCAGGTCGGACGTGCCGGCGGCAACCACGACGACGCGGCCACCGCTGGGTTCCGGGGGAGCGGGAGGCCAGGCGAGCAGGCCGGCCGCCGGGTCGTGGAAGGCATCGGGCAGAACGCTCCGGATCGCCGTGGCGTGTTCCCCGGTGGCGCGGGTGAAGAGGGTGACGAGCTCGGGCCTTTCTCGCACTGCGGCGGCGATGCCGGCGACTTGCTCGGGGGTCTTGCCGGCGCAGAAAACGGCCTCGGGATAGCCGCGCCGGTGCGCCCGATCCAGATCGAGGTCGGCGTAGGAGGCCAGGTCAGGGGTCGGTCGGGTGTCAGTCATCGAGCGGGTTCAGCCTCTGCTTTCCGTTCGGTCCCGGCTGGTCGGGCGGTCGGGCTCAACTGCGCGGTCGGGCTCAGCTGCGCGGTCGGCCGTGGGTTCGGGACGGCCGCGCTCTCCCGCGTTCACGTAGGCGCCGGTGAATGCTCCGGACTGGATGCCGGCCAGGTCGAGCGTGACGAAGCGGAAGCCGGCTCCGGTCACGGCCGCGTGTACCCGCTCCCGCAGCGGCTCACTCACGGCCCGCACGAGCTCGTCGGCCGGGAGCTCGAGGCGGGCGACGTCCCCGTGATGGCGTACGCGAAGATCGCCGAACCCGAGCCGCCGCAGCGCCGCCTCGGCCTGCTCCACCTGGCCGAGCTTACGAGGGCTGACGATCTGGAAATGCGGAATGCGCGAGGCCAGACAGGGCGCGGCCGGCTTGTCGGCACACGGCAGGTCAAGGTCGCGGGCGATCCGCCGTACGGCTGCCTTGTCGATCCCGGCTGTGGCGAGCGGAGTCAGCACCCGGTGCTCGGCCGCCGCCCGCGCCCCCGGCCGGTCGAGCCGGCGGACGTCGTCGGCGTTCTCCCCGTACGCAATCGCATCGAGCCGATGGCGCTGGGCGACCTCGGCCCCGATGCGGGTGAAAAGCTCGTCCTTGCAGTGGAAACACCGGTCGGGTCCATTGGCGCGGTAGGCCTCGCGGTCACCCTCGCGGGTCTCGACCTCGACCACCACCGCGCCGATCCGCCCGGCCACCCGGTGCGCGGCCGCCCGTTCGTCGCCGGCCAGGCTGGGCGACACCCCGAGCACAGCCACCACCCGGTCTGCCCCCAGCGCTCGCACCGCCAGCGCCAGCAGAACCGACGAGTCGACCCCACCCGAGAACGCCACCCCGAGCCGCCCGACCCCGGACAATTGCTCCGCCACCAGGCCCGTGGCCCGAGCCACCTCGTCCGTATCCGCAGATGTCACCCCGCAATTGCACGCTGCCACCCCCACCCCCGCGCAAGCGGTTGCCATTTGTTGCGGCAACCGTGCAGTCGGGCAATCGCCACCCTGACCCCGCACAGCGTCAGCAAGCCGGATGCGCTGGTGCCCGACTGTCAGCGGTCGAGCAACAATTCACGGGCCGCGGCCCGGCGCAGCTTGCCGGATGGTGTCTTGGGGAGGGAGCCGGGCGGCAGCACCCGGACCTGCGCGGGGCGGGCGTCGATCTCCGATACCACGCGGGAGGTGACCTCGCGGGCGATCTGGGCCGCGGCGGTCTCGTCGCCGGCCGAGCGGGACTCGGCCAGGACGGCGAACGACTCGCGGGCCACGCCGTCGCCGGCCAGCAGGCGCACCGCGACCACGTTGCCCTCGCGGACGCCGGGGACCGTTCCCGCGGCCCGCTCGATGTCGGTGGGGTAGATGTTGCGGCCGCCCATGATGATGACGTCCTTGCGGCGGCCGCAGACCACGATCTGGCCGTCGGCCACGTAACCCTCGTCGCCGATGTCGAGCCAGCCGTCGGCGTCCCGGGCCGACTCCCAGCCGTCGGGCGTCAGGTAGCCGTCGGTCACCGACTCGCCGCGCAGTTGCAGTTGGCCCACCTGGCGGTCGCCGAGCGGCTTGCCCTCGTCGTCGACCACCCGCACCTCGACGCTCGGGAAGGGCCGCCCCAGCATCGGGATCTCCCTCGCGGTGGCGGCGGGTTCGGCCGGCGTGGCCAGACTCTCGTTCTCCAGCGCCGCGGCGTCGACCCGGTCGAGCTGCATCGGGTCGGGCACGCCGGACATGGAGATGACCAGCGTGCTCTCGGCGGCGCCGTAACAGCAGTTGACCGCGCCCGGGTCGAAGCCGAAGCGCGACGCCACCTGGACGAAGGCCCGCATCGTGGACGGGTCGATCGGCTCGGCGCCGTTGCAGGCCACCCGCAGCTTCGACAGGTCGAGCTCGCCCGGCTCGACCCGGGCCAGCTGGCGGGCCAGCACGGCCCAGGCGAAGTTGGGGGCGGTGGTGATCGTGCCGCCGTACCGGCTGAGCAGCTCGGCCCAGAGCAGCGGCCGGCCCAGGAAGTCGGCCGGCGTGACGCTGACCAGTTCGAGCCCGCTCAGCATGGGCAGGGCCAGGCAGCCGATCATGCCCATGTCGTGGAACATCGGCAGCCACGACACCATCACGCCGTCCTCGCCGCAGCTCAGGTGCTCGCTCGAGTCGCTCAGGTTGGCGTACAGATTGCGGTGGGTGATGCGGACGGCCTTGGGCTCGGCCGTGGACCCGCTGGTGAGCTGCAACAGCGCGGGACTGTCGTCGTCGACCGCCACCGGGTCGGCCCCCGGCCCGATGCTCAGCTCGGCCGGGGCGAAGTGCCGGATCCCGTACGCGTCGAGGGCGGGCGCCATCGCCTCGAAGGGCGCACCGACGACGACCGACTGGGCGTCGATCATCCGCAGCACCCGCAGCGTGTCGTCGCGCCAGACCGCGAGATCGGTGCGCGGGGTGGGCTGATGCAGCATCGTGATGCTGCCGCCGGCCAGCCACACACCCTGCGCCACCGGGGCGATCTCGGCCGGTTGACCGGCCAGCACGGCCACCGCCTGACCGGGCCGCAGCCCGCCGGCCATGAGTCCACCGGCTATGCGCCGGGCCTGCTCGTGCAGGTCGTTCCACGATCGACGGACGGGCTGACCGGGCTCGCCGGTGACCATGCCCGTGCGGGCCCGGCCGGCGTTGGCGACGACACCTTCGACGAAGTGGCTCACGCCCAGCACGCTACGCGGACCGTCCCATGATCGCGGGATTGCTTGGTCAGTCCTGTGGATAAGTGGCCGGGTAGGGCTGGCTGAAGTCGGCCGAGCGGCCCACCGCGGCCCACTCGTCGACCTCGGCGATCTGCTTCTGCGAGTACGCCCGCGACATCTCGACCGCGTTGACCCCGATCGGCAGGTGGGTGGGCAGGTGCTCACGCTTGACCAGCTGGACCAGGATCTCGCCGGCCCGGGCGGGATCGCCCGCGACCAGGTTGGCCGCCCGGCCGGCGCCGCCCGCTGCGACCTGGCCCACAGTATCGGCGTACTCGGAGGGGATATTGTGGACGCTCATCGACGAGCCGGCCCAGTCGGTGGCGAAGCCGCTCGGCTCGACCACGAGTGTGCGCAGGCCGAACGGCGCTGTCTCGGTGGCCAGCACCCGGGTGAAGCCGTCGACCGCGAACTTGGCCGCCTGGTACGAGCCGAGCCCCGGTGTGCCCCCGACCCGCCCGCCGACCGACGAGAACTGCACGATCGTGCCCGCGCCCTGCTTCTTGAGCACCGGCAGCACCGCCTGGGTCACGTTGTATACGCCCCAGAAGTTGGTGTCGAACTGCCGGCGGAAGTCGTCCTCGTCGGTCGTCTCGATCGGCCCCACGTTGGCGTAGCCTGCGTTGTTGACCACGACGTCGATGCGCCCGAACCGCTCGACAGCCTGGGCCACCGCGATCTCGGCCGCCGCCCGGTCCGTCACGTCGAGGGCAACCGCCAAAACCTTGTTTCCGTACGCGGTGACGAGCGCGTCGAGGTCGGCCGGCTTCCGGGCCGTGGCGACGACCTGGTCGCCCGCCTCGAGGGCGGCGCGAGCGAGAGCGGCGCCGAAGCCCCGCGACGATCCGGTGATGAACCATGTCTGTGTCATGGGTTTAGTGAAACGCGGTTTCGTTAATACCGCAACGGCGTTGTGTAAGCTGAGGGTGTGACGTCCAATACCCGGGCCCGCAGCGCCGAGGCCAAGCAGCAGCGCGAACGGGCGATCCTCGACGCCGCCCGCGCGCTGGCCACCGCGCGCAGCGTTCGCGAGGTGACCCTGACCGACGTCGCGGCCGAGGTCGGCCTGCACAAGTCGGCGATGCTGCGCTACTTCGAGACCCGCGAGCAGATCTTCCTGGCGCTGGCCGTCGAGTGCTGGGCCGACTGGACCGAGGGCGTCCGCTCGTCGTGGGAGTCGGGCCCGCCGGAAGAGGTGCTGGCCCGCTCGTTCGTGTCGCGCCCGCTGTTCTGCGACCTGCTGGCCCACATCCCGCTCAACCTCGAGCGCAACGTGTCCTTCGAGTCGGTCCGCGTCTACAAGCGCGCGTCACTGGCCGCTGTGCGGGCCGTCGCCGGTGATCTGAGCCGGCGCGAAGAGCTGAGCGAACAGCAGGCGTACGACGTCGTGGCCACCGCGGCCGGTCTGGCCGGGGCGCTCTGGCAAATGGCCGCGCCCGGCACTCAGTTGCGCGAGTTCTACAAGTCCGAGCCCGAACTGGCCCACGCCGTCGTCGACGTCGAGCCCCGCCTGGTCCGCACTTTAGGTGCGCTGATCGCCGGATTCAGATCTCCAACTGCTTCTCGATGATCCGCAACTTGTGCCGCGCCATCGCCAGGTTGGCGCGATCCCGGTTGAGGGCGAGATAGAGGAAAAGGCCACCGCCGTCCGGTGCTGTGATCGGCCGGAGCAGGTGATATTGCGAGTCGAGCGTGACCAAAATGTCCTCGACCCCTTCCCGCAGGCCGAGCATTTCCAGCGTCCGCAGTTTGGCCCGCAACACCTCGGTGTTGGCCGCCGCCGCCACGGAGACGTCGAAGCCGAAGCCGCCGCCCGCCGTGGCCAGCGCCATTCCGCTGGTCCAGTCCACAATCGCCACCGCGAGCGCGCCCTCCAGCTGCAGTGCGTCCTTGAGTGCCACGTCCATGTCGGCCATTCCCCGTGTGCTCCTTCCGTGTCCGTGCAACGAGCATGGCCGATCGTTGCGGACGTCGATCGGACACGCTGTCCGTCCTGGACACGGGCCCGGCTCGGAACATATAGGTGATTACGCCGGGACTTGAAGAATTCTGCAATTCGCCACCTGGACAATTGCTGATTTCGCATTTCAGGTGGGAGAGAAGTCGATGTCCGTGCCGCTTTACCAGGCCAAGGCCGAAATGTTCCGCACTCTGGGCCATCCCGTACGCATCCGCGTGCTCGAACTGCTGCAGGCCGGCCCACGCCCGGTCCGCGACCTGCTGTCCGAGATCGACGTCGAGCCCTCCAACCTGTCCCAGCAACTGGCCGTCCTGCGCCGAACCGGCGTGGTGGTCTCGTTCCGCGACGGCAGCCTGGTCATGTACGCCCTGAGCACCCCCGACGTGGCCGACCTGCTGGCCGCCGGCCGCCGAATCCTGAGCGCCGTCCTCACCGACCGCGACGGCCTGCTGGCCGAGCTGCGGGCCCACTCGCCCTCCGAATAGGGCGCCGGTCTCACCGACCGTGACGGACTACCCGCCGAGCTGCGGGCCGACTCACCCCCGAGTAGTCCGCCTCGCAGCTCCGCCGCCCGCCGCACCGCCTCGCCCTGCGCCGACCGCCAAAGTCCGCCCGACGCGTCAACGCCGTAGCCAACCTGCTCGCCGCAGGCCGCCGCAATCTCGGCGGCGCCTTGACCGGTCATGAGGGCCCGCCGCACGGGCCATGGGAGCGGCTACTGGGGGTGAGGCGTCGTGCGGATGGTCGTCAGAGTGCCTTGATGATGGCCTCGGTGGCCGCGACTACCGTCGCCCGGTGGATCCGCTGCCGGGCCGAGGTGGTGGTTTTCAAGCCCGCCGGCATGTTGACCCAGGTGGTGGCGATCGCGATCACGATCTCCAGGATGTCGGTGGCGGCCAGGTCGTCGGGAAGGTCGAGAGCCTTCCGTACGGCCTGGGCCTTGGCCCGATGGGACTCGATCTCACCCGGGGTGGCGTCGCTGCGTTCCAGGCGGCTCCACTGGGTCAACCGCATCAGGCCCGGGGTGGCCGCGAGCGCGTCGAACAGCGCGCCGGCATAACCAGGCAGGTCGTCCGGGTCGAACGGCGCCTCGTCGGCCAGCACGCCCAGGCGGGCCGCCAGAACGGCGTCGAACAAATTTTCCTTCGACCCGAAGTACGCGTAGATGGCCTGCTTGTTGGCCTGCGCGGCGGCCGCGATGCGGTCGACCCGGGCGCCGGCCAGGCCACGCTCCACGAACTCGTCGTAAGCGGCGTCCAGCAGCCGGGAACGAGTGGCAGCGGAGTCGTAACCCATGGCCAGAGCGTAGCAGCGTGACGAAACCAACTGGATGGTTGACTTCGCGGCCAAGCCTCGGTTAGCTTTCCAACCATCCAGTTGGTTTAGAGGTTGGGAGCACCCAGATGGCGACCTGGTTCATCACCGGAGCGTCGGCCGGCATCGGCCGCGCGGTCGCGGAGCAGTTGCTGAAAGCGGGACATCGCGTCGCAGCAACGGCCCGCGACGAGAACCGCCTGGAAGTCCTGCGGCGGCAGGGCGGCGAACTCTGGACGACCACCCTCGACGTAACTGACACCAGGGCCGTACGCGACGTTGTGGGACGAGCCTTCGCCGACCTGGGCCGTATCGATGTCATCTTCTCGAATGCCGGCCGAGGCGCGGTCGGCGCGGCCGAGGAATTGTCCGACGAGGCCATCGCCGAGCAGATCGCGGTCAACCTCACCGGGCCGATCCAACTGATCCGGGCCGCGTTGCCGCACCTGCGAGCCCAGGGCGGCGGCCGCATCATCCAGACCACCACGATGGGGGCCCAGATCAGCAGTCCGGGGGCGAGTCTCTATCACGCGTCCAAGTGGGGGATCGAAGGCTTCCTCGAATCGCTCGTCCCCGAGGTGGCGCCGTTCGGCATCGGCGTCACGATGATCGAGCCGGGCAGCGTCCGCACGGACTTCGGCGCCGCGCTGTCGATCGCCGATCCGCTGCCCGCCTACGCCGCCACGCCGGCCGGCCGGCTACACCGCTACATCAAGGCCGGCGGCGGCAACCTCACCGCCGACGCCCCCGGCGACCCGGCCCGGGTAGCCGCCGCCATCATCACCGCCGCGACGACAACACCCGCACCCCGCCGCCTGACACTCGGCTCCGACGCCCACGCCGCCGTCCAGGCCGCCCTCACCGGCCGCCAAGCGGAGCTCGACAAAGCTTTGGCCGCTTCCACCGACTTCCCGTCTTGAAAGGCCGGCCCGCCGCGAGTGTCGGGTTGGACAGTCGGCCTGTCGGCTTTGCCGCCGTCCACGTCGTGCTGAGTGGGGTGCGGCGCTGAGCTGAGCAACTTCAGCTCCTCGGGTCGTCTCGGTCGCGGTCACCAGGTCGCGGTGCTTGGCTCTGCTGCCTTTCGTTACTTCGCGGTGCTTGGCCTTGCTGCCTCCAGTTACTTCGCGGTGCTTGGCCTGCCGCCCCAACCTCTTGGCGGTGCTTGGCGTGGCCGCCACCGACTTTCCGTTCTGAAACACCCGTTCGTTGCGAGCCGTCGAGATGGACACCCTGGCTGTCGAAAGTGAGTGTCCGCAGCTTGTGCGGTGAGCGTTTACTCCGTTGAAAGGTAGAACTTTGAATCTCACCGATTACCGCACGCTTGGCCGTTCTGGGCTTCGGGTCAGTCCGGTTGCGTTGGGCACCATGACGTTCGGGGATCCGTCGTGGGGGGCCGATGACGAAACGTCTACCGCGATCCTCGAGCGCTATCTGGATGCCGGCGGGAACTTCATCGACACGGCCAATGCCTACATGGGTGGCCGGTCCGAGGAGGTGCTGGGGGCGTACCTGGGGAAGAACCCGCGCCTTCGGGACCGGCTCGTCCTCGGGAGCAAGTTCGCGCTGAGCATGGATCCGTCCGACCCCAACAGTGGGGGTGCGGGGCGTAAGGCGATCCGGCAGCACATCGACGCGTCGCTGCGGCGGCTCGGTACCGACTATCTCGACCTCTACTGGCAGCACAACTGGGATCGGCACACTCCGTTGGAGGAGACGCTGTCCACGCTTGATGACCTCGTGCGGGCGGGCAAAGTTCGTTATGTAGGACTGTCGGACACTCCGGCTTGGGCCGTCGCACGCATGGCCACCCTGGCCGAGTGGCGGGGCTGGGCCTCCATCGCGGCCATTCAGGTCGAGTACAACCTGCTCGAGCGGACCAGTGAGGGGGAGCTGTTCGGCGTGGCCGAGGAGTTCGGGCTGGGGGTGATGCCGTGGAGTCCGCTGGCCAATGGCGTGCTGACCGGCAAGTACAACCGGGAGAACCTGGCGCCCGAAGGCGCCGGGCGTGGTCCGTTCGTCGGACGGCACCTCACCGAGCGCACTTTCGCGCTGCTGGACGTGCTGGCCGAGGTCGCCGCCACGCACGCCACCACGGTGGCCGCCGTCGCGCTGGCCTGGGTGCGGCAGCAATCGCTGGTCACGTCCACGATCGTCGGGGCGCGGACGGTCGCTCAGCTCGATGCCAACCTCGCCTCGCTGCGGGTCGAGTTGTCGGACCTGGAACGTTCCAGGCTCGACGGGCTGACCACGCCCGACCTGAACTTCCCGGCGGAGTTCCTGCGGGCGTTCGGGGTGCCGGCGCAGCAGGGGACGACCTCGATCAACGGGATCGCCGCCCGATAGGGTGCGCGCATGAGAACTGCGTTGGTCACCGGCGCCTCGTCCGGCATCGGCCTGGCCACGGCGATCGCCCTCGCCGGGCGCGGCTACCGGGTGCTCGGCACCAGCCGGCGCCCGGAGGCCGTGACGCCCCGATCGGGAATCGATTATCTGCCGCTCGACCTCAACGAGCCGGAGTCGATCGAAGCCCTGGCCGAGCGGGTCAAGGACGTCGACATCCTGGTCAACAATGCGGGGGAGAGCCAGTCCGGGCCGTTCGAGGAGTTGCCGGCCGATGCGTTGCAGCGGCTGTTCCAGGTCAACGTGCTCGGCCCCGTACGGCTGACGCAGTTGACCCTGCCCGGCATGCGCGAACGCGGCTACGGGCGGGTGGTGATGGTCGGCTCGATGCTGGCGTCGTTCCCGCTCGCTTATCGATCGTCGTACGTCGCGACCAAGGCCGCCATCAAGGGCTTCAGCAACGGGGCCAGGCACGAATTCTCCCCGTACGGCGTGTGGTTCACGACGGTCGAGCCGGGTTCCATCAGCACGGGTATCAGCGAGCGCCGCACCAGCTACATCGAGCCGGGCTCCCCGCACGCGCCAGACTACGAACGCATGCTGGCCGCCCTCAACCGCAACGAGGCGAGCGGCACCTCGGCCGAGCGGGTCGCCGCCACCATCGTCACCGCGATCGAGGCGGCCAAACCCCGCCAGCGCTACGCCGTCGGCAGCAACGCCGCGCTGGTCTTCCCGGCCCGCCGCTTGCTCCCGATCTGGCTGGCCGAAAAACTGACCCACCGCCGCCACGACCTCTCCCGCTGACGCGGCGGCACGATCCGCGACCTGGAACTGGAACGGCCCAGCGGACGACCGCGCGGCTGGCTGGCCCGGTGGGCGACTGGGTGGCCGGGCGGCTCCGAGGACGCCGCGTGGGAGGGGCGGTCCAGTGAACGACGGCGTGGCCGGGCGGCTCAATGGGCGACCAGGTGGCCGGAAGGCTCAGAGGACGCCGCGTGGCTGGGCGGCCATGCGGGCGAACGCGTGGCCGTGGTGGCTCAGTGGGCGACCGCGTGGCCGGGCCAACTGGTGATGTGGCGAAATTGGGTCAGCCGGCGGCGGTGTGGTGTGAGGTGGTGAGCGGGCTGAGGTCGGCGGCGGGTTTGCCGAAGTAGTAGCCCTGGCCGTATTCGTAGCCGAGGGCTCGCAGGTAGGCGGCCTGTTCGGCGGTTTCGATGCCTTCGGCTACTGCGCGCAGGCCCAGGCCCGTGCTGACGTGGATCAGGGCGTCGACGATGACGGCGCGGCCGCCCTCGGTGATTTCGTCGACGAAGGACTTGTCGACCTTCAGGACGTCGACCGGGACCGTGCGTAGCAGGCCCAAGGATGAGTGGCCGGTGCCGAAGTCGTCCAGGGCGATCCGCACCCCGGCGCGGTGCAGGGCCTCCACCGCCTCGATGGCCACGCCGCCGCCGAAGATGGCCGTTTCGGTGACCTCGACCAGCAACGCGGACGGCTCCAGGCCGTGCTCGGACAGCACGGCCGTCACCACGCCGGCGAAGCCGGGCTCGCTGAGCTGCCGGGCCGACACGTTCACGCTGATGTAGCCGGGGGCCTCCGCGCCCCGGTCGCGGCGCCACCTGGCGAGCTGGGCGCAGGCGGTGCGCAGGATCCACTCGCCGAGTTCGACGATCAGGCCGTTGTCCTCGGCGACCGGGATGAAGCAGGCCGGGCTGACCTGGTCCCGCACCGGGTGCTGCCAGCGGACCAGCGCCTCCACGGCGACTGTATGACCGTCCGACAGTTCGACGATCGGTTGATAGACCACGTGGAAGTCGCCGTCGGACAGGCTGTGCCGCAGGTCGGCGCCGAGCCGTTCGGCGGCTTCGGCCCGCTCGTCCAACTCGGGGCTGTAGACCGTCAGGTGCCCGCCGGAGGCCTTGGCCGCGTACCGGGCCGTGTCGGCTCGCCGGACAAGTTCGACCGCGTTCTGCTCGGACCCGGCCGACACCCCGAGCCGGGCGCTGAGCAGCAGTTCGTGCTCGCCGGCGTGCACGGGCCGGCGGACCAGTTCGGCGATCCGCCCGGCCACTGCGGCGGCCTCGCCGGGCCGGGTGTCGCGCACCAGCACCGCGAACTCGTCCGCGCCCATCCGGGCCACCAGATCGTCCCCGCGCACGCTGTCGCGCAGCAGGCCCGCCACCGCGACCAGCGCCTGGTCGCTCACCGCGCGGCCCAGCCGGTCGTTGATGTGCTTGAAGCCGGCCAGGTCGAGCATGACCACCTGGCACGGGCCGTCCGCGGCGGCCCGAGCGGCCAGGCGCTCGAACTGGCGGCGGTTGGGCAGGCCGGTCAGGTCGTCCCGTTCGGCCTGGTCGCGCAGCTGCCGGGCCTGCCCGTCGACCCGCGTGATGTAGCCGGACAGGCGGGTCGCCACCAGCACGAACAGGGCCATCGAGCCGAACGCCGCGGTCAGCCAGAAGTCCCGCCCGGCGCCGCTCTCGCCGTGGGCCAGCATCAGCCCGGGGACGAGCAGCATCGAGCCGGTGAGCACCAGCAGCCGGCCCCGCCCGAGCCGGTCGCTCTGCGCCGCCGGGGGATGGGCGGCCGACGGGTGCAGGGCGGCGGCGGCCCAGAGGACGTACGCCAGCAGGTAGCTCGTGAACACGACCGAGCTGAACCGGGCCGAGAACTCGGGCAGCAGCGTGTAGATGGCGTTGGCGGCCAGGGTGAGGGCGCTGGCCGCGGTGAGCAGCCACAGGCTCGCCGTGCGGGGTCCGCGTTGCAACAGCATCGGCACGATCACCGCGCACAGCAGCACGCCCGCCGTCGGGTAGCCGGCCGTGACCGCCCGGGACAGCAGTGGCAGCGACGAGTCGGTCAGGATCGGGTCGATCACGACCGTCCAGTAGACGATGCCCACGCCGACCGTGATGATCGCCGAGTCGATGACGGTGCCGATCCGGACCCGTCCGCGCTGCCGGGTCAGCAGGAACAGGGCCGCGACCAGGAACGGGGTTGCGTTATCCGGCCAAGGTGCGCAGCACGTCGATGACGCGGCGGGCCTCGTCCTCGTCGGTCGTCTCGCGCCCGGCGCTGTCGGCCGTGCCCAGCGAGACGCCGACGGCGTCGCGGACGACCCGCTTGGCCGAGGCGTGCACGGCCGGGACGCCGGTGGCCACGATCTTCTCGACCACGCCCGGGTGGATCCCGCCGCCGGCCATGATCTCGAGGCGGCCGGCCGCGGCGGTCACGAGCCCGGCCAGCGCCGGCAGCGCGTCGGCGACCCGAGCTCCCCCGGCCGACGTCAGGATCCGCCGCACCCCGAGCCGAACGAGCTCGTCGAGGCCCGCGTACGGGTCTTCCACCATGTCGAACGCGCGGTGGAACGTCACGTCGGCCTCGCCGGCCGCCTCCACCACGCGCGCGGTGAAATCACCGTCGATCTTTCCCCCGCGTACGGCCCCCACGACCACCCCGGCCGCGCCGGCGCGCACGACATGGCGTACGTCGGAAAGGGTCGTCGCCACCTCGGCCGGCTCATAGTCGAAACCGCCGGGCCGCGGCCGGACCAGCACGTGTACCGGGGGCATGCCGGGCGTGCCCACGGCCGCCTCGACGAACCCCAGCGACGGCGTCACCCCGCCCAGCGGCAGCGCCGAACAGAGCTCGATCCGGTCCACCGGGAGCCGCGCCGCCACGGCCAGCCCGTACGCATCCTGAACAGCCAGCTCAAAGGCAACCATCAGGCCGCGATCTCCCGTTGTCTCAAAGCGGTCACGAACCCCGGAAGTATCCCATCGACGCCCGCCCACCCGCGCAGCGGCTCGCTCGGGAACGTTCCGGGGTGAGGCGAGCGCCGCACACGGACGACCGGTCGAGCGGCGCTGTTGAGGGGCCGAGACGCCGAGGCGAAGTGGCGTGAGGCCGATGGACGGAGGCGTCGCAGCGTTCTAGTGTTCGGGACGTCGCGGGGGAGAGGCTGACTTCGATGAGCACGGGCGCTGTTCGGGTGGCTGGCGCTGCGCGCGGCTCGGGTTCACGCCGCACCGCAAGATCACCGCGGCGAGCGGGCACGAGATGACCATGATGTGGCGCCCACCCCAGCCATGACCAGGCACATTCTGACCGGCACGCCGGGGTCGGGCAAGACGGCGTTGCTGCGCGGGCTCGAGGTGGCCGGGTACGCGGTCGTCGAGGAGGCCGCGACCGACGTGATCGCGTTGGCGCAGGCCCGGGGTGTCGAGGAGCCGTGGCGCGAGCCGGCCTTCATCGACCAGGTGCTCGAGCTGCAGCAAGAGCGGCAGCGCCGGGCCGGCGACGGCGTCACGTTCTTCGACCGGTCGCCCGTGTGCACGCTGGCGTTGAGCCGCTATGCGGGGGTCGAGCCGTCGGCGGGGCTGCTGGCCGAACTGGACCGGATCCGGGAGGACGGCTTCTACGAGCCGCACGTGTTCTTCGTACGCAATCTGGGTTTTGTCCGGCCCACGGCGGCCCGCCGGATCTCGTTCGTGGAGTCGCTGGCCTTCGAACGGATCCACCAGGAGGCGTACGCCGAAATGGGTTTCACGATTGTCGATGTGCCCGCCGGGCCGCTGGAGGATCGGCTGGCGGTCGTCACGCAGTACGGTGTGTGAATGGGCGAGACGCCGATCATCGCGGTGGCCAGTGGCAAGGGTGGCGTCGGCAAGACCAGCGTGGCCGTGGCCCTCGGGCGGCAGCTGGCCCGGGCCGGTCGCCGGGCCGGGCTGGTGGATGCCGACATCGCCGGGCCCGACGTGCCGCGCATGCTGGGGATCCGGCGGGACGCGCCGGCCCGCACGGTGACCCTGGCCAGCTGGAACCGCGGCGGCCGCGACCCGGGGCTGGAGGCGGTGGAGGTCGACGGGCTGAAGGTCGCCTCGGCCGGGTTCCTGGTCGCCGGTAACCAGGGGCTGGCCCTCGGCACCGATCTGGCCGACCTCATGCTGGGCCGCCTGCTCAAGGAGACCGACTGGGGTGACGTCGAGGTCCTCGTCGTCGACCTGCCGCCCGGCATCAGCTTCACGCAGCAGGGCGTGCTGGCCGGCGCCGGGCGGGTCGGGACGATCCTGGTCGTGACGCCGGCCGAGGTCTCGCACCTCGACACCGGGCGCGCGCTCAGCGTGCTGCGCTCAGTACGCACGCCCGTGCTGGGCGGGGTCGAGAACATGGCGTACTTCGCTTGCCCGCACTGCGGCGAGCAGACCGACCTGCACACACCGGCGCCGGCCGACCGCACCATCTGGGCCGACGGCGTGAAACGGCTGGCCCGGCTGCCCTTCCGGCCCGACGGCGTGATCGAGCAGGCCGACTTGGCCCCCGTGCTGGCGACGGTCGACGCCCACATCGGTTAGTCACCGCGGGCGGCCTCGGGGCCGGTGATCTGGCGCAGCAGGGGCAGGGTCAGGCTGATCACGGCCAGCGAGGCCGCGAGACCGCCCAGCACGGTCGCGTAGAACGACAGGCCCGGCGGGTGCAGCGAGATCTGCATCTGCGCCCGCAGGAACAGGTGGGCCGCGAGCAGGCCCGCGCCCAGGGCAACCGCCGCCGCGGCCAGCAGCGGGGTCACGCTCTCGAGGGCGACCACCCGGCGCAGCGTGCGCAGCGGCACGCCGGTCAGGCGGAGCAGGCTGAACGGGCGCTTGCGTTCGCTCAGGCCGGCCGCGATGCCCACGGCCAGGCTGCACCCGGCGACGGCCAGGCTGGTCAGCACGACCACGTCGGCCAGGCGTTGCCAGCCCTCGAACGTCCGCGCCGACTCGGCGTTCCATTCGGCGTCCGTGTACGGCGAGTACAGCATCGGGTGGGCCGTACTCAGGGTGGTACGGGCGCGTTCGAGCGCGGCCCGGGAACCGTCGGTGTACGTGACGATCGAGTCGACGGCCAGGGCCGGCAGCCGGTCGGGCGCGACGTCGGCCGTGGGCCAGACGCCGTCCCAGCCTTCGGGGCCTTCCAGCCCGTTGTAGACCCACGCCGTGCCGGCGCCGGGGGCACAGCGACCGTTGGACGGCATGGCGGCCAGGTCGGCGCAGGACACCAGGGCCGTGGGCCAGCCCCAGTCGCCCAGCGGCACCTCGGGCGGTGGGCGGTCGGCCGGCGGGTGCCGGGTCACGGCGATCTCCCGTACGCCGGGCTGGGTCTTCAAAGCGGCCGGAACCGGATCGCCGGTCGGAGCGGGCAACCCCTCGCGGAAGATGGTGTGCAGCACCGAGCTGTGGGCGCTGCCCGCGGCCGGTCGGTCGGCGGCCAGCGAGCCCATGATGCCGACGGCCACTGTCATGACGAACAGGGCGATCACCAGCCCGCTGACCGAGCGGAACCCGGCCTTGGGGTTGCCCGCCAGCCGACGGGCGGCGATCAGCGCGGCCGTGCCGTTCGCGCGGCGGGCGGCGATGCGGGCGACGGCCATGGTCAGCCACGGCCCGGCCACGACCAGCCCGATCATCACCACGAGGATCCCGGACAGATAGGCCACGATCTGACCGTCCGTGGTGGACGGGCGGCGGCCGACGAAGTACGACAGCTCGGCCAGCCCGGCCAGCAGCGGGACGATCCGCCAGGCCCGCGGCGGACGGGCGGCAGCCCGGCGGGTGATGCCGAGCGGCGACACCCGTACGCGTCGCAGCGCGACCAGGGCGGCCAACGCGGCCAGCACCGGGACACCGAGGGCGACCGCCGGCACCAGCGGCAGGCCGAGGGCGAGATCGGCCGGGAACATGGGCGCGCCGGTGAACGGGATCGCGGCCAGCGCGTCGCGGAAGGCCAGGAACAGGCCGAACCCCAGCGCGGTGCCGGCGACGGCCGAGACTGTCGCCTCGACCGCGGAGACGACCCCGACCTGCCGGGGCGTGGCGCCGACCAGGCGCATGGCCGCGAACCGCTGCTCGCGGCGGGTGGCGGCGAGACGGGTGGTCGTGCCGACCAGGATGAACAGCGGGAAGATGAGCGCAGCCGCGACCACACCCAGGATCAGCTGGAGCCCGGCGGTGGGGATGCCGGCCCAGCAGCCGCCCGGGCAACTCGTGGGGGCGACGCTCGCGATGGTGCCGACCCGCCGGACGCCGGGGCGCTGGGACAGCTCGGCCGGGGACCAGCCGGCCACGGCGACCAGCGAATCGGGCGAGGGAAGGGCCTCGTCGCCGATGGTCCCCGCGAGGCGGCCGGGATAGCGGTCGGCCAGTTCGGCTCGGGGAGTGGTGGCGATCAGCTCGGCCAGGGCCGGGGACGCGAAGTATTCGCCGGGGCCGGGCAGGCGGGGCAGGCCGGGTGGCACCGGCGACTGCGGCCCGGTGGCGGCCAGGTCGACCCGGCCGATCGTGCGCGAGTCGAAGCCGTCGATCCGCGTCTGCCACCACAGCGGGTCGGGGCCGGCCTCGACGGTCGAGTTGGCCCAGCCGTAGCGGTCGTTCTGGCTCGACACGCCGCCCAGCCCGGCCAGCGCGGCCAGCAGCAGGCCGACCCCGAGGGCCATGGCCAGCGCGATGACCACCAGCCGGACCAGCGCCTCACGTCCCCCCGCCAGCGTGAGGCGCAACCCGAGGCGGATCATGCGGCGGGCTCCGCGGTCAGCGCCAGCACCTTGCCGTCACGCACGACAACTTCCCGGTCCGCGTACGCGGCCACGCGCGGTTCATGCGTCACGAGCACCACCGAGGTGCCCTCGGCGCGGGCCGAACCGACCAGCAGGTCCATCACCTGTTCGCCGGTGAGCGAGTCGAGCGCGCCGGTGGGCTCGTCGGCGAACAGCACCCGCGGGCGGGCGACCAGGCCCCGGGCCAGCGCCACCCGTTGCGCCTGGCCGCCGGAGAGCTCGCCCGAGGTGCGCGCGGCCAGCCCGTCGAGGCCGAGCCGCTCGAGTAAGACCCGGGCCTCGGCGGTCGCGGCCGAACGGCGTACGCCGGAAAGCAGCAGCGGAAGGGCAACATTTTCCTCGGCGCTCAGCTCGGGCACCAACTGTCCGAACTGGAACACGAACCCGAACTTGTCGCGGCGCAGGGCACTGCGTCCGGTCTCGCCGAGCCGGTCGATGCGCTGCCCGTCGAAGTGGATCTCACCCGAATCGGGGACCAGGATGCCGGCCAGGCAGTGCAGCAGCGTGGACTTGCCGGAGCCGCTGGGCCCCATCACGGCCAGAATCTCGCCCTCGCCCAGTCGCAGGTCGGCGCCGCGCAGGGCGGGCGTGCGGCCGAACGCGAAGTGGACGTCGCGGGCCTCGAGCACGGTCGTCATCGCCGGACCTCCCGGGCCAGCGCGTCGAGCCGGGCCGCGGTGAGCTCGATCCACCGCAGGTCGGCCTCGATGTGGAACAGGGCGTGGTCGGCCAGCAGCGAGTCGACCAGGCGGCCCGAGCGCTTGACCGTGGTCAGCTCGCGCATGCGCTGCATGTGGGCGGCGCGCTGGGTGTCGAGATACTGCTCGGCCGGGCGGTCGAGCAGCAGCGCGAGGGTCACCTTGGCGAACAGCACCGTCTGCAGGTGGGGTTCGGGGGCGACCGGCTCGGTCAGCCACGAGTCGACCTCGGTCGCCCCCGCATCGGTGATGACATAGCGCTTGCGGTCGGGCCCGGCCCCCGCCTCGGGGTCGCTGATCACGACCTTGCCGTCGCGGGCGAGCCGGCTGAGCGTCGAATAGACCTGGCCGAAGGAGAGCGGTTTGTCGCGCCCGAAGAACGCGTCGTAGTCGCGCTTGAGGTCGTAACCGTGGCTGGGCTCGCGTTCGAGCAGCCCGAGAAGCGTCAGCGGCACCGTCATGCGAGTGACTATACGCCGAGAGTATACGCCGAGAGAAGAGTGACCTCATCGGTGCTCCAGGGCGAGCCGGGGGAGGCGCCGGGCCACACCGGCCGGAAGCCACCACGCGCGGGCGCCGAACAGATGCATGGCGGCCGGCAGCAGCAGGCACCGGATGACTACGGCGTCAATCAGGACAGCGGTGGCCAGGCCCAGGCCGAACTGCTGCAGCATGCGGTCGGGCGAGAGCAGGAAGGCGCCGAAGACCACGACCATGATGGCGGCCGCGGCGGTCACCACCCGGGCCGTGGTGGCCAGTCCCTCGCGGATCGCGCCGGCGGCGTCCCGGCTGCGCTCCCACTCCTCGTGCATGCGGGCCAGCAGGAAGACCTCGTAGTCCATGGACAGGCCGAACACGATCGCGAAGATCATCACTGGCACGTACGCCTCGATCGGGCCGGGCGGAACGCCGAAGGCCCCGTTCTGGAAGACCAGCACGACCACGCCCATGGCTGCGCCGACGCTGAGCAGGTTGAGCACGGCCGCCTTGAGCGGGATCAGCACCGAGCGGAACAGCATCAGCAGCAGGAGAGCCGACAGTCCGACGACCACCGTCACGAAGACGGGCAGCCGATCCGAGAGCGCGGCCGAGACGTCGAGGACCGCCGCCGTGGGGCCACCGACGAGTGCGGCGCCGCCCAGGGCGCCCCGCAGGCTGGTGACCAGGTCCGCCGTCGCCTCGTCCTGCGGCGCTGAGGCGGGGATCGCGATCAGGGTCGTGAGGTCATCTCCCGGCCTCCGCATCGGATCCGTCACCGAGGCGACGCCGGGGGTCCCGGCCACGGTCCGACGCACGGACTCCACCGCCGCCGCGTCGGGCACCACGACCACGAGCGGACCGTTGACACCGGGCCCGAAGCCCCGGGCCAGCAGCTCGTACGCCCGGGTGCTGGTCTTGCCCGGGTCGTCGGTGCCCGCGTCGGCGAAACCGAGCCGCATGTCCAGCACCGGAACCGTCAGCGCGGCCAGGGCCAGGAACGGCAGCAGCACGGCCGGCCACGGTCGGCGGGCCACCGCGTCGCTCCAGCGGCGCCACAACCGGCCCTCCGCGCGTCGCCGCTTGGCCGCCGACCGTTCCAGCCGGGCCCCGAACAACCCGAGCAGCGCCGGCAGCAGCACCAGCGCGGCCAGCATCGTCACCAGCACGGTGACGGCCAACGCGACGGCGACACCCTGCAGGGCGCCCAGGCCCAGCAGGACGAGGCCGAGCAGCGCCACGATGACGGTCGTGCCCGCGAAGAAGACCGTGCGCCCGGCCGTGTCGAGCGCCGTGCGCGTGGCCGCGGCGCGGTCGGCGCCGGCCGCCAGCTCGCCCCGGAACCGCGAGAAGACGAGCAGCGCGTAGTCGATGCCCACCCCGAGCCCGACCAGGATCAGCAGCGGCGTGGTGAAGTCGGCCACCGTGGCCACGTGCGAGGCCAGCGTGACCAGGCCGATGGCGGTGCCCACGGCGAACAGCGCGATGATGATGGGCAGGCTGGCCGCGAGCAGCGACCCGAACAGCAGGACCAGGATCACCAGCGCGGCCAGCAGGCCCGCGCCCTCGGCCGCCCCGCCCTCGGCCTCCTCGGCGGCCCGCGCGGCGTCGCCGCCGACCTCCACTGTGCGGCCCGGGCCGCCGGTCGCGCGGGCGGTGTCGATGATGCGGCGGGTGGCCTCGGCCGGCATGGACTCGGCCGGGACGTCCAGCGTCACCGTGGCGTACGCGATCGTGCCGTCGGCCGAGACGGTCGGCTCCGTCACGCCGGTCACGTGCGGCAGCGCCCGGATTCCGGCCGGCGCCTCGAGGCCCGACAGGCCGGCCGGGTCGCGGTAGACCACCTGCAGCGTGCCCCCGCCCCGCGAGCCGAGCAGCTCCTGCGCTTGCTGGGATTCCGCGCCGGGCAGCGTGAAGTCGTTGCGGAAGTCGCTGCCGGCCAGGCGGGCGCCGACGGTGACCCCGGCCAGGATCAGCACCCACAGCAGCAACGCCTTCCAGCGGTGCCGGTCGGACCAGACAGCCAGCCGTACGAACATGGTTCCTCCCCGTGAGCGGCAACGGGAAGCGACGCTAAGCGGACCGGCCGCCCCGGCGAATCGCTCCGGGGTGGGTTCCCGGCATACCCCCTGAGGGGGAGGCTGGGTGCGCCCGGCCTCCGTACGCTGGCCGGGTGAGGATCAGCGTGGGAGCGCGCGGCCGGGACGTGGTCGACATCGGTGTGGTGCTGGTGGCCGGCGTCTTCACGCTGGGAATGCTGCACGAGGGCGGCCTGGGCGCGGCCGAGCCCGGCTATCGCGAGCTCGACGTCGCCGGTGTCCTGCTGGCCCTGGTCTCGATCGCGCCGCTGCTGGTGGCCCGCCGGTCTCCCGCCTTCGCCTGGGGCGCGACAGCGGTGGCCACCCTCACCCTGCTCGCCCTCGACTACGGCCTCGACGTGCCGCCGGGGCCGTTGATCGCGACCTATGTGCTGGCGGAAGCGGTCGGCGGCGACCCGTTCCGGCGCCTGTGGTCGGCGGTTGCCGTGGCCAACTACCTACCGGTGGCGATGACCCTGATGGCCGCCGAGGGGCACTCGCTGCTGGCCATGACGCCCGGGCTGTTCGCCTGGGTGGCCATGTTCGCGCTGGTCTGGATCGCCGGCGACCACGCCCATCTGCGCCGCCAGCGGATCGCCGAGCTCGAGGAGCACGCCCGGCTGCGCGAGCAGGACCTGGCCGCCCAGCGCCGGCTGGCCGCGGCCGAGGAACGCACCCGGATCGCCCGCGAGCTGCACGACTCGGCCGGGCACGCGATCAACGTGATCCTGGTCCAAGCCGGCGCGGCCCGGCTGCTGCACCGGCAGGACGCCGACCGGTCGCTGCGGGCCATCGAGACGATCGAGGAGGTCGCGTACAGCACGGTGGCCGACATCGACCGGCTGGTGCGGGCGCTGCGCGAGGGCGACGAGCCGGCCGACCCGGCGCCGGCCGACACGGCCGCGCTCGAGGAGCTGGTCGACCGGCACCGGGCGAGCGGCCTCGACGTGTCGGCCACGTTCCACGGGGCCCGGCGCGGGCTGCCCAGCGGCGTGGCCTGGGCGGCCTACCGGATCCTGCAGGAGGCGCTGACCAACGCCGCCCGGCACGGGTCGGGCTCGGCCGACGTGCGGATGTCGTACGGGCCGGCCGCCGTCGACATCGAGGTCAGCAACCCGGTCGGCGGGCCCGGGCGGTCCGGGGGCGGGCTCGGGATCGTCGGCATGCGCGAGCGGGCCTCGCTGCTGGACGGCACGCTGGAGGCCGCGGCCGGGGAGGCCGGCACGTTCCGGTTGAGCGCCCGGCTGCCGTACGCCGCGGCGGCGACGTGACGACCGTGCTGATCGTCGACGACGACGATCTCATGCGGGCCGGGCTGCGGGCCGTGCTCTCCAGCGACGACACCATCACGGTGGTCGGCGAGGCGGCGGACGGCCACGAGGCGGTGGCCCGGGCCCGCGAGCTCGGGCCCGACGTGGTGCTCATGGACGTCCGGATGCCGCACCGCGACGGCATCGCCGCCACCGCCGAGCTGAGCGAGGCCGCGCCCGCGACCCGGGTGCTGATCCTGACCACGTTCGAGGACGACGACTACGTCTTCGGGGCGCTGGCCGCGGGCGCGTCGGGCTTCCTGCTCAAGCGCACCCGCCCCGAACGCCTGATCGAGGCCGTCCACACGATCGCGGCCGGTGACTCGCTGCTGTCCCCGTCGGTCACCCGTACGGTCATCGACCGCATGGCCGCGGCCGAGCCCCCGGACCCGGCCGCGACCCGGCGGCTGCGCACCCTGACCGCCCGCGAACGCGACGTCCTCGACCTGGTCGCGCGCGGTCTTTCCAACGCCGAGATCGCCGCCGCCCTGTTCGTCGAGGAGTCCACGGTCAAGACCCACATGAAGCGCCTGCTCGGCAAGCTGGGCCTGCGCGACCGGGTGCAGGCCGTGATCGTCGCCTACGAGACCGGCCTGGCTAAGCCAGGGGCAGCCAGACGCGCATCGTCGACGGGCCCCGCGAGGCCCAGTCGTGATACGGGCGCAGCGTGACCGGCGCCTTCTCGAACGGCGGGTCGGGGCGGTCGGCCAGGTACGGCCAGTCGTCGTCGGGCGGATCGACGATGTGGCACTGGGCCGTGATGCCCCCGGCGCCGTCGTCGGTCAGCGGCTGCCCGGCGTCGAGGCGGAACGTGTCGACCGACGGCCCGGACGACTCGGCGCAGTAGACGACCGGGCCGCGCTCGACCGCCGCACACCCGCGGATGGCGTCGACCCGCGGGTCAGGGTAGGTCAGCCGGGGCTGGACGGGCAGGGAGAGCACGATCGTCTCGCCCTCGGCGAAGCGGCGGCGCAGCCGGGCCCAGCCCGGCTCGACCGGCTCGCCGTCGAGCGTCGCGCCGGTGGCCCAGGCCGGGACGCGCAGGGTCAGCGTCCACGGGCGCCCGGGGGAGCGGCGGACATGCACCGCGATGCGCCCGCTGACCGGATAGTCGGTGTCGATGTCCAGGGCCACGTCGCCCACCTGGAGCGACGCGGCGGCGTACTGGTGCAGCTGGATCCCGTCGTCGTCGGCGGTGGCCAGATAGGCGGCGAGGCCGGCGAACGTCCGCGAGATGTTGGTCGGGCAGCACGACACCGTGAACCAGGGCGCGCGCAGGTTCGACGACGCCCGCGGCACGATCTCGTCGGGCGGCGGCACTGTGCCGAGCGTCCGCTGGTGCAGGGTGTTCGTGTAGAAGAAGCGCGTGCCGTCGTCGGAGGGCGATGTGGCGATCACGTTGAACAGCGTGCGCTCGATGAGGTCGGCGTAACGCGCGTCCCCGTACGCCAGCAGCAGCCGCCAGGCCAGCATGACCGACCCGACACTGGCGCACGTCTCCGAGTACGCGCGATCGGGCGGCAGCACGAAGTCATCACCGAACGCCTCGTCCTGGTGGCGCGCGCCCACGCCGCCGGTCAGATAGACGCGCCGGGCCATCGTCGCGCGCCACTGCCGGGCCACCGCCGCCAGCAGCTCGTCGTCGTCGGTCTCGATGGCCACATCGACCGTGCCCGCGGCCAGATACATGGCCCGCACGGCATGGCCGCGAAGAACAGTCGCTTCCCGTACGGGCATGTCGTCCTGGAAATAGGCCCGGCCGAACTCGATGTCGGACAGGACGTGGTGCCCGCGCCGCTCCACGAACAGCCGCGCCTGTTCCAGGTAGCGCGGGTTGCCGGTCACCCGGTACAGCTCGACCAGGGCCGGCTCGACCTCGGCGTGGCCGCACACCGACTCGATGCCGCCCGGCCCGAACACGTCGCACAGGTGGTCGGCCGCGCGGACGGCGACGGCGACGAACTCGTCGTGGCCGTAGGTGCGGGCTCGGGCCACGGCGGCCTGGATCAGATGCCCGTACGAATAAAGCTCGTGCCCCCACTCCAGATCGCTGTAACGCGGCTGCTGACCCGGTCGCCCGAAGTTGGTATTGAGGTAGCCGTCCGGTTCCTGCGCGGCCGCGACCCGGGCCGCGACGGCCCGGAAGCGGGCGTCGATGGCCGGGTCCCGGGTGCGGCCGTACTCCCAGGCCAGCGCCTCCAGGAACTTGTAGACCTCGGTGTCGGAGAATTCGCGGCCCTGGCGGGGGCCGCCGTCGAAATTGCCGAGCCAGCCCGCCCTTTCCAGCCATCGTTCGATGTGGTCGAGCGTGGCCGACCCGTTGACCTGCTGTCGGTGGGCCCAGAAGCCGGGTGCGCGCAGGCTGACCTCGCTGAGGCCGAGCGGGCGCAGGCGGCCCCGGCTGGGCACGACGGGAGTGGAGACGGTCATGAGCATCACCCTTTGAGAGCGCCGGACATGAAGCCGCGGACGTAGTGCCGTTGCAAGGCGAGGAAGAGCACGATGCAGGGCAGCGCCAGCACGACCACGCCGGCCTCGGTGGCGCCGTAGTCGACGATGCCCATCACCTGGCCGCGCAGGTTGGCCACGGCCAGCGGCAGCGGCATCTTGTCGGAGTCGCTGATCAGCACGAGTGGCGTGATGAAGTCGTTCCAGGCGGCCAGGAAGGCGAACAGGCCCACGGTGATGAGCCCGGGCCGGGTCGCGGGCAGCAGGACACGCAGCAGCGCGCGCAACGACCCGCAGCCGTCGATGAGCGCCGCCTCGCGCAGCTCGTTCGGCACCGCCTCGAACGAGATGCGCATCATGAACGTCGCGAACGGCAACTGGAACATGGACAGCACGAGCGCCAGCCCGACCAGCGAGTTCTGCAGGCCGAGGCTGTTCAGCAGGACGTAGAGGGGAATCAGCAGGGTCGCGTACGGGACCATGAGGATGGCCAGCGTTACCAGGAACAGGGCGTTGCGGCCGGGGAAGCGGAAGTTGGCGAACGCGTACCCGCCGGTGACCGAGGCGAACAACGTGAACGCCACCGTCAGGAGCGAGATGGCCGTGGAGTTCAGGATGTACTGCCAGACACCGGCCTGATAGTTGGCCAGTGTCGCGTAGTTGCCGAACCCCCAGCCGTCGGTCTGCTGGGTGCCGGCCTGCGGGGAGACCGAGGCCAGGGCCGCCCACACCAGCGGGAACAGGAAAACGATGGCCAGGCCGCCGGTGAGCACGTGCTGCGGCGTACGCACTAGGTTCTTCAAGGGTCAGCGCTCCTTACCGCGCAGACCGCGGAACTGCAGCATGTTGACGATGAGCAGAGCCGCCAGGACCACGATGGACAGTGCGGCCGCCCGGCCGAGGTTGTTCTGCCCCTGGAAGGCCACGTTGTAGACGAGCTGCACGATGGTGACCGTGCTGTTGTCGGGGCCGCCCTTGGTGAGGATGTAGAACTGGTCGAAGGCGAGCAGCGAGCCCGTGACGCACAGGATCGTGCACAGGGCCAGCGACGGGCGCAGCAGCGGCAGCGTGACGTGCCGGAAGGTCTGCCACCGACCGGCGCCGTCGAGCCGCGCGGCCTCGTACACATCGCCCGGGATGCTGTTGAGGCCGACGAGCAACAACAGCATGTAGAAGCCGGCGAACCGCCACACGATGAGTGCCACGGTCGACCACAGGGCCGACCACGGCGTGCCCAGGAACGAGATCTGCCCCGGGAACGGGCTCGCCTGCGGCGAGTAGAGCGCGTAGAACAACAGCGACGCCGAGGCCAGCCCGAGGGCGGAGGGCACGAGGAACGACGTACGCAGAAAGCCGGTCCACCGCGACGACTCCTGCACCAGCAGGGCCAGGCCCAGAGCGAGCCCGAGAAGGATCACCGTGGTCACCACTGTGTATTTCAGGGTGAACCAGACGGCCGGCCAGAACAGCCGGTTGTCGACGGCGGCGGTGAAGTTCTCGGGCGCGTTCCAGCCCCGGTTGCCGGCGAACAGACCCCAGTCCGAGACCGACATCCGGCCGACCAGCAGGATCGGCAGGACGAAGAACACGAGCACGAACAGGGCGGTAGGGGTGGCGTACGCCCAACCGGCGTACGCCTTCGCCTTCGTCACTATTGAGCCAGGGTGTCGGTGAGCGCGGTATTGTCCTTGGCCAGGCCGCCGGCGTCGCCGTAGACCTGATTGCGGACCAGGGTCATCCAGGGACTGCCCGGGGCGTTGAAAGCCTGCTGGAAGTTGACCGACACCGGTGTCTTGCTCTGCGGCGCCGCCGCCACCTTGTTGACGGTCGCGACCCGCGGATCCTTCTGGCTGTACTGGTTGTCGACCAGATCGGTGCGCGAGACCGTGCTGCCGGTCGCGGCGATCACGTCGACCTGGGCCGCCTCGGAGCTCAGCCAGGCCAGGAAGTTCCAGGCCTGCTGGTTCTTCTTCGAGTCCTTGGAGATGCCGATGCCGTCGCCGCCCACGAACGTCGAGGCGCCCCCGTCGACACCCGGGATTCCGACGACGCCGACATCGACGGTCTTGGCCGCGGTCGACAGCAGGGTGGCCGGGTACGGCATCACGCCGACCTTGCCCTCCTGGAAACCGGCGACCCAGGTCGCGCCCGTCTCGTCCTTGGCCCCGGGAGCGATCGCGCCCGCCTCCTGCAGCTCACGCCAGGTGCTGTAGACCTTCTGGGCCGCGGTGCCGTCCATCAGCGACTGCGTGCCCTCGGGGTTCATCACCTCCTGCCCGCTGGCCCACACCATCGGGAACCATGTGAAAACGTTGCAGCCACCGCAGTTGCCGCCGAAGTAGGTGCCGTACACGTCCTTCTTGCCGAGTTTCTGGATGGCCAGCGCCTGGTCCTTGAACTCGTCGATCGTGGTCGGGCCCTTCTCGGGGTCGAGGCCGGCCTCCTTGTACAGCTTCTTGTTGTAGAAGATCACCGACAGATCGAGGATGAACGGGAGCACGTACTTCTTGTCCTCGAACGTGCCCGCGGTCAGGTGACCCTGGTTGATCTTGTCGGCGTACGGCAGCAGCTTGATCGGTTCGGTCAGGTCGGCGAACAGGCCGGCCTTCGTCCAGTTCGGCACATAGACGATGTCGGCCGCGAACAGGTCGGGCAGGCCGCCGCTGCCGGCCGCCGCACCCACCTTGGCCACGTAGTCGTCGTTGGGGGTGACGGTGAGTTTGACCTGGTTCTTGTGGCTCTTGTTGTAGGCATCGACCAGCGCCTTGGCCTGGAGTTCCAGCGGGGCGCGGGTCCAGAGGGTCAGTTCCGAGCCGTCGTCGACGCCCTCGGCGGTGATGTCGCCGCCACCGGTGGCGCTGTCGTCGTCCCCGCCGCAAGCCGCGGCCGAGGCAAGCAGGCCCGCGATCGTTATCACGGCCACCGCTCTGCGAATGCTCAAGGTGCTCCTCCGTTTTCGGTCCGGCGATTCACGGGGAGTAAGGTGGCAGCTTGTCGGTGCAGCTCAAGCCGGTTCCTAGGCCGGGAGCTCAACTGCCGAAAAGGTTTTCAGGAACGTAAACCTACGGCTATTTTGCTGTCAAGAGTGTTCTCGTCCCGGGAGGAATCGAGTTGGAGCGAGCGACCCTGCGCGACGTGGCCCGGCTGGCCGGGGTGTCCGTCGCGACCGCGTCCAAGGCCCTCAACGGCCAGCCCCAGGTGCGGGCGTCCACCCGGGAGAAGGTGATGCAGGCGGCGTCCCAGTTGGACTTCTCGCCCAACACCCACGCCCAAGCGCTGATCACCCAGCGCACCGGCACGGTCGGGCTGCTGACGTCCGACCTGGAGGGTCGCTTCTCGATCCCCATCCTGATGGGCGCCGAGGACGCGTTCGGCACCGACCAGACGTCGGTCTTCCTGTGCGACGCGCGCGGCGACAGCATCCGCGAGAAGCATCATCTGCGGGCGCTGCTGTCGCGCCGGGTCGACGGGCTGATCGTGGTGGGGGCGCGGCCGGACAGCCGGCCGTCGCTCGGGCGCGACCTGCCGGTGCCGGTCATTTACGCGTACGCGCCGTCGGACGACCCGGCCGACCTGTCCCTGGTGAGCGACAACGAAGGCGGTGGCCGGCTGGCGGTCGACCACCTGATCCGCTGCGGGCGGCGGAAGATCGCGCACATCACGGGGGATGCGACCTATGGGGCGGCTCAGGACAGGGCGCGCGGGGCGCTCGACCGGCTCGCGCAGGAGGGCCTTTCGGTGGCGGGTGGCGAGGTGTGGTTCGGCATGTGGTCCGAGGCGTGGGGGAGGGGCGCGACGCGGATGCTGCTCGAGCGGTGCCCGGACGTGGACGCCATCTTCGCGGGCTCGGACGAGATCGCCCGGGGGGTGGTCGACGTGCTGCACGAGGAACGGCTCGACGTGCCGGGGCAGGTGGCCGTGGTCGGCTACGACAACTGGACCATCCTGGCCGCCAACGCCCGGCCGCCGCTGACCACCGTCGACTTGAACCTGGAACAACTGGGCCGAGTGGCGGCCCAGCGCCTGTTCGCGGCGATCGGCGGCACACTGGGCTCCGGCATCGAAAAGTTCCCCGGCAGACTCGTCACTCGCGAGTCGACGGCCTCGCTGCGTTGACCTGCACGGCCGACCGGCTCGTCCCCGCGAGTCGACGGCCTCGCTGCGCTGACCGTCGCGGACGGTTACCCGTCACCCGCGAGTCAGCTGCGCCGGTGTGCCGAGCCTTGCGGGCGGCAGGCGGGGCAGTCGCGCGATCGCGCCGAGGCTCACGGGGAGCAGCCTGCTTGGCCTTGCTGGGGGCAGCTCCGGAACCTCACCGGGGTGCCATCCTCCCGGTCAGCTGAGCGCTCGAGAATCGGCGATGCGCTGAGGCCGTGGGGGTCAGCACTCCGGCCGGCTGGTCGCCTGTGCGTCGGCGGCACGTCGCCTTCTCGGCGCCGGCCCGGTCGACGCGGCGGGTGCTGGTGGTGCGTTGGACTGACCCCGTCTACGGCGTGCAGGTGGCGTCGGAGTCACCCTGCAGGCGTTCGAGCAGGGGGGCGAGGGTGCGCCGTTCGGCGTCGGTGAGGCGGCGCAGGATCATGTTGCGTTCGGCGACCGCGGTGGAGATCTGGTCGCGCATGACCTCGCCGGCGTCGGTGAGGGCCAGCAGCTTGATGCGGCGGTCGGTGCCGGGCTCGCGGCTGATCAGGCCGCGCTCCTCGAGCTGGTCGGCCAGTCCCGTGATGTAGGACCGGTCGCAGTGCAGCTGGTCGGCCAGGTCGCGCATCGGCGAAGGTGTCGACAGCAGCACCAGCACGCGGGCCAGCGGCACGGGCAGACCGAACTCGCCCACCGTGGCCACGAAGTCGGCCTTGGCCTCCTCGGCGATGGTGATGAGCAACTGCGACAACCGGCTCGCCTCGGCGAACCGCGCCTCCGTGTTCGGCATGACGGCCAGAATACTCGACCAAATCAATAGTTGACTCAGTCACGCATCTCGGCCTACGTTCTTAATGCGTGACTCGCTCAACCATCTAGTGAGTCAACTATTGGAGGTCCGTCATGGGCAGCGTCGCAGTCATCGGAGGCACCGCGGGCATCGGGCAGGCGATGAGCCGGGCTCTGGCCGCTCAGGGCCGGCACGTGCTGGTCGTGGGCCGCACCTTCCGGGACGCCGACGTCCCGGGGCTCGAATTCGTGCGGGCCGACCTGAGCTCGATGCGAGAGGCGGCCCGGCTGGCCGGGGAACTGCCGACTGCGCTGGACGCGGTGGTGTTCACGACCGGCATCATCGCGGCGCCGCAGCGACAAGAGACGGCCGAGGGCATCGAGGCCGACATGGCCGTCAGCTATCTGAGCCGGTTCGTGATCCTGCGCGGCCTGGCCGACCGGCTCGAGCGGGGCAAGGTCTTCGTCATGGGCTTCCCCGGCAAGGGTCAGGCCGGCTATCCGACTGACCTGAATGCCGAACGGTCATACAAAGCGATGGCCGTGCACATGAACACCGTCGCCGCCAACGAGGCGCTCGTGCTCGACGCCGCCCGCCGCTACCCGCATCTCGATGTCTTCGGGCTCAACCCGGGATTCGTGAAGTCCGGCATCCGGAGCAACCTGTTCGGCGAGGGATCGTGGCGCTACCGGCTCATGGAGGCGGCGCTGGCTCCGATCTACACCAAGCCGAGCGTGTACGCGGACCGGGTGCTGCCGCTGCTCTCGACCGACGCGCCCAGCGGCACGATGTTCAACCGCAAGGGCGCCGCGATCCCCGCTTCGCCGGTCCTGACGCCCGACCGGGTGACCGCCTTCATGGCGGCCTCGGAACGTCTGGTGGCGAAGACGGGGATCACAGTGCCCTGAACGTCGTCCGCTCCAGCGCGTGGCCTGCTGACAGGTGTGGTCGCGTGCGGCGGCGACGGCAGGCCCGGGAGATCGGTCGCCACCCGCGACAACGACCGCAAGCTGCGCTCGAGCGATCGAGCAGCCGCGGGAAGACCGAGTCGCGGTGAGGTCAGTGCTGCCGGATGGTCAAGGCCGGGCAACAGTGGGTCAGCACTGCCGCCCGGCCGGAACCGAGTCGGGGTGGGTCAGCGCTGCTGCAGGATCGCGAGCTTGGTGTAGGCGACGCTGAGGACGTCGGGCTTGCCGTCGCCGGTGACGTCGGCGATGGCCAGGGCGTCGGCCTGGTTGCCGACGCCGTCGACCTGGTTGGCTGTGTAGATGCCGAGGCGTCCCGTCGACTGCTGCAGGTAGACGCTGGCCGCCAGCCAGTTGAAGTGGGCCGCGACCAGGTCGTTGCGGCCGTCACCGGTGAGGTCGCCGATGGCCAGGCCGACCGGGCAGTCGTACGCCGGATACACCGTGGGGGCCGGGTTCAGCCCGCCGGCCCGCTGGGCGAACACGTTGACCGCGGCCCCGGGCTGGTTCTCCATCACGCTCAGCACCAGATCGGCCTTCCTGTCGCCGGTGACGTCGCCGACCGCCGCGGCCATGGTGAGGCTGCCCGAGCCGCGGTAGGTGGTGGCCGCCGCGTACGAGCCGTTGGCCTGCCGCAGGCGCACCCACGCGCCGGATCCGTACGACTGGGCCACGTCGAGCCGTCCGTCGGCGTTGAAGTCGGCCACGAAGACCTGGTCGAACGGGGTGACGTCGGGCACCGGGGCGGTGAGCGTGACCGAGGCCGGGAACGTCTTGGTCGTCGTCTGGTGGTGCACGCGCACCTGACCGATGCCCGCGCTCACGATCAGATCGCGGCGGCCGTCGGCGTTGATGTCGGCGATTGCCACGTCCTCGGCGGTGCCGGGAACCAGGACAGGGGCGGCCAGCTTGCCGCTGCGCTGGTAGAAGACGTCGACGCCCTTCGAGGTGGCCATGGCCACGTCGGTGCGTCCGTCGCCGTCGAGGTCGCCGGTGGCCAGGCGTACGTCGTGATAAGTGCCGTGCCCAGCCAGGCGGGTCGGCGCGCCGTAGGTGCGGTCGGCCCGCTGGGCGAACACGAGCAGCGCGCTGGTCTGCGTGTTGTCGGCGGGCCCGAGCCCGGCCAGGATGTCGGGCCGCCCGTCCCCGGTCACGTCGGCCACCGCCACCGCGTTGGTCTCGGTCGAGCCGGTGTTCAGGTAGCGCACCGGCAGAAAAGTCCCGCTGCTGGCGGCCGAGGCGACCCCCGGCGTCAGCGCGACGACGAGCCCCACCGTGGCGAGGCAGGCCACACCTGTCTTCACTTGTATCCCCGTTCGTCAGTCCACCATGGACGGCGCTCCATTTCCCCGCGCGACAGCCCGTCAAACGTGAAAGATCATCGGTTACGGAAGACTGCTGTCACCGGTGGCCTTTGTCGGCAAATGGCCATTGCGCCATCCGTCTTTCCCGGGTCCGTAGTCAGTTCGGCCGGGCCGCGTCCGGAGCCTGCCCCGGCCAGCACTGCCTTGCCCCGAGTTCCATGGCCGCGGTCTGCCCCGGTCAACCGACGCCGCGATCGAAGTGCCGGCGTCCCGGTTCGGACGTGCGAAGACTCTGCGGCCGCGCGGCCCAGGCTCACACGGCGGTCGTCGGCAGGCTGGGGTGCGTGGTGGTCGCTCGTGGCTGGTCGGCGGGTGGCAGAGCGGGCAGGTCGTGAGGTGGCCGAACGCGGTCCTGGTCGTTCGTGGGCCGGGCCGCCGGGGGTGCGTGCTGCGAACTGGGCGGGGCGGTCGTTGCCGGATGGGGCGGTCAGTGGGCGACGGCCCCGACCGGCTCGGCGGTGGAGCCGGTGAGGCGCCGGTACTCCGGGTCGTCGCGGTTCAGGACGGTCAGCTTTCCGGCGGTGAGGACGGCGATCTGGTCGGCGTAGGGGCCGGGGCGGGTGGTGGCGGCCAGGACCGTCAGGCCGGTGCCGGCGAGATTGGCCGGCACCTGCGGGTCGAGTTCGGGGGCGTCCAGCACCAGCAGGCGCGGGCGGCGGAGCACGGCGCGGGCGAGGCCGACCTGGAGGCGGTGGGCGGCCGGGTCGTCGGTCAGGGTCAGGCCGGCGATGCGCAGGGCCTCGGCCAGTTCCGCGTCGTCGCAGGTCGCGCCCAGCGTGACGTTGTCGCGAACCGAACCCGGGGTCAGGAACGGGCGGGCGGTCACCACGGCCACGCTCGAAGCCAGGACATCCTCACCCAGTCGGCGCACGTCGACGCCGTCGAAGCGCACCGAGCCCTCGGCCGGTGCGAGTCCGGCGGCCAGATCGAGCAACGTCGTCGCCTCCGGGCCGACCACGGCGGTCAGCGAGCCCGGCGGCAGCACCAGGTTCGCGCCGACCAGAACCCGGCGGCCGCCCCGGACAACCCCGGCTTCATTCATCTCCACCCGCACCAAGTGGATCACCCCCTGAACAAATCCCTCAATCGCCTATCAAGCTAGTAGGTCTTAGGGGTGTGTGTCCATCCACCGATGGAAGGGCCAGATTAGGGCCGTTCCTCGGCCGATGGGGAGAGGTTTCACCCGGCCGGGGTCAGTCGGTCGGCTCAGGTGTCAGCAGGCGGCCCGAGCGGAGCGGCATTAGGGCGTCGGCCAGGTCGATGATGCGCTGATCATGGGTGGCCACCAGCACCAGGGTGCCGGCGGCCACGGCGGCGGTGAGGGTGGCCAGCACGAGGGCCACGTGGTCGTCGTCCTGGTGGGCGGTGGGCTCGTCGAGCAGGGCCACGGCCGGGGTCAGGGACAGGGTGCGGGCCAGGGCGGTGCGCTGCTGCTCGCCCAGCGACGTGTCGTGGGCCGGGCGGCCGGCCAGCGCGTCCAGGCCCAGGCGGGTCAGCAGGTCGGGGTCGGGGTCGCGGCCGCGCAGGCGGGCCGGGAGCTGGGCGTTCTCGGCCACCGTCAGCTCGGGGGCCAGGGCCGGGCGCTGGGGGAGCAGAGCCACGCGGGCCCAGTCGTGCACCGAGGTGGCCCGTTTGCCGTCGACCGTGACCTCGCCCCGGGTCGGCGCCATGATGCCGGCCACCAGGTGCAGCAGCGTCGATTTGCCGGAACCGGACCGGCCGGCCAGCACGGCCAGCCGGGCCGGGGGCAGGGCCAGGCTGACCTCGCTGAGCACGGCGGTCGTGCCGCGCAGGTGGGTCACCGCGTCCACTCGTACGAGATCAGCCGTCACCCGGCCCATCCTGCCTGACTCGCCGGCCGAGCAGGGACCCGTGGCGCCCGGCTCGCGGCGGGGCGAGGGAAGAAGCGCTGGGCTTGCGGCGGGCGAGGGCAGGAGTGCCTGGCGGGGCGAAGGTAGGGAGCGTCCGGCGGGTGCCGGGGTGAACAGAGGCGGCGCGCGGCGTGGGTTGGGGTTAGGGAGGAGGGCGGTGGGGCGGTTCAGCGGAGGGGAACGCGGCTCCAGCCGGTGTCGGCGGCCAGGTAGAAGCTCGGGTACGAGGGCTGGTTGTAAGTGGTCTGCTGGCGGGCCACCTCGACGCGGTACTGGCGGTCGTCCATCAGCGTGTACAGCTTGTGGCTGGTCGGCGCAGTGCTCAGATAGATGCGTACGGCCGTGCTGTCCGTGGTGCGGACCAGCAGTTCCTCGCGCCAGTCGCCCAGGATGTCGGCGACCAGGCTCGGGTTGCCCTTGGTGCCGTTGTTGGTGCGGGTGCCCTCGGCGGTCAGCACGGTGCCCCGCTGCCAGTCGTCGATGGTCGGGGTCACGTCGCCGGCACCGTTGACGATCTGGGTGGTCAGGTCGGGCGACCAGCGGATGCTCTGGTTGGTGCCGGGGATGGCGCCCGGAAGCACCTGGCCCTGGGCGGTGTGCAGGCCGAGCGCCTCCGAGCCGCCGGGCATACTGGCCCACGACTCGATGCCGGGGACGTCGGGCAGCACGTCGCCGATCATGCCCCGGCCGGTGTCGCGGCCGGAGTAACTGCCGAACAGCACCTCACCGGTCTGGGCGTCGCGCATGGCCATGCCGTACGGAGCCGAAGTGCCGTTCTCATGCACGGTGAAGATCTCGAGGCCGGGGCGGTCGGGGTCGATGTCGGTGACGTGCATGGCGTCGCCGTGGCCGAGCCGCACCCGTTGGCCGGGGGCGGCGCTGCCCTCGGGGAGCACCCCGGTCGACGAATAGAGCAGGCGGCCGTCGTCGTCGATGGTCGCCGCGCCGTACACAATTTCCTGCCGGCCATCGCCGTCGACGTCGGCCGCGCTGAGTGAGTGGAAACCCTGGGTGGTCAGTTTCCCGAAGACGGGATCGGTGCCGTCGCGGCCGTGCGGGCTGTCGTTGAACGGGTTGGCCATCGGCACCCAGCCGCTGTCGACGTACCAGTTCTCGACCAGGTGGCGGCCGTTCCACCGGTACGCGACCAGGGTCGAGCGGGTGTAGTAGCCGCGCGCGAAGACGGCTGAGGGGTGGCGCCCGTCGAGGTAGGCGACGCCGGCCAGGAAGCGGTCGACCCGGTTGGCCGGCTCGATCCGCGGCATGGCGTAGTCGCCCCACATAAGTCCGTCGTCGTGGCGGCCGGGCTTGTAGGGCACTGTCTCCAGTTCGCGTCCGGTGGCGCCCTCGAACACGGTCAGGTATTCGGGTCCGTCGACGATGAAGCCCTGGAACGTACGCAGTACGTTGCGAGCGCTGCGGGCCGGCGCATACACGTCGATGAAGTAGTCGGCGAGCTCCTCGGCGCTGCGACCCGCGGGCGTGAGGCCGAGCGCCGCGTCGACCGTGGCCGGCCAGCGCCCCGCCACCACCTCGGGATGGGTGGCCCAGCCCCGGAACATGGCGACGAGATGCTCGTGGTAGCCGGCCGCGCTGAGCCGGTAGTCGTCGGTGTTCCGATAGCCGCGGGCCGTGTCGGCCCGGGGGAGGGTGATGAAGCGGCTCTGCCCGTTGCGGACGGTGCGCGTACCGGGGGCGGTCTTCATCATGATCTCGGCCCGGCCGTCGCCGTCGAAGTCGTACACCAGGAACTGTGTGTAGTGGGCGCCGGCCCGGATGTTCACGCCGAGGTCGATCCGGTGCCGCAGTGTGCCGTCGAGCTCGTACGTGTCGACGTAGACCGGCCCGGTGTAGCCGATCTGCGACACGTCCTTCGAGTTCGACGGATCCCACTTCACGACGTACTCGTTCTGCCCGTCGCCGTCCACGTCGGCCACGCTCATGTCGTTGGCCGCATACGTGTACGCCTCCCCGGCCGGTGTCACGCCGTCGGCCGGCTTCCGCAGCGGTAGGTCGAAGTGGTTCGTGGCGCTGGTGGCGGTGGGCTCGCTGCGCTTACCGCCGATGGCCGCGACCTGGTAACGGGAAGTGGCGCTGCCGCCCGGGTCCAGATAGTTGGTGCTGTCGGTGACGGTGGCGATCCGCCGGCCGTCCCGGAAGACGTGGAAGTTCGTGCCGGTCAGCCCGGTCGCGCTGTGCCCGGTGGCCTCGCGTTTGAACAGCCGCCAGCTGAGGAACGCGCCCTCGCTCGTCCCGGCGACCACGAGCCCGCGGTCCGGGCCGGGCGGCGCTTTGGCGGCCGCCGCGGCCGGGACAGCGAGCACGGTCAACGTCGTGGCGACAGCAAGAATCGATCGCACGGCAAGCCCTCCAGGCCGGTGGATGTCCTGAGGTAAGCGCTTGCCTGAGTGTGCATCGAAGCGTATCGATGGTCAATGGCCTCGCGAAGTTCAGCTACCGGCGGGTGGCGGTGACACGGGGATCGACGAGCTGCGGCCCGACCGGGAGCGCCACGCGCCGACGGCCAGATCGACCAGCAGGAACGCCGCCAGCGGAATGCCGAACAGCGGAATCACCCAGGCCAGCCCGAACACGATCGGGACGCCGACCGCGATGCCCCACGGCGGCAGCGTCTGCCAGACCCCCCGCTCGACCGGCGGCGCGCCGACCAGCGCCCGCCGCCCGGCCCGGGTCGGCCGCCGCTGCCACCACATGCGGTAACCCCAGACGATGACGCAGAGCAACCCGATAGCCAGCGCCGCCAGCAGGATCTGGTTGGGCAGGCCGAACAGCATCCCCATGTGGGCGCTCACCCCGAGGCTCGTCAGCTGGGCCAGCAGGGGGTAGTCGGCGAAGTCGCTGCGGTCGACCACGGTGCTGCTCGCGGCATCAACGGCGATCTTGTCCTTGCGTACGGGAAATTCGCTGTCGTTCTGGGCCACCGTCCAGGCCGTGGCCGCGTCGGCGGGCACGCTCAGCTCGATCGGCCCGTCGAGCCCGTTGTCGCGCGCGACCTTCACCACCGCGTCGGCGGTGGCCGGGTCGAACGCCGCCACGCCCGACGCCCCGCCGTGGTGGCCGCCGCCGGCCGCCTCGACCCCGGTCGACAACGAGGGCGTCCGGGAGTCGAGCGCGTCCAGGGCCGCCCCGAAGTTCTCACCCGCGTAGCGCGACCAGGTGAGTCCCGTGGCCGAGAGGAACAACAGGCCGACGGTCAGCCAGACACCGGTGGCGGCGTGGAAACTGCGCGTCCGGCGCACACCCTTGCGGGCCGACAGGTCAGGGGCCAAGAGCTTTTTCGCCGTACGGTTGCCGCGCGTCCGCCGCCACCAGAGCGCGAGCCCACCGAGCGCGATGATCGCCAGCCAGCTCGCCGCGAACTCGGAGTAGTGCCGTCCGAGGTCGCCCAGCTGCAGGTTGCGATGGAAGTCGTCGAACCAGGTCTTCAGCGGCGTGTACGAGAACCAGGTGGTGAGCTGCCCCTTGACCTCGGCCGTGTACGGGTCGACGTAGACCGTGTGCTGCCGGTCGTTCGTCAGCGAGTCCACATTGAAGTCGACCTGCGTCGTGCCGTCACCCTCGCCGGGCCGGATCGTCGCGATCTCGCCGTCCGGATGGGCCTGCCGGGCCGCCGCCACCTGCTCGGCCAGCGGCCGCGGCGTGCCGTCAGTGCTGGCCACCGTCAGTTCGTTGCTGTAGACGAGGCTGTCGAGCTGCGGGGTGAGTGTGTAGGCGAGACCGGTGAGCGCGGCGACGAACAGGAACGGCGCGACGAAGATGCCCGCATAGAAGTGCAGACGTAACAGCAGCGCGCCGAAGCCGCTCGATTTCCGTTCCGGCCTCGGGGACGGCGCGGGCTTGACCTGTGTTTCGGGGGCGGCGGACATGGGCTCCTCGTTCCGGGGGTCCACGACGACATGGGGGATGGTGCCGTGGGGTTTGTCGCTCCCCGGTCCGGGTTAGTTCCCAGCGATTTCTCAGTACTTTCGGGGCGGTGCGAACGGCCGTCCGTCCCGCAGGTGATCGTCGGCGATACGCACGGCCTTCCCGGGGTCGACCGACTCGTACCAGACGTCGCCCGGATGGACCACGACCATCGGGCCGAGGTTGCACGGGAAGAGGCAACCGGTCGAGGTGACCAGCACGTCGTCGTCGCCCAGCCCGTGCTCGCCGAGGCGCTCGCTCAGCGCGGTCGCAACCTCATTGGCGCCGTACGCCGTGCAGCGCGGGCCGCGGCACACGAGCACCTGGTGGCGGTGGCGGGTGATCTGCGACCAGGCCGGACTGCGGAACGGCCCCGGATTGCCGGTCAGCTCGGTGCGCGGGCCGTCGAGCGCCTCGCGGACGGCGTCGGTCAGGGCGGGCTGGGCGGCCAGCGCCGTGGTGACCGAGACGCGCAGGTCGCGGCCGCGGGATTCGCGCCAGTGGGCGACGGCCCGGCGGATCCACGTGTCGAGGTAGCGGTCGGGCGGCAGATGGGCGGGCACGAGCACGACCTCGCCGTCGGCCTCGTCCAGCGCGGCGTGCAGCGACGGGTCCGCGCCGTCGAGGAAGCAGGCGCGGGCGCCGACCGTCGCGGCCAGGCGGTGGATCGCGTCGTGGCCGCCGTGGTGGGTCACCGAGCGGGCGACCAGCAGCACGGTCATGTCGGGGGCCACCCTGCCGCCGGGCGCTTCACTCGGGCGGGGCGACTCGGTCATGTCGGGGGCCTCTCGAAGATGATGACCGGGCGGCCGTCGTGGTCGTGGACGGTGGCCTCGACGCCGTAGACCTCGGCCAGGAGTTTCGGCGTGAGCACGTCGGCCGGTGGGCCGGTGGCCACGACGCGGCCCCGGTCGAGCACGACCACGGAGTCGCAGAACATGGTGGCCAGGTTCAGGTCGTGCAGCGCGGCCAACGTCGTCACACCTGATTTGCGTACGAGGGAAAGCAGTTGAAGTTGGTGGCCGACGTCCAGATGGTTGGTCGGCTCGTCGAGCAGCAACAGCTCGGGTTCCTGGGCCAGCGCGCGGGCGAGTTGGGCCCGTTGGCGCTCCCCACCCGACAGCGTCTGCCATTTGCGGTGGGCGAATTCGGTCAGGTCGGCCCGCTCGAGGGCCCGCTCGGCGATTGTGTTGTCGTCCCGGCCGTCCGACCAGCGGGACCGCCGGTGCGGGGTGCGGCCGAGCAGCACCACGTCGAGCACGGTCAGGTCGAGGTCGGTCTCGGCGTGCTGGGCCAGCAGCGCGACCCGGCGGGCGAGCGCGGCCCGCTTCACCCGCGCGACGTCGTCCCCGTCCAGCGTGACCTGACCGGCGTCGGCCGGGACGAGAGCGGCCACCGCGCGCAGCAGGCTGGTCTTGCCGGAACCGTTCGGACCGAGCAGGCCGACGAGGCTGCCACGGGGCACTGAGGTGGTCACCTCGCGCAGGATGTGCAGCCAAGAGACGCTGTTGATGTTCAGCACCGGCGGGATCCCTGCCCTCGCAGCACGAAGCGGAACGCGGGCACGGCTTGGACTTTCTCCATCAGCGGGATCCCTGCCGTCGCAGCAAGAAGATGAACGCCGGCACGCCGACGAGCGCGGTGAGCACGCCGACCGGCAACTCGCGCGGTTCGAACACCGTCCGGGCTGCGGTGTCGACCCAGACCAGGAAGAGCGCGCCGCCGAGCGCGACCAGGGGCAGCAGGCGGCGGTGATCGGGACCGGTCAGGAACCGTACGGCATGGGGAATGATCAGACCCACGAAGCCGATCGCGCCGCTGATCGCGACCAGCACGGCCGTCAGCAGTGCGGTGGTGACCAGGAGCAGCCAGCGCACCTTGGTGGTCGACACACCGAGGGTCGCGGCCGCTTCCTCGCCGAACGCGAACGCGTTGAGCGCGCGGGCCTGCGCGAAGACCAGCGCCAGCGCGGCCAGCAGCACGGGTGTGGCCCAGGCCAGGGCCGTCCAGTCGGCCCGGGCCAGCGAGCCTGACAGCCAGAACGTGATGCTCTGGGTGGCGTGCGGATCGGCCACCCAGATGATGACGAACGACGTCACCGCCGCGCACAACTGGGCGATGGCGACCCCCGCGAGCACCACCCGGGTCGGCGCCGACCGGCCCGAGACGGCGACGACCAGGCCGAACGCCAGCAGGGCGCCCCCGAACGCGCCCAGCGCCAGCGCGCCGACGCCGTGGGCCAGGCCGACCACGATGACGCCGACCGCGCCCAGGGCCGCGCCCGAGGACACTCCCAGCAGGTACGGGTCGGCCAGCGAGTTGCGGGTGACGGTCTGCATCACGGCGCCGGCCACGGCCAGCCCCGCGCCGACCACGGCCGCGCCCAGCACGCGGGGCAGCCGCAGTTGCCACACGATGTGGTCGCGCAGCACCGGAACGACCGCGTCCGTGAGACCGAGGTGGCCGGCGACGACCGTCCACACCGTACGGAGGGAGAGGTCGGCCGGGCCGACGGTGACGGCGACGCCGATCGAGAGGATCAGAGCCGCCGCCAGCAGTGCCCTCAGCTGATGGCCTTGACGAGGGACTCGACCGCCTGCACGTTGCGCACCCCGGCCGACGTCTCGGAGAAGGGGATGACCACGTACTTCTTGGCCTTGACGGCGGGCAGGCCCTTGAGGGTGGCGTTCTTCTCGAGGAACTCCCGTTTCTTGGCCGCGGGGTCCCAGCTCGCGTCGATGAGCACGATGACATCGGGGTTGCGCTCGGCCACGGCTTCCCAGCTCGTGTCGCCCCAGCTGCCCTTGACGTCGGCGAAGGCGTTGGTGACCCCGGCCGCTTCCATGATCATGCCGGGGGCGCCGCAGCAGGCGCCGACGCTCGGGGCGTCGCTGCCGCCGTCCCACCACAGCACCTTGGCGTTGGTGGGGGCCTTCGTGAGGCGGGCCTTCTGGGCGGTGATGAGCGCCTCGGCGCGGTCGCTGACCCCGAAGATCATGCCGATGTCGCGGATCTCACCGAACACGTCGTCGATGCTCAGCTTGGCCGGCTGCGTGCCCTTGGGGCAGCCGGCGGGGGAGATGTACGTGCCGACGTCCAGCTTCTGCCACTCCGCCCGGTCGCCGACGCCCTCGTCGCCGAACGCGCTGTTGAACGAGGCGTAGACGAAGTCGGGCGCGGTCTCGAGCAGCTTCTCCTTCGACGGGTACTCCTTGGCCAGCACGGGGACCTTGGCGTAGGCGTCGGCGTACTCCGGGCTGACCGCGTCGTCGAGATAGGCCGTGCCCGCCATCCGGTCCTGCAGGCCCAGGGCCAGCATGATCTCGGTGGCCGACTGGTTCATGGTGACGGCCTTGGCCGGCGGCGCCTTGACGGCGACCGGGGTGCCGCAGTTGGTGATGGTTTTTGTGACGGGCGGCTCGCTCGACTTCTCGGGCGAGGCTGCGCAGCCGCCGATTACCAGCAGGGCAGGGAGTAGCCAGGACACAGGAGACCGCACAGCGGACCGCCTTCCAACACCTCGTGGACGGGTCGTTACGTGCCGTGGCCGGTCTCCTGGCTGACGGGTGGTGCTCCGAGGGCCGGCCTTCCCAGGCTCGTGCGAGCCCAGTGACCTGGTGTGTTGGCCTCCGAAATCCCGTTCACAGTGGCGAGGGCCGCGCCGGCTTCATACCGGCTTCCCGAACACCACGGCCCGGTCACCGTAAAGTCGTGCGGCCCCGTGCGTCCACCAAAGGCGCGCGGATCACAAGCAACCCCCGCCCCCGCGGCCGGGCCGGGTGCGTGCGCTACGTGCCGGGTACGGTGCGGGACATGGAGCTTCTGGCGGTCTACCCGGACGGCACACCGCTGGACGCCACCGACCGGCAGCTGGCGGCGGCCGACCCCGTGCTGCGCGGGCTGATCGGCCGGTTCGGGCCGGTGTCGTTGTTCGAGACCGGGACGGACCTGTTCGGCTCGCTCATCCTGGCGATCGTCAGCCAGCAGTTCTCGACGCGGGCGGCCCGCGCGATGTTCGACCGTGTCCTCGGCCAGTTCGGCGGCGAGGTCCCGTCCGCTCAGGCTCTGCTCGCGGCCGACCCCGACGAACTACGCGTGACGGCCGGCCTGTCGCACGCGAAGACCCGGGCTTTGCGGTCGCTGGCCGAACGCATGGAGTCGGGCGGGCTCGACCTCGACGACCTGCGGACGCTGCCCGACGACGAGGTCCGCGCGCGGCTGACCGCGATCTCCGGCATCGGCGACTGGACGGCCGGCGTGTTCCTCATGTTCACGCTGCGCCGCCCCGACATCCTGCCGGCCGACGACCTGGTCATCCGCAAGGCCGTGCGCGACGCGTACCGGCTCGACAGCCTTCCGGCCCCGGCCGATGTGATCCGCCTCGGCGAGTCCTGGCGTCCCTATCGATCCCGCGCCTGCTCCTACCTGTGGCGGAGTCTGCAGGCCGCGCCCATCCCCGCCACCAGCTGACCCGAGACGGCCCGCCCGGCCGCTGCCTGCCTGGCCGCTGCCTCGTGGCGCTCGGAGGTTGGCCGGCGTCGCGTGGAGCGAAGCAGGGTGCCGTGGAGGTCACGCCGTGAGGTAGAAGACGGCGAGTGCCGCGGCCAGGATGCCGAGCAGGAGGCGTAGGGCGGTTTCGGGGATGTGGGGTTGCAGGCGCGCGCCCAGGAAGCCGCCGATCAGGCCGCCTGCTCCGCAGGCCAGGCCGAGGGTCCAGTGCGGGGCGATGTCGCCGTCGGTGGTCAGGGCGAGCAGGCCATAGGTGAGGGCGCCGGCCACCGAAGTGACGAAAGTCGCGGCCAGCGCGGCGGGGGCGATGCGGCTCATCGGCGTACCCCGGCCGGCCAGCACCGGGCCGAGCAGCGAGCCGCCGCCGATGCCGTAGATGCCGCCGACCGTGCCCGCGGCCAGGCCCAGCCCGACGATCGTGCGTGGTGCGAACGGCGGCCGGTCGGCCACGGCCGGTCGCAGCGTGCGCAGGACCAGCCACAGGCCGAGGGGCAGCAGCACCAGGCCGGCAATGAACCGGAACGCGTCCGGGCCGGGGACGACGAAGACGCGGACGACGGCGCCCAGCACCACTCCCGGCAACGTTCCGGCCAGCAGCAACCGGGTGAGCGGGCCGGTGAACTGTCCGTTGTGCCGGTACCGCAGCAGTGCGCCCGGCCCGGACACCACGTTGAACAGCAGGTTCGTCGGCGTCACGGCCGGGTTCGGCACGTGCAGCAGGCTGAGCTGCACGGGGAGCAGGAACACGGCTCCTGACACGCCGACCGGCGAGGTGACAAGAGAGATCAACAGACCGGCGGCGAACCCGCCCAGCAAATTCACACCCGTACGGTAGGGGATCGAACGGGTGACACGCCCGACACACCATGTGGTGTTGTGCGTGGCGGCGGTCATCCATATATGGTGTTGCTCGCAGCTGGTTCGATCATGACTCGGTCGTGATCGAGGCAAGAGGGAACCCGGTGGAAATCCGGGACTGCCCCGCAGCGGTGAGTGGGAACGACCGCCGTCACACAGCACTGGGTGTTTACCGACGCCTGGGAAGCGACGGCCAGTAGGCCTGGTGCAACGCGCCCACGAGTCCGAAGACCTGCCAGCGCACCGTACGCCACTGTGGCGTGCGGTGGACGAAGGCCGCGCGGGACGGCCGACGCCATTCGCACGGCCGGACCAGGCCGTCGGCGTCCCCTGCGTGCCTTCACATCGGTGAGGGGGACGCGGAGATGACGGTCACGCAAGACAGAACCACTGTGCCGGAGCAACGACGGCACGTGATGCAGGTGCGCAAGCGCAACGGCGATCTCGAGACGGTCGACGTCAACAAGATCGTCAAGGCCGTCGAGCGGTGGGTGGCCGATCTCGACGAGGTCGACCCGCTGCGGGTGGCGACCAAGACGATCAGCGGATTGTATGACGGTGCGACGACGGCCGAGCTCGACAAGCTGTCGATCCAGACGTCGGCCGAGCTGATCGGCGAGGAGCCGCAGTACTCGAAGCTGGCCGCCCGGCTGCTGGCGGCGTACGTCGACAAGGAAGTTCGCCTCCAGGGCGTGCACAGCTTCAGTCAATCGATCAGGAACGCGCACTCGCTCGGCCTGATCGGTGACGAGACGGCCGCCTTCGTCGAGCGCAACGCGCGCAAGCTGGACGACGCGGTCGACGTCGACGGCGATCTGCGGTTCGAGTACTTCGGGCTGCGCACGGTGGCCGACCGTTACCTGCTGCGCCACCCGCAGGAGCGCACGGTCGTCGAGACCCCGCAGTACTTCCTGCTGCGCGTGGCCTGTGGCCTGTCAGAGACGCCGGCCGAGGCCATCGGCTTCTACCGGCTGATGTCGTCGCTGGCCTATCTGCCCAGCTCACCGACGCTTTTCAACTCGGGCACCCGGCACACCCAGATGTCGAGCTGCTTCCTGGTCGACTCGCCCAAGGACGAGCTCGACTCGATCTACGAGCGCTACCACCAGGTCGCGAAGCTGTCCAAGTTCTCCGGCGGCATCGGCATCGGCTGGTCGCGGGTGCGGGGCCGGGGCGCCCTGATCCGGGGTACGAACGGCAGGTCGAACGGCATCGTCCCGTTCCTCAAGACGCTCGACGCGGGCGTGGCCGCGGTCAACCAGGGCGGCCGGCGCAAGGGCGCGGCCTGCGTCTATCTCGAGCCGTGGCACCCCGACGTCGAGGAGTTCCTCGAGCTGCGCGACAACACCGGTGAGGAGTCGCGCCGCACGCACAACCTCAACCTGGCCAACTGGATCCCGGACGAGTTCATGCGCCGGGTCGAGGCCGACGGCGAGTGGTCGCTGATCGACCCGTCCGACGCGCCCGAACTGCCCGACCTTTTCGGTGCCGAGTTCGACGAGGCCTACCGCGCCGCGGAGAAGAAGGCCGTCAAGACCGTCAAGGCCCGCGACCTGTACGGGCGGATGATGCGCACGCTCGCCCAGACCGGCAACGGCTGGATGACGTTCAAGGACCGCTCGAACGCGCTGTCCAACCAGACCGGCGCGCCCGGCAACACGATCCACCTGTCCAACCTGTGCACCGAGATCCTCGAGGTCAACGGCGACGACGAGACGGCCGTGTGCAACCTCGGCTCGATCAACCTGGGCGCGCACATCACCGCGGACGGCGTCGACTGGACGAAGCTGCGCGAGACCGTGCGGACGGCGGTTGTCTTCCTCGACCGGGTCATCGACATCAACTACTACCCGTCGGAGCAGGCGGCCACGTCGAACCCGCGCTGGCGGCCTGTCGGCCTGGGCCTGATGGGGCTGCAGGACGCGTTCTTCCAGCTGCGGCTGCCGTTCGACTCGGACGCGGCCCAGGAGCTGTCGACCCGCGTACAGGAAGAGATTTTCCTGACCGCGCTGGAGTCCTCGGCCGCGCTGGCCGAGCAGTTCGGACCGCACCCGGCGTACGCGGAGACGCGCGCCGCGGCCGGCCAGTTGCACCCGGAGCTGTGGGGCGCCACGCCTGCGCAGACCGAGCGCTGGGCCGCGCTGAAAACGCGCATCGAAGTGAGCGGTCTGCGCAATTCGTTGCTCGTGGCGATCGCGCCGACGGCCACGATCGCGTCGATCGCCGGGTGCTACGAGTGCATCGAGCCGCAGGTGTCCAACCTGTTCAAGCGCGAGACCATGTCGGGCGAGTTCCTGCAGATCAACACCTATCTCGTACGGGAACTGAAGGCTCGCGGTCTGTGGACGGCCCCGATCCGGGAGCAGATCAAGCGGGCCGAGGGTTCCGTGCAGGGCATCGCCGAACTGCCCGCGGACGTTCGCGAACTGTTCCGGACGGCCTGGGAGCTGCCGCAGAAGGCCCTGATCGAGCTGGCGGCGGCGCGCGCGCCGTACATCGACCAGTCGCAGTCGCTCAACCTGTTCCTGAGCGCGCCGACCATCGGCAAGCTCTCCTCGATGTACCTGTACGCCTGGAAGGCCGGGCTGAAGACGTCGTACTACCTGCGCTCGCGCCCCGCGACGCGCATCCAGCAGGCCACGGTCTCGGTCGCGCCGGCCGCGGCACCGATCGCCGCGCTCCCCGTCATCTCGGACGAGGAAGCCCTGGCCTGCTCCCTGGAAAACCCCGAAAGTTGTGAGGCCTGCCAGTGACCACCACCCCCGTACGCCAGATGTTGCTCGACCCCGGCATGGACCTGACGCTGCGGCCGATGCGCTACCCGCACTTCTTCGACCGGTTCAAGGACGCCATCAAGAACACCTGGACCGTCGAAGAGGTCGACCTGCACTCCGACCTGGCCGACTTGGCCAAGCTGTCGCCGGCCGAGCAGCACCTCGTGTCGCGGCTGGTCGCCTTCTTCGCCACCGGTGACACGATCGTGGCCAACAACCTGGTGCTCAACCTTTACCAGCACGTCAACTCGCCCGAGGGCCGGCTCTACCTGTCGCGCCAGCTGTTCGAGGAGGCCGTGCACGTCCAGTTCTATCTGAACCTGCTCGACACGTACGTGCCGAACGAGCAGGAGCGGTTCGAGGCGTTCGCCGCCGTCGAGAACATCCCTTCGATCGCGCGCAAGGCCGAGTTCTGCTTCAAGTGGATCGACTCGATCTACGAGATGCGCGAGCTCAAGACGAAGGAGGACCGCCGGGCCTTCCTGCTCAACGTGATCTGCTTCGCCGCGTGCATCGAGGGCCTGTTCTTCTACGGCGCCTTCGCGTACGTGTACTTCCTGCGTTCGCGCGGCCTGCTGAACGGGCTCGCGTCGGGCACCAACTGGGTGTTCCGCGACGAGAGCATGCACATGGCGTTCGCCTTCGACGTGGTCGACCAGGTGCGCCAGGAAGAACCCGACCTGTTCGACGCCGAGATGGAGCAGCAGGTCAAGGACATGCTGTCCGAGGCCGTCGAGTGCGAGGTGCAGTTCGCCGCCGACATCCTCGAACAAGGCGTCTCCGGCATGTCGCTCGGTGACATGCGCGAGTACCTGCAACACGTGGCCGACCGCCGCCTGCAGGCCCTGGGCATCGAGCCCGTCTACGACAGCAAGAACCCGTTCGCCTTCATGGAACTGCAGGACGTCCAGGAGCTCTCGAACTTCTTCGAACGCCGCGTCTCGGCCTACCAGGTCGGCGTGACGGGCACGGTCTCGTTCGACGACGACTTCTGATTCGCCGTACGATGGCAGGCGGTGCTGGTTCGCGCCGCCTGTCCGGCGGGCGTCGTAAGAGGGAATCCGGTGCGAGACCGGAACTGCCCCGCAGCGGTGAGTGGGAACGAAAGCCGTCATGAAGCACTGGACCCATCGGGGTCTGGGAAGCGACGGCCGGTAGGAACGAGTGCTACGCCCACGAGTCCGAAGACCTGCCAGCGCTGCGCAGGCCGTCCGGCGTGCGCTGCCGGCGGCTCCTCGGGAGGGCCAGGGCTTTCGTCCTGGTCCCTCCGTGCCCGCCGGGCACTTCGAGGGAAGGACCCCCTGTTGTCTTTCGGTCAGAGCACCGTCCTGGGTTACCCCCGCATCGGCGGTAATCGTGAACTCAAGAAGGCCGTCGAGGCGTACTGGACCGGCCGGATCGACGCCCCTGAACTGCAGAGCACCGCGGCCGGGCTGCGGGCCGAGGTGTGGCAGACGCTGCGCAACGCCCGGCTCGACGCCATCCCGTCCAACACGTTCTCGTTCTACGACCACGTCCTCGACACCGCGGTCGCCGTGGGCGCGGTTCCTGAGCGTTTCGCGCGTCTGGGACTGTCCGAGCTGGACACCTACTTCGCGATGGCGCGCGGCGTCGACGCCGAGCCCGCGCTCGAACTGACCAAGTGGTTCGACACCAACTACCACTACCTGGTGCCCGAGATCGACGCCGGCACCCTCTTCGCGGCCTTCCCGGTCAAGGCCCTGCAGGAGTACGCCGAGGCCAAGGCCCTGGGCATCGAGACCCGCCCGGTGCTGGTCGGCCCGGCCACGTTCCTGCTGCTGGCCAAGGGCGACGACCCGTTCGCCCGGCTCGACGAACTGGTGCTGGTCTACGCGGACATCCTGCGTCAACTGGCCAAGGCCGGCGTCGAATGGGTGCAGCTGGACGAGCCCGCTTACGCCGCCGACCGTACGCCCGAACAGATCGCCGCGTTGCGCGAGGCGTACACAAAACTCGGCCGGCTAGATCAGCGTCCGCGCATCTTCGTGGCGACCTATTTCGGGTCGCTGGGCGACGCGCTGCCGGCCCTGCTCGACACGCCGGTCGAGGCGCTCGGGGTCGACCTGGTGACCGGGGCCGACAACCTCGCCGGGCTGGCCGCGGCCGGTCCGCTGCGCGGCAAGACGATCGTGGCCGGGCTGGTCGACGGCCACAACATCTGGCGTACGGACCTGCGCGCCGCGGTGACGGCCGGGGCTACGGTGGCCGGGCTGGCCGACCACGTGGCCGTCTCGACGTCGTGCTCGCTCCTGCACGTTCCGGTCGACCTGTCCGTCGAGACCCGCCTCGACCCCGGGCTGTACGCCCGGCTCGCCTTCGCCCGGCAGAAGGTCGACGAGGTCGTGCTGCTCGGCAAGGCGCTGCGCGACGGCACCGCCCACCTGCCGGCCCCACTGCCCGCCGCCCCCGCTTCCTGGCACAACGCTTCCGTACGGGAGCGGCTGGCCGCGCTGACCCCGGCCGACCGGCAGCGCGGAAACTACGACGACCGGGCCGCCGCCCAGCAACAGCGCCTCGATCTGCCGGAGCTGCCGACCACCACGATCGGCTCGTTCCCGCAGACCACTTCGTTGCGGCAGGCCCGAGCAGCTCTGCGCGCCGGTTCGCTCGACGCCGAGGGCTACGCCGACCTCATGCGGGCCGAGGTCGAACGCGTCATCCGGTTGCAGGAAGAGCTCGGTCTGGACGTGCTCGTACACGGCGAACCTGAGCGAAACGACATGGTGCAGTACTTCGGCGAGCAGTTGGACGGGTTCGCGGCCACCGACCGGGGCTGGGTCCAGTCGTACGGTTCCCGCTGTGTGCGCCCGCCGATCATCTACGGTGACGTGGCCCGCCAGGCCCCGATGACCGTCGAGTGGTCGACGTTCGCACAGTCGCTCACCGAACGAGCAGTGAAGGGCATGCTGACCGGCCCGGTCACGATCCTGGCCTGGTCGTTCGTCCGCACCGACCAGCCCTTGAGCCACACCGCGGACCAGGTCGCGCTGGCGTTGCGCGACGAGACGGTCGACCTCGAGGCGGCCGGCCTCAAGGTGATCCAGGTCGACGAGCCCGCCCTGCGGGAAACGCTGCCGCTGCGGAAGGCGGACCAGCCGGCGTACCTGGACTGGGCGGTCGGCTCGTTCCGGCTCGCCACCAGCGGTGTCGCCGACGACACCCAGATCCACACGCACCTCTGCTACTCCGAGTTCGGCGAGGTCATCACGGCCATCGACGCGCTCGACGCGGACGTCACCAGCATCGAGGCGTCCCGCTCGAAGATGGAGGTGCTCGATGACCTGGCCGCGATCGGCTACGGCCGCGGGGTCGGCCCCGGCGTCTGGGACATCCACTCGCCCCGGGTCCCGTCGCACGACGAGGTGGTCGAATCGCTGCGCCGGGCGGTTGCCGCGGTGCCGGCCCGGCGTCTGTGGGTGAACCCGGACTGCGGGCTGAAGACGCGTGGCTACCCCGAGGTTGAGGCCTCGCTGAAGCGCCTGGTGGCCGCAGCCGCGGAGATCCGCAACAGCTGAGTCCGACGTCTCCCCGCATGGCCTGCGTCATGCGGGGAGACGCCGGATGCTGTCAGCGGTTGAGGACGCGTTGCCAATGCTGGCGCCGGGTTTCGCCCGGTGTCAGCACGCAGTCGCTGCAGAAGCCGCCGCCGGGTATCCGGTAGTAGAGGCAGCAGTTGTTCCGCACCAGGAACCAGCGTTGTTTGTGCGGACTGGGCCGATGCAGGGTGGCCATGCCGGCCAGGGGCGGCTCGGCGAGCAGACCCGTGACGATCGCGGCCGCCCGCTCGGCGGCGTCCGGGGCCTGGTCGGCGATCATGCCGGCCGCGCCGCCGAGCGCCGACGCCACATTGCCCCACAACACCTGCGGCGACAGCGTGAACCGGTCGCGGAAGACGTCGAGCACCGGCTCGACGACCAGACCGAGATCCAGACGGCCGCCCTCGATCACGGCGAGGTCCCCGTACGCAATAGGTATCGGACCGCCCTCGACCGGGCGCCACCACAGCCGATCCGGGTCGGCCACCGGCGTGACCCCGGTCAGCGCGGCTGCCGCCAGCAGCGGCGAGACGAGCCGCGAGGCCAGCCCGAGGAAGATCGTGGACGCGACCACCCGCTCACCGATCTCGTCGCGGTCCAGGCCCGACATCCGGAGCAGCACCCGGCGCCCGGCCTCGACCCGCTCGGCCACCACCGTCGGGTCGAGCAGATCGGCGAACGGCCGCCACCCGGGTTCGTCGTCCCGCGGTTGCCAGGTGAAATACGGCCCGAGCCGGGCCGCCGCGGCCAGCGCCCGACCAGCGTCGACGTCGGGACCAGGCACGACGTTCACTCTACGACCAGCCCCGCGACGGCGGCGACGGCGTCAGCCAGCGTCGGCGCGGCCGACCCGGCCCGGCCCGCGGTGACGATCGTCGGGCGCCAGCCGGGAACCGCGGTGACGGCCTCCAGCAGCGCCGGTGGGTGCTCGCTGTGGCTCCACACCACTATGACGGCCGGGTGGGTACGGGCGATCGCGTCCACGAGCACGTCGAGTGGCAGCCCGCCACCGAGGTGGACCACGGGGACGGCCAGTTCGGCCAGGGCGGCCGCCAGCGCATCGAGGGCCGTGAGGTCGCGGCGGTTGTCGACAGCCACGAGCAGCGTCCGGACCGGAACACCGGCGGCGGGCCGGGCCACGGCGGCGAACACTTCCCTGAGGCACTGCGCCAGCACCCGCCGAGCGAGCGCCTTACGGGGCTCGGCGTACCCGGCCTCGTTGATCAGGACAAACGCCGGCCCGGCCAGCGTGTGGTAGGTGTGTACGACACCCCGGGCGGCCACGGCGGCGGCCAGGGTCTCGCGCAGCGTCAGCACGTCGAGCCGACGGGCGGCCCGGGCCAGGCCCCGCGCCTCGGACCGGGTGCCCGGGTCGTCGATGGGGCGGTCGGCCGCCCACGGTGTGGTCTCGCGCCGGGCCATCCGGGCCGCCTCGCCGGCCGGCATGCCGCGGGCGGTCAGCCGGGCCATGGTGGTCAGCGCGGCCACGTCGGTCGGCGCGTACCGCCGGTGCCGCCCGGTCTCGTGCCCGGTCGGGCCCAGGTCGTACCGCTGGTGCCAGGTGCGCAGCGTCGTGGTCGCGACGCCCAGACGACGCGCGAGTGTGCCGGGGCTCAGCCCCTTACGGTTGTCCACCGCCGACCCGCCCTCGAGGTCACCGACATGACCACGCCCGGTCGGGCGTGAACAGCGACAGGTATCGGACTCGCGGCGACGCCGCTCACCGTTGCGGGGCAGTCCCGGATTCCCACCGGGTTCCCTGACGGTCTGCCCGCCCAGTCTATCGAGCCGCCGAGCGTCGGGCTCGCGACGGCCCGGCCCGGAACGACGGAGAGCCGCCGGGCCTCAGGCTCGCGACGGCCCGGCCCGGAACGACGGAGAGCCGCCGGGCGGCGGGACTTCAGCGGCCGGGGGCCGGAATGACCGAGAGGTCGAGCATCGGCGGCAGGTCGGCCACGCCGGGGCCACCGGAACGGACCCACGACACCAGGTCGGCCTCGATGTCGGGGCTGAGCACCAGGCCGAACCAGACCGGGGTCGCGCCGCCGCGGCGGGCGGTAGGGGTGGGGTGCACGACCATGACGTTGGCCTCGGCGCAGACGTCGAGGCACAGGCTCTTGCGTACGCGATGGGCCGGCGCCAAGGCGGCCGTGAGCCGGTCGAGTTGGGCGTCGTGGTCGAGCGACGGATGCTTGAGCGCGTTCCCGCAGCAGCAGTCCCGGCACACGGTCACCGTGCAACCCTCAGCGGTCTCGCTCACACTCGTCCCATCGTCGCGGAATCAGGCCCCCACGGTAGCTACCATCGCGGTGGCGCTGGTTTGCAACCCGCGACGCAAGAGGGAACCCGGTGCGAATCCGGGACTGCCCCGCAACGGTGAGCGGCTGGTCCGCGAGTCCGATACCTGCCGCGCCGCGCGCACGGACGGCGTGGGCGCTGCTGCCGGCCTCGCGGGTGGGCTCACGGCACGGTTCCGCCGTGCCTCGCCGTGCCCGCGGACGTCGGCTGAACCGGAACGGAAGCGCAGCATGACGCAGCCCGGGCGGCCGCCCTCGGCCTCCGAGATGACCCTGTCGCAGATCATGGATCAGCACCACACGAACCTGATGGGGACGGTCCACGGCGGGCAGGTGCTCAACCTCATCGACTCGGTCGCGGGTGTGGTCGCCGCCCGGCACTCCGACGGTCCCGCGGTCACCGCGGCCATCGACGAGGCCGCGTTCCTGCAGGCCGTACGGGTGGGCGACGTCGTCCACGTGCACGCGCGCATCACTTGGGCCGGCCGCAGCTCGATGGAGGTCGCCGTCAAGGTGACGGCCGACCGCTGGGACCGCGCCGTCCCGGCCACCACCGTCGTCACCTCGCACCTGGTGATGGTCGCGGTCGACGACGACGGCAAGCCCCGGCCGGTGCCGCTGCTGATCCCGGAGACCGAGGAGGACCACCGCGCGTTCCGGCAGGCCGAGATCCGCCGCCGGCACCGCCTGGCCCTGCGCGACGCCCTCGCCGTCGACTGACCGCTACCGGCCGGGCCGTGCCGGGCGTGCTGCTCGGCCTCGGCCTGACCGGGCCGTTCCTCAAGCTCGGCTCGTCCGGGCAGTTCCTGCGCAACGCGGTGAAGGCGCGGGAGTCGCCGGCCGGGTTCTTAGCGCTGCCGCCGGTGGGCCGGACCGGCGAGCCGCGGACCCCGGCCGGCCACGAGGTCGGCTTCGAGCAGGTCTCGTTCAGTTACGACGGCGAGCACCGGGTGCTGCGGGACATCGCCGCGCCGGGCACGGCCGCCGTCGTCCTGTCCGTCCTCGCCCACCCCCGGTTCCGCGCCGTCGGCGAGGGCATGGAGACACCACTCATCAGTCGCCAGTAGACGGCGCTACCCGGTCCGGCCGCCGCCAGGCTCATCGGGGATCCGCGGACGGGCTTCCCGTCGGCGTGGCCGGAGCCGGGGACGGTCCGGGGCTGCCTCGTCGTCTCCGGCCGGAGGCGAAGAAGTACGCGGCCACGGCAGCGAGAAAGATGCCGAGAGCTCCGAGCCCGATCAGGACGCCGGTCGGGATTCGGCCCGATCCGGCCGGCGGCGCGGCGGCGGCCGAGGGGGCCGCGACCACCGCCGCGGGCGGCAGGGCCGGGTCGGCGACCGTGAAGGTGTACGAGCCCTGCACGGTGTGACCGTCCTGCGAGACGACACGGTAGGCCAGCAGGTAGGTGCCGTTGCCGATCGGCTGGTCGATCGCCACCCTGGCCTTGGTCGCCTCGACCGCGGGCACGGCCAGCGGCAAGCGCTGCTGGGCCGCGTCGCTGAGCACCACCGTGGTGAAGTCGGGGTTGAGCTCCTCGTTGAACGTCAGGGTGACCGAGGTCGGTGCCTTGGCCAGCGTGGCGCTCTGGGCCGGATCGGCCGACAACAGCTTGGCATGGGCCCAGGCCGGCGCGGGCGGGGCCAGGACGGCCAGGATCGCGGCCAGGGTGATCAGGACTCGTCTCACGCCAGCACCTGGTCGCCGACCCAGCCGTCCTCGGCGCAGCCGGGCGGTACGGCGAAGACCGCGGAGCCGATCGGTGTGATCCATTCGTTGAGCAGGTCTTTCTCGGCGAGGCGCTGCTGGATGGGGACGTACTGCCGGACGATGTCCTTCTGGAAACTGGCGAAGATCAGGCCCGAGTCGGGATGGCCGGCCGCGTTGGGCACGCCGTCGTAGTTGTACGGCCGGCGCAGCAGCTTCAGCGACGGGTCGGTGACCCGGGCCCGCGTCACGTGCGAGAAGTCCGGCATGGCGGGCAGCCCGGACGCGTCGAGCTTGGTGAAGTCGGGCTCATCGTGCTCGCGGGTACCGCTCAGCGGTGCCCCGGATTCGAGCCGGCGGCCCACCGCGTTCTCCTTGTCGGCGACCGCCAATTTGTCCCACGTCTCGATCTCGGCCCGCATGCGGCGGACGACCAGGGTCGTCGAGCCGTCGGAGTTCCAGACGGCGGGGTCGATCTCGGCGCCGCGCGGGTTGGCGGTGCCGTCGAGCTGGCCCATCACGTTGCGCTGGGTGTGCTCGGGGGCCTGCACGCCCGGGCTGCGCCGGAATCCCTGCTGCACCCAGCGGACAGCGCCGAACGGGCGGGTGTCCTTGACGAGCATGCGCTGGGTGTGGGCCACGGTCAGCGGGTCGTCGGCGCAGATCTGCAGCAGCAGGTCGCCGCCGGACCAGCGTCGCTCGAGCCGGTCGATCTTGAACTTCGGCAGGTCCGCGATCGGGGACGGCAGACCGGCGGCCCGGTACAGGCCGGGCCCGAAACCGAACGTGACGGTCAACCGGGCCGGCAGCGGGGCCAGTGTGGCGTCGGTGTCGCCCAGCGCGGGAACGCCCTGGGTCAGGCGGCGGGCGTCGTCGGTGAGCAGCCGCATCATCCGGGCCAGGGACCGCCGGTCGGTGCCGGCGGGCAGGGTGAACGCCACGAACGAGGCGTGGGCGGGCGGGTCCTCCGCGATGCCGGCCTGGCGCGACCCGTGGAACGGGACGGTGGCGGTGCCGGTGGTGAGCGCCTCGGTCGCCGCGACCGGCACGGGGTCGTCCGCACCGGCCGCCGTCATCAACCCGGCGCCGGCCGCCGCACCGAGGCCGGCCGCCGCCGCCCCGGTGAGCAGGTGTCGGCGCGAGGTCACGGCGCGGCGCTGCCCATCGGCGCCATGTGACCGGGGTCGTAGCTTTCCTCGGCACCCGCGAACGGCTTGGCGATCGCCTTGAAGTCGACGGTCTGGCCGTCGGCCAGCTTCAGAGTGAACGCGACCTCGTCGCCCGGCTCGATGGCCTTCGCGGGCTTCATCAGCATGAGGTGGTCGCCACCGGGGGCCAGTTCGTGATCACCCTTGGCCTTGACGACGAAGCCGCCCGCCTTCGGCTGCATGATCATCTTGCCGTCCTTCATCGTCATCTCGTGCAGTTCGAGCGGCGAGGCCGGCGACTCCGCGGACGCGATGGTGATGTCGGCGTCGGTGCCGTTTACCAGGGTGCCGAAGGCCGCGGTCATCTCACCGGCCGGGCCCGCCTTCACCCACGGGTCCTTGACCGTCAGGGAGGCCGCCGCCGCGGTCGCCGAAGGCGCGGGAGCGGGTGTGCCACTGCCGGCTGCGGCGTCGTCACCGCCGCCGCAGGCGGCAAGGCCCAGGGTGGTCAGAGCGCCGGCCAGTGTCAGGGCAGCCAGGGTGCGGAGATTACGCATGGTTTCCGTTCCTCGAAGGAGTCGACAGAGCATTGGTCCGCACGGGTCCGCGAAAAGTTCCCGGCTTCGTGATTTCTCGTGCCGCGGCCGACGCGCAGCGGCGGGAACCGACAGGCTCCGAACGCCGACTATCCGGGCATGGAATACGGGGAGTACGGGCCGCCGGCGCCCGTGACCGGCACGCGTTACTGCCGTGCCCGGCGCCGGCGCGGTGTGGTTCCCGCGTCGGCGCTCACTGTGCGGCACACTGCCGACGGCCTGCTCCTCACGCGCCGCGCGTCACCGGGCGCACCGGCCGCGCGGCGACCTTCGTGGCGGGGCCGGCTGGCCCTTCTCGCCGTCCTGGCGGGCCTGACGGCGACGGTGACGCTGCTGCTGACCGGGGCGTACATCGCGCCGGCCAAGGCGACGGGCCCGTGCCCGATGCGCACCTCGACCGCCTTCTACGCGGGTGGCCGGCAGTTGCTGGTGCGCACCGAGCCCGTACGCAGCGGTATCGCACTGCTGCATCTGTGCGCGCAACGAGCGGTCGGTCCGGTCCGCTCGTGGTCGGTCGTCGTGGCCGGCGGCAAGGGGGAGTCGCCGGCGGCGCAGCGGGTCTCCGCGAGCACAGCTTTGGCGGCCGTGCCGTTGGTGCCGGGCCGGCGCACCGGCGTCACTGTCGTGGCGCAACCCGAGACCGGTCCGCCACTGACCTTCGCCGCGCAGGTCAGCGCGGGCGCCGCATTGCGGTGATGAGGTGGGGGCGCTCGCTGTCCGGATGCGCGATCACGTGAGCGGTCATGTGGAAGACTTCCTGGAGCAGGGCCGGGGAACGCTGAAGCCGACATCGCCGAGGATGCGATTGCCGCCGTCGGCGAGGCTGGTCTGGTTCCGCCGCAGGCCGGGAACTGTCGTCACCGGCCGGGCCGCCGCCGGACGAGGCCCAGCAGCAATCCGGCGATCGCGATCACCAACGCGGCGATCGCGACGACCGGCGCCACGTTCGACGGCGCCGCCTCTCGGGCGATCTGGGCGCTGCTGCCGGTCGGAGCGCCCGTGGCGGCGCCGCCATCGACCGGCATCCCGTGCTCGTCCAACTGCTCCCCGCCGCCGGCCGTCAGACGCAGGACCACGGCCGGGAACTCCGGCTCCGGTTGACCGTCGAGCGGTTCCTCGATCCAGCGCACCAGCTCCCCGTTGTCGTAGGTCTGGATCGTTTTGAAGATGACCCGGTCGACCTTGGGCAGCGGGCCCAGTGAGACACCGAACTCCTGGTAGTTGCTTCCGGTCACGGCATCGGCCGGGTTCTTGACCGTCCACGTGATCGAGGTGACGGCCTGGGTGACGGATGTGCCGTCGACCGTCACCGGCTTGTCCAGCGGACCCCGGGTGACCTGGCTGTTCCAACCGGTCAACTGACGCACGGTGGCGCCGATGATCGGCGTGTCGGTGGGGAAGAACAGCTGGATCTTGGTGGTGGCAGCGTCCTTCCGCTCGTTGGGCACCCGGAAATTGAGCACCGCGAACCCGCCCTGGGTGGCCTGAGCCGGGCTGACCGAGACGTGGGCCGCGGCCGGACCGGCCGGGAACACCACAACGGCCAGGACGAGTCCGACGAGGATCGCGGCCAGGGGCCGCCGCGCGCTCATCGGCCCCACCGGCACCGGCACAGGCGCAAGCTGTTGATGATCACCGGCAGCCGGTCGAGCTTGCGCTCGATGCGGCCCGAGCATGCGGCGCACGTCATCCCGCCGACCGCGAGCGTGGTGACCGGCGGTGCGGTCGTGGACATGCGGTTCCTCCAGGCAGACAGCTGATCATGGTCGTGCTTCCCGTCAATGGTCGTCGCGACCGGTCTGGGAGTTCCCGCCAATTTCGTCCATCGGGTCCAGGGGCCTGACCGCCGATGGCCGAGCGAACCTTGTTGCATATATTTGGCAATTACTGGAAGATGGCTTCAGGAACGGGTGTTGCGTGGCCGTGACCCGTCGTTCCGACTTTGAGGGCGCTCCGGGGCGATGATCCACAAGCCGGGGCGCCCTCGACTTTTTCTGGGCGGCCGGGTGGAGAATGAGCCGATGGTCGTGATCAGCCGGGTGACCGGGGCCGAGCTCCGGGCTCAGGTGGACCGGCTCCAACCCGTCTACCGGCAGTGTTTTGCGGCGCCGCCGTGGAGCGAGTCGCCCGACGAGATCGCCGCCTGGCCACGGGCCGGCGCGTGGGCCTGGCCGGGCTGGTCGCCCTGGGGCTGGCCGTCACCGCCACGTACGCCGGGCAGGGCTGGCTCATCGCCCGGGTCATCGCCGAGGTGCTGGCCGGGCGGACCGATGTCGTGCTGGCCGGCGCCGGCATCGTGGCGCTGCAGGGGGCGCGGGCCGGGCTGATCCGGGGGCGGGAGCGGCTGGCGGCCACGCTCGGCGGGCGGATCAAGGACGACGTCCGCGGCCGCCTGCTCGACCGGCTGTTCAGCCTCGGGCCCGGCTACACCACAGGTGTGCGGACGGGCCGTTTGCAGTCCACGATGGTCGACGGGGTGGAGGCGCTCGAGCCGTACTTCGTGGCGTTCCTGCCTCAGCTCGTGTCGTCGCTGCTGGGCGTGGTCGTCCTCACCGCGTACGTGTGGTGGCTCGACCCGGTCGTCGGGGTGACCGTGGCCGCGTGCGCGTTGCTGGTCGCGGTCGCCCCGCGCATCTCGAAGCGGCTGATGAGCGGGCCGATGGAGCGGTGGTGGGCCGCCTACCGCGGTGTCTACGCCGACACCCTCGACGTGCTGCAGGGCATGGTCACGCTCAAGGGGATCAACGCCCACCGGCGGCGCGGGGCCCAGTTGGGGGAGCAGTCGGCCGCCTTCGCCCGGGACTCGTCACGCCTGGTCGCCGCTTCGGCCGGCTACGAGGTGGTGGTCGGGCTGGCCGCGGGGGCCGGCACCGCGCTGGCCGTCGGGGTGGGCGCGCTACGCACGGCGTCCGGCGCCCTCGACGTGGTCACGCTGCTGATCATCCTGTTGTTGTCGCGCGAGTGCTTCCGTCCGCTGACCGACCTGGGCAAGGCGTTTCACGCGGCCTCGCCCGGGCTGGCCGCGGCCGAGGGAATTTTCGCACTTCTCGAGGAGAGGCGTCCGACGCCGGACAACGGGTCCCCGGCCGAACGTCTGAACAACCCGCCCCGCGTACGTCTGGAGGGCGTGACCTTCGCCTACCAGGCGGGTCACGCACCCGCGCTGAACGACGTCACCTTCACGGCCGAGGCGGGCGCGACCACGGCGCTGGTCGGGCGGTCCGGCGCCGGCAAGAGCACCGTCGTCGCGCTGCTGCTGCGCTTCGCCGACCCGCAGCACGGAACGCTGACCGTCGACGGGCGCGACGTGCGCACGCTGCCCCTGGCCGACCTGCGCGCGCTCGTCTCCGTGGTCTCGCAGGACACGTATCTGTTCCACGGCACGGTCCGCGACAACCTGTTGCTCGCCGCGCCCGGCGCGAGCCAGGACGATCTCGAGGCCGCAGCCCGGGCCGCCGCCGCGCACACCTTCATCTCCGCACTGCCCGAGGGGTACGACACGATGATCGGTGAACGCGGGGCCCGGCTCTCCGGCGGCGAACGGCAGCGGATCGCCATCGCGCGGGCGCTGCTCAAGGACGCGCCGATCCTGGTGCTGGACGAGGCGACGTCGGCCATCGACTCGGCCAACGAGGCGGCCATCCAGACCGCGCTCTCGACCGGCTCACCGCCGACCGCACCACCCTGGTCATCGCGCACCGGCTCTCCACCGTGCGCAACGCCGACCATGTCGTCGTGCTCGACGACGGGCGGGTCGCCGAACAGGGGCCACCGGGCGAGCTGATCGCCGCGGGCGGCGCCTACCACCGGCTCGTGGCGGCGCAGGCATGAGGGGCTTCGTCGGGCTGCTGCGCTCGCACCGCCTCCTGCTGGCCGGGGCCATCGCGGCCGGCGCCCTCAACCAGCTGCTGACGATCGCCGGGGCGGCCGTGGGGGCGTACCTGGTCGGCCTGGTCGCCACCGGCGCCGGCCGGGACCGGCTGATGCCCTGGTTCTGGCTGCTGCTCGTGCTGATCCCGCTGCGGGCGGCCGCGCCCTACCTCGAGTCGGTGCTGGCCCACATCATGGCGTTCCGGGCTCTGGCCGACGTGCGGGGGCGGGTCCACGCGGCCTTCGAGCGTCTGGCCCCGGCCGGGCTGACCGCCAAGCGCAGCGGCGACCTCGGCACCACGGTGGTGGCCGACGTCGAGGCTCTCGAGGTGTTCTTCGCCCACACGCTGAGCCCGCTCGTGGTGGCAGTCACCGTGCCGTTCACGACTCTGGTGGCGCTGGGCCTCATCCACCCGGTGCTTCCGCTGGTGGTGCTGCCGGTGCTGATCGCCGTGGCGACCGTGCCGATGTGGCTGGCCCGCCGGGCCCGCGCCCAGGGCGAGGCGGTCAAGGCGGCCGCGGCCGAGGTGTCGGCCGAGACCGTGGACGCCGTCCAGGGCCTGCGCGAGCTCAGCATCTTCGCCGCCACCACCTCGCACCGGGCGCGGATCTCGGCCGCCGCGGGCCGGTTGCGGCAGGCGCAGCACCGGCACGCGGGCCTGGGCGGCACCGACCTGCGCGACCTGACCACGGACCGGCTGCGTGAACTCGTCACCTCGTGCCCCAGGACCCGTACCTGTTCCACCGCACCGTGGCCGAGAACCTGCTGCTCGCCCGGCCCGGCGCGACTGCGGACGACCTGCACGAGGCGGCCCGGGCCGCCGGCGCCCACGAGTTCGTCACCGCCCTGCCCGAGGGCTACGACACGGTCGTGGGGGAGCGTGGAACCCGGCTGTCAGGCGGGCAGCGCCAGCGGGTCGCCCTGGCCCGGGCCCTGCTCACCGACGCGCCGGTGCTGGTGCTGGACGAGCCGGTCTCCAACCTCGACACCGAGACCGAACGGGTGCTGGCCGACGCGATGTCGGGCATCATCGCCGGCCGGACCACCCTGATCATCGCCCACCGCCTGTCGACGATCCTGGTCGCCGATCGGATCGCCGTGCTCGACGGCGGCCGCCTGGCCGAGACCGGCCCGCACGCGGAGCTGCTGGCCCGGGACGGCGCCTACCGCCGGCTGGTCGCGACCCAGCTCAGCGCCGCCAGCTGACCAGGTCCTCGATCGGGCGGCGCCGCCGGGCCGGCTTGGCGGTGGGAACGGCCGGGTCGTCGGCGGGGTGCCCGAGCGTGAGCACCCCGGCCACGGCGACGTCGTCCGGCAGACCGGCGATCTGCGCCAGGGCGGCGAGCTCCTCGGGTGGCGCGGGACTGTAGAAGCCGCTCGCGAGACCTTCGTCGGCCGCGGCCAGCTGCAGCAGGCTGAACAGCGCGCCCGAGTCGAACCACCAGAACGGCACCGGCCAGGGGATCTCCTCGCCGTCGGCCTCCAGCTTGTCGGTCTCGGTGTATCGCTCGTGGTACGACGCCTCGCGGACGCCGAGCACGATCTGCACCGGCGCCTGCGAGATCCACGGGTGGAAGCCCTGCTCGAGATACCAGGGCTCGGCCACGGCGGCCAGCGCGGCCCGGGTGGCCGGATCGGTCACGACGACCAGGCGGTGTCCCTGGCTGAAGCCGGCGCTCGGCGCCCGGTGCACGACCTTGACGATGCGGGCGATCACCTCGTCGGCGACCGGATCGGTGCGGTAGTTGCGGACCATCCGCCGGCCGCGCAGCGCCTCGCGGAACTCCATCAGGCTCGTCCGGTGATCAGGTATTGCGTTTGCAACTCGTGGCCGGGCGCGACGCCGTACTTCTGGTCGAGTTCGTAGATCGAGGTCAGGGGAGTGACCCTCACGTCGGTCAGGCCGGACTGTTCGAGCACGGCCGCCGTGGGCGCGATCGAGGTCGCCTGGGCCAGCGGCAGCGCCTGCCAGATCTCGGGCTCGTAGAAGTCCTGCGGGCCGTGCGGGAACCATGTGCTGTCGACGACGGCGATCGTGCCGCCGGGTCGAAGCAAACGGATCCAATGGCGTACGGCCGACTCCGGATCCCGCAGTGTCCACATGACATAGCGGGCGGTGACGGCGTCGAAACTCGCCTCGGGGAAGTTGGGCGCCACGGCGTCGCCGATCCGGAAGTCGACGTCCTTCACCGTAGCCCGGGCCTGCTCCAGCATGCCCTCGGACAGGTCGATCCCGGTGACCCGATGACCCAGCCCGGCCAGGATCGACGCTACCTGGCCGCTGCCGGTGCCGACGTCGAGCACGTCCAGGGGTGCGGCCGGTAGAGCCTCCGCCCAGATGGAAGACCAGGCGGCGGTGTCATGGGGGAGGCGCTGCAGTTGATACTCGGCGTAGCTGGGAGCGCGGCCGGTCCAGTAGTCGTTGATGCTGTCCTGGGCGGTCATGCGGCCTCCTGGGTGAATGGGTGGAACAACAGGTGCAGGTGACCGTCGAGGTCGAGGCGCTTGATGCCGATGCCGTAGACCGGTTCGAGGATCGCCGGGTCGAGCACCTCGTCGACCGTCCCGGCCGCCACGACGCCGCCGTCGCCGAGCAGCACCAGGTCGTCGCAGTAGCGGGCGGCCAGGTTCAGGTCGTGCAGCACGACGATCGAGCAGGTGCCGAGTCCGCGGACCAGGCCCAGCACCTCGTGCTGGTACCGGATGTCGAGGTGGTTGGTCGGTTCGTCGAGCAGCAGGTGGGTCGCCTGCTGGGCGAGGGCGCGGGCGATGAGCACCCGCTGCCGTTCGCCGCCGGACAGCCCGCTGAACGGGCGCGGGCCCAGGTGAGTGGCGCCGACCCGGGCCAGGCTGCGGGCGGCTATCTCGTGGTCGGCCGGGCCGGTGCGCTGGAAGGTCGACAGGTGCGGGCCGCGGCCGAGCAGCACCATCTCGGCCACGGTCAGTGCGGTCTCGCCGCCCGTCTCCTGCACCACGACGGCCATCCGCAGGGCGCTCTCGCGCGGGGAGAGCGACTGCAGGCCGTCACTGTCCACAGTGACCCGGCCGGTGGGGCTGCGCAGGGCACCGTACAGAAGTCGCAGTAATGTGGTTTTGCCTGAGCCGTTGGGCCCGATGAGGCCCAGCACTCGGCCCGGCAGCGCGGCCACGCTGACGCTGTCGATGACCGGCGTGGCGCCGTAGCGCCACGACACGTCGGCCGCCTGGATCACTGCTTGAACCGCTCGACGATCCGCTCGAGGCCGTCGATCGAAAGCGGGGACGGCGGCTCGGTGAAGTTGAACAGCTGGGTCATGACCTGCTTGTTCTGCACGGCCTTGAGCTTCTCGGCGCCGGGCAAGCTGGTGACGGCCTGCTCGACCTTTGCCGGGTCGCCGTCGCCGTACAGCAGGATCAGCACGTCGGGATTGCGGCCGAGCAGCTCCTCCAGCGTCACCTCGAAGACCCGCTCCTTGCTCTCACCGAACACGTTCTCGAACCCGGCCGCCTTGAGCTGGGGGTCGGCCATGCTGGCTGACCCGTAGGCGTACGTCACGCCGCCCCCGACGGTCGGGTAGAGCACGGCCGCCGTACGCCCGCTCTTGGGCGCATTGATCTTGGCCATGCGCTCCTGCAGTGCCTTGACCGCAGTGGCGGCCTCGTTCGGGCGATCGAAGACCTTCCCGTACGAGGTGAGCTGCGCGTAGATGTCGTCGAAGGTCGGTGCCGTGGTGTTGTCCGGGCACATGGCCGGTTCTTCCAGCAGCGGGATGTCCACCGCCGCGAGGGTGTCGCGCGACAGGTTGTCGACCTCGCCGAACACGAGGTCGGGCTGCTGGCTGATCACGACCTCTTTCGAGATCTGCAGGTGCCCGCTGGTGTCGGTCTTGTCGGTCAGCAGCGGGATCTTGTCGAGCGCGGCCAGCGTCGCCTCGTCGTAGTACTCCTTGGGGTACTGCCCGGCCCGGGCCGTGACCCGGTCGAGCACGCCCAGATCCTGCAGGTACGGCACGGCGGCGCTCTTCAGCAGCACGGTGCGCTCGGGGGCCTTGTCGAAAGTGACGTCGACGCCGCAGTTCTTCACGGTCAACGGGTAGCCCGACCCGGCGTCGGCCGCGGCGCCGTCATCGGCGGCACCGCATCCGGCGGCGACCAGCAGTACGGCGGACAGGACGGCGATCTTCTTCATGCGGAGCCTCCGGCATGCAGTCGGCGGATGAGGATGAGCAGGAACGGGGCGCCGAGCAGCGCGGTGATGATGCCGATGGGGATCTCTTGCGGGGCCAGCAGCACACGAGCGATCACGTCGGCCCAGACCAGCAGGATCGCGCCGAGCAGGGCCGCCACCGGCACCACCCGGACGTGCGGCGCGCCGACCAGGCGGCGGGCCAGGTGAGGCACGACCAGGCCGACGAACCCGATGCTGCCGGATGCGGAGACCAGCACGCCGACACAGAGCGAGACGATGACCAGCAGCCGCATGCGGAACCGGTCGGGGTTGACGCCGAGGGTGTGCGCAGTCTCGTCTCCGACGGCCAACGCGTCGAGACGGCGGCCGACGATGGTCAGGTAAACGGCCGTACCCCCGATGACCACGGCCGCGATGGCCAGCAGCCCGTCCCAGCGGGCCAGGCCGAGCGAGCCGAGCAGCCAGAAGATCACCGACCGGGCGCCCTCGGCCGAGCCCGAGGCGAAGATGAGGAAGCTGGTCGTCGCGTACAGGGCGTAGCCGACCGCGACGCCGGCCAGCAGCAGCCGGATCGAGGTGACCCGGCCGCCGCTGCGGGCGATCAGGAAGACCAGCAGCGAGGCGGCCAGCGCGCCCAGGAACGCGCTGGTCGACAGCGCGTACTGGCCGAATCCGGCCCCCGCGCCGAACAGGATGGCCGCGGCGGCGCCGCTGGACGCGCCCGAGTTGATGCCGAGCAGGTAGGGGTCGGCCAGCACGTTGCGGACCATGGCCTGCAGCGCGACACCGCAGACGGCGAGCCCGGCCCCGACCAGAACGCCGAGCAGCACGCGGGGGAACCGCACCTGCCAGACGATGGCTTCCTGCGGCGGCGTCCAGGTCACGTCGCCCAGGCCGAACAACTGATGGACGAGAATGCGGGCCACGGTGGCCGGGCCGATCGCGATCGCCCCCGTGCCGACCGCGATAACCCCGGTGACCACCAGACCGACGATGAGACCGGCCAGCCATAGGGTGGTCCGGCGTCGCTGCGCACTGACCCCGAGCACGTCTTGCACTACGGCTGTCAACGCAGCCCCTTCGCTCTTGCCAACTATTGGCAAGAACCTATCAAGGTGATCACTGCGTTGACAGTGGTGAAGATAACGGCGGTCAGTCTGAACTTGCGGCGGCGATGTGCAGGCTCAGCTCCTTGACGAGCTCGTCCATCGTCTGGCCGGTCTGGGCGCGCAGGATGCTCAGGGCGAGTTGGGCCAGCAGCTCGAATGCGCGGGTACGGGCCTGCTCGTCCGGGAAGTCGGCCAGCAGTTCCTGGGCGCCGGCGAGGTCACCGCGGTGTTTGGCCGCGATGACCCCGGCGGCGCGCTGGGCGCCGGCGAAAGCGTCGGCTGCCGTCATCTTTCAGGGCGCGACGATGATCGGGTTGCCGGCGGCCCGGGCGGCGTCGAAGCGCTTGGTCACGTCGGCCCAGTTGACCAGGCTCCACAGGCGGTCGACGTAGTCGGGGCGCACGTTCTTGTACTGCAGGTAGTAGGCGTGCTCCCAGGCGTCGAAGACCAGGATCGGCGTGGAGCCCTGGCCGACGTTGCCGTGGTGGTCGTAGATCTGCTCGACGATCAGGCGCTGCGACAGCGGCTCCCAGGCGAGCACACCCCACCCCGAGCCCTGTACGCCCTTGGTCGCGGTCGACAGCTGGGCCGAGAACGCGTCGAACGAGCCGAGGTGCTCGTCGATGGCGGCGGCGAGGTCACCCTCGGGCCGGTCGGCGTTGCTGCCCGGCCGCAGGTTGTTCCAGAAGATCGAGTGCAGCACGTGCCCCGAGAGGTTGAACGCGAGCGTCTTCTCCAGGCCGACCAGGGCGTGGTAGTCACCCTTGTCCCGGGCCTCGGCCAGCTGGTCGAGGGTGTCGTTGCTGCCCTTGACGTACGCCGCGTGGTGCTTGCTGTGGTGCAGCTCGAGAATCTGCCCCGACATCGCCGGCTCGAGCGCGCCGTAGTCGTAGGGCATGTCGGGCAGGGTGTAGACGGCCATGGTCAACCTCCACTTGCCGGTCAATTGCTATTGCAATCAGTTTGCAATACGACCCGAGTGGAGTGCGAGTAAGGCTGCCCTACGTGCCCTGGGGGCGGACGATGCCGGCGTCGTAGGCGTAGACGATGGCGGCGGCCCGGTCGCGGGCGCCGAGCTTGGTGAACAGGGTGCCGACGTGGGTCTTGACCGTGGTCTCGGCCAGCACCAGGCGGTTCGCGATCTCGCGGTTGGAGGCGCCGCGGGCCATCAGGCGCAGCACGTCGAGCTCGCGCTCGGTCAGGGCGCCGACCTGGTTGGCCGAGGGCCGGGTCTGGCGGCGGACCGAGTCGAGGATCGGGCCCAGCAGGGTGCCGTCGATCCAGGTGCCGCCCGCGGCCACCGTACGGATGGCTTCGATCAGGTTTTCCGGGGTGGCCGACTTGAGCTCGAAGCCGGCCGCGCCCGCGTCGACGGCCGACCACAGCACGTCGGTGTCGCCGAACGTGGTCAGCACACAGACCGGCGGGCCGCCGGCCGCGCGGACCCGGCGGGTCGCCTCGACGCCGTCGACCCCGGGCATCTTGACGTCCATGCAGACGACGTCGGCCGACCGCTCGGCCAGGGCCGGCACCACAGCCGCGCCGTCGCCGCACTCGGCCACCACCTCGAGGTCGGGCTGGCTGCGCAGGATCAGGGCGAGCCCGGCCCGGACCATCGGCTGATCGTCGACCAGGACGACCCGGATCACGCGGGCAACCCGGCCAGGCGGCGTGGCAGCACCGCCTCGACCACCCACCGCCCGTCGTCGGGATGGGCCTGGAAGCTGCCGCCGATCGCCGCCACCCGGTGGTCGAGCCCGGCCAGCCCGACCCCGGTGCCCGGCGCGGGACCCGGCTGCCGCGCGCTCGACACGCGCAGCAGCAGGCCCTCGCGGTCGACCACGATCGTGATGGCCGCGTCGGGCGTGACGGCGTGCTTGGCCACGTTGGTCAGCGATTCGCGCAGGACGTCGTGCAGCACGATGCGCGGCGCCGCGCCGACCGCGGTCATGTCGCCCCGCACGTCGACGTCGAGGCTCATGCCGGCCTCGCGATAGGTGGCCAGCAACTGGTCGAGCTCGACCGGGGCCGGCGCGGGCGACCCCTGGTGCATCAGCGACAGCGCCTGGCGCAACTCGTCCATGCCGGCGCGGCCCACCGCCTCGGCCTGGCGCAGCGCCTGCTCGGCCTCGGCCGGTGACGACGGGATCAGCAGCCGGGCCCCGGACAGGTGCAGCAGCACCACGCTGAAGCTGTGCCCGACCAGGTCGTGCAGGTCGCGGGCGATGCGCTGCCGGTCCTCGGTGACGGCGATGTCGGCCAGCCGGTTGCGGGTGCGTTCGAGCTCGTCGATCAGCGCGAACTGGCGGGCCACCACGTGCCCGAAGCCCCAGCCGATCAGCAGGCCGCTGAACCACATCCAGGCCCCGATGCCCCGGTGCCAGTTGTTGGTCTCGAGCGCCCAGATCAGGAACGGCGAGAAGAGACAGGCCGGCATGACCACCAGATCGACCCGCGTACGCCGGCCGGCCGCGACCACGGCCATGCCGACCACCACCACCATGTACGCGCTGTGGGTGACCACGAACGCGTCGCCGATCAGCGTCGGGACCGTCAGCCAGGTCAGGAGCAGCCAGCCCGGCATGGACGCCCAGTACACCCGCACGACGAGGGCCGGCAGCATCACGACGGCGACGATCCAGCCCCAGTGCTCGGTGTAGACGAGGCTGAGCACGCCCAGCCCGGAGCCGAGCACGGCGGCCCCGCCCACGAACTCGCCACGATCGCTCAGCAGTGAAGGCATGCCCGAAAATATAGGTACCGCGGTGCCGCGACCGCCTCCTACCACGGTAGGAACCCGGCGCCGAGTTCCGACCGTGGTCCGACGACAGCGAGGGCCGAAATCCCGAGACTTCCTGTGACAGAAGCGACGTCAGAGGGAGAAGATCGTCATGTTCACTGCGCTCGGGAGGTTCGTCGTCCGGCGGGCCCGGTTGACACTGCTCGGCTCGTTGGTGGTGTTCGCCGTGACCGCGGTGCTCGGCTTCGGGGTCTTCGCCGGGCTGGCCAACGGCGGCTTCGACGATCCCGCCTCCGACTCGTCCCGCGCCGCCCAGATCCTCGAGGACGACTTCGGGGCCGGGCCGCCCAACATCGTGCTGGTCGTCACGGCCGACGGCGGGAACGTGGACGCTCCCGACGCCGCGGCCGCCGGCCAGGCCCTGTCGACCGGGGTGGCCGGCCTGGCCGGGATCGACGAGGTCACCTCGTACTGGAATGCCGGTCAGGCCCCGGCCCTGCGCTCCGACGACGGCCGGGAAGCGCTGGTGCTGATCCGGGCGGGCGGCGACGACACCGCTCAGGAAGAGGCGGTCGTCCTAATCCGTGACCAGTTCGGCGGCGACCGCGGGCCGATCACGACCGAGATCGGCGGTCAGGCCGCGTTCGGCGAGGCGCTCGGCCACGGCCTCGAGCAAGACCTGGTGCTGGCCGAGTCGATCGCCATCCCGCTGACGCTGCTGCTGCTCCTGTTCGTCTTCCGCGGGGTCGTGGCGGCGCTGCTGCCGCTGGTCGTGGGCGCCTCGGCCACCGTCGGCGCGTTCTTCGTGCTGTGGGCGATCTCGCAGGTCACCGACGTCTCGGTCTTCTCGATCAACCTGGTCACGGCGCTCGGCCTGGGCCTGGCCATCGACTACTCGCTGCTGATCGTCTCGCGGTTCCGCGAGGAGCTGACGGCCGGTCACGACGTCGGCCTGGCGGTGATCCGCACGGTCGAGTCGGCCGGCCGCACGGTGCTGTTCTCGGGCGTGACCGTGGCCGTGGCGCTGCTGGCCCTGATCGCGTTCCCGCTGTTCTTCCTCCGATCCTTCGCGTACGCCGGGGTCGGGGTCGTGCTGGTGGCCGTGCTCGCGGCCGTGATCACCCTGCCCGCGCTGCTGGCCGTGCTGGGCCACCGGGTCAACGCGTGGAAGCTGCCCGGCGTCGTCCGCACCGACTCGCCGCGCTGGGCCGGGATCGCCGAAAAGGTGCTGCGCCGTCCCGGCCTGGTCACCGGGGGCGTGGTCGCGCTGCTGGTGCTGCTCAGCCTCCCCGTGCTCGGCACCAGCTTCGGCAACCCCGACGCCCGCGTGCTGCCCTCGGACGACCCGGCCCGGGTGGCCACCGAGAAGGCGCAGCGCGAGTTCGGCTTCACGGCCGAGGCCTTCCCGGTCGTGCTCCGGGGCGCTCCCGACCCGGCCCGCATCGACACCTATGCCGGCTCCGCGTCCCGCCTGCCGAACGTGGCCGAGGTGGTCACCGCCCGCGGCACCTGGACCGACGGTCAGCAGACGGGTGAGCCCGGCCCCGACGCCCGCAAGTTCCAGGCCACGGCGGGGGAGTGGCTCGAGGTCGTTCCGTCGGTGGTCCCGATCTCGTCGGAGGCGACCGACCTCGTCCACGACCTGCGCGAGCTCGACCCCGACGTGCTCGTCGGGGGCAGCGCGGCCCAGCTCGAGGACACCAAGGCGTCGATCCTGGCCGTCGCGCCGTGGGCCGCGCTGTGGATCGCGGTCGCCACATTCGTCCTGTTGTTCCTGATGTTCGGCAGTTTCCTGGTGCCGCTCAAGGCGATCGTGCTCAACACCCTCAACCTGACCGCGATGCTCGGCCTGATGGTCTGGATCTTCCAGGACGGCAACCTGTCCGGCCTGCTCGGCTTCACCCCGACCGGCTTCACCGACATCGCGATGCCGCTGCTCATGTTCGCCGTGGCGTTCGGCTTGTCGATGGACTACGAGGTCTTCCTGCTGGCCCGCATGAAAGAGGAGTACGACCGTACGGGCGACAACCACGCCGCGATCGTCACCGGCATCGCCAAGACCGGCCGCATCGTCACGGCGGCCGCCCTGGTCCTCTCGATCACGTTCTTCGCCTTCGCCACCAGCGGCATCACGTTCATGAAGATGTTCGGCCTGGGCCTGGGCCTGGCCGTCCTGATCGACGCCTTCATCGTCCGCGCCACGCTGGTCCCGGCCCTGATGAAGCTGGCCGGCAAGGCCAACTGGTGGGCCCCCGCGTGGGCACGCCGCGTCCACGCCCGCGCCGGCCTCGACGAGTCCGGCGGCACCCTCTCCACGTCGACCGAGCGGGAGCGCACGCTCGTCTGAGAGCCCGCCCAGCGGCGCCCCTCACCAAGCGGGGGCGCCGCCTCGTGGCGTGCTTCGCATCGAGCCGGCCGCCATCTCGTGGCGTGCTTTCCACCGACACGGAGCGGCAGGGGGCGCGGTCGGTAGGCTGATCGCGACGGTATTGGGCTTGCGGAAGGATCAGGGCGAGCGATGCAGCAGGCGAAGGTCGACCACGGAGTTGTCAGCGGCACGTTCAGCCTCGACGGCCAGACGTTCGACGTCGACAACAACATCTGGGTCGTCGGCGACGACACCGAGTGCGTGGTCATCGACGCCCCCCACGACGTCGACGCGATCCTGGCCGTGGTGGCCGGCCGCACGGTCCGCGCCATCATCTGCACCCACGCCCACGACGACCACGTCCGGGTCGCCCCCGCCCTGCGCGACCGCACCGGAGCCCCCGTCCTGCTCCACCCCGAGGACCGCCCCCTGTGGGAGCTGACCCACGGCAAGTCGACCACCTGGGACACCGACCTCACCGACGGCCAGAAGATCGAGATCGGCGGCACCACCCTGACGGTGCTGCACACCCCCGGCCACGCCCCCGGCGCCGTCTGCCTGCACGCCCCCGACCTGAACTGCGTCTTCACCGGCGACACCCTGTTCCAGGGCGGCCCCGGCGCCACCGGCCGCTCCTACTCCGACGCCGACGTCATCGTCACCTCGATCCGAGCCAAACTCTTCACCCTCCCCACCGACACGGTGGTACACACCGGCCACGGCGACGACACCACCATCGCCCAGGAGCAAGCCACCCTCGGCAACGCCTGACCGCCGCCGCGCTCCTGAACAAGAGGACGGCTCTGTCATGATCGTCGTGTGGACGAGCGATACCGACCATCCTCTTTGCGAGTCATGGCCGAGTACGACGGCGACGGTGTATGGGACTACGACTCGGATCACTACGGCCCAGTGGCGCTGGACGCCCTGGGCGTGAGCGCAGAACTCGTCCAGCGGCTCAAAGAGTGGAGCCACCGGTACCAGGCGACAGCGCTGACCGACTTCGAGTTCCCCAGCCCGGACGACGAACGGCACTGGATCAACCAGGGCCTGGGGCTGGCCTACGACCTGCAGAACGCGCTGCCCGACATCGACATCAGCTACGCCCACGACGCCGACAACAGACCAGTCCGCGAACGACGAGGTCCGTAACAGCCACCCTCGCCTGCCGTTGGGCCTGGAGGACGCCGTACCGGTCCTCGATCCCTGACCGTACGACGAATACGTCTTCCCCGGTCTGCGCCCATGGCAGAGCCCGCCCCTGGCCCGGCCCGAACGGGCTCGACCAGACACCACCGAGCCGACTGCCGTGCCGCCGTTCGCTCATCGGCGGCTCGCCCAGGCCGATCGGGGCGCGACTCGCGGCCGTCAGGCGCACTTGACCACGGCCGCACTACGAGGGCGCCGGGAACGTGCGTTCGTCAGGTGCGTATCCAGCGGGCGACCAGCGCGCTGACGTGCTCCTGCTGCCTGGTGACGGTGGCCAGATCGGGGAAGTCCATGACCGCGCGATCGAGGGCCGGCCATGTCAGCAGCCCGGAAGGGGCCTCGAACGCGAACGTGGCGGCGTCCGATGGGATGACGACAGGTGGCGCTGGATCAGTCCCGGAGGACGCAGCGGGCCCGAGCCTGAGCACCTGCGGTAGCGCTACCGAGCCTTGACCGCCGAATTGCGCGCAGGCGGCTTCGCCGAGCCGAGCGACGGCCGGCCGAGCGGATCGCCGCCCCCGTGAAGCGCAATACCGAGGTGCTGGTAGCGGCTGCGGAAGCCATCGCTGCTACCGAGCCGGGCTGGGACGATGAAATGCGGGTGGCCTATGACCGGCAGGCCGAAGCGCGCTACTACGGCCGATCACTGGCCGCCACCGGTGTCGGGCGCGGCATCCGGTACGACAACACCGAAGGTTCGGATCCGATCGTCCTGAGCCGCTATGCCCGCCCCGGCTTGCCGGTGCTGGCGGACGACATCGACGTGCTCGGCGTTCGGCTGCTCGAGTCCTCGGCCGGTTTGCTCGGCCGGCGACCGATGGTGTACGCCCGTATCGTCGATGACGATGCTGTTCTCGTAGACGAAATTGTCAGCTGGTGGGGAGTCTTGCTGGGCCTGTCTCGGCGTCAGCTGCCGATCCGAATTCGGCAGCTCCAGGCGCTACGCCACATGTGAGCCCGCCGGTCGGTGTCCGGTCCTTCCGTCCCGGCTTGCCGGCATCCTCCTGGAACGGGACCGCACCGATCGACGCGTCGTCCGGTGACCAGAACCGGCACCGGCTGTCACGTCCGGATGCACAGGTGCAGCGAGCACTTCGGCGTTCTGCGCCTGGGCAGTTCGTCAGACGGGGTATGTCGAACGAGTCGGCGTTCGTGACGACCGGACGATCTAGTCTTGTGCCGTGGACGGAAGAGACATCGGGTGGGTGCTTGTCTTCCTGCTGGGCGTTGCCGTGCTGTATCGGGTGATCCGGACGGCCGTTGCGCACGGCATCGCCGATGCCGAGGAGAAGCGGCGTAAGGCCGACCGGGCCTCTTGACGGCCGGTTGAAAAGCAACTCCGGCCGGCGCTCGTCGCGGCCGGTCCGGACGTCGCGTTTGTCAGTCAGGATCGATGACGGGGATCGGGTTTCCGAGTTCCCAGAACCTGTCGATCGCTTCCCAGTACTTCGCGGACAGGGGGCGGAGCCAAGGCCGGAACGCCTCCGGGTCGACGCCGCGCGAGGTGACGGTCTGCATCTGCATGCCTTCGAGATAGCCAATCACGCCCAGCTCCGAGACGTACTGGTCGCCACGAAGGATCAGATGCTCGATGTAGTCGAAGGCGGCATCGAACTCGCTTATCTCTCTCGCGGCCAGGCGGTCGGCAAGGTGGCCGACCACCCAGGCTGCGTCCTGATAGCCAAGACGGCCACCGGGAGAGCCCGGGTCGGCGTTGTCGTCAGCAATCTCGGCCCACTCGTCTGCCAGTGACGGAAGCGCAGTCAGTAGGAGCGCAGGGACCTGCTCAGCGGTGACACGTGGTTCGGTGGACCCCATGCAGCCCAGCCTAGTCAGGAAGGTTGCTGAGCGAACGCGTCCAGACCTGCGGCAGCGGTGCCGAGGCAGCGGTCACGACGCGAACTCCGCTCGCCGCATGCGCGCTCACCGGGTGTGGTGCAGGTCGCATGTCACAGGGGGTGGGGCTGTTCGGTCGAAGTTGGCAACTGAGGCCATTGGATGAGGGATGTGACGGGCATGAAGATTGCCGTGCTGGGTGGGACCGGGCTGATCGGGTCGCAGGTTGTCAAGCTGATGCGGGAGCACGGTCACGAGGCGGAGCCGCTGTCGCCGGCCAACGGGGTCGACCTGCTGACGGGGGAGGGGCTCGACCAGGGGCTCAAGGGGGCCGACGTCGTGGTCAACCTGACCAACTCGCCTACGTTCGATGACAAGTCGATTCCGTTCTTCCGGACGACCATGGAGAACATGCTGGCCGCGGCCGAGCGGCAAGGGGTCGGGCACGCGGTGATCCTGTCGATCGTCGGTGTCGACCAGGTGCCGGGGCTCGACTACTACAAGGCCAAGGTGCTGCAGGAGGAGATCCTCAAGGGCGGGCCGGTGCCGTGGTCGATCGTGCGGGCGGGGCAGTTCTTCGAGTTCATGAAGTCGGTGCTGTCGTGGGTGGTCGACGGGGACAATGTGCACCTGCCGTCGACGCCGATCCAGCCGCTCGCTTCGGCCGAGATCGCCCGCAAGGTGGCGCAGGTGTCGGCGGGCAAGCCGCTGAACGACGTCGTGAACATCGTCGGGCCCGAGGTGTTCCCGCTCGACGAGTTGGGGCGCATCGCCCTGGCCGCCAAGAACGACCCGCGGAAGATCGTCACCGACAACACGGCCGGCATGTTCGCCGCGGTCGAGGGTGACGTGCTGACCGGCCCGGCCGGCTCGGTCATCGCCACCCAGACTTTCCGCGAGTTCCTCGCCGCCCAGAACTGAAGCGGATTGCGGGCCGGTCAGGGCTGATAGGAGGCGCCCAGCACCGAGAGCAGCTCGAGTTTCTCAGCGCTCTCGGTGCCGGGCGTCGCTGTGTAGACCACGACTTGCTGCGATTGGTCGGGGTCGATCAGGCGCTGGCAGAACAGTTCGATCGCGCCCACCTGGGGATGCACCAGCCGAACCTGGCCACAGTAGGGCCCGGCCACCGGATGCTCCTTCCACAACGCCGCGAACGCCGGACTCTCGCGCAGCAGGGCCGCCACCAGCGCCCCGGCGCGGGAGTCAGCGCCGTCCCGGGTGTACGACGAATGCAGGTCGGCCACGATCAGCCGGCTCTGCTCGTCGTGGTCCTCCGGGGGATAGGCCGCCCGGGCCGCCGGATCCGTGAACCACCGGTAGTGTTTGCTGCGCGCGAGCCCACTGTGGACACTCTCGTCCCCGATCAGAGCGACCGACAACGGCGTCTGCAGCAGCGTCTCGCCCAGCGAGCTCACCACCTGCGCCGCCACCCCCTGCAGGCCGTCGAAGATGCGCCGCATGCCCGGGTTGATGTGGTCGGTGTCCGTGGCCCGCCGGCCCACCGCGTAGCCCGCGAGCCGGAACAGATGCTCGCGCTCCTCGAGCGAGAGCCGCAGCGCGCGAGCCAACGCCTCCAGGATCTGCTCCGACGGGTGCGGCCCGCGCGGCTGCTCCAACCGCGTGTAGTAGTCGATCGACATGCCGGCCAGCACCGCGACCTCTTCCCGCCGCAGCCCCCGCGTACGCCGCCGGCGCCCGCGCGGCAGGCCCACGTCCTCGGGTTGCAGCGCTTCCCGGCGCGTGCGCAGGTAGTCGGCGAGAAGAGCGCGGTCCATCCTCAGGCCGCCGGAACGGAGCCGAAAGAGACGCCGGTCAGAGAGGCCGACACGTCCCACAGCCGGTCGGCCGCGGCGAGGTCCCGGGCGGGCTTGTAGACGGCCAGCTCGGTCGCCTTCCCGGTGAACTGCCCGATCCCGTCCGGCCCGTACAGCCGCCCACCCGCAGCCCTGGTCGCCAACAGCGCGGGCAACAGCCCCTGATCAACCCCCTGCACGAAGACCCCCCAACGGGCCAGCCGCGACATGATGGCCTCGAGCCGGGCCGGTTTGTCCCGCCCCAGGTTCGGCCCGGCCGCGTAGAGCCCGGTCAACGTCGTGCCCGGATGCGCCGCATTGCTGACGATGCCCCACTCCGCGTCTCGCGACCGCCGGTCGAGTTCGAGTGCGAACATCAGATTCGCCAACTTCGACTGCCCGTACGCCTTGATGGCCGCGTACTTGCCGGTGCTCTGCAGGTCTTCGAAGTTGATCTTCGCGCTGCGGGCGGCGCTGCTGGTCATCGTCGTAACGTGGGCCTTCCCCTCGCGCAGCTGCGGCAGCAACCGGGCCGTCAACGCGAAGTGCCCCAGATGGTTGGTGCCGAACTGCAGCTCGAACCCGTCGGCCGTGGTCTGCCGGACCGGCGGCGCCATCAGGCCGGCGTTGTTGACGAGCAGGTCGATCGGCCGGTCCACCGTCCCGGCGAACGCCGCCACCGAATCGAGCGACGCCAGATCCAGCGCCCCCATCGTGACGCGGGCGTCCGGCACCTCGGCCCGGATGCGCGCCACCGCGGCCTCGCCCTTGGCCGGGTCACGGACGGGCAGCAGCAGCTCGGCGCCACCGGCGGCCAGTCGGGTGGCCAGGCCCAGGCCCACGCCACTGCTCGCCCCGGTCACCACAGCCAGCTTCGTACTCACGAGAAACTCCCAGGTCAGATGCGGATTTGACTCCACCTTGACGCGGCCCGGCGGCCGTAACCATGGTCTATGAGTACAAGCTCCAGCGCCGCAGCTTGTCGGGGTTGAGCACTATCCAGAGGGTGGCGATCTCCCACGGACTGCCGGTGGCCACCAGCACCGCCAACGGGGTGCCGTCGGCGCGGCGGGCGATCAGGCCCGGCAACCCGTTGACGGTTTCCCGGGCCAGCGCGGCCCCGGCCAACAGGCTCAACAGCAGCAGCGCGACCTCGACCGCGCCCCGCACGGGCTCGTGCGGGGCGGGCACCAGGCCGCCGCCGTCGCAGACCGCCACGACGTCGGGGGACAGCAGGGACTCGATGGCGGCGAGATCGGCGGATTCGCAGGCGGCAGCGAGCAGATGGACCAGTTGCATCGGCCGGACGGCTCGGCTCAGGCCTGCGTGTCGGCGGTGGCCTGCGTGTCGGCGATGGCCTGCGTGTCCGCGATAGCCCGCGTGTCCGGGGTGGCCCGCGTGTCCGCGGTGGCCCGGGCCGGCTCGCCACCGGTCTCGAACGCCTGGCGCGGGTGCTGCACGGAGGCCAGCGACACGATGTCGCGCCCGTAGAACACGGCCGTGATCCACACCGCGAGGACCCGTACCTTGCGCTCCCAGGTCGGCACGGCCAGCACGTGGTAGCCCCGGTGCATCACCCAGGCCGGGAATCCCTTGATCACGATGCCGTGCCACTGGAAGATGCCCCGCCCGAGACCCAGCGTCGCCACCACACCCAGGCTGGCGTGCTTGTAGGGCCTGGCCTTCCGTCCGCGCAGGGTGGCGATCAGGTTCTTGGCCAAGAGCTTTCCCTGGCGTACGGCGTGCTGGGCGTTCGGCACGGTGGCCGCGCCCGGCCGTTCGATCGCCAGGTCGGGCACCGCCGCGTCGTCGCCGGCCGCCCACGCGTCCTCGATCGGCTCCTCCGGCGTGCCCACCCGCAGGTCGGCCCGCACCACGACCTGGCCGCGGGCGTCGATCGGCAGGTCGGTGTGGTTGTGCACCATCGGGTTGGCGCCGTTGCCGGCCGTCCACACGATCAGCTCGGAGTCGAACTCCTCGCCGGTCGAGAGCACGATGTGCCCGTCGGTGGCCGAGCGCAGTTGGGCGTTGAGGTGCACGTGCCCGCCGCGCTTCTCGAGGTGTTCGACGACCCAGCGCCCGGGCCCGTCGGTCACCTCGGGCAGGATGCGGTCGCGCGCCTCGACCAGGTGGAAGCTCAGCTCGGCCGGGTCGAGCTCGGGATACTTCTTGACCAGGGCCTGGCCCAGCGACATCAGCTCGCCGAAGCCCTCGACCCCCGAGAAGCCGCCGCCGACGAAGGTGACGGTCAGCAGCCGCCGCCGGTGCGGGCCGCGCGGCAACGTCGCCGCATGATCGAAGGCGGTCAGCATCCGGTCGCGGATGGCCACGGCCTCCTCGACGTGTTTCATGCCGATGGCGTGTTCGGCGACACCCGGAATGGCCAGTTTGCGGGTCACCGCCCCCGCGGTGACGACCAGAATGTCGTACGCCAATGGGAAGCTCTCTCCGACGGCCGGTTGCACCTGGACCGTGCGGTGGGCGTGGTCGATCGTCGTGACCGAGCCGTTGATCAGCTGTGTCTTCCTCAGGTGGCGGCGATGCGCGACCGCCGCGTGCCGCGCCTCGACCGAGCCGGCCACGACCTCGGGCAGAAAGGGCTGATACGTCATGTAGGGGCGCGGATCGACGATGATGACCTTCGCCTCGCCCCGGCGGAGCTTCTTCTCCAGCTTCCAGGCCGTGTAGAAGCCGGCATAGCCACCGCCGACCACCAGTATCGTCCGCATCGTGCCCTCTGTTCTCCCGCTGACGAGCTTTCTCGCTCACTAGGACCGGGAACGGCGCGGGAATGTGACAGGGTGTCCGTCAGCTCACAGCGGCGATCTTCTGCGGATTCATCAGCCACAGCACCTGCTCGATGCCGTCCGCGGACACGTCCAGGGCCAGCACGGCGAGCGTGTCCGGCCCGCGGTGCAGCACGGCGCTGGTCTGGCCGTTCATAGTGATGTAGCGGACCTCGACGCCGTCCCACCACCAGGCCGAGAACGCGGCGATGTACTTGGCCACGCGGGCCGCGCCGACCACCGCGCGCCGCGAGACCTGGCGGGCCCCGTTGCCGTCGCTGATGCTGGCCACCTCGGCCGCGAACAGCTTCTCGAGCCCCTGCATGTCGCCGTTGCGGGCGGCGGTGATGAACGTGGCCAGCAGCTCGCGCTGGGCCGTGGTCGACACCGGGGCCTTGCGTTCGCCGGTGACGTGCTTGCGGGCCCGGCTCACCAACTGGCGGACGGCGGGCTCGTTGCTGCCGAGGATGTCGGCGATGTTCCCGTACGGGTAATCGAACGCCTCGCGAAGCACATAGGCCGCCCGCTCGTTGGGTGTCAGCTTCTCGAGCAGCATCAGCACCGCGAACTCGAGCGCGTTGCCGGTCTCGGCCCCCAGATAGGGGTCGGCGCTCGTGTCGACCGGCTCGGGCAGCCACGGCCCGACGTACGTCTCGCGCCGCACCCGGGCCGACTGCAGGTTGTTGATCGCGAGCCGGGTCGCCGTGGTGGCCAGGAAGGCGCCCGGGTTCTCCACGGTGTCGCGGTCGTACGTCTGCCAGCGCACCCAGACGTCCTGCACGAGGTCCTCGGCCTCGGTCGCGCTGCCCAGCATGCGATAGGCGATCCCGAACAACCGAGGCCGCACCTCCGTGAACACCCGTGCTGCCTCGTTCAGATCACCCAGACCCATGCGTGCCCCCTCCCGGCCCGTTCATCCTGGCGCGCTGACCTGCTCTTTCACCAGTTTCTGGCCAGTGACCATCAATACCGTCACAGAACCGCGGGCTGTCCGGTCACCGCTCCAGAACCGCATTTCCGCTTCCGAGGGGGAAGATCATGCCCGATAGCACCAAGCCCACCGTCCTGCTCGTGCACGGCGCGTTCGCGGAAGCCGCCAGCTGGAACGGCGTCCTCGAGCGGCTGGCCGCCGAACCGCTCGACGTGATCGCCGTGGCCAACCCGCTGCGCAGCCTGGCCGGCGACGCCCAGTACCTCAGCGACGTCATCGACGGGATCGGCGGCCCGGTGCTGCTGGTCGCCCACTCGTACGGCGGGATGGTCATCACCGAGGCCGCCGCCGGCAACGAGGAGGTCAAGGGCCTCGTCTACGTCGACGCGTTCGCCCCGGCCCCGGGGGAGTCGGCGTTCGGGCTCTCCGTGAAGTTCCCCGGCAGCACGCTGGGCGACGCGCTGGCCGCCTACCCGGTCTCGACCGGCGGCAACGAGTTCACGATCCGCCGCGACGTCTTCCACCAGCAGTTCTGCGCCGACGTCCCCGACGACGTGGCCGCGCTGATGGCCGCGACCCAACGCCCGGTGACCGAGGCCGCGTTGTCGACGGCCCTGGCCGCCGACGAGCCGGCCTGGCAGTCCGTCCCGTCGTGGTTCGTCTACAGCGACGCCGACCTCAACATCCCGGTCGAGCTGCACCGCTGGATGGCGAACCGGGCCGGCGCCAAGACCGCCCGCGAGATCCCCGGCGCCTCCCACGCCCTCACCGTCTCCCAGCCCCGGGCCGTGGCCGACGTGATCCTCGAAGTGATCGCCGCGGCCTGACGCTCAGGCGGGCCCCCAGTCCGCGCCGTAGTCGAACAACGGTGAGGTGGATACGCGGCGCCGGTCGGAGCCGTCCGGCCGCAATCGGCAGGACCGGCTCGGCCGATCATCCGGCCGGCGGGCCCGGCGGGGCGCCCGCATCCGGTGGGATGCGGGCGCCCTTACCTACTTCTTGATCTTCGTGCCGGCCGAGACCGCCCGGCCGTCGGAATGGCCGGTTCGCTTGGCGACGACGGTCAAGGTGAGCGTCTTGGCGGCCCAGGCCTTGGCCAGCTTCAGCGATGCGGCGGTGGACACGAGTTTGCCGTTGACGCGCCACTCGTACCGGTAGGAAGCGGCCTTGGGGGTCCAGGCGCCGACCGATGCCTTCACCGTCTTGGCGACTTTGACCGTGCCGACGATCTTCGGTTTGGCCGTCGCCTTCGGGGCGGCCCCGTAGGCGACGGTGACCGCAGCCGTCGTCGCGGCCGTCGTCTTGTAGCCGGTGCGGTTGCCGGTCACCCGCACCGTGAGGCGCTTGCCGCGCATCGCGGCCGGGATCGGGTAGGACGAACCGGTCGTCCGCGCGATCGCCACCCCGTTGGCGAACCACTGGTACTGGTACGAGGTCACCGCCGGGCTCCACACGCCGGTCTTGACGCTCACCTTCAGCCCGACCGCCGCCTTGCCGGTGATCGACGGCTTCGTGCTCACCGCGATCGACGTCGGCTGTACCCGTACCAGCGAACGGTAGGTGAGAGGCCGGTTCGGTTCCGCGTACGAAGTCACTGCGATGTCGTACGTGCCGGGCTCGACGCCGGTCAGGTCGATGTCGGCCGTGTACGAGCCGCGATCCGGCGCGACCGTGCGCACCACGATCGGTTTTACGTTCTTGTCGTAGCGGGTCAGCGCCACCGTGTCCCGCTGGTGCAGGGCGACGCCGTGGATGGTCAGCGTCGCCGTGGTTCCGGCCGTCAGCGTGTAGAGGGGACTGCCGTCCCCGCTCGTGCCGAGCCCGAAGTGGACCTCGTCGCAGAGCAGGGTGACGCATTCGGCCTCGGCCCGCAGCGGACCCTCCCGGCCGGCGACGAACGCGACCAGAGCCCGGTTGCTCACGCGCTGCGGCTTCGGCGAGCAGAGCCAGGTGGCGTCGCTCGGCGCGCACCGGGTGATCGAGAAGTCGGGGTTGATGACATACGGCTCGGCGTTCTGCACCGTCAGGCGGAACGTGTCCTCGGAGCCGACCGGCACGGAGACGCAGTGGGCCCGGTCGGCTGCGTTCAGCGTCGCCGTGACCGGTCCGAATCCGTACGCGGTGGTGTCGGTGATGATGCCGCAGTCGGCGGGCGTGGCGAACAGGGGGCCGACCGCCCAGGTGTCCAGCCGGTACTCGGCCGGCTCGGCGCTGGTGGCGAGCACCTCGGCCGCCGGCACCCGGCAGGGCAGGGCCGAGCAGGTCCGCAGCGCGCCGTCGTCGTCGAAATACCGGACGGTGGGCTGATCGCCGGTGGCCCCGATCCAGGAGCTTTCCGGAGTCCGGTAGCACCGCACGTCGCCGGAAACGCTGATCGAGCCCGCCGTGGCCGGGCCGCCGAAGGCCGTGGAGGCCGGTGTCGCACAGGCGGCGCTGATGCCGGTGACCTGGCTGACCCGGTACTGCCCGGAACCCGTGGCCGACCGCACGACGACCATGTGCCGGTCGTCGCCCAACCGGCAACCGATCTGCTGGTACGCCGCGGCGTTGTCGTCCCGGCAGACCAGGGCGCCGTCGTAGTTGTAGACGGAGAGCGAAGCCGTTCCGTCGCCCACGACGCGGTCCAGGGTGAGAACTTCCTGGCTGCCGGAGCCGCCCGGGGCCAGGCTGAAGCACGTGACGAACTCGCCGCCGGACAGCGGCACCGTCGCGTGGCCGGGCGCGCCGGGCCGACCCGGCGGGAGTTCGGCGCACCCGGTCTCGCCGGTCGTCCGCTGCACCGCGACCTGGTAGTCACCGGTCGACCGCGGGTCCTGCACGACCACGATGAGCCTGGTCGGCTGGGGGATGCGAACCTCGCAGCCGGTCAGGTCGGTGATGGCGGTGGTGGCTGTGGTGCACATCCGCGCGTTCTGGTTCTGGATGAGCTGCACCATCGGCCGGTTCGGATCGCCCGGCGGAAGTGTCACCTGGTAGCGGCCCGAGGGCTCCGGCATGTCGAGGCATTGCACTTCGCCCTGGTGGCTGAAGGTGCCCCGGTACGCGGTGCTGAACCCCTGCGCGCTGGTCGCGTCGCAGCCCGGTCCGAGCAGGTTGACCACGGTCGCGCGGAACGGCTCGGTGCGCGGCTCGGGCTCACCGGGATCGGCCACCAGGTAGTAGATGCCCGCCCCGAGATCGCACCAGACGACGGCGCAGGCGAGACTGCCGCCGAAGCTGTACACGGCGCTGGGGAGAGTCCTGTTGTCCGCATCGGACGCCCGCGCCAGGTACGCGGTATAGGTCGTGACGGTGAAGCGCCGGCAGCTACCCTCCCGCAGGTCGTCCGCCGGGGCCTCGCCGAAGCCGGTCAGCGCCGTCTCCGTGCAGTCCGCCGCATCCACCGGCATCGTGTGCGGCGCGGCCGTGGCCGCGTCCGCCGTCCGGGTCAGCAGAAAGCTCGGTACGGCGACCGCGAGGGCCATCCCCGCCGCGATCAGAATTTTGGCCGTCCGGCCGGCCCGCCAACGTCTCATGGACGCGCTCTCCCCGCTTACATGATCAATGTCGGGGGCATCATGCCAGGCCGGTCGATCGACGGCCATAGGCGGTCCGCGTCGTTCAGGCGAGCAGCACGAACACGAGGGCCAGCGCGGACGGCACGGTCTGCACGAACAGAATGCGGCGGCTGGACGTCACAGCGCCGACGATCCCGGCGACGGCCACGCACACCAGGAAGAACACCTTGGCGCCGAAGTTGTCGGCGACCAGGCCCCAGATCAGGCCGGCGGCCAGGAAGCCGTTGTAGAGCCCCTGGTTGAGCCCCAGCACCTTCGTCTCTTGCGCGAACCGCGGGGTGAGCCCGAACGCCTTCTGCCCACGCGGCGTGGTCCACAGGAACATCTCGAGGACCAGGATGTACGCGTGGATGAGCGCGACCAGCGCCACCAGCACGTTCGCAATGATGATCACCGCGACAGGCTACCGCCTCTTGACAGTGGCCCCGGTCACAGCGGATAACTAACGTACCAGTTCGTACATAGAGGGGTGTGAGCATGCGCTGTGGCTTGATCGGGGCCGGCATCGGCACCTCGCTGTCCCCGGCGCTGCACGAGGCCGAGGGCCGCGGCCACGGGCTCGACCTCACGTACGACCTGTTCGACACCGGCGACCCGGCCGCGCTCGGCAATCTGCTCGCTCGCGCCGAAAGCGAGGGCTACTCCGGGGTCAACATCACCCATCCCTTCAAACAACAGGTCACCGGTCTCGTCGACGAACTGTCGCCGCAGGCCCTCGCGATCGGGGCGGTCAACACGGTCGTCTTCCGCGAGGGCCGGCGCGAAGGGCACAACACCGACGCGTACGGCTTCACCGAGGCCTACCGCGAACTGGTCAAAGGCCGCGTCGTGCAGACCGGGGCCGGCGGCGCCGGCGCCGCTTGCGCCTATGCCCAGCTCACCCTGGGCGTCGAGCACCTGACCGTGATCGATCCGGACGCGGGCCGGCGCGAGCAGCTCGCCGCCCGGTTCCCCGACCCCCGCCTGTCCGTGGCCGCGCCGGCCGACCTGCCGGCCGCCCTCACCGACGCCGACGGGCTGGTCAACGCCAGTCCCGTCGGCATGCGCGCCCACCCGGGACTGCCCCTGCCCGCCGAGCTGCTCCACCGCGGCCTGTGGGTGGCCGACATCGTCTACATGCCCGTCGTCACGCCGCTGCTGCAGGCGGCCCGCGACGCCGGGCTGCGGGCGGTCGGCGGGACGGCGATGTGCGCCCACCAGGCCGCCGCCGCCTTCGAGCTGTTCACCGGGCGCACCCCCGACACCGCGCGGATGCTGCGCCACCTCGATGCCGCGATCCACGACAACGGAGCCCGCCATGAATCCCTCCCGAACCAAGACCCCCGTCGAGACCCGTAACCTGCCCGAACCCCTGTCCCTGCGCCGCATGGTCGGCCCCGGCGTGGTCGCCGTGGGCATCGGCATGGCCGCGGGCGAGATCATCCTGTGGCCCTACCTGACCGCGATCGGTGGTCTCGGCCTGCTCTGGCTGGCCTTCTGCACGCTGGCCGTCCAGTTCGTCATCAACATGGAGATCGAGCGCTACACCCTGGCCACCGGCCAGACCGTGGTGGCCGGCTTCTCCCGCTGGTGGAAGGGCTGGGGGATCATCATCTGCCTGGCCGGGGCCTTCCAGTACGTCTGGCCGGGCTGGGCCACCAGCGGCAGCACCGTGCTGACCTATCTGGTCGGCGGGGGCGACCCGGTCTGGATCACCGTTGCCACCCTGGTCGTCATCGGGGTGCTGCTCTCGGTGTCCAAGGTGGTCTACAACACGGTCGAGCGGGTCGAGGTGGTCAAGGTCGGCCTCACGATCTTCTTCCTGATCGTCGTGGTCATCTTCGTCATCTCGCTCGGCACCTGGGGCGACGGGGCCAAGGCCACGGTCACCGAGTTCGGGCAGATCCCCGACGGCATCACGTTCACCCTGCTGCTGAGCGCGATCGGCGCGGCCGGCGCGGGCGGCGTACACAATCTGGTTCTGAGCAACTGGATCCGCGACAAGCGGTACGGGATGGGCGCGCACGTGCCCCGGCTCGTGTCCCCGATCACCGGCCGCGAGGAGGCAGCCGGCACCGATCTTTACGCCTTCCCGGTCGACGAGGCCAACATGGCCCGCTGGCAGGTCTGGTGGAAGCGGGCCAACATCGAGCACCTGACCACCTTCGTGGCGGTCTGCTTCGTGACCATCACCGTGATGTGCCTGCTGGCCTACCAGCTGCTGTTCGGCCGCGACGACGTCAAGAACGACACCTCGTTCCTGCGCATCGAGGCCGACCTGCTCTCGGACCAGGTCGGCGGCTGGCTCAAGCTGCTGTTCCTGGCCGTGGCCACGGTCTCGCTGTGGGCGGCCGCGATGGGCCTGCTCGACATCATCGGCCGCGTCGCCAGCGACTTCCTGCGCCGCAACTACCTGCAGACCTCGGCCCGCTGGACCGAGCCGCGGCTCTACCTGACCGTGGTCTGGGCCGAGATCGTGCTGGGCTCGGCGATCCTGCTGGCCGGGTTCAGCCAGCCGCTGGGCCTGCTGATCGTGTCGACCTGCGCGGCCTCGGTGGTCACGCTGCTCTACTCGATCCTGCTGGTGCGCCTCAACCGCAAAGACCTTCCCCTGCCCGTACGGCTGGGAGGCTGGCGCCTGGGCGGCATGCTAGTGGCCATCGGTTTCTACGGCTTCTTCGCCGTCGCGATGGTGATCACGCAGTTGCAGCGGCTCTAGGAGCCGAGCCGGTAGCCGACCTTCGGCACGGTGTGGATGACCGGCGGGTCGCCGAGCTTGCGGCGCAGCGTCATCACGGTGACCCGCACGGTCTGGGTGAACGGGTCGACGTGCTCGTCCCAGGCCTGTTCCAACAGGTCCTCGGCGCTGACCACGGCGCCGTCGGCCCGCAGCAGCACCCGCAGCACGGCGAACTCCTTGGGCGAGAGCCGCAGCGGCAGCCCGTCGCGCGACGCGCTGTGCCGGGGGATGTCGAGCGTGATGCCCTCGCGGTCGAGCACCGGCCCGTGCGCGGCGTTGGCCCGGCGACCGAGCGCCTGCACCCGGGCCACCAGCTCGGCGAAGGCGAACGGCTTGGTCAGGTAGTCGTCGGCGCCCAGGCCCAGCCCCTCGACCCGGTCGCGGATGCCGGCAGCCGCGGTCAGCAGCAGCACCCGGGTGTCGAGCCCGGCCGCGAGCATCTCGCGCAACACCTCGTCGCCGGTCGCGCCGGGCATGTCACGGTCGAGCACGGCCACGTCGTAGCGGTTGACGGTCACTCTCTCCTTGGCCGCCGCGCCGTCGTAGACGACGTCGACCGCCATGGCGAAGTCGCGCAGCCCGTCGGCCACCGTGTCGGCCAGGACCCGCTCGTCATCCGCGACCAGCACCCGCATGCCCTGCACGATAGCCCGGATGACCAAGGCTACAGTCGAGGAACCTGGTGGGGGAGGGGTGCGGATGGCAGCGGGAGCGGCGCCCGGCGAACGGGTGCGGGATGCCGAGCGCACCCGGGCCGAGATCATCGACATCGCCACGCACGAGTTCGCCGATCAGGGCTATGCGGGGGCGCGGGTCGACGAGATCGCGGCCAAGACGCGGACCACCAAGCGCATGATCTATTACTACTTCGGGGGCAAGGAAGGCCTCTACCTGGCCGTCCTCGAACAGGCCTACCAGCACATCCGCGCGCTGGAACAGAAGCTCGACGTCGACCACCTCGAGCCGGTCGAGGCGCTGCGCAAGCTGGCCGAGCTCACCTTCGACCACCACGAGGAGCATCAGGACTTCGTGCGCCTGGTCGCCATCGAGAACATCCACTATGCCCAGCACCTGCTGAAGTCCGAGGTCCGCGAGGGCCTGGCCGCCCCCGCGCTCGAGGTGCTGACCCGCATCATGCAGCGCGGCGTGACCGCCGGCCTGTTCCGCGACGACGTCGACGCCCTCGACGTCCACCAGATCATCAGCTCGTTCTGCATCTTCCGCGGGGCCAACCGCTACACCTTCCGCGCCATCTTCGACCGCGACCTGCTCGACCCGGCCTCGCGCGCCCACCAGCGCCAGATGATCGGCGACCTGGTCGTGGCCCATGTGACGGCGGCCGCGACGCGGTAGGACGCATTCGGTATGCCGGGAGAGCATCGATGAACGTCTCTGTGTGGCTAGGGTCGGGGCCAGAACCACCCCCCGATCCCCCGCAGGAGGGTACCGATGCTTCTCCGAAGGATGGCGGCCGCGCTGATCTCGGCCGTCGCGTTCGTTAGCGTGCTGGTCGCCGGGTCCGCCCCGGCTTCCGCCGCGCCCCGCATCCTCTACTACGACACCAGTCAGGCCCAAGAGTTCGCGGCCGTGTGGACCCAGGGCGCCCAGATCTGGAACAGCCGCGCCGCCAATGTGCGCCTCCAACCGGTCACCGCCGGGCGCACACCCAACATCCGCATCTACGCCGACAACGGCTGGCCCCGCGCGCAGACCACCTCGCTCGGCAACGGGCGCGTCTGGATGGGCCGTGAGGCCATCAACGACGGCTACTACCCACCGCGGATCGCCGCCCACGAGCTGGGTCACATCCTCGGCCTGCCCGACCGCCGCACCGGCCTGTGCGCCGACCTGATGTCGGGCAGCAACGCCCCGACCTCGTGCACGAATTCGAACCCCAACGCCCGCGAGCTGGCCCAGGTCGACGCGAACTTCCGCACCTCGGTCGTCACGGTCACCCCGCGGACGTACGTCTGGCAGCCCGCCGCCTGAGGGCCGCCCGCACGGCCGTCAGGACGCTCGGACCAGACGCGGTTCGAACAGGTGGGAACCTCCCGTCCGGTGTTCGAGCTGCTCGAAGAGCGTCTCGGCGGCCGTGCGGGCCATCGCGGTCACGGGAATCTCGACGTGATCCAGCGTCATGACAGTGAATGTAGTCGCCTGATGCCGCGGGGGCCGCTCAGTAAATCCGCCGGGATGCCGACTATTGGGTTATGCGTGTGCCGCGCGGCTTCAGGCACTGGGGGCGTCCGGCCGTGGTGCCCCTGGTGGTGTGGCTGTTGCTGGTGGTGCTGGGCGCCTCGGTGCTGCTGTGGCAGCAGGACAACAGCCGGGACGCGGTGGCCGAGCGCTTCGACAGCGGTGTCACCACCCTCGGCGACTTCATGACCGGGTTCGTCGCCGAAGCGATCGAGCGGCAACGCGTCCAGGCCCAGGCCACCCTGGCCGACCCGGTCGTCACCGCCCGCGACTTCGAGCGCGCCGTGACCGGCATCGGCTACCCGGCCGCCGTCCTGCTCGACGACGAGGGCCGGGTGCTGCAGGTCGTCCCGGCCGACCCGACCTCGATCGGGCAGGACGTGGCCCGCCGGTACGACCACTTGAAGTCCGCGCTGGCGGGGCAGCCGGCCGTCTCCAACGTCGTCGACTCGGCCGCGCGGGCCATCCCGGTGGTGGCCTTCGCCGTGCCGTTCGAGACGCCCGAGGGGCGCCGCGTCTTCTCGGGGGCCCTGCCCATCCGGGCCAGCCCGCTGGCCGCGTACTTCACCAGCGCCCTGTCGCTGGACGGCGCCCGCGTGCAACTCGACGACGCGCACGGGGCCGTAGTGGCCGGCACACAGCCCTTCACCACGACCGAGCCCACGCTGGCCAACCAGAACGCGCCCCTCGACGAGGCCCTGACCCGGGCCGCGCAGGGCCGCTACCGGGCGGACGGCGTGTGGTGGCGGTACGCCTCGTTGGCAGTGCCCGGCACGCCGTGGCGACTGTCGGCCACCGTACGGGAAGAAGTGCTTTTTGCTTCTCTGGCCAACACGGAGCTGGCCGGTCGGGCCGCCGTGGCCGGGGCCGCGCTCGTCGGCCTGGGCGTGGTGGCCGCTCTGGGCCGGGCCCGGGCCAACCGGCGCCGCCTGCTGCTGAGCGAGAACCGTTTCCGCAAGGTGTTCGACGGTTCCCGGATCGGCATGGTGCTCACCGACCCCGACGGGTTCTGCCTGCGGGTGAACCCGGCCGCGAGCAAGATCTTCGGCCAGGACGAGGAGCGGCTGCTGGGCCGGCACGTCGAGCAGTTCACGCACCCCGACGACGTCGGCCCCGCCGTGGACCTCGTGCGCGACGCCAAGGAGGGCCGGATCGACGGCTTCGACCTGGACAAACGTTTCGTACGGACCGACGGCGAGATCGTCGAGGCCTCGATCACGTGCGCCGTGCTGCGCGACGAGGACGACCGCCCGCAGTACTTCGCGACCCAGATCGTCGACGTGACCGAGCGCAACGCCCTGGAACGCGAACGCGAGCGCAGCCAGGCCGAGAGCGCCCGCCGGGCCGCCGAACTGCTGGACGCCAACACGCATCTGGCCGACGTGATGGCCATGCTCAGCCACGACGTCCGCCAGCCCCTGGCCAAGATCGTCGGACTCGGTGAGCTGCTGCTCGAGGAGTGGGGCAACATCCCCGAGCACGCCAAGACCAATGACGTACGCCGGATGACCGTGGCCGGCCACCGCGCGAACGAGCTGGTGACCGACATCCTGATGCTGGCCCAGTTCGACGCGGGCGCGATGATGGCCCATCCGGTGCGCGTCGACCTGGCCACCGTCGTGAAAGAGGCGGTGGTGGCCCACCACGTCAGCATGGGCACCCCGATCTCGATCATCGCCCCCAACAACGACACCACCGGTCTGGCCGACCCCGGGCAGCTCCAGCTCATCCTGGGCAACCTGCTCACGAACGCCTCGAAGTACGGGCGCCCGCCGATCGAAGTGACCGTGACCAACACTGAGGAACTGGTCGAGATCCGCGTCGCCGACAACGGCGAAGGGGTGCCGCCCGACTTCGTGCCGCACCTGTTCGACCGGTTCGCCCGGGCCGGTTCGGGGGTCGCGACCACCACCGCGGGCACCGGCCTCGGGCTCTACCTGGTGCGTCAGCTCGCGCAGGCCGGTGGGCTCGATGTTTCGTACGAACCCAATGAACCCCACGGGGCCGCCTTCACGGTCAGCGTGCCGAGGGCCCTGCCCAGCTCCCGCCTGCGCGAGCCCGAGCCGCAGCTCGTGCCGTGAATCAGAGGTTGGTCAGCCGTTCCGACTGCTCGCTGTAGCGGTCGCCCTGAACGTCGATCCCGGCCGCCGCCGTGTCGATCTCGGCCAGGTCGTCCGCGGTGAGCTCGACCGCGGCCCCACCCAGGTTCTCGTCGAGCCGCTCGAGCCGCCGGGTGCCCGGGATGGGAACGATCCACGGCCGCTGCGCGAGCAGCCAGGCCAGCGCGATCTGGGCCGGCGTGGCGCCCTTGCTGTCGGCCTTACGGCGCAACAGGTCGACGACCGCCTGGTTGGCCTCGATCGCGGCGGCGTCGAACCGGGGCAGCGACCCCCGCATGTCTCCCTCACCGAACGTGGTGCCCGGCGTGATCGTGCCGGTCAGGAAGCCCCGGCCGAGCGGGCTGAACGGCACGAAGCCGATGCCCAGCTCCTCGGCCAGGGGCAGGATCTCGGCCTCCGGACGCCGCCACCACAACGAGTACTCGTACTGCAGGGCCGTGACCGGCTGCACCGCATGAGCCCGCCGCACGGTGGCCGCGGCCGCCTCGGACATCCCGAAGTGCTGAACCTTGCCCGCCGCGATCAGCTCCCGGACCGCCCCCGCGACCTCCTCGATCGGCACGGCCGGGTCGACCCGGTGCTGATAGAACAGGTCGATCCGGTCGGTCCGCAGCCGCCGCAACGAGGCCTCGGCCACCGCCCGGATGTGCTCGGGCCGGCTGTCGACCCCGTCGCCGCCGATGTTGAACCCGAACTTGGTAGCGATCACGACGTCGTCCCGCACGGGCTCCAGCGCCTCGCCCAGCAGCTCCTCGTTCACGTACGGCCCGTACACCTCGGCCGTGTCGAAGAACGTGACCCCGCGCTCGACGGCCGCCCGCAACAGAGCGACGTGCTCGGCATGCTCGGCCCCTGGCCCGTACCCGGAACTCATGCCCATGGCCCCGAACCCGACCGCCGAAACCTCGAGCCCGTTGCCCAGCGTCCGCTTACGCATGCCTGCCCCCTGCCGAATAGTGTGGTCCGCGTGAACCCACCCTGCCCTACCTGCGACAAGCCGGGCATCCCGATCGTCTACGGCATGCCCGGCTCCGACCTGATGGCCGCCGGCGAACGCGGCGAGATCGCCTTCGGCGGCTGCGTCATCGGCGAGGTCAACCCCGACTGGCAATGCGCGGAGGGCCACCGCTGGGTGGACCCCGGCGAGGTCACGGAAGCACGAACCAGTAATTGACAGTCGGGCCCTGGGTGGCCAGGCCGGCGCCCATCGATTCGTAGAGGTGGCGGGCGGCCGTGTTCGTTTCCCCGGTCACCAGGAACATCCTGGTGGCACCAAGCCGGGCACCGGCGTGCAGGAAGGAACGCAGCAGTTCGCGGCCCACGCCCCGGCGGCGGTACGGGGCGGCCACTTCGAGGTTGTGCAGGTAGAGCATGTCGGCGCCGTCCGGCCGGGGCAGCCGGTAACCCCAGCACCAGCCCTGGACCTCGTCCTCGTCCATCGCGACGAACGCCAGGCTGCCCACGGACTGTGCGAATGCGGCGGCGCTGGACCCGGCGTCGGTGAAACGGCGGACCGCCTTCTGCAACAGGTCCGGGGCCGTCGAGGCATCGAGGATCACCGGCGCATTCTGCCCTACGGCGCGGACAGCAGGTCGGCGATCGCGGTGATGCCGGCGTCGATGGTGCGGCGGGGCGTGTTGCCGAAGCCGAGGATGATGCCCGCCGCGGGAAAGCCGTAGAGGCCGACCCCGCGCTCGGCGGCCCGGCTGATCAGGTGCTGCTCGTCGGCGCCGGCCGGCAGGTTGAGCACGGCGTGGAAGCCCGCGGCCAGGCCGGTCAGCGGCAGGTGTGGGGCGTGGCGGGCCAGGGCAGTGACCAGCGTGTCGCGGCGGGCGGCGTACTCGGTGCGCATGCGGCGCAGGTGGCGGTCGTAGCGGCCCGATTCGATCAGCGCGGCCAGGGCGTACTGGTCGACCACGGAGCTGCCCCGGTCGGCCTGCCACTTGCGCCGGGCGATGGGGGCGTGCAGGTGTTCGGGGGCGATGATCCAGCCCAGCCGCAGGGCGGGGGCCAGGGACTTGCTGACCGTGCCGAGCGAGACCACGCGGTCGGGGGCGAGGCCCTGCAGCGAGCCGACGGGGTCGCGGTCGTAGCGGAACTCGGCGTCGTAGTCGTCCTCGATGATGATGCCGTCACACGCTCGGGCCCAGGCGATCAGTTCCTGACGGCGGGGACCGGTGAGCACGACTCCCGTCGGCCACTGGTGGGCCGGCGTGACCAGCACCGCGCGGGCTCCGGAGCGCTCCAGCGCGGCGACGTCGAGCCCGGATGCGTCGACGGGCACGTGGATCAGGTTGGTCATCGAGCCGAGGGTGGCCGCGCTGCCTGGATGTTCGACGGCCACTTCGTCCAGGCCCAGCGCGCCGACGACCAGGCCCAGCGCCTGCTGCGTGCCGGTGCACACGATCACGTCGGCCGCCGTGGCCGAGGCCGCCCTGACCCGTACGGCGTAGGAAGCCAGCACCTCACGCAGCCGCAGCGCCCCGACGGCGTCGCCGTAGTCGAACGCGGCGTCCGGCATCACCCGGCAGGCCTCGCGGACCGCCCACGCCCAGTCCTGCCGGGGCACCAGGCCGAGGTCGGGAACGCCGTGCCGGAAGTCGGCCACCGGGAACTCAGGCTGGGCCACGGCAGCGGGGGCGGGACTCGGGCGCGCCGGCACGTGGGCCGCCACGCGGGTGGCCGAGCCGGGGCGGCTGGTCAGGTAACCCTCGGCCTGCAGCTGGGCGTAGCCGTCCTGGACGAGGCCGCGGGACAGGCCCAGCGCGCGGGCCAGTTCCCGGGAGGAGGGCAGCGGGTCGCCCGCGGTCAGGCGCCCGGCCCGGATCGCGGCCCGCAGCTGGTTCTCGAGCTGCGTCCGCAGGCCCTCGCCGCGGCCACGGTCGATCGTCACGAGTAGTTCGGGGCCCGAACCGGCCCACTCGACGGGCATGGAACTGGACCTTATCAGTGACCCGGTCGGCCCCTAGCGTCGTTGTCATGACCACCGCCACGGTCCACAGCCGACTGATCACGCGCCCGCTGCTGCTGCGTTCCGGGTCCATCCTCGGCGCGTCCGTCGGCTTCTTCCTGCCGCTGTCGGTCGTGCCGATGCTGGCCGGTTCGGGGCGCGGCGCCGGCCTCGCCACGGTGGCCCTGTTGCTGGCCACGGTGGTCGGCGAAGTGGCCACCCCGCGTCTGGTGAGCCGGATCGGCTACCGCGCGGCGCTCGCCCTGGGGCTGATCCTGCTCGGCGCCCCGACGATCGTCCTCGCCGTCAGCGCGAAGCCGGCGGTCGTCCTCGCGGTCTGTGTGCTGCGCGGGCTCGGGTTCGCGATCTGCACAGTGGCCGGGGGAGCGCTGACCGCGAAGCTGATCCCGCCCGACCGGCGCGGACAGGGGCTGGCCTTCGTGGGGCTGGTCAGCGGCGTTTCGAGCCTGCTCGCGCTGCCGGCCGGAGTGTGGGCCGCGCACCGCTGGGGCTTCGGACCGGTGTTCGTCACCACCGCCCTGATCACGCTGCTCGCCCTGCTCTCGGTGCCTGGCCTTCCCCGGCGGTCCACATCGGCCGAAAGCAGCCCCGCATGGCACAACGCGCTGGCCCGCCCGGCCGTCATCTTCGCCGCGTCGACCTCGGCCGTCGGGGTCTTCGTGACCTTCCTGCCGCTGGCCGGCCACCAGGGGGTCGTGGCGACGGCGCTGCTGGTGCAGCCCGCGGCCGCTACCGCCGCGCGCTGGGTCGCGGGTCGGCTGGGGGACCGCTACGGCCATCGCCGGCTGCTCGTGCCCGGGCTGGTCCTGGTCGCGGTGGGAACGGCCGGACTGGCCGTCGCCGCGGTGCCGTCCGCTGTGCTCTTCGGCGTGGGCTTCGGGCTGCTTCAGAACGCCACGCTGGCCCTGATGTACGACAGCCTGCCGCCCGGTGGCGAGGACACGGTCAGCGCGACCTGGAACATCGCCTACGACCTCGGAATGGCGGCCGGTGCCCTGGTCGGCGGTCTGCTGGTGGGCCCGTTCGGCGTCGAACTGGTCTTCGTCCTGGCCGCGGTGGCGACGCTGCCCGCCCTGGCTCTCATCCCAAGGAGAAACTGATGCCGTACGGCTACTTCTTTTCCGTCGCGCTGCTGGCCTTCGCGACCACGGTGGCGCTGATCAATCCGCGTCCGGCCTGGGGGCACTGGGCGTCGTTCCTGATCAACGAGCAGCCGTTCCTCGCGTTCTTCATGCTGGCGGCGAGCACGATCCTCGCGTACGGGCAGGGTGCCCTGACCTCGCCCGGGGCGCCGGCCGCCGTCGGCGTCGGCGTCGCGATCCTGACGACGGGCGGCCTGGCCGTGCTGGTCGCGCGGGCCCGGCGTACGCGCAAGGCCCTGAACCTGCCCCCGAGCCGCCGGCCGTGGCTGCGCATCCCGGTGGCGCCGTGGGCCGTGCGACGACGCGATGTCGCCCGCGTGGCCGATCTCGCCTACGGAGACGCCGGTAGGCGCAACCGGCTCGACGTCTATCACCGCCGCGACCGTCCGGAGGGCGCGCCCGTGCTCGTGTACTTCCACGGCGGCGGCTTCCGGATGGGCAGCAAGAAGTGGGAGGCCCAGGCCATGCTCAACGAGCTCGCCGGGCGTGGCTTCGTGTGCGTCAGCGCCAACTACCGCCTGGCCCCGGCCGCCGCCTACCCCGACTTCGTGATCGACGCCAAGCGCGTGATCGCCTGGGTGCGGGCCCACATCGGCGACTACGGCGGCGATTCCCGTACGGTCGTGGCCTCCGGCAGTTCGGCCGGCGCCAACCTCGCCTCGATGCTGGGCCTGACCCCGGGTGACCCCGAGTTCCAGCCTGGCTTCGAGCGCGCCGACACCTCGGTGGCCGGTGTCATCGGGTTCGGCGGCTACTACGGGCGCAGCGCCGGACCCGGTTCGTCCCCGACCGAGCGGATCGGCGACGCGCCCCCGTTCCTGCTGCTGCACGGCACCAACGACAGCCTGACCCTGGTCGAGGACACCCGCGACTTCGCCGCCAAGCCGGGCGACGTCCGGCTGGTCGAGCTGCCGGGCGGCCGGCACAGTTTCGACCTGCTCTGGTCGCTGCGGTACAGCTACGTCATCGACGCCGTGGCCCTGTTCATGACGCAGCGTAAAGCGTCGTGAGCTCGGCCCCGATGCGAGCCAATTCTTCCCGTACGGCGGAAGGTTCGAGCACCTCGACGGCCGAGCCCCACCCGGAGAGCGTGCGAGCGATGTCGCGCGGGGTTGGCGCGCCGACCCGCACCCGGACCCGGCCGTCGTCGAGCCGGTCGCCAGGTTCGCAGTGGCGGCCGAAGTGGTCGCGCAGCACCCACAGGAACCGTTCCGGGATCAGCAGCGTGGCCCACGTGCTCGAGCGCCGCTGCTCGATCAGGCCGACCACCGTGTCCCAGGCCGCGTCGAGGGTGAAGTCATCCGGGCGCTCGAACGTCTCGGTGGTCACCTCAAGATCGGCCACCCGGTCGAGGCGGAACGTGCGCTGCCCCTTCGCGGTGCCGGCGATCAAGTACCAGAGGCCGTCCTTGTCGATCAGGCCCCACGGGTCCACTTCGCGGCGTACGTCCTTGTAGCGGAACCGGACGCGGCGGCGCCGGACCACCGCCGACTGGAGCGTGGTCACCGCGGCCGGGCGGTCCCGGGTGTGTTCGCCCCAGCGCGCCGGGTCGGTGATCGTGGCGTCGGCCGCGGCCCGGGCCTCGGTGCGATACGTCTCGGGCAGGGCCCGGGTCAGCTTGCGCAGGGCCGCCTTGAGCTCGTCGGAGCCGGCCGCGGCCGGGCCGGCCAGCAGGAACAGCGCCTGCGCCTCGCCCGCGGTGAGCCCGCTCAGGTCGGTGCGGGCGCCGCCGACGAGCTGCCAGCCGCCGTGCCGCCCGGGCTGCGGATAGACGGGGATGCCGGCCGCCGACAGGGCCTCGAGGTCGCGGCGGGCCGTGGCCACCGAGACCTCCAGCTCGGTGGCCAGTTCGGCGGCGGTGACCCGGCCCCGGTTCTGCATGAGCAGCAGGGCGGCGACAAGACGATCGGCGCGCATGCCCGGAATTCTGCCCGGAAAAGTGCTCAGAAGGTGAGCACTTAACGGCGCACGATGAACTCATGACTTCTGCAGCAGCCCTTCGCGGACTGACCACCGTGACCCTCTTCGCCGACGACATGGCCGCGGCCCGGGCCTGGTACACCCAGGTGTTCGAGCTCGAGCCGTACTTCGACCGCGGCCCCTACCTGGAATGGCGGGTCGGCGACTACCAGCACGAGTTCGGCCTGCTCGACAGCAAGTTCAGCCCGCACCCGCACGGCGCCGGACCGGCCGGAGCGGTCGTCTACTGGGCCGTCGACGACGTCGAGGCCGCCTACCAGCGCCTGCTCGATCTGGGCGCCACCAACCACGACGAGCCGACCGAGCGCGGCCCCGGCTACGTGACCGCCTCCGTCCTCGACCCGTTCGGCAACATCCTCGGCGTCATGCGCAACCAGCACTACGACGACATGCTGGCCGCAACGGGCTGAGCCGTGTCGTGCCGATCCGCTGATCGGCGTGGACCCAGCGCCGTGCATGCCCGGCCGCACACACGTCGCTGGAACCATTTGTCGGGCCCCAGAAGCCGGTACCTCAACGGTCTTCGGCCGTTCCGGGATCATGGGCGACGTTGCGAGCCGAAACAAGCGTGTCGGGGTGGCTGTCGCCGAAGAGGCGTCGCCGACGTTCGAGGGTGTCTACATCCAGTGCTCTAGCCTGCTCGTGGAGGCCGGCTCGTCGCAAATCCTCGGCGAGATTGGTGGCGGAGCGCAACGTGTCCGGATGATCGTCGCCGAGGACTCGTCGCTGGCGAGTCAAGGTGTCCTCATCGAGTGATCGGGCCTGCTCGTGTTCGCCCAGTCGACGCAAATCCTCGGCGAGATTGGTGCCGCAACGCATGGTGTCCGGGTGATCGTCGCCAAGGACCCGCCGTTGCTGGGTCAGCGTGTCCTCATCCAGCTTTCGCGCTGCCTCGATCGCGCCCAGTTCCCGCAAATCGCTGGCAAGGTTGTTGGCCGAGCGCATGGTGCTGGGGTGGTCACGACCAAGAATTCGCTGCCTCCGGGCAAAGGTGTCCTCGTTCAGATCCCGTGCCCGGTCGTACTCGCCCGCTTGCCACAGATCATTGGCGAGGCTGTTGGCCGAGTTCAGTGTTTCCGGATCGTCGTGGCCGAGGATCCGCTGTCGTCGAGTAAGTGTGTCCTCGTTCAGCGCTCGTGCCGTCAGAAGATCCCCGGTCTCGCGCAAGAGGTTGGCGAGGCTGGCCGCTGAACTCAGAGTATCGAGGTGATCGTCGCCAAGGATCCGCTTGCGCCGGCCGAATGTGTCCTCGCCCAGAGCACGCGCCCGCTGGTAGTCACCCACTTCCCGTAGATTGTGGGCGAGATCGTGAGCTGAGCGCAGGCTCTCGAGGTGGTCGCTACCAAGCTGATCCGACTTCATCGTGTAAGCGCGCTCGAACAGCGGTAAGGCAGAGCGGGGTTCCCCTCGCGCATGAACGTAGGTGGCGGCAACGTTGAGTAGTCTGTGCAGTACGTCGAGATCTGGTGGCATGTCGCCGTCGCAGACGTGGAGCACATGGGCTATCAGGCTTTGCCATATCGGCCACGACGCCATGTTGTCGGCCGGGTTCTTCGGCACCGCCTCCCACAGCAGTCGAACCGCGACCGTTTTCCAACCGCCCAACTCCATCAGATCGGCGCTGGTTCGCTCGCGCAGCAGCGCGGCGGGAATGCGGTGAAGCGTCAAGCTGTCGCCGCCTGATCGGGCGACGCTCCGCCGTTGGATGAGGCGGGTCAGGTCGGAGACCCGAAGCGGATCACTCATCGTCGTCGAAAGCGGTTCCGGTAGCACGGACGGATTGGCGGTGACCAAAGTTCGTGGCACCGCCTCGGGAGCCAGCCAAGCCAACAGAGTAAGAAGCTGCAACGCCGCCGGGTCATCGGCATGGAGCCGGGCGAACGACACCGTCCATGACGCTGCTACCGAGATCGGGTATCCAGCGCCGTGCCCGCGGTCCAATACCTCGCTGCCGCGCTGGGCAAGAAGTTTCAGGTAGTCGTCGACGCTCAGGGACGGATCGGCGAGCAGGGTAGCCGCTTGATCGACGGCCAAAGGCAGATCACCCACTGCCTGCGCGACCCGACCGGCCTGGCCGGCGGACAGCCCCGTGACCCTGGCCCGGAGGAGGCCGATCGATTCGACGCGATTGAAAACCTCGACCTCGGTCCGGGTCGCGAGATTGGACCAGCCCGGATTGCGAGAGGTGATCAGAACATGTCCCTCGCCGCCTGGAATGAACCGCGCCAACCGGGCGGGGTCGTCGGCGTTGTCAAAGATCAGCAGCCATCGGCGACGTCGCCGCAACAATCCGAACAAACGGGCCAACGCAACCTCGACCAGGTCGGTCGGGCTGACCACGCCAATCGCACGGGCGAGACTGGCCAGCTGATCCGGTATCAGCGTCGGGTCCTCCGCGTTCACCCACCAGCCGATGTCGTAGGCATCGGCATTCCTGTGCGCGAACTCTATTGCGGTGGTGGTCTTGCCCACACCGCCCATGCCGTACAGCACGTACACCGCCGATCGGTTCGAGCCAAGAGCCTCGGTGGTTCGGTGCAACAGGTCGGTCCGCCCGCTGAACTGTGCGAATCGGGCAGGGACGGTCCAGATCTGGGCAACCGGCGGTTCCTCGCCCACCGTCAGCTGCGGCGCCGGTCGAGGAAGCGTGTTCAGCGCGTGCAAGAGCGCTGTTTCCAACTCGGCCGGCGTGGACACGGTCGCAGTGACGACTCCGCTGTGCGGCAGTCGAAGGCGGAAAGCCTCCTGCCTATCCCAGTACTTCGGATCAGCGAACAGCTCGCGCGGCCCCTGTGTCTGCTCACTCAGGAGGAACACGAGCTTCGGGCGCCCGGCCTTGTCTGCGGTGGCGTACTCCAATTCTGTGTAGGACACGTTCGGCTGGTCGCGGACCGGGCACCCGTATCGAAAACCGGCCACCAGCACGTAGACATCGGCGGCCGTGACCGCGTCGCGACAGACTTGAGCCGGTGGTAGGTCTTGGGCCGGAAAGTACGTCATGTCAACAACGGCGTCGCCGGCCTTCTTGATCGCCGATTCGGCTGCGTCGACGAAGGAGCGGCCTGTCGGCAGCCGTCGCAGCTCACTGGTATGCGACACGAAAACCCGTCGAGGCGTGCCGCGACCAGTCAACGGGGCCTCCAGCTGAGCGGCGATGCGTGACCCCATCTTACGATCTGCAGGCGCTCCGAGCGGGAAGCGCTCTGACCCAGCGGGTCGCCGGTGCGATCAGGTCAACGGCACCGGGATCCGGGCCTCCACCTCGAAGGAGGCCCGGTCGGCCCGGTAGACGTCGCGGGCGAACTCGATGCAGCGGCCCGCCTCGTCGTACGTGGACCGGGTGAGCAGGATGCCGGCCGACGCGCTGCGGACCCGCAGCCGGGCGCACGACGCGTCGTCGATGACGATCGACTGGATGGTGGCACTGGCGCTCACCGGCACGACCCCGTAGTGCTCGCGCAGCAGCTCCCACAGCGAGCCGGTCAGCGCCTGGCCGAGCAGACCCGGGGTCAGGGCGGCCGCGAAGTACGTGGTCTCGAGCGCGATCGGCTCGTCGTCGGCGAACCGCAGCCGGTGCAGGGCGTGCACCTTCTCGCCGCCGGCCAGGTCGAGTGCGGCCTTGGCCGAGACCGTGGGCTCGCGTTCCTCGGCCCACAGCAGCTGGGCGGCGGGACGGCGGCCGGCCCGCATGATCTCGTCGGAGAAGCTGCCGATGTGGAACGGCACCCGGGCCTCGGCCACGAACGTGCCGCGCGGGGGCTTGCGGTAGACGTAGCCCTCGCTCTCGAGCAGCGACAGCGCGTGCCGGGCCGTCATGCGGCTGACCGCGTAGGTCTCGCTGAGCTCGCGCTCGGACGGCATCAGCGTGTGCGGGGCGAGTTTCTCGCCGGTGATGCGGTCGCGCAGCTCGGCGGCGATCGCCACGTATCTCGGGGATGTTGCGCCTCGGGAAATTTCGCTCGCCACCGTTGACAGGCTACCTCGTCTGGACGATACCGTGTGGCCTCGACCACATGGTCTATACCATGTCCGGGAAGAGGGGAGGCGCGCATGACCGAGAGTGCAGACCGCGACGAGCTCGCGAGATTCGGATACCAGCCGTCGTTCGAGCGGCGGACCAGCAAGTTCGCGTCGTTCGCCGTCGCGTTCGCGTTCGTGTCGATCGCGACCGGCATCTTCACCACGTACGGATCGGTCCTGAACTCCTCGGGCCCGATCGGCATCTGGACCTGGCCGATCGCGGTCGTGGGTCAGCTCGCGGTCGCCTTCGTGATCGGGTCGCTGGCCTCGCGCATCCCGGTCACCGGGTACGCCTACCAGTGGACGTCGCGGCTGGCCAACCCGGTCCTGGGCTGGATCATCGGCTGGATCTCGTTCATGTTCCTGGCCGTCGTGGTCGTCGCCGTCGACTACACGGTCGCCTCCACCGTCCTGCCCGTGCTGCTCAGCTACGAGGCCACCAGCGGCATCACCTGGGCCATCACGGCCGTCATCCTGCTCGCCCAGGGCCTGCTGATCGCCGGCTCGACCCGCTGGACCGAGAAGGTCAACAACGCGGCGGTCAGCGCCGAGCTGGTCGGCATGGTCCTGCTGACCCTGCTGCTGCTGATCGTGGCCGCCGTCCGCAGCCAGATGGACTTCGGCAACCTGTTCAGCAAGGGCGCGGTGCCGGCCGAGGGCTACTGGAGCTTCGGTGACTGGACCACGGCCGGGCCCTGGATGCTGGGGTTCCTGCTCGGCGCGTTCACGATCGTCGGCTTCGAGTCGGCGGCCAACCTGGCCGAGGAGACCAACGACCCGGAACGGGTGGTGCCGCGGGCGATGTGGCAGGCCGTGCTGGCCTCGGGGGTGCTCGGCTTCCTCTTCCTGGTCGCGGTGACCCTGGCCGCCGGCGATCCGATTGCGCTGGCCGAGTCGGGCACGCCCATCGCCGACGTCATCGAACGCACGCTCGGCTCGGTCGTGAGCACGCTTTTGCTCGTACTCGTGGTGCTTGCGATCTTTGCCTGCGGTCTGGTCATCATGCTGACCGGCACCCGCCTGACCTGGGCCATGTCGCGCGACAAGCGCTTCCCGGGCTGGTCGCAGCTCAACCAGGTCTCACCCCGGTTCCGTACGCCGCTGAAGGCCACGGTCATGTACGTGGTGCTGGCCGAGGTCATCCTGGGCGTGTTCACCGCGTTCTCCGAGGACGCGCTGTTCACCCTGTTCGGCGCGGCCACCCTGCTGCCCGCGGTCATCTACGCCGCGACCATCGCGCTCTACCTGGCCAAGCGGAAGTCGCTGCCGGCCAACGGCAAGTTCGACCTGGGCCGCTGGGAGAAGCCGGTGCTGGCCGTGGCCGTGGTCTGGCTCGTCTTCGAGCTGGCCCTGTTCCGCGACACCAGCTTCCGCGACGCCTGGCTCTACGTGCTGGTGCTGCTGGTCATCGGCGGCGTCTACCTGGGCGCGCTGCTCGTCACCCGCGGCCGCCAGGCCCTCGACATGCCCGACATGCACTCCATCGACCACGAACTCGACCAGGCCCGGAGCTGAGCATGCACATCCTCGCCATCGACCAGGGCACGTCCGGCACCAAGGCCGTCGTCACCGACGAGAAGGGACAGGTCCTGGCGACCGTCGAGGAACCGCTGCACCCCGTTTACCTCGACGGCGGCGGGGTCGAGCAGGACCCCCGCGAGCTGCTCGGCTCGGTGCTCAGCGCCGGGCGGTGGGCCGCCGCCGAGGCCGGGGTGCCGCTGGACGCGGTCGCGCTGGCCAACCAGGGCGAGACGGTGCTGGCCTGGGACCGGAGTACGGGCGACCCGCTGGGCCCGGCGATCGTGTGGCAGGACCGCCGGGCCGAGGCCGTGTGCGCGGCCCGGTCCGGCTCGGCCCCGCGGGTGGCCGAGCTGACCGGGCTCGTGCTCGACCCGTACTTCTCGGCACCCAAGATGCGCTGGCTGCGCGACCACCGCACCACCGACGGCGTCGTCACCACCACTGACACCTGGCTCGTGCACCAGCTGTGCGGCGTGTTCGTCACCGACGCGTCCACGGCGAGCCGGTCGCTGGTGCTCGACCTCGACGCGGTCGACTGGTCGGGCGAGCTGCTCTCGCTGTTCGGACTCGACGGCGAGGAGCTGCCCGAGATCGTGGCCAGCGACGCGATCGTGGGCACGACCCGGGCGTTCGGGAGCGAGCTGCCGGTCACCGGGCTGATCGTCGACCAGCAGGCGGCGCTGCTGGCGGAGAACTGCCTCGAGGCCGGGACGGCCAAATGCACGTACGGGACCGGGGCTTTTCTGCTTGCCCAGCTGGGCCCGGCGGCGGCTCGGTCCGGGGCCGGGCTGGCCACCTCGGTCGCGTGGCAGCTGCGGGGCGGGACCGGGTACTGCGTGGACGGTCAGGTCTACACGGCGGCGTCGGCCGTGCGCTGGATGTGCGACCTGGGCCTGATCAGCGGGGCCGACCAGCTCGACACGGTGGCCGCCCCGGATTCGGGCGGTGTGTTGTGCGTGCCGGCGCTGGCCGGGCTGGCCGCGCCCTGGTGGGACTCGTCGGCCACGGCCGCCCTGACCGGCATGACATTGAGTACGGGCCGCGGGCACCTCGTGCGGGCCGTGCTCGACGGCATCGCGGCCCAGGTGGCCGCGCTGGTCACGCTGACCGGGGACGACCTGGGCACCCCGCTGACCCGGCTGCGCGCGGACGGCGGCCTGACCCGGTCCCGTGTCCTGATGCAGGCCCAGGCCGACCTGGCCCAGCTGCCGGTCGACATCTATCCGTCGCCGCACGCCACCGCCCTCGGCGCGGCCGCCTGCGCCCGGCTGGCGCTGGACCCCTCGGTGACGCCCGGTGAGGTGGTCGGCGGGTGGGAGCCCTCGGCGACGTACGAACCGTCGTGGTCCGCCGACCGCGCCGCGGAACACCTCGAACGGTGGAACAACGCCGTCGCCGGCACGAAGGGGCAGAAGTGAACCCGACCTACGACGTGGCCGTGATCGGCGGCGGCATCGTCGGCGCGGCCATCGCCCGGCTGCTCGGCGGCACCCCGCTGTCGACCGTGCTCGTCGAGGGCCGCGACGACGTGGGCGACGGCACCAGCAAGGCCAACACCGCGATCCTGCACACCGGCTTCGACGCCAAGCCGGGCACGCTCGAATCGGAGCTCGTGGCCCGCGGTTATCACCTGCTGGGGTCGTACGCCTCGGAAGTGGGCATCCCGGTCGAGCGCACCGGGGCTCTGCTGGTGGCCTGGACCGAGGAGCAACTCGCGTCGTTGCCCTCGCTGCTCGAGAAGGCGGAGAAGAACGGCTACCGCGCCTGCCGGCTGGTGGACGCGGACGAGGTCTACCGCCGCGTGTCGGCGCTGGCCGCCGGGGCGCTGGGCGCGCTGACCGTGCCCGGCGAGTCGATCATCTGCACCTGGACGACGAATCTGGCGCTGGCCACGGACGCGGTCAACCGCGGGGTCACGCTGCTGCGGGGGAAGCGGGTCACGGGTGTCACCGGCGGCGCTCTCCGGTTCGACGACGGATCGTCCGTGGCCGCGCGCTGGGTGATCAACGCGGCCGGGCTCGGGGCCGACAAGATCGACGAGCTTTTCGGGTACGACCGGTTCACCGTCACGCCTCGCCGCGGCGAGCTGTTCGTGTTCGACAAGCTGGCGCGGCCGCTGGTGCCGGTGATCGTGCTCCCGGTGCCGTCCAAGGTGGGCAAGGGCGTGCTGGTCAGCCCCACGATCTACGGCAACGTGATGCTGGGGCCGACGGCTGAGGACCTCGACGACCGCACCGCCACCGGCACGTCGGAGGAGGGGTTCGCCTTCCTGCGCACCAAGGGGGCCGAGCTGATGCCCACGTTGCTGGACGAGGAGGTCACCGCCTCGTACGCGGGTCTGCGGGCCGCCATCGACCGCGACGACTATTTGATATCGCTCGACGAGGACCAGCGCTACCTGCTGGTCGGCGGGATCCGGTCGACCGGGCTCACCGCGGGCATGGCGATCGCCGAGCACGTCGTCTCGCTGCTCTCCGACCACCTGGACGTGTCGGCCCGGCCCGGCCTGCCCCCGCCGCCGCGCATGCCGAACATCGGCGAGGCCGGCGTGAGGCCGTACCAGGACGCCGCTCTGATCGCGGCCGACCCGGCGTACGGGCAGATCGTCTGTTTCTGCGAGCGGGTGACCCGGGGCGAGATCCGGGACGCGTTCGCCTCGCCGATCCCGCCGGCCGGACTCGAAGGCCTGCGGCGGCGGACCCGGGCCATGAACGGCCGCTGCCAGGGCTTCTATTGCGGCGCCGAGGTGCAGGCGCTCATCGAGAACGAGGGGGAGACGCGATGAGCGAGCACGTGCGGGTGGCCGTGGTCGGGGGCGGACCGGCCGGGCTGACCGCCGCGGCCGCTCTCGCGCCCCAGGTCGACGGGACGGTGCTCGTGCTCGAACGCGAGCGGGAGACCGGCGGGATCCCGCGCCACAGCGACCACCCGGGCTACGGGATGCGCGACCTGCGGCGGTTCATCTCAGGTCCCGCGTACGGCCGGCACCTGACCGAAAGGGCCGAGCGGGCCGGGGCTCGGCTGGAGACGGAGGCGATGGTCACCGGATGGGCCGCGGACCGCGCCCTGGAGGTCACGTCGCCCCGCGGCCGCCGCACGATCACGGCCGACGCGGTGGTGCTGGCGACCGGCGCCCGCGAACGCCCCCGCCCCGCCCGTTTGATCCCCGGCGACCGTCCCGACGGTGTCTACACGACGGGCCAGCTGCAGCAGCTCGTCCACCTGCACCATCGCGATGTGGGCCGGCGCGCGGTGGTGATCGGGGCCGAGCAGGTGAGCTGGTCGGCCGTGCTGACTTTGCGCGAGGCCGGCTGCCGCACGGTCCTGATGACGAGCGAATACGACCGGCCCGAGGTGTACGCGGCCTTCGACCGGCCGGGCCGCCTGGCCTTCCGCGTGCCCGTGCGCACCCGCACCCGGGTCGTCGCCATCCACGGCCGGGGCCGGGTCGAAGCGGTCGAGATCGAGGATCTGCGCACCGGCCGCCGTCGCCGCGTCCCGTGCGACACCGTCATCACCACCGCCGACTGGATCCCCGATCACGAGCTGGCCCGGCTGGGCGGCCTGCGGCTCGACCCCGGCACCCGGGGCCCACGGGTCGACGCCACGCTCGCCACCAGCGGCGACGGCGTGTTCGCGGCGGGCAACCTGCTGCACCCGGTCGACACGGCCGACGTGGCCGCTCTCGACGGCCGCCACGTGGCCACGGCCGTTCTTGCGCACCTGCGCGGGGCCCCGGCCGCTCCCCGTGGCGTGGCGCTGGTGGCCGACGCCCCGCTGCGCTGGATCGCCCCACAGCTGATCACGCCCGGTGGCCCGGCTCCCGCCCGCGGCCACCTGCTGGCCTGGGTCGACTCCTACCACCGCTTCCCGACCGTGACCGCCGTGCAGGACGGTCACGCTGTCGGCCACACCCGGCTCGCCTGGCCGGCCGCCCCCGGCCGCGTCTTCCGCATCCCGCACGCGTTGGTGCGCCGGGCCGACCCGGCCGGGGGTCCGGTCCATCTCGGACTGAAGTAGCCTGCTTCTCGGGGTGCCGACAGCGGACGAGATCTTCCTGAGCTACTGCCGGGACGACAGCGCTGGGTGGGCCCACTGGCTGAAGCTGCAGCTCGACCACCGCCTCGGCGTGAACGCCGCGTTTCTGGACACGACCTCGATCCAGCCGGGGACCGCCTGGCCCGGCCGGCTCCGCGAGGCCCTGCGCGCCGCCCGGATGGTCCTGGTGATCATCGGCCCGCGCTGGCTGAGCGCTCAGGGCGAGCATGCGCAGCGCCGGATCGACCACCCTGAGGACTGGGTTCGGCAAGAAGTCCGGGTGGCGCTGGGACTGGACGTCCCCGTCGTTCCTGTGCTGGTGGACGGGGCGTCGATGCCGCATACGCTGGACGATGGCATTCGCGCGCGTTCAACCGTTCGCAAGCAGCGTCACGCTGTCCAAGGGCGGCTGTCCGAGCTGTTCGTGCAGCGCGACAAGGTCTACGACCTTGCCGATCAGTTCGCCCGTGGGCAGGACCTGGTGCATGTCCTCGCCGAACTCGACAAGATCGGTCAGTCGGTGTGCGGGCCGGCTTGGCCGCCACTGCCGCTTCCTCCTCAGTGGTGGGCCAGGCGGTGGGTCAGTAGGCCGGCCATGGCTCGTACGCCGTGGGCTATGGCTTTTTCGTCGGCGGCGAAGTCGGGGGAGTGGGGTGCGCCGTTGATGCCGGCCTCGGGGTCGGCCACGCCGAGGTAGAACATGGCGCCGGGCGCCTCGTCGAGGAACAGGGCGAAGTCCTCGCAGTTGAACGGCCAGGACGCGTGGGCCCAGGCGACGGAGTCCGGGCCCAGCGCACTCGTGAGGTAGTGGCCGGCCGCCGTGCTCAGTTCGGGTGAGTTGACCATGGCCGGGAAGGGCTCGCCGGGGTACTCGACATAGCCGCCGGCTGACGCCGCGAGTTGCTCGATGTGGGCGCGCAGGGCCGGACCGCGCTCCTGGGGCCAGACCCGAAGCAGAACCTCGACGGCTTTGTCGTCGCTCCAGTGGGCCACGCTCACGGATTCCTGGGTCGCCGATGTCAGCACGGCCTGGAAGTGGGCGTGGTACTCGTCGATGCTGCGGGGGAACTCGACGGTGCCGAGCGCCGCCACCTGCGCCGCGACCGCCTCCGTGTCGCCCGGCAGCACGATGCGCACGTGGTCGAGCCCGGGCAGGCCGTTCCCGGGCGAGACGGCGAGAGTGCCGGTGGGGAACGGGCTGCAGTGGAGGGCGTAGAACTCGTGGGGTGCGAGGCGTTGCACCAGTCCCGTGTCGAGCATCGCGCGGGCGCCCCGCAGGTTCTCCTCGGCCGGCTGGAAGACGAACACCACCCGGCCCGGCGGCGGTTCGCTGCTCCGGGCCATTGTGCGGGCGACGCCGACGCCAATCGCGGTGTGCAGGTCGTGCCCGCACAGGTGCGCGACGCCCGGGTTGCGCGAGGCGAAGCCCTCGTCGAAGACCAGGCCCGACGGCGGGATCGGCAGCACGTTGACCCGGGCGTCGACGGCGTCCATGTCGGCCCGGTAGGCGATCGTCGGACCGCCGGCCGATCCGTCGAGCACGGCCACGACCCCATGGCCGCCCACGCCGGTCGTCACCTCGAGCCCGGCCGCGCGCAACTGGTCGGCGACCAGCCCGGCCGTCCGGCGCTCCTCGCCGGCCAGCTCGGGGTGGCGATGGATCTCGCGGCGGACCTCGATGATTTCGTCGTGCAGGTTCATGTGGCCTCGGCGTTGATCGCGAACTGGCGGTTGAGCTCGGTGGCCCGCTCGAGGTCGATGACGTCCTCGTCCTGCTCCCAGCCGCGCGGCAGCTCGACCGAGACGGCCTTGTTGCGGGCGGCCCAGGAGGCGGTGGCGAAGACCGAGCCCTCGGCGGCCTGGATCTTGGCCAGGGTCGCGGTCTGGAACTGCACCGGATGCCCGGCGCCGGCCGCCGTCACCATGTGCTGATAGATCCCCTCGTAGTCGGGCCGGTTCTGCACCGGCACGCCGTCGACCCAGCGCGCACTGAGGGAATTGTTGGCCCACACGCCGTACGCACCCATGGTGTTCTTCTGGTGGTCCATCAGCTCGATAGTGGTGGCCGGGCAGACCTTCAGCGCGCGGTCCTCGATCGTCTGCCACGGGTTGTAGGCCACCGACGAGGTGATGCCCAGCGGGCTCAGGTTGCGGTGGTGGGCGGCCATCGCCTGCTTCAGGGCGGCCTGGTCGGCGTCGTCGGTGTAGCCGACCGCGAGCGCCTTCTCGCGGTTGGCGGCCACGCCGAGCTGCTTGATGCACGGCTCGGCATAGACCGTGCAGGTGGCCGAGACCGTCACCTCGGCCCAGCGCGGCCTGTGCTTCAGCACGTCGGCCAGCGCGACCAGCAGACCCTCGTAGGCTTCGAGGAAGTCGTCGTTCCACCACTGCGGCACGGTGTGCTCGCTGTTGTCCTCCGGGTCCTTCCACCCGGCCAGCGGACCGTCACCGAGCTCGAGCGCCCACGGCGGCGAGTCGGCCCCGGCCAGCAGGCGAAGCTTCAGGAACGGGTAGTCGGCCGGGGCGGCCGCTTCCGCCTGGTCGAGCAGGGCCTCGGCCGCGCCGTCGAACACAGTCTCCGCTGTGGGTTGCACGGTGTTCCAGGGCAGCCGCAGCACCAGCCCGCGCAGCCGTTTCTGGTTTCCCGGGCGTACGAGGTGATGTTCGCGCACAAGCAGGCCGGCAACCTGGCCGCGCGGCTCAGCGTCAGCGCCGAACCCCATGGCAGCGAGCGGAATTCCCGCGGCGAGCTTGAACATGTCTCGACGACGCATGCCGGGCACGGTACCAGTCCATTACGGACGGTGGGGGTCGGGCAGCAGCGCGTCGACGACGGCGCGCAGGGGGGTGGCGAGGGCGTCCGGGCCGGCGTCGGTCAGCGGCTGGGCGCCGACGGCCGAGCGCAGGACGGCCACGCCGACACCCAGCGCCACCAGCAGCTCGGCCCGCAGCAGAGCGTCCGGGACCGAGTCGGCCGGCCCGGCGGCGGCCAGGATCCGGGCGGCCGCCGCCTCGATGGCCTCGCGGCGGCCGGCGGTCACGGTGGGGTCGCCGGAGGCGCGCAGCAGCATGAGGACGGGGTGTTCGCCGAACTCGGGCCAGCTGTCGGCGGCCAGCTGGCGGGTGAGCTCGCCGACCAGGGCGGCGCGGTCGGGCGGCAGATCGGCCAGGAAGCGGGGCGAGGCGGCCAGCGCGGCCTTGAACAGGCCCTCCTTGGAGCCGAAGTAGCGCTTGATCAGGGCCAGGTTGACCCCGACGTCGGCCGCCACGTCGCGCAGCGTCGTGCTCTCGTAGCCGACCTGGGTGAACCGCGTCCGGGCGGCCTCGAGCAGCGCCTGCCGGGTGGCGGCGGCGTCGCGCCGTCGGGGTGTCATCAACGCAGCATAGCGGTCAAGTCATCAGCTGTTGACTCTCGTCGGCGGGCAAGTCATCATTTGTTGACTTGAGTTCAGGGGGCCCGAATGACCAGTGCGTTGCTCGTCATGGATGTGCAGGAGGCGGTCGTCGCCCGCTATCCCGATCCGGACTATCTGCCGCGGCTCGCGCAGGCGATCGCCCACGCCCGGGCGGCGGAGGTGCCGGTGGTCCACGTGACGGTGGGGTTCCGGCCGGGCGGGCCCGAGATCGATCCGCGCAACCGCATGTTCGGGCGGCTCGCCGGTTCGCCCTACGCCGGGCAGCCCAACCCGATCCACCCCGCCGTCGCCCCGGCCGAGGGCGAGATCGTCGTCGTCAAGCGCCGGGTCAGCGCGTTCGCCGGCAGCGACCTGGACGTGGTGCTGCGCGCGCTGGGCGTACAAAACCTGGTGTTGACCGGCATTGCCACCAGCGGCGTCGTGCTCTCGACGCTGCGCGAGGCCGCCGACCGCGACTTCGGCCTCACCGTCCTGGCCGACGCCTGCCTCGACAACGACCCCGAGGTACACCGCGTGCTCACCGAGAAAGTCTTCCCCGCACAGGCCGAAGTCACGACGGTGTCGGACGTCCGGCTGTCCCGTGCCTAGAGTCGGGCCGTGCTGTCGGCAGTTGCCTTGTCATGTTCGACAGCAAATCGCGCTCGATGGCGCCGTCGGAACCAACGTCCGTTGTCATTCCATCGGCTACCTCGGCCCAGTGCGCGACCGTGCGTACTGCGAATCGCCAATCTGAAGCCGGCAATGCGACGCTGGTGAGCTGGTCGTGCGGAAGTTGCTTCTCGTCGGTTTCGTAGGCGCTCTCGGCGGCCGCTTCCCGTATGCGGCCGGCGATCGACACGATCTCCTCCTCGCCTTCCTCGACTTTGATCGATATTTCGTTGTCCATGACGTCCATGAGTGCGAGCCAGTCGAAGACCCGCAACGTGACTGTCAGCGGACCCGGTTCCGCAGAAGGCACAGGTGAACCCGGCCGAGCCTGCGGACTGGGTCCGGGGTGGCTGGGCGGCGACTCCGGTGCTGAGCCGGGCGGCGCGCATGCTCCGGCGGCCAGCGCCCCCGCGAGGAGTGCGGCGGCCGGTCGGAATCGCCTCATCCGTCCAGTAGATCATCGCCATCGCCCGGGCAAGCCGCGTTCGTGGCGCACATTTGAGCCGGCCCGGGCCGACATCTCAACTGGGCGCGCTCGGAGCCGATGCTGGGGGCCGTGATATTGCTGTGGGTCCTCGTCACCTTGGCTGTGGCAGTGGGGATGTATGTGTTCGGCTCGGCTCGTCGTGGGCGGCGCGCCCGGCGTGAGGTCGACGAGGTCCGCCGCGCGCTGGGCCTGCTGGCCGAGGAGCGGCAGGCCGAGATCGACCAGCTGCGCACCGAACGCGAGCAATCGCTCGTCGGCGCTCAGCAGGAGCAGAGCCGGAACACCCACCGGCTGCGCCGGCGGGCCCGCGAGGCGATCGACGAGTCCGGCGCGGTGATCACCGAACGGTTGCAAGCCGTGGTCGAGCAGGTCGGCGCGGCCCGGGAGGCGGCCACCGCCACGCACGGCCGGGTCACCGAGACCAGTGAGGCGGCCGCGGTGCTGGTGCGCCGGGCCCGCTCGGCCGACGAGGCCGCGACGAAGCTGAACGCCAGCCTGCGGCAGGTGGCCGGGGTGGCCGGGACGATCGGCGAGATCGCGTCCCAGACCCGGATGCTGGCCCTGAACGCCACCATCGAGGCGGCCCGGGCCGGCGCGGCCGGCAAGGGCTTCGCGGTGGTCGCCGACGAGGTCAAGAGCCTGGCCGGCACCACGGCCGAGTCGACCGAGCAGATCGCGGCGACGATCGCGGCCCTCGAGGCCGACGTCGCGCAGATGGGCGGCACGCTGTCCGCGATCGTCGGCGGGATCGACGAGATCGGGGGCGCGATGGGTCAGCTCGGCGGCATCGCCGACGATCAGCACCAGATCGTCGAACGGCTCAACAGCACGGTCGACGCGACGATGGAGCGGATCCAGGACCTGTCCGAGGTCGCCGACCGGCTCGAGCGCCGCCGCAACGAGCGGATGGCCGCGGCCGGACCGCTCGTCGTCCGGGTGGCCGGCCGGTCCCCGGTGAACGGGCAGCTGACCGACCTGAGCTCGGACGGACTGGGCTGCCTGCTGCCGCGCGACGCGACCGTGTCGGTCGGCGATCGGGCCACCGTCGAGGTGTTGCTGTCGGGTTCGACGTTCGAGGTGACCGGCGACGTCGTCCGCCGGGCCGACCGCCCGGACGGGCGCGAGCTGGGTCTGCGGCTGACGTCGGTCGCCGCGCCGGCCCAGCAGCAGATCGAGGCGTACGTGACCGCGGCCCTCGCGGGCAGCTGAGGTGATCTTGGCTGCGTTAACCTGCTCGGCAGGAGCTGAGAGGCGCGTGGGGTGGGGTCATGAACGAACCGTGGAAGGCGCTCGAGCAGAAGGTCCGGCCGGACTTCCGTAAGTCGGTCGTGTTCGGGATCATCGCCCTGGCCGGGCTGGTCGTCGGGACCCGGCTGGGGAACATCGACGCGCCCGAGTTGCGGGAGCGCTTGATCGCCTGGGGCAGCGCGCTGGTCGTGGCGGTCAGCGGGATCATCGCCACCCGCACCGCCTCGCGTGAGGTGCACCGGGTCGCGCTGGCCCGGGGCGGGGACGCCGCGGCCACGCCGTTGCGGCTGCTCGTTCAGCTCGCGGGCTACCTGATCACCGTCTTCGTCGTGTGCGACCTGGTCGGCATCGGGCTGCGCAACCTGCTCGTCGGGGGCGCGGTCACCGGTGTCATCCTCGGTCTGGCCGCGCAGCCGGTGCTCAGCAACCTGTTCGCCGGGCTGGTGCTGCTCTTCGCCCGCCCGTACGTGCCGGGTCAGCAGGTCCGGGTGTTCTCGGGCGCGATCGGCGGCCCGCACTACGGCACGATCGTCTCGGCCGGCCTGCTCTACACCGTGCTCGACACCGCTGACGGGCCGCTCAACATCCCCAACTCGGCCCTGCTGGCCTCGGCCGTCGGCCCGTTCGACGGTGACCCGCCCGAGGATTCGGCGACCACGCCGCCCGGCCCGGACGAGGACGACGCGGCCGCCGCCGTGGCCACCGCGGCCGCGCTCGCCGAGGTCACCGACGAGACGGGCCGCAAGCCCAACGGCGACTGAGCGGTGGCGCCGCTCGGGCACACTTGATCCGTGCGACTGATCCTGAACGTCCTCTGGTTCATCTTCGGCAGCGGCTTCGTGCTCGCCCTCGGGTACGGTCTCGCCGCCCTCATCTGCTTCGCCCTCATCGTGACGATCCCGTTCGGCATCGCGTCGTTGCGGCTCGCCGTCTATTCGTTGTGGCCCTTCGGCCGTACGGTGGTCAGCCGCCCGACGGCCGGGCTGGGCTCGGGCGTCGGCAACATCATCTGGGTCGTCGTGGCCGGTTGGTGGCTGGCCCTGACCCACATCGTGGCCGGGGTCGCCCAGTGCGTGACCATCATCGGTATCCCGTTCGGCATCGCCAACTTCAAGCTGGTGCCGGTCGCGTTCTGGCCCCTCGGCCGCGACATCGTCGAGCTCGCCGATTAGTTCTGGGCAAGCGGGTGGTCTGACCGGCATGCGCAAAATCGTTCTGTACTCCCTGGTGTCGCTCGACGGTGTGGCCGAGAACCCCGACCAGTTCGTCTTCGAGTTCGACGAGACGATGGACGCGAACCTGGCCGACGTGATCGGGTCGCAGGACACGGTGCTGCTGGGCCGGCGCCAATACGAGGAATGGGCGTCGTACTGGCCGACCGCCGAGCACGAGCCGTTCGCCAGTTTCATCAACAGCGTTCCCAAGTACGTGTTCACGTCCGCCCCGCTGCCGGCCGGGTGGACGAACACGACGGTCGTGCCGAGCGACACTGTCGAGTTCGTCCGCGACCTCAAGAACGGGGCCGGTGGCGAGATCGGCGTGCACGGCAGCCTCAGCCTGGCCCGGTCCTTGCTGGCCGCCGGGCTGATCGATCAGATCCGGCTGGTGGTGTACCCCACACTGGCCGGCAGCGGGCGGAAGCTCTTGGACGACGCGAAGGCCGTACAGAAGCTGAAGTTGCAGCGTGCGGAGTCGACGCCGTCCGGTGGACTGTTGCTCGACTACGAGTTCGCGCGCCCGTGACCAGCGACACCGGAGCGCAACCGCTGCGCTCCGGTGTCCGCCGGGTATTCGGCCGGTGACCCGGGACCGACCACGACCAGGGAGACTCCCTGGCTCGGCCCGCGGGGGCAGAGGGCCAGTGTGCAGTCATGGACGACTCGATCGCGTACCCCTCGGGGGTCATCACCACCCGGGACCAGAGCCACACCCTGTTCGCCCAGACGATGGCATTCGTCGCGGGCACCGCCGGCCTGTTCGCGCTCGGCGCCTACCTGGGCCGCGACCTCACCGGCGGCGGCGCGATCATCGCGTACATCGCCTCGTTCGCTGCCCTGATCGGCATGCAGTTCTCGGCCCGCCGCAGCCGCGAGCTGACGATCGGGCTGCTGGCCGTGTTCGGACTGCTCATCGGTCTGGCCGTGGCCCCCACGCTGTCGTTCTACGCCGGTCAGGACCCGCAGGCCCTGTGGCAGTCGGGCGGCGCGACGGCCCTGTTCATCGCCGGCTTCGGGGCCGCCGGCTACGCCACCCGGCGCGACCTGTCGGTGCTGGCCCGCTACGCGTTCTGGGCGCTGGTGGCCCTGATCGGCTTCGGCATCGTGCTGATCTTCGTCAGCATCCCGAACGGCGCCCTCATCTATGCCGTCCTCGGCCTGGTCATCTTCGCCGTGCTGACGATGGTCGACTTCCAGCGCCTGCGCCGCAACACCGACCTCAACTCGGCCCCGCTCATCGCCGCGTCGATCTTCCTCGACATCCTGAACGTCTTCCTGTTCTTCCTGTCGATCCTCGGCGGCCGCTCCAACTCTCGCTAATCTCGGCCGATGGGCTGGGAAGCGTTGGGGCAATGGGGCAGTCACGTCGCCCGGGTCGAGCGGCTCGTCGGCGGTGTCGCCAACGACGTCTGGAGCGTGAATCTGGGCGGGCGCCTGGCCGTCGCCCGCCTCGGCCGCCGGAGCGACGCCGACCTGGCTTGGGAGACGGAACTGCTGCGGCATCTCGATCGGGAAGGCATGGCCGTACCGGTGCCGATCCCGACCACCGACGGCCGGTTCTTCCCGGCGAATCCCGGCAACGTCCGCGTGACCGACGACCAGGTCGTCCTGATCGACTGGGACGAGGCCCACGTGGACGTCCCCGACCTCGACCTGGCCCTGCCGTACAACGGCGCCGGCCTGGACGCGGCCACCCTCGACGTCGCCGAGCAGGCCGCGGCGGCTTGGGAGGCGGCGGTCAGCTGGGACGACGACTACTCGAAGCGGCGGCTGGCCGAGGTCCGGCCGGTGTGACGCAGGCTTCTTTGGATTGAGTCAAAAGAAGAGCTAGTGTTCAGCCGTGACCACGGCCGACGAGATCATCAAGAGCGCGGGACTGCGCAGCACGGCCCAGCGCCGGGCTGTCCTCGATGTGCTGCTGGCGCGGCCGCACCTGACCGCGCCCGAGCTGGCCGAGGCGGTGCCGTCCGGGCTGTCGCACCAGGGGCTCTACAACGTCCTGGACGACCTGCGGCGGGCCGGGCTCGTGCGCAGTTTCGAGCCGGCCGGATCGATCGCGCGCTACGAGGCCCGGGTCGGCGACAACCACCACCACCTGGTGTGTCGCGAGTGCGGCCAGGTCACCGACGTCGACTGCGCGGTGGGTTCGCCGCCCTGCCTGGCGCCGGTCGACCGTACGGGCTTCGCCTCCGTCGACGAGGCCGAGGTCACCTGGTGGGGCGTGTGCTCCGCCTGCGCCACGAGGAAGGACTGACGATGACCATCACCCAGGACATCCCGACCACCGAGACCTTCCGTGCCACCCCGGCCCAGGCCGACCGCCTGCAGCGGGTGCTGGTCGACCTGGCCGCGCTGCACCTGTACGGCAAGCAGGCCCACTGGAACATCGTGGGGACCAACTTCCGTGACCTGCACCTGCAGCTCGACGAGCTGGTCGACATCGCCCGCGAGGCCACCGACACGATCGCCGAGCGGATGCGGGCCCTGGACGCGATTCCGGACGCGCGCCCGTCCACCGTCGCCGCCCGCACGACGCTGAGCGACCTCGGTCCGGACGAGATCCCCACCAACCGCGCCGCGGCTCAGGTCACCGGCCTGATCCGCGAGGCCGTGCGGACGATGCGCGACGTGCACGACGACGTCGACGCCGAGGACCCGACCACCGCCGACATCCTGCACGGCATCATCCACGACCTGGAGAAGCAGGCCTGGATGCTCGCCTCGGAGAACGCGGCTCCGCGCCGCCGCTGACCCACTCGCCCGTGATCACGCTGCTCATCGCGGTGAGGGCGTGTGACCGGGCGCGATCGAGGCCTGTACGACCAGGGCCGCGGCGCCGATGGCGGCGGCGTCGCGGGGCTGGGCCGACAGGTCGACGGCGATCTCGTGGCGGTGGCGGGCGTGGGCCGTCGCGGCCAGGTGGGTGCGCAGGCGGCGGGCGTAGATCGAGCCCGCCACGGCCATGCCCGGGCCGGTCAGCACGAGGCGGCCCAGGTCGAGCAGGTTCACCATCGACGTCACGGCCACAGACAGGTAGGCGGCGGCCTGGTCGACCAGGGCGAAGGCTGCGGGATCACCGCTGACCGCGGCCCGCGCCACCGCGTCGTACGCGCTCGAGACGGAACCGCCCAGGCGCAAGCGGGACGACAGGCCGGGATCGGCCCGGGCGGCCTCGACCGTGGCCGCCATCGAGGCGTACCTCTCGACGCAGCCGGTGTTGCCGCAAGGGCAAGGCCTTCCGTCGTACGCGATGGAGAGGTGCCCCAGTTCGCCGGCGTCGAAGCTGGCCCCGCGGAACAGGGCGCCGCCGAAGACCAGGCCCGCCCCGACCCCGGTCGAGAGATAGACGCAGCCGAACGACTGGTCCCGCGACACCCGGCGGCTCCAGAACTCGCCGAGCGCGGCCGCGGCCGAGTCGTTCTCGATGACCACGGGTACGCCGAGCCGGCCCGACAGTGCGGCCGCCCACTCGGTCTCGACCCGACGCCCGACCACGGCCAGCCCCTCGACCCGGTCGCGGGGCAGATCGAGCCCGGCCGCGAAGTCGTCGAACCGGGCCGCCAGCAGCCCCGGACCGGGGGAGCCGTCGAGCGGCACCACCTCGCGCCCGACCACGCCCCCGGTGAGGTCGACAGCGACGGAGGTGATCGTCTCCGGTCCGAGGTGGAAGCCGATCCCGAACCGGCTGCCCGGGGCGATGGCCAGCAGCTTGCGCGGCGCACCGCGTACCGAATCGGCCGAACCCGACTCGAGAATGACCCCGTCGGCGATGAGATCGCGCACGATGAGCGAGATGGACGGCTGGGTGAGCCCGGTCAGTTCGGCCAGCTCGACCCGGCTGACCGCCACCGCCGACCGGACGACATCCACGACGAGGGCGCGGCTGCCCGGCCCGGCCGCGGGCGCTTCTCGACGTGCCATGGCGTACGTCCTTGTCTCGATCGGCGTTCCGGGCGCTACCGTACCTGTGTGACACAGGCGCAGCGGCGGGTCGGGCTGGTTCTGGCGCGGGCCTCGCGGGTGCTCGGCGAGGAACCGTACTACCACGAGTTCCTCGAAGGGCTGGAACGCGTGCTCACCCCCGCGGGCGTGTCGGTGCTGGTCACCGTGGTCACCGACCGCGAGGCGGAAAGCGCCGTCTACGAACGCTGGGCCGCCGAGGGCCGGGTCGACGGCGTGGTGCTGGTCGACCTGGCGCCGGACGACTCCCGAGTCGAGCTGATCGACCGCCTGGGCCTGCCCGCAGTAGTCCTGGGCGCACCGTCCACGGCCTCGGGCCTGCCCACGGTCTGGACCGACGACGCCGGCTGGGCCCAGGAGGCGGTGCGCTTCCTGGCCGACCGCGGCCACACGGTGATCGCCCACATCAGCGGCCCCCACACGTTCGCCCACACCCAGCTACGCCAGTCCGGCGCCGACGCCGAGGCTTCGGAGCGCGGGTTGACGCTGGTGCGGTCCGAAGGCGATTACTCGTACGAATCGGGCCGGCTCGCCACGGCCGAGCTGCTGCCGAGATCCCCGACGGCGATCGTGTGCGACAACGACCTGATGGCGCTGGCCGCCCTGGACGAACTACGAGACCGAGGCCTGTCCGTCCCCACCGACGTATCTGTGGTGGCCTGGGACGACTCGGCGCTGTGCCAGCTGGCGACACCCCCACTGTCCGCCATGAGCCACGACGTGGGCCGCATCGGCGAACTGGCCGGAGGCGCCCTGCTCGACGCCTTGGCCGGCAAACCCCCCACGGTGTACGAGGCCCCGGCCGCTCACATAGTCGCCCGAGCCAGCACAAGCTGACCCCACCACCTCCTCCGCCTCATCACCCCTCGTTCGCGTCACTTCCGCTCATCTCCGCTCGCGCAGAGACGAGCCGTCTCGTCTCGCGGCTCCCGCGCTTCCGGCCCCTTGCTCGTCTCGCGCCTCCCGCGCTTCCGGTCCCTTGTTTGTCTCGCGCCTCCCGCGCTTCCGGCCCCTCGCTGCGGTGAGACGAAACGGTTCGTCTCGCGGCGCGGTGCGTGCCCCCGCTCGTGGTCGTTCCGGGCGATCGTGAGACGAGTCGTTCGTCTCGCGCCCACCGCGCCTCCGGTCCCTCACTCTGGCGAGACGAAACGACTCGTCTCGCCTCGCGGCTCGTCGCCAAGCCGCCCGGCCAGGGGGCGAGGGCTGTGACGAGACGAGGCGTAGCGTCTCTCCGGCTCTCACCTCTGTTTCGATACCGAGTATGAACGGCCCGCTGAGCTGCGGATACGTCGACGCGCGACCACTTAAATTATTAATCTAAGCTTGACAGGTGCGCAACCCGCGTCACATGCTGGGCGCCCTACGGCGGTACCGCATTCGATGAATGGGCGGCAGCATGATCAATAGAAGGCACTTCCTCGGGCTGGGTGCGGCGGCAACGTCCCTCGCCCTGCTGGCCGGGTGCACCGGTGGCGCGGGCGGCGATGACGACAGCAGCGGCGCGTCCGGTGGATCGATCACGGGCGAGATCACGGTTCTGACCAACCGCACGGACCTGGCGGAGACGACCCTCCCGGCGTACGCCAAGAAGTTCGAGGTCAAATATCCGGGCACCAAGGTCAGTTTCGAGGCGGTGACCAACTACGAGGGTGACGTCACCACGCAGCTCAGCTCGGGCGACTACGGCGACGTGCTGCTCATCCCGAACACCGTTGCGGTCGACCAGCTCGGTCAGTTCTTCGAGTCGCTCGGCACCACCGACGAGCTCAAGGCCAAGTACCGCTTCGTCGACGAGAAGGCGTTCGACAGTCAGGTCTATGGGCTGTCGCTCGGCGGCGTCGCCAACGGCCTGGTCGTGAACAAGCGCGTCTGGCAGCAGGCCGGCGTCACCGCCCCGCCCAAGACCACTGAGGAGTTCCTGGCCGGGCTGGCCAAGGTCAAGGCGACCGGCGCGGTGCCGTTCTACACGAACTACAAGGACGGCTGGCCGCTCAGTTTCTTCAACAGCCAGCGCGCGATCGTGGCCGACCCGGCCATCAACGACAAGTTCCCGGCCGACCCGTCACCATGGCAACCCGGAAAAATTGAGTACGTCACCGACGGGCTGCTGTTCGACATCGTGCGCGCCGGTCTCAGCGAGAAGGATCCGCTGACCACCAACTGGGAAGCGTCCAAGCCGATGATCGCCACCGGCAAGGTGGCCACGATGCTGCTCGGCTCGTGGGCCGTGCCGCAGATGAAGGACGCGGCCGAGGCGGCCGGCGCGAACCCGGACGACATCGCGTTCTGGCCGTTCCCGTACCAGACCGGCGGCAAGTTCCACGCCCGCATCGAGGGCGACTACAAGGCGGCGGTCAGCAAATCGTCGGACAACAAGACAACCGCGCGGGCGTGGCTCGACTGGTTCGTCAACGAGTCCGGCTTCGCCGCCGACCAGGAGGCGATCCCGCCCGCGATCGGCCAGCCGTTGCCCGCCTCGCTCAAGGCGTTCCAGGACACCGGTGTCGAGCTGCTCGAGCTGCCCGCGGCGACCACCAACGCCGGCAAGGAGGACGAGATCATCAAGGAGTCCGAGATCGACCTGGCCGGCAACATCTACCGCCAGAAGCTGGTCGACATCGCGCGCGGCGCGGCCAAGGGCGACAAGGACTCGTACTTCGCCGAGCTCAACAAGCGCTGGAGCGAAGCCCAGGCCCGGATCATGAAATGACCGCGCCGCCCTTGTCCGCGCGCGTTCCACCCCGGCGCAAACGCAGAATCGCCACGCACTGGCTGTATCTGGGACCGGCCGTGGCTCTGCTCATCACGTTCACGTACGTGCCGGTCGGCAACATGGTCTGGTACAGCTTCCACCGCTGGGACGGCCTGGACGTCACGATGGACCCGGCCGGCTGGGACAACTACATCCGGGTGTTCACCGACGAGCGTTACTGGCGCGTTTTCCTCATCAGCCTGTACTACTTCGTCGCGTCGTTCGCGCAGATCGCCATCGCCCTGTACTTCGCGGTCGTTCTGTCGTTCAGCACCCGGTTCCGCAACCTGTTCAAGGGAATCCTGTTCTTTCCGTACCTGCTCAACGGCGTCGCGGTCGGGTTCGTGTTCCTCTATTTGTTCCAGCCGGGCGGCACGCTCGACAGCGTGTTGAAGCTGGTCGGCCTGGGTGACCAGTCGCGACAGTGGCTGGGCGATCCGGATGTCGCGAACATCTCGCTGGCCGGCACGTCGGTCTGGCGGTTCACGGGATTGAGTTTCGTGCTGTTCCTGGGCGCGATCCAGTCGATCCCGAACGAGATCTACGAGGCGGCCGACCTCGACGGCGCCAACCGGTGGCACCAGTTCCGGTACATCATCGCCCCCGGTATCCGCCGCATCATCAGCCTGAGCTTCATCCTGGCCATCTCGGGCAGCCTGGCCGTCTTCGAGATCCCGTTCATCATGACCGGCGGGGCCAACGGCACTCGTACGTTCGTCATACAAGCCTACGAAACGGCGTTCCAGTTCCGGCAGATCGGCCTGGCCTCGGCCATGGCCGTGGTCCTGCTGCTCGTCGTCCTGCTGATCACCTGGATCCAACGCCGCCTGATCCCCGACGACGAGGTGAGCCTGTCGTGACCAACTCCGATACCGAGGGACCCAACTCTTCCATCGGCCCGACAGGCGGTTCGCGAACGCATGGCGACCATCCGGTCGGCGGCCCGGTAGGTGGTTCGCGAGCACGTGGCGACCATCCGGTCGGCGGCCCGGTAGGTGGTTCGCGGGCACGTGGCGACCATGCGGGCGGCGGCCCGTTCGGCGGCCCGCGAACGCTTGGTGACCATTCGGCCGGCCGGCCGGTGGCTGTTCCGCGAGCGTCCGGCGAGCATTCGGTCGGTGGGCCGCCCGCCCGTGGGGCGACTCAAAACTCGACCCGCCTTAGGGGCACTGGCGGTCGTGGTGGTCGTTCATCGGCGGGGGTTCGGCGAGGGCGTCCCGGGCTTGCGAGCGTTGCTGCGGCCGGCAACTACACATCGCTGGTGGTGGCGTCGGTCATCGTCCTCGTGCCGTTGGTGGTCGTGTTGTTCGCGGCGTTCAAGACGCACGCCGAATACAGCACCTCCGGTCCACTGACACCGCCGCGGGACTGGCTCAACTTCGACAACTTCGCGACGGCCTGGTCCAAGGGGCACATGCTGCGCGGATTCTGGAACACGACGGTCATCTTGGTGATTTCGCTGACCGGCACGGTATTTGTGGGGACCCTGGCCGCGTACGCCATAAGCCGTTTCTCTTTTACTCTGAAGCGCGTCGTGCTGGGGCTGTTCCTGGTGGCGGCGCTCGTGCCCGGCGTGACGACGCAGGTGGCGACCTATCAGATCGTCAAGTCGATGGGCCTGGTCAACACTCCGTGGGCCGCGATCGTGCTGTTCCTCGGCACGGACATCGTCTCGATCTACATCTTCATCCAGTTCATGCAGTCGATTCCGCGCAGCCTCGACGAAGCGGCGGTGATCGACGGCGCCAACCGTTTCACCGTCTACCGCAAGATCGTGCTGCCGTTGATGCGCCCGGCGATCGCCACCGTCGTGATCATCAAGGGAATCGCCATTTACAACGAGTTCTACATTCCATTCCTCTATATGCGCTCGCCCGAGCTGAATGTCATCTCGACAGCGCTGTTCCGCTTCAAAGGACCGTACGGCGCGCAGTGGGAGACGATCGCCGCCTGCACGATGATCGTCATCCTGCCCACGGTCGTCATTTTCCTGCTGCTGCAACGGTTCATCTACAACGGCGTCACCGCGGGAGCCACCAAGTGAGCAAAATCGAGCACCATTTGGACGGTCGATGGACCTTGACCGGTCCGCCCGGCCACATCCCGGCGACCGTTCCCGGTTGTGTGCACACGGATCTGCTGGCCGCCGGCAAAATCGTCGACCCGTTCCTGGGCGAGAACGAGAAAGCCGTCGACTGGGTCGGCCGCGCCAACTGGATGTACGAGCGTGACATCGCCTGGTCCGGCCCCCGCCCCGACCGCATCGACCTGGTCTTCGACGGCCTCGACACGGTCGCCGACATCGAACTCGACGGCGTCGTGCTCGGGTCGACCCGCAACATGCACCGCAGCTACCGCTTCGACGTCACCGACCTGCTGGGCGACGGCCTGCGCCCACTACGCGTCCGCTTCACGTCGGCCTACACCGAGGCCGAGCGAATGCAGTCCCAGTTGGGACCCAGACCCAACGCGTACCCCGAACCATTCAACTTCGTCCGCAAAATGGCCTGCAGCTTCGGCTGGGACTGGGGCCCGACCCTCGTGACGGCCGGCATCTGGCGCGGCGTGCGCTTGGAGGGCTGGAGCACCGCACGTCTCCGTTCAGTCAAACCTCTTATGACGTACGCGGGGGAGCGTGGCCACCTCAACCTGAGCCTCGCGCTCGACCGCGCAGACCCCACCTCCGGAGCGCGGCGGCCTTCTGCGGCGGCGCGCGTCTCGGCGGACGCTACTTCTGGAGCGCGGGAGCCTTCTGCGGCGGCCCGCGTCTCGGCGGACGCCACTTCTGGAGCGCGGGAGCCTTCTGCGGCGGCCCGCGTCTCGGCGGACGCCACTTCTGGAGCGCGGGAGCCTTCTGCGGCGGCCCGCGTCTCGGCGGACGCCTCCTCCGGAGCGCGGCAGCCTTCCACGGCAGCCTGCGTCTCGGCTGACGCCACCTCCGGAGCGCGGGATCCCTCCACTACAGCCCGCGTCTCGGCAGACGCCATCCCCGGACCGCAGCGGCCCGCCACCACAGCCGAATCAACGGCGAACGGGCCCGGGATCGATGCCGGCGTGCCGCTTCGGGTTCGGGTCTGGCTGGACGATCGGGAATTGTATGACGGTCCGTTCGTCGACGCGATCACGCTCTCGGACATCGACGCTGAGCCGTGGAACCCCCGCGGCTATGGGAACGCGCAGCTATACGACCTGACCGTGGTGTTGCTCGACGGCGATGTCGAGCTCGACCGGTGGCAGCGGCGGGCCGGCTTCCGCACGGTCGACATCGACCACACCGGCGGGGCATTCGTCTTTCACGTCAACGAGACGCCGGTGTTCGTCAAGGGCGTGAACTGGATCCCCGACGACATCTTCCCGTCGCGGATGACCCGGGACCGGTACGCGCGGCGACTGGGCGAAGCGGCCGCCGCCGGGGTCAACCTCGTCCGGGTGTGGGGCGGCGGCATCTACGAGAGCCGCGACTTCTACGAGCTGTGCGACGAGCTCGGCCTGATGGTATGGCAGGACTTCCCGTTCGCTTGTGCCTGTTACCCCGAGGAGGAGCCCCTGCACTCCGAGGTCGTCGCCGAGGCGCGGGAGAACGTGGTGCGCCTGGCCTCGCACCCGAGCCTGGTCGCCTGGAACGGCAACAACGAGAACCTCTGGCTGTACGGCGCCGACAATTGGGCCTCGCGACCCGGCGGCGACCAGAGCTGGGGCGAGACCTACTACCTGAAGACGTTGCCCGACATCGTCTCCGAGCTCGACCCCACGCGCCCGTACATGGCCGGCAGCCCGTGGTCCGGTTCCTGGGAGCACGAACCCAACTCGCCCGACCACGGAACGTTCCACTCATGGGAGGTCTGGAACCGCGAGGACTACCTCAACTACCGAGACTCGGCACCCCGTTTCGTGGCCGAGTTCGGCTGGCAGGCCCCACCCGCGTGGCGGACCCTGCGCGAGGCGGTCACCGACGAGCCGATGCGCCCCGACTCGCCCGGCGTCCTGCACCACCAGAAGGCGATCGACGGCAACGGCAAACTCGCGCGTGGCCTCGCCGATCACTTCCCGGAGCCGCGCAGCACCGAGGCCTGGCACTACCTGACCCAGCTCAATCAGGTGCGCGCTGTGCGAACCGGAATCGCGCACTGGCGCTCATATTGGCCGCACACCGCGGGCACCATCCTGTGGCAGCTCAACGACCTGTGGCCGGTCATCTCGTGGGCCGCCATCGACGGGGCCGGCCGCCGCAAACCCCTCTACTTCGAGATGCGGTCCCTGTACGCCGACCGGACCCTGACCATCCAGCCTCGCCCCGACGGCCTGGCGGTCGCGGTGATGAACGACCACTCCGACCTGTGGACAGACATCGTGCGGGTCGCGCGAATGGACAGCCAGGGTGTCGAATCCGCCGTGTTCGAAACGGCGATCGAAGTCCCACCCCGCTCCAACGTGCTCATCCCGGTCCCCAGTCACCTGACCACCACCGACCAGAACCCGTCCGACGTCCTGGTCGCTCAGGTCCTCACCCCTCGAAGCCACCCCGACAGCTCGCGGCTCAGTGACTCTTCCACCGACGTCATCCCGCCGCGGGGGACCGCGATCACGCGGTCGGCGGGCAGGCCATCCGGGGACGTCGAGGCGGCCAGTTCATGGGCCGCCGGCTCACGGTCAACCGGCGGGCCGGCTGGAGGCGTACGGGACCTTTGGTTCTTCCAGGACTATCACCGGGAGGACCCGGGGTTGACGGTGACCGTGGAAGCCGTACTGGAAGGGCTTGATGTCACCGTGCGGTCCGCGGGACTGGCGCGGGACGTTCTGCTGCAACCCGACCGGATCCATCCCGCAGCCACCGTGGATCAGGGCTTCGTGACCCTGCTCCCGGGCGAGGAGACCACCTTCCGCGTACGCAACGCAGCCGGACCCGGTGCCGCCCTGGCACTGGATGCCGGGCTGATCAGAGCTCCGTGGGTCCTGACCGATCTCGCGACGGCCCTGCGGTGAGTTTTCCGTCCCCCAACGGAGAGGAAACCCCCTCGATGAAGATCCCCCGTCCGGCCTGGGTCGTCGGCACCGTCGCGGTGCTGCTCGGCGCGGGCATCGTCCACGCCACGAGCGCTTCGGCGTTCGCGGCCACCCCTCGATCATCGGTAATCGATTATCTGCGCTCGATCAGCGGCACCTCGATCGTGTCGGGGCAGCACAACAAGGAACCGGCTTCGGCCCCCGGCGCGTACACCCAGCAGGTGCACGACATCACGGGCCAGTGGCCCGGTCTGTGGGGCGGCGACATGATGTTCCGCTCCGACGACATCAACAACCGGCAGCGCGTGGTCGACCAGGCCAAGACCGAGTGGCGCAACGGTTCGCTGGTCGCGCTGACCTGGCACGCGTGCTCGCCGACGGTCGGGCGTACGTGCGAGTTCGAGGGCGGGGTCAAGACCCGCATCTCGGACAGCCAGTTCCAGCAGATCGTCACCGGTGGCACCGCGCTGAACCAGACGTGGCGCAGTCGGATGGCCGAGGTCGTGCCCTATCTGCGGCAGCTGCGGGACGCCGGTGTCCCGGTGCTGTGGCGCCCGTTCCATGAGATGAACGAGACCTGGAACTGGTGGGGCGGCCGCCCCGGCGCCAACGGCGGATCGAAGATCTTCCAGCAGATGAAGGACTACTTCGACAGCCAGGGCCTGACCAACCTGATCTGGGTCTGGAACGTGCAGGACAACCCGGCCGGCGGCTGGTCGTCGTACTACCCGGGCAGCAACTACGTCGACGTGGTCTCGCTGGACGCCTGGTACAAGGCGTACCCGTCGAGCGCTGACTACCAGCAAATGCAATCGATCGCCGGGGCCAAGCCGATCGCGATCGCCGAGATGGGCAAGGTGCCCAACAACGCCCTGCTGACGAGCCAGACCCGCTGGGCGTACTTCATGATCTGGTCCGAACAGCTGCGCGGCAGCAACACCAACGCCGAGATCCAGACCGCGTACTTCCACCCCCGGGTCCTGAACCAGGGCGAGGTCCGCTTCTAGCAGCAGCGCCGGTGTCGCGGAGCCATCCGCGACACCGGCGCCGGCCCGGCCGTTGTCAGCGGAGCTGTCGATCAGCGTGGGTCAGTCCTTGGTCAGGCGGCGGGCGAGCCAGTCGGTGCGGGTTTCGCGGGCGGACTCCGACAGGGGCGCCGCTGGGAACAGGGCGTCGAAGCCGTGGAAGCCGCCGGCCCAGATGTGCAGGTCGGCGTGGCCGCCGACGGACCAGATGCGGAAGGCGTACGTGACCACCTCGTCGCGGAAGACCTCGGCCGAGCCGGCGTCGATGTAGGCGGGTGGCAGGCCGGCCAGGTCGGTGGCGGTCGCGGGGGAGACGTACGCGGGCACGGACTTGCCGGGCAGGCCGGCCAGCACGGACTGCCAGCCGAAGGCGTTCATCTCGCGGGTCCAGACGCCGGGCTCCCCGGAGAACTGGCGGCTCGACGTGGTCGCGTTTCGATAATCGAGCATCGGGCCGATCAGCACCTGTGCGGCCAACGCCGGGCCGTGCTCGTCGCGGGCCCTCAGGGCGACACCGGCGGCCAGGCCACCGCCCGCGCTGGCCCCGGCCACAACGATGCGGGACGGGTCGACGCCGAGTTCGGCGGCGTGCGCGGCCACCCACAGCAGCCCCTGGTAGCAGTCGTCGACCAGGTCGGTCCCGGAGGCTTCGGGCGCCAATCGATAATCGACGGACACCACGACGGCACCCAATTGATCGAGCCACTCCAGCGGGATGTCGATTTGCGAGTATCGATTACCCATCACCATGCCCCCGCCGTGGATCCAGTAGATGCAGGGCGCGGTGGTGGCGTCGGGTGGGCTGACGATCGTCAGGGGGAGGTCGGTGCCGTCGGGGCCGGGGATGGTGATCTCCCGGCGATCTACGGCGCGACCTTCGAGGATCGGTTCGATCGGACCCGCGGCGTACGGGCGGATCTGCTCGAGCGTTTCGCGGTCGAGCCGCGGGAAGTCCGGCATGCCGGCGAGCAGGTCGCTCAGCTGCGGGTCGAGTTCGGGTCGCTTCGGCATCAGAACGCCGCCTTACCGCCGACGGGCACCTCGTCTGAGTAGCCGGATTCGCCGGTCAGCAGCGCCTGCAACTCGGCGACGAAGGCCTGCGCGGGGTCGCTGCCGAAGAACGCGCCGTGCGCCTCCCGGCTGGTCCAGCCCTCAGTGACGTGCACGACGTCGGGGTTCCCGGCCGAGCGGCCGACGAGGAAGACGACACAGTCCGGATGGGGCAGGGACGGCGCTTCGAGCAGCAGCTTGACGACTTCGTCGCCGCGCCCGGGCTGCGCGGTCATCGTGGCGTGGAATCCGTGGTTGACGGTCATTCGCGGTGGCCTCCTTCAAGACCATTCGATCGAATCACCCTGACCAGCCCCGACGAGAGAACGATCCTGCCGGATGCTTGCCCGATCCTCTCAACCACCAGCCGCGACGACCCGACATCCCAACCACGGGGGTACGTACTGAGTCGTCGGGCGGCGCGGTGGGCCGTGTGCGCGGTAGGCCGAGGACGAGGTGTGCGGTGAGGCGGGCCCTGCGTGGTGGGCCAAGTCGGCAGGGTTCGTAGCAGTGCGAGCCGCGAGAGTGCTTGGAGATTCATGTTGACGTGTTGATGGGTTGAATCAATACGTCAACACATCAACATGTGCGTCAACACGTCCACATGACGAGCCGACGGGCCTTGCTGAGCCGGGAGCCGTG
>NZ_JAMYJR010000010.1 GCF_024137025.1 Paractinoplanes aksuensis
CCCCCCCCCGGGGGGGGGGGGGGGGGGGCCGGCGCTGGGGGGGGGGGGGGGGGGGGGGGGGGGGGGGGGGTGGGGGGGGGTGGTGCGGGGGGGGGGGGGGGGGGGGCCCCCCGGGGCCCCCGCCCCCGATGAGTGTTGCCGGCCTATTCGGTGGTGCCCTTCGAGGCGAGCGGGCCGGGCGTGTCGGCGGTCTTGCCACCGTCGGGCTTGATCGCGAACCACTTACCGTTGAGGCCCTGGCCGTTGAGGTCGCCCGCCTTGGCGTCGGCGACGAAGTAGTAGACCGGCCAGCCGTTGATGGTCACCTGGCAGGTGCCGTCGCCGCGCTCGACGAAGCCGACGATCTGCGGGTCGATGCCGTCGGGGAAGATCTTGCCGGGGGAGCGGACCAGCAGCGGCGGCCAGGCGGTCGCGCAGTCACCCTTGCAGTTGGTCTTCGGCGGCTTGTTCGTGTCGTTGTCGAACCGGTAGAGCGTGCGGCCGGCGCCGTCGGTCACGTAGGTGCCGATCTGCTCGTTCTCGGTGGTGTTGAGCTCGACCGTCTTGCTGCCCGCGGTCCGCGACTTCGGCGGGGTGATGTCCTGGTCGGAGGGGCCGCTGAAGATCTTGACCCACCGTTGCTTCTTGGCGACTGTGGGCTTTTGGACGGCCTGATTCACTTCCTGCGTCCCGGTGGCGGACGGCTGGGCTGTCGCGGGCAGTTCCTCCGCCGGCGGCTCGTCGACCCCGGCCAGTTCGGGCAGCTCACCCGGGCCCTGGGGGTTGAGCGGGGCGCCGGACTGTTGCACCGCCACCGGCACGGGCTGATTTGTCGGTGCGGCCTGGCTGCCGCACGCTGCGACACTCGCCAGAGCGGCCAGCATGGTTACGACGTAGATCGTCCTGCTCCGCTTGATCATGGCTAGCTCCATCTCGCGCCGGTCGTGCCCGTCCAAAGGGGATGACCTCCACACGCCCGGCCCTCCGCCGCGGTTCACCCGGATGTGCCACTTTCTCGAAAATCTGATCCGGGCGGGGTGAGGGGGACGTATTCCCGGTAGCCGCAGCACAGTACTTTCATCGATGTCGTCACAGGCCTGCAGAGGAGACGGCACGGGAAGTGAGTGCCGCGGGGAGAGAGACGGATGCCGTCGAGCCGACAGAGACCGCACCGGGAGGTGGCCGATGAGGCGCTGGTCAGATCGTTGTTCCAGGAACACGGACGGGCCATGCTCGCGTACGCCACGCAGTTGACCCGCGACCGCGCCGCCGCCGAGGACGTGGTCCAGGAGGCGCTGGTGCGCGCCTGGCGGCATCCCGACAGCCTCAACAACGGCAAGGGGTCCGTGCGCGGCTGGCTGCTCACGGTCTGCCGCAACATCGTGCTGGATCAGATCCGGGCCCGGAACCGCCGCCCGCCCGAGGTGGCCGAGAGCCCACCCGACGCCGCGGTCGAGCAGGACCACTCCGACCAGGTGGTCACGTCGATGGTCGTGGTCGACGCGCTCAGCCGGCTCTCGACCGAGCACCGTGAAGTGCTCGAACAGGTCTATCTGAAAGGCAACACGGTGGCCGAGGCGGCCGAGGTGCTCGGGATCCCGCCGGGCACAGTGAAATCGCGGTCCTTCTATGCGTTGCGGGCCTTGCGCGAGGCCGGCACGGAACGGTTGGCATCATGACTACGCCGGAGAGCGCGAACCCGACCAACGACCACGTCGACCTGGCCGGCTACCTGCTGGAAATGCTTTCCGAGGAAGAGAAGGCCCAGGCCGACGAGCACCTGGCCGGCTGCGACGAGTGCCGCGCCGAGCGCGACTCGCTGAAGCAGTGGTCCGACCAGCTCGGCGGCGTCCCCGAAGAGATGCTGCTCGACGGCCCGCCCGACGACGCCGACCTGCTGCTGCAGCGCACGCTGCGCCAGGTCCGGCGTGAGTCGTCCGGCCGCCGCACCCGCCGTCTGGCCGGGGTCACGTCCATCGCCGCCGCGGCCGTCGCGATCGCGATCGGGGGCGGCGTTCTGGTCGGCCGAGGCACGGCGCCCGAGTCGACGCCGGTCGCCCAACCCTCGGCGACGCTGTCGGTGCCGGCCGGGGCCCGGCTCGCGTCGGGCACGGATGCGACCACTGGCGCGCGGATGGAAGTGGCAGTGACTCCGGCCGCCGGCTGGGTCCGGGTGACGGCCACCGTCGGCGGCATTCCGGCGGGCGAGAAATGCGTGCTCGAGGTGGTCGGCCGCGACGGGTCGACGGCCAACGCCGGCAGCTGGCTGGTCTCCCCGGCCGGCGAGGCGGGCGGCACCACCCTCAACGGCAGCGCTCTGATCGACCCCGACCAGGTCCAGTCCGTACGCATCGTGAACACGTCCGGAAAGGCCTTCGTCACGGTCGACGTGTGATCAGCGCAGGGTCAGGGCCTCGGCCAGCGCGTCTTTCGCGTGGAAGACGTCGACCTCGGTCTGCTGCAGCGGCCCGCCCGGCTCGAGCAGGCGGGCCGTGTCGGCGCCACCGGCGTAGTAGGGCGCGAAGCCCATGTCGCGGATGATCGTGGCCGCGGCCTGACGCGCGTCCCGCAGGTCGGTGCAGACGAACTCGGCCAGCAGCGGATCGTGCCCGCGGCGGTGCTGCAGCACGTTGGCCGGCAGCGTGTTCAGCGCCTTGGCCCAGTGCGCCTCGGGCGCGAGCTGCATCAGCGACTCGAACCCGCTGGCCGCCCCGCCCGGCAGCGGCCCGGTCGGGTTCGTCGCGTCAATAATGATCTTGCCGTTCAGGGCCGGGCCGGCCAGCGAGATCGCCTCGGGTGCGGACTCCCAGTTGGGCGCGAACAGCACCACATCGGCGAAGTCGACCGCTTCGGCCACGGGCAGCGCGGTGCCGTGCCCGCCGAGGTGACTGACCACGTCACCCAGCCGCTCCGGGTGCCGCGAGGTCACGGCCACGTCGTGGCCGCCCTCCGCGCACCACTCGGCGAGGGTAGCGCCGAGCTGTCCTGCCCCGATCACCCCGATGTGCATAGCGACAGCGTGCCTGCCGGCACCCTCTTCCGGGTGAGAAACCGGCATTTTGCCCGCCTCTTCGTGCCCTGGCCGCGGATCCGCCGGCGACGCCTGGATCGGCGGGCAGCCCCCGGCAGCGTGCGCCTTCGTGGGCGTCCCGGGCGGCGTCGGAAACGTGGGTCCGACGCCGCCCGGTGATTCGGGGGCGTCAGCGCAGGACGCGGCGAATGCCGGTGCCCGCGGACACCACGGCCGGTACGGCGACCGTGGGATGGACCTGGGTGCGCAGGGTGGGGGTCCAGCCCGCGTCCGGGGTCAGGTCGGGGTCGTGGGCCGCGTTGTAGGCGGCGACCAGGTCGACCGGCCGCGGCGCGCGCCCCGAAACCTGCACCAGCGACCCGATCGCCGTGATCCGAGTGCCTTTCCAGTACGCGATGACATCCGACGCGGGCACGTCAGCACTCAACCGGAAGTAGTTGTTCTCGGCGTAGATGCTCGACTCGACGCCCACGCCGAGCGAGTAGATGTACTCCTCGTCCGTGGCTACGTAGAGGTTGTTGTAGACGTCGACCTGGCCGAACCGCACCCGCGGCGCCCGCTGGATGACGTTCCCGAACCGGTTGTGGTGCACGGTGACCCGCAACTTGCCCACGTCCACCCCGGGCGTGTCGGTCGAGCCGATCAGCATGGTCTTGTCGTGGTCGTAGTAGTCGTTCCACGAGACCGTGATCAGGTCGGACCCGCGGATGAAGTCGGTCGCCCCGTCGTGCACCTGGTAGGGCCGCCCGAAATACACGGGCTGGTCGGCGTCGTGGTTGTTGCCGTCGCTGAACGTGTTGTGATCGAGCCAGACGTTGGTCGCGCCGCTGAGCGACACCAGGTCGTAGAGCGAGTTCCAGTTGCCGGCCGAACCGTCGGTCGGGTCCCAGGCCGGGAAGCAGTCCGCAGCGTCGGTGACCTCGAGATTCCGCACGATCACGTTGCTCACGTTGGTCAGCACCAGGCTGCCGTGCTCGACCCGCCCACCGTTGACGCCGACGATCGTCGTGTTGCTGCCGACGACGACCCGGACCTGGTCGCCCTGGTTGCGGGCCGACCGTACGCGGGCGTCCTCGAGCGGCCCCGACGGCTTGGCCGCCCGCCCCCACACCGCGGGGTCGTAGGCGGCCAGGAACGCCTCGAGGGAGTACTTCGGATCGGCGAAGGCGTCGCAGCCCAAGCCCTCCCGCAGGTCGATCCGCCCCTGGACCAGGACGATCTTCGGGGTGTTCCCGGCCACGGCCGCGACCAGCTCGTCCCGGGTGCGGACCACGAAGACGTTCGCGTCGTCGGCCGCCGAGCCGCCGGTCGTGCCCGCGCCGGCCGACGCCCAGCCGTCCCCGGCCGCGAGTCCCTGCCGGGCCACCTGAAGGGCCGCCGGGGACGGAGCGGCGGACGACAACGAGGCGGGCAGCGGAGCCGGCTGCGCTGCGGGCGTCGCCGCCGGCGGAGCGAAGGCGAACAGCAGCGCGGCCGCGATTCCGGCCACGGGAGCGAGAGGCATGACGGATCCTTCCAGCGGCTGATGACACCGCTTGTGACATGCGGGAAAGCGCTTGCCGCCACGGTCACACGAGTGTCGACCGCGGTCAATGAATTGAGCAACGCAGGAAATTTGCAGCCACGCCCGGAGAACGGTGGCGTCCCCGGACACCGAAAGTGGTCAGGGGTGGCGATCGGGGGCCCAGTTGTCGGCGCCGCGCAGGAAGGCGGGGATCGTCCGGGTGGCGGCTTCGGCCGGGGTCAGCTGGGGGCGGTCGGGGGAGGGGGTGGCGCCGGGGCCGACGTTGCGGTACTCGGCGAAGCGCGCCTCGCGCCAGGGCCACGTACCGAAGTCGCTCCACGGGGTCGGTCCGATGTGGGCGTCGAGGCGGGAGTCGCGGATGATCGTCTGGCCGATGGCGTCGGGGTCCTGGCTCGGGTGCCAGGGCCGGCCGAGGAAGACCGTGGCCGGTGGCGCGTCGGACGTGAGCGCGCAGCGTGTGAACAGGAAACCGTGCGGGTTGGCGATGTCGGTGCTCGGCGCGGTGACGTATCCGTTCGGCGTCGACCCGCGGTTGAGCGAGTGGACACGGCATCGGTCGAAGACGGCCGTGGCTCGTCCGAAAATGAAGTCGACATCGCCCTCGACGTGGCAGTCGCGGAAATAGGCGCGGGCGACCGTCGTGGCGGCCGGGCTGTTGACGTAGAGGGTGTCCTGGTTGCCGAGGAACCGCACGCGCGTGAAGGCCACCCGGTCGGCCCGGGTCAGCACCGCGACCGCCTGCCGGTTGGTGATCTCGGGGTGCGCGGCCTCGTCGAACAGGTTGGCGAAGGTGAGGTTGTGGGCGCGGAACCCGGCGGCGTCGATCGTGACCGAGGCGCTGCCCGTCGTGCCCCACGTGCCGCCGGCCGGGTTGGGCGTCCCGTTCGCGCGGTCGTCGGCGATCACCACGTCGTGCGGTCGCCGTCCGAGCCCGATGAGCGTGATCGGCGGACGGTCCGGCGCGATCGACACCCTTCCCGCGTACGTTCCGGGTCGCACGGCGATCAGGGTGGGCGCCCCGGCCGCGGCGGTGTCGACCGCCTCCTGCACGGTGGTGAAGTCCCCGCTGCCGTCGGCCGCCACGACCACCCGCCGGTGCGGGCCGGGCCCGCCCAGTCCGTGGTCCGGCGCCGAGGCCGAGGCGGCCCGCCCACCGAGGGTCGTGGCCGCCGCGACCGTGCCCGTGGTGAGCCCGAGAAACGTCCGTCTGCGCATCCCGCATTCCTCTCAGGAAAGGCCTTTCCTGCGGGACCGTAGGCGTCCTGGGCGGCGTGCGTCAACGCCCGCCGGACCCCACTGCAAACTTCCGTGGAACCCGGGGGCCGTAACCGCAGCCAGCCTTCATGATCTGCAAACAGCGAGCCGGAAAAACAATCTCGCGCCCGCCCCCGGACGGATGACGTTCAGCCGTCCTGATCAGAGCGACGGCGTGGCGGAGACGACATCGGGCAAGCTGCGGTGGAGCTGCTGGCGGGAGCTGATGCCGAGCTTGGCGAAGACCTCGCTCAGGTGGTACTGGACGGTTCGGGCGCTCAGGAACAACCGGGCGCCGATCTCGGGGTTGGACAGACCGTCGCGGGCCGGCCGGGCCACCTCGGTCTCCTGGGCGGTGAGCAGTTCGCCGGTCACGACCGCCCGGGCCGCCCGTTTGCGGACGGTCTCGCCGGTGGCGCGCAGCTCCCGGCCGGCAGTGCGGTGAGTTCGTCGCCCGGGTTCCGGGTCGCGAAGAGCAGCCCGACCGGGCGGAGCGTGGGGCGGATCCGCTGAAGGTGTCGTTCCTCGACGTGAACGCGTTGGCGTCGAGGCGCCGGGCCACGGAGGCGAGGGCCTGCACCGAGGCCCGGTCCAGCCACTGCTCGTCGTCGATGACGCACAGCACCGGCCGATCGGCGGACACTTCCGACAACAGCCCGAGCGCGGCCAGGCCGACCAGGAACGTGTCCGGGGCGGGACCGGCGCTGACGCCGAGCGCGACCCGGAGCGCCTCCTGCTGCGGTTCGGGCAGATGCGCCGGATGGTCGAGGATCGGGGTCAGCAGCTGGTGCAGTCCGGCGAACGTCAGCTCCATCTCGGACTGCACGCCGGCCACGCGCAGCACCCGGCAGCCGGTGGCTCGGGCGATCACGTGGTCGAGCAGGGAGGTCTTGCCCACCCCGGGCGGGCCGCGGACGACCAGCGTGCGACTCTCGCCGGCCCGGACCGCGGCCGCGAGGTCGTCGAGCGCGGCCGGTTCAGGGTGCTTTTCCGGACGAGGCGGCCGTCCCGGACGGTGACTTCGGGCAGACGAGGGCTGCCCGGAAGTGCCTCAGCGCGGGCCGGGCAATGGCCAGGTGCTCTCGCGGCGAATCAGCTCGGCCGGGATGTGCTCGGCGCGGGGAGTGGAATCGGGTGGTGGGGTCAGGGCCAGTTCCATCGCTCGTTCGCCCAGCCGGGTCAGCGGCAGCCGCACCGAGGTGAGCGCGGGCGTCACGTCCCGGGCGATCGGCATGTCGTCGAAGCCGACCACGCTCAGGTTGCGACCGCAGGTGCGCATCGCGGCCAGGGCGCCCACGGCCATCGAGTCGTTCAGCGCAGCCACCGCGGTCAGCTCGGGGTGCTCGGCCAGCAACGCTGCCGCCGCGGCCTCGCCGCCGTCGCGGGTGAAGTCGGCGTGGACCACCGTCAACGTGCGGCTGTGGGCGGCGGCGGCTCGGTGCAGGCCGGCCAGGCGGTCGGCCGTGGTGGTCAGGGCGGCGGGCCCGGCGATCACCCCGACCGCCGTGTGGCCCAGCTCGAAGAGGTGTTCGCCGGCCAGGAAGCCGCCCTCCTCGTTGGCCGGCAGCACCGCGTCGGAGGTGTGGCTGTGGCGGCCGATCACGGCGATGCGGCCGCCCGTGGTCTCGAAGGCGGCCATGCGGTCGTGCAGTTCGGTCTCGTCGTCCGACGACAGGTAGCCCGAGCCGGCGACCACGATCGCGGCGACCTGGTGGGCGTGCAGCAGGTCGATGTATTCGAGTTCGCGGGCCGGTTCGCGGAACGTGTTGCAGATGATGACCAGGCGGCCGTGGGCCGTGGCGACCCGTTGCAGGCCTCGGGTGATCTCGGCGAAGTACGGGTCGGAGACGTCGTGGACGAGCACGCCGACCGCGTTGCGGTTCGACCTCGCCAGCATCTGGGCGTGCGCGTTGGGCACGTAGCGCAGCTCGGCCACGGCCGCCAGCACGCGGGCCCGCAGCTCGTCGGTCACCGGCTTCGAGCTGCCGTTGATGATCCGTGAGGCCGTCGCCGTGGACACCCCGGCCCGGCGGGCCACGTCCGCCAAGGTAGCCACGCGCACCCCCACCGAGATCCAAAGAAGCCGAGGATACCGCCGCCGGTCTTGCCCGCCCGGCGGCGCGCCCCGTACGGTAACAGGAAAGCGCTTACCTCAAGGTTTTTTGAACTCGGCCGGAGGCAACGAAGACATGGATCGCACCCCCCTGGGCATCGTCCTCAACGGCGTCACCGGCCGGATGGGCCTGCGACAACACCTGATCCGCTCGATCCTGGCCATCCGTTCCGACGGCGGCCTGCCGCTGCGCGACGGCACCGTGCTGTGGCCCGAGCCGGTGCTGGTCGGCCGCAGCGAGGCCAAGCTGCGCACGCTGGCCGAGCAGCACGGTCTCACCGACTGGACCACCGACCTGGCCGGCGCGCTGGCCCGGCCCGACGTCCAGATCTACTTCGACGCCCAGGTCACCCAGGCCCGGGTCAAGGCGCTGCGCGCGGCCATCGAGGCCGGCAAGCACATCTACACCGAGAAGCCGGTGGCCGAGAGCCTGGCCGAGGCGGTCGACCTCGCGCGCACGGCGGACGAGGCGGGCATCAAGCACGGCGTCGTGCAGGACAAACTGTTCCTGCCCGGTCTGCAGAAGCTGCACCGGCTGGTCCAGGGCGGCTTCTTCGGGCGCGTCCTCTCCGTACGCGGGGAATTCGGCTACTGGGTCTTCGAGGGCGACTGGCAGGGGGCGCAGCGTCCCTCGTGGAACTACCGCGCGGCCGACGGCGGCGGCATCACGCTGGACATGTTCCCGCACTGGCACTACGTGCTGGAACAGATCTTCGGCCCGGTCAGCGCGGTCACCGCCCGCTCGGTCACGCACATCGACCGCCGCTGGGACGAGTCGGGCGAGCCCTACGCGGCCACCGCCGACGACGCGGTCTACGGCTGGTTCGAGCTCGAGGGCGGGGTCATCGCACAGATCAACTCGTCCTGGGCCGTGCGCGTGAACCGCGACGAGCTGGTCGAGTTCCAGGTCGACGGCACGCACGGCAGCGCCGTGGCGGGTCTGCACCACTGCCGCATCCAGCCCCGCGCGGCCACGCCCAAGCCGGTGTGGGACCCGGACGTGCCGACCGCGCAGCGCTTCCGCGACCAGTGGCAAGAGGTGCCCGACAACGAGGTTTTCGTCAACGGGTTCCGCGCGCAGTGGGAGCAGTTCCTGCGTTACGTCGCCGAGGACGGCCCGTACACCGGTGACCTGTGGGCCGGTGCCCGCGGCGTGCAGGTGGCCGAGCTCGGGCTGCAGTCGTCGCGCGAGGGCCGCCGCCTCGAGATCCCGGAGCTGGGCCGATGAGGTTCAGCGGTCACGGCGCCCAGTTCCAGGTCAAAGGCCAGTTCAAGAGCCGCATCGCGTACGCCGCCGCGCCCGTCACGGCCGACCAGCGGGCCGAGAACATCCCGGGCGCGCCGGCCGCGCTCGACTGGGAGAGCACGCTGCGATTCCGGCACCACCTGTGGTCGTACGGCTTCGGGGTGGCCGAGGCGATGGACACCGCTCAGCGGGGGGCCGGGCTCGACTACCCGGCCACCCGCGAGCTGATCCGGCGCAGCGCGGCCGAGGCCCGCTCGGTCGGCGGCGCGATCGTGGCCGGGGTCGGCACCGATCAGCTGCCGCCCGGCCCGGCCACCATCGACGAGATCAGCAAGGCCTATCTGGAGCAGTTGCACGACGTACGCGACGCCGGGGCGACCCCCGTGCTGATGTGCAGCCGCCATCTGGCCGCGGCCGCCCGCGACGCCGACGACTACAAGCGGGTGTACGGCGAGCTGCTGTCGCAATCGGACAAGCCGGTGCTGCTGCACTGGCTGGGCGAGGCGTTCGACCCCGCGCTGGCCGGCTACTGGGGGCGGCGCGAGACGGTGCTCGAGATCATCGAGGAGCATCGCGACCGGGTCGACGGCATCAAGCTCTCGCTGCTCGACGAGGACTACGAGGTCGAGCTGCGGCGGCGGCTGCCCGCGGGCGTTCGCATGTACACCGGCGACGACTTCAACTATCCGGCGCTGATCCGCGGGGACGACCAGGGCCACTCGGAAGCGTTGCTGGGCGTGCTGGCGGTCATCGCCCCGCCCGCCGCGGCCGCGCTCCGCGCTCTGGACGAAGGCGACGTCATGGCGTACGAGAAAATCCTTGGTCCGACCCTGCCGCTGGCCCGGCACCTGTTCGCCGCGCCGACCTACCACTACAAGACCGGCATCGTGTTCCTGAACTGGCTGGCCGGCCACCAGGACCACCTGACGATGGTGAACGGGGCCCAGTCCGGCCGCTCGCCGCAGCACCTGCTGACGCTGATGCGGCTGGCCGACGAGGCCGGGCTGCTGCCGGACGCCGCGCTCGCAGAGAACCGGGCCGACGCGTGGCTGAAGACGGTGGGTCTGGCGTGAAGGGCTTCTCGCTCAACCAGGCCACCACCAAGCGCTGGCCGCTCGACGACCTGGTGGCCGGCTGTGCCGCGGCCGGTGTCGAAGCGGTCGGTCTGTGGCGCGAAGAGGTCGCCGAGTACGGCACCGACAAGGCGGCCGCCCTCGTCCGCGACGCCGGTCTGACGGTCTCGTCGCTGTGCCGCGGCGGCTTCTTCCACGACCCCGGCTGGTACGACGAGAACCGGCGCGCCATCGACCAGGCCGCCACGCTCGGCACCGACACGCTGGTGCTGGTCAGCGGCGGCCTGCCCGACGGCAGCCGGGACATCGACGGCGCGCGCCGCCAGGTCGGCGAGGCGATCGGCCGCCTGGTCCCGGATGCGCAGGCCGCGGGCGTGCGCCTGGCCATCGAGCCGCTGCACCCGATGTTCTGTTCCGACCGCTGCGTGGTGGCGACGCTCGACCAGGCCCTGGACCTGGCCTCGCCGTACCCGGCTTCCGTCGTAGGGGTGGTCATCGACACGTATCACCTGTGGTGGGACGACCGGGTGTGGGACGGCATCGCCCGCGCCGGTCGGGAGGGCCGGCTGGCCTCGTTCCAGCTGGCCGACTGGATCACCCCGTTGCCGTCGGGGGTGCTGCTCGGCCGTGGTCTGCCGGGCACCGGGTCGGTCGACATGCGGCGGTTCGCCCGGGCCGTACGGGAAACGGGTTTTGACGGTCACGTCGAGGTCGAGGTGTTCCACGAGGACGTGTGGTCGCGGCCCGGCCCGGAGGTGCTGGCCGAGGCGATCGCCGGCTACGAGGAGGCCGTGGCGTGAAGATCGGCCACGCCACCTACGTCACCGACCCGCAGCTCGACATCAGGCTGGCCCCGCGCCCCTATTTGCATCCGGTTCGCACCCTGGCCGGCACCGTGGTCACCGACGAACTGTGCTTCGACCACCCCTGGCACCTGGGCGCGTCGGTGACGCTGGCCGATGTGAACGGGTGGAACTTCTGGGGCGGCCGCACCTATGTCCGCGACCAGGGTTACACGTGGCTGGAGGATCACGGCTCGATCCACCACGTCACGCCGACCCAGCTGATCTGGCGGGACGGCAACGGCACCAACGTGCTGACCGAGGAACGGCACATCACCGCCGCGCCCGCCGCCGACGGATGGGAGCTTTCTTTCCGGTACGCCCTGACTGCTCCCACCGACCAGCCGGTGACCCTCGGCAGTCCCGCCACCAACGGCCGCACCGGTGGGGCGGGCTACGGCGGCTTCTTCTGGCGCTGCCCGCCGGCCGAGAAAGCGATGTCGAGCGTCGAACACGGCAGCGCCGCCCCCGAGCTGACCCTCACGGTCGACGACAGCTACGCCCTGACGTTCCGGGGCCTGGCCGGCGACGACCGCTGGTTCGTCCGCACCGAGGGTTACATCGGCGTGTGCGCCGCCCTGGCCTGGGAGAAGCCGCTGCTGATCCCGCCGGGCGAGACCCTCGACCGCCACCTCCGGGTGCTCATCCGCGACCTCGACTAGCACGTCTCCCGATACGCGATGCCCGGCGCGTAGAGCTGCCATTCGGCCTCGGTCAGGCCGCCGCCGGTCCGCGTGCAAGCTTGTTCCAGGGCGCCCGCCCGGAGGCGATTGAGATCTTCGATCCGCCACAAAGCCTCGCCGAGCACGACCACGTCGCCGTCGGGGGAGAACCGGACCTCGGGCACCTCTCCGTACGGGACCGGGAACGTGGTCACGCGGGCCGGGCTACGCGGGTCGGAGACATCCCACAGGGTCATGACACCGTCGTCCTCGCCGCTGACCAGACTGCGGCCGTCGGGCGACAGGACGAGCGGCGGGCCGATCTCGCGCAGCCGCCCCTCACCGTCCGTCTGCGAGGTCGTTTCGGACAGCTTCACCGGGTGGCGTGGATCGGCCAGGTCCCACAGTGCGAGGCTTCCGACACCCAGACCGGTCACGAGCAGTTTCGAATCCTGCGAGAACGTCGCTGACCAGAGCCCTCGATCGATCGTTCCGGGAAGGGTGGCGGAGACCATGACCCGGGCCGGATCCGCGAGGTCCCACAATTCGGTCGGGCCGAGGTCGTCGTCAAAATATCCCACTACAACGGCCCGGCCGTCCGGCGAGTGCCAGCTGACGACGTCCGAATCCTCCGGCAGATCATAGGGGTGCGGGCGCACGTCGGCACCGGGCCGGCTCGGCAGATCCCACAGCTTCGGGTCCTCGCCGTGCGACAGGACGAGTCGATCGTTGAGGACGTCTGCGTAGGCGGGCAGCTCCGCGACGAGAGCAGAGGGCAGCTCGCCGATCGGGAGTCGCCAGATCTGAGCCGTGCTGTCCGCTTCATCGGCCCCGGCCGAGTTCACCAGCAGGAGCCCGGTGTCCCCGATCGGAGCTGGATATCCCCACATGGGCAGGGCCGTCGAGCGGGGCCGCCCCACGTCGGAGATCTCCGAGAGCAACACCTGCCCGGCTGTCGTGCCGTCGACGGTCGGGGTGGTGGTGAAGACCCGTCGCTCGGTCAGAAAGACGGGGTTGATCCCCCTCACCGTGTTGATCTTGCGGGGCGGCCGCCGACCGGCGACATTCCAGAACGTCGTCCAGTCACCCGTTGTGGTGGCCATCGTCGTCAACTCGGCCGAGAACACCACCCGGTCCGGCTTCTTGCCGCCCGGCGCCGGCGTCGGCACCCTGGTCGGCCGGTATCGACCGCCGGGTGTTTCCCACAGCGTCACCTCACCGTCGGCCGATCCAGAGACCAGCCGGCCGTCGGGAAGGTAGTTCAACGCGGTAACGGAACTGCTGCCTGCGGACATGTCCTGCACAATCGCCCCGGGCCAGGTCTCTGCCGACTCCGGCCACCGGCGGATGCGGCCGCGGTTGTCACCGAGGGCCAGGGATTTTGAGTTCGGGCGGAACGCCACGGCTCCGGCGAGTTCGATGGCGTGGTCCCAGTCAGCCTCGAGCCGGCCTCGATCAGAGACGGCGACACTTATTGTCGAGCCCCGCGTGCCTTCCCCGCCGACAGCCAGCAACCGGCCGTCCGATGAGAACTGCAGCGGGGGATGGAGGGGAACGTTGATGATCGAATCCAACAACGTCCGGCCCGGCACGTTCCACAAACTCAGATTCCCGTCGCTCAGGAAAGCCAGTCTCGACCCGTCCGGTGAGAACACCAGGGCGCGTGCCTCCGCGGCGACCCCAGAGCTCGCTGAATCCGGCATCTTCGGCGCCTGAAGGCGTCCCTCAAGCGTTGGTTCGCCTTCGCGGGGCAACGCCCAGATCGACACTGTGCGTCCCTCCCCGACTGCCAGCCGCCGGGCGTCGGGCGAGAACGCGAGCACGGGAGCGAATCCCTCGTTCCGGATCAGCGGGACAATGGTGGATCGGCCGGTCGCGGTTCCGTCGTCCAGATCCCAGACGTTGATCGGCTCCAGACCGGCGTACGTGCTCGTCACCTCGTTCGCCCCCGTCGTGGATCGGCCGTCGATCGTCGCCGCCGCGAGTGCGTTCGGCGCGAGTGCCATGACGGCGGTGTCGAGGCTCCCCGGGCCCGGCAGGGCCGAACGGGCCGGGGGCGAGATTCCGTTCCACGACGTGATCGTTCGGTCCTGGCCCAGGGAGGTCACGGTGGTACCGTCGGGCCGCACGGCTATCGCGCTGACGGCGGTGTCATGGGCCGCGGCCGTGGCTGCCCACGGGCTGTTGAGCATCAGGTTGGCCAGGGCGACCCGGGTCTGGTCGTTCCGGCCGCCCAGCCGGTTCGCCGCGATCAGCAGCCGGGCTGCGGTCTGCGGGTCGCTCCGCGCGAGGTCCTGGCTCTTGAGCGACAACAGCCGGGACACGGCCGTGTCGCGTTCCTGCTGGGCGGTGTCGCGTTCGTTCCGGGCGATCCGGGTCTGGCCGACCGCGGCCACGGTGGCGATCAGCGCGGCGACCAGCAGCACAACCAGCGTGAAGACCGCTCCGCGGCGCTGGCGCTGCGCTCGCCGGTGCAGGTCGAGGTGCTCGCCGAACAAGGTGTCCTTGTCGGCGCCGCGCAGAGGAGCTGCGACCTGAGCGACGAGATTCAGCAGAGCGTTGTCGGGCTCCCGATGAGGTTCGGCCTGGGACAGGTCGACCCAGAGGGGTTCCCGTTCGAAGAGCGCGCCGGCGGAAGGTGGCAGCGCGTCGGTGCGCTTCCAGTCCCAGTCGGCGTCCTCGTCCCGCCACACCAGGCTTCCGCTCGCCAGCACGATGTAGAAGTTGGCGGACGACCTGTTCTCGGCCCACCACCGGACCTCCTGGTCGACCCACTTCGACGCGGCCGCCTGCGGGGAGGCCAGCAGGATGAAGTTGCGGGAGTCGGCGATGGCGTCCCGCAGGCCCTGGCTCAGGCTGTCGCTCGCGGCGAGACTGGTGTAGTCCCGGAAGATCCGCAGGCTGCGCGGCCGGTACCAGGGTGTCGCGAAGCGTTCCAGCCACCGTTGCAGTCTGGTGGCCAGATCCTGGCTCGCGTCGCGGCTGTAGGAGAGGAACGCGTCGTACCGATGATCGCGCTCTTCGGCCCTTCCGTTTCCTTCGGGTCGAGCCGGAACCGGGCCCGCGCCGCGATCGGATGATGATCGCGGCCGGGGCGAGGAGGGGAGCACAACGGATCAACGAGCGAGGGCCCCGGTGGTGTCAGGCCGCGACGGCGCCCGCGTGATACTCGAGCTGGTTGGGGCGGTACCAGAACCGGTCCTCGCCGACGGGGATGTAGAACCGCTCGAGGTCCTCCGGGGCGAACCGGACCTCGTACGCGAGCTCACCGGACGCCGCGTCGTAGCGGACGTTGCTGATCGTCCCGTACGAGCCCGGCAGCAACGCCGCCACGGCCGGGCTGACCCGAACCTCGACCCCGATCGCGAACCGGTTCTCCACAGCCTGCACCACAGCACCCACCCTCCGACGACGCGTCTCGCTCCAGCCGCCCTCATTCGGTCGCCGAGGGTGTGACTTGAGAAAAGACGCAGTGGTAGCAGCGGTAGACGTCGCCCTCACGGCGATACCACTCGTGGTTGCCGCAATCCCGCTTCCCCTTGGGGACCAGGCCGATCAGCGCGAACGGCAGCAGCGCCCGCAGGCGGGTGCGAAGCCGGTACCTGGTCAGAAACGTACTCGGGCGGCGATCGGCAGGTGGTCGCTGCCGGTGCGGGGGAGGGACCACAGGGACGTCACGGTCAGGCCGCGGGCCAGGATCTGGTCGATGCGGGCGACGGGGGCTTTCGCGGGCCAGCTGAAGGCGAAGGCCGGGGCGGTGTCGAGCCGGCTGGTGACGGGGCGTAGGCCGCGGTCATGGAGGGTGGCGTTCAGGTCGCCCAGCAGCAGCACCTGGGTGAGTGGCTCGGCTTTCAGGGCTGCGCCCAGCTTCGCGGCGCTTTCGTCGCGGGGGTCGGTGGCGAAACCCGACAGGCCCATGCGTACGGACGGTAGGTGCGCGACGTAGACGGCCACGTCGCCGTGGGGGGTGCGGGCCACTGCGCGCAGGCCGCGGTTCCAGTCGGGGCCGAAGGCGGCGGGGCGGATGTCGAGCGGGCCATCGGCAGTGAGCGGGTGGCGGGACCAGAGGGCGACCGTGCCCTGCGCGGCTCGATACGGGTAGGCCGAGCCGAACGCGGCGTCGTACGTGGGCAGGTTTTGCGGCAGCACCTCGGTGAGGGCCACCAGATCGGGGGAGACCCGCAGCAGCTCGCGGACCGTGCCGGTGGGGTCGGGGTTCTCGTCGCTCGTGTTGTGCTGGACGGCGATCAGGTCGTGGCTCTTGTCGTCGGGCATGAGCGCGGGGGCGAAGAGCACCGACCACGCGATCAGCGGTAGCAGCACGGCCGGCAGGTTCACCGCGGGGCGCCGCCGCCAGGCGAACAGGGCCAGCATGGGAATGGCCAGGCCGACCCAGGGCAGGAACGTCTCGACGATGCCGCCGGCCGGGATCAACCGGTGCCCCAGCAGCACGACGGTCACGAGCACGGCCAGCAGAACGATCACGGCTGGATGGTCGCAGGTTGGATCAAACCGCCGGTGCGGGGTGTGCGGGCGACCCAGGCCACGATCGGGCCGGTGGCGACGATTCAGTCGGCCAGGACGGTCGCGAACGCAGTCCGGACGCGGTCGCGGAGCCAGCTGTGGGCGGGGTCGGTGTCGTAGCGCTGATGCCAGGCGGCGACGATCGGCGGGGTCGGCAGGGCGACCGGCAACGGCACGCTGACCAGTTCGAACGCTTGGGCCAGCGGGCGCCAGGTCAGTTCCGGGGCGGTCAGCACGGCTTCGGTGCGGGCCACGATGTGGGCCGCGGCGGCAGTGGTCCCGACGGTGGCCAGAATCCGACGCTGCAGGCGCTGTGACTCGAGGATTTCGTCGACCGGGTCGGTCAGGCGGCCGCGGCGCGAGATGAGCACGTGCGGGCGCCCGGCATAGGCGGCGAGATCCAGCGGCTGGGCCTGGCCCAGAACGGCGACGAAGCGGTCGTGGCCGACGGTTTCGTGCCGGATCTCGGGCCGGGCCGGAGCGTCGGCGCCGATCTCGAGGTCGACCCGGCCGTGTCGCAGGTCGTCGGTGTCGACGGCCGCCTCGGCCAGGAACCGCAGCCGTACGTTCGGGGCCTCCGTCATCACGGCCGTCAGCAGCGGTGGAGCGAGTGCCGTGGTCAGCGCGTCGTGGCATTGGAGGGTGAACACGCGGTCGAGGCCGGCCAGGTCGAGCTCCCGGCTCGGGGCAAGCACTATCTGGGTGCGCCGCAGCAGGTCACCGACCTCTTCGCGGACGGCCAGGGCGTACGGGGTGGGGGTCATCGTCCGCCCGGTGCGCACCAGGATGTCGTCGCCGGTGAGCCGCCGCAGGCGACCCAGGCTGCGGCTGACCGCGGGGGACGACAGGCGCAGCCGCTGGGCCGCACCGGCCACGCTGCCCTCCTCGAGCAACGCGTCCAGCACGGTCAGCAGATTCAGGTCTAGTTGCACAGTGGTAAATCGTAGCCTAACAAGGTTGCACTGGACTTAACGCCCGCTTCGGCCGACAGTCGTTACATGCAGAAACTCCTGGCCACTACCGTCGAAGCCGTCCGCGAGGCCGCCGCCCGGGTCAAGCGTCCCGGCACCACCCCGACGACGTCAGCCGAGCTGTTCGCGGCCCTGCGCGCCAACGACGAAGCCGTCACCGCCGTACTGCGGCCCGCGCTGATCGACGCCCTCCCGGGTGCACAGTGGAACGACGACGAGCACGGCTCCGGCCCGATGCCCGCCGGTGACTGGTGGGTCGTCGACCCGGTCGGCGGCAACATGAACGCCGTGCAGGGGATGCCCGACTGGAACGTCGGCGTCAGCCTGGTCCGCGACGGCCGCCCGGTGCTGGCCGTGCTGCACGCGCCCGTGGCAGGCGAGACGTTCACCGCGATCGCCGGCGGCGGCGCGCACCTCAACGGCGTACCGCTGAAGGTCTCGGCCAAGACCGACCTGGCGCTCGCCCTGACCGGAACCGGCCAGGCTCAGCCGACCCGCGACCCGGCCCAGGCCCGCCGGGCCGGTGAAGCCATCGCCTTGATGATGCAAAATGCCCTTTACGTACGATCGTCGGTCCCGGTCGGCCAGCAGTTGACCCAGGTGGCGGCGGGCCGCATGGACGTGCACTGGCAATTCGAGAACCTGCGCTCCCACATCGCGCCCGTGCTGCTCGTGCTGGAGGCGGGCGGCACGGTCACCGACCTGGACGGTCAGCCCTGGCAGCTCACCAGCGCCGGCTACGTGGCCGCCGCGCCCGGCCTGCACACGGCCGCCCTGAAGGTGCTGAGCTGACCATGGAGATCACCGTCCTGGCCGCCTCGGGCGCCACCGGTCTGCAGCTCACCCGTCAGGCCCTGGACCGCGGGCACACGGTCGTCGCGATCGCCCGCACCCCCGGCCGCATCGCTGTTCCCGACCACCCGCGCCTCACCCGGGTAGCCGCCGACGTCCGTGAACCCAACAGCATCGCCGCTGCCCTGCACGACCGCGAGGTCGTTGTCTCCGGTCTGGGCATCGCGGGCCGTGACAAGCCGGGCGTCCTGACCGCCGGGGCCCGCGCCCTGTCGCACGGCCGGGTCGTCTGGCTCGGCGCGTACGGCACGGGCCCGTCCGCCTCGGCGGCCGGGCCCGTCACCCGGGGGTTGCTGCGGCTGCTGGGCGACCAGATCGCCGACAAGGTCGCGGCGGACGCGCTCGTGCTGGCGGCCGGCGGCACCGTCTTCCACGCGGCGATACTCACCGACGGTCCGCTGAGCCCGGACCGCCGTACCGTGAAGCTGGGCGACGCTCCGAAGCGCCTGCTGCCCGCCTGCGTCAGCCGCGCCACCGTGGCCGCCGCCCTGCTCGACGAGGCCGAGAACCCTGCGTACGCGGGAAGCATTGCTCTGCCGCTGGAGCGCTGAAAGGCGGGCCGCCCGAATCGGCGTGTCAGTCGGCCAGCGTCTCCAGGGGTTGCAGGGTCTCGCCGCGGCGGACGAAGGTGCGCAGCGCGACCAGTTCGCCCGCGTCGAAGCCCCGGATGCGTACCACCGCGGCCCCGCCGCAGTTGACCACCTCGATCGGGCCCGGGTTGCCGCCCAGGTCGGCGCTGTAACGGGGTCGGCCGTCCACCTCGAAGTCGGCCCGGTCGATCCCGAGCACCCCGAACGTGGCCGTGATCGAGCCTTCGACCTCGGACAGCTCCACCTCGAAGCGGCGCGGCGGCGACTTGTCGAGCAGCTTGACCGCGGCCGCCAGCAGGTCGGCGTCGTCCTCCACGATGTCGCGCCGGGTCGACAGGTGGCGTTCGTCGGGCACCACGCCGTAGTCCTCGAGCGGGGTGCCCGCGTTGGCCGCGACCCGCAGCACGCGCCGGATCACCAGCGACAGCCCGGCGCCCAGCGGCAGCGCCTTGTACGGCACCTCGCTCTGCCCGGCCAGCGCCCCGATCAGGTCGCCCAGCTGCCACACGTTGCCGCCACCGGCGCCGGTGTTGCCGTCGGTGCCGAGCACCCGGCCGATCCCGTTGTCCTGGAAGCCGGCCGCGAAGATGTCGGTGGCCGAGTAGCAGCGGGCGTCGGTCAGCAGCACGACCGGGCCGAAGTAGCTCTGCGGCACGGCCTCGAACCACTCGCGCTCGGTGAACGGGACGCCGGCCGAGTAGGGGGCGCCCGATTCGAGCGACTGCTCCATCGACTTGAGCCACGGCCGCAGGCTGTCGTTGGTGCGGCACATGCGCAGGTTGAGCGCGGTCACCGCGAACTGGGCGGGTTCGGGCTCGACCGGCTTCGCGGTCAGCGCCTGCAGGCACAGCTCGGACGCGACCACCGCGCCGCCGCCGTTGCCGCGCACGTCCAGCACCAGCCCGTCCGGCGGCAGCACGGCCAGCAGCCGGGCGAACTCCTGCACGAAGGCGACGATCCCGCCCGCCGTCGGCATGAACGTGCGAATGCGCAGATGCCCGACCGTACGCCCACCGACGGTGACCCGGCGGGCCTCGAACACGGTGGTCAGCTCGGGGCTGACCGGCACCACCTCGGGACCGGGCGCGGCGGCCCGCCCGGCCAGCGCGGCCGGGGCGAACAGTTCGGCCCGCAGCCGGGCCAGCTGAGCGCCCTCGACGTCGACGCCGAGCGGGGTGTCGGCCACGGCCGCGGTGGCGGTCTCGATCGGGGTCGCGCTCCACGTCAGGCGGATCTCGCGAGGCTTCCGGTCGTCGTCCAGATAGCCCAGCGTGATCCATTCCTCGTCCGGCGGGGCCGCGAAGGCCAACGATCGTACGGTGAACATCTGCACGGCCCGGGCGTGCCGGGCGTCCGCGTTGGCGCCCGGCAGCCCCTCGCCGAACCGTTCGATCGCACGCGCGATCGGCACGCCGTTCCAGTGCGTCACCTCGACACCGAACCGGAACGCCTCGTCGCCCAGGTCGGGCTGCCCGGCCTGGCGCCGGCTGACCAGGTAGCGGCGGCGGCCGTCCTCGGTGAACTCCTTGAGCAGGAACGGCAGGAACACGGCGACACCGTTGAACGGCTGCGGCAACGTGTACCGGGTGTGCAGGTCGCGCAGCGAGTTGAACACGTCGAGCAGCTCGCGGTGCATCCGCCATTCCAGCTCGGGGTCGCCGTCGCGGCCCAGCCGTTGCAGCAGCAATCGCAGCCGCTGCAACGGGTTGATGCCGTAGCGGGCCACTTTGAACGGCAGCAGCGCGTAGTTCTGTTCGAGCAGCAGCAGCGCCTGCTCGACGATCAACCGCCGCTGGGCCGGGGTGAGCCGACCGGGCTCGGTCTGGCCGAGAAAGTCGGTGAGCGACGTCATCTCCGCAGCGTAGGGCGGTGCGGAGCCGATGGCGCTGTCCGATCGCCGACGCCGGTCCGGCTCAGGGGCGGGCCGACACGTCCCAGCTGGTGGTCGACGCTGGGTGCTGCCCTCGCACGCGCAGGCGGCCCGGGTCGCCGACGGCCGCCTCGACCTGGCCATCTGCTGGGTGCCGGACAGCACGCTGATCGACGACCGGCTCGAGGCCCGCCTGCTCGGCTCCGATCGTCTCTACGCGATCAGCACCGGCACCGCCACCACGCCGATCCGGGCCCGCGACACGACGGTGCTGATCGACGCCGACGAGACCAGCTGGTGGTCGTGGAACCGCTGGGCCAAGTCGATGGCCACCGAGTGCGGCGCCCACACGGTCGACGTTCCCGAGGGCGGCTCGACCGGGCACGCCTTCTTCGACCACGTCCGCCGCCTGGGCCGCCCCCTGGTCAACAATCCCAAGGGTCAGACCGCGCCGGTGCCGCCCGACCTGGTGGCCCGCCCGATCCAGCACCCGGCCGTCTATTGGACGTGGTCGCTGGTCTCGCGGCGCGACGAGCCCCGGGCCGCCGTGCGGGCGCTGGTCGAGGCCCTGACCCGCTCGGTCGACCGGCTCTGCCTGGAGGACCCGAACGCCTGGCTCCCCGCCGACGACCCGCACCGCGCTAATGCACAGGCAATCGCCGGCGGTACGGCGTAGTCGCCCACGGCACACCCAGCTCCGACGGCAGCCTCAGCTCGGCCGCGGCCCGCCGCAGCAGCGCGTTGATCCCCGGGATCGTCCGGTTCGGCCCGTCGACATAGCTTTTTATGCGGTGCGGCTCGGGTGCATCGGGCAAGGTCAGGGCTTCCAGTACGGCGGTGAAGTCGGCCGTCGCGGCCAGCGGCGCCAGCAGCGGCGTGCTCTCGGCGCGATGCCGCAACAGGTCGCTGAGCAGATCCGTGCGCCCCGGCACTTCAACCATCCCGGACCCGGGCGGGCCCGAGGCGGGCGAGCCTGGGTTCGGTGGGCCGGAACCCGGGAGGGACAGCCGGTCGGTCGGATATTCGAGCACCGCCGTCCCGTCCGGCCCGCGCGCTTCGATCTCGCCGGCGATGAAGTCCTCCCCGGCCAGCGTGACCGCGATGAGAAGCGGCAGCCCACTCTCGAACGTGATGCGGGCGAAGGCCGTGTCCTCGACCTCGATGTCCCGCACCCGGTACCGCTCGACCTGCAGCTGGCGCGGCCGCCCCGCACCGGCCGCCGTGCCCGCGGCGAGCGCCTGCATCACGGCGTGGGCCAGCGGATTGACCAGCACACCGTCGACGACGGGCCGGCCGTCGACCACCCGCCGCCCGGCCCACGGCGACCGGGCGTAGTAGCTGTCGTCGCGTTTCCACGACGCCACAGCGCTCAGACCACTCGTCTTCGGCGACAATGCATCGCGGAATCGGGCCCAGGCCATCGATCCGAGCGCCTGAAACCCGACCTGGCACGACCGACCAGCCTCGTCGAGGGCAGCCAGCAGCGTCTCGTGCGCGGCCACCGACGTGACCGGCGGCTTCTCCAGCAACAGGTCACAGCCGGCTTCGATCGCGTCGAGGGCGATCGGCAGGTGAGTATGCGGCGGGGTGCAGATCACGACCACGTCCGGCCGCGTCGTCTCCAACAGCTCGCGGTGGTCGCTGAACGCGGGCGCGTCCGGCGCCGGGTCGATCGGCTGCACGTCAGCCAGCCCGACCAGCTTGACCCCGGACAGCTCGGCGATCCGCCGCCGATGCCAGCGCCCGTGCCCGTTGGCCCCGATCAACGCCACCCGCGTCGCCATCAGGCGCCGGCCAGGGTGGCGGCGACGCCGTGTTTTTCCAGGGCCGTCAGCCATCCGACCAGTTCGGCCCGCAGTTCGGCGTCCTCGGCCAGCTCGGGGCTGAAGACTGTGTCCAATCCGAGCAGCGCGTCGACCACGCCGTCCGGGGTGGCAGGGCCGGCGGCGAGACGGGCCCGGATCCGTTCCGCGAGGGGGTCGTCGAGCGGCAGCGGGTTGCCCTCGTCGGAAACTCCTTGGACGAAGCGCATCCAGGCCGCCACCACCAGCGTCGCCCAGCGGGGCATCGCGCCGGCCTCGCGGCGCTGCTGGATCGTGTGCAGCACCCGGGGTGGCAGCTTCTGCGTGCCGTCCCCGGCCACCTGTGTGGTCCGGTACTCGATGGCCGGGTTGGCGAACCGGGTCAGCACCTGCTCGCCGTACTCGAGGGTGTCGACCCCCGGCGGCGGCACCAGGCTCGGCGCGATGTCCTCGGCGATGAGCCGCCGCACCATGTCGGCCATGCCCGGCAGGTGGAGCGCGGCCGCGATGGTCTCCCGCCCGGCCACCGCCCCCAGATAGGCGATCGCCGAGTGCACGCCGTTGAGCGTCCGCAGCTTCAACGTCTCCCACGGGCGCGGGTCGCCGGTCAGCACCGCCCCGGCCTGCTCCCAGGCCGGTCGCCCGGCGGGGAAGTTGTCCTCGATCACCCAGGCCGAGTACGGCTCGCCGTTGACCGCGGCCCGGTCGCGCACGCCCAGCGTCCGCGCCGCCAGGTCGAACGTCGCAGCCGTGGTGGCGGGCACGATGCGGTCGACCATCGTGCCGGGGCAGGTCACGTTCTGGTGGACCCAGCCGCTGATGCCCTTGGCCACGGCCAGCGTGTCGATCAGGCCGCGCATCCGGTGCCCGTTGGCCGGCAGGTTGTCACAGCTGACCAGGGCGATCGGCCCCGCGTCGGCCCGGCGCCGGGCGCACAGGCCGCGGATGAGCAGGCCCGGCACCGTACGCGGGGCCCGGTCGGTCTCGAGGTCGGCCCGCAGTTCGTCGTCGAGCAGCAGGCGGCCGGTGGCGCCGTCGAGGCGATAACCCTTTTCGGTCACCGTGAGCGTCACGATTTTGACCGCCGGGTCGGCCAGCTGGGCCACCACGGCGTCGGGGTCGGCCGCGGCCAGCATCTGCCCGGCCGACGCGCCGATGACCCGGGTGCTGGTGCCCTCGGGGCCGAGCGTGGTCACGCTGAACAGCCCGTCCTGGGCCCGGATGGCGTCGACGATCCGGGGCGAGCTGGGCGCGACGTGCACGATGCCCCAGTCGCCGCCGGCCGCGGCCATCGCGTCCTCGGTGAACACGGCCTGGTGGGCCCGGTGGAAGGCGCTGACGCCCAGATGGACGATTCCGGCTCGGGGTGCCGCGATCCGGGGGCGGCTCTCGACCGGGACGGCGTTCAGGGCAGCGCGGCTCAGTTCCATGCCGGGCCGTCCGGGAACGAGAACTCGGCGATCGAGGCGGGCCGCAGGTCGGAGCTGTAGCCGGGCTGCTCCGGCACCAGGTAGCGGCCGTCGCGGGTGCGGACCGGGTCGGTGAAATGCTCGTGCAGATGGTCGACGTACTCGATCATGCGGCCGTCCAGCGCCGTGCCGACGCGCAGATAGTCGAAGATCGCCAGGTGCTGCACCAGCTCGCACAGGCCGACCCCGCCCGCGTGCGGGCACACCGGCACACCGAACTTCGCGGCCAGCAGCAGTTCGGCCAGCACCTCGGGGATGCCCGCGACCCGGCACGCGTCGACCTGCATGACGCCGATCGCCTCGGCCTGCAGCAGCTGCTTGAAGATGACCCGGTTGGCCGCGACCTCGCCGGTGGCGACCCGGATCGGGGCCACCGCGCGCTGGATGCGCGCGTGGCCCAGCACGTCGTCGGGGTGGGTCGGCTCCTCGATCCAGTACGGGTCGAACTCGGCCAGCCGGGCCATGTTGGCGATCGCCTCGTCGACGCCCCAGATCTGGTTGGCATCCATCATGAGCAGCGCGTCGGGACCGATCTCGGCCCGGATGATCGCGGCCCGGCGCAGGTCGTCCTCGATCGGGCCGCCGACCTTCATCTTCATGGCCCGCCAGCCCTCGGCGTAGGCCTGCCGGCTCAGGGCGCGCACTTTGTCGTCGGGGTACCCGAGCCATCCCACGCTCGTGGTGTACGAGGGGAAGCCGTCCCGCCGCAGGCCGGCCAGCCGGTCCTCGAGTCCGACGCGGCCCTTGTCGAGGATCGCCGCCGCCTCCTCCGGCGTGAGCGCGTCGTCGATGTGCCGGAAGTCCACGCACGCCACGAGCTCGTCGGTCGGCAGTTCGGCCAGCAACTGCCACATCGGTTTGCCGGCGACCTTGGCCCGGACGTCCCAGACGGCGTTGATCAGGGCGCCGGTGGCCATGTGGAGCGCGCCCTTCTCGGGCCCGATCCAGCGGAGCTGGGGGTGGGCCGTGAGCAGCCGCGGCGGTTCTGCGGTCAGGTCTGTCACGCTCCGCCCCAGCAGAAGCGGGGCCATGGCGCGTACGGAATCGCAGGTGATCTCGTTGCCCTGGCCGTTGGTAAAAGTGAAGCCGGTTCCGATGTGATCGGAATCGGTCTGGAGCTCGACGTAGGTCGCGCTGTAGTCCCCCCGGTTGATCGAGTCGGAGCCGTCACCGGCCGCGGCGGTGGGGAACCGGACGTCGTGCACCTCGAAGCCGGTGATCGTGGTCATGGCGTGCCCTCCTTGTCGAGCTTGAAGATCCGCTTGGGCAGGTGGTAGGCCAGGTCGGCCATCGTCTCGGCCGCCTCGTCGAAGGGCAGGCGGTCCTGGGTCACCAGCGAGGCCAGATAGGACGCGTCGACCCGGCGGGCCACGTCGTGGCGGACGGGGATCGAGCAGAAGGCCCGCGTGTCGTCGACGAACCCGGCCGTGTTGTAGAAGCCGGCGGCGTCGGTGACCGTCTCGCGGAACCGGCGCATCGCGTCCGGTGTGTCCAGGAACCACCACGGCGCGCCCAGGAACAGCGCCGGGTAGCCGCCGGCCAGCGGGGCCAGCTCGCGGCTGAACGCCGTCTCGTCCAGCGTGTAGAGCACCACCCGCAGGCGGGGGTCCATGCCGTGCGCCTCGAGCAGCGGCCGCAGCGCGTGCACGTAGTTCGTCGGCTGCGGGATGTCGCCGCCGACGTCGCGGCCGTGCGCGGCGAACAGGGCCCGGTTGTGGTCGCGGGACGCGCCCGGGTGCAGCTGCATCACGAGGCCGTCGTCGATCGACATGCGGGCGAATTCGAGGATCATGTGGCCGCGGAACGTCTCGGCGTCGGCCGGGGTGGTCTCGCCGTGCAGGGCCCGGTCGTACAGCTTGGCCGCGTCCTCTTTCGAGAGGTCGACCGTCCGGGCCGTCGGGTGGCCGTGGTCGGACGACGTGGTCCCGATCGCGATGAAGTCCTGGCGCCGGCGGCGCAGAGCGTCCAGATAGCCGGCGTACGTGCCGGTGTCCTGCCCGGCCAGTTCGCCCATCCGCGCGACGTTGATCGCCCAGTCCTCGCGCTCCAGGTCGACCACGTCGTCGGGGCGGAACGTGCTGATCACCCGGCCCGCCCAGCCGTCGGCGATCAGCTTGGCGTGCCGGGCCAGGTCGTCGGTGGGGGACTCGGTGGTGGCCAGCACCTCGAGGCCGAAGCGCTCGAACAGCGCCCGCGGACGGAACTCCGGCTCGCGCAGGCGGGCCGCGATGGCGTCGTACACCTCGTCGGCGGTGTCCCGGCTGAGCGGGGTCTCGACGCCGAACACCGTACGGAAGGTCTGTTCCAGCCACAGCCGCGACGGCGTGCCCCGGAAGAGGTGCCAGTTGGTCGCGAGCAGCCGCCAGATCGTGCGCGGGTCGGTCTCGACCGGGCCGCCGTCGCGCCGCGGCACGCCCAGCCGGTCGGGCGGGATGCCCTGGCTGAGCAGCATGCGGGTGACGTAGTGGTCGGGCACGATGAGCAGCCGGGCCGGATCTCCGAACGGCTGGTCGTCGGCCAGCAGCGCCGGGTCGACGTGGCCGTGCGGGCTGATCAGCGGCAGGTCACGGGCCACCGCGTACAGCTCGCGGGCCAGGTCGGTGGTGAGAATCGGGTCGGGCACTAGCTCTTCTCCTTCACGTGCACCGGGCGGCCGGTGCGCAGGCTCTCGTTCGCGGCCAGACCGGTGAGCAGGGCCAGGGCCCCGTCGCGGGCCGTCGCCGACCGGTGCATGGGGTCGGTCTCGCCGCCCAGCAGCACGGCGGTCATGCGCTTGTCGGCGCCGCCGTGTCCCGCCCGGTCGACGGGTTGCAGTTCCACGGCGTACGGGGGTTTCCAGAAGGGCCGGATCGTCAGCGTCACCGAGCCCGACTCGGGGCTGGCCCCCTGCTTGACCTGGCCGGCCGCCGACGGGCTGACGTGGTCGCTCTCCACCACCTCGAGCTCGAGGCGGCCCCGGCTGCCGTTGACCATGAGCCGGTAGCCCTCCCAGGGCGCGTACGCCGTGAGGTGGTAGCTCATCGTGGCGCCGGTGTCGTAGCGCACGAGCACGGCCAGGTCGTCCTCGATGGAGACGCCGGGCGCGAAGACGTTCTGGTCGCGACGGTAGCCGTCCTCTTTCGACGGCTCGACGTACAGCGCGTCCAGCCGTGGGTCGGTCGTCAGGTCGAGCGCGAACCGGTCGTCGGCCAGCCCGCGGCCTCGCCCCTGATCGCCGTAGAAGAACAACCGCCCCGACGCGTAGACCTCGGCCGGGGCCGCGCCCAGCCACCAGTTGACCAGGTCGAAGTGGTGACCCGACTTGTGGACGAGCAGCCCGCCCGAGTTGGCCTTGTCGCGGTGCCAGCGGCGGAAGTAGTCGGCGCCGTGCCGCACGTCGAGCAGCCACTCGAAGTGCACCGACCCGATCTCGCCGATCTCCCCGGCCGCCAGCAGCGTGCGCACCACCTCGTGCACGGGGTTGAAGCGATAGTTGAAGGCGACCTGGACCCGGCGGCCGGTGCGCTCGACGGCGTCGAGGATGCGCTCGCTGCTCGCCGCGTCCACGGTCATCGGCTTCTCGGTGATGACGTCGCAGCCGGCCTCGAGCGCGGTGACGATGTGCCCGGCGTGGGTGCTGTCCACGCTGGTCACGATCAGCTCGTCGACCTGCTGCTCGGCCAGCATGGTGGCCAGGTTCTTGTACGTGGGCACCGGCTTCGCGAGCCAGCCGTTGTGGACGTCCATGCGGGCCTGGTTCACGTCGGCCAGGGCCACCAGCTCGGTGGTGCCGGCGTGGTCGCCGGTGACCGCGCGGATGAACATCTCGGCGCGGTGGCCGGTGCCGATGACGGCGATTCTGCGTTTGGCCATGATCACTCCGGCTCTCGGCAGCAAAGGTTTGCAGCGAAGTTAGGTCTGTCGATCCCCTCACGTCAATAACTCGTGCCTATTTGCCCGACTAAGAGAGCGTTGGGAGCGTGCCTCCGTCATCTCCTTGCAACACAAAACCATTGACAGTCGTGCAACCGCTTGCATTAATGGCTGTCATCAAGTGACCGGGGCCACAAAGGAGCGTGCACATGGCGGTGACCATCCGCGACGTAGCTCGGGCTTCCGGCGTCCACATCTCGACCGTGTCGCGCACCTTTTCAGCGCCGCACCTGGTGAATCCCAACACCCGCAGCCGGGTGCTGGCTCACGCCGAGGAGCTCGGCTACCGCCCCAACCGGGCGGCCCGCGCGCTCATCACCGGCCGCACCTACAACATCGGCCTGATCGTGGCCGACATCGCCAACCCGTTCTTCCCGCCCCTGATCAAGGCGGCCGAGAGCCAGGCCCGCAAGCACGACCACCACATCTTCGTCGCCGACACCAACGAGGACGCGGCGCTCGAGGAAGAGGTGGTGCGGGCCCTGGCCAAACAGGTCGACGGCGTGCTGCTGGTCAGCCCGCGCATGAGCAACGCGCTGATCGAGCAGCTCAGCCGCGAGGTGCCGCTGGTCGTGGTCAACCGGCAGATCGCCGGCATCCCGGCCGTCGTGATGGACGTCGCCCGCGGCGCCCGCATCGCGGTCGAGCACCTGACCGCGCTCGGCCACCGCCGGGTCGCCCTGCTCGGCGGTCCGCGGGGGTCGTGGACGAGCCGGGAGATCCGGCGCTCGGCCGCCGCCACCGCGAAGGCGGCCGGGGCCGAGCTCACCATCATCGGCCCCAACGCGCCGACCGAGTTCGGCGGGCTCACGGTCGCCGAGGACGTGTTGCGGGCCGGCGCCACCGCCGTGCTCGCCTACAACGACCTCATGGCGATCGGTCTCATCGAGGGTCTGCTGGCCGCCGGGGCCCGTGTGCCCCAGGACGTCAGCGTCGTCGGGATCGACGACATCATGCTCAGCCGGCTGACCCGCCCGAAGCTGACCACGGTGGCGACCCCCACCGCCGCCGCTGGTCGGGCGGCCGTCGACATGCTGCTCGCGCATGGCGACGACCGCCGCACCACCGCACAGATCCAGCTGCAGACCGAACTGGTCATCCGCGACTCGACGGGGCGGGGCCCGGGTCCGCACAGCCCTGCGGACCCGGGCGACGCAATCGCCCACGGAGGTGTCGCTTCCTAGAGGAGAAGCGTCATGGAGCCCATCACGCAGGCGGTCACGCCTGCTCAAAGTACTACTCGCCGACGGCTACTGGCCGCCGCCCTTACTGTTCCGCTCCTGCTGGGCGCCGCGGCCTGCGGCGGTGACGACGAAGGCGGCAGCGGCGGGACCGAACTGTCGATCTACTGGTGGGGCGCCGAGAAGCGCGCCGAGCTGACCGACCAAGCGCTCAAGCTCTACAGCGACAAGCACCCGGGCGTCACGTTCAAGAAGACCTGGCAGGGAAACCAGGGCTACTTCGACAAGCTGGCCACGCTCACCGCCGGCGGCAACGCACCCGACATCTTCCAGATCGACGACAACTACATTTCCGAGTACGCCGGTCGGGGCGTGACGCTCGACCTGACCCCCTACGCCGAGAGCGGCAAGCTCGACGTCACCAAGTTCCCCGAGAGCCTGCTCAAGTACGGCGAGGTCGAGGGCAAGCTGGCCGGCGTCGCCCTCGGCGAGAACACCCAGGGCCTGGTCTACGACAAGACCCTGCTCACCAAGAACAACCTGCCCGAGCCCAAGACGGGCATGAGCTGGGAGGAGTTCGTCGACTGGGCGGCCGAGGTCACCAAGAAGTCGAAGCTGCCCGGCACCCAGGACGCCAGCGCGGTCTATCAGGCGCTCTGGGTCTTCCTGCGGCAGAGCGGCAAGGAGCTCTACAACGGCAAGCAGCTCGGCTTCGACGAGGCTGACATCACCAAGTGGTTCGCGCTGTGGAAGGGCGCCCGTGACAAGGGCGCGACCCCGACCCCGGACGTGATCCACGAGGGCAACGCCAGCGACGTGAGCAAGCAGCTGGTCGCCACGGGCAAGGCCGGCACGTCGTGGGTCTGGGCCAACCAGATGCCCGAGCTGAAGAAGAGCACCGAGAACGAGCTGGGCCTCATCGCGTACCCGGGTGATCCCAGCGCGCAGTGGGCCCGGGCCTCGATGTACATGTCGGCCTTCCGCGGCAGCAAGCACAAGGACGTGGCCGTCGACGTGATCAACTTCCTGGCCAACGACCCCGAGGCCGGCAAGATCCTCGGCACCGACCGTGGCCTGCCGCCCAACCTCGACGTCCGCAAGCAGGTCGCGGCCACGGTGGAGGACCCCAACATGAAGCAGACCATCGCGGTCATGGACGAGCTGGGCAAGAAGTACGGCCCGACCGCGCCCACCGTGCCGCCGCAGGGTCACAGCAAGGTCCGCTCCGAGCTGATCCGGGTGGCCGAAGAGGTCATCTACGGCCGGCAGACCCCGGAACAGGGCGCGGCGGCCTTCGTCACCGCGGCCAAGGCGGCGATCGGCGCCTCGTGACCGCCTCCACTCTGACTCCCGCCCCCGTCGCTCCGGCTGCCCCGCAGCCGGGGCGGCGGGCCCGCCGGCGCCGGGAGAACCTGGCCGGGTACGTGTTCCTCTCGCCGTGGCTGCTGGGCCTGCTCGGCATCACGGCCGTCCCGATGCTGATCTCGCTCTATCTGAGCTTCACCGACTACAGCCCGCTGATCCCGCTGACCGAGGCCAACTGGATCGGCCTCGACAACTACCGCCGCATGTTCACCGCCGACCAGTCGTACTGGCACGCGGTGCAGGTGACGGTGACCTTCGCGGTGGTCGCGGTGCCGCTCAAGCTGGCCTGCGCGCTGGCCGTGGCGCTGCTGCTAAACCGCACGATGCGCGGCATCTCGGTGTTCCGGGGCCTGTTCTATCTGCCGTCGCTGCTGGGCGGCAGCGTGGCCCTGGCCATCGTCTGGGTCAGCATGTTCAACCGCGACGGCGCCTTCAACTCGTTCCTGGCCCTGTTCGGCATCGAGGGCCTGCCCTGGGTCAACGACCCCGACTGGGCCCTGTCGACGCTGATCCTGCTGGCCGTCTGGCAGTTCGGCGCGCCGATGGTGATCTTCCTGGCCGGGCTCAAGCAGGTGCCCAGCGAGCTCTACGAGGCGGCGTCGGTCGACGGCGCGAGCCCGTGGCGCAAGTTCGTGCACATCACGCTGCCGATGCTGTCGCCGGTCATCTTCTTCAACCTGGTCCTCGAGACGATCAACGGCTTCCAGGGCTTCACGGCCGCGTTCGTGCTGTCCAACGGCACCGGCGGTCCGGTCGACTCGACGCTGATGTACACGCTCAACCTGTGGATCGCCGGGTTCGTCGACCTGAACATGGGCTACGCCTCGGCCATGGCCTGGGTGTTCCTGATCGTGATCGGCGCGATCACGGTGCTGCTGTTCAACACGGGCCGCTTCTGGGTCCACTATTCCGACAACGAGGAGCGGTGATGCGGTTTCCGTTCCGCTTGCTGGCTCTCCTGCTGATCCTGGCCGTCGTGCTCTATCCGCTGGTGTGGATGGTCGGCACGTCGCTCAAGTCGCCGCAGGAGATCGTCAACAACATCGGGCTGGTCCCGCGCGAGTTCACCCCGTCCAACTTCTCGGAGGGCTGGACCAAGTTCGACGTCAGCTTCGGGCGCTTCTTCCTCAACAGCGCGCTCGTGTCGCTGCTGACCGTGGCCGGCAACACGATCTCGTGCCTGCTGGCGGCGTACGCCCTGGGTCGTCTGCGGTTCCGGTTGCGCGGGTTCTGGTTCGCGTTGATGATCGGCACCCTGCTGCTGCCCGGGCACGTGCTGATCATTCCGCAGTACATCCTGTTCCGCAGCCTGGGCTGGGTCGGCGGCGACTGGCCTTATCTGCCGCTGCTGGTGCCGCAGTTCCTGGCCACCGAGGCGTTCTTCGTCTTCCTGATCGTCCAGTTCATGCGGGGCATCCCGCGCGAGCTCGACGAGGCCGCGGTCATCGACGGCGCGTCGCCGTACAGCATCTTCCGGCACGTGATCCTGCCGCTGTCCCGCCCGGCCCTGGTCACCACGGCGATCTTCTCGTTCATCTGGACCTGGAACGACTTCTTCCGCCAGCTGGTGTTCCTGTCCGAGCTCAAGGACTACACGGCGCCGGTCGCGCTGACCCTGTTCATCGACTCGTCCAGCGAGAGCGCGGTCGGCCCGATGTTCGCGATGTCGCTGCTGTCGCTGATCCCGGTGTTCCTGTTCTTCGTGGCCTTCCAGCGCCTGCTGGTCGAGGGCATCAACACCAGCGGCCTGAAGGGGTGACGTCGTATGCAGCCTTCCGTCGCCGACGCTGACCAGCCAATGTCCGCATCGCACGACTGGCGTGACTCGGTCCGGCTCGGCGCCGACCTGGCCCTGCTGGGCGTGCTGATGACCATGGCCTGCCTGCCCGTCCTCACGGCGGGCGCGGCCGTCGGGACGGCCAGCGCCGCTCTCGACCGGCTGCTGACCGTCGGACGCTGGTCGACCGCCGCCGAGTGCTGGGCCGATTTCCGTACGCGGCTCGTGCCCGGTCTCTACGCGGGCCCCCTCGTCCTGGCGGCGGCGTGGCTGCTCGCCATCGACGTGGCCGCGCTGCGTCGCGGTTCGGTGCCGGGCGGCCCCGCCATGATCGCGGCCGTGCTGCTGGCGGCGGCCGTCGGCGTCGGCTTCGCCGCCCTGGTGGCCGGGCTGGCCGGCCCGTCCCACGCCCATGCCGTACGCCGGGCGGCCGCCCTCGCCGCCGTTCGACCCCGGGCCCTGGCCGCCACGACTGGTGTCGTCGTGGTCGTGGCGGCGCTGGCGGCCCTGGTCCATCCCGCGGTGCTGCCGGTGCTGGCCGGCTTCGCGCTGTTCGCCGTGCACGCCGTCCTGGTGCGCGTGGCCGCTTTCATGCCCGGCTTCCACTCGCCGGCGCTGCTCACCATCGAGCCGGCCGCACCCCAACCAGCCCCAACCCGCCCGCCTTGGGGGAAGCCCCCACCCTAGACAGTGCTCGGCCGAAGAGCCTGCACTTTTCCACAGGACGCACTGGCGACCGGTCAGTTGTCCACAGGCGAGCAAGGGCCTGACCCTGTCGTACATGGGCGACCTGGTCACGCTGGACGTGCGCGACGACGGGGTAGGTTTCGAACCGGGGGCGCGGCGGGTCGGCGGGTCGCCGGACGGCGGCTTCGGGCTGGCCGGGATGCGACAGCGGGTGCAGCGCCTGCTCGTCCTCGACTGGCACGGCGAGCACGGCGAGGAACGCTCGACCAACGCCGGGCCGATCAGGACCGCACCAGCGCGGCGCTGCCCTAGGCTTCTCGGCCGCCTCGACGCTGTCGTACAGGCCGATGACCTGGTCGACCGAGGTGATGCTGAGGACGCTGCGCACGGTGGGCTGGGCTGCGGCCAGCGCGAGCCGGCCGCCGGCGGCCCGCAGCGCCTTACTCCGCGGCGTCGACGAAACCCAGAGCGGCCGCGGCGAACAGCGGGGACATGAACAGGTTGTAGTGGGTCAGGCCGGGCAGGATGGCCAGCGCGTGACCGCCCTTGGGCCGGCCCTCGCCCATCCAGCCGCCGTCCCGGTGGCCACCGTCGAGCAGCCCGAACACCTCGACGAAGTGGCTCGGCGGGCACATGTCGGCGTCGGCCGCCACGATCAGCGTCGGCACCTGCAGGTTGCGCACCTCTTCGGTGTAGTCGAAGTCCTTCGCCATGGTCTCGCCGATCTTGCCGAGCAGCCGCGGGAAGTCCTCCGGCCGGGGCGCGACCCGCGCGTACAACTCGTACATCGGGGTCTCTTTCATGAATTCGGCCGCCTCGGGGCCGACCTGGCCCTGCTGCTCGAGGATCTCGGGATACGTGGCGCTGCGCCGGATGCCCGCCGAGGCCGCGACCACCCGGCCGATCTTGGCCGGGTGGCGGATCGCGGTCAGCAGGGCGACCCCGCCGCCGAGCGAGTAGCCGACCACGTCCGGCTTCTCGAGCCCGAGGTGGTCGATGAGGGCGGCCACGTCGTCGGCCATGAACTTGATGTCGATCGGCCGGTCGATGTCGGCCGTGCGGCCGTGGCCCTGCAGGTCGATCAGGATGACCCGGTGGTTCTCGGCGAACTGGCCGATGATCGGGCCGAACATCTCGCCCGAGCCGAGCCCGCCGTGCAGCAGGATCAACGGGCGGCCCTCGCCGTGCGACTCGTAGTAGAGGTTGATCCCGTTGACGTCGGCGTACTCACCGTGGCCGGCGCTGTCCTGGGTCCAGTTCGTCATTTCGTGCCTCCGCGGCGTCTTGTTCCTCGTTCGACACCCCTATGACCGGGCACCCCGTCCGGACTCATCGGTGCCCGCCGAGGTTTTTCTTGTCGTACCCCTGGGCTAGGTTCGGACTCGTGAGCGACGTGGCCACCCCCATCGAGTCCCAGCTCGAGACGTTCCGTCCCGAGCTGACCGGTTACTGCTACCGCATGCTCGGCTCCGCCTTCGAGGCCGAGGATGCTGTTCAAGACACTCTCGTGCGCGCCTGGAAGAGCTACGAGGGCTTCGAGGGCCGGTCGGCCCTGCGGTCCTGGCTCTACCGCATCGCGACCAACGTCTGCCTGACCATGCTGGGCAGCGCCCAGCGCCGGGCCCGGCCCATGGATTTCGGCGGCCCCGGCGACGGTCACGCCACCCATCCGGGTGAGCCCCGCCCCGACGAGATCTGGGTCGGCCCGGTCCCCGACGGCCGGGTGCTGGCGGCGGTGGCCGACCCGGCCCAGGTGGTCACCGACCGCGAGTCGATCCGGCTCGCCTTCGTCGCCGCCCTGCAACACCTGCCGCCGAAACAGCGGGCCGTGCTGATCCTGCGCGAGGTGCTGGCCTGGTCCGCGCAAGAGGTGGCCGACCTGCTCGAGACGTCGGTCACCAGCGTCAACAGCGCCCTGCAGCGGGCCCGCGCCACCATCGCCGCCGCCGACAAGGGCGCCGAGGTGCTCGAGCCGTCCGACGAGGAGCAGAAAAAGCTGCTGGCCCGCTACGTGCAGGCCTTCGAGGCGTACGACCTGACCGCGCTCACCGCCCTGCTCCACGAGGACGCGACGCTGTCGATGCCCCCGCTCCCGCTGTGGCTGCGCGGCCACGCCGACATCACAGCGTGGATGGCCGGCACCGGCGCCGGCTGCGAGGGCTCCCGCCTGCTGCCGCTGGTCGCGAACGGCCTACCCGCGTTCGCCCAATACAGAGCCGACCCCACCGGCCCCGGCCACGTCCCCTGGGCCCTGATAGTCCTCGAGATCTCCGACGGCCGCATCACCGGCATCAACAACTTCCTCGACACCGCCCGCCTGTTCCCCCTCTTCGACCTCCCCGAAAGTCTCCCCGCCTGACCCTGCGGGTGTCCCGGCGGCCCCGATCGCGCCCTGTGGCGGCGGCCGCCGGGTCGCAGCGGCGTGCCCGCGGGTCGGCGGCGGATATCCGCGCGCGTAGCGGCCCGAGAAGAACAGCCCGCCCAGCCCCATCAGGCTGAACAGCAGCAGGAGCTCATCGGTCGTCCCCTGCGTGTTGAACCGCCACCCGTACCGCCCGGCCGTAAGGCGCAGCCGCGCCAAAGCCTCGATGGTCACTACGTCGGCCTGGGCCTCGGAGACATCACAGATGACCTGGCCCGGCCCCGCGCGCCCGCGCAATTGATCGGCCAGCGCCGCACACAGGCAGGGAATGTCGGCCCGGGTGATCCCCGCGCCGACGGCGAACACGACCGTCATACCTGTCAGACCGCCCGGCCCACCCGAACTCATCGGCGGCCGACCCCTGGTTCAGTCCAGTCGGCACCTGGCTCGGGGCGTTGAGGCTTTGGGGTGGTTTGGTGGGGTCTTCGGCGAGCGGTCCTTTTCGGGGTTTCGGCGCTGGTGGGAGGGCCTGCCGGGCGTACCGGGAAAGGTTCTAGGGTGAAACTATGAGCGAGCGAGTGACCAACTGGGCCGGCAACATCGTCTTCGGGGCGCGGGAGGTGCGCCGGCCCACTTCGGTGGCCGAGGTGCGCGAGATCGTGGCCGGGGGCGGGCCGATCAAGGTGCTGGGCAGTGGGCACTCCTTCAACCGGATGGCTGACACCGACGGCACGCTGGTCTCGCTCGCTGAGTTGCCGCGGCTGGCTGAGATCAGTGCCGACCGCAAGTCCGTGCGGGTTGACGGGGGCATTCGGTACGGGGTGCTGGCCGGGCACCTTTACGACAACGGGCTGGCCCTGCACAACACTGCCTCGCTGCCGCACATCTCGGTGGCCGGCGCGGTCGCCACCGCCACCCACGGCTCGGGCGAGAGGAACCAGAACCTGGCCGCCGCCGTCTCGTCGATCGAGTTCGTCGACGGTTCGGGTGAGCTCGTGACGCTGGCTCGCGGGGATGCCGACTTCCCGGGGGCCGTGGTCAACCTGGGGGCGCTCGGTGTGGTCGTCGCGCTCACCGTGGATGTGCAGCCGGCGTTCGAGCTGCGGCAGTACGTGTACGACAACGTGCCCCGGGCCTCCGTCGAGCAGCACCTGCACGAGATGCTGGCCGACGGGTACAGCGTCAGCCTTTTCACCAACTGGACCAGCCTCGACATCAGCCACGCCTGGTTGAAGCGCACCGAACCGATGAGCGGCGACTGGTACGGCGCCCGGCCGGCCGACGGGCCGCGGCACCCGGTGCCGGGCATGCCCGCGGTCAACAGCACCGAGCAGGGTGGCGTCCCGGGGCCGTGGCATCAGCGAATGCCGCACTTCCGTATGGAGTTCACCCCGTCCAGCGGCGAGGAGCTGCAGTCGGAGTATCACGTGGCGCGTACGGACGGGCTGGCCGCGATCGACGCCGTGGCCTCGATCCGCGAGCGGGTCGCGCCGGTGCTGCAGGTGTGCGAGGTACGCACGATCAAGGGCGACGACCTGTGGCTGAGCCCGAACTACCAGCGGGACAGCATCGCCCTGCACTTCACCTGGATCGCCGACGCCGACGCTGTCACCCCGGTGGTGGCCGAGCTGGAGCAGCGTCTGGCGCCGTTGTCGCCGCGCGCGCACCTGGGCAAGGTGTTCACCCAGGCGCCGTCGACGATCCGGGACGGGTACGAGCGGTTCGGCGACTTCGAGCGGCTGGTGCGCCGCTACGACCCGGCCGGCACGTTCCGCAACCCGTGGCTGGCCGACATCCTCGGCTTCTGACGGTTCCCGCGCCGATCATGCGAGGCCGCCGATCACGCGAGCGGCGGCCCGCGTGATCGGCGGCCGGGCTAACGCGCGGTGGAATACGAAGAGCGCAGCGCCCGGCGGGCCCGGTGCCGGTCACGCCGCCTGTCCTGACGGGCGAGGAAGTTCCACTCCGCCGACCCGTGGCTCTCGCAGCGCTTCACGTAGAAGGCGGCTGTGCCGGTCCACCGGCAGCCGGTGCGGCGTTCGCGCTCGGGCATCGCCCGGACGGGCAGGGTGCACGGCCCGAAGCGGTGGTCGTGCACGGGCTTGCAGCTCACCCCCGGCGCGTCCACCAGCTGCACCCACCAGGGCCGAGTTTTGTCGGTCCGACTCATCGACGGTCACCTTCCGGCTCCGCGCAGCCCCGTTCTGGGGCTGTCACAACACCGGATGCACCGCGATCACCTCACCTTGTCGGATGGCGTCCACCGTACTGCGACCACTCAATAGCGGTCGCGCCGCACGACGTGGGCGTCGATCAGATCCAGGAACGCCTGGGCGGCCCGGCTCGGCGGCACCGTCGTGCTGCGGGCCACGCCCAGCACCCACGACTCGGCCGGCGGATCCAGCGCCACCGGTACGACGTCGGTGTCGTCCTCGGCGGCCAGCGGAGGCACCACCGCGAGGCCGATGCCCGACTCGACGTAGCGGGGGATCGTGCTCAGCTCGTTGACCTCGATGGCGATCCGCCGCGTGATGCCGGCCAGCCGGAAGTCGTTGTCCGTGCGTACGCGGTTGCAGAAACCCGGCGGCAGGTCGACGAACAGCTGGTCGGCGATCGCGGCCGGCGCGACGCTCGGCTCGCCGGCCAGCGGATGACCGGCCGGCACCAGCAGACGCGGCTGGAACCAGGCGATCTCGTCGACGTGCAGGCCGGGGATGCTCGGCGCCGGGACGCCCACGAAGGCCAGGTCGAGCGTGTGCGCGTGCAGCTCGGCCAGCATGCCGTCGGTGCCGGCGGCGGCCACGCTCAGGGTGAGCTGTACGTGCGGGTGGCGCGAGCGGAAGTCGTGGACCAGCGCGGGCAGGTCGATCATCGTGAGGCCGGACAGCGTGCCGATCCGCAGGCTGCCGGTGACGCCGTCGCGCACCCCGGCCACGGCCGCGCGGGCCTGGTCGAGCGCGTCGAGCGCCCGCCGGGCCTCGGGCAGCAGCGCGAGCCCGGCCTCGGTGAGGGCGACGCTCGACGTCGTACGCCGGAAAAGTGAGGCCCCGAGGTCGCGCTCGAGGGCGCGGATGCTGGCCGACACGGTCGACTGCACGGCGTGGGTGCGGCGCGCGGCCCGGGTGAAGTTGAGCTCCTCGGCCACGGCCACGAAGAACTGCAGCTGGCGTTGTTCCACCCGGCCAGCCTATCGCCGTCCCCGATAACGCAGATCGGAAGCATTCGTTGGCGGCGAACACCGGGCCGAGTCAGGCTGACGGCATGAAGATCTTCCTGACCGGCGCGACCGGTTACATCGGCTCCCACGTGCTCCCCGCGCTCACCGCGGCCGGGCACAGCGTCACCGCGTTGGTTCGCAAGCCTTCCGTACGGGGTGAGGGCGTCACCACCGTCGTCGGGGACATGCGCGACCGCGACACCGTCCGGCGGCTGGCGGCCGAGGCCGACGCGGTCATCGCGCTGGCCACGCCGGGCGACGCCACCAGCGCGGCGGCCGACACCGACTTCGTCGACGCCGTGCTGGCCGGGCTGCGGCCGGGGGCCACCCTCGTGCGTACGGGCGGGATCTGGGTCTATGGCGCCGGCGCCGACATCACCGAGGCCAAGCGGCTCGACGCGCCGCCGATCGTGGCCTGGCGCGAGGCCGTCGACAACCGGGGGCTGACCGCGCCGGGCATCCGTTCGCTGCTGATCGAGCCGGGCATCGTGTACGGCCACGGCTCGGGCATCCCGGCCATGTTCCTCGGCGACCGGGCCGAGGTGCGGCTGTTCGGATCGGGCGACCAGCACTGGACGACCGTGCACGTCGATGATCTGGCCGAGTTGTACGTCGCGGCGCTCACGCTCGGTGAGTCGGGACAGCGGTACATCGCTGTCAGTGGTGACAATCCGACCGTACGGGAAATGGGTGAAGCCGCGAGCCGGCGTCTGGGTCTGAATGGGCGGGTCGTGCCCGAGGACGCGGCGGCGACCGTGGCGCGGCTCGGCGAGTTCGGGGCGGCGCTGCTGCTCGACCAGCAGGCGTCGGGTGAGAAGGCGCGGCGCGAGCTGTCCTGGAAACCGACCCGGCCGGCCCTGCTGGAGGAGCTCGCCTCAGGTTCGTACGACCGGGCCTGACCTGGGGTTTTGCCCGGGCTCAAGAAAGATCACCTTAAGTGTTCCTTAAGCGATAATCTCTCGTGGGAGCGCTCCCGTATGGATGGCCGTAGCCAAAATTCGGTCCCCCTGGCGGAAGGCGCAGCTCCAATGTACAGAGCCCGGTACAACAAGTCCCGCTCGATTTCTCGCCGTTGGCAGATCGGTGCGGTCGCGGGCGTCGCCGTGGTCCTCGCCGGTGTGGGCCTGGGCGTCGCCTCGGCCGCCGAGACGGTACCCACCGTGAACTGCCCGCAGGTCAACAACCTGCCCGCCGTGCCCGCCCAGGCCCAGGCCGAGGTGAAGCGCAACCTCGAACTGCTCAACACCCAGATCTCCGAGGCCAACAACCGCTTGCGTACGTCGGTGGGGCAGGGCGGTCCGGCCTTCATCCAGAATGCGATCCTGGGCCCGCTGAAGGACAAGCGGTTCGCGACGATCAACCGGATCGAGACGGCGATCGGTCGTAACGCGGCCAAGCCGAACCTCAACGCCGAAGGCCTGTCGACCTGCTCGCTCAACCAGGACGGCGGCAACTCGGCCCAGCAGCCGGTCGACGTGCCCGCGGCCGGCGGTGGCGCTGCGGAGGGTGGCGGCGAAGGCGTCGTTCCCACGGTGAACTGCCCCCAGGTGAACAACCTGCCCGCCGTGCCGGCGCAGGCCCAGGCCGAAGTCCAGCGCAACCTCGAACTGCTCAACACCCAGATCTCCGAGGCCAACAACCGCTTGCGTACGTCGGTGGGGCAGGGCGGTCCGGCCTTCATCCAGAATGCGATCCTCGGCCCGCTGAAGGACAAGCGGTTCGCGACGATCAACCGGATCGAGACGGCGATCGGTCGTAACGCGGCCAAGCCGAACCTCAACGCCGAAGGCCTGTCGACCTGCTCGCTCAACGAGGACGGCGGCAACTCGGCCGAGCAGCCGGTCGAGGTCCCCGCGGCCGGCGGCAACGCGGGCAACGGCGGCAACGCCGGTGGCAACAACGGCGGTGGCAACAACGGTGGTGGCAACAACGGTGGTGGCAACGCGGCCGTGGCCACGGTCAACTGCCCGCAGGTGAACAACCTGCCCGAGATCCCGGCCCAGGCCGCGGCCGAGGTGCAGCGCAACCTCGAACTGCTGAACACCCAGATCGCCGAGGCCAACGCCCGCATCGCCTCGTCGGTCGGCCAGGGCGGCCCGGCGTTCGTCCAGAACGCGATCCTCGGCCCGCTGGAGGACAAGCGGTTCGCGACCATCAACCGGATCGAGACCGCGATCGGCCGCAACGCCGTCAAGCCGAACCTGAACGCCGAGGGCCTCGCGCCCTGCTCGCTCAACCAGTAAGCCCCGCGGACCAGGCGCGCGCTCGGACCCCCACCCGGGCGCGCGTCTCTGCGTGTCCTCACTTGTCCCGCGTGATCACGGCCTTCTCCCAGAAGCTCCGGACCACGGGTACGACCTCGGAGACGGCCGGGATGCCGAGGCCGCCCGTCTCCCGCGCGCCGACGGTGAGGGCCGGCGCCGACCGTTCCAGCGAGCCGGCCATCCGGTCGATGTTGGCGATGATGGAGCCGGTCAGCACCAGCACCCCCGTGTCGTCGGTCTGCGTACGCACCTTGTGCAACGTCTGCCGCCGGGCCTCGCGCAGGCCGTCGAGCAGATCCTCGAGGTTGTCGGCGTCCTGCGTGGTGTCGGCGTCCGGCTCCGTCTCCAAGGTGGCATGCGCGGCGAAAGCCTCGGACGCGGCCGTCAGCAACGGCCCGATGTCATCCGGTACGCCGGGACTGTGCGGCGTCACGGCCGCGTCGAACATCGAGCGGGCCACCGAGTTCACCTGGTGCACGCCGTGCTCCAGCACGCGGAACGTGTGGTGCACCGGCGCCACCTCGGCCTGCGGCGTCGTGAGCGACCAGCGGGCCTGCCGGTCCAGATCCTCCACCGCGTCGACCGCCTCGCCCAACGTCTCACCGAGCTCCCGGGAGCGCGCCAGCCACTGCGTGGCCTGATCCCGGCCGTACCCCCGGGCCGCCCCCGCCCCGAGATCGCCCAGCAGACGCGAGATCTCGGTCGACAGGTGGGCCAGCTTGCAATGCGCCCGCTCCAGCGGTGTCATTCCGCTGACCAGCGGCGACAGGATCATGCCGACCACGATGCCCAGCCCGGTGGCCACGACCCGCTCCCAGACGAACGACTCGGTGAGGGCGCTGCCCGCGACCAGGACACCGAGCGAGGTCGCGGGCACGATGACGGCGCCGTCGCCCAGTTGCAGCAGCCGGCCGACGACCAGCCCGCACCCGGCGATCACCGCGATCGACAGCGGGCCCGGGCCGAACACGCCCCACACGCCGACCGCGAAGCCGACACCGGCCGCGGTGCCGACGAGACGTTTCGTACCCTCGCGGACCGAGGCGTGCGAACTCAGATGGACCGACAGGATCGCGGTGATAGACGCGGTGACCGCGCCGGCCAGCTGCAGGGTCTCGGCCGCGAACCAGGCGATGCCGGCGGCGATCGCGGCCACCAGCACCGAGCGGGCGATGGCCGGGTCGATCCGCTCGTACAAGCGGCGGGCCACCCGGCGCAGGCGATCCGGCAGATGCGGCCGCACTTCGGCCAGCGCCGCCCGACCGACGGCTTCGACGACGGGCTTGACCTTGCGGCGCAGCAACGCCGCGAGCACGGCGCAGAGCAGGAGGCTCGCGGCGACGATCGTGATCGGGTCCGCGGACTCGACGAGCGACTCGGGCAACGCGGCGGCTTTCTCTTCACGGGCTTATCCGGTCGAGAAAAGTATCCTCACTGGCCGCCACTAATGTCCCGATTACGGGAATTGTGACGGGAGTCGCGGCGGCGGTTTGGCCCGGCTACTACTCCTACCCAGCCCACCCACCCCGGGGTGGCGAATCGCCGCCATTTTAGGCGCCGCGGCGAGGCGATTGAGGGTTGTCCACAGCGTCGAGCCGGGCTTTGTCGGTTCATGCAGAATGTGGTGAGGAGCAGCATCCGTAGCGCGCGTCACGACTGCGCATCGGCGCCACATCCGAGGGGTAGCTTCGCGCCATGCCCGCCGATGCCCCAGACGCGAAGCCGCCGCAGCGCCCCCACCCCTGGAAAGTGGAGGGCGTGCCGTCCGCACCCGCACCCGGTGGCCCGAAAAGGCCGCGCTCGACCTGGGTCCGCTTCGGCAGCATGCTCGTCGTGCTGCTCGCCCTCAACTGGATCATCTCGTCGTTCTTCCTGGCCCCACCCGCGCGCGAACCGGTGTCGTACACCTTCTTCCTGACCCAGGTCCAGGCGAACAACGTCGCCGAGATCACGTCGACCGCCGACACCATCGAAGGCCAGTTCAAGAAGGAAGTGGCCTACACGCCGACCGGGGACACCAAGTCCGAGCAGGTCGACCGGTTCACCACCCAGCGGCCCTCGTTCGCCGACGACGACCTCTTCTCCCAGCTGCAGGCCGACTCCGTGCCGGTCAACGCCAACCCGCCGGACGCGCCCGCGCCGATCTGGCAGCAGCTGCTCATCGGCTTCGGTCCGACGATTCTGCTGGTCGCCCTGTTCGTCTGGATCAGCCGGCGCATGGCCGGCGGCGGTGGTGGGGGAGGGGTGCTGGGCAGCTTCGGCAAATCCCGGGCCAAGCTCTACCAGCCGGAATCGGGGCCACGGACGACATTCGCCGACGTGGCCGGCATCCAGGAGGTCGAGCAAGAGGTCACCGAGATCGTCGACTTCCTGCGCGAACCGGAGAAGTACCGCAAGCTCGGCGCACAGATCCCGCACGGTGTGCTGCTGAGCGGTCCGCCCGGAACGGGTAAGACGCTGCTGGCCCGCGCGGTGGCCGGCGAGGCCCGGGTGCCGTTCTTCTCCATCTCGGCCTCAGAATTCATCGAGGCCATCGTCGGTGTGGGCGCCAGCCGGGTCCGCGATCTGTTCGACCAGGCCAAGAAGGTCGCGCCCTCGATCATCTTCATCGACGAGCTGGACGCCATCGGACGGGCCCGGGGCAGCGCCCAGTCGCTGGGTGGCAACGACGAACGGGAACAGACGCTCAACCAGATCCTGACCGAGATGGACGGCTTCACCGGCAGCGAAGGTGTGGTCGTGCTGGCCGCGACCAACCGGTCCGAGATCCTCGACCCGGCGCTGCTGCGCCCGGGGCGCTTCGACCGGCGCGTCGTGGTGAGCCCGCCCGATCTGGCGGGGCGCCGGGCGATCCTGGCCGTGCACACCCGGGGGGTGCCGCTGGCTCCCGGGGTCGACCTGGACGGGATCGCCGCGTCGACGCCGGGCATGGTCGGGGCCGACCTGAAGAACCTGGTCAACGAGGCCGCGCTGCTGGCCGCGCGCCGGGGGCACGACCAGGTGCGGAACAACGACTTCACCGACGCCCTGGAAAAGATCGTGCTGGGCACCGTCCGCGGTCTCATGCTGACCCCGGACGAGAAGGAGCGCACGGCCTTCCACGAATCCGGGCACGCGCTGCTGGGCATGCTCACGCCGGGCGCCGACCCGGTTCGCAAAATCTCGATCATTCCGCGGGGGCAGGCCCTGGGCGTCACGTTCCAGAGCCCGTCCAGCGATCGGTACGGGTACTCCAAGCAGTACCTGAAGGGGCGGATCATCGGGGCGCTCGGTGGGCGTGCGGCCGAGCAGGTCGTGTTCGGCGACGAGACCACGGGGGCCGAGAGCGACCTCGACCAGGTCAGCAACATCGCCCGGCAGATGGTCGGCCGATGGGGCATGTCCGACGCGATCGGGCCGGTCACCGTGCTGCCGCCGCCGGGGCAGGAGTCGCCGTTCGGGCTCGACGGGGTGGCGCCGGGGACCAAAGAGCTGATCGACTCCGAGGTCCGGAAGATCGTCGACGAGTGCTACGCCGAGGCGTTGTCCCTGTTGCGGTCGCACCGGCCGCAGCTCGACAGCCTGGCCCACCGGCTGCTCCAGACCGAGACGTTGGACGAAGCCGACGCGTACGCGGCCGCGGGGATCAATCCGTCCGATGCTCCCGGTGCTGTCGCCCGCGGTGAGGCCCCTGGGTCTTCGCCTGCTCCTGGGATTCCGCATGCTGTTTCGGCTGAGTCGAATGGGAGTGGGGCTGCTTAAGGGCGCGGCTTTCTTACGGTTTGACGGTCGGGGGGGGGGGGGGGGGGGGGGGGGGGGGGCGGGGTGCCCGCCGGGGCCGCCCCCCCCCCCCCCCCCCCCCCCCCCCCCCCCCCCCCCCCCGACCTTGGGTGGTTTTATCTCGCTCCAGCGTTGGGGGCAGCGCTTCTCTGGGTGCGGGGCTGGGCTGGGGGAACCCGTGCGGGTTCGGGTCTGGCTGCCGCGTTGTGGTCCAGGAAGACCTTCGGTTACCCAGGCCGGCCTGGGTGGTGGGGTGCGCGTTCGCACCGTGCCGGTTGCGGTCAGCGTCTGGTCGGGTGGCGCCGGGATCAAAGCTCCTGCCTGGTCGTGCGTGAACCTTCGACACGGCTTGGCGGTGACGCGGATCCATCCACGGCTTCGGGGGCTTGACCGGCCCGCCGGGCGTCCGCGAGCAGCTGGCCGCCATCGGTCACGCGCTCATTGCCCGGTATCAGCCCCCGGCTCGCGCGGCGGTTGGGGGATGCCGTGCGGTGGGCGGGTGTATTTGACCAACTAGCCTGGGGGGATGGCGCGTCCCCGCAAGTTCGTCGAGCGTGATGTGGTCAGCAGCGCCGGCGAGGTGTTCGCTGTCAATGGGCTGGCTGCGACGACGTTGGACGACCTGGTGCAGGCGACCGGGCTCGGGAAGCAGAGTCTGTACAACGCGTTCGGGGGGAAGCGGGAGCTGTTCTTGCGGGCGCTCTCGGAAGACCGGGAGGAAGCGGCGCGGGCCGTCTCGGAGGCGCTCGAGCATGGCGACGCCTCTCCGCTCGAGCGGATCCGCGGGCACATGCTTCGGCTGGCGATCGAGTTCAGCCGTAGCGGCAGCCGGGTCTCGCTTCAGACGCGGGCACTGGTCGAGTCGACCGACGAGTCGGACCAGCTCGCGACGGTCACGAAAGCCGGCATAGAAGAGCTGGCCGGAATCTACGCGCATTGCTTGGAGCTCGCGCGGGAGAACGGTGACCTTCCGGCCGACGCGAATGTGTCGTCCCTGGCGATGTACTTCGTCGCCATCACCCGGGGAATGGAACTGCTCGGCCGCTCGGGCGTCGGCCGCGGCGCCCTGACGGCGGTCGCACTCGACGCGCTCCGCGTCTTCCACAACTAGACCCTGACCATCCTGGGCCGCGCGTCCCGCCCTGTGCCGCACCCCGCGCCTCGCGCCGCGCCGTATCCCGCGGCCGCGCCGCATTTCGCGCCCGATCCTAGCGCTGCTCCCGAATCTAGCGCTGCCCCGCTCCGCGCTTGTCGCGCACTTCGGTCCGCGTCCTCGCGCCCGTCGCGCGTCCTGTGAGCCGCTGCGCCGTGATGCTGGTGCGGCTGCGTGCGGCGGGTCACATTGGTGGTCTGGTTCTTGACTGGGCGGTCCATAACCAGTGTTATTGACTGCATCGTCAATAACAGCGGACGGAGTGATCATGGGAGTGCTGCAGGACAAGGTCGCGGTGATCACCGGGGCCAACGCGGGCATCGGGCTGGCGATCGCGCGGGCCTACCACGCCGAAGGAGCGCGGGTCTTCGTTGCCGGGCGGCGGCAGGCGGAGCTTGATGCGGTCGAGGCCGAGCTCGGGGCGCGGGTGACCGGTGTTCGCTGTGACGTCGGGCGGCTCTCGGATCTCGACGGGCTCTACGCGACGGTGGGGGAGCGGGCGGGGCGGATCGACGTTCTGGTGGCCAATGCTGGGATCGGGATCAGTGCGTCGCTGGGCAAGATCACTGAGGAGCAGTTCGACGCCATGTTCACGACCAACGTGAAGGGGTCGCTGTTCACCGTGCAGAAGGCGCTGCCGTTGCTTTCGCGAGGTGCGTCGATCATCCTCACCGGATCTACGGCGGCTACGCGGCCGCAGTCCGACCTCCCCGTGTACGGGGCGACCAAGGCGGCGATCCGGAATCTGGTTCGGGGCTTCGCCCACGGCGCGGGGGCGGGGCAGTACCGGATCAACGTGCTCTCGCCGGGGGGAACGCGTACGCAGGGTCTGATCGATCTGGTGCCGGCTGACCAGCTGGCGGCGGCCGGCGCGACGATTCCTCTTGGGCGGCTGGCCGAACCTGAGGAGATCGCGGCGGCGGCTGTCTTTCTCGCCTCGGATGCGTCCAGCTACGTCAACGGGTCCGACCTGGCCGTCGATGGTGGGTTCGCCCAGGTCTGATGCGCTCGTGGCGCTGCGGGTGCCGGCAGTGAACCGGGTCGATAGGATCCGGTTGTGGGGGACGAACAGGACGAGCAGGTCGAGAAGCGTCGTGGGTCGTTCTGGCGTGAGGTGCCGATCCTCATCGGGGTGGCGGTGCTCGTGGCCGTTCTCGTGCGGGCGTTCGTGGTGCAGACGTTCTTCATTCCGTCCCAGTCGATGGAGCACACGCTCGACATCGACGACAAAGTGCTGGTCAACAAGCTTGTCTACAGTGTCCGGGAACCGCGGCGGGGCGAGATCATCGTGTTCGAGGCGCCCCTGCAGTGGCGGGGCGGCACCGCGGACAAAGACTTCATCAAGCGTGTCATCGGGGTCGGCGGCGACCGTGTGCAGTGTTGCGACGCCCAGCACCGCATCACGGTCAACGGGCACGCCCTCGATGAGCCGTACATCTTCAAAGGGTCCGACGGGGTGGCGAACCAGGCGGCCGGCGGGCCGTTCGACATCACGGTTCCGCCGGACCGGATCTGGGTGATGGGGGATCATCGGGCGGCCTCCGCCGATTCGCTCGAGCACTGGCTGACCGGTCAGAACGTCGAGGAGGCGACCATTCCGGCCGACTCCGTCGTGGGACGCGCCTTCACGCTGTTCTGGCCGCTCGGCCGGGCGACCTGGCTGACCGTGCCGCCGACCTTCGACGACGTGCCGGCGCCTTGAGCTTTTGCTAAGGGGCCGATCGAGCTGCTAGACAAGGGCCGGTGAGTCGCCGTCTCTGCCGGGGATACGGCTGGGCCCGGACGGTGAGAGTGAGTCATGCGGCGCGATCGTTCTGCTGCGGCAACCGATGAGGCCGGGCGGATAGCACCGGTCTATCGAGCGGTCATGGCGGCGGCCTGGCCGGTGGTCCGCTGGTGGGGCCGCCTCGAGGTGGTGGGTCTGGAGATCCTTCCGACCCAGGGCCCGACGCTCGTCCCGGCCAACCACGACAGCTCGTGGGATCCCGTGGTCATCGCGGCCGCCGCCCGCAAGCGCCGGCAGATCCAGGCCCTGGCCAAGGCGTCGCTCTGGAAGAATCCGCTGCTGCGTCGCATCCTCGACGGGATGGGGCAGATTCCCGTACGCCGAGGCGAGGCCGACACGGATGCGTTGGAGGCGGCGATCCAGTGCCTGGCCGCCGGCGGCTGCATCGGGATCTTTCCGGAGGGCACCCGTTCCCAGGGCCGTCAGCTGCGGGCCCGCAGTGGTGCCGGCCGCCTCGCGCAAGCGGTGCCGGAGGCCCGCATCGTCTGCGCGGCGGTCACGGGGACCGTGGACATCGCCCGATTCCCGCGACGCCCCCGGCTGAAGGTGACCTTCTTCGAGCCCACGCCGTCGTCGCCGTCGGAATCCGCGCCGGAACTGGCCGCGAGGCTGACCGCCGAACTCCGTGCCGTCGCGCCGATCGCAGCGGCGGGACGAACCCCGTAAGGGCCGATGGCTAGGCCTCGGCGAGGAGTTGTGCGGTGCGTTCCAGGCAGCGCTGCCGGGCGGGCGAAAAGTCGTACGGCATCTTGGTGATCGATTGAACGGCGCTCATTTGGGTGTCGTTGTCCTCGGGCAGGTCGGCCTCGAAGAGGTCCTCCTCGGCCGCGTTCAGCCCGGCGGCTTCGACTGCGCGGTCCAGGGCCAGCTGGTGGGCGCAGCGCTGTACGGCGATTTCTTCCACGCGCGGGTCCTCGGGATCCACGTTGTCGTCCAGGGCCGCCTCGGCCGCATCCAGACGGTCCTGCTCCGCCCGCAGCCCGGGGTGGGTGGCCAGCACGATGAAAACGCTGGCCTGGATCGCGGCGCCCAGCGGACCGAAGATGCGTTCCGTGACCAGTAGCGCGTCCAGGTCGTCGGAGCGCAGCGTGCCCGGGGGCAGGTGGTCGAGCCGGTCGGTGACCAGTTCGGAGAGCAGTCCCAGCGGGCTGCCCACGGCTTGAAGACGCTGAACGGCCGCGCGCCGGCGTTTGATGGCGGCCTCCTGAGCAGCCAGGGTCTCCTCCAGCCGGCCCAGCACGTCCCCGATCTCCGGGGTTTCCGCGAAGGCCGCCCGCATGTCGTCAAGGCTGATGCCAGCCTCCGCCATCTTGCGGACCCACAGCAAACGGATCATGTCGTCGTAGCCGTAGCGCCGGCGACCGTCCCCGCCCCGCCCCGCTCAGGCTCCGGTAGCAGCCCGATCTGGTGGTAGTGCCGAATGGCGCGCGGCGTGGTCCCCGCGAAGACGGCGGCATCGCCGATCTTGACCAGCCGGGGTGGCATGACGAAGGAGTGCGTCACAGACAGAGCCTTTCGTGCCGAGGTTCTCCGAGCAGACCACATGCCGCTACGGCAGGTGCAACAGTTCCCGGGGCGTGGCTTGCTTGCGGTGGGACGGCGGGTTCAGCTCGCTCCGGCGCTGGGGGCGCGGGGCCGCGGGGCTTGATCCGCGGCTGGTGCTGGGGTGTGCGCTGCTGCAGTACGCGAGACTGAGCGACAGGTAATCGTCGGGGAGGGGCCAGCGTGTTGCCGGGGGACAGTCATGTACACAGCGAATGGTCGTGGGACACGAACATCGGGGACATGGAGGGGACCTGTGCGCGGGCCCTCGAGATCGGGGTGCCGGCGGTGGCGTTCACCGAGCACCTCGATCACATCGTGTGGACGGCTGACCGGGAGACACTGGCCGAGAGCCCGCACCTCGCCTCCTTCGCCGACGCGCAAGGGCGGGTGACCGCGCCGCCTTTCGACGTCGAGGGGTATCTCTCGGCGGTGGAGCGGTGCCGGGAGCGGTTTCCGGGGTTGCGCATCCTGAGCGGGCTCGAGATCGGGGAGCCGCACCTGCATGTCAAGGCGGTGGCGGTGATTCTGCGGGCGGGACGGTTCGATCGGGTGCTCGGGTCGCAGCACGGGCTTCCGGTGGGGGAGACGTTCTACGAGCCGCCGATGCTGTTCGAGCACTACGGGCGTGAAGAGGCGCTGCGGCGTTATCTGGGGGCCGTGCCGGCGGTTGTCGCGGGGAGCGACAACTTCGCCGTTTTCGCGCACATCGACTACCCGGTCCGGTTCTGGCCGACCGATGAGATGTTCGATCCGATGGCGTACGAGGAAGAATTTCGCCTTGCTCTGCGGGCGATCGCGGATGGTGGGCGGGTGCTGGAGCTCAACTCGAAGCTGCCACTGCACCCTGAGGTGGTCCGGTGGTGGCGTGAAGAAGGTGGGCGGGCGATCTCGTTCGGCAGCGACGCCCACTATCCGGCAGCGCTGGCCGAGGGGTTTCGCGAAGCCGTGCACATCGCCGAGGCGCATGGGTTCCGGGCCGGGCGGCACGGGCACGATTTCTGGACGTGCTGATGGGAGGCCCCCGGGGTGGAAGCCTCCCATCCAGGGTCAGTGACGCCCGGCCAGTTCCGGTTCAGGGGCGGGCGGGGTCACGACGGCCGTGGCGGCGTGGCGGCCGCGGGGGCGCATGAAGCGGGGCGCCCACCAGTTGGCCCGGCCGAGCAACGTCATGGCCGAGGGGAGCACCACGGCCCGGATGATCGTCGCGTCGAGCAGGATGGCGGCGGCCAGGCCGATGCCGAGTTGCTTCATGTCGATGGTGGACAGGGTGGCGAAGATGGAGAACACCGCGACCATCACCAGGGCCGCGCTGCTGACCGTGCCGGCGGAGCCGGTGATGCCCTCGGCCACGGCCTCGCGGGTCGGGACGCCGCGCAGCACTGCCTCGCGGATCCGGGAGACGACGAAGACGTGGTAGTCCATGGACAGGCCGAACAGCACCACGAACAGGAACAGCGGTAGCCAGCTGACGATCGCGTCCATCGAGGTGAAGTTGAGCAGGTCGGGGGCCCAGCTGCCCTGGAAGACCAGCACCAGCAGGCCGTACGCGGCGCCGACCGAGAGCAGGTTGAGCAGGATCGACGTCGCGGCCACGACGACCGAGCGGAACGTCCACGCCATCATGAGGAACGTCAGCAGCAGCACGACGCCGGCCACGATCGGCAACGTGCGCCAGATGTGCTTCGCGTAGTCCTCGTTGTTGGCCACGTCGCCGCCGACTGCGTAGTCGAGACTGCCCAGGGCGGTGGGGGCCAACGTCGTACGCAATTGGTGCAGTGAATCGGTGGCCTCGTCGCTGCGGGACGTGAACGGCGTGGCCAGGTCGAGCACCGTCACGGTTTTGTCGGGGGAGACCTCGATGTCGGGGCCGGTCTGCTCCGGCGCGGCGAACAGGCGGTTGCCCTCGGTGCTCGCGGCCAGCTTGGTCAGCGCGGCTTTGACCTCGGCGGCCTGGGCGGCGGGGGCCTGCACGGCGACCAGGTGGGTGGTGCCGTTGCTCGGGTACGACGCGGTCAGCCGGTCGTACGCCTGCATGGCCGGAGTCGTGCGCGGCAGATCCTCCGTACCGGGGAACTTGAGGTTCATGCCCAGCGCGGGCGCGGCCAGGGCCAGCAGCGCGAGCACGCTCACGACCAGCGTGGCGGCGGGCCAGCGCAGCGCCGGGTGCAGGACGGCGCGCCAGAAACGCGAACCGGAACCGGAGTTGCGGGCGGTCAGGCGCCACACGAACGGGACGCGGGGGCGGTCGACCCAGCGACCCAGCTTGGCCAGAATGGCCGGTAGGACCGTCAGCGAGCCGAGCACGGCCACGGCGACGACGAGGATCGAGCCGACGGCGAGCGACGAGAAGGTGGAGTCGCCGGCCAGGAACAGGCCGGCCATCGCGATGACCACGGCCGTGCCGCTGACCACCACGGCGTGCCCGGAGGTCTCGGCGGCGATCTCGACCGCGTCGACATGGCCGCGGCCCTTCGCGCGTTCCTCGCGTTCCCGGCGTACGTAGAACAGCGAGTAGTCGACACCGACGGCCATGCCGATCAGCAGGATGACGCTGGACGTGACGTCGGTCGACGGGATCAAGTGCGAGGCCAGCGTGGACAGGCCCATCGCGGCGGCCACCGACGACAGGGCCAGCAGCACGGGCACGCCGGCCGCGATCAGCGCGCCGAAGACCAGGATCAGGATGGCCAGGGTGACCGGCAGGCTGAGGATCTCGGCCCGCTTGAAGTTGTCGCCCAGGGTGTCGTCGAGCGCCTTGTTGATGGACGGGCCGCCGACCTGCTCGACCCGCAGCTCGGGATGGGCCTGCTGCACCTCGGCGGTGACGGTGCGTAGTGGCTCGACGCGGTCGGAGGCGGTCTCGGGGTCGCCGGCCATGGTGATCGGCAACAGCAGCGCCGACCCGTCGTTGGCCGGGATCGGCTTACCTACTTCGGCTACGCCAGTTACCGTACGTAGTTTGGTGGTCGCGTCGGCGGCCGCGCGCTCGGCCGCCGCAGTGTCGAGTTTGCCCGATCGAGCCGTGATCAGGACGTTGTCCACGGCCGGTTCGTCGGCGAACCCACCCTCTTCGATCATGACGTACGCGCGTCCGGCCTCACCGATCGCGTCGTCCTGCGCGGTCGCTTCCTTGAGGCCGGCCGCGTTGCCGCCCACGAAGCAGACCGCCACGAAGACCACCCAGAGCGCGATCGCGCGCCACGGATGCTCGGCACTCCAGCGCGCCATGCGCACCGTCACCGGTCGCTTACTCATCATTCCCCCCGCCATCCGACCGCCCCGCCCGCCACCCTTACTCGGACTGAAGGCTGCGTCTCCTGTGTCGAACCTGAACCTAGGCAGGCAGTGAACTGGGAACATCCGGGCCGAACCCCGGTCGGCCCCCGATGAGGAAAACCCCACCCCCGACCGAAATCGCGGCGCGAAAAGCCACTTAACCGCGCAAAAAGCGCGGCGACACTCAGGGATCCCCCGGGGGCTTCCCCGATTCGCGGGGGTTGATCGACGCGGCTAGGTTGATCCATATGGGACAGAGAAAGAGATCGATTCTCGCCGCGGCCGGTGCTGTCGCCGTCGGGCTGCTCGGGTTCGCCGCCCCGGCGAACGCGATCGCCAACGGAGAACAGGTCAAGCCGGGCCGGTATGCCTTCTCGGTCAAGCTGACCATGACCGGCATCCCGACGGCCGACGGCGGCAAGCGCAACAGCGCCTGCTCCGGCGCGCTCGTCGCGCCACAGTGGGTGATCACGGCCGGGCACTGCTTCCGGGACGCGAACGGCGTCCGGGTCGAGCGCCCGGTGGCCGACTCGACGATCGCCACGGTGGGCCGCACCGACCTCACGAACACCGAGCGTGGTCACGAGGTCGAGATCGTCGCGGTCCGCCAGTCGCCGACGGCCGACGTGTCGCTGGCCAAGCTGGCCGAGCCGATCCGGGACGTCCGGCCGATCAAGGTCGGCCGGACGGCGCCCGAGGTGGGCGACCTGGTCCGGGTCACCGGTTACGGCTCGACCACGAGCACCAACCCGGCCCCGGTGACCTGGCTCCGGACCGGAAAGATGGAGGTGGCCGGGCTCACCGACACGGTGACCCAGCTCAAGGGCAACTCGCCGCAGGCGGACACGACCCCGTGCCCGTACGACTCGGGCGGCCCCTTCTTCGTCGAACGTGGCAAGAAGGGCCCGGCGCTGGTCGCCGTGGTCAGCAACGGGCCGTCCTGCCCGCACACCCAGATCGAGAGTGCGGCCCGGGTCGACAACATCGCGGGTTGGATCAAGGAAGTGACCAGCTAGAACCTCAGGGTTCGACGGCCGGTTACGGGGAAACCCGTAGCCGGCTGTTTCTTTGCGGTAGGCCTGAGGGATGAGATCAACTGTGAGGACCGCCACGGTCGGTTACCGACCAGGTTGGTCCCTAACCGACTAGTGTGGTCCGCATGCCGCGTCCGACCAAGCAGCAGATCGACGACGAGATCCTGGAGACCGCGGCGACGCTCTTCGCGCGCCACGGCTTCAAGGAGACGTCGATCCAGCGCATCGCCGACGCGGTCGGCTACTCCAAGACCGGCCTGCTCCACCGCTATCCGACCAAGGAAGCGCTGCAGCAGGCGGTGCTCGATCGCGTGCTGCAGGACATTCGCGCGGTGGCCGACGAGGTCGCCGCCCTGCCGCCCGGTCCCGTGCGTGACCGGGCCGTCATCACCGGCGTCGCCCGGCTCGCCGCCGACGGCCCCGGCACCGTGGCTCTGCTGCTCAGCGGGCTCGCCGGCACGGAAGAGAACGAGCTCGGCGCGGCTATGGAGTGCATCGGCGAACCAGTTTTCGAGGCGTTCGCGGTCGACCCCGACGCCGAACCGATCCGCGCGCTCCGCGTGGTCGGCGCCCTGGGCGCCCTCGCCGTCGCGGGGGTGGCGCTGCGCGAGAAGCCGCTCGCCGTCACCCTCGACGACCTCATCGACGTCAGCTACGACGCGCTCGGACACGGGCGCGAGGCTCCCCACCAGTAAGGAACAACGGACATGGCAACGTTGCTGCATCGCCTCGGACTCGGGGCCGTACGCCATAAAGCGCTGGTCATGGTCGCCTGGCTGGTGGCCGTCATCGCGCTCGGCGCCGGCGCCGCCACCCTGTCCGGCACGATGGTCAACTCCTTCTCGATCCCGGGGCAGGAGTCGACCAAGGCGCTCGATCTGATGGAGGAGCGGTTCGGCGCGGCCTCGGCCGGCGCCACGGCCCAGGTCGTCATGGAGGCGCCCGGCACCGGCAAGATCACCGACCAGGCCAGCGCGGCCCAGGTCGCCGCCGTCGTGGCCAAGCTGCAGAAGCTGCCCGGCGTGGTCGCGGCGACCAACCCGCTCGACCCGCAGGCGCCGACCGTCTCGCAGGACCAGCGGGCCGCGTACAGCACGGTGACCTACGGCGTGGCCGCGCCCGAGATCACGGTCGAGGAGCGCGAGGCCCTGACGGCCGTGGTCGACGAGTCCCGTACGGCGGATCTGGTCATCGAGGCCCGCGGCGAGGCCACCCAGGAGTCGGGGGCCGACATCGGCGGCGCCGGCGAGATCCTCGGCGTGGTCGTGGCCCTGGTCGTGCTGGCCATCACCTACGGCTCGCTCGTGCTGGCCGGCATGAACCTGCTCACCGCCCTGGCCGGCGTGGCCATCGGCGCGCTCGGCATCACCACGCTCAGCGGCTTCACCGAGCTGCAGTCGACCACCCCGATCCTGGCCGTGATGCTGGGCCTGGCCGTCGGCATCGACTATGCGCTGTTCATCGTCACCCGGTTCCGCCAAGAGCTGCGCCGCGGCCTGCCCGTGCCCGAGGCGGTCGCGCTGGCCGTCGGCACCGCCGGCTCGGCCGTCGTCACCGCCGGTCTGACCGTCGTCATCGCGCTGGCCGGCCTGGCCGTCGCCGGTATCCCGTTCCTCACCGAGATGGGCCTGGCCGCCGCGGCCACGATCGTGTTCGCCGTGCTCGTGGCCATCACGCTCGTGCCGGCCTTCCTCGGCGCGATCGGCATGCGGGCGCTCCCCAAGAAGGAGCGCGGCACAGTCATCGAGGAGAAGAAAGACCGCGGCTTCTACCGCGGCTGGGCCCACATGGTCACCCACCAGCGCGTGCTCAGCCTGATCGTCGCCGTGGCCGCGCTGGCCGTCATCGCCATCCCGTTCTTCTCGATGCAGACCACGCTCATCCAGAAGCCGGCCGAGGGCAGCAGCCAGGAAAAGGCCGACGCGATCATCGCCGAGCGCTTCGGCCCCGGCTTCGCCGGCCCGCTGGTGGTCCTGGTCGACGGGTCCGGTTCCCCGGCGTACGCGGGCAGTGTGCGCGAGAAGATCGCCGGCCTCGACGACGTGGCGTTCGTGGCCGAGCCCCAGCCCAACCAGGCCGGGAACGCGGCCCTGATCACGGTCATCCCGCGCTCCGGACCCGAGGACCAGGCCACGCTCGACCTCGTGCACACCATCCGCGACGACGTCGCCGACGGCCCCGCCGCCGAGGTGTACGTGACCGGCCAGACCGCGGTCAGCATCGACGTGTCCGAAAAGCTCGACCAGGCCCTGCCCATCTATCTGATCCTGGTCGTCGGCCTGGCCTTCGTGCTGCTGGTGCTGGTCTTCCGGTCGGTGCTGGTGCCGGTGGTGGGCGTGGCCGGCTTCCTGCTGACGATCGGCGCGGCGCTCGGCGCGACCACGGCCGTGTTCCAGTGGGGCTGGCTCTCCGACCTGGTCAACGCGCAGACGACGGGCCCGCTGCTGAGCCTGGCCCCGATCATCATCGTCGGCATCCTGTTCGGCCTGGCCATGGACTACCAGGTCTTCCTGGTCTCCCGCATGCACGAGGCCCACGCCCACGGCGCCCGCCCCATCGACGCGGTGGTGACCGGCTTCAAACAGGCGGCCCCGGTCGTCGTGGCGGCCGCGACGATCATGTTCTCGGTCTTCGCCGGCTTCGTCCCCGAGGGCAACGACACGATCAAGCCGATCGCGTTCGCCCTGGCCATCGGCATCCTGTTCGACGCCATCATCGTCCGCATGGTCATCGTCCCGGCGGCGATCGCCCTGCTGGGCAAGTCGGCCTGGTGGCTGCCGAAGTGGCTCTCGTGGCTGCCGGTGGTGGACGTCGAGGGCGCTGCGCTCGAGCGGCACGCCCCTGAGCAGCCCCGCGACGTCGAGGAACCCGCGCACGCCGCCTGACCACCATCACGGAGCCGAAGCCCACTAAGGGCTCCGGCTCCGTGGCGGTGCGTCCACGCTCCGATGACCTTTGGCCTGGCGGAGGTGTCGCTTGACGTGGTGCAGGCGTCAGCGAGCAGCCGGCCGACCGACTGACGTGGTCACGTCCGCCGGCGTGAAGGAAGAACCGGCCACCGCCCTGCTCGGCGCGTCCCGGCAGCGCTGCCGCTTTGCGGAGCAGGTCTGCGGCCTTCGACCCATTCGTCGGTCTATTCGGCCAGACCTCGTGAGTGTGGGGCTGGTCGAACACGGAGACGTCGGGCCGCCTAGGCCCTGTCTGCGGGGCTGGCTGGCTCGCCGCACCATCTCGGACAGCGGCAAATCCGGATGTCCGGCGCCTTTTCGACGTGATCGAATGGTCCAGGGCCGGCGTCAGGAGTAGCACGGTGTCGCGATGGAAGATGCTGGAGACGTGGGACCGTGACCTGCCCGGCCTCTCTGAGCGTCAGCTGGCCGAACGCCTCGACTTGGCTCGGGAGTACGAACAATCGTCCAGCAGATCGCCGGGCCGAAACTCCAAGGCTCGGCGAGACTGGCGCCGCCGCCGAGAAGCGGTCGAGACCGAGCTGCTGGCACGCGGATTCATGTAGTCCACGGCCGGCGTTGAAGTCGCCTGTCGGCCGCAGCGATGCTTCATGGCGACAACCTGCGCGATCGACGGCCGGCTGACCGTGATCAGCGTTGACCGAATCTTGGGACCACCAAAATGCGAGCGGAGCCACAACGGATTCGATCCGATATCAGCGCCCCTTTCGTTGGAAGTTCTTTCGAGAATTGTCTTGATCGTTTATTGGGGTTCGGTGGGGCGGGTGCGGGATAATGGTTCATGGCTCAGCTGAGTCTGTTTTCCAGGTCGGAGATCGCCGCGATGCGGGATCGGACCCGGTCGCGTCGTTATTCGCCGGGGAACGAGGAGTTCCGGCGTGATCAAGCGCGTCGGCGGAAATGGGGACTTGTGCGGCGGCATGCGATGAAGTTGTGTCGGGCGCACGGTTGTTCGTTGGAGTGCAGCGCTCTCGGATTGCACGATGACACCGGAAGCAGGCCGCCGTTCGTCTGGGACGGCGAGGTGAGCCGCACGCGGCCTGCCCGTCCGGCCCCGAGTGAGCATGCGCCGCGCGACGCGGACCGGCCGGTCGTCGCAGCTGGTTCGGCGGTTCACCGCGGGCAGACTGGTAGGGTCGCGCCCGCTGCCGACGAACCGGGCCCCGGCCAGGCGACTACCGCGAAGCTTGCCGGAAGCACTTCATTCCCCGTTCACGTCGCGGTAGACGGGTCGGCCGAGCGGCTACGCCGGAGCCGTCGGCGGGCCGGGCCGAGGTAGCGGTCCCGGACGAAGCGCCGACTGTGTCCGATGCGGCAGGCCACGTGGCGGCGGCCGCGGCAGCGGAAGCGGAGACCCGGTCAGGGCCTGACGTCGACCGGCCCGCGCCGGCCAACTCGCCGGAAGCAGCCGCATCTGCCGATGCCATCACACTGGCATCATCGCAGGCTGGGCGTCGGTGTTCCCGCAGCCGCCGCACCCGAAATTCGGGCCGCTGCGGTAGCCCTTGGTCGGTGCCGGGCCGGCAAAATCGATACCCGCGAAATCGGGCCGGCCGCGAGACCGTAGGTGCAGGCGCAGCTTGACCGCGGTCATAAATTCCTCCACCACCACCCCAAGAAATGGTTCCGCTCGCGGGCAGGGCAGCCGTTCTGACAACGCAATCGGACGATTTCTCAGCGTGGGATCGGCCAGTGATGATCGAGGGCGTTGTCGCCGATACAAGACAGCTCAGGACGGTCCGGGAGGACAGGCAGGGGCGACTATGCAATCCAGCGCGGCCGACCCGAAGTCTCTTGGCGTGTGCGGCGCGGTCGTGGAAGACCGGGCCTCCGCTCGTCAACAGACCGATGCGTCGACGACCGCGGAGTGTTCGTGATCGCTTGAGGTCGAGGGGAAATGGTCGAGGGGTCTGCGCCGTAGGGAAGAGGAATTAAGGTCCATCGGCGTACCTGGTCCACCAGCACCCGGCCGCGCACAAGGTCGAACCTGACGAGGAGGGAGAGGTCGCCAACCTCCGTTGGCGGTCGTGGTCGGCCTCGGGGTGGGAAGGCCGGGCTGGATCGTCCGGCCAGTCCGGCTGCTCGAGTGATCGTGGGGAGGCATGATGCCGGGGTGAGCCTCGTGCGGGCGTCCGGTCGAAGGCCCCGTGGGAGCCTCATATCGGCCTTCAGGAGCGTTATGCCGTAAATATCCGGAAGCAGGTAGCCCAATCCCCAGCGTGACCGGCGTCCGTCTTGCTGAAATTGAGGCATGTGGCCGGATCATGAAGCGGATTCAAGCGAGCTCCCCGGTGCCGACGTCCGGTCGGCTCTGGAGAGCTGGCGCTCCGGCCTGGTCGATCTGACCGGCACCAACCCCCTGCTGAACTTCGCTCGCGCCTCCTCGGGCTCGATCGAGATCACCGGGCCCTCGCCCAAGGCGATCGTCAAAGTGCTGCAGGAGGGCGGCGGTTACGCCTTCCACGACGAGGGCGAAGCCACGACCCACGTCCTGCGCACCGAGCTGCCCGAGGAGCAGCTGGGCGCCCTGCTGCACCACTTCTGGCGGCGCAGCCGGCTCGAGTTGCTCGACCGGGGGGTGTCACCGCTCTATCTCGGGGTGGGGATGCTGCATTGGTCGGACGACGACGGGACCCCGTACGAAAGCCCGATCCTGCTCGTCCCGGTGCAGATCGAGGCGGCCGGTCCGCGGCTGGTCGCCCGCCCGGAGGATCCGATCGTCAACCCGGCGCTGGTCGTGCGCATGGGTGAGCTCGACATCGACATCCCCGAGATCAATTCGCTGGCCGAGCTCGACGTGACCGTGCTCTGGGCCAAGGTCGACGTGGCCATCGGCGAGCGGCGCGGGTGGTACGCCGACGAGACCGTCACCCTGAGCTGTCTCAGCGTGCATCGCGAGGCCATGTACTACGACCTGTACGAGAACGAGCCGCACATCGTCGAGCACCCGGTGGTGCGGGCGCTGGCCACCCGGGACGCCGAGCGCGCGTTCGCCTTCGAGCCGACGCCGGTCGAGCGGATCGACGTGGTCGCGCCGCCCGAGGACGTGCCGCTGATCCTGGACGCCGACGCCTCGCAGCGGGTGGCGGTCGCGGCCGCGGTGGCCGGGCGCAGTTTCGTGCTCGACGGGCCGCCCGGCACCGGCAAGTCGCAGACCATCGCCAACATGGTGGGCGGGCTGATGCACGCGGGCAAGCGGGTGCTCGTGGTGTCCGAGAAGGCGGCCGCGCTCGACACGGTGCAGCAGCGGCTCACCGAGGCCGGGCTCGGCAACTATCTGCTCGCCCTGCACAGTGATCTGGTCGGGCGGCGCGAGGTGGCCAACGCGCTGGCCTCGGCCCTGGACACCGATCCGGTGCCGCTGGCGACCATGGATCCGATCGACCGGCGGGCGGTCCGGGAGAGGCGGGAAACCCTCACCGCGTACGCCGAAGCTCTCAATCGCGTGCGGCAGCCGCTCGGCCGTAGTTTGTTCGAGGTGCTCGGCCTCAGTGCCCGGCTGCTCGACGTCCCGGCCGCTCCGGTCGCCACCATCGCGCCGCAGGAGCTCACCGGGGAGGCGCTGTACCGGCTGCGGGACGCGGTGGCCCGGCTCGGGCGGGTGCGCAGTGAGACGTACGTGTGGAAACACGCCACCGACCGCGAGCCGCTCGACGCCCGCCTGCGCCAGGCCATGACCGCGCTGGGCAAGCTGGCCGAGACGGTCATCGCCAACTCGACCCTGGCCGACGCGTTCGACCTGCACGAGCCGTCGGGCGCGCCGCTGCTGGCCGCGTTGTCGGCGCACGCGGGCAAGCGCCCGCCGAAGGTCGAGGAGGACTGGATGACTGTCGACAGCATCCAGCCCGTGCAGAAGGCGGCCACCGACCTCACCCACCACCTGGCCGCGCTGCGCTACGGCGGCATCCCGTGGGCCGAGCTGCCGTCGGCCGACGACCTCGCGGCCGTGCCCGACCTGTCGCACCTGGTGCCCGAGGCGATCGATCTCGCCCCGCTCAACGCCGCCCAGGCCGACCACCTGGCCAACAAGTTCGCCGAGGAGGCCGACCGGCTCGAGGGGCGCCAGGAGAGCCTGGACCGGGTCACGGCCCGGCTCGGCCTGCCCAACGTGGTCACGTTCGCCGACTCGGCCCGGGTCATCACCGTGGCCGACCTGATCAACCGGGAGCACAAGCCCGAGCCGGCCTGGTTCGAGACCGGCGGGATGCCGGCGGCCCACGCCGCGGTCCGGGCGCTGCGGCTGGCGATCGAGCGCGTACGCGAGACCGAGTCCCAGGCCCGCCGCCATTTCGACGAGGCCGTGCTCGAGGAGCCGATCACCGAGGTGGCCGACCGGCTCAGTCGCAACCGGGGACCGCGCAAGCTGCTGCGGCCATACCGGCGGGACAAGCAGAAGGCCGTCGAGTCGGCGCTGCCCGACGTCAAGCCGGCCGCGGCGGTGGCCAACGTCGAGGACGCGGCGGCCTGGAAGCTGGCCGTCGAGGAGCTCAAAGAGGTCGAGGCCGAGCACGCCGAGCAGCTGGGCCGGCACTGGAACGGGCTCGACACCGACTTCCACGCCATCCAGGAGGCCATGCACACCGCGGACGAGGTGATCCGCGAGGTGCCGGCCGACGCGCTGCCCGCGGTGACCGTGCACGTCTGCGCGCCCCGGCCCAACAGCGCCCTGCTGCGCATCGTCAGCGAGGCCCGGGACGAGTTCACCCGTTTCCGCACCACGCTGCGCGCCGCCCCGGCCCGCGCGCCCCGCCCGGAACTGGGGGAGGGGGCCATCGCCGACGCGGTGACCTGGCTGCGCGCGCACATCGCCCCGCTGCACGCGGCGGCCGAGATGATCCGGTCGTACAGCGCGCCCACCGGCCGCGACCTCACGCTGGCCGAGACCAAGGAGATCGCCGAGCAGCGGCGGGCCGCGACCGAGGCCGAGGAGGCGATCTGGGCCGAGGCCGCCGCGCATGCGGGCGTGCTGGGCTCGGTCTACCGGGGGGCCAAGACCGACGACGAGGCGATGAACGAGGTCGTCGCGTGGACGGTGCACGCCCGGCGGCTGGTCAGCGGCGAGGACGCGTCGATGACGGCCGAGCAGGCCCACGCGCTGATGACCGCCCAGCCCACCGAGGGGCTGGGGGCGGCCGTGGCGGGCTGGGAGTCGGCGCGGGCCCAGGTGCTGGACGCGTTCGGCCCGGCCCGGCACGACGAGCTGACCGAGCGGCTGGGCGACTACGACAACGCCCGCGACCTGCTGGTCGAGCTGCTGCACGACCCGGAGGGCCAGCACGAGTGGTTCCGGCACGAGGACGCGCGGCGGGTGCTGGTCGAGCACGGCCTCGACGACGCCCTCGAGTTCTGTGCCGATGAACAGATCCCGATCGAGCAGGTGTGGCCGGTGCTCGAGCGGGCGCTGCTGCGCGGCTGGGCCGACGCGGTCATCCGCGATGATCCCGGCCTGCAGCCGACCGCGGCCGAGGATCGTACGCACCTGGTTGATGTCTATCGGTTGCTGGACCGCGAGTTGAGCGGGGCGGCGTTGGCCGACATCGTCTATGCGGTCGAGGCGCGGCGTCCGTCGGCCTCGGCCAGCGGCGAGCCCGGCGTGATCCGGCGCGAGGGCAACAAGCAGTCCGGTCACCTGCCCGTGCAGGAGCTGCTGGCCCAGGCCCGGCACGCGGCCCAGGGACTGAAGCCGTGCCTGCTGATGTCGCCGCTGGCGGTCAGCCGCTACCTGCCGCCCGAGATGGAGTTCGACACCGTCATCTTCGACGAGGCGTCCCAGGTGACCACGGCCGACGCGATCAACTGCATCTACCGCGGCGAGGCGCTGGTGGTGGTGGGCGACGACCGGCAGCTGCCGCCGACCTCGTTCTACGACCGGGTCGAGGACGACGTCACCGACCTGCCGTCGATTCTCGACCTGGCCCGCGAGACGTTCCCGATCCTGCACCTGGGCTGGCACCACCGCAGCCGGCACGAGGCGCTGTTCGCCTTCGCCGACCTCGCCTACTACCACGGCCGGCTGGTCGGGCTGACCCGCAGCTATCCCCAGGAGCCCGACCACGGCGTCGAGATGTTCCAGGTCGACGGCGTGTACCGGCGGCAGACGACCTCGGACAACCCGATCGAGGCCGACGCGGTGGCCGAGCGCGTGCTGCACCACTACGCGACCCGGCCCGGCCTGACACTGGGCGTGGTCACACTGTCGGTGGCCCAGGCCGACGCGGTCGACGAGGCGGTGCGCCGGGCCATGGCCGAGCGCCCCGACCTCGAGCACTTCCTCGAGGACGGCGACCGGCTCACCGGTTTCTTCGTCAAGAGCCTGGAGGCCGTGCAGGGCGATGTGCGCGACGTGATCATCCTGTCCATCGGGTACGGCTACGACGAGAACGACAAGATCAGTACGAACTTCGGGGCGCTCAACCGGCCGCAGGGCTGGCGCCGCCTCAACGTCGCCATCACCCGGGCCCGTCAGCGCGTCGAGGTGGTCGCCTCGATCCGTTCCGGTGACGTCCCCGACATGGGCAACGAGAGCGTCCGGCACCTCAAGGCCTATTTGGAGTACGCCGAGAGGGCCGCGGCCACCCTGGGCCGGGAGATCAGCGACCGCGACGACGTCACCCCCTTCGAGGACGCCGTGCTCACGGCCTTGTCGTCGTGGGGGTATTCCGTACGCCGGAGGGTCGGCGCCGCCGGGCACTGGATCGACCTCGCCGTGCTGCACCCCGACCAGGACGACGACGTGTTCGCCATCGGCATCGAGTTCGACGGCCCCGACTACCAGGCCATCCCGTCCACCCGCGACCGCGACCGGCTGCGCGACGAGGAGCTGCGCGACCTGGGCTGGCACATGCACCGGATCTGGTCGGTGGCCTGGTACCAGAACCCGGCCGAGGAGCAGAACCGGCTGCGGGCGGCGATCGACCGCGCGCTGGCCGACCCGGTCGGGGTCGACCAGCTGGGTGTGCCCGAGTGGCCGCCCTACCGGGCCATCTCGGGTGAACTACTGCCCCCGGAGTCCAGCAACACTATTGGGTGAAACGCCGATATTCGCGCATGGTGATCTCTTCGTCGGGTAGCCGTGGCCGTCCATGGAGACTCTTCGTTGGCCGGACATGGGATCGCGCCATTCGTCCGGCGGCAGTGTGGTGGTGACAGCGGACGCCGACAACGCTGTCACGATTGTCACCGTGCGCGGCATCTGGGGAACCGCGCTGCGCAGTGATGCATTTATTGCGGTACGCAAGGTGCTCGGCGAGCATCCGGCCGCGCTCATCCTCGACCTGTGCGAGTGCAACGACCGCCACGCGGCCGGCGCGTCGACGTGGCTGACCGTCTGCCGGGTGGCCGCCGCGATGATGCCCCCGGTCCGGGTCGCGGCCTGCCTGCAACCGCGCAGCGCGCTCAACGGCCGGCTCGTCCGGATGGGTGGGTCGTACTTCCTGCCCTTGTTCAGCGACCTGGCCGGCGCGGCCGCCGCTGTGCGCGCGGGCGGACCGGTCACCGACCGGTTGCGACTCTCGTTGCCACCCCACCCCGACACCCCGGCGCTGGCCCGCAACCTGGTCACCGACGCCTGCAGCGCGTGGGGGCTGCCCGAAGTGCTCTACCCGGCCCGGCTCGTCATGAGCGAACTGGCCGGGAACGCCGTCGAGCACGCGCGGACGCCGATCGCCGTGATCGTGGTGCGCCGCGGCGTCGGCCTGCACCTGATGGTGTGTGACGGCGACCCTCGGCTGCCCCGGGTGATCGACCAGACCAAAGAGCCGCCGGGCAGTCTGTGGGACCTCCGCGGCCAGGGGCTGCGGATAGTCCGGACTGCCGCGGCGGCCTGGGGTGCGCTACCGACCCGCGACGGGAAGATGGTCTGGGCGACCATCCACCCTTAGACGTTGGCCTTTTCGGCGGCCGCCGGGTGCTTCTCGGTCGGCACCGGGGTCAGCGCCGCGGCCTCCTCGGCCGCGCGGACCCGCTGGTACGGGTCGCCGTAGTCTTTCATGGCCCGGCGGGCGAAGGCCTGCTGCTCGGTCGCGACCCGCTCGGAACGGCCGCGGCCCAGGAAGCTGACCGCCCAGTGCACCACCGTGGTGAACCTGTTCTTGAAGCCGACCAGGTAGAAGACGTGCACGACCAGCCACATGACCCAGGCGAAGAAGCCCGACAGGCGGAGCTTGCCCACGCTGGCCACCGCGGAGAACCGCGAGATCGTGGCCATGCTGCCCTTGTCGAAGTACTTGAACGGACCCGGCGCGGGCTTGTTGCGGAGCCGCTTCTCGATCACCTTGGCCGCGTAGTTGCCGCCCTGGATGGCGACCTGGGCGACACCCGGCAGCGGGTGCCCGTCGGGGCCGGCCAGGTTCATCATGTCGCCCAGCGCGAAGATCTCGGGGTGACCCGGGATCGTCAGGTCCGGGTTGACCAGGATGCGGCCCGCGCGGTCGGTCTCGGCCCCGGCCGCCTCGGCCACCTGCCGGGCCAGCGGGGGCGCCTGGACGCCGGCCGCCCACACCTTCGTCATCGACGGGATGCGCTCGTGCCCGCGCTCGGACTCGACCTCGATGCCGGTCAGGTCGACGTCGACCACCTTGGTGTTGAGCTCGACCTCGACCCCCATCAGGTGCAGCTGGCGCAGCGCCCGGGTCGAGAGGTGGTCGCCGAAGGTGTTGAGCACCGCGCCGACCGCGTCGACCAGGATGATGCGGGCCTTGCGCGGGTCGATGTGCTTGTACTGCCCGGGCAGGTTGCGGTGGGCCAGCTCGGCGATCTGACCGGCCATCTCGACCCCGGTCGGGCCGGCCCCGACCACCACGAAGGTGAGCCAGCGCTCCTGCGCCTCGGGATCGGTCTGCAGGTCGGCGATCTCGAACGCGCCGAAGATCTTGGCCCGCAGCTCGAGCGCGTCGTCGATGCTCTTCATGCCGGGCGCGAAGTCGTTGAAGTGGTCGTTGCCGAAGTAGGACTGCGAAGCCCCGGCGGCGACGATCAGCGAGTCGTATTCGACCGTGTAGTCGATGCCCGGCCCCGACACGTAGACGATCTTCTTGTCGGTGTCGACTCGCTGGGCCCAGCCGAGCTTGACGTCGACGTTGTCCTGCCGCTTCAGCACCTCACGGATCGGCGGGGCGATCTCGCCCTCGGAGAGCACGCCGGTGGCCACCTGGTAGAGCAGAGGCTGGAACAAGTGGTAGGCCGTGCCGTTGATGAGTGTGATGTCGACCGGTGCGTTGCGCAGCGCCCTGATCGCGAACAGGCCCCCGAAACCGGCCCCGATCACTGCCACCCGATGCCGCTGCATTACCACTCCCTCGGTGCTCGGTGTCTCACTCAGTAGAGCACCCTGACCAGGCCGATTATGCCGTGAGTATCAACACTGTGGAGGTCGCACAGGGCCTCCGGCAGGCTACTTTCCCCACCCGGCCAGGGGAAAACGCGGATACGACCATCATGCCGTAGATCACCGGGTTACCGTGAGAGATCGCTTCATGAGCATCACCACTGCCCAGACGCCCAGGGCGAGCGCGGCGAGCAGATAGATGTTGCCGGGAACGTGGTCGAGGGGGTCCCAGCCGTACTCGCGGCCGTAACCCCAGGGCACCCACACGAACATGCGGGACGCGAACACCGCGGTCCACAGAACGGCTGCCCACCGGCTGTACGTCCACAGCACCAGCCCGATGGGCACCGCCCACACCCAGTGGTGGGACCACGACATCGGCGAGGCCACCAGCGAGGCCAACGCGGCGAACCCGACGCCCAGCACCCGGTCGCCGCGGCGCCACCACACGGCGCCGAGGAAAACGAGCCCCAGGGCGATCGGCCCGGCGACAGCGACCCACAGCAGGGTCGGGGGCACGCCGTCCAGCAGCCGGGTGAGAGCGCCGGACACCGACTGGTTATGAGCCAGTTCCGGCGGACCGACCCGGCCCGCCGTGATCAGGTCCTCGGTCCAGTAGGTCAGGGCCGAGCCCGGGGTGACGGCGAAACCGACGGCGATCGTGCCGGCGAAGGCCAGCAGGGCCCGCCCCGCCGCCGCCCGGCGACCGATCAGCACCAGCAGCACGACGAAGACCAGCGGGGTCAGCTTGATCCCGGCGGCGATCCCGACGAGCACACCGGACCAGCGGCGCTCCGGATGGACCAGGTCGACGAGCAAGGCCGCCATCAGCAACAGGTTGATCTGGCCGAAGGTGAGGTTCTGCCACACCGGCTCCAGCGCGAGCGCGCCGACGGCCAGCAGCGCGACCTGCCACCCGGCCAGGCCCCGGCCGGCCAGCTTGATGACTCCGGCGAGGGCGCCGACCGACGCCCCGGTCCACAACGCGGTGACGAGCCAGCCCGGCAACGCCGCCAGCGGCGCCATCATCACGGCAGCGAACGGCGGATAGGTGAACCGCAGATTGGTCGCCGGATCCCGGGCGTCGTAGAGGGGCAGGCCGTCGAGCACCATCCGCCCGCCATACTGATAAACGGAAAGGTCGACGAACTTCCCGTGCACGTGGAACACCGGCGGCAACGCCGCCCAGGCCACCACCCCGGCCGCGACAGCCGCCACGAAGACCACAACCAGAACCGGACCGAAACCCTCGAGAACGCGCTGCCGCCTCACTTCGGCACAGGCCGGCTATAGATCGCCACCATTGCACTCTAGCCTGGGTGCCGGCCGCTGATAGAAGCGCCGAGCGCGGCCGACGAGAGCGTGACTGACCAGCGAAGGCGCACCCCCGCTCAAATCTCCAGCCGCAGTCCAGCCCATCGGTCGAGCCACCCCTTGGCCTCCACCCGGCGCTGTACCTTCGCGCGGCCCGCCGCGTTGCGGAAAGATGGAGAGGGGCGCACCACCAATCCCACGAGGTCAGCCAGCCCATGGGCGGACACCAGGCGAACAGAGCCGCCCCGCAAAGTCACCGCGACGCACGTCGCCGTTTCGGGCCAGCGCGATATCGCGTCCTGAGCGGACGTGTAGGGCTCGTCGCCGTTGCGCAGGTGCATTCGTGCCTGGTTACGAATCTCCCACGGCACCCCGGGCAGGACCGTCGCGGCTCGGGCTTCGGCGCGTGCATCCTCGCCCGGATCCAACTTCTCCGGGTCGAAGTAGGCGACATCCACATCCCGCTCCGGTGAGACCGGAAGGTTGCTGATCGCGTCCCAGACGCGGTTGCGGACGAAGCCGGCACCGATCCACCAGTCCGGTAATCCGAGGTCGGCCGCAGCTCGAAGGACTCTCATCGCTCCGGGGTCCGACTCGATGACGCCCACAACGTCCTGTGCGCTCATGACCACCTGAGGAACCCTAGACCCTGCGAACGTACGCACCGCTCTGCCCGGTAATGCTGCCGGGGAAGCCGGACACCTTCTCTGTTGAGGGCCGCACGGGAGCAGGGAGGAGCCGTGGTGCCGGCACCGGAAGAACACTTCAACAGACTGTGGCTGGAGCACGCGCCGGCAGTGCTGCGATACGCCCGGCGGAGGGTCGACGACGAGCAGGCGGACGAGGTGGTCGCCGAGACCTTCGTCGTTGCCTGGCGGCGGCTCGCCGAGATCCCGGCGGCCGAACTGCCGTGGTTGTTCGGCGTGGCCAGGCGGGTGAGCGCCAACGTCCGCCGGTCGCGCTCGGCTGCTCCCGAGGCGCCCTCGCGGTCCGCCTGCATCGGGCCCGGCGTCGTCTGAGAGCCGCTATGACCAAGTCGGGTCCCGAACCATCCGTTGTCGACCACCGGCCCGTAGTAATCGCTCCCGGAGGTGCCCCATGACGCGAACCGAGCTCCCGGTCGAACTCCTTGACGCCGACCCGATCCAAACGGTAGCCCCGAACGAAGTGGCTCGCTTGACCGCCCTGCGTATCGATGTCGACGCACGTCGACACGCCACGGCGTTCTCTCAAAAGGCCCGGCCGCGCCGCCGCCTGCTGGCTTTCGGTGGTCTGGCTGTGGGTGTGGTGGCCACTTCGCTCGTCGCGGCGGTCCCCGTACCAGCACTGTGGCCGTGGGACAACGGCAGTGCGCCGTTCATCGATGCCGCGATCGCCGCCGACGGGTCGCTCCAGTGCGGCAACGGCGGCTCCGCCCAACCCATTCGTCCGGATCGGTCGGACTTGCGGTTGTGGCCCACGAAGCTGCCCGAGGGATGGAAGGTCGTCAAGATCGCGGCAACCTCGAACAGTTCGATCAGCGGGTGCTTCACCCGTCGCTGGTGGTCACGGCGATGGCCGGCAACGGCATGGTGACCCGTCGGCTTACCGTCACCGGCCCGGCCCGGCCCGGGGCATCGTGACCCACGGCGACGCAGTGCGCGCCGACGACGTCGTGAACGGACGCCCGGCCACAAGGTTCGCCGGTGCCTGGACGGACACCTACTCGTGGTTGTGGTCCGACAAGGCCGGACGGCAGTGGTACGCAGAGGTGACCGGCTATCCCCTCGCAGAGGCGAAGGCTGCGGTGGCTGGGATCGGTACGAAGCGCGACGAAGTCACGTGGCGGGCGAGCGCAGCACCCGACATGAAGGTGCTGCATAGGCGAACTGGAGTGCCTTACCCGCGGCAGAGCCGAGGCGAGAGCTGGATGCTCATGTTGACCGACGGTCAGCGGAGCCGGTCCATCTCCTTCGGCAACAATAATCGGGCACTGGTTTCCGCGGCCCACGTCAAAGATCGGGTCAGTCAGTTCGCCGGTCATACCGAGGTGGTCGGCAACAACGGAGGCGAACAGACGTTTCTCAGCTACGAGCCGTTGCCGGGTGTCTGGGCCGACCCGACCGAGGTGTACGGCGACCTCGCTGATGTGCGAACCGTCATGGCCGGTCTACGGGTCCTGCCGGTCGATGATGAGCGGCTGGACAAGTACGCCGGGAACGATTGACCCGCCGTTGCATGAAGTCGCACTCCGAATCCTGAACTCGCTGCCAGGAGCAGATCAGATGCGAGCATCTGAGGGGTGATGCGCGCTTTCCCAAGCTTCGGTCCGGGCAAGGCGTCCGGATCCGAATCGGGGGCGTGTCTGCAGGACACTTATCGTCCACGTCATGCGCTGCTGCCCGGTGTCATTCCATGGGGCTCGCGGCGTTGAGGAAGCCAACGCGGTTGAGGCCGGGGACCAGATGTCACAGGTCCGACGGCGGCTCGACGAAACTAGAAAACTCCAGTTCTCACTAGTTGGGAGGGGCGCAAGCACAGCGAACGTCTTGACGACTCAGCCGACGCCAGCACATAAATGATCGACTACAAGTGTGATACTTCGGCGAGAGGCGTCCGGACTTGCCGAGAGGTGGATGCCCGATCAATGCGATACCGACACCGGGGCGGTAGTGGCGCCATCCTCGAACCACGCACAACTGAACTGACTCGCCAAAGGCAGTTCGACACAATCGTGCGAGACGCCGGGATCGTTCATCCATCTCCCGGCCGGCGGTGGAATTCCCGAATGCGGCAGGCTGCCGGTCCTGCCTGTTTCGGTGGGCGAGGCGCTGCGACATTTCGTGGCGCGCGGCTTGTCACCGGCGCGTTTCGGGCGACGGTACGACCGTCGTCGCTGGATCCGCGATGGCTTCGATGGTGACCTGCGGCCCGGCGGCCGGGTCGTCCCGTCAGCCGCCGACCGGACGGCAGGTGCGGCTCGGCCAGCCGATGGTGGCGGATCACCCGGTGTCGGCCGGACGGCGGGCGTGGCTCGGTCAGCTGACGGTGGCGGATCAGCTGGCGCCGGACGGACAGTGGGTGCGCGCGTGGCCGTCGGCGTCGACCTGTCAGCAGTCGGCATCATCCGCCGGGCTGCTGCCACTGGAATTGCCGGCTTTTCCGACCCGTCGGCGTCGCGCGCCGTGCCCGTCGTGTGTGCCGCCCCCGCTCGAGCTGGGTCGGTGCGGTCGGTCGGCCCGGCCGCATGAACACGACCGGCAGACAGCTCATGATCAACCGGTGGGGCCGGGCTCGCTGGATCCGCGGTGGCGGGCGGCTGGTCTGATCCGGCCGCGGCCTCACCGCCGGACGCCGGAGGTGCCGAGCAGGTCTGCTCGTCGTCCCAGATCAGCGGCGGCAGTTGCACTACCGGATCGTGCAGACCGACCGCCCCGCACCGCCACGAACACCCCTGCGACCGGCACAACTTCGCCGCATGCCGCCTTTTCAAACCCCAACTGCGCCGACGCGCGTGATCACGCCGGAACTCCTCCATGTCCGGCGAATAGCGACGCGACTTCGTTCGATCCCGCCAAGCAGCAACCTCCAGCCGGGAGAACAAACTCAGTTGCGCCATGAACCATTATCCCGCACCTGAAACACGACACGCCAAACGAGAAACGCGCCAATCCCAGGAAATGCGAAGTGGGTGATCCGGCAACGAAAATCAGTGAAGTTCCACCCCGGGACCGGACACCGGAGTTTCATGCCGCGAGGGCGGTAGGTGGACGGTAGCAGACACGTGCTTCGCGTGGTGTCTGGTGGTTCACGGTGGAATGTAGCCTTTTGTTGTTGTAGTAGTTGATGTAGGCGAATACCTCACGGCGTGCCTCGGCGCGGGACGCGAAGACCCGGGTGCCAATCTCGGCCTTGAGGCTGCCAGGGTGGTCTTGCCTGAGCCGGGCAGCCCGTTGACGAGGATCAGATCTAGCACGCAGCGATGATGCCAGCCCGCCAAGACGACCGTTGGTCGGCGCACTGATCTGCCGCCGACCGTGCGGGCGGTGGAGGGTTTAACGGGGTCACGTAGCGTGGCGTCGGCTAGAGCTGGCTCGACGTACGCTACCGCCGAGGGTGGGGTGGGGCGCACCGCGAGGGGTTCCAGTTGTTGCCCGGCGCTGCCAATATGAGGCATGCGCAACGGCTTGCGCTGTGACCGCCACGTCGGAGGAGTTAGACTTGGACCGCTCGCTGGACAGGCTTCGTCACCAGCTTGAGCTGCTCCTGGCAAAAGAAGATGACCTTCTTCGCCTACACGCCCGAAAGTTGCATCAGCCCGAACCCCCGATGATTCAGCTGAACCCAGAACTGCTGCGGCGAGAAGTAGTACTACCGAGCCGCGGCCGCCGCACGCCTCTCCAAACTGGTAGCAGTCCTGACTGGATTCATGCCGAGATTCTTCGCGTACGTAAGCGGCGGGACGACGCGGAGCGACGTTTTCTCACCGCAGCACGAAGGGCGGATGGGCGATCGACCGTGAGCGCTCCACTGACCACGGCTTCGCAGCCCACTATTTCGAGGGAGCGGGCCGGTGTTCCTGCCTGGGTGGTGGGTGTTATCGTTGTGCTCTTTGTACTGGTCAATGCTGGCAGCAGTGACAGCGGTTCCAGCCTACTTCCTATTCTTGGACTAATCGTAGCCGTCATCGGCCTCGTGCCCACCGCCATGTCCGCGTATTTTGACTTCCGAGCACATCAACGTCGAAATCAAGAAAGAAGCGGGACCGACCCTGAGAAGTCATAGGGTAATTTTTCGACCCGGCCACAACAGGTCAGGCGTCGAGCAGCCTGCTGCACGACACAATTGGCGATTCCCGGCTGCTTACCAACTCGAATCGGTCGAGACCTTGCGAGTTGCTGCACACCAGTCAGCATGCAATTTCTGTTACCCGTGGCGACGCACGTGTCTCACCGCTGAGCAGCAGCGACCGAGTGCACTGATCTGCCGCTGAGTCCACGCAGGACCAAAGTCAGCTGGCCGGCGCCCCCTCGGCGACGAGCGCCTGCTCTTGCCGGGCTGCGCCGAGCCCTGAATCGCGCGACGGTAGCGGCACCTCCCTCGCTGCGACCGTCCGGTACCACTGGGTAGACGTCCACTAGGTCATCCCTGGACCGACGATGGCCTCCGAACAGGCTGAGCAACCCCAGGTCTCACTACTTGGGAGATTCGCAACTCGGTGAACGTTGTGGCGGTCCAGCCGACGTCGGCACATCAATGATTGACTACAAGCCTGATATTTCGGCGGGAGGCGTACGGATGTGCTGAGTTGAGTGAACGTTGGGCAGTCGTTCGCTGTGGCTCTCTAATCGACCTGCCCGAGCGAACCCGTACGCGCGTACCGCTTGGCGTGGACTGCCCCTGGTAGCTGACGCATCAGAAGGGCGCGGTAGATGTACTCCGTGATCTACCACGTTAGCTATATCATGTTGCGGCCGATGCAGTAGATCGAAGTGTCCGGCTCAGTTGTTCGGCAGCAGAAGCGAAATTTACGGAGGATCCGTTGACGGACTTGATGCCGTTCTCATACGAAGAGTTCAGGGAGTGGTTCGACGACTACACCGAGCGCTTCCTCGAGCCGGCGCGAGACTCCGCATACAAGGCCTTGAACTCCCACCTTAGATCTGCCAGTGGCAGCAGCGGATCAGTGCCGGCGATTTGCCGGTCGGTGCCGGTGGTCTCGCGTAGCCAGCGCACCCGGTCGTCGGGCCCGAGCGCGAGGACCAGTTGGGCGAGGCCGATCGGTGCGGCCGCATGGGGTTGGCGCAGGAAGGCGAGGATGCGGTCGTAGAAGGCGAGTTGGCCGCCGGTGTCGCGTTTACGGAGGACCAGTGCCGGCGCGAGGCGCAGGGATGGCTGAGATGTCTCTTTGTCGGCCGGTGCCCACAGCGCGGGTTTCCCCTCGAGGGGACCGTTCCAACAGTTTCTGCGCCATCGGTCGAGCCAGGCGGCCACCTGATCGGAGAAGGGGTCGAGGTCTTCGAGTGCGGAGTCGAAGTACTGGGCCGATGCGCGTTCGCTTCGGAACGGACCGATGTTGGACAAGAAGTCCAGGTCTTCGCGAGTGAGGTGCGTCTGGGTAGGCAGCTCGACACGTATCGCGTCGGTCTCAGGGTCTAGGTCGATGGTGACGTCGACGGTCAGCAGATGGCGGTAGATGGTGGGGTTGTCGGTGATGGGGGCGGTGAGAAGGCCCAGGCCGAGGACAAGTTCGTGGGTGTCGGCCAGTTGGGTGGCCTGTCTGCGTAGTTCTTCGAGCTTGTTGTAGCACTCACGTGTGCTGTCGGCCTGTTGCTCTGCGTCAGCCCACGTTCGCCAAGTGTGCGCCCATCGCCTGAATGCGGCCTTGACTCCAGCGGGAATGGCGCCAGCTTCGCCGATGTCGTCGAGCATCGGTTCGGGTTCTTTCGGATCGTCCCAGCTGCGTTCGGTCCAGTCGTCGAGTTCGGGTGGCATCGGTGGTGGTCCGGTGACGGGCAAATGTTCTACCGCCAGCAGGGTGCCGTCGTCTGACGGCGGCTGAATGAAGGCCTGGTAGGAGTAGAGCCAGGCGTGTGGGTTGGGGGTGAGGGCGTCTCGGGTCTGCTGCTGAGGTGACCTGCTCACCAACGTTCTTAGGTAGGTGATGAGGCCGGTGGTCAGCTTGATGACCTCGGGATCTGTCGGCGAACTCAGCTCCGGCACCGTATGTCCTCCACACTCGACAGCACTACAGGATGCGTTCGACGTAGCACTAAGCGCAATGTCTTGTGCGTGAGTGAATCGAGACCCGCGGAGACTCCTGTGTAGCGCCGCTTCTGGGCGGTTCGGGATCTGCGGAGCACTCTCGTGGCTGCGATCCGCGCGCGTCCGGATCGCCGTCGCCATGTCCGGGACACGACTGCAACCGGCTCGGCTTTCCCTTAGACGAACAGCGCCTTGCTATTTGCGCGCCTCGCTGAGCCCTGACCTAAGCGTCGGTAGCTGCACCCCTCACTACGACGGTCGAGCCTTGTCAGACAGACGCCCACGTCATCCCTGCAACAACTCCGGCCCCGACCAGCCTGTACAACCCCAGGTCTCACTAGTTGGGAGTTTCGCAAAGTCAGTGAACGTCTGGGCGGCCCAGCCGAAACCGACACATCGGCTATCGGCTTGATGTTTCGGCCAGAGCCGTCGGGATCTGCCGCGTTGAGTAACCCGGCATTCATTCGCCCCTGCGGAAATATACTCAGGCCGTGCCGTTATTAAGATAATGTCAAGAAGCGTCGAGGCAGGTGTTTGGATCAGAAGTAAACCTGCGGTCCGACCAATGATGATGGGCTGTGTTTTGGGCGCTCCCAACCTGATCAGCGGGTGCAGCAGCAGTCAGCAGATTCACGGCGATGCTGGAAATCACGGAGGCTCCTGAGATAGCGATGAAGACCAGCAGGGGCGTGGTCGGGCCGCACATTGCGGCAATTGAAGAAAAGATTGCCTGGACGAATGCCGCAGAGACGCACACCAGGCCCAACTTGATCTTCTGGCTGCGCCGCATCCGACGGGACTCGAACCCGCCAGAACGCCCACAACGCAACCCATCATCATGGTTCTATTGTACTGCGTGGATACGACAAGATCGGGGCCGCTCATAGCGCTCGGATCCGCCGCGATCCGGTGTGAGGTCGCATCCGCCGATTGCTCATCATAAGGAGCGGTCGTCGCGGACTTTGGCGTAGCCGTCCAGTCACGGGCGGCGTGGCTCGCTAATTCGTTCGCATGGTCGTCGCAGCGCCGTCAATCGTGCCACGGTCGCGGGATATTGAGGTCCTCGACCTGAATCCAAGGCGACTTGTACTGCTCAGATACGGATGTGATGAGGAGTCGAACCCTGCTGTAGGCGATATCATCAATTTGCCTTAATGGCAGTTGCCGGGTTTCGCCAATGGAAAGCTTGCCTAAGTGCGCTTCGCGCACGGGGTGAGTGTCACCGGGTTTGCGACCATAGATCTCTACTTCTGCCGGCGACAAGACTTCTACCAGCAGGTCTTGCACCGGACCATGCTCGACGAGCGTCAACCGTACGAAATACTCGAAGATCGGATCGTCGCCGGAGAGGATCTCGATCTTGTAGCGCGGTCTAGTTTCTGCATGTCGTCTCTGGCTTTCCACGTCCGCCACTCTCATGGCCGCATCGGCCGATCGGTCAGCTGCGTGCTGTGACCCTTCCGCCGCGTCGGCGGAGCGGCGGGCGGAGCTGCCGTTCCACCACGCGACGGCCAAGGCGACGAGGCTGATGACGATGGCAATCGCGGCCAGGATTTCGGACATGGGCGGAAGCGTAAGACATAGCCGAGCGCCATCCTCATCTAGCCGCGGATAAGGCGTGTACTACCTCCACCTCGGGGCCACCGGCCTCGATGTCCGCACTGCGACAACCGTGAGCAGTGTCGGCTACTTTGGCGTCCAGGCTTGGAAAACTCGACGGACTTCCTGCGGCCAGTCTCGAGTCCCGTTGGACCAGCCGGCTCCCGGCTCGCCTGACTCCTTATTGACTACGAGAGCCGCGAGCGAGCAGTCCTCGCCTCTGGTGCGGCAATCCTCGGAGACGTCGTCCAAAACATGTCGTAGGTGGTTTCGGAGGCTGACGCCTTCCATGCCCAACGCCATACCAAGTTCACCGTAGGTAAGAAGGGTCCGCCGAGTCGCGGCGATGATCAAGGCGGCACGGGCTTGGTGAACCCATTGGGCCCGGTTCTCTGATGGCATTCAGCGAAAATCTCCCATCGCATGACGGGAACGCATCGGCGTTGTGGACAACGTAAGCGACCGATCGTCCGAGGTGCTCACTCTCAGGCCGTCGATCGTGCGAGCCGACAACGACGTGCCACGCTCGGTAGCCACCCACGCTGACCTCCGGATCTACCGCTGAGTTTGCGCAGGAACGAAGTCGGCCGGCTGGCGCTCCTTTCGATGACCAGCGCCTGCTGCTGCTGGTCTGCGCCGACCCAAGCTCGCGCGGCGGCAGCTGTGCATCTCTCAGTGCGACTGTCCAGCCTCGCTGGATGGACGCCCACGACGTCAACCCTGGACCGACGGCGGCCGTGACTAGCCTGGACAAACTGGTGCTGTTCTGCCGCCGGCGCCGGCGCCGGCGCTCGATCTACTGCGCCAGGGTCGGGCTGAGCTAGGTTCCGGAGTCCTCCAGGAAGCTTTGCCGGGCGTCTACCCGGACCGACCTGAGATCGAGTAGTTGGCCGTCGGCGGCTAGTAGGTGGTCGCGGGCCTCGGCCGGTAGGGACACGGGGGAGCCGGCGGCCAGGGGTAGTAGGTGCAGGGTCAGCTTGGCGCCCGGGTGCCAGCCGGCGTCGCGCAGGTTGACCGTCCAGGGGGAGCCGTCCCAGAAGCGGTCGGTTGCCGTTCGGCCGTCGACCCGTAGTTCGGCCACGTCGCCTGCCCAGTCGATGTGCAGGAAGGCGTCGTGGGCGGTCGGGGGGATGTCGATGCGGTACACGGCCGCTAATTCGTCGAATGCCTCTGGCGAGGGGGCTGACTGACGGCCGTCGAATTTGCCGTAGGCCACGGGGACCGTTGCGCCGGGTGGGCGGATCTGCTCGAACTGGGCCGGCGCGGTAAGGCCCTCAGCTGCGTCGAGCAGCGGCAACGAGACGAAACGGCCCGTCTCGTAGACCTGGACCGATGGTGCTCTCGTGGCCAGTGCTTCGATTCGGCCGTCGGGACCCCACCGTAATTCGTCGTCGGAGAGCAGGAGACGCTGCCGGGAATCGACCCAGACGGAATCGGCGGCGGCGGCCGGTAGCACCAGCAGGTCGAGGCCGGACAGGTGGACGGGTTCGAATCCGGGGGTGAGGGCCGAGATCACGCCGTCTACCGAGTAGGTGACGTCGATTCCGTCCGCGGCGGTCAGTACGAGCGTCGGGATGTCGCCGGGCAGCACGGTCAGTGCGGTTGCCGTGATCCAGTCGAGCGTGACGCCGCCCAGCGAAAGGCGTAGCGGCCAGCAGGCGAGTGTGCCCGGAGCCACGTCCACCGGTGGCAATTTCAGCGACACCGACGACAACTCGATGTGGAATTGCGCCTGGCGATAGGTGGGCAGCGGGAAGTGCGGCTGGTGCCAGGCGATGAACAGGAAACCGCTGTCGCCGTCGCTGCGCAGGGCGTAGCGGAGCGTGGCTGTGTCGTCGACGCCGTCGGGGCGTACGGCGGGAAGGGTTGACGGCATTTCGGCCAGCCGGTCGCCGAACGCGGCCAGAAAGGCGTGCTGCCGCCGTAGTGGCGCGTGGCTTTCGCCGAGCAGGCCGGCCTCGCCGATGGGGGCGTGGAAGTCGTAGCCGAGGCGCTGCATGTCGTTCGGGTAACCCGTCGCATGCGATTCCTGCGCACCGACAGGATTCGTTCCGCCGGCGTACATGTAATAGCCCTGCCAGGCCGATCCGTTGCCGATTTTGCAGTGGGCGATCGTGGCCACGTCCAGTCCCCGGGGCCACGGCCGCCGGTGATACGCCGTGCCCATGCCGCCGCTCAATTCACACGTGGCCGGCGGAAAGAACGGTGACGGCGTACGCGATTGGGGCGCACTGATCCGGGCCTCGTGCAGCCGCCGCACGTCGGCGCCGATACCCGGGTCGTCCCACACGTGCGAGAAGAAATAGTGGTCGCGGAACGTCGGATCCCAGGGCGCGTCGGCGTCGACCCAGAACCCGTCGCCGTAACCGCCGTAAAGCGGCAGCACCTCCTCCGGCGGCAGGTCGGCACCGCCCCACGCGGTCGCCGTCCACAACGGTGCCGACATTCCGGCCGCCCGGGCCAGCCGTTTGAGCGTCAGCAGGTGGCCGGGCTGGTCGTAGAGCTCGTTCTCGAGCTGGATGCCCAGGAGGCCGGGGCGGCCGATCGCGTCGGCGAGCTGCCCGAACCATTCCTCCACCAATTCGAGATAGGCCGGGTCGTCGGTGCGGTGGGCGACGGGGGCCCGCTGCACCCAGTCCGGGAAGCCGCCGTTGCGGCTCTCGCCGTGACACCACGGGCCGATGCGCAGCACCATTTCGAGCCCGGCCGCCCGCACTTCGTCGAGGAACGCGCCGACGTCGAGGTTGCCGTCGAAGCGAGGCTCGCCGCGTACGGGCACGTGGTGCAGCCAGAACACGTAGCTGGCGACCACGGTGACGCCGCCGGCCCGCATCTGGCGCAGCCGTTCGGCCCAGCGGTGCCGCGGCACCCGGCTGTAGTGCAGCTCGCCCGACACCGGGATGACGGCCCGGCCGCCGAGCGTGAGGTGCCGGCTGGACAGGGCGAGCCCCGGCCGCACGTCCTCGTCGTTGCTCATCCGGGGCCGGCGCGGTGGCTCGGACCACGGATGGTGCGCGACAAAAAGCACGAGGCCTCCCCGAACTGTAACCGGTCACAGCTGACTGAGCCCGCACGATACCGCGCTGTAACGGGCCAGAAGCAAGACCTTGACAATCATGAAGACGCGCAGCACTGTAACCGGTCACAGGCCTAATCGAGTGACGTGCGACACCAGGGAGCAACGATGAAGAGGACTTTCGCCGGGGTGCTCGCCGCGGCGCTGATACTGACGACCGCCGCCTGCAGCGGCGACGATTCCCCTCAAGAAGACCCCGACGAAAAGGTCGCGCTCACCTACTGGAGCTGGGCCCCGAACATGGACAAGGTCGTCGAGGGCTGGAACGCGTCCCACCCGAACATCCAGGTCACCGTGAACAAGCAGGACGGCGGCGACCCGGCCGTGGCCAAGCTGCTGACCGCGATCAAGGCCGGCAGCGGCGCCCCCGACGTCATGCAGGCCGAGTACCAGAAGATCCCGACGCTGGTCGCCGCGGACGCCGTGGCCGACATCGCGAAGGAGGCCGGCGACCTCAAGAGCAAGTTCCCCGAGTCGGCCTGGAACGCGGTCACGTTGGGCGGCGAGGCCCTCTACGGCGTACCGCAGGATTCGGGTCCGATGATGTTCTTCTACCGCTCCGACGTGTTCGACAAGGCCGGTGTCCAGGCCCCGAAGACCTGGGACGAGTACGCCGAGGCCGCCCGGAAGATCCACAAGGCGAACCCGAAGCAGTACCTGGGCACGTTCTCGTCCAACGACCCGGGCTGGTTCGCCGGGCTGTCGCAGCAGGCCGGCGCGTCGTGGTGGGGCGTGCAGGGCGAGTCGTGGACGGTGGCCGTCAACGACGCCAACACGAAGAAAGTCGCCGACTACTGGGGCGGCCTGGTGCAGGAAGGCGTGATCGACAACAAGCCGATGTACACGCCCGAGTGGAACGCCGCCCTCAACGACGGCACCCAGGTCGGCTGGCTCGGGGCGGTCTGGGGTCCGGGCGTACTCGAAGGAAACGCGGCCTCGACCAAGGGCAAGTGGAAGACCGCGCTGCTGCCCAACTGGGATGCCGCGGCCCCGGCCAACGGCAACTGGGGCGGCTCGGCCACCAGCGTCACCTCGCAGTCCAAGCACAAGGCGCAGGCCACCGAGTTCGTGAAGTGGCTCAACACCGACCCGGCGGCGATCAAGGCGCTGGCCGGCACGGCCAACGTCTATCCCGCCGCCAACGACGCCACCAGCATCGCGCTGACCGCGCCGCCCGCGTTCTTCAGCAATCAGACCGACTTCTACGCCATCGCGGCCGAGGCCGGCAAGATCACCAAACCCTTCACGTACGGGCCCAATGTCAACGTCGCCTACAGCGCTTACAACGATGCCTTCGGCAAGGCGGCCGAGGCCAAGCAGGCGGCCGGTTTCGGGGCCGCGCTCGACACCATTCAGCAGGCCACGGTGGGTGACCTGAAGAACGCCGGATTCAGCGTCGCCGGATGAGGACCAAGAGCGCGCCGTATCTCTTCCTGACCCCGGCGCTGGTGCTGTTCGCGCTGTTCCTGGCCGCGCCGATCGGCTACGCGGGCTACCTGAGCCTGCGCCGGGTCAAGGTCAGCGGCCTGGGTCTGGGCGCCGGCTCGCGCAGTGAGGTGTGGGCCGGGCTGAGCAACTACGGCCGCTCGCTGACCGACCCCGAATTCGTGCCGAGCGTCCTGCGCGTGGGGGCGTACGGGTTGATCGTGGTGCCCTGCATGCTCGGTCTGGCCCTGGTGCTGGCCCTGCTGCTCGACGCCGGGCGGACCCGGGTCGGCACCTTCACCCGGACCGCGATCTTCCTGCCGTACGCCGTGCCGGCCGTGATCGCCTCGCTGCTGTGGGGCTTCCTCTACCTGCCGCGGGTGAGCCCGATCGTGGACGCGCTGTCGAGTGTGGGGATCACCGCGCCCGACGCGCTGAGCTCGGGCTGGGTGCTGTACGCGGTGGCCAACATCGCGATCTGGGGCGGCACCGGCTTCAACATGATCGTGCTCTACACGGCGCTGCGGGCCATCCCGACCGACCTGTTCGAGGCGGCCCGCATCGATGGCGCCTCGGACATCCAGATCGCGTGGCGCATCAAGATCCCGGTCATCGGCCCGTCCCTGGTCATGACGTTCCTGTTCTCGTTGATCGCCACGCTGCAGGTCTTCGCCGAGCCGATGACGTTGCGGCCGCTCAGCAACACGATCTCGACCACATGGACACCGCTCATGAAGGTCTACCGCGATGCTTTCGTACGCAATGACATCTACTCCGCGGCGGCCACCTCGGTGATCATCGCGGTCGCCACGTTCGTCATCTCCTACGGATTCCTCAAGTTCGTCGGCTCGCGGGCCTTCAGTCAGGAGAACTGATCATGGCCGTCTTGACCGTGCCTCCGCCGGTGCGGGAGGAAACGCCGCCGCCTCGCTTCAAGAGGACCAGCCCCACCGCCACCGTGCTCCTGCTGCTCGGAGCCGCGTACTGCCTGCTGCCGGTGTTGTGGGTGCTGGTGGCCTCGACCAAGAGCGCGAGCGAGCTGTTCAACACGTTCACGTTCCTGCCGAGCACCCACCTGTTCGACAACATCGCGTTCCTCAGCGGCTACCGCGACGGCCTGTACTGGCGCTGGATGGTCAACTCGGCCATCTTCGCCGGTGGCGGCGCGGCCGTGTCGACCCTGGTCAGCGCCATGGCCGGGTTCGCCCTGGCCAAGTACGAGTTCCGCGGCAAGTCGGTGGCGTTCAACCTGGTGCTGGCCGGGGTGCTGGTGCCCGCGGTCATCCTGGCCGTGCCGCAGTATCTGCTGCTGGCCAAGGTCGGGCTGACCAACACGTACTGGGCGGTGCTGCTGCCGAGCTTCATCAGCCCGTACGGGATCTATCTGTGCCGGATCTTCGCGGCCGCCACCGTGCCCGACGAGGTGCTCGAGGCGGCCCGGATGGACGGCGCGTCCGACGGGCGGGCGTTCTGGCGGGTGGCGCTGCCGATGATGCGCTCGGGACTGGTGACCGTGTTGCTGTTCCAGTTCGTGGCCATCTGGAACAACTACATGCTGCCGTTCATCATGCTCGGCGACGACAAGCTGTTCCCGGTCACGGTCGGGCTGAGCGGGCTGCTCAACCAGGGCGCGACCCAGCCCGCCATGTACACCTCGGTCGTCACGGGCTCGCTGCTGTCGGTCGTACCCCTGGTGGTGTTGTTCCTGACCCTGCAGCGGTACTGGCGGGTGGACCTCGGTGCGGGGGCGGTCAAGGCATGACTCCTTTCAGCGGGGGCGGCGTCGCACCCCGAGGGCTCGCCCACCGGGGCCGGGCATGACGACTATGCTTCCCAACGTGCCGACCCCGCCCTCACCAGGGCGTAAGCGGCCCACCATCCGCGACGTCGCGCGCGAGGCCGGGGTCTCTTACGCCACCGTCTCCCGCGTCCTCAACGGCCGCGAATGGGTCAGCCCCGAGGCGGTCCGGGCCGTGCGGGACGCCATTTCCCGTACGGGATACACAGCCAACCCGCACGCGCGGTCTCTCGCCACCGGCAGGTCGGGGTCGATCGCGTTTCTGCTCACCGAGCCGCAGCACCTGCTGTTCGAGGACCCCAACTTCTCGGTGCTGCTGCGCGGCGTGGCCCAGGCGCTCTCCGACCGGGAGCTGACGCTGATCCTCATGATCGCGTCGACCCCGGAGGAGCGGGCGCGCACGATCTCGTACCTGTCGGGCGGGCACGTCGACGGCGTGCTGCTGTTCTCGCCCCACTCGGGCGACCCGTTGCTGGGCCAGCTCGTGCAGGCCGAGGTGCCGATCGTGGCCTGCGGGCGGGTGCTCGGCTACGAGCAGTTGATCAGCTCGGTGATGGCCGACGACCGCAACGGCGGCCGCTCGGCGGTCGAACACCTGATCGCGGCCGGCTGCACGCGGATCGCCACGATCACCGGCCCTCAGGACACCGGCGGCGGCGTCGACCGGCTCCAGGGCTACCACGACGCGCTGATCGCCCACGGCGACACGATCGAGCCCGGGCGCGTCGCCCACGGTGACTGGAGCCGGGCGTCCGGGGCGGCCGCCATGCGTACTTTGTTGGAACACGACCCGGAGCTGGACGCCGTCTTTGCCGCGTCGGACGCGATGGCCGAAGGTGCCCTGCGTGTGCTGCGCGAGGCCGCGCGGGCCGTGCCGGGCGACGTCCGGGTGGTCGGCTTCGACGACTCCGGCCTGGCCGCCACCACCGAACCACCGCTGACCACCGTGCGGCACCCGCTCGATCGGGTCGCCGAGGAAATGGTCCGGCTGCTCACCGATGTGATCGCCGGGCGTACCCCGCTCTCCATCACCGTGCCGACCTCCCTGGTCGTCCGCGAATCCTCCCCTGCATAAGGCTCCACACCGGCGTCTCCACCGTCGCCGGGCCATCCCCCTTTCTTGGAGGGAGCCATATGAAACTGTCCCTGCGTGCCGCCGCGGTCGTCGCCGTCCTGACGATCTCGGCCGCGCTCACCCCCGCCCCCGCCTCGGCGGCCAACACGCTGACCATGCGCGGCGCCGACGTCTCGTCGTTGCAGCGCACGCTCGACCTCGGCGGCAAGTACTACAACGCGTCCGGCAACGCCGCCGACCCGTACGACATCCTCAAGTCGGCCGGTGTCAATTACGCCCGCCTACGCATCTGGAACAGCCCGGCCAGCGGCTACAACAACAAAGCCAAGGTCCTCCAGCAGGCCCGCGCGATCAAAGCCAAGGGCCTCAAGCTGCTGATCGACTTCCACTACTCCGACACGTGGGCCGACCCCGGCAAGCAGTACCCGCCGGCCGCCTGGGCCTCCCATTCGCTCACCCAGCTGCAAAGCGATGTCTACAACTACACGTACGACGTCTGCACCGCGCTGAAAGGGCAGGGCACCACGCCCGACAGCGTCCAGATCGGCAACGAGATCAACGTAGGCATGCTCTGGCCCCGCGGCCAGGTCACCAACAACAACTTCGCGCCGCTGGCCTCCCTGCTCAAGCAGGGCTACAACGCGACGAAGGCCTGCAACAACGCGACCCAGGTGTGGGTCCACGTGGCCGACGCCGACAGCATGGCCAACATGCGCTGGTTCTACGACGGTATCAAGGGTCAAGGCGTGCCCTGGGACGTGACGGCGCTGTCCTACTACTGCATGTGGCACGGCACCCTGGCCAACCTCTACAACGTCATCACCGACGCCCGCACCCGCTACGGCAAACCGGTGGTGATCGCCGAGACGGCCTACCAGTTCACCACGGCCGACGCCGACAACGAACCCAACTCCATCCCCGGTACGGTCCTGTGCGACAACATCCCGGCCACGTGGGCCGGCCAGGCCCAGCAGTTCACCTGGACCCAGAACACAGCCCGCAACGCCGGCGCCGTCGGCGTCTTCTACTGGGAACCCACCTGGTACGCCATCAAGGGCAACGGCTGGGACCCCGCCAACATCAACGGTACCGGCGACGGCTGGGACAACATGGCCACCTTCGACTGGAACGGCCGCATCAACCCGAACATCCGCTGGACCCCCTGACCCGACCGTGAGGGCCGAGCCGGTCTCGGCCCTCACCAACCCTTCGTCCCCTCGCCCCTTCGTCGCCTCGCCCCTTCGTCGCTTCGTCGCTTCGCCGGTTCGCCGGTTCGTCGGTTCGTCGGTTCGTCGGTTCGCGTCAGGAGGAAGCTTGTGGATCCACGTGAGATCGCCGCCGAGGGACCGCTGACCGGTGGCTTCGTCAGCGACGCGGTGCGGGTCGGTTCGACGGTACGGAAATCACCACCGCGCGACCCGGTCTTCGTCCGCCGCCTGTTGAACCACTTCGAGCAGCACGGGTGGACGGGCGCGCCGGCGAATCCACGACGTCGCCCATGTGTGCTGGCAGTACGTAGGCCTGGGCCCCGGTGTCGAGAACGCCGCCGAGGCCGCGAGCCTGATCCACGTGATCGCCGACGCCTACGAACTGGCGAACCGATCCGCCCTCATCGACACCATCCTGTGGTGGCAGGACCGCTGCTGGCGCGGCATCGAATCCGCAGCCGACACCGGCGACCCCGCCATGGTCCGACTCCGCGATTCAGGAACAGTCGAATCCGTACGCGCAGCCCACGACTGGACCCGAGATCACCACGACCTGCTCACCCGAGGTACACGCTAGGCTGCGGCCGTGGACGAGCCCAGCCCGACATTGCTCGTCGCGCTCATGCGGAGCATCGCCATCCTGGCCATGGAAGCCGAAGAACAAACGGCGTACGTGCGAAACCTGGGCACCCACCCTTCCCTCGACGAACTGGCACTGGAGTTCGACGACGGCTTCCCATTGGCACCGACCTTCGTGGAACACGGATGGCTCAACCACTTCGCCGTGCTCGCATTGCAAGAGCTCAACCACCAATTGGCCACGATGAGCGAGGAGCGTAAGGCCGGCCTCTGGCATGCCGACGCTTTGACCACCGCATCGGAATGGGCTCGAGTCCGAGCGCTGGCCCGAGCAGCGATCCTCGCCGTCTGAACCACGCACTGCCGACTCCCCTCACGCTGACGACGGTGCCCGCTCGACATCAGCCTCGGGCAGTCGCCCAAATGTCGTGGCGAGAACGCCGATGCGGATCGCCATCGGATGGCGGAATGAAGACGAGCCGCCAGTCGTAGCCGACCCGAATCTTCAGCCGACGGTCAGGTGACGCATCAAACACTGATGCCGGCGGCAGAGCAGGACGAGGTTGTCGAGGCTGGTCAGGGCCGCCGTCGGTCCAGGGTTGGCGTTGTGGGCGTCCGTCCAGCGAGGCTGCACAGTCGTAGTGAGAGATGTGCGGCTACCGTCGCGCGAGCTCGGGGCTCGGCGCAGCCCAGCGACAGCAGGCGCTGGTCATCGAAAGGAGCGTCAGCCGGCCGGCTTCGCTTCTGCGCCAACCCAGTGGCATGTCCGGATGGTCACCCCTCTCCCACAGGGTTGTGCAAGTGATGTTGTTGAGGCGCGAGCCATTTGCGCATGATCCATGTTGGCGCCGTGCCGGTTGCCGTTACCGCGCCGGTACGAGGATCGAGTGAGCGCCAGCGGTGCTCATGACCGCAGATCATCCGGTAGCCCAGGTGCTGGTAGAACGCGACGGTGGATAGAGCGTCGACGTCCGTGTCGAGGCTCATGGCGGCGGCGCTGCGGGCTGCGGCTGCGGCTTCAGCCGCACGAACGAGGGATCGGCCGATGCCCTGACCGCGAGCGTGTTCTGCCACCGCCAGGCCATAGAGCCAGGGGTGCGGTGGATCGCATCCGTCAGCCCATCGAATGCTGGTCGTGCCGAGCAGAACTCCAGAAGCTACGGCGACCAACATGCTGTCCTCGCCTCGTCCGGCGGCTTGCAGTCGCACCAGGGCTCTGTCCTTCGAGCCTGCGAGCTCCGCGATGTCGTCGAGGTCCGCCGGTTGCGCGGTTCGGATCTGCGGGTTGTCTTTCACATACCAACCATGGCCGGCGGATCGCGGGTCGGCCATCCGATATTCGGAAGATCCGGACGCCTCTGGCTGAACATCATGCTTGTAGTCGATAGCGGATGTGTCGGCAGCGGTTGCGCCACCAAAACCAGACCTGTTCCGGTCGGTGAAACGTTGTCATCGACATGCTGGCGGAGACCGGCCCGGCGCTCGGTCGCTCCAGGTATGCGCGAGCGCTGGGGGCCCGAATGCGGATCATCTTCGACTACAGCAACGACCTCCGCCAGATCGTCTGACGGATGCACTCCCCTGAGTGATTGAGAAAGCTCGTGAGGCTGGTACGTGGGCGGTGAACTCCCAATTAGTGAGACCTGGGGTTGTCCAGGATGGTCGGGAACCGCGCTGTTCACGGCGATGATGCCCGCGTTGCTACCCGCCTTCACCGCGCTCGAACAATGTGAGAAGGAAACCGGCCGGCTGCGTGGCTGACCCACGATTCCGGTGTTCGGGTCACGCCAGCCGGTCGAGGACCAACTCGTGTATCACATCGAGCAGGTCGAACTCGCGTTCGGAGTGGGCGGTGACGGTGACGGTGGCCCGCAACCGGGGGCAGACGATGGCGTACTGCCCGTAGCGGCCGTCCATCCGATACGTACCGGACCGGTCGATCCAGACACCCAGCCCGTATCCGTAGGTCAGCCGCTCGCTTTCGGTGATGGCGCTGGTGTCGACGCGTTCGGTGACCATTCGTCGCACGTACGTCGCTGGAAGGATCTGGCGGCCGTCCCATTGGCCTTCCTGCAGCAGCAGTTGCGCGAAGCGGGCGAGCTCATGAGTACGCAGGAAAAGGTCACTTCCGGCGAAGGGAAACCCACGGGGACACGTGTGCCACGCCGGGTTGTGCAGGTCCAGCGGCGCGAACAGGCGGGGAATGAGGTAGGAACGCAGGTCCGCGCCGGTGGCCCGGGCGATGACACGCCCGATCGCGTACGGACCGGAGTCGGTGTAGGCGAAACGTGGTGCGGACGCAGCCGCCGGCGGAGCGGCGACGATCTCATGAAGCAGGTCCGCCGCGTCTATCCGCTCGTCGGCGAACCACTGATGACTGGTACCGCTGGTCATTGTCACCAGCTGGCGCAGCGTGATCTCCTCGACTCCGTCGGCGGCCGCCATCCGCAGTTCGGGAAGATGGTCCAGGAGCCGATCGTCGAGGGTAAGACGTCCCTCGGCCTCGGCCAGGCCGAGCGCCACCGAGGTGAATGTCTTCGCGACGGAGTACACGTTCACCCGGTCGTCGGAGCGGACCCGCCGCTCGATCGGCGCGCGACCCTCCCGGTGCAGGTGGATCCCGTAGACGCCGAGGCCCCGCTCGCTGTTCGCACGGATGAAGTCGTCGAGGAGATCGTCGCCCATCGGCGAACTCTACCGAGTGCAGGCACATCGCGTTGCTTGGCCGAATTCAATGCCATCGTCTCGTCGACCGTGCCACCTCTCCGTTCGCTCCACATGCCGCCGGGAGTGTGGCCAGGCCGGACGGTGGCCGTCCTCGTCGGCGGGGCGCAAGTGGAGACCGGTCTTTGTCAGTCCGCGTAGTGCCGTACGGCCAGGGTGCGGGCGACGGTCGCGCTGAGCAGGCGTACGCCGAGAGTGGAGCCGGGATCGGCGCCGGTGACATCGCGGACGCGGCGCAGCCGGTAGGAGACCCACGCCAGGGGGTCATTGCTCTTGTCCGGCTGGTTAGCCGGGCTGCCGGACGACGCGCGGACGACACCGCCCCGGACCCGATCGATCGCGAGCCGTGCGTCATCGAACGGCAACGCGTACCGCTCGGTCAAGACGGCCAGCACGTCGCGCCGTTCCGCCCCTCGTTCGTCCACAGCGCGCAGGTACGAGACCAGATCGAGGACCGAAGTTCCCCGGGCAAGCCGCACAGTCAAGTCATCCGTCCACTCCACCGACGAAGGATGATCGCGCCGTCCACCGTTGGCAAGCGGGCCAGGGCCATGCTCGGATGTCCGCTCATCGAAACAGGCGCGACCCACCGATGATCTGCCAAGACGTTCCCGTCTTCCGCACCGACACGCTCGAAGTCGTCGTGTCCGACATGTGCGCCCTGTCTGCGGCATAAGTTCGTTGAACTGCTTCTGGAGGTTGTCCCTATAGTGGGTCCTCGTGATCGTGGCTGAACTCATGGAATGGCTGTCCAGGCAGGACCCGAGATCGCCAGTGCGCATCATGGGGATCAGTAGGTCCGGCGACTCGGTGATGGAGTCGGACGTGAGCCTGGGTACCGGGCAGGGTCCGTCTGACGACGTCGACGAAGTGGTCATCTCGTGGGTCCATACGCCCCAGGCTGAAGATCTCTACGAGAAGCGGTGACATCCGTTGTTGATCGGCGGCTTGGTCGGCGGCACTGTGGGTGGTGTGCGGGACGAGACGGTTGATGGCGGGGAACTCGAGCAGTTGCTGCAGGGTGATCAGCACGCGCGTCGGCGGTGGCTTGATCGGCGGCCGCAGGATGCCAACTGGTGGTTGTATCTGCTTCTGCTGATCGAGGCGGAAGAGGCGCAGCATCCGGAGTGGGCTGAGCTCACGGTCTGGGTGCTGGCCGAGGCCGGGCGACGTTCTGTTCTGGATCGGGCCGAGATCGCGGAGCGGACGGCGTACTACGTGGCCCGGCTGCGCGAAGCCGGAACACCGCCGATGGGCCTGCCCTCGGCCGACGCGGTGGTCCGGGCGTGCCTCGATGCCATTCCCGTGGCCCTCGACGAGGTCGCGCTGCTGAGCGATCGGCGGGATCTGCGCCGGCTGGAACGCCGGCAGATGCTCGATTCGCGGCGTGCGCGGCTTCTGCTCAACGCGGCCGAACGACACCGGGCACACCTGGTGGACTCGGAACTGGCCGATCGGCTCGGGGTGTGGCTGGCCGTCAAACCGCGCCTGGTGTGAACGCGCCACGTAGCCGCGTTGCTGCCGATCGTTACCGTGGTTAGGCATGCCGGGTGAGAAGAGTGTCCGAGTTCCGCCGCGGTGGGTGGAGCGTGTGGCGTGGGCCGTGCATCGGGGGATCCTTCGGGTCAGTGGTGGGCGTCTGGGGTTGCGGCGGCCGCGGGGCGGCAAGTGGGGCGCGCTGCGGCTGACGACCGTGGGGCGGCGCAGCGGGCAACCGCGCCAGGTGATTCTGGCGTACTTCGAAGACGGGGCCGACCTCGTCCTGATGTCCATGAACGGGTGGCACGAGGGGCATCCGGCCTGGTGGCTCAATCTGCGGGACGCGCCCGAGGCGACCGTTGAACTCGGTCGGGAAAGGCGGGCCGTGCGGGCGCGGGTGGCCGAGGGGGAGGAGCGGGCGCGGCTCTGGGAGCGGTGGCGCACGTTCGACAAAGACCTTGACGCGTACGCGGCGTTGCGGTCGACCGAAGCGGTGGTCGTGGTGCTGGAGGCCCGGTCCTAGCGGGTGCCGGCGGGAGCCCACGCCGGCACCCGGCTCCTGCAATCTCCACCGGCAATCGACAAATGTCAATGCTTACGGCCGGCGGGCCGAGTGGCAGTGGGGGCAGGGCCCCTCCGAGGAGGCGGCCGCCGGTTCGGGGGTCTCGAGGCCGGGCTGCCAGGCGTGCCGGCCGTCGCCGCGGCGTTTCATGTCGTACATGGCCAGGTCGGCGCGGTGCAGCAGTTCGTCGGCGTCGACGGTGCCGGCCTTGCTGACGGCGATACCGATGCTGGCCGAGGCGCTCAGCGGGCGATGGCCGCGCCGATCCGCTGGGCCACGGCGCCGGCCGCGGACTCGTCGCCGGCCGTGCGCAGCAGCACCGCGAACTCGTCGCCGCCGAGCCGGCCGACCAGGTCGTCCTGGCGTACCGAATGGCGCATCGCCTCGGCCACGGCGACCAGCAGGCCGTCGCCCGCCCGGTGGCCCAGGGTGTCGTTGATCTGTTTGAAGCCGTTGAGGTCGATGAGCAGCACGGCCACGGTGTCCCCGGTGCGGCTCGCGCGCTGCAGGGCATGGGCCAGCTCGTCGTGCAGCCGGGACCGGTTGGCCAGGCCGGTCAGACCGTCGGTCTCGGCCGCCTCGGCCGTCTCCGACTGCACCAGCAGTTGCCTCAGCACCACCAGGCTGGTGAGCCCGATGCTGCCCAGCACCAGCCCGTCCCACGGATAAAAACCCTTTTCCCGTACGGCGGCCAGGGCCAGCAGGGCATAGCCGACCCGCGCATCAGCACCCGGGCCAGGCCGAACAGCACCATCAGGTCGACCAGCGGGTAGCAGGCGGCCGCGAGGATCAGCCGCCACGACCGGTGGTGGCCCTCGAGCGCGGGCCCGATCACGAAGTACCAGAGCAGCATCGAGGCGCCGACGGCCACGATGCCCGCGTCGAGCAGGGTCTTCCAGCGTTCGCGCTTGGTGGCCCGGTTCACCGGCACGAGCATGAGCGCGGCGAACAGGACGATCGTGACGATCAGGTGCAGGGCGTCACCGAGCTGCGGGAAGGCCTTGGTGCCGGTGAGCATGAAGATCAGCGTGATGGCCGTCGTCATCGCCAGGGCGGCGGTGAGGGCCCATGAGAAGCGGCGGGCCGGCGCGGCCAGACCGGGGTGGCGGCTCGCCCGTACGCCATAAGTGACCATGACCAGGTCGAACCAGAGCATGGCCGGGCCCGCGACCTGTTCGGCCGAGGCGAAACCCAACAGGGCCGCGGCGGCCACGCCGGTCAGGGTCACGGCGTAGATCGCGTACTGCGCCACCAGCACTCTGGGTTTCCTCTCGGCCCGGCCTCCACTCTGCTGTTCGGCGTTTCGCCGCAGATATGAAGGCCGGGCCGGGAGGCGGCGGTCAGATCCCGCTGCTGATGTCGATCATCTCGTGGCGCGGGACGACCTTGATCCGCTTGCGGCCGTGCGGGTGGCCCAGGCCGACCTCGTGCTCGTCGAGACGCTTCCAGCCCGACCAGGTGGTGAACGCGAGACCACGGCGGCCCAGGTGACCGAGCACGTCGGCCGGGTCGCGGTGGATGGCGGCCGGCAGCGAGTCGACGTCGGCCAGCAGGCTGGTGATCGTCTCGTTGGCGTCCTTCTTCGTGTGCCCGATCAGGCCGACCGGGCCGCGCTTGATCCAGCCGGTCGCGTACAGGCCGGGGACCTGGTCGCCGTCGAGGTCGAGCACGCGGCCGGCGTCGTGCGGGACGGTGCCGGTGGCGTGGTCGAACGGCAGGTCGGCGATCGGGCGGCTCAGGTAGCCGATGGCCCGGTAGACGGCCTGCACGTCCCAGTCGGTGAACTCGCCGGTGCCGCGGACCGAGCCGTCGCCGGTGAGCTCCTGCGTCTCGGTGCGCAGTCCCTGCGTACTCGTGGAACCGAGAACTTCGACCGGCGCCTGCAGGAAGTGCAGGTGCAGGCGGCGCGGCCGGTCGCGGGGGTCGCGGGCGCACCAGTTCTGCAGGGTGTCGACGCACATCTTGAGCGAGCGCTTGGCCCGGATGGCGGCCAGGCTGCCCTCGTCGAACTCCATGCCCTCGGGGTGCACGATCACCTCGACGTTGGGTGACTCGTCGAGCTCGCGCAACTCCATCGGGGTGAACTTGACCTGGCCCGGGCCGCGCCGCGAGAACAGGTGGACGTCGGTGACCGGGCTGGCCAGCAGGCCGCGGTGCACATTGTCGGGGATCTCGGTCTCGAGCAACTCGTCCGCGGTCTTGGCCAGGATGCGGGCGACGTCGACGGCGACGTTGCCGGCCCCGATCACGGCCACCTTGGTCGCGGTCAAAGGCCATTCCCGGGGTACGTCGGGATGGCCGTCGTACCAGGAGACGAAGTCGGCCGCCCCGTAGCTGCCGGGCAGGTCGATCCCGGGGATGTCGAGGTCCCGGTCCTTGTCGGCGCCGGTGGCGAGCACGATGGCGTCGTAGAACGGGGCCAGTTCCTCGGGCTTGATATCGACGCCGTAGTCGACGTTCCCGATGAACCGGATCCGCGGGCTCTCCAGCACGTGGTGGAGCGCGGTGATGATTTCTTTGATCCGCGGGTGGTCCGGCGCGACGCCGTACCGGATCAGGCCGTACGGCGTGGGCAGCCGGTCGAAGATGTCGACGGTGGCGTCCGGGGCCGCCTTGGTCAGGATGTCGGACGCGTAGATGCCGGCCGGTCCGGCCCCGATGACCGCGACGCGAAGGGCGGTCACTTCTTCGTCGCCCAGAAGATCGTGGAGATCTCCTCGATCTTGGCGAGCAGGCGGCCGGCGACCTCGGGGTCGGCCGAGCCCTTGGACCCGCCGGCGCCGGCCAGCTTGGTCGCCTCGTTGAAGAGCGTGTGCAACTCGGGGTACTGCTCGAAGTGCGGGGCCTTGAAGTAGTCGGTCCACAGCACCCACAGGTGGTGCTTGACCAGCTCGGCCCGCTGCTCCTTGATGATCAGGGCACGCGTACGGAACTCCGGGTCTTCGTTGGCCTGGTATTTCTCGCAGATGGCCTTGACCGACTCAGCCTCGATCCGGGCCTGCGCGGGGTCGTAGACGCCGCAGGGCAGGTCGCAGTGGGCACTCACCGTGATACGCGGTGTGAAGAGCCGGGGCAGTCGCATCGGGGTCCTCTCTCGTGACTGGCCCCCAAGGCTAAAACCTCAACCTCACTTCAGGTCAACGCAAGATCACGAGACTCCTGTCACAGTGGCCCCGCGGGTCCGACCGGCCGGGGCCGGCCGGACCCCCATGGATCAGCTGGTGGCGACGCCGAAGGAGTAGGTCTGCTCCTCCGTCGGGGCGTCCTCGGCCGTGCGGCCGGTGACGGTTAGCGTGTACCGAATGGCGTCGGCCGGGGTGAAGGTGACCGCCGCGGCGCCGGAGGGGTCGGCCGGGGCGGTGCCCTGGGCGACCTGGTCGCCGCTGCTCTCCTCGGCGATGCGGTATTCGAACGCCACGATGCCCGGCCTGCCCCCGCTGAACAGAAACGTTCCGGGCACGCCGGGGCCACCCTGCCAGTCGCCGGCCGGGTAGTCGGGCGACTGCACCAGCGGCCGGGTGCCGACCAGGAACCGGTACTCGAGCACCGGCGAGAGCAGGCCGTCGGTGAACTGCCGCTGGACGGACACGACGTTCTCGCCGGTGCGCTCGGGCGTGTACGGCGCCTCGGTGACGAGCGCCTCCTTGTCCCGGGCGAGCTCGTGGACCGGGCCGTCGTTGACGCGCCACAGGTACTTCACGGTCGCGTCGTGCAGGCCGGCCCGCAGGCCGGAGAAGCCGACCCGGCCGGGCACACCCACCCCGCCCCGCGGCGTCGAGTCGTCCCACGTGCCGCTGTACTCCGCACCCTGGTCGTAGGCCGAGATGTTGATGCGGCGGACGTCCGACTCGCCGCCGTCCGCCGCGAGGGCGACGACGCTCAGGGTCGCGTGATCCGCGTACTCCGGGGTCCACTCGACCGTCGCCGAGCCGTCGGCCCCGGCGTCGACCGTCACCGGCGACTCCGGGTAGTAGCCCCAGTAGTACTGGTAGCTCGCCACGTTCGGCGTCGCCGGTTCGAAGGTGAGCACGGACTTTCGCCCGACGACCCCGTCGGCCCCGTACGGCCCGGCGTGGGTGACGAGCGGCGCGTCGGTGATCTTGATCGTGATGGTGGTGGGCGGGGACAGCGTCCCGTCGGCCCGGACGGCGCGCGCGGTGAACGGGCTGTCCCCGGCGTGGGTCGGGGTGACCTTGACCCGGCTGTTCTGACCCTCGCTGACCGTCTGCTCGGCCCCGCCGTCGTAGCTGTAGACGAAGCCGGTCACCCCGGCCAGCTCGCTGTTCATGTTCACGGTGACCGGGCGGCCCACGCCGTCGGTGTTCGGGCAGCAGGAGCCGGCGTCCGACCAGACCGCCGGATGGGTGTCGATCACCCGGAACTGGTCGAACCAGGCGGCCGACTCGGTGCCGTCGGCCGTGACCGAGACCGCGGTCATGAAGTGGTACCCCGGGTTCCCGGCCGTCCACTCCAGCGTGGCCGTGCCGTCGGCGGCCGCCTCCACCCGCTTGCGATCGCCGTCACCGAAGTCGTACAGGTAGGCGACGACCCCGGTGGTACGCGGCTTGAAGGTGAAGGTGCCCCGGTCGCCCACCACGGGCTCGGCCGGGAACAGGAACTCGGCCGAGGCGACCGCGGGTGCGTCGTCGACGTAGATCTGCTTCGTGTCCGTCCCGATCATCTTCGTGCCCACGTAGCTGCGGCTGGTGATTTCCCGGTAGCCACTGCTCGCGAAGACGACCGGGCCCGACCCGTGGCGATCGGTCGCGGGGACCCTGGTCTCCGGCCCGCCGTCGATGCTGTAGCCGAAGGAGGTGACCCGGCCGACCTGCGAGAAAAGCTTGATGGTGCTCGGCCGGCCGACCCCGGCCACGTCGACCTCGATGCTCGGCGCGGTGTCGCGGACGTAGAAGTCGTACGTCTGCCACGGCCCGCGGTTGCCGGCCCGGTCGACCGCCCTGACCTGCAACTGGTCGGAGCCCCAGCGGCTCGGCGTCACGGTGATCCGGGCCCGCCCGCCCGGGCGGTTGGCGTCGACCGAGCCGAAGGACGGGCTCTGTTGCTCGGTGTACTCGAAGCCGACCGTGTCGGTGTCGCCCCGCGCGTCCAGGATGAACGTGCCGGCCACACCAGGGCCGCCCGTGCCGGGGTACTCGGGCTTGTTGTACTTACGCGGGATGATCGCCGGGGCCGTGGCCGGCGCGGTGTTGTCGACCGTCAGATAACAGGTGGGGCCCCACTCGCCCTCGTCGTGGTTGTCGCGCGCCTGAGCGCTCCAGGCCAGCACCGTGCCGTCCGCGTGGGTCCGCAGATCGGTGCTGACGACCGGATCGGCGCCGTCCCGCTGAGCGAACCGGGTGCGCTCCTCGGGCCGGTCGACCGGCCACAGCTCGAACGCCGTGGTCGGGAGGTAGACCGGGTCTTTGTCGGCGGCGGACGCCGTGAAGTACGTGAGACCACCGGCCGTGGGGTGCCGGTCCGGGGTGCCGCAGGGCCGGTCGGGGCGTGTCAGCCGCAGATTGCTGACCGTCGGCGCGTAATTGGTCGACATGCTCAGGTTCAGCGGCTCGAACGACCGCGCGGCCTCGGGGTCGGTCTCGGTGCCGGCCGCGAGGCGCAGGCCGAAGGTGATGGTCTTCTCGTTGCGGGCCAGCGCGGCGGTGACGGCCGCGCCCGCCTCGGCGCCGAGAATCGCGCGCGGACAGATCGTGCCCAGCCCGAGATTGCGCCGGGCGACGAGTTCGAGATCCTGGGGCGGCTTGCTCCAGGTCGACTTCGCGGTGACCGGGCCGGTGCGCCACACCTCGACCGGCGCGGCCGTGCCGCAGTCGGCGACCCGGGTCTCCCTCGTCCACAGGTCGGCCGCGTGGACGACCTGGCCGCGGAACGGGGTGATGTCGAAGGTGTAGTAGGCGCGACGCGTGTGGGTCACACCATCGCTGTCGACGGTGGAGCCGACCGGGGCGTCACCCGTGGGCTCGACCGACCGGGTGGTGGGGGCGGCCGAGTCGGTGAACGTCCAGGTGGTCGGGGCGGGGGCGGAGTAGTTCATCGCTCGGGCGGGCTCGGCCAGGGCGACCGCCGAGGCCGCGGCGAGGGTAAGGGTGACGGCGCAGCGCAGAGCGCGGCTCAAGGAATTGTGCACAGTGGTTCTCCCGTTTCTCGCCGGCGGTCCGCCAGGCGAGCGACGGGATGTTAACACCATCGATATCTGATCGGCGTCCCGATTCCGTTGCGGGACAACGGCATCAGGCGCCGCGGCGGCTGGCGATCGCCTCCAGGAAGATCTCGCCGATCTTGGCGGGGTCGGTGGCGACGAAGACGCCGCCGGAGCCGGCTGCCTTGACGATGGCGTTCAGCTCGTTGCGGTCGATCGCGGTGCCCATGCCGATGATGATCATGCGGACGGGCTTGGCCGGGTCGCGGAGCTCGGTCATCCTGGCCACCAGCTCCTCGATCTTCAGGCCGCCCGGGTTGTCGTTCGCGCCGTCGGTGTAGATGACCACCGAATTGGAGACCCCGGGCTTCCAGCCCTTCTTCACCGCGGCGTACGCGGCCAGGGCGGTATCGAAGAGGCCGGTGTCCCCGTCGTCCTTGGGCGTGATCCGGCTGATCCCGGCCCGCAGCTCGGGCAGGCTGGTCGCCACCGAACTGATCGGCACGTTCTCTTTCCACGGGCGGGTGCCGACCATGTTCGTCGAGAACGTCCAGTTGCCGACCGACCAGCGGCCGTCGAGCAGGGCCAGACCCTGCTGAGCCGTGCGCTGGGTGACCTCGGCCCGGGTCAGGCCGCCCGCCGTGGGGACCTTGGCCTTCATCGAGCCCGACACGTCGAACACGGCGAGCATGCGGCCGGGCTGGGTGATCGCCGTCCAGCTGCCGAGCAGCGGGGTGAGGGCGGCCGCCGCGGGGGCGGGCGGCGGTGCGATCCTGGCCGGCGCGGCCTGCGGGGCCGGGAAGCCGGGGCCGGTCGTGCCGTCAGGCCCACGCAGTCCGGCCTGGGCCAGGCCGGCCGTGATGCCGCCGAGCGCGCCCCGCAGCTTGGTCGCGGCGGCGGCCTTCTCCGGGTCGACGCCGGGCATGATCGCGAACGGGTAGTCGAGCGCGGCCGTGGCCGGGCTCGGATACAGCGCGGCCAGGCGATTGCCGGGGGTCCGGGCGTTGTGGGCGATCACGTCAGCCTCGGACAGCAAGGCCAGGCCGACCGAGTCGCCGACCTTCAGCAGCAGGTCTTTGCGCAGGGTGGAACTGTGGGCGGCGAGCGCGCGCATGACGCCGACCCGCAGCGCGGCCGAGTCCGTCGCGCCGGCCATGGTGAGCAGGCCGGCCAGCCCGGTCGCGTCGCGCGACGGTTCGACCAGGCCGGGTTTGAAGGAGTCCAGCTTCTTGACGAGGTCGGCCATTTTCGGCGTACGGGCGGGTCCGCTCAGGGCCGCGGCCGAGGCCTCCGGCACGGCCAGCACGGCCGGGCTCAGGGCGATCGAACCGAGCACGGCCGGCCGGAAACCGGGTGCCTCCGACGAGATCCGGACCAGCCAGGTGCCCGAGTCGGGGATCCAGGCGTCGATGCCGGACGCGTCGGACCGGGCGCCGGTGCCGACGCCGGCCAGATTTACGCCGTGTTCGCCACCCACTGCGGCGGCGACGCCGGCCGGGTCGGCGGCGTTCACGGTCACCCGGGCGCAGGTGCCCTCGGCGCGGCTCCAGGCTTCGGCCGCGGAGCGTACGGCGGGGGCGATCTCGGGGGCAGCGGCGACGTCGAGCTGCACTGTGGCGGCGCAGCCGCTGTCGGACCACTGCTGGTAACCGGCCCAGGCGCCGCCGGCGACCACGACGACGGCTACGGCGGCGGCGGTGACGATGAGTCCGGTGCGCTGCAGCGGACGGTGACGGCCAGGCATCGAGCCATAATGGACGCGTCACCGACATTTGTCACTAGGACTGCAAGTTACTCTTCGGTATCAGTGGCGCCGGGTCGCGAGGCGGGCGGCGCCGCCGGCCACGAGCAGCGTGAGGCCGATCAGCGCGACCACTGCGGTGTTGCTGCCCGTGATCGGGAGACTGCCGCCACCGCCCTCGCCGCCACCATCGTCGCCGGCGCCCGCGGCGGTCGCGGTGATGACGATGGGGGCCTGCTGGCGCTTCACGTCCACGCTGTGCAGCTCGGTGCGGATCTCGCCCCGCAACGTGCCCGGCTTGTCGACGCGGAAAGTGAAGTCGAAGGTCTCCGTCCGGCCGGGCAGGTACGGATTGCCCCGCCAGAAGTCGGTGAAGCAGTAGTAGTTGCCGTCGTTGGGCAGCACGCCCGGCGGCCAGGGCGCGTCCGGACCCGGGTAGCCGCTGACGAACGGCTCGCACCGGTCGGGGTGCTTGACCACAGTGGTGCCGGCGGGCGGCCGCACCGTGACGGTCAGATAGCCGCCGGCCGGGTGGCCCCAGCTCTCGAGGCGCGCCGGGCCCTCGTTGCGCACGCTGAGGCGGGCGGTGACCGTCCGGCCGACCGTTCCGGTGGCCGTCGTGCCCTTCACCGTGAACGGGGAACGGTTGTCGCCGGTGACCGACAGGGACCAGTCGTCGGCGTTGTCGAGGGTGTCGGGTTCGGTCTGCGGAACAGCGCGGGCGGCGGCCACGGGGGCCAGTTCGAGTTCGGGGCCGCTGCCGCCGGCCGGGAGCGGACGGCCCAGGTCTTGGTAGTCCTGCGCGGTGTACCAGGTGAACGACGAGATCCACTCGCTGGGCGCCCAGACGGCGTCGGTGGCGGTGACCTGCCACGGCGTGGCCAGCCGGTAGGTCTGGCCGGGGGCCAGCTCGGCGTCGAACAGGCAGGCCGCGCCGGCCTGGGGCTGCAGGATCGTGGGCGCGGCAGTGATCGGGACGCAGTTGCTGTGGCCGGCCGACCGGATGCCGATGGCCGTGCGCAGCTGCAGGACCACGCCGGTGACCGGGCGGTCGCCGGTGTTGCGGACCGCGGCCGACAACCCGGTCGTCCCGCCGGTCGCCACCGAAAGGTCGTCCTGGGCGTCGACCGCGGTCAGCGCGGCCTGCTCGGCGACGGTCACGGTGGCGGTCGTGGTCGCCAGCGTCCGCGTACCGAGGACGCCCCGGACGGTGACCTTCGCGCTCGCGCCCAGCTCGGCGCCGGGCGCGGCCGTCACGACCAGCTGCGCCTCGTAGACGGCCGGACAGTCCAGCGTCGTGGCTGTGGTGGTGCACCGGGCCGACGGCCACGGGGTGAGGGTGGCGATGCCGCTCAGCGCCGAGAAGTCGAAGACCAACCGGTAGTCGCGCGGTGGATTGGTGGTTGGCGGGTTGAAGTGCACCCGCATGGACTTGGCGGTGCCCGGCGCCAGGCTGGTGTGAGCCAGCGACAGCTCGTAGTCCCAGGCGGGAGCGGCCTGGGCGGCCGCGGCGGGCGCGAGCGCGGCGAGCAAGGTGATCAGGGCGGCGCCGACAAGCCTGCGCATCGGGTGGCTTCTTTCGTCCTGGCGGTCACGGGGTGGACCGCAGCGTACTGCCTCCGGGTCAGCGGCGGGTGGCAATGACGCGGGCCGCCGCCCCGGCGATGACCAGGGCCAGGCCGATAAGGGCGATTGCTGTCGAGTTGGTGCCGGTGATCGGGAGGCCGCCGCCCTCGCCGCCGCCGGGGGTGGCGGTGGCGGCGTTGATGACGATGGGCGCGATGTCGTCGGACGGGTCGGGATCGCCGGCCGGGGGCGGGCCGCCACGGGTGATCTTGATCGAGCCGCGGAGGGTGCCGGGCTGGTCGACGCGCAGGACGAAGTCGAACAGGACTGTTCGGCCAGGGGCGTAGGGGACGCCCTCGGCCGCCGGGGTGTAGCAGTAGTACTTGCCGTCGTCGGGGTGGCCGTCGCCGGGGAAGGGCGGGATGGGGTCGGGAATGATGGTGGGGAAGGGCCCGCAGAAGGGGGAATCGTTGACCACTGTGGTGCCCGTGGGCGGTACGACCGTGACGATCAGATAGGAGCCCTGCGGGGAACCCCAGCCTTCGATGCGGGCCGGGCCGTTGTTGCGCACGCCCACGCGTACGGTGACGGTCTTTCCGACCGCGGCACGGCCGGTGGCGCCCAGCGCGGTGAAGTTGGCCTGGTTGACGCCGGTGACGGTCAGGCTCCAGTTGTCGGAGTTGTCGCTGCGGTCGGTCTCGGTCTGCGAATCGTCCAGGGTGGACACCGCAGCGGCCGGCTTCAGCTCGGGGCCGGTACCGGACGGCAGCGTACGACCGAGGTCGAGTCAGTCCTGGGCGGTGTGCCAGACGAAGGAGCTGGCCCACTGGCTGGGCGCCCACACGGCCGGGCTCGCGGTGATCTGCCACGGGGTGGCCAGGCGGTAGGTGGCGCCGGGGGCCAGTTCAGTGTCGAAGAAGCAGGCGGCACCGAGTTCGGTGGGAACGCAGGTGCTGTGCCGGGCGCTGGTGATGCCGCGGACCGTGCGGAGTTCGAGCACAACACCGTTGATCGCGGCGTCGCCGGAGTTGCGGACGGCCGCTGACAAGGCGGTGCTCGCGCCGGTAGCCAACGAGACGTCGCCTTGAGTGTCGACGGCCGTGAGCGCGACCGGCTCGGCGATGGTGACGCGGCCGGTGCTGGTGGCCCGGGCGGTGCCGTCGAGCACCACTCGTACGGGGAGAGGGACGTCGGCCCCGATCTCGGCGCCGGCCTTGGCGGTGACCGAGAACGTGAGCGCGCCGAGGTCGGCGGTGGGACAAGTGATCGTAGTGGCCGCGGCGACGCACCGTGGATTGAAGCGCACGGTGACCGTGGCGATCGCGTTGACCGCGGCAAGGTTGCAAGACCTTGGTCGCGCCGCTGAAGCGCAACCACTGCGCGCACGGGCCGATGCCATTCGGGCCCAGGCACGTGGGGAGGCCTGAACCTTGGTCCTGGCGGTAGTTGCCGCCCAGCGCAACCGGTTTTCGGATCGGGTGCACGGGTGTCCTGCACCGAGCCGACCGGTCCCGCGGCCGAGGTCGGCCAGTTCGGGCGTCGCCAAGTTTGGCTGGAATTCAGACCGCAGGTGCCAGCGATCTCACGCATTGGTGAGTTTGCCGTCTGGCTGTTAGCGGTGGCGGGTGACGAAGCGGGTGCTGGCGCCGACGAGGAGCAGGGCGAGGCCGATCAGGGCCAGCGTGGCCGTGTTGGTGCCGGTGATCGGTAGGCCGCCGCCCTCGCCGCCGTCGTCCTTGCCGTCGCCGTCGTCGGGGGTAGCTGCGGCGGTGCCGTTGATGACGATTGGTTGTTCCTGGGGGATGGGGGTGGCGCCGCTGGGGGCCAGGACTGTGCGGATTTTGCCTCGTAGGGTGCCGGGCTTGGTTACGCGCAGGGTGAAGTCGAAGTTGACGGTCTCACCCGGGAGGTAGGGGAGGCCTTCGAACATGCCTGTCCAGCAGTAGTAGTTGCCGTCGTTGAAGTCGGCTCCGTCGGGCCAGGGGACGCCGGGGGTGGGGTAGTCGACGTTGAAGGGCTGGCACAGCTTGGAGTGGGAGACGACCTTGGTGCCGGCGGGGGGCGTGATCGTGACCGTCAGGTAGGCGGCGCTGTCGTTGCCCCAACCCTCGAGGCGGGCCGGGCCGTTGTTGCGGACGCTCGTGCGTACCTTGACCGTCTGGCCCACCTTGGCGTTGGCGGTGTCGCCCTTGACGGTGAAAGTGGAGTTGTTGCGGCCGGTCACGGCGAGTTGCCACTCGTCGGCGTTGTTGTCGGGATTGGGGTCGATCTCGGTCTGCGGCGCCGGGTCGGTCACGGGGACGGGGGCCGGGCTCAGCGTGAGCTCAGCGCCGCTGCCGCCGCCGGGTAGGGCGAAGCCCTGGTCGACCCAGTCCTGGGCGGTGTACCAGGTCAGCGAGGACAGCCAGTTGCTCGGTGCCCACACGGCGTCGGAGGCGGTGACCGGCCACGGTGTCGCCAGACGGTATTCCTCGCCGGGGGCCAGAGCGCCCTCGAACAGGCAGGCGGCGCCGGCGGTCGGCCGGATCGGGCCCCGGCCGGGGACGGCGGTGCAGTTGGCGAAGTCGGGGGTGCGCATGCCGACGGCCGTCTGCAGCCTGAGTACGACGCCGGTGATCGGGCGGTCGCCGGCGTTGCGCAGGCCGGCGGCCAGGTTCGCCGTGGCGCCGGTGGCGACCGAGACGTCGTCCTGGGCCTGGACGGGGGTCAGCGAGACCTGTTCGGCCACGGTGACGGTGCCGGTCGCGGTGGCCACCGTCTTGCCGTCGGCGACGATGCGGGCCGGCAGGGTCACTGCGGTGCCGACCGGGGCGCCGGCCGCCGCGGTCACCCGCAAGCCGCCGCCCGAGAAGCCGCGGCTGGTGTGCGTGCAGGTCAGGGCCGTGGCCGTGGTGGTGCAGTTGGTGGCGGAGAAGAGGGGCTGCAGAGTGATCACACCCTGCGCGGCGGTGGTGTCGAAGATCAGGTCGAACTGGACGAGGGCCGCGTTCGCCGTGTCGACGCTCAGCTGCAGGACGGTCTGGTTACCGGGCACGACGCTGTCGCGGCCGACCGTCAGCTTCCACGGGGTGGCCGCGGCCTGGGCCGGCGCCGGCGCGATGAACGCGGCCAGCAGGGCGATCAGGGCGGCACTGGTGAGTCTGCGCATCGGTGGGCCTCTACCGTCGACGGGTGGCTAGGCGGGTGGCGGCGCCGGCGACGAGCAGCGCGAGGCCGAGAAGAGCGACCACGGTGGTGTTGGTGCCGGTGATCGGCAGACTACCGCCACCGCCCTCGCCGCCGTCGTCACCGGAGGCGGGCGCGCCGGTCGCCTGCACGACGAGCGGGCCCCGCTGCAGCACCGGGCCGTCGGGCACGCCGATGCCGCCGAGCCGGCTGAGGAACTCGCCCTTCAGCGTGCCCGGCTTCTTGATGCGCAGCGTGACGTCGAAGGTGTACGTCTTTCCGGGCTCGTAGCTCGGGAACAGATCGTTCGGGGACCAGCAGTAGAGCTTGCCGTCACCGATCTCGGCGTCCACCGGGTACGGCGGCGAGGGCGTCGGGTGGCCGATGCTGAACGGCCGGCACAGCTTCGTGTGCTTGACGATCTCGGTGCCGGGCGGCGGGGTCAGCACGGCGATCAGGTAGGAGCCCCACTCCTGCTCGTATCCCTCGAGCCGGGCCGGGCCGTTGTTGCGGATGCTGGCGGTGAGGGTCACTGTCTCGCCGACCTTGCCCGCCGCCTCGTCGCCCGTGACGGTGAACGTCGAGGCGTTGCGGCCGGTGACGAAGATCTGGAAGTCGGCGAAACCGGTGTTGCCGGTCTGCGGGACGGCCCGGGCCTCGGCCGCGGGCGCCAGCTCGAGCGCGGGGCCGCTGCCACCGCTCGGCAGCGTGCCGCCCTGGTCGACGTAGTCCTGCGCGGTCGTCCAGGTCATCGTCGCGTACCAGGCGCTCGGGGCCCAGACCTCGTCGGTCGCGGTGATCCCCAGCGGCGTCGCCAGCCGGTAGGCCTGGCCGGGGGCCAGCTCCTGGTCGAACAGGCAGACGACGCCCGACGTCACGTCGTAGACGAACTTCGACACGATCCGCTCGCAGTTGGCGTGCTCGGCCGGGGCCAGGCCGATGCCCGTCCGCAGCCGCAGGACCACGCCGGTCAGCGGCCGGGTGCCGGTGTTGCGCACACCGGCCGCGAGCCCGCCGGTCGCGCCCGTCGCGATGTCGATCCTGCCCTGCGCGTCGATCGCTTCCAGCGACACCTGTTCGGCGATGGTGATCGTGCCGGTGGCCTCGGCCACTGTCGCGCCGTCGAGGACGACCCGGCCCGGCACCAGCACCACGGTGCCGACCGGGGCGTCGGGGGCGGCGATGGCGAGCAGCGAGCTGGACCCCAGCCCGGTGGTCGGGCAGGTCAGCGCGGTTTCGGTGGCGACACAACCGGTGGCGAAGGCGAGCTTGAGCGTGACCAGGCCCTGGGCCGCGGTGAGATCGAAGACGACCTGGGAGCCGCCGGGGCGAGGGGAGGGCGCGCTGATGGACAGCGACAGTCCGCGCTCGGGGCCGCCGGGTGCGACGCTGATCTGGCCCATCGTCAATTTCCAAGGCGCGGCGGCCTGAGCCGCGGGTGGCGCCATGAGGGCGGCCAGAAGGGCGATCAGGGCGACACTGGCCAGCCTGCGCATCGAGCTTCTCTCGTCCGGAGCAGCGGAAAGAGCAGCAGGATACCGTCGAAACAGAATGCATTCTGTCCGTTGGTGTGCACCATCAGTACGGACGGTCGCCGGGCCGGTCCCAGCCGTCGCACGAGTCCTCCTCGTCGAGGGAACGCAGGACATCGAGCAGGTCAGGCCCCTCGTGGCCGGTGTCGACCGAGCGCCCGATCAGCCCCAGCTGGGCGGCACAGTCGCGGCCGAAGCCCTTCACCATGCGGTCGGCGCGCGTCTGATGCCCGCAACGGGGGCATTTGCGCATCGGCACGGGACGCTTCATGAACCCAGTATCCAGACCTGCGAGTGGGGCGGCACTGGGTTAGGGTCGTGATCGTGGGAGTCAAGACGTGGATCGAGGGGTGGCCGGTCTACCGGCAGCTCACCGGCTCCGATCCGCTCGGCCGGGGCGCCGCCGCGCAGTCTCCCAAGAGCAAGGCGCTCACCGCCCGCACCGAGACCGCCGACCGGGTCGCCAAGTCGGTCTGCCCCTACTGCGCGGTCGGCTGCGGGCAGCGCATCTTCGTCAAGGACGAGAAGATCGTCCAGATCGAGGGCGACCCCGACAGCCCGGTCTCCCGCGGGCGCCTGTGCCCCAAGGGCTCGGCCAGCCTGAGCCTGGTCACCAGCGATCGCCGGCAGCAGAAAGTGCTCTACCGCAGGCCGTACGGGAAAGATTGGGAAGAACTCGATCTCGACACGGCGATGGAGATGATCGCCGACCGGGTGCTGGCCGCACGCGACGCCACCTGGCAGGACGCTGACGCGGACGGCAAGCCCCTGAACCGTACGCTGGGAATCTCCAGCCTCGGCGGGGCCACGCTCGACAACGAAGAGAACTACCTGATCAAGAAGCTCTTCACCGCGATCGGCGCCATCCAGATCGAGAACCAGGCCCGTATTTGACACTCCGCCACGGTTCCCGGTCTGGGAACCTCCTTCGGCCGGGGCGGGGCCACCGGATTCCTCCAGGATCTGGCTAACGCGGACTGCATCATCATCCAGGGCTCGAACATGGCCGAGGCGCACCCGGTGGGTTTCCAGTGGGTGGTCGAGGCCAAGAACCGCGGGGCCAAGGTCATTCACGTCGACCCCCGGTTCACGCGTACGAGCGCACTGGCTCACACGTATCTGCCGGTGCGGGCCGGTGCTGACATCGCGTTCCTGGGTGGCGTGGTCAACTACATCCTGAGCAACGAGAAGGACTTCCGGGAGTACGTGCTCGCGTATACCAACGCGTCCACGCTCGTCAGCGAGGAGTTCCAGGACACTGAAGACCTGGACGGCCTGTTCTCCGGCTACGACCCCGAGACCAACACGTACGACCAGAAGAGCTGGCAGTACGCCGGTCAGCAGGACGAGGGCCAGGAGGAAGAGGAGTCGCACGTCGACCGTGAGACGGCGTCGGGCCTCGAGCAGGAGTCGCACGGCCCGCCGGTCCCGGCCGACGTGCCCCGCGACCCGACGCTGCAAGATCCGCGGTGTGTGTATCAGGTGCTCAAGCGGCACTACGCGCGCTACACACCGGAGGTCGTGGAGCGGCTGTGCGGCGTACCGCAAGAGAAATTCCTCGAGGTGTGCGAGGCCTGGACCGCGAACTCGGGGCGCGAGCGGACGACCGCCCTGGTCTACAGCGTGGGCTGGACGCAGCACAGCGTGGGCGTGCAGTACATCCGCACCGGCGCGATCATCCAGCTGCTGCTGGGGAACATGGGCCGCCCCGGCGGTGGCGTGATGGCGCTGCGCGGGCACGCCAGCATCCAGGGCTCGACCGACATCCCGACGCTGTTCAACCTGCTGCCGGGCTACCTGCCGATGCCGCACTTCCAGCAGCACGAGACGTTCGACCAGTGGGTCGACGCCATCCGGCACCCGGAGCAGAAGGGCTTCTGGTCCAACGCCAAGTCGTACGCGGTCAGCCTGCTCAAGTCGTACTGGGGGGACGCGGCGACCGAGCAGAACGACTACGGGTACGGCTGGATGCCCCGGCTGACCGGCGACCACGGTACGTACCAGCAGGTCCTGGACATGATCGACGGCAAGATCAAGGGGTACTTCCTGCTCGGGCAGAACCCCGCCGTCGGCTCCGCCCACGGCAAGGCGCAGCGGCTGGGCATGGCCAACCTCGACTGGCTCGTGGTCCGCGATCTCTACATGATCGAGAGCGCCACGTTCTGGAAGAACGGGCCCGAGATCGCGACCGGCGAGATCGTGCCCGAGGAGTGCAAGACCGAGGTCTTCTTCATGCCGGCCGCCTCGCACGCCGAGAAGTCGGGCACCTTCACCCAGACCCAGCGCATGTTGCAGTGGCGCGAACAGGCCGTCGAGCCGCCGGGCGACGCGCGTAGCGAACTGTGGTTCTTCTACCACCTGGGCCGGATCATCCGCGAGCGGCTGGCCGGGTCGTCGTTGCCGCGTGACGAGGGTGTGCGCAGGCTGACCTGGGATTACGCGCTGCACGGCCCGCATCAGGAACCGAGCGGCGAGGACGTGCTGAAAGAGATCAACGGGTACGACCTGAGCACCGGGAAGCTGCTGTCGTCGTTCACGCAGATGAAGCCGGACGGGTCGACCTCGGGCGGCTGCTGGATCTACACCGGCGTCTACCAGGACGGGGTCAACCAGGCCGCCCGGCGCAAGCCCGGTAAGGAGCAGAACTACGTCGCGCCCGAGTGGGGCTGGGCCTGGCCGGCCAACCGGCGCACGCTCTACAACCGGGCCTCGGCCGACCCCGAGGGCAACCCGTGGTCGGAACGCAAGAAGTACGTGTGGTGGGACGCCGAGCAGGGCGAATGGGTCGGCGACGACGTGCCCGACTTCGAGAAGACCAAGCCGCCCTCGTACCGGCCGCCGGAGGGGGCGTCGGGGGTCGAGGCCATCGCCGGTGACGACGCGTTCATCATGCAGGGCGACGGCAAGGGCTGGCTGTACGCGCCGAGCGGGCTGATCGACGGGCCGATGCCGACCCACTACGAGCCGGCCGAGTCGAGCGTGCGCAACCCGCTCTACGGCCAGCAGGCGAATCCGACGCGCAAGGTGTATCAGCGCTCCGACAACCTGACCAATCCGAGCCCGCCCGAAAAACATGCCGAGATCTATCCGTACGTGTTCAGCACCAGCCGCCTCACCGAGCACCACACGGCCGGGGGCATGAGCCGGCAGTTGGCGTACCTGTCGGAACTGCAACCCGAGATGTTCGTCGAGGTGTCGCCGGAGCTGGCGGCCGAGCGCGGGCTGGAACACCTGGGGTGGGCGCACATCGTGACGGCGCGCGCAGCGATCGAGGCCCGGGTGATGGTGACCGACCGGCTGGCCCCGCTGCGGATCGACGGGCGAATCGTGCACCAGCTCTGGATGCCGTACCACTGGGGCAGCGAGGGCCTGGTCACGGGCGACTCGGCCAACGACCTGATCGGGATCACGCTCGACCCCAACGTGCTCATCCAGGAGAGCAAGGTCGGCACGTGCGACATCCAGCCCGGGCGGCGGCCGACGGGGCCTTCGCTGCTGGCGTACGTGCAGGGCTACCGTGATCGGGCGGGGCTCACGCCCGGGCACCGGACGCCGATCGAGACGCCGAAGGACGCTGATGGGGAGCAATAGCCTGTACGGGCCGCTCGACCCGGCGCCCGACGCCGGGTACACGGACGCGCCGCCGCGGATGGGGTTCTTCACCGACACGTCGGTGTGCATCGGGTGCAAGGCGTGCGAGGTGGCCTGCAAGACGTGGAACGCGGTGCCGGACGACGGGTTCGACCTGCTCGGGCAGTCGTACGACAACACGGGTGGGCTGACGGCCAACTCGTGGCGGCATGTGGCGTTCATCGAGCAGCCGCGGTCGTCCTCGGGCGCGGCCACTGATACGCCGGGGGCGTTCGCGGGGCTGCCGGTCGGGCCGTCGTCGGTGCCGGCGACCAATGTGGTGGGCGCTCGGACGTCGGTGGACACCGGCACCGCGCCAGGGATTCCGCCGGCCGTCGACGCGCTGGCCGCGGCGGCTACCGCGGGGTCGGAGTTCCTTGGGGCCGCTCCGAGCGGTGGATGTGGTTCTGGATCTTCCGGCGGGTGCGCGTGCTCTTCCGGGGCCGGGGCTTCCGCTTCTTCCGGGGCCGGCGCTTCTGCGGCGGGCATATCGGGGGCCGGCGTTCCGGCGGGCGGCGTTTCTCAGGGCAGTCAGTTCCTGGGGATGCCCATGTCGGATTTGCCGGGGCGAACCACCGCGGCGCCGCGGAGCGATTTCCGCTGGCTGATGATGTCGAATGTGTGCAAGCACTGCACGCATGCTGGGTGCCTGGATGTGTGCCCGACGGGGGCGCTGTTCCGCACCGAGTTCGGCACGGTCGTGGTGCAGGACGACATCTGCAACGGCTGCGGCTACTGCATTTCGGGCTGCCCGTACGGCGTGATCGACCGGCGCGAGGACGACGGGCGGGCCTGGAAGTGCACGCTCTGCTACGACCGGATCGGGGACGGGCTGATGCCGGCCTGCGCCACGGCCTGCCCGACCGAGTCGATTCAGTACGGTGAGCTGGACGAACTGCGCGAGCGGGCGGCGCTGCGGCTCGAGTCACTGCAGTCGCAGGGGGTAGCCGAGGCCCGGCTCTACGGCCACGACCCTTCCGACGGTGTTGGCGGGGACGGGGCGTTCTTCCTATTGCTGGATGAGCCCGAGGTGTACGGCCTCCCGCCGGACCCGCACGTGCCGACGCGCGACGTGGTGTCGATGTGGAAGAAGGCCGGGCTGGCCGCCCTGACCATGGCCGCCACGGCGGTTGTCGCGTTCGCCGGGAGGCGCGGATGAGTCCGGCCCACCCCACCCGTGGCGACTCCTCGGACGGCCGCTCCCGGGCTGAACGCTCCTCGGACGGACACGGCGGCTCGGATGGACACGGCGGCTCGGATGGACACGGCGGCTCGGACGCCCGCTCGTCGGATGGCCGCTCCCAGGATGGGCGGTCCTCGGACGGGCGGTCGGTGGATCGGCGGTCGCGTGGAAAGCGGGGCGGTGGTGGGGACCGGCCCATGGTGCCCAAGGCCGACTTCCAGTCGTACTACGGGCGGCCGATTGTGCGGCCGCCGGTGTGGACGCATGACATCGCGATCTATCTGTTCACCGGTGGGCTGGCTGCGGGGTCGGCGCTGGTCGCGGCGGGTGGGCAGGCCACCGGCGACCCGGTGCTGCGGGTCGCGGGCCGGGCCACGGCCCTGGGGGCGCTGGGTGCGAGCACGTTCTTCCTGATCAAGGACCTGGGGCGGCCCGACCGGTTCCACCACATGCTGCGGGTGGCCAAGCCGACCTCGCCGATGTCCATGGGCACGTGGTTGCTGAGCGTGTTCGGGGGCGCGGCGGGGGTGGCGGCTGCGGCTGAGTTGGCGCCGTTCTTGCCTGAGCGCGGTGTCCTCGGGTTGGCGCGGAAGGTGTTGCCGCCGGTGGGGGCGGCCGCTGGGTATGGGGCGGCTGCGCTGGCTCCGGGGCTGGCCACGTACACCGCGGTGCTTTTCGCCGACACGGCCGTGCCGAGCTGGAATGCGGCGTACCCGGACCTGCCCTTCATGTTTGCCGGAAGTGCCCTGGCCAGTGGCGCGGGCGTGGGGCTGATCGCGGCGCCGGGACGGCCGATGCGGCGGATGGCGGTGGCCGGGGCGGCGATCGAACTCGCGGCCGGGCATCGGGTCGAGCACGGGCACGGGCTGCTCAGCGAGCCCTACCGCAACGGGCGGCCGGGCAAGATGCTGCGCGCGGCCCGCATCCTGACCGCGGTGGGTGCCGTCGGGGCGGTGGTCGGGCGGCGCAGCCGGGTCGTGTCGGCGCTGGCCGGGGCCTCGCTGCTGGCCGGCTCGGTGCTGACCCGCTTCGGCGTGTTCGAGGGCGGCGTCGACTCGGCGAAGGATCCGCGCTACACGGTCGTGCCGCAGCGCGAAGGCCTCAACAAAGCCGGCGGCCAGAAGGTCAGCCGCGCTACGGGACCAGCTCCCGACGCGCCGACCTCAGCGTGAGGTGCTGACCGCCGAGCTGTTGCTTCAGAGGCCGCGCGCTGTTGCTGTGGCTTCGGTGTCGAACAGGTCTAGGCCCAGCACCTCGCGGGCGTGCTGCGCGTCCTCGGCGCGCTGGGCGCGCTCCATCTCGCCGTACAGTGCGATCTTGATGTCGAGCATCGCCACGTCCTGCTGGAGCTCTTCGATGCGGGCCAGCACGCGCTCGCGGTGCTCGACGAACAACCGCAGACGGTCGCCGACGGTGTGGTCGCCGGCCCGCACCATTTCGGCATAGCGGCGCATGTCGCGCACGGGCATGCCGGTGCCGCGCAGGCGGATCAGCAGCCGCAGCCAGTCCAGGTCGCGGTCGCAGTAGCGGCGGCGGCCCGCGGTGTCGCGCTCGACCGGCTCGACCAGGCCCTCCTGCTCGTACCAGCGCAGGGTGTGCACGGAGAGCCCGACCGTTTCCGCCGCCGCGCCGACGCTGATCCCGTTCACCATGGGGTCAGCCTCGCAGTTCGAGTGCACTCGAAGTCAAGGGCGGACCTCCAGCGTCATGCCGTCGGCCCGGGCCGGCAGCAGCTCGCCGACGATCGGGAAACCGGGCACCTCGCCCGCCACCAGCAGCCCGCCCGAGGTCTGGGCGTCGGCCAGCAGCAGCAGTTCGTCCTCGCTGACGCCGCTGTCGAGGTGCGGCCGCACCCAGTCCAGGTTGCGGCGGGTGCCACCACTGACGTACCCGTCGCGCAGGGCTTCCCGGGCGCCTTCCAGGTACGGGACCGCGCGCGCGTCGATCCGGGCCGTGACCCCGCTGGCCCGGGCCAGCTTGTGCAGGTGCCCGAGCAGCCCGAACCCGGTGACGTCGGTGGCGCAGACGGCGCCCGCCTTCAACGCCTCGACCGAGGCGGCCAGGTTGAGCGTGGTCATGGCGTCGACGGCGTTCGCGAACACCTCGCCGGTGGCCTTGTGCCGGCTGTTGAGCACGCCCACCCCGAGCGGCTTGGTCAGGGTCAGCGGCACCCCGGCCACCCCCGCGTCGTTGCGCATGAGCCGGTGCGGGTCGGCGATGCCGGTGACGGCCATGCCGTACTTGGGTTCGGGGTCGTCGACGCTGTGCCCGCCGGCCAGGTGGCAGCCGGCGTCCCGGGCGATGGCCAGCCCGCCGGCCAGCACCTCGCCCGCCAGTTCCATCGGCAGCAGATCACGCGGCCAGGCCAGCAGGTTCACGGCGACGACGGGGGTGCCACCCATGGCGTACACGTCGGACAGCGCATTGGCGGCGGCGATGCGCCCCCAGTCGTACGCGTCGTCGACCACGGGGGTGAAGAAGTCGGCCGTGGCCACCACGGCCGTGCCGTTGGCCAGGCTGACCACGGCCGCGTCGTCCCCGTCGTCGAGCCCGACGAGCAACTCGCCCGGCCCCTTGGGCAGACCCGTGCCGACCAGACCGGCCACCACGGATTCGAGCTCCCCGGGCGGGATCTTGCAGGCGCAGCCTCCGCCGTGGGCGTACTGGGTCAGACGCGGTGCATCAACGGCAGTCACAACGCCCACTCTGGCACGTCGGTGATCGATCCGCCCATCGCGGCGTCTAGAGTTCGTCCCGGAGGCGTTCAGGTGGCTGGTGCCCCTCCCGGTCTTCAAAACCGGTGTGGCCCGGCATCCGGGCCAGGCGGGTTCGATTCCCGTCCGCCTCCGCCAAGCGCTGTTACGAATTCGTGACGGAATAGCGGGCAGGAGAACACTTCGAGCCCGGACGGCGCGGAGGGGATCAATTCCCAGTCCCTTTTCGCCGACGCCATTCCCGTTCGACCGATTCCGCGGCTTCCAGCGGAAACGAGTACAAGATCAGCGCGAGGGCCTGTGCGAATGTGGTCGCGGGCTCAGGGCGGGCCTTGTCGATCAGGGAGTACGTCATGATGGAACTGGCCGATCTGCGGGTCTTCTCGGATATCGAATACAACTTCCCCGACCGGTACCGCGGCCTTCTGCTGGTGGGTGGCGACGAGGAGACCGCCGAGGTCGTCTACTGCACACCGCCGGTGTCCGAGCAGGAAGCCGAGCGACTGCTCGACGTCCGGTACCAGGCGCTGGTCGCGGACTCGTCGACGCCGGACACCAGCCGGGCCGAAGGGTTGATGGAGCTCGACCGGCTGCGGGGTCTGTGTGCCGAGCGGAACAGGCTGCTCGACGAACTGGCCGAGAACGAGGCGTATCCCGAACTGGTCGGGGCCGAGGATGTTCTGCTCGGCGAGGCGTTCGGCGATGCCCAACTGAGCCTGCTGACGATGCAGATCGAGCAGAGCAAGCAGCGGCTGTTCGCCGTCGTCGAGGCTTGAGCGCCGGGCTTCGCCGGCGCCGAATTCGGACGCTCGATGCGGCGCGTGCATCAACCGGACCGGCCGCACCAGAAATACAGGGCTGTAGTTCTTTCGGTCGCCTTGCCCGTGACCAGCCGGAACGGCACGGTTGAGGGTGATGGGTAGCCCGGCGGTTCGGAAGCCATGAGTCACTGAAGGTCATTACTCACCCGGCCGGCCGGGCACCCTCATTCAGGCGCGGCGCCAGCGGGCCCGGTCTTCGCCGGCTTTGCGGATGCACCGGTATGCCTTGCCGGTCTTCGATACGCCGCGAGCGCCCTCGGGTGAGCAGAATGCGCCGGGCGTCACGGTCTTTTTCGGTGGGGCCTGCGTCTTTGTCGGTCGTGGCTTCGGCTTGGTGGTGGTGGGCCGTGGCTTGGGCTTCTTCGTCGTCGGCTGCACGGTCGGCTTGACGGTGGTCCGGGTCGGGGCCGGCCTCGAACTCGGTTTGCGGCTCGGCGTGGCCGGCACTTCGGCCGTTGTGGGCGCGGCCGTTGTCGGCACGGTTTCCACCGGCGCCTGCTCGGTGGTGGGCAGTGCGGCCAGGTTGCGGGGCGCCGCTGTCGTGGGTTTCGGGTCGGGGTTGCCGGTGAAGATCTGACCGACGAAGACGCCGCCGCAGACCAGAACCGAAAGGGCAATCGCGCTCAGGGCGATGACGGCGACGGTGTTGTTCTTCTTGATCGGCGGCTGAGGATAGGGCTCGGTGGGCCGCTGCCAAGGTCTCGGGTCATTCGTCACGCGACCACCCTGCTGTCCGATTCGGATCGCGTCGATCAGCCGTTAGGGCTAAAGGTGATGATGATCGGATGGGTCGCTTTCGGTCACTTTTCTCTGCTTTTATCGCCGCAGTCATTCTGTCTTCGAGCAGCGCGTCGACGTTGCCGCGGGCGGCGTTGGTGAATGGGCCGGCGAGTTCGCCGACCGGTTATCGGGTCCACTGCGGATCGACTGCGGCCGACAACAGCGGCAGGAAAGCGGTCAGGGCGGCCGACGGGGTGCGGCCCGCGAGGGTGGCCGCGAAGATGCGTCGAGTGGGTTCGTCGTCGTGGTGCAGGCGGAGCAGGGAGACGTCGGCCGGTTTGGTGCGCATGGCCAGGGCCGGGATGAGGGCGACGCCGAGGCCGGCGGCGACGCAGCCGAGCTTGGCCGTCCACTCGGCGGCGACGATGTCGATGCGGGGGCGGAAGCCGGTGGGCAGGCTGGCTCGCAGCAGGGTTTCCTCGGCGTCGGCCGAGCCGGCTATGAATGAGTCGTCCTTCAGGTCGGCCAGGCGGACGGTGCGGCGGCGGGCCAACGGGTGAGTTCGGGGGACGGCGACCAGCAGGCGTTCGTCGAGCAGGTGGTGCAGGGTGAAGCGGGCGGGGTCGATCGGGCCCGCGGGGGACTCGCTGACCACCGCAACGTCGGCGTCGCCGGTGGTCAGGCGGTTCAGCAGTCGGGGAGTCAGGCCTTCGACCAAGTTCAAGGTCACTTCGGGGTACGCCGTGCGGAAGCTGGCCAGAGCCCGCGGGACCAGGGCGGCCACGGCGGTGGGGAAGGCGCCCACCCGCAAGCGGCCGGTGGCGAGTGAGTGCAGGTCGTCGACGGCGCGGCGGGCGGTCGACAAGCGCGTGAGGATGGCCTCCGCGTGGGGGAGCAGGGCGCGGCCCTCTTCGGTCAGGGCCACGCCGCGGGGCAGGCGGTCGAAGACGGGGGTGCCCAGGTCGGATTCGAGGGCGGCGATCTGACGGGAGACCGCGGACTGGGTGAACTGCAGGCGCTGGGCGGCGGCGGTGATCGAGCCGAGACGGGCGACGGTGCGGAAGACCTCCAGCAGGGCGGTGTCCATGACTAGTGAGCATGGCAGGCATGCGCGACATTCGCTGGTGGCATGGGAAGGGCGGGCCTAGCGTCGTCGGTATGGTGAAGGTGACGCTCGACAACCCGGCTTCGGTGGCCGCGCCGTTCGGGGACCGGTTCGCGCATGTGGCCCGCATCGACCTGCCCGGCGGGGGTGCGCTGCTGCAGTTGGCGGGGCAGGTGGCGGTGGACGACACCGGTGAAGTGGTGGCGCCGGGCGACGCGGCGGCCCAGGCCGAGCGGATCTTCGAGATCGTGAGCGGGTTGCTGGCAGCTCATGGTGCCTCGCTGGCCGACGTGACGTTCATCCGGACGTTCATGACTGATCTGGGTGATTTGCCGGGCTACGGCGCGGTGCGGCGGCGTCTGTTCCCGGTGCCGGGGAAGAAGCCGCCGGCCAGCACGACGGTGGAGGTGAGCCGGCTCTTTCTACCGGGGGCGGTGCTCGAGGTCGAGGTCACCGCGGTCGCGAGCTGACCGTCCGAGGTCGAGCTACCGCGGGCCGAGCCGTCACGGGGGTGGGCTCGGTGCCGCTCAGCGCAGTCGGCGGCGGTCGTCGGGGAGGCGCTCGGTGACTGCGCGGCGGTCGAGGAGCTCCAGCAGGGGGACGGCTACGCGGCGGCTGGTGGTCAGGGACTGGCGGGCCTCGCTCAGGGTGAAGGGCTGGGGGAGGGTGGCCAGGGTTCGGGCGGCCTCGTCGACGGCGTCGGCGTGCAGGATCACCTGGGGGGCCAGTTGGATCACCAGGCCGGTGCGGGCGGCGGCGGCCAGTTGGCGGGGGCCCAGGCCCAGGGCGGTCAGGGTGTTGGCCTCGGGGGCGGTGAACGGGCCCAGGCCGTCGAAGGCCTTCTTGATCTGGGTTACCAATTCGTCCGGGGCGCCTGCGACCACTGCCGCCACCCGGCCGTTCCGCATGGTCAGAGGGGGGTGGATCAGCGCTGAGACCAGAGCGCGGTCGGGCAGGCCGAGGCGGTGGCGCAGGGCGTCGAGAGGCATGCCGGGTTCGAGCGGGTGCTCTTTCAGATAGGTCGTGACCTCGATGGGCAGACGTTCTCGCAGGGACGACCAGTAGGGCGGGTCCACATACCAATCGCCGGCCACGGGAGTGATGAGGGCTGCCTCCGCCGCGGGAAGGGAATTGGTGGAGGCTGCCTGCGCCGCGGGAGGGGAATCGACGGGGGGTGCCTGCGCCGCGGGAAGGGAATCGACGGGGGTCGGCGGCGGCAGGGGGACACCCATCTCGGACAGCGCGGAGGCGCGGATGAGGTGGCGGCGGGACAGTTCGCTCGTAAGGTCGGGGTGGCCGTCCATCGTGGCCAGCACCTGGGCCCGCGCGGCGGCCGCGCCTCGGCGTTGCAGGCCGGGTGGGAGGACGTCGAGGACTGTCACGCCGCCGGCCACGTGGTGCCGGCCGGGGTCACGGAGCAGGGCGCGGTCGCCGATGCGCAACGGCAGGGGGTGGGCCAGGCGCAGGCGGGCGGTGTCGGGGCCCAGGGGGCGCACGCGGACGGGGACAGCGGCCGCGCCGACGTGCAGTGTCATGGTGGCCGGCAGGTCGGCGGCGGGGTCGCCATGGACGCGGACGTCGATCAGGTCGGTCGGGCGGAAGCGGCCGGGGGTCAGCAGGGCGTCGCCGCGGCTCACGTCGTCGCGCGGGGTGCCGCGCAGGTTCACGGCGACTCGGGCCACGGCCGGGACGGTGTCGGCGGGGTGGCCCAGCGTTTGCAGGCCGCGTACTCGGACCAGCGTGTCGCCCAGGGCCAACTCGTCGCCGACGTGCAGCGTGCCGGCGCCGAGGGTTCCGGTGACCACTGTGCCGGCGCCCTTGACGGTGAAGGCGCGGTCGATCCAGAGGCGTACGGGTTCGGTCAGCGACGCCGCGGGCAGGGCGGCCACCAGCGAGTCGAGGGCGGCGCGCAGGTCGTCGAGGCCGGCGCCGGTCACGCCGCTCACGGAGACGGCGGGGACGGGGCCGAGCGGAGTCCGGGCGATCTCGGCCAAGGCCTGGGCTGTCGCGGGAGCGGGGTCGGCGAGGTCGCTGCGGGTCACGACGAGCAGACCATGGCGTACGTCGAGAGCGGCCAGCGCGGCCAGGTGCTCGGCCGACTGGGGTTTCCAGCCCTCGTCGGCGGCCACCACGATCAGCGCGGCCGGGACGGGGCCGATGCCGGCCAGCATGTTGGGGACGAAGCGCTCGTGACCGGGGACGTCGACGAACGCGACCGTCTCGCCCGAGGGCAGCTCGGTCCAGGCGAAGCCGAGGTCGATGGTCATGCCGCGGCGGCGTTCCTCGGCCCAGCGGTCCGGTTCCATCCCGGTGAGCGCCCGGACCAGCGTCGACTTGCCGTGATCGACGTGTCCAGCGGTGGCCAGCACGTGCACGGTCAGCCCTCCCCGGCCGGCTCAGCCGGGCGACGACCGCGCGGGGCGGGGTGCCGTGCGGCGGGGGGCGACCCGGCCGAGTCCGCCGACCCCCGGCCGGGCGGGGTGGCGGCGTGCGGGTCGGCTGGGTCTGGTGTGGGCCGGGCGGCGACCGCGATGACCATGTCGACCAGCAGGTGGTCGGAGGACGGGGGTACGCAGCGCAGGTCGAGCAGCAGGCGATCGCGTTCCACCCGGCCGACCACCGGTGTGGAGGCGGTGCGCAGCCGGGTCGCGTAGGCGGGCGGCAGGGACAGCGACCACGACGGCAGCGTCAGCTCCGGGGCGCCGCCGCCGCCGACCACCGCGTCGGAGGCGATCACCTCGGCGTCGACGCCGGCCTTGGCCAGCAGGGTCTGGGCGTGCTGGGTGCGGGCGAGCAGCGCCTCCGGGGAGAGCCGCAGCGCCTCCCAGGTGGGCGTGGCCGGGCCGGTCAGGGTGGCCTGGAGGGCGGCCAGCGTCAGTTTGTCGACGCGTAGGGCGCGGGCCAGCGGGTGGCGCCGCAGGCGTTCGATCAGGTCGGCCGCGCCCAGCAGCAGGCCCGCCTGAGGGCCGCCCAGCAGCTTGTCGCCGCTGGCGATGACCAGGGCGGCGCCGTCGGCGAGGGTCGTGGCCGCGTCGGGCTCGTCGGGCAGCAACGGGTCGGGGGCGAGCAGGCCGGAGCCTGTGTCGGCGACCACCGGCACGGGGAGGGTCGCGAGCGCGGACACTGTCGCGGCGCTGGTGAAACCGCGTACGACGAAGTTGGAGGGGTGGACCTTGAGGATGAAACCGGTCTGCGGCGTGATGGCTCGTTCGTAGTCGGCCACCGTCGTGCGGTTGGTGGTGCCGACCTCGCGCAGGCGGGCGCCCGTGGACTCGAGGAGGTCGGGCAGGCGGAAGCCGTCGCCGATCTCCACCATCTCGCCGCGGCTGACGATGATCTCGCCGCCCGCGGCCAGGGCCGTCGCGGCCAGCACGAGGGCGGCGGCGCCGTTGTTGACGACGTGGACGTCGCCCGCGGTGGGAACGGCTCGCTGCAGGGCGGCCAGCGCGGTGCGGCCGCGCTTGGCTCGGCGGCCGGTGGTCAGGTCGAGTTCGACGTCGGTCGGGCCGGAGGCGGCCACCACGGCCTCGCGGGCGGCGGGGGAGAGCGCGGCCCGTCCCAGGTTGGTGTGCAGCACGACTCCGGTCGCGTTCAGCACCGGGCGCAGACCGCCGGGCAGGGTGGCCAGGACGGCGTCGATCACGGCTTCCGGCTCGAGCTCCCCATCCCGTACGCGCTGAAGCGTGGCCACGACGGCGGCCTTCACAGCGGCCCGGCCCTCCGTGGCGGTCGCCGCGGTCAGGCGGGGATCGGCCAGGATCGTGTCGGTCCGCGGCACCCGCCGCCGAGGGTCCACCATGGCCGCACCCGTCCTCTCCCGTTCGGCGTCACCGGTCATGCGCGATGATCCGGCGTCACCGGCCGGCCTCACGATGGCCCGCGTCACCGGCCTGCCCCGAAAGCTACCCGTCAGGCGGACTGATTCGGCGAGCCGGGCGGTCGTTGCGCGGCACTTCGATCATGGAGTGTGATGCGGGCGGAGGTTCCATGGGGTTGGAGATCGACTTCCACGACAACGACGCGCTGATGTGGGGCCGGCGGCTGTCGCTGGTCGTGGGCGTGGTGGGTGTGCTGCTGGTGCTGGCGGCGGTCCTGGTGTCGTGGGCGGCCCCGGTCGGGATCTTCGGGGGCGTGGCAGTCTTCGTCGCGGTGAGCGGGCGGATCGGGACCGCTCTGGAGCTCAAGTACGGGCGCTTGCCGCTGGCCCAGCCCGTCGCCGTGGCTCACCACGGGAACGCCCGGCGGCGGTCGATGCGGCGCAGCAGCGGCGTGCCGTGGGCGACCGTCGCGCTCGGCGGCGTGACCCTGCTGGCGGCGTTCGGGGGTGGGGACGCGGGCGGGCTGGAGTACCTCTTCGTGGCCGCCGGTCTCGCCTTCGTGCTGTTCGGGCTGCTGGTAGGGCCGTTCGCGGGTTTCACGGTCACGCCCGAGCACCTGCACGTCGACACGGCCTTCCGGCGTACGAGCGTGCCGCGCCACCTGATCGGCGAGTTCGAGAGCGACGAGCTCGACGTCCGCCTGCGGCTGCGCAACCGTGACTTCCTGGACATCCGCGTCGACTCGCCGATCATGGAATACACCTCGAACGGCTACTGGATGAACGCGCGCTGCCGCTTCCGGACGGTGGCCAAGCTGGTCCGCATGCTGCACGAGGTACGCGAGGAACCCGGTTCGGACCAGGCCGTGACCCATCACCGGCGGCCGGTGGTGATGGCCCTGACCGGGCTGGCCGCGGCCGGCATCCTGGTGACGGCCGTGATCGGGCTGATGGGCGACTGGGGTGCGGCCGGATAAGGGCTGGCCCCGATCGATGCGCGGCGCCGAGAATGGGGCGTGCACGTCATCGGGCTGCTGGGGCCGGTCGAGCTGCGGGTCGACGGGCAGCCGGTCGCGCTCGGCGGGGCGCCGCAACGGGTGGTGCTGGCCCGGTTGGCCCTGGCCGAGGGACGCGTGGTCCCGGTCGGTGAGCTGGTCGAGGCGCTGTGGGGTGACGACCCGCCGGGTAACGCGGTCGGCAACCTGCACAGTTACGTGTCGCGGCTGCGGCGGCACATCGACGTCGTCCGCGAGCCCGGCGGATACCGGCTCGAGCGGCCCGAATCAGATCTCGGCGAGGCGGAACGCCTGGTCGCGGCCGGTCAGTTGGACGAGGCGCTCGGTCTGTGGCGCGGGGACGCGCTGGCCGATGTGGCCGACCGGCTGGCCTTCGCGCCCGACGTGGCCCGCCTGGCCGAGTGGCGGCGGCATCTGCGCGAGGAGTGGTTCGAGCAGCGGCTCGCCTCGGGCGACGCGGCGGGGGCGTTGCCCGAGATCGAGGCGTACGCGACCGCGGAACCGATGCGGGAGCGGGCCTGCCTGTTGCACATGCGGGCGCTGCACCAGACCGGGCGCACGGCCGAGGCGCTGGCGGCCGGGCGGGCGTACCGGGAAAGGGTGGTCGACGGGCACGGCGTCGACCCGTCGCCGGCGCTGGACGACCTGCAGCGACGCATTCTGGCCGAGGACCCGGTACTACGGCCGGGCCGGCCTCGAGCGCCGCGGCGGCGGGCCGATCGGTTCTTCGGGCGGCGCGACGAACTGGCTGCCCTGCGCGCGGCTCTCGCCGACGGGCGGGTGACGACGCTGGTCGGGCCGGGCGGCGTGGGCAAGACGCGGCTGATGACCGAGGCCCTGACCGGCGACGAGCTGGTCGTCGAGCTGGCCGAGCGGTCGGTCCCGGGCGATGTCGCGGTGGCGGTGGCCGGGGCGCTGGGGCTGCGGGCGGCGCCGCGCGGCGGGACGGTGGCCATCGCGGACCGGTTGGGCGCGGCGCCGGCCCTGCTCGTGCTGGACAACTGCGAGCATCTGCTGGACGCCGTGCGCGAGCTGGTCAACGAGATCCTGGTGCGGTGTCCGCGGGTGCGGGTGCTGGCCACCTCGCGGCAGCGGCTCGGGGTGGCGGGGGAGCGGGTGCTGCGGCTGGGGCCGCTGCCCGAGGCCGATCGGGTGGCGCTGTTCTGCGACCGGGCGGCGCTGTTGCGGGCCGATTTTCCGCAGGACGAGCGCAGCCGGGAGCTGGCGGCCGAGGTGTGCGGGCTGGTCGACGGGCTGCCGCTGGCGGTCGAGCTGGCGGCCCGGCGCGAGGCGGTGTTCGGGCTGGCCCACCTGCGGGACACGCTGGGGGCGGGTTTGCAGGTGCTCGACCCGGCCCGGGGCGGGGACCGGGCGACCGCGGTGAGCGCGACCGTCGAGTGGTCGTACCGGCTGCTCGACCCGTCTGCGCAGGCGCTGCTCGACCGGCTCGCGGTGTGCCGGGGCGGCTTCGACATCAGCATTCTGCCCTATTTGTCCCAGGAAGCCGCCGTGCTGGCCGAGCTCGTCGACGCCTCCCTGGTGGTGTGCGACGTCAATCAAGATCCGCCGCGCTACCGCCTGTTGGAGACCGTGCGGCACGTCGCGCTGACCCACGGGAACGAGGACCGGGACGCGCACGCCCGCTGGATGCTCGACTTCATCACCGACCTGCGACGGCGCCAGCGCGTCCGCAACCCGGACACGACCCCGGCCCTGCGCCGCGAGCGCGGCAACCTGCAGGCGGCGCTGGCCTGGTGGGAGCACCGGGACGAGGGCGCGCGACTGGCCGCGTGGACCGCGGTCGCCGGGTCCGACGCGCCCGACCCGGGGCTCACCGCGCAACTCGCCCGGTTCCGGCCCGGTCGGGTCGAGACCGAGAGCGATGCGTTGCGGGCGCTCGCGGCGGGCACCAGCGAATGGCTCGAAGGGCGGCTGAGCGAGGCGGATCGGCTGCTCAGCGCCGCGATCGGCCGGCTGCCGGAGCGGCACGCGCTGACCGGGGCGGCGCTGCTGCTGCGCATCTCGAACTCGATGTTCGTCGGGCGGGCCGACCTGGTGCGGGCCGACGCGCAGCGGCTGCGCGAGAACGCGTGGGCGCCGGCCTGGACGCGGACGACCGGGATGTGTTGCGCGGCCCTCATGGACGCCTACGGCGGGGACGCGGCGGCGGGATTGCGCCGCTTGGAGGCGTACGGGAAGGAACTGGTCTCGGACCGGCTCGACGGGTTCGTGCCGTTCACCCGGGGCGAGCTGCTGGCCGGCACGGACCCGGAGGCCGCGCTGAGCTGCTACGACGAGTCGCTGCGGCGGACTGAGCAGGCGGGACTGGGCTACACGGCGAACATCGCGCGGGTGGCCCGCGCGGCGGTGCTGATCCGGCTCGGCCGGCCCGCCGAGGCGGTCGAGGCCTGCCGCCGGACGATCGGGCAGGTGCGCGCGGCGGGCATGACGGCCCAGCTCTGGACCATGCTGCGGCTGACCGCCGAGCTACTGGGATCGCTGGGGTGCGACGAACCGGCGGCCGTGCTGGTGGCAGCGGCCGACGACGACCCGTACGCGCCGGCGGTGATGGGCCCGGACGTCGAGCGCCTGGCCCGGCTGCGAGCGCCGGTCACCGGGCCGCCGCCGGAGGACATCGCGGAGTACGCGCTGTTCTGGCTGGAGCAGCAAGGCGCGAGCAAGGACGTGGCAAGCGGCGGCGCGCATCGTTCGGGGCATGACTGACACCCAGATCGATGAGGCCCGCGTCGAAGCGTTCGCCGGGCAACTGCTGACCGACTTCGCCGGGGCCGGCACGACCGCCCTGACCGTGCTCGGCGACCGGCTCGGGCTCTACCGCGCGCTCACCGGCGCCGGACCGACCACGGCGGCCAAACTCGCCGCCACCACCGGGCTGCAGCCGCGCCTGGTGACCGAATGGCTGACCGCCCAGACCGTTTCCGGCCACCTGATCGGCGACGGGGAGACGTTCGAGCTCCCGCTCGAGCACGCGCTCGCGCTGTCCGTCGTCGATTCCCCGGCGTACGTGATCGGGGGCGCCGACATCATCGCCGGGTACTTCCTGACGCTGGACAAGCTCGAGCGGGCCTTCCGCGGCGACGGCGGCGTGGCCTACGGCGAGATGCCGGGTTGCCTGCACGAGGGGATCGAGCGGTTCTTCCGTACGGCCTACGTGAACCACCTCGCCCAGAGCTGGTTCCCGGCCGTGCCCGGACTGGTCGACAAGCTCACGGCCGGCGCCCGCGTGGCCGACATCGGGTGCGGGCACGGGGTGGCCACGCTGCTCGTCGGGCAGACCTGGCCCGCGTCGACGGTGACCGGTTTCGACAACCACGCGCCCTCGATCACGGCCGCGCGGGCCAACGCCGTCGCGGCCGGCAGCCCGGGCAACGTGTCGTTCGAGGTCGGCGACTCCGGGGCGCTGACCGGGGAGTACGACGTGGTCGTGTACTTCGACTCGCTGCACGACCTCGGGGACCCGCGGGCGTCGTTGCGGGCCGCGTACGACGCGCTGGCCGAGGGCGGGCTGCTGGTGGCGGTCGAGCCCTGGTCGGCCGACGACTTCACCACCGTGATCGGGAACCCGCTGGTGCGGGCGAACTACAACGCGTCGACGGCGCTGTGCACGCCGGGGTCGCTGTCGCAGCCGGGGGCGTACGGGCTGGGCACGCAGGGCGGTCCGGCGCGGCGACTCGCCCTGCTGGCCGAGGCGGGCCTCGCGGACCCGGTCGTGGCCGCCGATACCGGCTTCAACCTGGTGCTGGCCGCCCGACGCTGACAAGTCGGGACGTATGGGACGTGTCCTTGGGGGTACGTCCCCTACGTGGCCCTCTTTGTTGATCGGGACGACGCGGGACGGCAATTGGCCGAGGCGGTCGCGGCCCAGGTGCCCAAGCATCCGGGGCCGGCGCCGCTGGTGCTCGCCCTGCCGCGGGGCGGTGTGCCGGTCGCCGTGCGGGTGGCGGCCCGGATCGGGGCCGAGCTCGACATCGTGCTGGTCCGCAAGATCGGGGCGCCGGGGCACGAGGAGTACGGGGTGGGGGCGATGGCCGAGGACGGGCCGCCCGTATTCGATGAGCCGAGCCTGTTGAGGCTTGGTTTGACGACAGAGGGACTGGCCGAGGCGGTAGACCGCCAACGTGTCGAGCTGGGTCGCCGCGTACGAAAATATCGGGGCACCCAGCCGCCGCCGGATCCGGCAGGCCGGGAAGTCGTGGTTGTGGATGACGGCTTGGCGACGGGGGTGACGGCTCGGGCCGCGCTGCAGTGGTTGCGGGGGCATCATCCGGTGCGGCTGGTCCTGGCGACGCCCGTGTGTGCGCCGGGGGCGGGATTGTCGGTGGGGGCGGATACCGTGATCTGTCTGAGCGAACCGCCGGGGTTCCGCTCGGTCGGGCAGTGGTACGAGAACTTCGAGCAGCTCACCGACGCCGATGTCGAGCGGTGGCTTCGCTCACATGTGAGCGATGATATGTACGAGCGTACATAGCGTCTGTACGCTCGTACGCATGACGACTCTGGCTGCCGCGCCCACGCGGCAGGCTCGCCTGGCGCGCGCCGCGGTCGCCGCGCTGTTCCTCACCAACGGCGCGGTGTTCTTCAACGTCGTGCCCCGCTACCCCCAGATCAAGGCCGACCTGGGCGTCTCCAACGCGCTGTTCGGCACGGCCATCGCGGCCATGCCGGTCGGCGCGCTGCTGGCCGGCCTGCTCGCGGGCGCGGTGATCCGGCGGCTCGGCTCGGCCCGCACGGCGTCGTTCGGCATCGTCCTGCTGACGCTGGCCACGCTGCTGATCCCGATCGCGCCCCACTGGACGGTGTTCGCGGGCGCGCTCTTTGTCGTCGGCGCGCTCGACTCGATCATCGACGTCGCACAGAACGCCCACGGCCTGCGGGTCCAGCGCCTCTACGGGCGCTCGATCCTCAACTCGCTGCACGGCGTGTGGAGCATCGGGGCCGTGCTCGGCGGTCTGATGGGCGCGGCCGCGGCCGGTCTGTCGACGCCGCTCTGGCTGCACCTGACGATCTCGGCCGTGCTGTTCAGCGCGGTGGCCCTGGTCGCCTTCCGCTTCCTGCTGCCGGGGGCCGAGGACGCCGAGCGCACCGACGTCGTTGTGGAAAAGCGCCCGTTCACCGGCGTCGCGGTGAAGATGCTGGCCGCGCTCGGTCTGCTCGCGGCCGCGGGTGCCCTGGTCGAGGATGCTGGCGCCTCGTGGGGCGCGCTTTTCCTGAGCGAAGACCTCAACGCGGGCGCGGCCACCGCCGGCCTGGCCGTGGTGGCGATGCAGGTGGCGATGACCGTCGGCCGTCTCACCGGCGACCGGGTGGTCGACCGCTTCGGGCAGCGCACGGTCGTCCGCGCCGGTGGCCTGCTGGCCGCGGTCGGCATGGGCGCGGCGCTGGCCTTCCCGTCGGTGCCGTCCGCGCTGGCCGGGTTCGCGCTGGCCGGGCTGGGCGTGGCGACGCTGGTGCCGGCGGCCATGCACACGGCCGACGAGCTCCCCGGGTTGTCACCGGGCACGGGCCTGACCATCGTGAGCTGGCTGCTGCGGGGCGGCTTCCTGCTGTCGCCGCCACTGGTGGGCCTGATCGCCGACCAGTCCAGCCTGCGGGTGGGCCTGCTCAGCGTGGTGCTGGCCGGCGTGGTCACGCTGGTCCTGGGCCGGGTGCTGGTCAACCGGGCCTAGGCTCGCCGGCATGGCACTCAAGCTCAACCCCGACACGGTGATCGCGGTCGAACCGCTGTGGACGCTGTCGGTCAACTGGAACCAGAACCTGATCGGCAAGACCATGCTCGTGGCCAACCGCCCCGTCGAATCGGTGACCGCGCTCAGCCCCGATGAATGGACCGATCTGCGTACGCAGATCGCGCGTCTCACCGCGGCCGTGTCCAGCCTGTTCGCGCCCGACCAGTTCAACCACGCGTTCCTCATGAACGCCAACGCCCAGGTCCACCTGCACGTGGTGCCACGGTATCGCTCACCCCGGAACTGGCAGGGGCACACGTTCGTCGACCCGCACTTCGGCGAGCTCTACGGCAAGGAGCAACAGATCCTCGACGGCCCGGACCTGGCCCTCTTGACCCGCCAGATCCGGGAGCGCCTGACTCGAGGAGGACTTCACCCCGTTGAGAAGAGGTCTTCGAGTAGCGCCGCGGCGCAGAAGGCGGTCTCCGAGGGCTCCGAAAGCCCTCTCCAGCTCTGCCCGCCCCAGAAGCGCGTCGTCGCTCACGCTGCTTCCAGATCGCGGGCGGAAAGGTAGACGCCGTGCTTACGGAAAGCGGCCGGAGCGGTGACCAGCGCCTCCATACGCTTGGAAGGAAGCGAGGAGGTGAACCAGGGGGTGGCGAGGTGCCGCGACCTCGTCCACTCGGGCGGAGCCAAATCCATCTGGGCGGCTAGATGCTCAGCCAGAGCCGCCAGCAGGACATCCCATTTGTCAGTGCCGATGGGTGCGGGCTCGTCGCGGATCAGCTCGACCTGCCGCTCGGCGGGTTCCCACCGGTACTCCTCGAGGAATTCCCAGACGTACTTCCACTGGGTCTCCTCGTCCCTCTCGCGCACCAGAAACAGAGCGAGGGCAGCCATGGTCATGGGTTGATAAGACATGGCCGCCTGCCCTTCTTCATCTGCCACACGGTATTACCGATCCTACGTGCGACGGGTCAGGCGCCACCACACCGAGGGGTCGGACGTCGTGGCGTCGGCGCGCAGGTCCACCCGTACGCCCGAAGCTTGAACTGTGCCGACCGGCTGGCCCGCGGTCACCGAAGCGCCCGGAGCGGTCGTACTGACCTTGAGCGGGACGGTCAGGCCGGGCCAGCCGACCACCTTGAGCGGCGTGGCCGGGCGGACCGGGGTGGTGTCGCCCCAAGCCGTACGGATCTCACCCACCGGATCGGCCGGAAGCAGCGTGTACTGCTTGACCGTCTGACGGACCGCGCGCAGCAGGGTCTTGATCTCTTTGTTGACGTTGGCCAGCTGCTCCGGTGTGTTGAGTCCGGGCTGGTTGAACACGGCCCCGACGATGGTCAGCTTGCGCCCGCCGACGGTGAGACGCGCGGCGAACAGCAGACAGCCGCCGGCCTCATCGGTCGACCCGGTCTTGATTCCGAACACGCCCTGCACGCCGAGCAGGTCGTTGTAGTTCCGGATCTTGCCGGCGACCGGGATGGTGGCGCTGGGCAGCGCGACGATCTCGGCGAAGACCTCCGACTTGAGCGCGGCCCGGGCCAGCTTGACCTGATCGGGGGCGGTGCTGATGGTCGTGGGCAGGTAGCCGCTGGGGTCGGTGTACTTGGTGTCGGCCATGCCCAGGTCGTCGGCGGCGGCGTTCATCTTGTCGACGAAGGCGCTCTCCGAGCCGGCGTCCCAGATCGCCAGCTGGTGGGCGATGTTGTTGGCCGAGGGCAGCATGAGGGCCTCGATGGCGTCGCGCTCGGTCAGCTTCTCCCCGACCCGCACGGGTACGAGGGACTGGTTGCTGGCGATCCGGGCCTGGTAGTCGGCGACGTCGGCGGCGGTCACGGTGAGGGACGGGCCCTCTTCGTCCCCGCTGAGGGGGTGGTCGCGCAGGATTACGTACGCGGTCATGACCTTGGCGACGCTGCCGATGGGGGCGGCTTCGTCGGGGCCTGAGCCGCCCAGCCGGCCGAGGCCCTCGATCATGAGCTCGGCTGAGCCCTGGTCGGGCCATGGCAGGTCAGGCGCCTTGCCGGGGACCTTCATGGTGGCGGCGACCGTGGTGGCCAGGGTGGCCGCCGGCAAGGATCGGGTGAGCTGCGCGGTGGCGCCGGCGCCCAGCAGGGCTACCAGCAGCACTGCGGTGATCAGTACGGCCAGGAGGCGCTTCCGGCGGCGGGGAGTGGTGGTGCCGCCGCCGTACTGGGTGGGCCCGCGGCCGTACTGGGCCGGCTGCGGGGCGGGCTGGGATGCGCCGCCGTAGACGTTGCCCGGGGCGGGTCTCGGTGGTGTGAGCGGGTTCTGCTCGGGCCGGGGTGCCGGGATCGCGGCTGAGTTCGGGCGTTCGCGGGGTGGGCTCGCGAGCGGCGTCATCGGCGCAGTGCGGTCGGGGTCGTTCGGAGACTTCACCGGGCGGACCCCGGGCGTGATGGGCACCGCCAACGAACTGGCGGCACGTGGCTCGTCCCGGGAGGGTTTCTGCTCAGGCGGCGGCGCTGGGACGGCTCGCATCGCCGTCGTACGGTCCGGGTCCGTGGCGGCAGGGATCGTCGTCGTGCGGTCGGGGTCTTGGCCGGCCGGGCGAGCCGTTGGGCGGGCGGGGTCTACGTCGGCGGGGGCCGGGGTCGTGCGGTCGTGGTCTTCGGCGGCGGGGGCAGCCGTTGTGTCACCCCCGACAGACCCGGCTCCTCCTCGGCGGTCCGCAGCGTGTCCGGGAGTTGTCGCGGCCGGAAACACGGTCGTGCGGTCCGGGTCTGACGCGGTCGAGCGGTCGGGTTGCGGGCCCTCCGCTCGTTTGTCGGGCGGTACTACTCCGAGCGGCGCTGTGAGATCAGGGTCGTGGTGGGCGGGGCTGGCAGCGCCCGGCTCCGACGCTCCCCGGCCGGCCGGCGTCCTCTGCTGAGCCGATTGCGCGCCCGGGACCGCTGACGATGCCGTCGCCTGTGGATAGTTCGACGAGTGACCGACGCCGCCTGTGGACAACCGATTCGGATCGTCTTGATCGGCGTAAAATCGGCCACCACCTCCCCCTCCCACAGTGGGTGGGCTGACGTCTGTGGGCCGGCCGGCGTTCTTGGGCGAGCCGTCTGCCGGTCGGCCCTCTGCGGGCCGGTCAACGTTTGCGGGCGGGCCGGCGTTCGCGGGTTGATCGTCTGTGGGTCGGTCAACGTTTGAGGGGCGGCCGTCTTCGGGCCGGTCGACGTTCGCGGGCGGGCCGGCGTTCGCGGGTCGATCGTCTGCGGGTCGGCCGGCGTTCGTGGGCGACTTGACGTCAATGGGGTGGCCGACGGCTGGGGGCGAATCACCGTTCGCGGGCCGGCTGACATCTGCGGGCGAGCTGACGTCTTCAGGCCGGCCTCGGTTCGTGGCTGAGCCGAAGTCTGCCGGCCGCTTGGCGTTCGCGGTTGACCCGAGGTCTGTGGGTCGGCTGGGGCGCGGGAGCGAGCTGAGGTCCGCGGGCCGACCGCTGTTTGCGGGCGAGCCCAGATCAGTAGGCCGGCCGGGGTACGCGGACGAGCCAAGGTCCGTGGGTCGACTGCTCTTTGCCGGCGTGCCAGAGCCTGTGGGTTGGCCGATGGCTGCGGCCGGGCTGCCAGCTGTAGAGGGCCTGACAAGCGCAGGGGAGCTGGCATCCGCGGATGGCCCGGCAGCTGCCGGCGGGCGTGCAGCCGTGAACGGCTCGGTGGGTGCGGGCGAGTTGGCGTCCCCGGATGGCCCGCCGGCTGACGGCGGGCGCGCAGCCGTGAACGGCCCGGCGGGTGCAGGCGAGCCGGCGTCCGAGGAGGGCCCGCCAGCCGCGGGCGGGCTGATGACCGTTGGTGGCTCGCCAGCCGCGGGCGGGCTGACGACCGTGGGTGGCTCGGCATCACTTGAGGGCAGCGGGCCCGCCGCCGGCTTTTCGGGGTCGGCGGATGCCGCGCCCGTCGCGGGGATGGCCTCGGTGGGTTCATCCTCCGTCGATGGGATCGGCTGGGTCTGGTCCGTCGGCTTGGCCGGCTGCGTCACTACGTGTTGCCCCTCTCCGCCCGTCGGCCGGGCGCCCGGGCCAGTATCGCCGGGCCGCGCCACCCCGGCGCGGCCGCCGCCGCTGAACCCGGGGCGGGCCGGTGTCGTGTGGGTGATTGCGCCGCCGCACGATCACCGCTAGAACACCCCCGGGAGGTTCCGGATGACCACCGCAACCCGGCCGCAGCTGCGGCTCACCGGTCAGGCCCGGGCGGCGTACGTGCTGCTCTGGGCCTTTCTGCTGCTCAACCTCGTCATTGTCGAGCTCATGCTCACCCGCCCGAACACCCCGGCTCACAACACATTGACCACCATAGGCCGGGTTCTCGGCCTGCATCTCGGGTTCGCGCTGGCCCTGCAGCTGCTGCTGATCGCCCGTCTGCCGTTCCTCGACCGGCGCATCGGCCTGGACCGGCTCACCGGCTGGCACCGCTGGACCGGGTTCGCCATTTTCTGGCTGGTGCTGCTGCATCCGACATTCGTGCTGCTCGGCTACTCCCAGCCGGGCAAGATCCCGATCCTGAGCGAGATCCCCACGCTGGCCAAGCAGTTGCCGGTGGCGCTCGGCATGATCGCGGCGATTCTGATCGGCGTCATCGCGGCGACCTCGGTGCGGGCCGTGCGCAAACGTGTTCCGTACGAGGCCTGGCACACGATCCACCTGCTGGTCTATGCGGTGATCGTGCTCGGCGTCGTCCACCAGGTCTACGAGGGCAGCGCCTTCAAGACCAACAACTACACCCAGGCGTACTGGTGGGGGTTGTGGGCCTTCGCGATCGGGGCGCTGCTGACCGGCCGTGTCTTCCTGCCGTTGATCCGCAACCTCCGGCACCGGATGCGGGTGGCGGCGGTGGTGGCCGAGGCGCCCGACGTGGTGTCCGTGCATGTGACCGGGCGTGATCTGCACAAGCTGCACGCGCGGGCCGGGCAATTCTTCCTGTGGCGGTTCCCGGGTCACAACCGGTGGTGGCAGGTCAACCCGTGGTCACTCTCGGCTGCGCCCGATGGTCACTCGCTGCGATTGACAGCCAAAGCCATCGGTACGACCAGTGCCGGCCTGCGCGATCTGCCGGTCGGCACGCGGGTGTTCGCCGAGGGCCCGTACGGCGCTTTCACCGCGACCGGACGCACCCGCACCGACACCCTGCTGATCGCCGGAGGCATCGGCGTGACCCCGATCCGCGCGCTCCTCGAGGACGAGTCGCTCGACGGTGACATCGTGGTTCTCTACCGCGTACGCACTCCGGCCGACGCGGTGCTGCTGGGCGAGCTGCGCAATCTGGCCCGCTTGCGCGGCGCGCGCCTGCACCTGCTGACCGGCCGCACCGTCGAGGGCAACCAGCCGTTCAGCCCCGAGAACCTGCGCGGCCTCGTCCCCGACATCACCGAGCGCGACGTATACGTCTGTGGCCCGGCCGCCATGACCAATGCGGTGCTGCACAGCCTGCGAGCGCTGCGAGTGCCCGCCCGGCAACGCCACGCCGAGGTGTTCCGACTGGCCGCCTGACCGGCAGAAGCGGAGGATCAGGGGCATGACCACTGATACGGCCCACATCGCGGAGCGCATCGACCGCCCGGCCAACGACGTCTACGCGTACGTGTCCAACCCCGCCAACCTGACGGCCTGGGCGCCCGGTCTGGGCGAGTCGGTGGAGCAGGAGGACGGCGACTGGTACGTGCATTCGGCGGCCCTGGGCGGCCGGGTCCGCGTCGAGTTCGCCCCCAAGAACGGCTTCGGCGTCCTCGACCACCTGGTCACCCTCGAGTCGGGCCGGCAGTTCCTGAACCCGGTCCGCGTCGTCCCCTACGGCGACGGCTCCGAGATCGTCTTTTCCGTACGCCGCCCGCCCGGCACGCCCGACGCCGACTTCGCCCGCGACAGCGACAACGTCGCCGCCGACCTGGCCCGTCTGAAGCAGATCCTGGAGAAGTGAGGAACCTCCACCCCGGCACGGGTGTCCATCGGTTGTGACAAGCCGACATCTCCGCGCCGGATGGGCCGCCCTGCTCGCGGTCCTGGTGGCCGCCTGCTCGACCTCACCCACGCCGAGCGGGCCGCCATCCACGCCGACGGGGCCCTCCGCGCCGTCCGCGGCAACCGGGCCGTCCGCGCCGACCGGGTCGCCGTCCGGCGACGCGCGGCCGGACTCGGTCGACTGCGCCCACGACATCGGCGGCCGCCCGCCGGACGACAACTTCCGCCTCGTACTCGACTCGGTGGCCCTACCCACTCGGGTGCTGGAAGCACACGATTCCGGCGAGCCCGGCCGCTTGTTCGCCAAGACCGGCCTGCTCGTACGGGCCGACCGAGCCATCGAAATGACCGTGACCACGCCCGGCGTGACCCTCGGCTGGGGCAGCCCCGGCCCGGAAGGCACAACGATCAGGGTGCCACCCTGCCCGAGCCCGCAGGGCTGGCTGGCCTTCGCCGGCGGCTACGAAGTCACCGCACCCACCTGCGTAGCGCTGACCGTACGGGCCGGCGGCCGCGAGCAACAAGCCGAGGTGAGCGTCGGCGCCGAGTGCTGACCCGCGGCCCCGGCGATCGGTCTCGTCCCGCGCCGCGGAAAGCCTCCGGGCCGCGGGAAGCCTCCGGGCCGCGGGGAGCTCTGCGCCGTGGGAAGGCTCCGGGCGGCCGCGCTCAGTCGTGTTTCGGCAGGAAGTCGATCAGCGCCGCGGCGAACTGCTCCGGGCCCGTGTGGGAGGCGAAATGTGACTGACCACGAAGGATGGTGCGGGCGGCCGACGGCAGCGCGGCGGCCAGAGCCTCCATCGTGTCGGGCATCGGCGGCCAGGTGTCGCTGCCCTGCAACAGCAGCGTCGGCACGGCGATCCCGGCCCAGCGCGCGAGATCAGTCGTATCAGCAGTCATGGCCTCCAGGTCATGCAGGCAGCCGATCGCCTCGGACTCCGGCGGCGCGGCAACGGCCGGCAGGATCGCCGCCGGTACGCGGGCCACCTCTGCCGCCAGCAGCCGTGCCGCCCCGACCAGATCCCCACCGTCGAGCAGCGCGCGGTACCGGCTGAGCACCCCGATCAGAGCCGGCCCGGCCGAGAAGAGCGGTGGCTCGAACGCCACCAGCGACCGGATCCCCGCTGACGCCAGCCCGGCATGTAGGGCAACAGTGGCCCCGTACGACGTGCCAACCACATGCGCCGTGCCACCCGCCGCCTCGATCACAGTCCGCAGATCGCCCACATCATCGGCGAAGGTCTTGGGCCGTGCGCATTCACCACTGGGCGCATAACCCCGCCGCGCGTACGTCCACAGCTCGAACCGCTCCCGCAGGAACGGCACCACCGGTTCCCACGAGTCGAGCCCACCCGCCGACCCGTGCACCAACACCACAGGCGGCCCATCACCGGTCCGATTCGCCGCCAGCCGGGTCCCGTCTTCGGTTGTCAGAAGCACCCGATCAAGGTAGCGCCCGGTCACTCCACCATCGTGCGGTGCCTGAGCGCTCGTCTGAATGTTGCCCAGAGTGCTCTGCTTGCAACTGAAGGTAACTATGGCCGAGTGAAGACGATTCGTGTTTCAGTGCATCGCAGTTGGGTCATGGCAGTCGTTGGTGGGACGGCTGTCGTCGGCTTCTTTGCCATGATCGTGGTTTCGCCCTGGCTGCTGGATTCGACTGTAGGCCGGTCCGAGGACTGGCACAGGCTCTCAGAGGTGGGGCAAGCTTACGGCGGCGTATCCGCGATCCTGGCGGGACTTGCCTTCTGTGGCATCGCCGGTTCGCTGCTGCTTCAATGGCGTCAGGTCCGTCTGACTCAAGTCATGCTGCTGCGCGAACGTCACTTCGAGCTGGCGAGAATCGCCGTGGACGATCCCTCAATGGCCTTTCCGAGAATCACCGGCAAGTCCGACGTGGAGGCGCGCAGGTTAATGGTGCTCAACCTGTGGGTTGCGCATTGGTCGATGCTCTGGAACACAGGGCAACTCAGTCCGCAGGGGCTGGCCGCCCAATTCGATCTTCTCTTTAGTGAGCCCGCAGCCGTCGAATGGTGGTCTCTGGTTGGAGCGAGGTGGTCCGGCGATCCCAGTCTCAACCGGCGGGGAAGAGAATTCCAGACTATGGCGAACGAGGCTCATCAACGCGCCGTTGCCGCACAATCCGCCGCTGATGGGCAAGCTGGGGGAGCGCCTTAAGAACTGGGCGTACCCGACTGGGGGCTTGTGTCGTGAGAAGGCTCGGTGCGGCACGGTTCCGGCGGGCCAAGGTCGACAGCAATGTCGACGCCGCGGACCCCGCCAGGGCAAGCACCAGTTCCCATGTCGCCCCCAACATTACTTCCTTCGGGACGACGACGATGCGCTCGTAGTCGGCCACCCCGGCATCGGTCGGCAGTTGGGATCGGAGCACGTCGGTGTGGTGTGTCCCGACGATCGCGAAATTGCCGTCCGCCAGCCTGAAGATTGCGGGGCACGTGACGTTCGTGGAGCACCTCGGCGGGGGCCCGACGCGGCGGTCGATGCGGGAGGATGGCCGGGCGCCGTCGCCCAGCGGAGTAGATGATACGGCTGCAATTCCTGGAGAGTTCGACATCTGACTCACGCAACCATCCCCCTTGGCGGCACGTGGCCACGGAGGTATCCGAGATTTGAAGATAACTGGTCCTGCTCTCGGGATGGGCTCGGTCATGAGTCGCTGAGTGCCGATGTCGCTCTAGATCACATACGGGTTGGCGCCGTTCCGGTGGACAGCCGTCTGTGCGCGGGGAAGGCTGGGTGGAGCGTTAACGATGGTCAGGAAGAGGGAATCAGGATGCAGTACCGGCAGCTAGGCCGTACGGGTCTGCGGGTTTCGACGTTCACGCTGGGCACGATGGGCTTCGGCGGCACGGGGTGGGCGTCGCCGGTTGGCAAGATTGATGTGGCGGGGGCCCGGGAGCAGATCGCGATCGCGCGGGATGCGGGGGTCAACCTCATCGACACCGCCGACGTGTACTCGGATGGTCTCAGTGAGGAGATCCTGGGCGAGGCGCTCGGGGACAGCCGCGACGATGTGTTGATCGCGACCAAGGTGCGGATGCCGATGGGGGACGGGCCCAACGACGCCGGGCTCTCGCGGCACCACATCATTCGCGGGGCCGAGGCCAGCCTGCGGCGGCTCGGGACCGACTACATCGACCTCTACCAGGTGCACGAGTGGGACGGGCAGACGCCGCTCGAAGAGACGCTGACCGCGCTGGACGACCTGGTGCGCAGCGGCAAGGTTCGCTATGTCGGGTGCTCCAACTACTCGGCCTGGCACATGGTCAAGGCGCTCGGCATCTCGGACGCGCGGCAGCTCGAGCGGTTCGCGAGCACCCAGGTGTTCTACTCGCTGGCCAACCGGGACATCGAGGCGGAGATCGTGCCGGCCGCGCTCGACCAGGGCGTCGGCATCCTCGTGTGGAGCCCGCTGGCCGGTGGGCTGGTGTCCGGCAAGTACCGGCGTGGGGTCACGGCGCCCGAGGGCAGCCGGCACCTGTCCGAGTGGAGCGAGCCGCCGATCTACGACGAGGACAAGCTGTACGACTCGATCGAGGTCGCAGTCAAGATCGGTGAGTCGCACAACGTGTCGGCGGCGCAGGTGTCGCTGGCCTACATCGCTCAGAAGCCGGGCATCACGTCGCTGATCGTCGGGGCCCGCACCACCGAGCAGCTCAGCGACAACCTGGCCGCGGCCAACCTCGAGCTGACGGCGGACGAGGTCAAGGCGCTGGACGACGCCAGCAGCGACAACCTGCGCTACCCGTACTGGCACCAGCGCAACACCAGCACCGATCGCCTCAGCGCGGCCGACCTGTCCCACATCTCGAACTACCTCTGACCTCCGGCTACCACATGTGGTGATCGCCCGCTGGTGAGGAGGGGCTCGGTTTTTCGACGGCCGCGGGGTTTGCGGACGGCGGAAAATCGCGCCCCTCCTCACCAGCTCAAAGGGCGATCACCCGCGGAGCGAAGCGGAGCCGTCAAGCACAGCGGTGATCTCGACCGAAGGGAGGCCCAGCGCGGTCCCGACCTCGGCGTTGGTCAGGGCGCCGTCGTGGGTGCTCAGGCCCAGGGCCAGCGCGGGGTCGGCCTTCAGGGCGTCGCGCCAGCCCAGGTCGGCCAGCTTGAGCGCGTACGGCAGGGTGGCGTTGGTCAGGGCGTACGTCGAAGTGTTGGGCACCGCGCCGGGCATGTTGGCCACGCAGTAGAACACCGACTCGTGCACCTTGTAGACCGGGTTCTCGTGGGTGGTCGGCCGCGAGTCGGAGAAGCAGCCGCCCTGGTCGATGGCGATGTCGACCAGCACTGAGCCGGGCTTCATCCGCTTCACCAGGTCGTTCGAGACGAGCTTGGGCGCCTTGGCCCCGGGCACCAGCACGGCGCCGATCACCATGTCGGCCTCGATGCAGGACTGCTCCAGCGCGTACGACGAAGAGACCAGCGTCTTGACCCGGCCGCCGAACTGGGCGTCGATCTGGCGCAGGCGCGAGATGTTCAGGTCGAGCACGGTGACGTCGGCCCCCATGCCCAGCGCGATCGTCGCCGCGTTGACGCCGGAGACGCCGCCGCCGATGACCGTCACCTTGGCCGGGCTGACGCCCGGGACCCCGCCCGGCAGGACGCCGCGGCCGCCCGAGTTGCGCATCAGGCTGTACGCACCCACCTGCGGGGCGAGCCGGCCCGCGACCTCGCTCATCGGGGCCAGCAGCGGCAGCGAGCCGTCGGCCAGCTGCACCGTTTCGTAGGCGATGGCCGTCGTGCCGCTGGCCAGCAGGGCCTTGGTGCCGTCGGCGTCGGCCGCGAGGTGCAGGTAGGTGAACAGGACCTGGCCCGCGCGCAGCCGGCCGTACTCGGCGGCGATCGGTTCCTTGACCTTGAGCAAGAGGTCGGCGCGCTGCCAGACCGTGTCGGCGTCGGGCGCGATCTCGGCCCCGGCGGCCACGAAGTCCTGGTCGGTGATGGCCGAACCGGCGCCCGCGCCCGCTTCGACGAGCACACTGTGCCCGCGGCGGACGAACTCGGCCACTCCCGCGGGGGTGATCGCCACCCGGTACTCGTGGTTCTTGATCTCAGCCGGCACACCGATGTGCATCTCAGGTCCTCTCGTCGTCCGGCACAGCGTGAAACGATGTGCTGTTTGATCGCAACAAGAGCGAATAACATTCTGCTTGTACGGAGTGAGTCGAAGAAACTGCGAATGGCGGGGCGCAAATGACCGACGTACCGAAGGATCTTCGAGGTCTGGATCACATCGACCGCGAGTTGCTGGCGCTGCTCGAGACCGACGGCCGCATGCCCAACAACGCGCTGGCCGAGCGGGTCGGCATCGCGCCTTCGACCTGCTTGACCCGGATCCGGCGGCTGCGCGAGCTGGGGGCGATCCGCGGGTTCCACGCCGACGTCGACCCGGCCTGGATCGGGCGGCCCATCCAGGCCATGATCGCCGTCAGGATCCGCAGCGAGTCGCGGGACGCCATCGGCAAGTTCGCCGAGTCGCTGGCCGGCCTGCCCGCCGTACGGGATGTGTATTTCGTTTCCGGCTCTTATGACTTTCTGCTGCACGTGGCCACGGCGGACGTGGAGGATCTGCGTGAGGTGATCACCGAGCGGCTCAGCGGCACGCGCCTGATCGCCGGCACCGAGACCTACCTCATTTTCGAACACCGCAGAGGCAACCCCTGATCACCGGCCTGCACCCGCCGGACCGCTCAGGCCGCTGAGGTCGTCGCCGACCGTTAACCCCCGACAGGAGCAAGGCCGAGGCACACCGACGAAGGGCGCGGAAATGCCGGTAACACTGGTTCACGCGGACGCTGCCGAGCAGCAGCGTCTGGCGGCGCTGCGCGGCTACGGTGTGCTGGACACCGAGCCCGAGAGCGACTTCGACGACATCGCGGTGCTCGCCGCGCAGCTGTGCCGCACGCCGATCGCGCTGGTCAGCCTGGTCGACGCCGACCGTCAGTGGTTCAAGGCCCACATCGGCCTGGACATGTGCGAGACCTCCCGCGAGGATTCGTTCTGCGCCCACGCCATGTACAGCGTCGACGTCATGCAGGTGCCCGACGCCCGCCTCGACCCCCGGTTCCAGAACAATCCGCTGGTCACCGGCGCGCCCCACATCGTCTTCTACGCCGGGGCGCCGCTGGTCACCTCGACCGGCGAGGTGCTGGGCAGCCTGTGCGTCATCGACCACGAGCCGCGCCTGCTGACCCCGGCCGAGAGTCAGGGCCTGCGCACGCTGGCCCGGCACGTGGTGGCCCAGCTCGAGCTGCGGCAGTACGCCCGGGGCATCGACGCCGCCAACGAGCGGCTGCGCGAGGCCGACAAGCTCAAGGACGAGTTCATCTCACGGGTCACGCACGAGCTGCGCACCCCGCTGACCTCGATCAACGGTTACCTCGAGATGCTGGCCGAGGACGGGGTGGCGCCGGCCGCCGAGGTCGAGTTCCTGAGCCGGATCCGGCGCAACTCGGACCGGCTGATGGCGCTGGTCGACGACATGCTGCTGGCCGCGCAGGCCGGCCCGGACCAGCTGCGCCTGACCAAGCGCCGGCTCGATCTGGCCGAACTGTCGCGCGCGGCGGTCGTACGCAATCAGGTTCTGGCCGAAGGCCGCGGGCTCGAGATCCGAGCCGAGGCGTCCGAGCCGGTGCTGGTCGAGGCCGACGAGGCGCGGATGGTCCAGGTCATCGAACGGCTCGTGCTCAACGCGGTGAAGTTCACGCCGCGCGGCAGCATCACGGTCGGCGCGGCCGTTCGCGGCGATCGGGTCGAGCTCACGGTGCGCGACACCGGCATCGGGATGAGCGCGGCCGACCGGGAACGGGTGCTCGCCCCCTTCCGGCGCTCGGCCGACGCCGAACGGGCCGAGGTGCAGGGGGCCGGTCTGGGTCTGAGCATCGTCAAGGCGATCGTCGAAGGACACGGCGGTTCCGTACGCATCGAGAGCGAACCCGCTCGAGGCGCGGCCGTCGTGGTCACGCTGCCGCGGGTCGCGGGAAATATATAAGCGCTGTTACATTGCTCCGATGGATCTGCTCGACAGCAACCATTGGAGCGACCTGCACGCGCTGCTGGCCGACCTCGACCGTGACATCGCCGCTCTCTACACCGAGGCCGGCATCGAGGGCATGCGCACCCGCTTCGTGGGGCCGCTCATCGCCCTGCACCGGTTCGGGCCGATGACGATCCGCCAGCTCGCGGCCCGGCGCGGGGTGTCGCACTCGGCGATGAGCCAGACCGCGGCGGCCATGGCCCGGGCCGGGTTCGTCGAGAGCGCGGCCGGGGCCGACGGGCGGACGCGGCCCATCGCTCTCACCGCCCGGTCGCGCGAGATCATGCCGTTCCTCGTCGACGAGTGGCGGTCGACCGAGGCGGCGGTGCGGCAGCTCGACGAGGAGCTGCCCTATTCGATGACCCAGGTGGTGGCCGACCTGCGGGCGCTGCTGGCCGCCCGGTCGTTCAAACAGCGCCTCACCTCGCCGTGAAGGCGGCGCTCACGGATCTGCGGCCGCTGCGCGAGAACCCGACGTTCCGGCGGCTCTGGCTGGGCACGACCGCCTCCGGGTTCGGCGGCCAATTCGGCGCCTTCGCCGTCATTTTCTACGTCTGGGACCGCACGGGCAGCGCCGCCGCGGTCGGTCTGGTCGGGCTCGCCATCGGGTTGCCGCTGATCGTCATGGCCCTGATCGGCAGCGCCTTCGCCGACCACGTCGACCGCCGGCTGCTGGCTCTGCGCTGCACCGTGGCCCAGATCGGGCTGTCGGCCGCCATGACCGTCGTCGCGTTCACCGACCTCGGCGGGGTGCCCGCGATGCTCGGGCTGGTGACGCTGCAGTCGGCGCTGGGCGGCCTGGTCGGCCCGGCCCGTCAGACGTTCGTGCCCGCGCTGCTCAGCGGCGACCGGCTCGCCGCCGGGCTGGCTCTCAACCACCTCTCGTTCCAGATCGCCATGCTGCTCGGGCCGGCCGCCGCGGGCGCGCTGACGGCGGTGTCCGGGGTGGGTTGGTGCCTCGCTTTCGACACGCTCACCTTCACGGCGGCGCTGGTCGGGCTGGCCGGGCTGCCGTCCGGTGTTCCCCCGGCCGAGGGCACGCCCGGCTGGCGGTCGGTGCGGGCCGGTCTGGCGTACGCGGGAAGAACTCCCGCCGTACGCGGTGCGCTGCTGGCCGACCTGGCCGCCACCCTGCTGGCCATGCCGGTGGCGCTGTTCCCGGTCGTCAACGCCGAGAAGTTCGGTGGCCGCCCCGAGGTGCTGGGCCTGTTCACGACGGCCCTCGCGGTCGGCGGGGTGCTGGCCATGATCCTGTCCGGACTGGCCACCCGGCAGCCGCGCCCCGGCCGGCTCATGCTGATCTGCGGCGCGGTTTGGGCCGTCGCCCTCGGCTCGGCCGGGCTGACCGGCAGCCTGGTGCTCTTCCTGGCCCTGCTCGCGGTGGCCGGCGCGGCCGACACCTGGGCGGTCGTGTCGCGCGGCACGGTGATCCAGACGGTGACCCCGCCCGGCTACCGCGGCCGCATCTCGTCGCTCGAACACATCGCCGGCGCGGCCGGTCCGCAGCTCGGCAACCTGCGCGCGGGCCTGGTCGCGGCGGGCACCACGGGCGGGGTCGCGCTCGTCCTGGGCGGACTCACCGCCGTCGTCGCCACCGCGGCGATTGCCGCCACCACGCCCCAGCTGCGGAGGTTCGGCGACACTCCGGCCCGGGAATGAGCCGTCGCCGCGCCCCAGTTGCGGAGGTTTGGCGACACTCCGTACCGGGATTGACCGGAGCGATCATGTTGCGGCAAGCGCTGGGCAGGTACCTTGTGTCGGGCGCGACCACCGGTGGCGCTGGTCGGGCGTGCTTGTGTCGGGTGCGCCGGGGAGGTGCCATCGATGACGACGGAGCGGAACCGCGCGAGCGGCCGGCCGACCTTGGAAGAGGTCGCCGTGCGCGCCGGTGTCGGCCGGGGCACCGTGTCCCGCGTGGTGAACGGGTCGCAACAGGTCAGCCCGCGGGCCAAGCAGGCCGTCGAGGACGCGATCCAAGAGTTGGGCTACGTGCCCAACCGGGCCGCGCGCACGCTGGTCACCCAGCGCACCGACTCGATCGCCCTGGTCATCTTCGAGTCGGGCGAGCGGTTCTTCGCCGAGCCGTTCTTCGGGCGCATCGTGCAGTCGATCTCGTCGGTGCTGGTGGCCCGCAACCTCCAGATGGTCCTGATGATCGCGCAGGCCCCCGAGGAACGCCGCCGGCTCGAGGGCTACCTGACCCGCCAGCACGTCGACGGCGCCCTGCTGCTCTCGCTGCACGGCGACGACCCGCTGCCGTCGGTCCTCGAGGAGAGGGGCGTCGCCACCGTCCGGGTCGGCCGTCCCATGTACGCCGAACGAGGCACCTACGTCGATGCCGACAACCGGGCCGGCGCGCGCGAGGCCGTGTCCTACCTGTGGTCCCAGGGCCGCCGCCGGATCGCGGCCATCACCGGCCCGCTCGACATGGCGGCCGGCATCGCCCGGCTCGAGGGCTACCGCGACGTGGTCGGCGACGGGCCGGTGGCCTTCGGCGACTTCAGCGAGGAGAGCGGGGCCGACGCCATGCACCGCCTGCTCGACCAGTACCCGGATCTGGACGCGGTGTTCGCCGCCTCCGACATGATGGCGGCGGGCGCGCTGCAGGTGCTGCGCCGGTACGGGCGGCGTACGCCGGAGGACGTGGCCGTGATCGGCTTCGACGACTCGGTGATCGCCCGGCATACCGACCCGCCCCTGACCAGCGTCGACCAGCCCATCGCCGAGATGGGCCGCGAAATGGTGCGCCTGCTCCTGGCCAAGATCGACGGCAGCGAGCCCGGCGACGCCGAGATCGTCCTCCCGACCCGCCTGGTCATCCGCGGCTCGGCTTGAGTTCCGGTTCGGTCTGAGTTCCGGTTCGGTCTGGGTCCCGGTTTGGCCTGAGTTCCGGTTCGGTCTGGGTCCCGGTTTGGCCTGAGTTCCGGTTCGGTCTGGGTCCCGGCCCGGCCTGAGTTCCGGTTCGGTCTGGGTCCCGGCCCGGCCTGAGTCCCAGTTCGGCCTGAGCCCCGGTTTGGCCTGAGTCCCGCCTCGGGCTGAGTCCCGGCCCGGCCTTACTTCCGGTTTGGAGTAATTTCTGGCTTTGCTGGATTTCCCACTCGGCGTGACGGTCGGCTCGGCCCCGACCTCTGACCCTGATCCGGTCTCACGGGCTTGATCTTGACTCCTGCGTTGATCAGGTAGCTTTCCGGTGTGAAATTGCTGGTGGGTCGGACGGTGACGGTCGCGACGCTGTTGATGGTCGCGTCGTGCGGCCAGCCGGAACGGGAGGCGGCCGACCCGGTCGCGAGTGCGGCCACCTGCTCGGACCCGGCCAACGATGAGGACGGGCACTGCGCGTTCGAACTGAAAGACAGCCACCGGCGTACGAGCGTGCCGCGCATCGGGGAGGACGAGGCGCTCGACGAGGCGGCCGTGGCCGTTCACCTGAAGGTGCACGACGCCGGGGCGGGTGAGTTGTCGGCCACCGAGCCGGACGTGGAGAAGGTGCGCCGGGCGCTGGTGGCGGGTGGGTATGACAACGCTGTCGTCCGGCTCGGACGCGAGAGTGATCCGACCCGACCGGGGTCGCTGCTCTACGCCGTGAGGGTCGGCGCGGCCTGCGTGCTCGGCGACGTGTCACCGGCGCCGGACGAGCGCTTCCACGAGTGGTACGCGGGCCTGCTGCCGGACGGCCGCTGCCTCGACGCCTGATTGCCGCTCCTTCCGAGGCTGTCCCTGGGGCTTTGACTTCGGCGCCTTTCCGCGACTTCTCGCGGCGGCGCCTGGCGTTGGCGCGATGGCCAAAGACCCCGTCGGCCCGATCTGAGCGGGCGAGTCAGAAGCGACGCCTTTGCGTTGGTCAGGTGCTGTCGGCGTTGTTCCGCGGGTGGGACGGAAGCGGCGTCTTTGCGGTGGTCCGTGCTGTCGGCGTTGTTCCGCGGGTGGGACGGAAGCGGCGTCTCTGCGGTGGTCCGTGCTGTCGGCGCGGTTCCGCGGGTGGGACGGAAGCGGCGCCTTCGCGGTGGTCCGTGCTGTCGGCCCGGTTGCGGCGGGAGCGACGGAAGCGGCACTTTTTGCGGTAGCCAGGTGTGCTTTGTCCTGGTTCGCACGGGTGGGAGGGAAGTAGTAATTTTCCGTAGTTTTAGCTGCTTTCGGCGCGGCTCACGGGCGGGGGGACCGGAAGCGGTAATTTTAGCGTTTTTCGGGTGCTTTCGGCCCTTTTCCGCGTGGATGGGGGTAAGCAGTGCCGTTTGCGGCGGGTGGGTGCGGAATCTTGACTCATGTCGGCCGGCGGGAAGCAGTGGTCTTCGTGAAGGTCAGGTGCCGGCGGCGCGGTTGACGTCGGCCAGGCGGGAGCGGAAGAGGGAGGCCTGGGCCGGGGAGACGGAGCCCTCGCCGACGCGGGTGTTGATCTTTTGGCGGAGGTTGGCGACCTGGCTGCCGACGTTGGCGCCGTTGCCGTTGGCGATGGGTTTCAGCAGGTTGAGCAGGTCTTCGGCGACGTCGGAGCGGATGTCGGCGTCCTCGACGGCGCTGCGGAAGCGGCCCACGGCGTCGTCGAAGGTCAGCGTGGGAGTGACCCTCTTGGGGGCGGGGGAGTAGCTCGTGGTGGTGGGCGGACTGCTGGCGGGGGTCGGCGCCGGCGTGGGGGTTTCCGAGGCGATCGCGGGTGGGGGCGGCAGGTCGGGGGCGGCCTCGTTGGTCGCCCGCGGCCAGTTGATCGCGAGCACCGCGCCGGCCACCGCCGCCAGCAGAACCACGACGGTCATGCCCAACACCCAGCGCCGAGCGGGGGCCGGGGTCAGGGCGAGCGTCGCGGCGGGGGCCCGGCCGGGGGCGTACGCGCGTTGCTGAGGCGCCGTGGGCCGGGTGCCACGCGGCGGGCGGCCTGCCGGGTTGCCGCCGCCCCGACTTTCTGGGTGCGTGCGCAGCCCGTCCACCGGGTTACCGCCACGGCGATTGTCTGGGTGCGGGCCCGGGTTCTCGCTGCCACGACTGCCCGGGTGCGTGCCCGGCCGGCCACCGGTGGGCCGCTCGCCGCGGGGGCCACTCGTCGGCCGGGAGCGTGCGGGCCCGGCCGCTCGAGAGCCAGTGCGTCCGGTGGGGCCGGCGCCTGCGACGAGGGTGGCCGGGTCGGGTTCATCGGCGCCGCGGGTGGCTGCGGACTCGCGGCTGCTCGCGGCCGACGGCGCGGGGGCTTCCGATCGTACGGTGGGGGAATTGTCGGGTTTGAGCCAGAGGGCGGTCAGGTCGAAGCGGGCCTCGTCGGCGCCGGGACGCTCGTCCGGATCGTCGGCCAGGCAGCGGTCGACCAGCGACCGGAACCCGGCCGGCAGCTCGGGCGGCAGCGCGGTGGGCCCGCTGGCCCGGGCCTCGGCCAGCTCCTCCCAGGTGTCCACCGGGTACGGCGGATCGCCGGTCACCATCTCGAACAGCAGCACGCCGAGCCCGTAGACATCGGTCGCCGGTTCGGCCGGCATGCCGTCGAGCCGCTCCGGCGCCACGTAGGCCGGCGTGCCGAACGTCGAACCGGACTCGTCGTCGTCCGGCTCGCCGGCCGTGGCGCTGATGCCGAAGTCGAGAATCTTCACGCCGGTCGGGGTGAGCATGACGTTGCCCGGCTTGATGTCGCGGTGCACGACCCCGTTGGCATGCGCCGCGGCCAGCGCGTCGGCCACCGCGGCACCGATCCGGGCCGCCTCGGGCAGCTCGATCGGCTCGCGTTCGAGCCGGGCCGCCACACTCTCGCCGGCCAGCAACTCCATCACCACGAACGGCGCCACCGTGCCGTCGGCCCGCACCGCCTCACGGTAGTCGTGGACCGCCGCGATGTTCGGGTGCTGAAGCTTGGCCGCCATCCGCGCCTCGCGCCAGACGACCTGCGAGCCCTTGGGCAATTTGACCGCGACCGGACGGGCCAGCAGCTCGTCGTCGGCCCGCCAGATCTGGGCCATCCCGCCCGTCTCCAGGAGCGTGACCAGCCGGTATCTTGCCGCCAGCAGGTTTCCCGCGATCGGCCACTCGTCGCTCACCAGGGAACAATCGCGGAGGATCGGGACGGGTGTCAACACCTGTTACCAGCCGGGATCCTCCACGTCGATCGCGATGTAGTCGATGTCCCCGGCGAAGTAGTCACAGCCCACATCCACCTGGTCACACTCCGACTTCCCGCCGATCGCGAGGGGCCACGAATTGGCGATCGGGCCGGTCCATCCGGCCCGCTCGGCCACGACCCGTCCGTCGATGGCCAGGCTGACACCGTCGCTGCTGCGTTCACACCGTACGGTGTGCCAGCGCCCGTCGTTGATGGGCCGGGGCGCCGTGACGAGCAGCGAGGTCCGCGAGCCCCGGAACCAGCACTGCACCCGTCCGTTGGGGATCTGGAGCTTGAAACTGCCACCCCGTACGGTGGCCTGGCCCTTCTGGACGATGTTGCCGAAGTGGTCGCGGGTGCGCAGCCGCATCTCGATGCTGTAGTCGCGGCTGCCCGGGTTGAGCCGCGGGTCGTCCGGGACGATCACCAGGTGTCCCGGGCGGGTGGGCGGCGTGTCCGGCTCGAGGCGCTCGAATCCGTACGCAATTCGTCCCTCGGACCGGATGCCGACCGCCACCTCGCTGCCGATGCGCCCGTGGAAACCGTGCCCGCTCACGTCACGCATGGTGCGCGCCCCGGGCGACTCGTTCATGGTCCAGTACGCCAGTTCGTGGTCGGCCGACGCGGCCGCTGCACCGCCCGAGCCGGCGAGTAGACCGGCCGCCGTGACAGAGACAATCCACAACTGCTTCATACGCATGGTTCATCCCCGTAAGCGCCTTATAGCCGTATTTGACGGTTTGATCCTAGACAGAGGCGCTTGTCGTCGCGCAAGGGATAGGCGGGGGATTCGCCCGCCCGCCGGACAACATTGGGAACCGGGATCGTGGATGTCATGATGTGACCCGGTACGCAAGGGGAGGGAATGCCGAACTTCGAAGCAACAACGCAGGCGGGCACCGACCAGGTACGGGTGACCCTGGCCGGCGAGTGCGACCTGGCCGTCCGCGACGAACTGCACGCGGTGCTCGAAGCCGCCGTCCGCTCGTCCCCGCTGGTCGTGGTCGACCTGGGCCCGCTCCAATTCCTCGACTCCAGCGGCGTGCACGGCCTGGTCGCCGCCCATCTGCAGGCCCAGTCCCGCGGCGGCCGGATAACGTTGGTCAACCCGAGCGGCGCCGTCGCCGACGTCCTCGACATCACCGGCGTCGGCGCGCTGCTGGGCCCGGTCAACGGATGAGCGACGCCGAAATCACCTATACGGAGCCGGGCGACCTGGCCAAGGTCCGCGAATTCATTCGCACCGGCGCCGCCCGCCTGGGCCTGCCCGACCACCGGGCCGAACTGCTGACCCTGGCCGTCAGCGAACTAGCCACCAACACCTTGCAACACACCGCCGGCGGCGGCGTGGTCCGCCTGCACGCCGACAACGGCCGCATAATCTGCGACGTCATCGACGGCGGCCCGGTCCGAGTGCTGGGCCGCACCATGCCGGCAGCGGACGCCCTACGAGGCCGAGGCCTGGCCATCGTCGAACGCATCTGCGACGAGGTCGGCGTCGACTCAGCCGAGGACGGCACCCGAGTCCGCCTGTTCCTCGACCTGGAATCCCCGAACTAGACCGCAGCTGGATCTCGCCGGCAGTCGCGCTCCCTTGTGGCCGGGGGTTGACCGCCAGGCGTAGTCGTCTCGTGCCCGTGCCTGGGGGTGGTGGCGTTGTGGTTCCGGGTTGTGCGGCCTGTCGCGGCGCTGGGGTTGTTCGCCAGGCGTGGTGGTGTCGTGGTTCGGGTTGTGCGGCCCCGCTGCGGTGGTCGGGTGGCTGGGGATGGCTGCCATGCCGTGGTGTCGGGTTGTGCGGCCTGTTTCGGCGGTCGGGTGGCTGAGGTGGCTCGCCAGACGCGGCGTCGTGGTGTCGGGCCGAGCGGCCTGATGCAACCCTGGGTGGCTGGGGTTGGTCGCCAGGCGCGGTGGGGTGTTGGTGCCGGGTTGTGCGGCCTGTTCGGCGGTTGGGTGGCTGAGGTGGCTCGCCAGGCGCGGGGACGTCGTGGTCTCGGGTTGTGCGGCCTGTCGCGGCGCTGGGCGGCTGGGGTTGGTCGCCAGGCGCGGGGACGTCGTGGTCTCGGGTTGTGCGGCCTGTTGCGGTGGTCGGGGTTGGTCGCCAGGCACGGAAGCGTCGTGGTGAAGGTGGGTGCCGCCGGTCTTGGAACGGGTGGACGCGCTTCAATCGGATGTCGCGCGGGCTCGAATATATCTCGCGCAGAATCGTTCTTGCCGGCGCTATAGACCACTTCCCACTTCGACCGAAGCTATCGTGCTGCGTTCGAGCACCCCTGCTGGATCTACGTAATTACTCCTGGCCAGTCTATCCCATTTCGTGCGAGCCGCGCGAACGCAGTTGGTTTCTTTATCCGGCCGATCCGCGCGTCCAGCAATTGTTTTTGCCACCTCCACCGCCATGCCCCGGGTCATGTCGCTTTCCGCATCGGGCCCATCGTTGCCGCTGACCCAGCGGCCCGCGTTGCACTGCGACCTTCAGCGCAACTTTCGCTGTGATCGTCGCCCGTCGCCCGTCGCCCGTCGCCCGTCGCCCGTCGCCCGTCATCGCGACCCCTCTCACCATCGCCGCCACTGCAACCGCAACCTCTATCAGCACTACCACCGCTACCACCGCTATCGCAGCTGCCGCCGCCACCGCTACCGCTATCGCAGCTGCCGCAGCTGCCGCAGCTGCCGCTGCCGCTGCCGCTGCTGCCGCTGCTGCCGCTGCCGCTGCCGCTGCCGCTGCTGCCGCTGCTGCCGCTGCCGCTGCTGCCGCTGCCGCTGCTGCCGCTGCCGCTGCTGCCGCTGCTGCCGCTGCCGCTGCCGCCGCTGCCGCCGCCGCCAGCCGCCGCCGCGACCGTCGCTATCGCAGCTGCCGCCACCGCCATCGCTACCGTCGCTATCGCAGCTGCCGACGCTATCGCCGCCACCGGTGCCGCTACTTTCGCCGTCGCCGCTACCTTCGTCGCTGCCGTCACTTTCGCCGTCGCCGTCGCCGTCGCCGCCGCGGCCGGTCGCTCCTCTGTCGGCGCCGCGGCTGACTGCTCCCTTCAGCGCCGCTGTCGTCAGCACGGCTGCAGCGTTCGCCGCCGCTACCGCTGGCGCTGTGGTCAGTGCTTTCGCGGGAATTCGTAAACATTGTCAAGGTGGCAAGTTAAGCCAGGCGGGGGTAAACAATTGGAGACTTCGTCTCGTGCTTATTTAGAATCGAAACCTGGCATGATCGACTCGCCGACTGGGGGAGCTTTTTCGTGGTTGGCGCGGGACAATATAGATATGCGGCAGATGCAGTTGTTCAGTCAGGCGGAGATTGCGAAAATGCGCGACAGGACCCGGCGTCGGAACTATTCGCCTTCCGGTGAAGAATTTCGTCGTGAGCACGAGCGGCACCGCTCGTGGGGTCTGCAGCAGCGACATGCCGCCAAGCTGAGCCGCTTACGTCGCGCAGCCGCGTCGGATCCGGACGGCAAGCCTTGGCCGTGGACCCCCGCCGACATCGAAGCGAAGCTCCGACGCGCTCCGGCACCACATCGGCCCGAACCCGCCAAGCCTGCTCAGCCGGTCGTGTCTGCTCAGCCGGTCGTGTCTGCTCAGCCGGTCGTGTCTGCTCAGCCGGTCGAAGCCATCGACGCCGAGGTGGGCGCGCGGTCTCGTGCAAGCGACGCAAGGGGCGGGTCGAGCTCCGTGACTTCAGGGGCGCAGGCCTCACATCAACCTTCGCAGTCCGAACACCGCCGACCCGCACAAGACCAGCCCTCGGACTTGGTGCGCCCGCCGATCATCGCGGCCCGCAAATCCCGCCGCCCCGTGCAGATCGTCGCATCCCTAGGGGTGGCCGAACCACTCGCGTCTGCTGGTCGGCGTCATCCACCGCAGCTGCACCGTGGCCTACCTCAACACCACTCGACCCAGTTGGGGTTTTGGGAAAGGGCGGCACGCAGCATCGTCACGTCTCGACCCTCCAGCGGGCAACCGAGGCATTCACGTCCGGAGTCAGCGGCACCAACCCCAACCATGTCGCTGCTCGCCTGGCATGCAAGCCCGCCCATCCGCGTGCGGTGGGGGCGGCAGTCACCCCGGGCCCGTCGTCGCTGGCTTGGTGAGCGGCCTCGACCGTCTGTGTGCGGTGGGGGCGGCACCCACCTGGGCCACGTCGTGCTGGCCTGGCATGCAGGCCTGCCCATTCGCGAGCGGTGGGGGCGGCAGTCACCCGGGGCACGTCGTTGCTGGTCTGGTGAGTGGCCTCGGCCGTTTACGCGTGGTGAGGGGCGGCAGTCACGTCGGGCACGTTGTTGCTGGTCTGGTGAGTGGCCTCGGCCGTTTACGCGTGGTGAGGGGCGGCAGTCACGTCGTTGCTGGTCTGGTGAGCGACCTCGGCCGTTTACGCAAGGTGAGGGGCGGCAGTCAGCTCGGCCACGTCGTTGCTGGCCTGGTGAGCGAGCTCAGCCATCCACACGCGGTGAGGGGCGGCAGTCAGGCTCACCTGTCCGCGTGCCGGCCTGGTCGTCGGTCGGCCTCACCGGCGGGGTCAGGTGACCTCGACCAGCAGTGTGCAGGTGTCGTCGTCGGGGCTGGGGCGGTTGAGGCGGGTGTAGAGGGCACCCACCGTGTCCGGCTGCCGGGAGGCCTCAGCCAGGGCGTCCAGCACCTCGGGCAGCAGCGTCGGACCCCCTCGCCGTTCGACCAGGCCGTCTGTGTAGAGCAGCAGCAGGTCGTGTGGGGCCAGGCATGGGCGGTGGACCTCGTAGTAGCTTTCGTTGTCGGCGCCCAGCAGGCGCCCCTCCGGCCGGGCCAGGGGGGCCGCCTCGCCGTTGCGGGCCAGCAAAGGGGCCGCGTGGCCGGCGCGGGCCCATGACAGTTCGCGTGTCGCGGGGTCGTAGACGCTCAGGACGGCCGTTCCTGTCAGGCCCAGTTGGCCGCACAGGCGGTTGAGGTGGGTCATCAGCTGGGCGGGATCGTGCAGGCCGATCGACAGCCACGCGATCAGGGCGAACCGCAAATGGGCCATGCCGTTGGCCGCGCCCAGACCATGGCCGGCCACGTCGCCGACGGCCAGCACCACCTGGCCTGTCGGCAGGCGGTCGGCGTGGTACCAGTCGCCGCCCACGCGGACCGTGTTCTCGGCCGGGCGGTAGTTGACCAGCACCTGCAGGCCGGGCAGGGGGAGGGGGTCGCGTGGGACCGGCTGGATCAGATTCTGCAGCTGGGCGGCCAGGCGGTGCTCGGCCAGGGCGGTCATCTCGCGACTGTGCAATTGGTCGCGCAGGCGGTCGATGGCCGTACGCGTGTTCTCGCGGGCGGTCACGTCCTGGACCACGGCGTTGATCTTCACGGGGTGGCCGTCGGCGTCGTTGACCGTGTCCGACAGGATCCGTAGGTGTTTGATCTCGGGGCCGATGCGGAAGCGGGCCGTGATGTCCGAGGCGGCGCCGCTGTCCAGGGTCTGCCAGGCCGTCTCGGCCAGGCGGCGGTCTTCGTCGAGCATCGCCGCCGCTTGTTCGCCGCGGGCCAGGGGGCCTAGTTCGCGGTCGCGTTCAAAGATCTTGTACATGCCGGGGGACCAGCCGACGTCGCCCGTCACCAAGTCGTATTCGGACCAGCCCAGGCTGGCCAGTTGTTCGGTGCGTCGCAGGCGGTGACGATCTTCGTCCAGTCGCTGCCACCAGACGAGCAGGCCGCCGAGCACCCGATGGACGGTCACGTCGAAGAGTGAATGTGCGACGACCCCGGCCTGTTTTTCGTCGTACCGGAACTCTCGCATTTCGGCCGGCTCGCCGGTGCGCTCGACCTCGAGGTAGAGCTGCCAGAGCGGGCCGCCGACGATGCCGGGATACAGCTCGCTGAGAAGGTGGTCGATGCGGCTGGTGCCCCGGCGGTGGATGTCGTGCCCATGTCCGCTGGTCGCGGCCACGCGGAAGTCACACACGAGGCCGTCGGCGCTGGTCACGGGCAGGAGCCAGGAGCAACCGGCGGGAATGACGGACAGCATTTCGCGTACGACGTGGGCCACCTCGTCGTCGGCCATGCGCACAGCCTAGTGGGGCCGAAGGTACGGGTCGCGATACCGCCCGCTCGGCTCTCGCCTCTGGCCTGCTCAGCTTGGTAGCATCCCGCGGATCACGCCAGCCCCGTGCGAGTGGGCGCGACCCGGGCTCGCAACAACGGAGGTCTATCCAGTGTCCGACAACCGTATGAAGGATCGTGTCAAAGTGCTGCTCAATGGGACCTCACCGGACAGCCAGACGTCGGAACATGCCCTCGTCGCCCCGAAGCAGGGTCAGCCCCAGGCCGGCGGCACCCCGGCCGCTCAGCCCGCCGCGGCCCCGTCGTCCGGTGGCGCGCCGGCCCAGCCCGGCAACCAGGCCCTGCAGGTGCTGACCCTGGCCCAGCGCACGGCCGAGGAGCACGTCGCCCGGGCCCACCACCAGGCCGACAAGATCCGTACGGACGCGCTGGCCGCCGCCGAGCAGGTCGCCCGCGACGCTCAGGTGCACGCGCACAACGTGCGCCGCGAGGCCGAGAAGATTCTGTCCGACGCCCGCGCGGCGGCCGAGCAGATCGCCCGCGACTCGCACGCCCGCACCGAGGAGGCGCGGCGCAACGCTGAGAAGATCGTCAGCGACGCCCGCACCCAGGCCGGCACGGTCAACGAGGACGCCCAGGCCAACGCCGACCACCTCAACCTGCAGGCCCGCCAGCGCTACGACGACGTCGTGGGCAGCCTGGGGGCCAAGCGGGAGGCCCTCCAGCAGCAGATCGAGGCCCTGGAGCAGTTCGACCGGGAGTACCGGTCCCGCCTGACCGGGTTCATGCAGGGCCAGCTGCGCGCCCTCTGGGTCGACCAGCCCCAGGTGATCGGCGAGGTCGACCCCGACGGCGCCGCCCCGCGGCACGGCGCCGGCGAGCCCGACGAGGCCGTCCCGGCGCAGCGCCACAGCAAGGAGGACGAGGCGAAGGCCAAGGCGGCCGAGGGCCCCGACAAGAAGTGAATCAGGTCAGTCACGTTCTGGACTGACTGGCGTCCGAGTTTTACCGTCGGTGATGCGCGGCTCGCCCGGGGCCGCGCTCCGACGGGAGTCGTCGATGGGCGAGTTCGTGGGACGCCACGCCGAGCTGCGCGGGCTGCTCGGCGACGCGCGCCGTCCCGGCCTCGTCATTCACGGCATGGCCGGCATCGGGAAGAGCCGCCTGCTGGCCGAATTGTTGCCGCTGCTGGAACGGGAAAGACCGGGCAGCCGTACGGTCCGGGTGCCGGGGTCGGCCACCGCGGCCGACGTGGTGATCGCGCTCGGTGAACCCCGGCCCAGCGCCGAACCGGTCATTCTGGTCATCGACGATTTCGCCACCGTGCCCCGGCCGGGCGCCGGTGGCCGGTCCGAGCCGGTGGACGCCGGGCTGGCCGGATTCCTCACGGCCTGGGTCCGCGAGCCGGGGCCGCGACGCCTGCTGATCACCAGCCGCTACCCGTTCGCGCTGCCGGGCCCGGCCCACCGGGCGCTGACCGAGCTGCACCTGGGCCCGCTCACGGCGGCCGACGCCCGGCTGCTGATGAAGTCGCTGCCCGGCCTGGCCGTGATCGACGCGGCCGAGCAGACCCGGGCCTGGGCGTTCTGCGGTGGTCATCCCCGCGCCCTGCACGACCTCGACGCGCTGCTGGGCCATGGCGCCGGTTTCGCCGAGGTGGCCGACCGGCTCGAGCGGGTGCTCGCCGCGAACGGCATCGGCGACCCGGCCCGGTGGGCGGCCGGGCTCGACGGCGGGCCGGACGAGGCCGCGGCCGGTCGTACGCTGGCCGAGGCGGTCACCACGATCGTCGACGACGTGCTGGTGAGCGAGCTGCTGACGGTCCGCGACGACGCCGTGGACGAGCGGCTGGGGGAGCGGGCCGGAGCGGTCGGCTGGGACCGGCTGGGGCTGCTGGACGGCGAGGACGACCCGGCCGCCGTCGAACGTCACCTGCGTCAGGCCCTGGCCGTCGACGCCGAGGCCGGCAACCGGGCCGGCATGGCCTCGGGCCTGCACCGGCTGGGCCTGGTCTGCACGCTGACCGGGCGGCTGTCGGCGGCGGTGGCGCTGCACTGCCGGGCCCTGGCCACCGAGCTCGCCCTGAACGCGGCCGAGGCGCCGCTGGAGCTGGCCGATCTGAGCCGGCTGCGGGCGGCGCTGGGCGACGAGGCGTTCCGGCGGGCGGCGGCCGAGGTGATGCCGGGCGAGTCGCTCAACGGCCTGTCCCGCATGCTCGACAACTTCGTGACAGCCACCGAGAGCCGGCTGAACTAGCTTTCCATCACCTTCTGCAGGGCGGTGAGCAGCTGGTTCTTGCTGAACGGCTTCTCGACCAGGGTCACGCCGGGGGCAAGGGTGCCCTGCGAGGCGAGCACCGGCCGCGCGTAGCCGGACATGAACAGCACCTTGGTCCCGGGGTGCAGCTCGGCGAAGCGTTCGGCCAGTTCGCGGCCCAGCATGTGTGGCATCACCACATCGGTCAGCAGTACGTCGATGGGCCCGGCATGGGCGTCGGCCAGCGCGAGCGCGGCCGGGCCGTCCGCGGCGACCAGCACGTCGTGCCCGGCCCCGCTCAAAATGCGGGTCAGCACGCCGCGCAGCGCCGGCTCGTCCTCGACGGCCAGGATCGTGCCGCGCCGGGCGTTGCTGGGGGCGACCTCGGTCTCGTACTCGATGGGAGCGGGCGCGGCGTCGGTGCTCGGCAGCAGGATCGTGAACGTGGTGCCCATGCCCTGCTCGGAATAGATGTGCAGGTCACCGCCGGCCGCGGTGACGATGCCGTACACGGTGGCCAGGCCCAGCCCGGTGCCCTGCCCGGCCGGTTTGGTCGTGTAGAACGGCTCGAAGGCCCGCTCGATCACCTCGGGCGGCATGCCGGTGCCGGTGTCGCTCACCCGCAGCCGCACGTACCGGCCGGTCCGCAGGTGGGGGCGGCCCGCGGCGTAGTCGCTGTCGACGTCGACGACCTGGCTCTCGATGCTGAGCTGGCCGCCCCGGGGCATCGCGTCGCGGGCGTTGACGGCCAGGTTGACCAGCACCTGGTCGAGCTGACCGGGGTCGGCGGTGACCGACGGCAGACCTTCGGCCAGGCGGACGGAGAGGGCGATGTGCTCGCCGATCGAACGCCGCAGCATCTGCTCGATGTCGGTGATCACGTCGTTGAGGTCGAGCGGCCGGGGGCGGACGACCTCGCGCCGGGCGAAGGCGAGCAGCTGGTGGGTGAGGTCGGCGCCGCGCTGGGCGGCTTTGGTGATCTGGGCCGCGTCGCCCGCGATCTCCTGGAGCCCGGCGTCGGCCGCCGACTCCTCGATGAACGTCGCGTAGTTGGCGATCACGGCGATCAGGTTGTTGAAGTCGTGGGCCACGCCGCCGGCCAGCTGGCCCAGGCCTTCGAGACGCTGGGTGCGCTGCAGCTGCGCCTCCATCCGGGCCCGCTCGGCCTCGGCCTGCAGCTGCCGCACCCTGTCCTGGGCCCGGACGCGCTCGGTGATGTCCCGGATCACCGCGCACCGCAGCCGCCCTTCCTCGGTCGGCAGCGGGCTCATCGACACCTCGACCGGCACCGTCGTCCCGTCGATCCGGCGCGCGCCGGCCGGTCCGGCGTCCGGGTCGTCCGGGTCCCCCAGGGGTACGTCGATCAGGTCGTCGATGGGACGGCCGAGCAACCCGTTGCGGGTCTCGCCGAAGAGCTGCTCGGCCTGCACGTTGGCCAGCACGACCCGGCCGTCGTCGCCGATGCCGACGAAGGCGTCCGGCGCGGCCTCGAGCAGGGCCTGCAGGCTCGATTCGAGCCGTTCCCGGTGACCGACGGCGCGGGCGATCACGGTCAGTCCGAGCTGCTCGTCGCCGTCGGACAGCGGTGACATCGAGAGCGTCACGAGCACCCAGTGGCCGTCGCGGTGCTTGCGCTGGGTGCGGAACCGTTCGAGCCGGGCGCCCGCGGCCAGCAGGGTCAGCATCTCGCGCTGGTCGTCGCGGCGGTCGGGCGGCACGAGCAGGTCGGCGCTGCGCCCGACGATCTCGCCGGGGGCCCAGCCGAGCAGCTTCTCGGCGGCCGGGTTCCAGCTCCGCACGGTGAAGTCGGGGCCGACCGTCCAGATCGCGTCATGGGCCGAGCGCATCATCGCGCCGACCAGCGCGGTCGCCTCGGTCGATACGTACGTTCCGCCCATAACCGGACCACCTTATCGATTCCGACCGGTGCGGCGGGGTGCTTTGCCTACGCTCGGGCCATGAACGTGCTGGGGGAGCAGGTGGCCGTGCTGCCCGAGGTGGATCCGCAGCGGCCCAGCGTGGCCCGCATCCACAACTTCCTGATGGGCGGCAAGCACCACTTCGCGGCCGACCGGCAGGCGGCAGCCGCGGCCCGGGGCGCGATGCCCGAGCTGCCGGCCATCCTGCGGCTCAACCGCCAGTTCCTGCGCGAGGTGGTGCGGATGGCGACCGAGGCCGGCGTCGACCAGTTCCTGGATCTGGGCTGCGGCATCCCCGCTCCGGGCAACGCGTACGACGTCGCGCGCCAGTTCGACCCGCGGAGCCGGGTGCTCGGGGTCGATGTCGAGCCCGTGGCCTTCGTACACGGGAAGCAGCAGCTCGCCGGGGACCCGGGGGCCGACGTCGTCTACGGCGATCTGCTCGACGCGGACGAGGTGCTGGCCTCTCCCTCCGTACGGGAAATTCTGGATCTCGATCGGCCGGTGTGCCTGCTGCTGGTGTCGGTCGCGCACTTCATCCCCGACACCGGGCGCCTGCGGGCGGCGCTGGAGCGGTATCGGGCGGCGGTCGTGCCCGGCAGCCTGCTCGCGCTCAGTCACGCCTGTCGCAAGCGTCCCTCGCCGCGCGTCGAGCAGGTCCGCCGCATCTACAACAACACCACCGCCCCGATGGTGGCCCGGGACGAGGCCGAGACGACCGCCCTGTTCGGCGACTGGCCGCTGCGGGAGCCGGGTGTGCAGTCGTTCCGCCAGTGGTGCTCGGCGCCGGGCCGGGAGTGCGAGAGCGAGACCGCCGAGAACGCCTTCCTCGTCGGAGTGGCCGAGAAGCCATAACGTGAAACCGGCACATCCCGGTCTATCTCGGGCTCATGCTTGCAGAGTGGCCCCGAACATCGGAGCGAAGATGCCCTCAGTACTGATCGCCGAGGACGACGAAGACATCGCCCTGATCCTGAGCCGGCTGCTCAAGCGGGCCGGGTACACGGTGACGCACGCCCCCGACGGCCAGCGGGCGTTCGAGATGGCGGTCGCCGACCGGCCCGACGTCGTGCTGACCGACCTGGGCATGCCGCGGATGGACGGGCTCGAGCTGACCCGGTCGATCCGCGCCCACCCCGAGCTGCGGGACACGCCGATCGTCATGCTCAGCGGCCACCTGCACCCGGGCGACAGCGGGCCCATCGCGGCCGGCGTGTGCGTGGTGCTGCTCAAGCCCTGCCCCAACGACCGGCTGCGCGAGGTCGTCACCGAGCTGACCGAGCTCGGCGCGCACGGGCACTCCGGCGCCGACTCGGGCTGCCCCGCGATATGGCCGGTATCCGTCTGAAACAGATTGTTGTCGTGAGACATATGAAAGCGGGCCTAGGGTATAAATAGCCCGAGCCCGCGATGCGCGGGAGGCTGGTTGCGGGCGGGCCGCGTGGGGGATCGGGCAACCCATGGTCGTCGTCGACGAGGCCGTCCTGGCCGATCCGGACCGCCTCGGCGCCGTCCGCACGGCCAAGCACACGCTCCCGGCCCTGCCGCTCGCCCCCGACGCCCTGGCCCGCCTGGCCGGGCGCCTGCTGGCCGCGGCCGAGGCCCAGCTGACCCTGGTCGACCGGGAGGGTGTGCTGCTGGCCGGCGGGCACGGGCCGCCCGACGCTGACGTCGCCCGCTGGGCCGTGTCGGCCGACCGGCGGGTGCAGCGTGACCAGGCCCCGTCGTTCCTGGCCGTGCCGGTGCGCGACGACGCCGGGCGTCCGGTCGGCGCGCTCGCCGTGCTCGACCCCGGGGCCCGGGCCTGGACCGACGAGCACGCCCGCATCCTGACCGAGCTGACCGCGCTGGCCCGGCCCTCGGGCTGCGACTCCTATCTGGCCGCGCTGATCGACAACCTGCCGGTGGGGGTGATCGCGTGCGACACCGACGGGGACATCGTCGTGGTCAACCGGTCGGTGCGCGAGCTGATCGGCCTGCCCGTGGACGCCGCGGCCCGGCTCTACCCGACCCGGGCCACCGGCGCCCTGTTCGACGCGGACGGCCGGGTCGTGCCGTGGCGGGAGTCGCCGATCCAGCGGGCCGCGCGCGGCGAGCGGGTCGACACCGACCTCATCGTGCGGGTCGCCGGGCGGCGCGAGCGGATCATCGCGGCCACCGCCCAGCCCGTCCTCGACGACGAGGGGCGGCGGCTGGGCGCGGTCGCCATCGCCCGCGAGGTCACCGCGCTGCGCCGGGCCGAACGCTTCCGCGAGTGCCACCGGGCGGTCGAGGAGGCGCTGCGCTCGGCCGACTGCGCGACCGGGGCCGCGCCCGGCGTCCTGGCCGCACTCGGCGCCACCCTGGGCTGGCCCGCGGCCGAGCTGTGGCTGGCCGACGAGGACACCGGCGAACTCGCCCTCGGCGGCCGGTGGTGGGCCCCCGGCAGCGGCCTCGACCAGGTGCTCACGTTCGCGCCGGTCAAGGGGACCGGCATCACCGGGCGGGTGTGGTCGACCGGCCGCCCGCTGTGGGTGCCGGACATCGCCGACTCGGCCTCGCTGCGCAGCGAGGCCGAACGCCGCCGGGCTGCGGCCTGCCTGCGGGCGGGCATCCGGACCGTGCTGTCGGTGCCCGTGCGCGACGCCGACACCGTGCTGGGCGTGCTGACCTGTTACGGCAGCGCGCCCGAGCCGCACGAGGACCTGCTGGCCCTGCTGCTCGACGGCGTGGCCGCCCGGATCGGCGTCTATGTCGCGCTGCGCCGGGCCGAGGCGCTGGCCCGCCAGCTGGCCCGGGCCAAGGACGACTTCATCGCGCTGGTCAGCCACGAGATGCGCACGCCGCTGACCTCGATCGTGGCCAGCGCGGCGATGCTCGGCGACGAGCGGTCCGCGCTCGACGAGGAGGGCCGGGCCATGGTCGACGCCGTGCACCGCAACGCGACCAGCCTGCGGGCCGTGGTCGACACCCTGCTCGACCTGGCCGGCCTGGACTCGGGGCACGTGGCACTGCGCAAGGAGCGGGTCGACCTGTCCGCCGTCGTGGCCGCGGCGCTGGCCGCCGCCCGCCCGGCCGCGGCGGCCAACGGGGTCCGCCTGGTCCACGAGCGGGACGAGCCGTTGCCGCTGGACGGCGACGCCCGCCGGCTGCGGCAGGTAATGGACGACCTGCTGGCCAACGCGATCAAGTACAGCCCACGGGGCGGCGACGTCGAGGTCGTGCTGGTCGAACGGGCGGGCTCGGCCGAGCTGACCGTGACCGACCACGGCATCGGCACCCCGGCCGAGGAACGGGACCGGGTCTTCGACCGCTTCTTCCGGGCCAGCAACGTGCGGCACCAGGGCATCGCCGGCCAGGGGCTGGGTCTGAGCCTGGCCCGGACCATCGTCGAGCTGCACGGGGGCACCATCCGCCTCAGCGGTCACCCGCCCCAGGGCACGACGGTGTTCATCCGGTTGCCGATCGTTGCCGGTGGGGAAAACGCTTAGTCGCCGTCACCGCCCGTCCGATCAGGCAGTCAGACGACATTTTGACGCCATCCGCGGGGGACAAGAATGACCGAACGGCCGACCGTGCTGCTCGTGGACGACGAGAGCGCCATCCTCGAGACCCTTTCGCTGCAGCTGCGCCGGGACCACAAGGTGCTGGTGGCGGACAGCGGGGCCGAGGCGCTGCGCCTGCTCGCCTCGTCCGGCCCGGTGGCCGCCGTGATCAGTGACCTGCGCATGCCCGAGATGGACGGCGTCGAGCTGCTGCGCCGGGTCCAGGTCGAGTACCCGGACACGACCCGCGTGCTGCACACCGCGCAGAGCGACCTCAACTCGGCCATCGCGGCCATCAACGACGGCGGCGTCTACCGCTACCTGGCCAAGCCGGTCGGCACCGACGAGCTGCGGGCCACCGTGCACGACGCGGTCGAGCGGCACGGCCGGTCGACCGCCGACCGGGAGCTGCTCGACAAGACGCTCAAGGCCAGCCTCCAGGCCCTGTTCGGGGTGCTGCAGCTGGCCAGCCCGCTCGCCTTCGCCCGGGCCGGCCGCATCCGCACCCTGGTCTCCGAGCTCTGCCACCAGATGCAGCTCGACGCGCTGTGGGAGATCGAGGTGGCCGCCATGGCGTCCCAGCTCGGCGCGGTCACCCTGCCGCCGTCGGTGCTGGCCAAGCTGGACAAGGGCCTGCCCTGCACCGACGACGAGCAGGGCATGGTCGACGCCATGCCGGGCGTCGCGGTGCAGCTGCTCAAGAACATCCCGAACCTGTCCGACGTGATCGAGATCGTCCGCGGGCTGAGCCTCAACCCGCCGCCGCACCCGAGCCCGCTGGTCGAGGCGGCCGTCGACGTCATCCGGACGGCCATCGACTTCGAGACGCTGGAGAGCCGCGGCCTCGAGGTCGAGAGCGCGATCACCGTGCTCGAGTGCCGCGACCACAGCGCCCTGAACGTGCTGGCCGCGCTGCGCAAGGTCAAGGGCTGCGTCCAGGTCAAGGAGAAGGTCCGCGGTCTGCGCGTGGTCGACCTCGAGGTCGGCATGCGGGTGGCCGAGGACATCGTGGCCACCAACGGCCTGGTGCTGATCGGCCGGGGCATGGTCGTCACCGAACTGCTGCTCGACCGGCTCAACAACTTCGCCCGGATGATCGAGATCATCGAGCCCGTGCTCGCCGTGCCCGGCGCGCGCCGGTTCTAGGCCTCGCCGGCCAGCTTCTCGAGGATCGGCAGCACCAGCGCCTGCTCGCAGGCGATCCGGCCCAGCGTCAGATCGGGGTCGGGCACGAAGCCCGCCCGGGCGGCCTGCTCGACCTCGGCGAAGACCGCGGCCAGACTCGCCGCCCCGATGTTCGAGGCCGACCCCTTCAGCGCGTGCGCGTGCTCGCGCAACGTGTCGGTGTCGCCGCCGCGCAGCAGCTCGCTCAGCCGGTCGACCCCGGCCGGGGTCTTCTGCAGGTACGACCGGATCAGCCGGCCGAGCAGCGCCTGCTCGGCCGGGCCCGGCTCGTCGCCGGCGATGTCGGCCAGACGGTCGCGGACCTCGTCCTCCCGGCTGCGCTCCATGCGTTCCATCCTGCTGTCCCCGGCCCGGCGCCGGGGGAGAAACCCGTGAGCCCGTGAAGGAGGTCGCAGTGCGGAGTCCTACGATGCCGTTCCGCGCTGCCGATTCCGTCGAGGTGACCAACGATCAGCGCGCACCCCTGCGGTACGTCCTCGCTGCCTTCGTGGTCACGCTGCTGGGCGGGTTGTGGTTCCTGACCCGGCCCGGGCCCGAGGCTCTGGCGTACGTCTTCAACCCGCTGGCCGGTCTGGCCGCGATCGGGTCGATCGTCGCCCTGCTGCGCCGCTCCCGGCTCGAACCGGCCGGCCGCCGCTTCTGGCGGCAGCTGCTGGCCGGCAGCATCGGGATCGCCGCCGGCTTCGCCTGGCTGGCGGTCACGGCCTTCCAGGTCTCGCCCGCACTGCCGTACATGTCGTACGCCACCGCCGTACCGGCCGGTCTCGGGCTTTTGATCTCGATGTGGGCTGTCATCCGGGTGCCCCTGGGCGTCTCCGGCGCCACCGCCCGTCGCAAGCAGCTCGTCGACCGGTCCATCGCCTTCGTCGGCGGCGGCAGCGTGCTATGGAGCTTCGCCCTGGTCCCGATGGCCACCTCGGACGCGGGCTGGACCGTGCAGGCGCTCGTGCTGACCGGCCTCGTGCTGCTCATCGGCCTGGGTGCGGTCGTCAAGGTCTCGTACATCGCCGGGGGCCCGGTCGACCGGCGGGCGCTGCGGCTGATCGCGGCGGCCGCGCTGGTCTCGGGCGGCATCGCGCTGCTCTCCCAGTACGGCGACGACGGGGCGCTGCTGGCCCAGTCGGTCGTCATGCCCGCCGCCTTCCTGCTCGTCACCGGCGCCGTGCACCAGCAGGGCAGCGCCGCCGGGTCGCGGTCCCGCCGGGTCAACTCGTGGCTCCCGTACGTCTCGATGCTCGCCATCGACGCCTCGCTGCTCGGCGTGCTGCGCGGCAACCTCGCGTGGCCGGACCGCGTGGTCCTGGTGGCCGTCGTCGTGCTCACCGCCCTGATCGCGGTGCGCCAGCTGGCCGCGACCCGCGAGAACCACCGCCTGCTGGACGAGAAGCGGGCCACCGAGGCGCGCCTGCGCCACGACGGCAGCCACGACGGGCTCACCGGCCTGGCCAACCGCAGCCTGTTCCGCGAGCGGGTCGTCGCGGCCATGGCCGCCGGCGAGGCGACCGTGCTGCTGGTCGACCTGGACGACTTCAAGGCGGTCAACGACTCGCTCGGCCACGACGTCGGCGACGAGCTGCTGACCTCGGTGGCGGCGACGCTGCGGGAGGTGGCCGGCCCGCACGGGCTGGCCGCCCGGCTCGGCGGCGACGAGTTCGCGCTGCTGCTGACCCGGCCCAACCCGCTCGGCGAGACCGTGGCCGACCGGTTGTTCGACGCCCTGTGCGAGCCGATCGGCCACCACCGCCTGCTCACCCACGCCAGCATCGGCATCGCCACCGCGACGCCGGGCGTCGGGATCGACGAGCTGCTGCGGCAGGCCGACATGGCCATGTACGCGGCCAAGCAGCGTGGCAAGGGCAACCGGGTGCGCTTCCACGACGGCATGGAAGAGCCTGTCATGGCCCACGCCCGGATCGGCGGCGACCTGCGCCGCGGGCTCGAGGCCGGCGAGTTCCGCCTGCACTACCAGCCCATCGTCGCGCTCGGCGCGGGCGAGGTGATCGGGGTGGAGGCGCTGGTCCGCTGGGACCACCCGACCCGCGGCCTGCTGCCGCCGGGCGAGTTCATCCCGGCCGCCGAGGCCACCGGGCTGATCGTGCCGCTGGGCCGGTTCGTGCTGCGCGAGGCGTGCCGGCAGGCCGCGGCCTGGCTGACCGAGTTCGGCCCGGACGCCCTGCAGAAGGTCGCGCCCAACGTGTCGATCCGCCAGCTGCACGACCCGGACTTCGTCGAGGACGTGCGGATGGCGCTGGCCGAGAGCGGCCTGCCGGCCGACCGGCTCGTGCTCGAGCTGACCGAGTCGGCCGTGCTGCGCGGCCAGCAGGTCTCGCGCACGTTGCACGAGCTGCACGCGATGGGCGTACGCCTGGCCCTGGACGACTTCGGCACCGGGGAGTCCTCGCTGAGCCTGCTGCGGTCGTTCCCGGCCTCGATCATCAAGCTCGACAAGTCGTTCGTGGACGGTATCGAGCTCGACGAGCCCGGATCGCCCGCGGCCGAGGCCCGTCAGGCCGTGGCCCTCGCGGTGGCCCAGCTGGCCGGCGCGCTCGGGCTCGACACGGTGGCCGAGGGGATCGAGTCGCAGGAGCAGGCCGACCGTCTGCGCAGCCTCGGCTACACGCTCGGGCAGGGCTACCACATGGCCCGGCCGATGCCGCCGGAGCGCATGACCGAGATGCTGTCGCGCCGCACCGTGGCCGTCGGCGCCGGGGCTTAGGGTTTGGCGATGGACACAGCGGACGACGGCACGCGGACGGCCCGGAGCCTGGGCGAGCGGCTGGAAGCGATGCACTTCGCCGAGCTGGGCCAGGACCAGGCGACGACCCGCATCATCGACACGATCGCCGAGTGGGCCGAGGGTCAGGGCTGGCGGGTCTACCGGCGGGCGCCCAGCGTCTTCCCGTTGCCCCCGCCGCTGCGCGGCCACTCGGTGCTCGACGTGGCCTGCGCCCGGCCCGGCGGCCCGCCGCTGGCCATCGAGGTCGACCGGCTCGACCGCCCCCGCACGGTCGACAAGCTGCTGGCCGAGGCGGCGGCGGGCCGCGTCGCGATCTGGGTGCGCTGGGGCGCGGGGCCGTTCACCCCGCCGCCGCTGCCGGTGCACATGGTGACCCGGGCCGCGGCCCGTACGGCCGGCGCGTGGCACACCGTCACCGACCGGCCGCCACCGGAGCACTCGGTCGCGCCGATCGAGAACGCCGTGGCTGAGGAACTGCCGTGGAACGGGAACGAGGAGGGTTCGAAGTGAGCGAGTCGCCGCAACGCCGGGCCTGGCGAGTGACCGAGCCGATCCACGCCATGATCTATTTCGCGCCGGAGGCGCCCGAGCGCTACGCCGGGCTGGGCGTCGGCCCCCAGGACGGCTACTTCGCGTCCCGGGCGGCCGCGTTCGGGCCGTGCGGTCCGGGTCTGGTCACCGCCACCTTCTACAACTTCAACCCGGCCCTGGTGGCCCGGGCCCTGCCCGCGGTCTGGGCGAGCACCACGCCGGCCGCGATGGCCGAGGCGCGGCTGTCCGCGGTGGACGCCGCGCTGACCCGCGGGCTGGGCGCCGAGACGCTCGCTTCGGCCGAGGTGGCCGAGGCGGCCGGACTGGCCCGGGCCGCGGCCGAGGCGGCGACGGCCTGGCCGCAGGGCCGCCCGCTGTTCGCCGCGCACGCCGAGCTGCCCTGGCCGGATGAGCCCCACCTGGTGCTGTGGCACGCGCAGACGCTTCTGCGCGAGTTCCGCGGCGACGGGCATGTGGCGGCGCTGGTGGCGGCCGGGGTCGGCGGGATCGAGGCGCTGGTGCTGCACGCCGCGTCGGGCGAGACCGACGAGCGGTTCCTGCGGGTCAGCCGCGGGTGGCGGCGTGAGGCGTGGGCCGCGGCGGCCGACGGGCTGCGCGACCGGGGCCTGCTCGACACCGGCGGCCTGACCGACGCCGGCCGGGAACTGCGGGCCGGGCTCGAGGCGACCACCGACCGCCGGGCCGAACCGGCGTACGACGCGATCGGCGCCGACGCCTGCGTCCGCCTGGCCGACCTGACCCGGCCGCTGAGCCGGGCCCTGGTCAAGGCGGGCATGTTGAATCCGAGGCTTCCGGAAAGGGAGAGCCGGCGATGAAAGCGATCAGTCATCCGCCCTCGTGGTGGGCCCAGTTCCTGAACGCGACCGAGCGGTTCGACGGCGCGTCGGTCACCGAGGGGCTCAGCGACGAGATCATGCCCAAGATCACCTCGCGGCTGCTGCGGCGCGAGGCCGAGATCGCGGCCGAGTGGCGGGTGCGCCACCTGAACCGCCCGGCCGGCGGCGAACTGCTCGAACGGTCGGACAAGGCGGTCGACCGTCTGGAGGCGACGGTGGCCCGGCTCAGCGAGCGCGCGGCCGACGAGGAGGGCTTGGCCGAGGCGTACGCGTTGCTGGATGTCCTCCGGGGCCGCTACCCCGAGGGGGCAGCCGGGATCGAGCCGTTCGCCGGCACGATGCCGCTGCTGCGCGTGTTCGTCGAGGGCATGCGCCTCGAACGGTTCGACATGGGACTGGCGATGCGGCTGATCGGCGCCGGTCAGACACCGGCCGCGGCCGTGCGGTCAGGCCTGGCCGTCGGCAAGTACGGGTGGTGGCCGGACTGGCTGCTCGGCGTGGTGACGGAACGGGCCCTGGCCGGCACCCTCGACGCGGCCACGATCACCGCGCTCGACCAGTGCGCGTACGCCGACCTGAGCCCCTGGCAGGCCCGGATCGCCCGCCGCCTGCTGGGCCGCGAGGAGGAACTGGTCGAGGCGACCGCGCAACGGCTCGAGAGCCTGGGTGCGGTCGCCGCCGCGGGCAAACTTCGCGGCGGCGACCTCACGGCAGTCGCGCTGGCAGCGCGGATGGTCCCGATCTAGGGGCGGCGGTCAGGCGCCGCCCTCGGTCAGGGTGACGGTGGTGGGCTGGAACGAGGTGCCGTTGACGTCGACCCCGGCCGCCTTGGCCGCGGTGATGGCCTGGTTGATGTAGTCGTTGGTGAAGGCCAGGCCCTCGGGCGCCTTGGTCAGCACGGTGTCGCCGGTCTGGTTCTTGGTGGTCATCGAGATGTCCACGGTCTGCTTCCAGGCCGCCTCGTCGATCACGCCGATGCCGCCGGGCGCGGGCCAGATCAGCTTGTTGGTCTCGTTGGTCTGCCACAGCTGGTGGCTCTTGCCGAGTTTGGAACCCTTGGCCACGACCAGATCGCGGCACTTCTCGGCATTGTCGCGGCAGAACGCCCAGCCCTGGATCGTGCCGGTCAGGAACTTGATGGTCTGCTGCTGGTAGGCCGGGTCGTCGAGCTTCTCGGTGTTGGCCCACACCGCGTCCTGAAGCATCGAGGAGCCCTCGTTCTTCCAGTCGATGATCGAGAAGTCGTCGGCCGTGTACAGCTTGCCGGTGGCCGGGTTCTTGGCCTCGAGCAGCTGGGCGTACTCGTTGTAGCTCATGGCCTGGGCAGCGTCGATCTCTTTCTTCAGCAGCGCCTGCATGTCGAACTGCTGCTGCACCAGCGTGACGTCCTTACCGGGGTCGAGCCCGGCCTTGGTCATGCCCGCGAACAACTCGTACTCGTTGCCGAAGCCCCAGTTGCCGACCTTCTTGCCCTTCAGGTCGGCGGCCTTGGTGATGCCGCTGTCCTTCCAGGCCACCTGGTACGTGCCCGAGCGCCCGAAGATCTGGCCGACATCGGTGATGCCGGCGCCCTGCTCGCGCGAGGCCAGGGCCTTGGGCACCCAGGCCACGGCGTAGTCGGCCTTGCCCTGAGCCAGCACGGTCTGCGGCACGATGTCGACACCGCCCTCGAGCAGTTCGACGTCGAGGCCCTGCTCCTTGTAGAAGCCCTGGTCGACGGCGGCGATGTAGCCGGCGAACTGGGCCTGGAAGAACCACTGCAGCTGAAGCTTGACGGGGGCGAGGGCACCGCCGCTGCCACCGGGGGCGGGGGTGGTCGGCTCGGGATCGGCGGTGCCGCAGCCGGCCAGGATCATCACGGACGTGGCGGCTACGGCGGTCAATATTCGGATTCGTCGCATGGATGCCTCCGTTTCATGGGGGTTGTTGTCCACAGGGCACCGTGGTGGTTGTCCACAGGGCGCCGGCAAGATCGTGCGAATTTTGGAAGGATTGCTGTGTTGGATGGGGGCCCCCTTTGGGAGGGCGGGCCCTGCGTTGTGGTGGGTCGGGTCAGGCGATGAGGCGGGTGCGCCACGGCATGGCCAGGCGCTCCAGCAGCAGCGTGGTGAGATAGAAAACGAGTCCGAGCAGGCAGGCGCCGATCACGAAGGCCCAGGCACGGGGGTAGGCGGTGAACGCGGCAGCCGACGTGATGCGGGAGCCGAGTCCGGTCTGGAGGCCGCCGAAGTACTCGGCCACCACCGCGGCGATCACCGCCAGCGACGACGCCTGCCGCAAGCCGGTGAAGACGTAGGGGAGCGCGCCGGGCAACCGCACCTTCACCGAGAAGGTCCAGCCACTGGCCGCGTATGTGCGCATGAGCTCTTGATGGATGGGATTGACCTCGCGCAGGCCCCGCAGCGTGTTCACGAAGACCGGGAAGAACACGATGATGGCCGTGACCAGCCGGCGTGGGATGCTGCTGGTCGACTCGAACATGTTGTTGAGGATCGGCGCGAGCGCGATGATCGGCAGCGCGTTGAGGACGGCCGCGAACGGGATCGAGACCTCGGTGAGCGGCTTGAAGCGGCTCGCCGCCATCGCCACCAGGATGCCCAGCGCCGCGCCGGCGATCAGGCCGATCAGCGCGTTCGTGCCGCTGGCCAGCGCGGCCTCCCACACGTTCTGCCGTTGGGCGACCAGCTCTTTCCAGATCGCCGACGGCGCGGGCAGGATGAACGGCGCGATCCGTCCGAGTGAGACAGTGAGTTCCCACGCCACGATCGCCAGAACGCCGACGATCACGGGTGGGAGGACCGCGCGGGTCCACTTCATCGCGCGTCCGTTCCCGCCGCGGCGCCCTCGGAGGCGCGCGGCGGCGGGGCGGCAGCCGGTGTGCCGCGCAGGGCCTGGCGGACCTCGGTGATTTTTTCGAAGAAGGCGGGTGACTGCCGGCCCGCGTCGTCGCGGCTCGGGAGGTCGACCGTGATCGAAGCGGTGATGCGCCCGGGCCGGGCCGACATCACGACCACCCGGTTCGAGAGGAACACCGCCTCGGAGATGGAGTGGGTGACGAAGACCGTGCTCGTGCCGGTCTGGGTACAGATTCCGAGCAGCTCCGACTGCAGCCGCTCGCGAGTCATCTCGTCGAGTGCGCCGAACGGCTCGTCCATAAGCAGCAGGGGCGGTTGCACGGCCAGGGCCCGGGCGATCGCCACCCGCTGCTGCATGCCGCCGGAGAGCTGGGCCGGATAGTGCCCGGCGAAGTCCTCGAGCCCGACCAGTGTGAGCATCTCTTCGGCCCGCGCCTTGCGCTCGCGCTTGGACAGGCCGCGAAGCTCGAGAGGCAGTTCCACGTTGCGCAGCACGGTCCGCCACTCGAAAAGGCCCGCCTGCTGGAACGCGATGCCGTAGGCCTGCTCCTTGCGAGCCTGGCCGGCGCTCTGACCGGCGACGGTCACCGTGCCGGTGGACGGCTGGATGAGGTCGGCGATCAGTCGCAGCAGGGTGCTCTTGCCGCAGCCGGACGGGCCGATCAGCGACACGAGTTCGCCGTCGGCGACGGTGAGGTCCACCTCGGACAAGGCGGTCACTTCATCCGTACGGCCGCGGTTGAAGGTCTTGGTGACCTTGTCGACCACCACAGCGCTCATAGCGTGACCACCTCCACGTGGCGGCGGTGCCGCATCAGCGGCAGTTCCAGCAGGCTGACGAGTCCGGCGACGACCAGGCCGAGCACGGCCGCCCCGAGCATCGCGGTGTAGACCTTCGCGGGGTCCGAGGTGGCCTCGCGGGAGTACTCGATGATCAGGCGGCCGATGCCGCCGCGGGTGCCGGTGGAGATCTCGCCGACCACCGCGCCGACCACGGCGGCCGCCCCGGCCAGGCGCAGCGCCGGGAACAGGTAGGGCAGAGCGGACGGGAAGCGCAGCTTGACCAGTGTGCGCCACCACCCGGCGGCGTAGCTGCGCATCAGCTCGACCCCGCTGGCCGACGGCGACTGCAGACCGCGCAGCATGCCCACCGCGACCGGGAAGAACGCCAGGTAGGCGGCGATCACCGAGACCACGGCCCAGGGCGGCATGATCGTGCCGCCCCACCCGGCCACCAGCGGCGCCAGCGCGACCAGCGGCACCGTCTGGGAGAGAATGACGTACGGCAGCAGGCCGCGCTCGACGATGCGGAACCGTTCCATCGCCACCGCGAGCAGCAGCCCGATCAGCGCGCCGATGACGAAGCCGGCGGCCGTGATGCCCAGCGTGAACAGGCAGGCCGAGGCCACGACGATCCAGACCGGCCGGCCGCCCGTGAGCTCGGGGCGGCCCAGCCGTTCCAGCACCGTCCACAGGTGCGGCATCGACAGGTCGTCGGCCCGCGGCAAGATGCGGACCCCGAACAGCACCGTGCCGTCCGGGTTGCCGACGGCCTTGTACCCCTCCCAGAGCGCCGCGGCGACCGCGAGTCCCAGGAGGACGTACAGGGCTCTCTTCACGACAGCGCCGGGATGACGTGATTCCCGTACGCCTCGAGGGTTTCCTCTTTGGCGTCGTGCTGCAGGTAGACCGCGAACTGGTCGACCCCGAGCGCCCGCAACTCCTCGAGCCGCTTGAGGTGGTTCTCGACCGGCCCGAGGATGCAGAACCGGTCGACCACTTCATCCGGCACGAACGACGTGTGCGTGTTGCCCGCGCGCCCGTGCTCGGCGTAGTCGTAGCCCTGCCGGCCCTTGATGTAGTCGGTGAGCACCTGCGGGACCGTGCCGTCGCTGCCGTAGCGGGCCACGATGTCGGCCACGTGGTTGCCCACCATGCCGCCGAACCACCGGGTCTGTTCCCGCTGGTGGGCCAGGTCGTCGCCCACGTAGGCGGGCGCGGCCACGCAGAACTTGACGGCCATCGGGTCGCGGCCCGCCTGTTCGGCCGCCCGCCGGACGGCCCCGATCATCCAGGCCGCGATGTCGGGATCGGCCAGCTGCAGGATGTAGCCGTCACCGACCTCGCCGGTCAGAGCCAGAGCTTTCGGCCCGTACGCCGCCACCCAGACCTCCAGACGGCTGTCCGGAGCCCACGCGAGCTGCTGTTCGGTCCCCCGGAGCTCGACCTTCTCGCCGTTGGCCAGCCCGCGGATGACCCCGATCGACTCGCGCAGCTGGGCCAGCGACTGCGGCTGGGCGCCCAGCACCCGCAGCGCCGAGTCGCCCCGGCCGATGCCGCAGATGGTGCGGTTGCCGTACATCTCGTTGAGGGTGGCGAAGAGTGAGGCGAGCACCGTCCAGTCGCGGGTGCCCGGGTTGGTGACCATCGGGCCGACGATCACCCGCTCGGTCTCGTCCAGGATCTTCGAGTAGATGACGAACGGCTCCTGCCAGAGCACGTGCGAGTCGAAGGTCCAGACGTGGCTGAACCCCTTTTGTTCCGCCAGCTTGGCCAGCTCGACCACTTGTAAGGCCGGCGGGTTGTTCTGCAGTACTACTCCGATGTCCATACGCGCCCCTCACATCAAATAGTCGGAGAGGCTGCGGGGGACGTACTTGCCGCGACCGGCGCGGCCCGTGTACTCGCCGCCGCGGCTGATGACCTCGCCGCGGGACAGGACCGTGTCGACCTTGCCGTCGATCTCCCAGCCCTCCCAGGCCGAGTGGTCCATGTTCATGTGGTGGGTCTCGACGCTGATCCGGGTGCGCCCGTTCGGGTCGTAGAGCACGATGTCGGCGTCCGAGCCGGGCGCGATGATGCCCTTGCGCGGGTACATGCCGAACATGCGGGCGGGCGTGGTCGCGATCGTCTCGACCCAGCGCGCCAGCGACAGCTTGCCGTCGACGACGCCCTGATAGAGCAGATCGACCCGGTGCTCGACGCTGCCGATGCCGTTCGGGATCTTCGAGAAGTCGCCCAGCCCGAGCTCTTTCTGGTCCTTCATGCAGAACGGGCAGTGGTCGGTCGACACCACCGACAGGTCGTTGGTGCGCAGGCCCTGCCACAGGTCGGCCCGGTGGGTCTCGTGCTTGCTGCGCAGCGGGGTCGAGCAGACCCACTTAGCGCCCTCGAAGCCGGGCGCGCCGAGCTGGTCCTCCAGCGTCAGGTACAGGTATTGCGGGCAGGTCTCGGCGAAGACGTTGCGACCCAGGTCGCGGGCCGCCTTCACCTGTTCCAGGGCCTTGGACGCGCTCAGGTGCACGATGTAGAGCGGGCAGTCGGCGGCCACACTGGCCAGCCAGATGGCCCGGCTGGTGGCCTCGGCCTCGAGCTCCTGCGGGCGGGTCAGGCCGTGGTTGATCGGGTCGGTCTCGCCGCGTTCGAGGGCCTGCTTGACCAGGACGTCGATGGCCGGCCCGTTCTCGGCGTGCATCATGATCATGGCGCCGTTGTCGCGGGCCTTCTGCATGGCCCGCAGGATCTGGCCGTCGTCGGAGTAGAAGACGCCCGGGTAGGCCATGAACAGCTTGAAGCTCGTGATGCCTTCCGTGCCGACGAGCTGGTCCATGGCCTTGAGGGCGTCGTCGTCCACGCCGCCCAGGATCATGTGGAAGCCGTAGTCGATGTGGCAGTTGCCGTCGGCCTTGGCGTGCCACGCGGCCAGCCCGTCCGGCACGACCTCGCCGTACCGCTGAACCGCGAAATCGATGATCGTGGTCGTGCCGCCGATCGCCGCCGCCTTGGTGCCGGTGTCGAACGTGTCGCTGGCCGCCGTGCCGCCGAAGGGCAGCTGCATGTGGGTGTGGGCGTCGACGCCGCCCGGGATCACGTACTTGCCGGTGGCGTCGATGACCTCCGGCCCGTCCGGCGCCTGTCCGGGTGCGAAGATCGCGGCGATCGTCTCGCCGTCGACGAGCACGTCGGCCGCATACGGTCCGGTCGGGCCGATGACCGTCCCGCCCTTGATCAGGATGCTCACAGCTCCACCGTCCGGGTGTAGCTCTCGGGGCGGCGGTCGCGGTAGAACTGCCAGCGCTCGCGGACCGTCTTGATCAGGCCCAGGTCGAGGTCGCGGACGATCAGTTCGGGGTTGTGGGTGTCGCCGACCTCGCCCACGAACTTGCCCTCGGGGTCGACGAAGTAGCTCTGGCCGTAGAAGTCGTTGTCGCCCAGCGACTCGGTGCCGACCCGGTTGATCGCGCCGATGTAGTACTCGTTGGCCACCGCGCTGGCCGGCTGCTCGAGCTGCCACAGGTAGCTCGACAGGCCGCGGCTGGTGGCCGACGGGTTGAAGACGATCTGCGCCCCGCCCAGACCGAGCTCGCGCCAGCCCTCGGGGAAGTGCCGGTCGTAGCAGATGTAGACGCCGACCTTGCCCACCGCCGTGTCGAAGACGGGGTAGCCCAGGTTGCCGGGGCGGAAGTAGAACTTCTCCCAGAAGCCCTTCACCTGGGGGATGTGGTGCTTACGATATTTGCCCAGGTAGGAACCATCGGCGTCGACCACGGCGGCGGTGTTGTAGAGGACGCCCTCCTGCTCCTTCTCGTACATGGGCAGGACCATGACCATGCCTAGTTCGGCCGCCAGGGCCTGGAAGCGCTCGGTGGTCGGGCCGGGGATGGACTCGGCGTACTCGTAGTACTCGGCCTCCTGGACCTGACAGAAGTACGGGCCGTAGAAGAGTTCCTGGAAGCAGATCACCTTCGCCCCCTGGGCGGCGGCGTCGCGGGCGTAGTCCTCGTGCGCCTTGATCATCGATTCTTTATCGCCCGTCCACGTCGTCTGGACGAGGGCGGCGCGAACGATGTCGCTCATGAGTGCCCCTCTCATTGATGCCTGGGCGCGGTGGAAGCGCCTGTGATCGTGTGTCTACTCCCCGTCATACCAGCTGCGCTAGGCCTTGAATGTCGGCTTCGGATGCCGTAGGACACTAATGACACACATCGAGGCGAACAATTGCCTGGTTGTAACGGACTGTTTCGGAGAGGTAATTTGCTCGCGCTGATCACCGGGGCGGTCGACGACCGCAGCGCCCGGGGCATCGCCGCGGCCGTGAGCCGCCTGGTGACCGCCGGGCAGCTGCCGGCCGGCACCCGGCTGCCGACCGTCCGCGACGTCGCGCGCGAGCTCGGGGTCAGCCCGACCACGATCAGCGAGGCGTGGCGCAGCCTGACCCGGGCCGGCGCCATCGAGACCCGGGGCCGGTCGGGCACGTACGTGGCCGCGCCGATGCTGCCCCGGCAGCGGCTGCGCTACTCCCAACTGGGCGGGGCCGCGGCCGCGTCACTCGACCTGTCCACCGGCATCCCCGACCACGACCTGCTGCCCGACCTGACCGACGCGCTCAAGCGGATGGGTGACGGGCGCCTGACCTCCAGCTATCTTGACGAACCGGTGCTGCCGGCCCTGGAAGCCGTGCTGCGCGAGCGCTGGCCGTTCCCGCCCGAGCGGCTGACCGTGGTCGACGGTGCCCTCGACGCCCTCGACCGGCTGATCGGCGAGGTGGTGCGGTTCGGCGACCACGTGGTGGTCGAGAACCCGGCCTTCCCGCCGCTGCTCGACCTGCTGCAGACGGTCGGGGCCACGGTGGTCGGCGTGCCGATGGACGCGTCCGGGATGCTCGCGGCGGGCCTGCGGCGGGTGCTGTCGGACTATCCCGCGGTTGCCGTGTTCCTGCAGCCCCGGGCCCACAACCCGACCGGCGTGAGCATGTCGTCCTCGCGGGCGGCGTCGCTGGCCGAGGTGCTGGGCGACTTCCCCGGCGTGCTGGTGATCGAGGACGACCACGCGGGCGACATCGCCACCGCCGGCCCGGTCAGCCTCGGCCGGCTGCTGCCGGAGCGCACGGTCCACATCGCCAGCTTCTCGAAGTCGCACGGGCCCGACCTGCGTCTGGCCGCGGTCGGTGGGCCGGCCAGTGTCATCGGCCCGGTGGCCGACCGGCGGCTGCTCGGGCCGGGCTGGTCGAGCCGGCTGCTGCAGGGGGTGCTGCTCGACCTGCTGACCGATCCGGTGGCCACGGCTCAGATCCGCAAGGCCCGCGACGCGTACGCAGCCCGGCGGGCGGCCCTGCTCGGTGCGCTGCACGAGCGGGGTGTGACCGCGACCGCGGCCGACGGCATCAACCTGTGGATGGCCGTCGACGACCAGCAGATCGCCCTGGTCACGCTGGCCGCCCACGGCATCGCCGTCTCACCCGGCGCCCCCTTCTGCGTGACGCCGCTGGAGAGCGACCATGTTCGGGTGACAGCCGGGCTGGTCGCCGAGGGCGTCGACGCGCTGGCCGACGCGCTGGCCGCGGCGGCCCTGTCGGACAGCCGCGGCAGTGGCCCACGAGCCCGTCCGCACCCGCGAGGCTGGCGATGACCTTTCGAGAGGACTGACCATGAGCGATGACCTGCTGGCCCGCCACCGCGCCGTCATGCCGGGCTGGATGCCGATCTATTACGGCGACGACGCGTTGGAGATCGTCAGTGGCTCGGGCCGCCGCGTCACGGCCTCCGACGGCCGTACCTATCTGGACTTTTTCGGTGGCGTGCTGACCAACATGATCGGGTACGACATCGCCGAGATCAACGAGGCCGTGCAGCGTCAGCTGGCCACGGGTGTCGTGCACACCTCGACGCTGTACCTGATCCGGCAGCAGGTCGAGCTGGCCGAGAAGATCGCCCGGGTCTCCGGCATCCCCGACGCGCGCGTGTTCTTCACCAACTCGGGCAGCGAGGCCAACGAGGCCGCGCTGCTGATGGCCGCGAACGTACGCCGCTCCAACCAGATCCTGGCCGTCAAGAACAGCTACCACGGCCGGACTTTCGCCACCATGGCCGTCACCGGGCACCGCTCCTGGTCGTCGAGCTCGCTGAGCCCGTTGCAGGTGCAGTGGCTGGCCTCCGGCGACCGGTTGCGCGGGCGGATGGCCGGGCTGGCCGACGGCGACGTCCTCGAGGCGGCGGTCGACGATCTGCGCGAGGTGCTGGCCACGGTCACCGCCGGGGACGTGGCCGCGCTGATCGCCGAACCGATCCAGGGGGTCGGCGGGTTCGTGGCCGGGCCCGACGGGGTGCTGGGGGCGTACCAGAAGGTTCTGACCGAGACCGGCATCCTGCTGATCGCCGACGAGGTGCAGACGGGCTGGGGCCGCACCGGCGAGCACTTCTGGGGTTACCAGGCCCACGGCGTCACGCCCGATCTGCTGACGTTCGCCAAGGGCATCGGCAACGGCTTCGCGCTGGGTGGTGTGGTCGGCCGGGCCGAGGTGATGAACGCGGTGCCGGCGATCAGCTTCTCCACGTTCGGCGGCAACCCGCTCTCGATGGCGGCCGGTACCGCGGTGCTCGACTACGTGCTCGACCACGATCTGCAGGCCAACGCGGCCCGGATCGGCGCGATCCTCCTCGACGGACTGCGCGCGCTCGACCTGCCGAGTTTGGGCGAAGTGCGGGGAAAGGGGCTGATGATCGGCGTGGAAATCGTCCGGCCGGGCACGAACGAGCCCGACGCGGCGGCCACGGTGCGTGTCTTCGACGAGTGCCGGGCCGGCGGTCTGCTGGTCGGCAAGGGCGGTCTCTACGGCAACGTGCTGCGGATGGGACCGCCGTTGACGCTGACCGAGGCCGAGGCTCACGAGGGACTGTCCATCCTCACCGGCGCTCTGTCGCGCGTGGACGCGGAGGCGCGCATAAGCTGACATCTGGTTACATCAACGAACGCCTCAGTCACTATCGGTGGCTGGGGCGTTTTGCGTCAACTGTAGAAACTTTTGAATTTCTCGATCAAAGTTCCCTTCCCTTCAAACGAAACACGTGCGTAACCTCATCGAACGATGTCGTTCGAAGGAGAAGCAATGCCGCAATCCCTGAACCGTCGCCAGCTTCTCGGCGCCGCGGCTGCCGCCGGGGCCGCTGCCACCATTGCTGTTCCCGGCGCCGCGCACGCGGGCGGCTCGCACCACTCGTCCCGCCGCGTGCCCAAGGACCAGATCAGCGTGCAGCTCTACACGCTGCGCAACCAGCTCACCATCAACCTCGAGGAGAGCCTGGCCGAGCTGCGCGAGATCGGCTACACCCGGGTCGAGCACGCCGGCTTCGTCGGCCGCACCGCCGCACAGTTCCGGGCCGCCCTCAACGCCGCCGGCCTGCGCGCCACCTCGGGGCACGTCGGCATCCCGCAGCCGTTCAACGCCTCCACGTGGGAAGCCGCCCTGGAGGACGCGAACATCGTCGGCAACAAGTTCATCGTCCACCCGTTCTTCGGGCAGGGCGCCAACGGCCCGGTGCGCGACGCGGCCGTCTACCGCGCGTTCGCGGCCGACCTCAACAAGGCCGGCAAGCTGGCCCGGCGGGCCGGCATCTCGTTCGGCTACCACAACCACCACGCCGAGTTCTTCCGGCAGAACGGCACCAAGCTCACCGGCATGGACATCCTGTTCAACGAGACCGACAACAGGTACGTCCACTTCGAGGTCGACCTGTTCTGGGCCTTCCGCGGTGCGCACGACCCGGTCGACCTGATCAAGGAGAACCGCGGCCGCATCAAGCAGGTCCACGTCAAGGACCTCGACATCAACGCCAGCTTCGCCGACGCCGGCGACGGGCTGATCGACTTCGGCCGCATCTTCGAGCACTCGAAGGAAGCCGGCCTGGTCGAGTACATCGTGGAGCGTGACGACGCCGGTTCGCCGCCGCGCACGCCCGCCGACGCACTAGTCACCGCCCAGCGCGCTTACACCTACCTGGAGGGGCTCCGTTTCTGATGCTTCGTCGTCTGGCAGTTCTCAGTGTCGCGGGGGCGGCCTTGCTGGTCACCCCCTCAGTGGCCGTGGCCGGTGGCGGATCCGCCAACCAGCCGCTGCCGCCGTCCTCCGACTTCCAGAAGGTCACCCTCAACGACTTCCCGGGTGAGCCCATCGCCCTCGCCGTGCTGCCCGACCGGCGGGTGCTGCACACCGCTCGCGGCGGCGAGGTCCGCATCCACGAGCCCGCCACCGGCCGTAACGTGCTGGCCGCGAACATCCCGGTCTACCTGCACGACGAAGAGGGTGTGCAGGGCATCGCGATCGACCCGGACTTCAAGCGCAACAACTGGGTCTACGTCTACTACTCTCCGGTGCTGAACACCCCCAAGGACGACCCGCTGACCCCGCAGGTCAACGAGGGTGACGCGCCCGCCGAGGGCACCCCGGCCGACTTCGCGCCGTTCAAGGGCCACCTCCAGCTGTCGCGCTTCAAGCTGCAGGGCAGCACGCTCAACCTGCGCACCGAGCAGAAGATCATGCAGGTGCCGGTCGACCGCGGCTGGTGCTGCCACGTCGGCGGCAAGATCGATTTCGACAGCAAGGGCAACCTGTTGCTGTCCACCGGCGACGACAGCAACCCGTTCTTCTCGAGCGGCTACGTGCCGATCGACGAGCGGGCCAACCGCAACCCGGTGTTCGACGCTCAGCGCACCTCGGCCAACACCAACGACCTGCGCGGCAAGGTCCTGCGGATCAAGGTCAGCGCGAACGGCCGCTACACGATCCCCAAGGGCAACCTGTTCAAGCAGGGGACGCCCAAGACCAAGCCCGAGATCTACGCGATGGGCCTGCGCAACCCGTTCCGGTTCACCATCGACCCCAAGACCGACGTCATCTACCTCGGTGACTACTCGCCGGACGCGCAGCAGCCGAACCCGGCCCGCGGCCCGGCCGGGCACGGGCGCTGGCTGGCCATCGACAAGCCGGCCAACTACGGCTGGCCGTACTGCGCCGACGCCGACAAGCCTTATGTGGACTACGACTTCGCCACCGGCACCTCGGGCGCGGCGTTCAACTGCGCGGCGCCGGTCAATCAGTCGCCCCACAACACCGGCCTGACCAAGCTGCCGCCGGTCGAGAAGGCCGAGATCGCCTACACCTACACCGCCAGCGCGGAGTTCCCCGAGCTCGGCACCGGTGGCATCGGCCCGATGGGCGGCCCGGCCTACGACTACGACAAGAGGTCGAAGTCGGCGACCAAGTGGCCGGCCGCGTTCGACGGCAAGCCTCTGTTCGCCGAGTGGACCCGCGACTGGGTCAAGGCGCTCACGCTCGACCGGCGCAACCAGGTCACCAAGGTCGAGTCGGTGCTGCCCGACCTCGTCTTCGACAACCCGATGGACCTCGAGTTCGGCCCCGACGGCGCGCTCTACGTCCTCGAGTACGGCGACGGCTACTTCGCCGAGAACCCGGACGCCCAGCTGTCCCGGTTCGACTACGTGCGCGGCAACCGCACGCCGATCGCCAAGATGACGGCCACGCCGACCTCGGGCCAGGCGCCGCTGACGGTGCAGTTCTCGAGCGCCGGCACGACCGACCCGGACGGCGACGCCCTGCGGTACGAGTGGTACCTGGACAACGACAACCGGGTCGACTCGCGTTCGCCCAACCCGACGTTCACCTACACCAAGAACGGCAACTACCGCCCGACGCTGAAGGTGACCGACCGCACCGGCCGGTCCTCCTCGGCCGAGGTGCGGCTGCCGGTCGGCACGGCGGCCCCGGTCGTCACGTTCGTCACCCCGCAGGAAGGCCAGCCGTTCGCGTTCGGCGACACGGTGAACTTCGAGGTGACGGTGACCGACGACGCGCCGGTCGACTGCTCGCGGGTCACGGTGACCTACGTCCTCGGGCACGACCAGCACGGCCACCCGCTGTCCACCGCCTCCGGCTGCACCGGTTCGATCGTCACGTTCCTCGACGCCGGTCACGCCGGCGCCGACAACTTGACCGGTGTGTTCGTGGCTTCCTACACCGACACGGGCGACCCGGCCCAGACCGGCACGGCGACCGTCGTGCTGCAACCCAGCAACTGACGTAACACGTTCAGGGGCCGGCAGGCGTTCTGCCGGCCCCTGAACTTACGTTCTGCCGAACCTTCGGTGACCGAATCGTCACACCGTGGCGAAACATTGATGTGTTATCAACAGCACTCTTTCAGGAAACTCTCATCGGAGCGACGCTGACGGGGTGACAGAGACAACCGTCATTCTCGCCCTGGTGGTGGTCACGGCCCTCGGCTTCGACTTCACCAACGGGTTCCACGACACGGCGAACGCGATGGCCACGTCCATCGCCACCGGCGCCCTCCGGCCCAAAGTGGCCGTGGCCCTCTCCGGCATCCTGAACCTGATCGGCGCGTTCCTCTCCGTCGAGGTCGCGCTGACCGTCAGCAATGCCGTCGTCCGCATCCAGAACTCCGACGGCACGCCCAAAGAGGCGCTGACCTCGGACGGCGGCACCGCACTACTGCTGATCGTGCTGGCCGGCCTGGTCGGCAGCATCGTCTGGAACCTGTTCACCTGGCTGCTGGGCCTGCCCTCCAGCTCGTCGCACGCGCTGTTCGGCGGCCTCATCGGCGCCACCATCGCGGGCCTGGGCTGGGCCGGCGTCAACTGGAACGGCGACGGATCCAAGCTCGACGGCGTGGTCGGCAAGGTGATCCTCCCGGCGCTCATGTCCCCGGTCATCGCCGGCCTGGTGGCCGCGGTCGGCACGTGGATCATCTACAAGATCACCGTCGGCGTGGCCGCCCGGTTCACCGAGAACGGGTTCCGCTGGGGTCAGATCGGCAGTGCCTCGCTGGTGTCGCTGGCCCACGGCACCAACGACGCCCAGAAGACGATGGGCGTGATCACCCTCGCACTGATCGCCTCGGGGGAGTGGACCGACACCGGGAACATCCCGTTCTGGGTCAAGGCGTCGTGTGCGCTCGCCATCGCCCTGGGCACCTACCTCGGCGGCTGGCGGATCATCCGGACGCTCGGCAAGGGTCTGGTCGAGATCGCCTCCCCGCAGGGCATGGCGGCCGAGTCGTCGTCGGCCGCGGTCATCCTGGCCTCCAGCCACCTCGGCTTCGCGCTGTCGACGACGCACGTGGCGACCGGCTCGATCCTCGGCTCGGGCGTGGGCAAGCCGGGCGCGCAGGTGCGCTGGCGGGTGGCCGGGCGCATGGTCGCGGCCTGGTTGATCACGCTGCCGTCGGCGGCCGTGGTCGGTGCGCTCATGTGGTACATCGGCGACCTGATCGGCGGACTCGGCGGAGCCCTGGTGATCTTCCTGATCCTGCTCGCCGCGGCCGGCTACATGTACTGGCACTCGCGCAAGACGCCGGTCGACCACAACAACGTCAACGACGAGTGGGACGAGCCGGCCGAGCGCCGCGAGCCCGCGGGAACGGCGGCCTGACATGAGCAACCTGGGATTTGCCCTCGAGGGCGCGTGGAAGGTGCTGCTGGCCGGCTTGATCCTCGGGGCCGGGCTGCCCGCCCTGTTCGCGGTCGGCATCCGCTCGATGGCGTTCGGCGCCGGGGGTGACGCCGAGGTCGACCACGCCCCGCCGCACCCGATCGGCCGGCTGGTGGCCTACGTTCTGTTCACGGTCGTTGTGTTCGTGGCCCTGCTGGGTATTACCTTCATCGTGGCGAGCGGCTTCGGCAAGACGATCAGCTTCGACCACATCTACCCGACGATCGTGGACAAGTAGGGAGGGGCTCGTGACCGACAACCGTTCGAACTTCCTCGTCCGTGCCGTCGACTGGCTGCGGGCCGGTTATCCCACCGGGGTGCCGCGGCAGGACTATGTGGCCCTGCTCGGTGTGCTGCGCCGCAAGCTCACCGAGGAAGAGGTGCGCAAGATCGCCAACGATCTGGCCGAGCAGTCGCTGGGCAGCCCCGACCCGATCAATGCGCAGGACATCGAGGCGATGATCAACGACGCCGTGCTGCAACAGGCCAACCCCGAGGACGTGGTCCGGGTGTCGGCCCGGCTGGCCGCGGGCGGGTGGCCGCTGGCCGACCCGCCGAGCGACTGAGAGTGTGGGCGACAGCATAAGAACGTAGCCGTCAATTGAACATTCGGTAAACGGATCATGAGATGCCGGGTAACGAGCGCGAAATATCAAGTTCACGTCGTCTGAACTCTTCTTGTCCGATCAATCAGCGGCGACTCTGACGGTGTGACTGAAACATCGGTGATCCTGGCTCTCGTGGTGGTGACGGCCCTCGGGTTCGACTTCACCAACGGGTTCCACGACACGGCGAACGCGATGGCCACCTCCATCGCCACCCGCGCCCTGCGGCCCAAGACGGCCGTCGCGCTCTCCGGCATCCTCAACCTCATCGGTGCCTTCCTCTCGGTCGAGGTCGCCCTGACCGTCAGCAACGCCGTCGTGCGGATCCAGAACGCCGACGGCACGCCCAAGGAGTCGCTGACCAGCGACGGCGGGACGGCCCTGTTGCTGATCGTGCTGGCCGGCCTGATCGGCGGGATCGTCTGGAACCTGTTCACCTGGCTGCTGGGGCTGCCCTCCAGTTCGTCGCACGCGCTGTTCGGCGGACTGGTGGGCGCTACCATCGCCGGTCTGGGCTGGGCCGGCGTCAACTGGAACGGCAACGGCACGAAGCTCGACGGCGTGGTCGGCAAGGTGATCCTGCCCGCCCTCATCTCACCCGTCATCGCGGGCGTGGTGGCGGCCGTCGGCACCTGGATCATCTACAAGATCACCGTCGGCGTGGCCGCCCGCTTCACCGAGAACGGGTTCCGCTGGGGTCAGATCGGCAGCGCCTCGCTGGTGTCGCTGGCCCACGGCACCAACGACGCCCAGAAGACGATGGGCGTGATCACGCTGGCGCTGATCGCGGCCGGCGACTGGACCGATACCGAGAACATCCCGTTCTGGGTCAAGGCGGCCTGCGCGGTGGCCATCGCGCTGGGCACGTACCTGGGCGGCTGGCGGATCATCCGGACGCTCGGCAAGGGTCTGGTCGAGATCGCGCCCCCGCAGGGCATGGCGGCGGAATCGTCCTCGGCGGCGGTCATCCTGGCCTCGAGCCACCTCGGCTTCGCGCTCAGCACCACCCACGTGGCAACCGGTTCCATCCTCGGCTCCGGCGTGGGCAAGCCGGGCGCCCAGGTGCGCTGGCGGGTGGCCGGCCGGATGGTCGCCACCTGGCTGATCACACTGCCCGCGGCGGCCGTCGTCGGCGCCCTGATGTGGTACCTGGGCAACTTCGTGGGCGGCGTGGCCGGAGCGATCGTCATCTTCACCGTGCTGATCGCCGCCGCGGTCGGCATGTGGCTGCGGTCCCGGCTGGCCCCGGTCGACCACAACAACGTCAACGACGAGTGGGAGCCCGTCACGGCCCCCACCCCGGCCGAGAAGGTGACCCTGTGAGCAACTTCGGATTCGCCCTCGAGGGCGCCTGGAAGGTGCTGGCCGCCGGCTTGATCCTGGGGGCGGGGCTGCTGGCGCTGTTCGCGCTGGGCATCCGCTCGCTGGCCTGGGGCGCTGGAGGCGACGCCGAGGTCAATGGCGCTCCGCCCCGGCCGATCGGCAAGGTCCTGGCGTACGCGTTGTTCGCGATCGTCATCCTCGGCGTCCTGCTGGGCCTGACCTACATCGTCGCGAGCGGCTTCGGCAAGACGATCAGCTTCGACCACTTCTGGCCGGCCATCGTCGACAAGTAGCCGCCCTGTGGACAACTGCCGGAGGGGTCGAGGGCGTCTGTGGACAACCCGGCCCCTTCGCCTTTGAAAACTTGTACCTTCAGCCCCGGGTGGGTGGGGGTGTGCGGTGGCCGGAACCCCTACCAAGATCGTGCTGCGGATAGAAGACCGCGGTCAGATTTTCCGAGACCTTCCATAGGCGGGCTCCCACGGCGGGGTCGGTGGCCCGTGGGGCGAGGTGCACCGGGCCGGGGGCGCCGCGCATCTGGGCCAAGCCGGTCGGGCCGATGAACTGGCCGCCCTCGACGTCGGGGGCGGTGGCGGCGTGCACGATCGGGCGGGCGCCCTGGTCGGCGCTCACGGCCAGCAGCGGGTTGCCCAGTCTGGTCAGCAGGGTGCGGTAGAGGCCGGGCTGCACCCGTGCCTGCAGTCCGGTCGCGGCGTAGCCGGGGTGAGCCAGCACGCTGCGGACCGATGAGCCGGCCGCGGTCAGGCGGCGGTGCAGTTCGAGGCCGAAGACGGCATTGGCCAATTTTGAGTTGTCGTAGGCGGCGGTCGCGCGGTAGCGGTGTTCGCCTCGCGGGTCGTCGAAGTCGAGGTGGCCGTTCTTGTGCAGCACCGAGCTGACCGTGACCACGCGGGGATCGGCGCCGGCGGTCAGGCGGTCGAGCAGCAGGCCGGTCAGCGCGAAGTGGGCGAGATGGTTCACCGCCAGTTGCAGCTCGTAGCCCTGCTTGCTGAGCGTGTGCGGCACTGCCATCACGCCGGCGTTGTTGATCAGGACGTCGACCCCGTCCAGACCGGCCGCGAACGTGCGCACGGAGTCGAGGTCGGACAGATCGACCGTACGCACCTCGCTGCTGCCGCCGCTGAGGACGGCCTGCGCGGCCCGGCCCAGAAGAGCTCCGCGAGACGGCGCTGCAGCTGCTCGCGGCCCGCGGCTACGACGAGACGACGGTCGACGACATGGCCGCCGCGGCCGGCATGTCCCGGCGGACGTTTCACCGCTACTACGCGTCCAAGGAAGACGTGGTCATCCAGCTGCTGGCCGACCTGGGTGACGAGATGCGGGCCGAGCTCGAGTCGCGTCCGCCGGACGAGGCGCCCGCCGATTCGTTGCGGGCGGCCGTGACCGTCGCCATCAACTTCTGCGCCGGTCACCACGACGCGGCCAAGACCCTGGCCGTGGTGCGGCTGATCTATCGCACGCCGGTGCTGCACGCCCGTTCGCTGGAACGGCAGTCGCGCTGGCAGGCCGAGCTGGCCGAGGTGCTGGCGGCCCGGCTCGGGCAACCGCCCGACGCGCTGTATCCACAAATGGCCACGCGGATGGCGTTCGCCGCCCTGGACGCCGCACTGCAACGCTGGGCCGGCACCGACGGGGCGGCCGATCCGCTCGAGCTCACCGGGCGGGCGTTCGAACTGCTCGCGCCGGCGCTGTCAGGGGCGCAGCAGCTCGGCGATCCGGGCCGCTAGCACGGCCTCGTCGGTCACGGCGATGGCGCGTACAAAAGGGGATGTGGCCAACGCGACCAGGCGTTCGTCGCGGCAGGAAGCGGGATCGGCCGCCGCGGCCGCGATGGCGTCCGCGGTGCGGCCGGTGCCGGCCAGGACCAGCACGGGACGGCCCTCGGCCAGGCTGTGCCGGGCGTCGTCGACGGTGATCTCGCCCCCGTTGACCAGGACGGTGAGGCTGGGCGCGCCGGCGGCCAGGGCGGTCGCCGCGGCCGCGATGTAGGGCGCCTCGTCACCCCACTCATGGCCGGGGTCGACCAGCACGAAATGGGTGTGATGGTCCTCGAGGGGGACCGCGTCGGCGATCGGCGAGCCGGGATGGCCGGGGAAGACGGCCGTGTCGAGCGCGGTCACCCCGACCAGCGGTGAGTCGCCACCCAGGGCCCGGCCCAGCAGGCGCATCACGCCGCTGTCGGTGCCACCGTCGACCGCGATCGCGTGGTGCCGGCGGACGGCCGGCGCGACCACCCTGGTGAAGACGGCGGACAGGCTCGCGGCGACCTCGTCGGTCAGGCCGCCGGCCCCACCGATCACGACGAGCACCGGGCTCGGGGCGGGCAACCCGAAGGACGCGACCGCGGCCGGAACGGCCCCGAGACCCGAGACGTACGCCGCGACGGCCGTGCCCCCACCGGGCAGCCGCACCAGGGTGGACATGAACGTGAACCCTACTGGACTCCGGCCGCGCCCCGGGGGACGCGGCCGCCGTCGGGATCAGCCGGCCAGCGTCCGGGACAGCACGCCGATGTCGGGCTGGTCGGTGAACAGGCCGTCGATGCCCGTACGCAGGAAGGTGATCTGCTCGTCGATGGCCCGGCCGTAGGCGTTGGGGTCGGCGCCGACCCGGTAGTCGGCCGGCAGGAACTGGTTCTCGGCCCGGAACGTGTACGGGATGACCTTGAGCCCGGCCGCGTGGGCGTCGCGCACCAGCGTGGTCGGCGAACCCAGGGTGGCGTCGGCGTTGCGGGGGATGACCTGGCCCTTCTCGGGCCCGATCCCATCCACGTACGCCGAGAGCTCTTTCAGCCCGGCCGGAGTCAGATACTGGGCGTACGTCTTGGGGTCGTCGAACGGGCCCCCGGCCGCCCCGGTCAGGAAGACCAGGTTGACCTGCACCCGGTACTGCTGGTGCAGCACCTTCAGGTTGGCCGCCTCGAACGACTGGATCCACACCTTGGCCCCGCGCTTGTCGAGCCGGTACTTGCGCAGGGTCTGCACGAGCGGGGTCTCGAGGTCGAGGCCGAGCCGGCGGAAGTACGTGGGGTGCTTGGTCTCCGGGATGACGCCGATGTCGCGCCCCAGTTCCTTCGACAGCCGAGCCCGCAGCTCGAGCACCTCGGCGAACGTAGGCACCTTGAACAGGCCGTCATAGAGCGTATTTTCCTGGCGTACGGCCGGGAGGCGCTCGATCGCGCGGAGCGTCCGCAGTTCGGCCAGGGTGAAGTCCTCGGTGAACCAACCGGTGACGCTGACCCCGTCGAGCAGCACCGTCTTCTTGCGGGCGGCGAACTCGGAGTGCTGCGCGACGTCGGTGGTGCCGCCGATCTCGGGCTCGTGCCGGCACACCAGCACGTGGTCCTTGGTGGCGACCAGGTCGGGCTCGATGTAGTCGGCGCCCATGCGGGCCGCGAGCTCGTACGAGGCGAGCGTGTGCTCCGGCCGGTAGCCGGATGCGCCGCGGTGCCCGAAGACCTCGGGCTCCTTGTGCTTGGACCCGTGCGCGAGCGCCGGGGCGGCAACCGTTCCGGCGAGCGCGGGGGCGGCCGCGGCGACGGCCCCCATGCGCAGCACCTGACGTCGGTCGGCCACGAGATCCTCCACGGGATTCACCGCGGCGTCCGTCGCCGGGGTCCCGGCACGAGTCGAAAGGACAAAACCGACTCGGAGGCATCCTCGGCGTAGCGATCACGGAAACGGATCGGGAAGGGTGCGCGGGTTCACGCGCAGTTAACTCGGCTTGCTTACAGTGACCCGCGAATCCCTGACCAGGAGTGACGCCATGCAGCCGAACGTCGTCCCGCGAAGCGACCTGACCCAGCTGCTCGGACAGAACCTGCTCGAGGGGCAGGCCCTGGCCATCAGCCGTGAGTACGGCCTGATGGCTACCCAGGGCGCCCGCACCTACGAGTCCCGCGAACACGGCGTGTCGGTCGCCGTCGACGAGCACGACCGGGTCACCCGGGTCGTGCTGCACTTCGACGACCAGCGCGGCTTCCGCCCGTTCCGCGGCGCCATCCCCGGCCGCGGCGGCACCATCGGCCGGCGCAGCAGCCTGTGGGCGGCGCTGGGCTGGCCCACCCAGAGCACCGACCCGGCCCGTACGCACCATGGTGGCGCGGCCGACGAATGGGCCTTCCCCTGGTTCGTCATGCACGCCCACTACGCCCCCGACGGCGAGCACCTGCTGCAGCTCGTGCTGGCCCGGTAGCCGTACTTAAGTACGGGCCGGAGCCCCGACTTCGGGCGGATGGCCCCGGCCCGCGTCTGCCCGACGATCGACGCATGTCCAAGCTCGTGCCGGCCGGGCTCATCGCCCTGGCCCTGGTCCCGTCGATCGCCGGCGCCGCCCGGCTGGGCGCCCTCGCCTCGGGCGCGCCCGCCCCCACCCGCTTCACCGAGATGCCGGCCCCGGTGGTCGTGCACATCATCGGCGCGCTGATCTACAGCCTGCTCGGCGCCTTCCAGTTCGAGGCCGGCTTCCGGCGTACGCATCGCACCTGGCACCGCCGGGTCGGCCGAGTGCTGGTCGGAGCCGGCCTGGCGGTGGCCCTCAGCGGCGCTTGGATGACGCTGTTCTCGGAGCTGCCGGCCAACGACCACACCGTGGTCAACATCGCCCGCCTGCTGGTCTCGGCGGCCATGACATACGGCCTGGTGGCCGCCGTCCGAGCCGTCCGCCGCCGCGACATCCGGCGCCACCGGGCCTGGATGATCCGCTCCTACGCGCTGGCCCTGGGCGCGGGCACGCAGGCCTTCACGCTGGCCCCGTACACACTCTTCGCCGGCGAGCCCGGCCCCGCCCCGAGAGCCGCCCTGATGATCCTGGCCTGGACCCTCAACGCGGCGGTCGCCGAGTGGATCATCCGCCGCTCCCGCCGACCGGTCCGCCCGAACGTGCCGACCGCTGAGCAAGCCGTGCGGGATGGTGGCGGACGAATGGATCGCGTAGACGTGAATCACCTCGGAGAAAAGTGATTCAGGATCGGGGGTGGACGAATGACCAGCCACCACATCGGTGCGCTGATCGAAAGAGCGCGAATTGCGGCGGGCCTCAGCCAGCGGGCTCTGGCCGATGCCGCAGGCATGTCCCAGCCGACGCTCACGCTGCGCCTGATCGAGGCGTTCACCCCTCCGCCGCCCCGGCCCGCGCCCGAGCTGGCGGCGCTCACCGCCCGTGAACGGGAGGTGCTGGTCTGCCTGGCCCGGGGCGCGACCAACGAGGACATCGGCCGGATGTTGTTCATCGGCGAGGCGACCGTCAAGACGTACGTCTCGCGGGTGCTGCTCAAGCTGGGCGTCACCACCCGCACCCAGGCCGTGGTGCCGGCCTACGACAGCGGACTGGTGACGCCCGGGCGGTGAGTCCTACAGACGCAGCTCGGGCCAGTCGAGCAGGCCTTCGCCGAGGTCGCGAACGCCTGCCAGCAGGCCCAGGCGGGCAGTGCGCAGGGCCGGGTCGTCGGCCATCACGAAGACCTCGTCGAAGAAGCGGGCCAGGGGTTCGACCAGCGGTTCGACGGCGGCCGTGAAGGCGACCAGGTCGGCGCCGTAGGTGGCCTTCACGCCGGACACGGCCTCGTGCAGGGCCAGCTCGGCCGGTTCGGTGAGGGCCGCGGGGTCGTACCCGGCGGTGGTGCCCGCGGGCAGGATGCGGCGGGCCCGTTGGATGGCGGCGGCCACGGCGATGAAGTCGGGGTTGCCGGCCAGCGTGTCGAGCTGGGTCAGCAGCGTGTCGACGACCGACGGGCGGGCGTAGTGGGGGAGGGCGGCCCGCACCCGGTCGACCGGGCGGCCCTCCTCGGTCAGGGCCTGCTCGAGGCGGCGGGCCAGGAACTCGCCGGTGCTCTCGAGGACCGAGGCCGCGACGGGGACCGGCTGTTGCGCGGCCGCCGTGTGCAGGGCGTCGAGCAGGGACAGGCCGGACAGGGCGGGGTGGGCCCGGTGCACGGCCAGCAGGCCCAGCACGGCCCGGCGTACGGCGAAGGGGTCGCTGCTGCCCGTGGGCAGACCCACCGTGGCGGCCAGGCCCGCGACCAGGTCGAGCCGGTCGGCCAGCGACAGCAGCGCGCCGGGGATCGAGGCCGGCAGGTCGTCGCCCGTGTTGCGGGGCAGCTCGGCCTCGTAGACGGCCTGGGCCACGTCGCGCGGCTCGCCCGCGTGCAGGGCGTAGTCGCGGGCCATCACGCCGGCCAGGCTGGTCATCTCGGTCACGAGCTGGGAGCCGAGGTCGAACTTGACCAGGCGGGCGGCCCGGCCCAGCGTGGCCGAGGCCAGCCCGAGCTGCTCGGCCAGCGTGGTGGCCAGGGCGGCGATGCGGGCCGAGCGGTCGGCCATCGAGCCCAGCTTGTCGGTGAACGTGAGGCGGGTCAGGCGTTCGCGCATGTCGGCCGGCGACGTGTTGCGGTCGGCGCGGTAGAAGAACGCCGCGTCCTCGTAGCGGGCCCGCAGCACCGCCTCGTTGCCGGTGCGCACCAGCTCGACGTCGACCGGGCCGTTGGCGACGGTGACGAACATCGGCAGCAGTGCGCCCTCGGCCGAGCGGACCGGCAGGTAGCGCTGGTGCTTGCGCATGACCGTGGTCAGCACGGCGTCGGGCAGCGACAGGTAGCTCTCGTCGAAGGTGCCCAGCAGCGGGGTCGGGGCCTCGACCAGGTACGTGATCTGCTCGATCAGGGCGGCCTCGCCGGCCACGTCGATGCGGCCCTCGGGGTACACCTCGTCCTGGGCGCCGGTGACGATCAGGTCGTGCCGGTCCTCGGGGTCGGCCACGATGCCGCTCAGGGCCAGCGTCTCCATGAACGTCTCGGCCGAGGCGATCTGGGTGGTCGGCTCGGCCGCCGTCCGCAGCAGCCGGGTCTGGCGACCCGCGGCCAGGGTGCCCACCGCGACCGGCACCACGTCGTCGCCCCAGAGCGCGGTCAGCCAGCGGATCGGGCGGCTGAACGAGAGCTGCGGGTCGTTCCAGCGCATGTTCTTGGCCCCGCGCAGGCCGCTGACGACCTTGGCCAGGACGGGCGCGAGCACTTCGGCCGCCGCGCCACCGCTCTCGTGTTTCTCGACCATATGGTGCTGCGCGCCGTTGAAATCGCCGACGGCCAGAGCCTCGAACGCGACACCCTGGCCGCGCGCGAACCCCTCGACCGCCTTGTCGGGCGCGCCGACCTTGGGGCCACGAACCTGGCGTACGTGGTCCGGCTCCTGCGCCGCCACCGAGGGAACCAGGGCGATCAGCCGCCTCGGCGTCGCGAACACGCGCACCTCGTCATGCTCGAGCCGGGTGCCGGCCAGTCCCTCGGTCAGCGCGCGCTGCACGTAGTCGCGGGCGCTGCGGGCCTCGGCCGGTGGCAGCTCCTCGGTGCCGATCTCGAAGACGAGCGTACGAGGGTTGGTCTTCGCAGCCGGGGCCGCCACCGCGGCCGCCGGAGGCAGGGCCGCGACCAGGCCGAGCGGATGCCCCTGCTCGTCGCGGCGGGCCACCCACAGCCGGGCCACGTCACCGGCGAGGCGGCGCATGCGGGCGAACTCGGCCGCGCGGTCGGCGGTGGAGACGGCGCCGCGCGAGTCGAGCACGTTGAAGGCCTGCGAACACTTCAGCACGTACGTGTGCGCGGGCACCGGCAGCCCGGCGTCGATCAGCCGCTGGGCCTCGGCCGCGTAGATCTCGAGCAGCTGCCGGTTGGCGGCGACGTCGGCATCGTCCAGGTAGTACCGCGACATCTCGTACTCGCTCTGGCCGAACACCTCGCCGTACGAGATGCCCTCGGCGTACTCGATGTCTTTGAAGTGGGTCTTGTCCTGCAAAGCCATGATGATGCGCTCGATGCCGTACGTGATCTCGACCGACACCGGATCCAGGTTGAGCCCACCGGCCTGCTGGAAGTACGTGAACTGGGTGATCTCGAGCCCGTCGAGCCAGACCTCCCAGCCCAGCCCCCATGCGCCGAGCGCCGGCGAGGCCCAGTTGTCCTCGACGAACCGGACGTCGTGGGCCTTGACGTCGATGCCGATCGCCTCGAGGCTGCCGAGGTAGAGCTCCTGCGGGTTGCCCGGGTCGGGCTTGAGGATCACCTGGAGCTGGGTGTGGGTCTGCAGCCGGTTCGGGTTCTCGCCGTAACGGCTGTCGTCGGGCCGCACCGACGGCTCGACGTAGACGACGCGCCACGGCTCGGGACCGAGCACCCGCAGGAAGGTCGCCGGGTTCAGCGTCCCCGCACCGACCTCGGTGTTCATCGGCTGGACGGTCAGGCATCCCTGAGCCGTCCAGTACGCGGTCAACCGGGCCAGGGCCTCCTGCATGGTGAGCATGGGTTGGAAGTCTAGGGCGGGCCGCTCGCGGGTAGGTACGCAATATGCTCGCCGGAGATCTTTACGCCTTTCAGGACCTGCTTTCGGATGACGAGGCCGCCGTCGTGGAGCGGGTGCGCGCCTTCCTCGACGAGGAGGTCGTGCCCATCGCCAACGACCACTGGCAGCGTGCCACCTTCCCCGAACACCTGATCAAGAAGTACGCGGACCTGGGGATCGCCGGCCGCGAGGGCTCGTCGTCGCTGCTCAACGGGTGGCTGGCGCTCGAGATGGCCCGGGCCGACGCGTCCATGGCCACCTTCTACGGCGTGCATGCGGGGCTGGCCATGGGCAGCATCACCATGTGCGGCTCGGCTGAGCAACGCGAGCGCTGGCTGCCCGCGATGGCCGCGTTCGACCAGGTCGGCGCGTTCGCTCTGACCGAGCCGACCGGCGGCTCCGACGTCGCGGCCGGTCTGCGCACGACCGCCCGCCGCGAGGGCGACGAGTGGGTACTCGACGGCGAGAAGCGCTGGATCGGCAACGCCACCTTCGCCGACCTCATCGTCGTGTGGGCTCGCGACGAGGCCGACAACCAGGTCAAAGGCTTTGTCGTACGGGGTGACGCGCCGGGCTTCGAGGCGGCCAAGATCGAGAACAAGATCGCCCTGCGCACGGTGCAGAACGCCGATATCCGGCTGACCGGGGTGCGGGTGCCCGAGGCCGACCGGCTGCAGAACGCGAACAGCTTCAAGGACACCGCGAAGGTGTTGCGTCAGACGCGGAGCGGGGTCGCCTGGGAAGCCGTCGGGGTGATGCTGGCCGCGTACGAAATCGCCCTGAACTATTCGAAGGAGCGGGAGCAGTTCGGCCGGCCGATCGCCAAGTTCCAGCTCGTGCAGGATCTGCTGGTCCGCATGCTGGGCAACGTGACCGGCGCCCTCGGCATGTGCGTGCGGCTGGCCCAGTTGCAGGACGCGGGCCAGTACCGCGACGAGCACTCGGCCCTGGCCAAGGCGTACTGCACCACCCGCATGCGCGAGGTCGTGGGCTGGGCCCGCGAACTGCTGGCCGGCAACGGGATCGTGCTCGACTACAACATCGGGCGGTTCGTGGCCGACGCCGAGGCGCTCTATTCGTACGAGGGCACCCGCGAGATCAACACGTTGATCGTGGGCCGGGCCGTGACCGGTCAGAGCGCGTTCGTCTGAGCGGGAGTACGCAGCAGCCGCTCGACCGCGTCGGTCAGCGTGGTCACGGCCGGGCCGCCCGGACCGGTGACCACGACGAGGTGGTGGCGGGTGGCCCGCATGGTGGCCAGGGCCTCGTAGACCAGCGTCGAGCCGTCCAGGACGAGCACGTCGCGCATCACCTCACCCGCCGTCCGGTCGTCGGGCTGGTCCATGGTGTCGCGGACGTGGACCACCCCGGCCGGCGTGCCGTCGCGCATGACGACCACCCGCAGGTGGCCGGTGTCGCGGGCCACGGCCCGGACGGCGGGCACGGTGTCGGTCACCCCGACCGAGCTCAGCCCGTGGTCGGGGCCGGTCAGGTCGGCCAGGGTGAGCTGGTGCAGGTCGAGGGCGTCGGTGAGCTGCGCGGAGTACGACGCGTCGAGCGCGCCCACGTTGGCCGAGTGCTCGACCAGGTGCCGCAGGTCGGCCGCGTTCGGCGCCCTTGTCGCCGGCCGCGGCCCGGGCGTTGAGCCGGGACCGGTCGACCGCCATGTACGCGAATTCCTGCGCCACGAAGTAGCCGGTCGCCGCGGTGATGGCCAGAACCACCAGCAGCCCCAGCAACAGGCTCAGAACCCACATGATCGAAGTCTGTCACCGGTGGCCGGCAGCAACCTGGCAGTTCGGCCGACGCCGTGGAAAAGTGCTGACCATGTGGGGGTGGGTGCGCCGGCGTGACCCGCGGCTGCTGGTCATCCGGCGCGCGGTCCGGGTCACGCTGGTCGCCTGCCTCGGCTTCTACCTGTGCCGCTACGTGATCGGCAGCGCGGACGCGGCGCCGTACGCGTTGTTCGGCACCATCGCGCTCGGGGCGCTGTCGCAGATCCCGGGCTCACCCCGCCGGCGGGCCCGCACCCTGCTCACGGTGCTGCCGGTGGCGTGGGCCCTGGTCGCGCTGGGCACGCTGCTCTCGGTCAGCAACTGGGCGGCCGCGGCCGGCATGTTCGTGCTCGGCTTCGCGGTCAGCTTCGTCGGGGTCGGCGGGCCCCGCCTCGTCGGGCTCGCCGCCGGGATGCAGCTGCTCTACATCCTGCCCTGCTTCCCACCGTACGACCCCGGGGCGCTGCCGGAGCGACTGGCCGGGCTCACGCTCGCCGTGCTGCTGCTGGCCGCGGCCGAACTGTTCGTCTGGCCCGACCCGGCCCCGACCCCGTACCGGCACCGCCTGGCCGACGCTGTCACCGCGCTCGCCGCCTGCCTGGAGGCGCTGGCCGACGACTGGTCGGGCGACAAGACCGGCCGCGACCGGCTGGCCGCCCTGGTGCCCGAGGCGACCGAGGCGGCCGACGCGCTGCGGCCCTCGCGGCTGGCCCCCATCGACCGCCCCGCCTCGGCCGGCCGTCACGACCGGGCGCTGTCGTCGGCCGCCGGCACCGCCCGGTTGCTGCTCGGCCGCGTGGTCGACCTGTACTTCTCGGCCGACCGCGAGGCGATCACCCGCTCGGCCGCGATCAAGCTGCTCAGCGCCACCGCCGGTTGCGTCGAGGCCACCGGAGCCTGGCTGCGCGGCGCCGGCCCGCTGCCCGACACCAACCTGGTCGAGGCGGCGATCACCGACTTCCGCGTGGCCCGCATGAACACGGATCCCACCGGGTTGCCGCCGGAACGGCTGCGGCTCGGGGCGCTCGCGCTGTCGCTCGGCGAGTGGACCAAGTCGCTGGTCGTGGCCGTGCGGATCGCCGCCGGGGAACCGGTCCGGCACCCCGACCCCACGCCCGAGGCGGCCCGGCCCGGGCAGTTCTGGTACGCGTACCGACGCACCCCGGCCCTCTACTGGCACCGCCTGCGAGAAAATCTGACGCCGCGCTCGGTCGCCTTCCAAGGCGCCCTGCGCCTGGCTCTGGCCCTGGCCGTGGCCCGCCTGATCGCCGGCGAACTCGACCTGTCGCACGGGTTCTGGGTGCTGCTGACCATCCTCACGGTGCTGCGCGCCTCGGCCGCCGAGACCCGCTCGACGCTGCGCCCGGCCCTGATCGGCACGGTCGCCGGCTCGGTCGTGGCCGCCCTGCTGCTGCTGGCCGGTCCCGACCCGCTCGTGTTCGCCGTCGCCCTGCCGTTCGTGATGATCGCCGGATTCGCGGCCGGCCCGCTGCTCGGCCTGGGCTGGTCGCAGGCCCTGTTCACGCTGGTCATCACGCTCGTCTTCGCCCAGGTGACCCCCGTCGACTGGCGCCTGGCCGAACAACGCGTCACCGACGTGCTGATCGGCGCAGCCATCGGTGTCCTGATCGGCCTGTTCGCCTGGCCCCGTGGCGGCGCGGGCGAACTGCACCGGGCCACCGGCACCTTCCTGGCCGCCGCGGCCCAGGTCGTCCGCGAAACGGTGGCCGTCATGGCCGACGGCACCCCACCCGGCAACGCGCTGCCGCGCGCCCGGCTCGCCGGCCAGCTGGCGGAAGCGTCGTTCGCGCTCTACCAAAGCGAACGCCACCCGGCCGCCACCCTCGACTGGCAGGCCACCCTGATCGCCGGCCACCACGCCGTCCGCGGGGCCGAGGTGCTGGTGCGCTCCTGCCCCGCCGGCGGCCTGCTGCCGTGCGTCAACCAGCTGACCGCCCTGGCCGACGAGGTGGCGACCGGCTACGACCGCTCAGCCGAACGCCTGCTCCGCAACGAGACCCCGGACCACCCACCGGACCGCCCACCGCCCCCGCAGTGGCCCGACGACCTGGGCCAGGACCTCTACGTGGTCGCCGACCTCCGAGCCTGGCTCGACGGCTTACGCGAAGACCTGACCAACATCCGAGGCCGCCCCGAACCCACCGACGACCTGAGAACCCAGGTAGCCCGCATAGCCGACGGCGCCACCTGACGACGCTTCCACCCCGCCCGCCGGCGCCGCGCGGCCCGAGCAGCGGATCGCCGTGGCGAGGACCGACCGACAACGATCGCGATCCGCTCGGAGATCGGCGTTGTGGATTTCCGGATAAATCGGGCGGGTGGCTGCGGGCTCGGACAGGGTGGGACGGGTGAGTGAGAGCAGCCGGGCCGAGCTGACGCGTGGGGTCGAGCAGCGGCTGGAGGCCACCCTGCACGCCTTTCCCGGGCTGCGCCTCGACCCGATCCCGGCCGCCCTGCTCAAGTCGCCGCCGCCGGCGAGCCGGATTCTGCGCGGTGGGCGGCTGCCTGATCTGGGGGAGCACACCCCCGAGGTGTACGCCTCCACGCGCGAGCTCTGGCAGCAGTCCGGCTGTCACGTCGACGAGAAGGGGCCCGCCGACGGCCGGGTTCTGATCGTGCACGATCCGGCCGGCTACGTGATCACGCTGACCCAGCACCCGGGCGACGACCCCGTGCTCACCGTGGCCTCGCCGCCGCAGCAGGCCCGGCTGGTCGACCCGCCGCTGCTGGCCGGGCTGCTCAGCGGGCTCGCTCTCGGCTGCATCGGACCGTGCGCGGCCGTCGGCCCGATGACCCTCTTTCCCTCGATGGCCGGGCTGGCCGCGCCGTTCTGGGCCTGGGTCCCGCTCTATCTGCTGATCGGGGTCGGCTCGGTGTGGCGGCCCGAGACTCGCCGTTTCGGCTCCGGGCTGCTGGTCAGTGGCGGGCTGGTCGGCGTACTGGTGGCGTGGGTCTTCTCATGAGGGCGGCGTGAACAGGTTGACCAATGTGCCGTCCGGGTCGCGGATCAGCAGCGACCGGTTGCCCCAGGGCATCGTGGTCGGCGGCTGCACCACCTCTACTGAGCGCAGGCGGGCGAACTCGGCGTCCACGTCGTCGACGCGGAACTCGACGATCGCCGTCCGGTTTGCTGCGGGCTCGGCCGATCCCTCGCCGAACAGTTTCACGGTCGCCACGCCGCCGATCGCCAATGTGGCCCCGGGCAGAACGATCTCGGCGAAGTCCGGCGTGTGCCGCCGGGCGGCGTGACCGGTCACCTGCTCGTAAAACTTGGTCACGCGGTCGACGTCGGCGGTGATGAGTCGTACTGAAGCGAAGTTCATGGTCACGACGCTAGGACCGATACCGGGCAGGTCCCGCCCGGTATGACGTCAGAATCCCGCGCGGGCCCGCCGGTAACCGCCGCCGCTGCGTTTGGTGGCTCGTTTGGCCTCGTACATCGCGGCGTCGGCCCCCCGCATCAGGGCTTCGTAGTCGGTGGCGTCGTCGGGGTAGAGGGCGATCCCCACGCTGCCGCCGATCGAGACCTCGTCGCCGTCGATGGTGAAGGGGCGGCGCAGCCGTTCGCAGATGCGCCCGGCCACCACGCTGGCCACGTCCTCGTCGGCGTCGTGGGTGAGCAGGATGGCGAACTCGTCGCCGCCGAGGCGGGAGACCACGTCGCTGTCGCGGACCGCGCCCAGCAGCCGCTTGGCCACCTGCTGCAGCAGCACGTCGCCGGCCAGATGGCCCTTGGTGTCGTTGACCTGCTTGAAGCCGTTGAGGTCGAGCAGCATCAGGGCCACCCGGTCGCGGGTCGCCCCGGCGTCGCGGACGGCGCGGTCGGCCCGGTCGATCAGGTGGGTGCGGTTGGGCAGGCCGGTCAGCGAGTCGTGGAAGGCCTGACGGCTGAGCTCGGCCACGTGGACCTGCGCGGCCTGGCGCATGCGGGCGCTGTCGATGATCAGGCCGCCCTCGACCGAGAGCTGCTCGGCCAGGGTGCGGTCGCGCGAGGTCCACTCGCGGGACGCGCCGGAGTCACCGCACATGATCATGCCGACCGGGCCCTGCGCCGACATCAGCGGCATGGCCGCGAACGACTGGAGCTTCATGAGCAGGGCCAGGTCACACGGGCGGACGGGGGAGGTGGCCGAGTCGTTGGCCAGCGCGACCTTCCCGTCGCGGACCGCCTGCCACACCGGTGACTCGGCGGCCGACTTGCCGATCAGCTCGGCGATCGTGGTGTCGCCCTCGGGCAGGCCGACGCTGTGCACCGACAGCACCGTGCTTTCCGGGTCGACCAGGATGACTGCGGCGTGCTCGGTGCGGAACCCTTCGGCGGCCGAGGCGGCCAGCAGGCTTCCCGCGTCCTCGACGCCGGCGGCGGCCATGCCCTGCTCGAACAGACGGCGGATGGTGCTGGTGGTGTGCGAGACGAACTGGCGCTGCTTCTCGGCCGCGAGGCCCTGCAGGGTGGCCGCGAAGTGCAGGGCCAGCGGGGCCAGCACGTCGGGGCGCAGCGCGTCGAGGCCGGTCCCGGTGAGCAGCAGGACGCCCACGGTCTGCCCGCCGATGCGCAGCCGCACGGCCATCTGCTCGCCGCTGACCAGGGGCTTGGCCCCGGCCGCCATCCGGAAGATCTTGCCCGCGGTCAGCTGGTCGCGGCGACCGGGCTCGCCGACGCGGGCGCTCACGGTGAGCAGGCCGGTCTCGGAGTCGAGCTCGAAGACGGTCGCCGCGGTCAGTCCGGCCGCGTCGCGCAGGTGGGGCACGCACAGGTCCAGCACGTGCTGGACCGAGGGCGTGTCCTTGGTCATGAACGAGACGAGGTCGCCGAGCAGGGCGTCCTGGGGGTCGCCCCCGAGGACGGCGCCCGCCGTTCCCACACCGCTGCTCAGACTCATGCCAGAAAGGTCGGCACCGCGGCCACGGGCTTGACCGACCGGCGGTCGCAGTTCGGGTGCAGTCGGGCAGAGATTGATGTCGATTCGCCGGACTCCGGCTCGCACCCCGTGGACCTCACAAGTCGGCCCGCACAACGCGCTGCCCGAATATCCCCGCCCGTAACTCACCCGCGACAAGTGGCAGAACCTCAACGGCGTGTGGGTCAGGCCGTGCCCGCGGGGCAGAGCCTCGGCGAGCGCGTGCTGGTCCCGTACCCCATCGGAAGCGCTGCAGGACGGCCCGACAGTCAGCGATTTCTTCCAGCAGTACTCCGGCGCCGATCAACGCTTCGCAGGCGCGGCGCTTCTACGAGAAGGTCGACTCGGAGGCGACGGTCTGGCGGCGGGCCTCGGCGACGTCGGCCATCAGGTCGTCCCAGTCGGGGTCGGAGCGTAGTGGAGCGATGCCGGACGGGGCGCCGACGCGGGCGTTGGCGTACTCCCACCAGGCGGCGACCCGGACCGGCCACAACCCGACCCGCATGGCGCCGGCCAGGAAGCAGCGGTGGGCGAGCAGCGTGGCGGCCAGAGTTTCCGGTTCGAGGTCGAGTGCCGGGTCGTCGATGGCCTTGCCGAGGGCGCGCACGTCGCGGTGCATCTCGGAGTATGAGATCAGGTTGGGCATGGCCGGCAACTGACGGTGAGCGCCCGGCTCGACCAGGTCGTCGGCGTAGGCCGGGTTGAACACCATGTCGTCGACGGTCACGATGAGCGGCAGCACCGCTCGGCCGTCGCGGATGTCGAGTTGCACCGCGGCCGCGCGAGTGGGTACGAACACCGATTCAGCAGCCAGGATCTCGTCCGGATCGAGGCTCGCGGTGTCGCCCAGCGCGGGCATGTGGATCTCGAGCAGACCCCGTCGAACTTTGACCTCGACACCTGGAACCTCGGCCAGCGCCTCGGTGACCTCCCATACCTGCACGGCTCTGTTATACGCGATGCATTCAAGATGAGCCCGTTGTTAACGAACGATTGCGGTGGGAGCGCTCCCATGTCATGCTGTCGAAACAGCCGGGGAGCGATGCCCCTCGATGTTTCTCCGGCCTATCCCCGGGCGCTACGGGCGCCGCCGCATGTCTCGAGGAGCCACCACATGAGACCTGTCCTCATCCGCGGTCTGACCGCGGCCGCCGCCGTATCGCTCGTGTCCGGTCTCGGCGTGTTCGCCGCGACCAGCGCGAGCGCCGCGGCCGGCTGCCGGGTCGACTACACCGCCAACAGTTGGAGCACCGGCTTCACCGGGAACGTCAGCGTGACCAACCTCGGTGACCCGATCTCCGGGGGCTGGCGCCTGACCTGGACCTTCCCGGGCAACCAGCAGATCACCCAGGGCTGGAGCGCCACGATCACCCAGTCCGGCGCGAACGTGACGGCGACCAACCCGTCCTGGGCGGGCTCGCTGCCCACCAACGGCAACGCCACGTTCGGCTTCAACGCCAACTACTCGGGCACGAACACCTCGCCCGCGACGTTCTCGCTGAACGGCACGGCGTGCACCGGCTCGACCGGCGGCCCCACGACGCCGCCGCCGAGCACCCCGCCGCCGACGACCCCGCCCCCGACCACGCCGCCGCCGACCACGCCGCCGCCCGCCGGCAGCAAGGTCGACAACCCGTACGCCGGGGCCCGGGGCTACGTCAACCCGGAGTGGAAGGCCAAGGCCGACGCCGAGCCCGGCGGCAACCGGATCTCGAGCAACCCGACCGCCGTCTGGCTGGACCGGATCGCCGCGATCGAGGGCACCGACGACAGCAGCTCCAACGGGTCGATGGGTGTCCGTGACCACCTGGACGCGGCCCTGGCCCAGAACGCCGGCTACATCCAGTTCGTGATCTACAACCTGCCCGGCCGCGACTGCGCCGCGCTGGCCTCCAACGGTGAGCTCGGCCCGAACGAGCTGCCGCGCTACAAGGCCGAGTACATCGACCCGATCGCGGCCATCCAGGCCGACGCCAAGTACCGCAGCCTGCGGATCATCAACATCATCGAGATCGACTCGCTGCCGAACCTGATCACCAACACCTCGGGCCAGGCCGGCGGCACCGCGACCTGCGACACGATGAAGGCCAACGGCGGGTACGTGCAGGGTGTGGGCTACGCCCTGAACAAGCTGGGCGCCCTGCCCAACGGCTACAACTACGTCGACGCCGCGCACCACGGCTGGATCGGCTGGGACTCGAACTTCAACCCCACCGCTGACATCATGCTGCAGGCCGCCCAGGCCTCGGGCAGCGTCAACAACGTCCACGGCTTCATCACCAACACGGCCAACTACTCCGCGCTGCGGGAGCCGTTCGTGCAGCCGACCACCCAGGTCGGTGGCCAGAGCGTCCGGCAGTCGAAGTGGGTGGACTGGAACCAGTACACCGATGAGCTGACCTTCGCCCAGGCCTTCCGCCAGCGGCTCGTCTCGATCGGCTTCAACTCGGGCATCGGCATGCTGATCGACACCAGCCGCAACGGCTGGGGTGGCTCGGCCCGCCCGACCGCGGCCAGCAGCTCGACCGTGATCGACACCTTCGTCAACGAGTCGCGCATCGACCGCCGGATCCACGCCGGCAACTGGTGCAACCAGTCCGGCGCCGGCCTGGGCGAGCGCCCGACCGCGGCCCCGGCCAGCGGCATCGACGCCTACGTCTGGGTCAAGCCCCCGGGTGAGTCGGACGGCTCCTCGACGCTCATCCCGAACGACGAGGGCAAGGGCTTCGACCGGATGTGCGACCCGACCTACACCGGTAACGCCCGCAACGGCAACAGCCTCAGTGGCGCCCTGCCCAACGCGCCGATCTCCGGCGCCTGGTTCTCGGCCCAGTTCCGTGAGCTGATGGCCAACGCCTACCCGGCGCTGTAGCGACGGGTGAAAGGACCGCCGGACCCCGCTCTAACCCACGAGGAGCGGGGTCCGGTGTACTACAAAGAACAGGTGGAAATCACCAAAGTCGCCTGGACTACTGCCGGTCGTCGCCTCACCGCGGCGGCCGGCAGTGTCGTGGGGGAGCGCTATGACGACAACTACGACGTCGTGCACCTCGAGCCGGGCGGTCCGCTGGCGGTGGTGGCCGACGGCATGGGCTCGGGGCCGGGCAGCACGGTCGCCGGGGCCACGGCGGTCGAGGTCTTCGTGCGCGAGGTGCTGGTCGGGGATCCACCGGCCGCGCTGCGCGCCGCCGTGGCCCAGGTCCAGGATTCCGTACGCCGGGCCGGCCGCAACCTGGACGAGCTGACCGGCTGCACCCTGACCGCCTTCGTGGCGGCCGGCGACGACCCGGCCGCGTGGGTCGTGCAGCTCGGCGACTCCCGCGTCTACCGCCTGCGCGACGGCCTGCTCGACCTGCTGACGGTCGACCACACGATCAACTGGCTGGGCGTGCTGCACGGCTGGTTCGCGGCCGACTCCGACGAGGCCCGGGCCGCCCGCTACCGCCTGACCCGCTACGTCGGCCACCCCGACGCCCCCGAGCCCGACCTGCTGAACGTCACCCTGCGTGCCGGTGACGTCTACCTGCTCTGCACCGACGGCGTGTCCGACCAGCTGACGTACGAGCGCCTGACCCGCATCCTGGCCACCGACGACCCCGCCGCGGCCACCCACACCCTGCTCGACGACACGCTGACCGCCGGCGGCGCTGACAACGCCACCGCCGTGGTCATCCGCGTCGAACGTTCCGTCGACTAGCGACGGCGGCGTTCGGGCATGTTGTAGAAGCCGGTCGGCATGGGCGGGCCTTCGGCCTGCAGTGTCTGGCGGCGGTTGCGCGTCCGCAGGCGTAGCAGCATGCCGACGCCGAGGAAGACCATCAGCGCGCCCACGATCAGACCGATGCCGAGCACGTTCGAGCTGCTCGAGGCGGTGTTGAGGGCGGCCGCGTCGGTCGACGGCGGGTCCGCCTCGGGCTCGTCGGCCACGGCCTCGGAGTCCTGCTCGTCGGGAGCGTCCTCGGTCTCGACCGGGGTCGGCGACGGGGACGGGCTCTTGGTCGGCTTGGCCGCGACCGGGCTGACCACCTGGGCCTGCGAGCCGGTCGAGCTGAGCAGCCGGCCGGTGCCGTCGAAGGCCTGGGCCGCGAAGGTCACCTCGCCGTTGTCGGGGCCGGTGAAGCCGACGCTCCACTGCGCGGTGACCGTGCGGTCGCGGCACAGCTGGCCGGGGTCGAGTTGCTCGTCGACCACGGTGGCCCGCTCGTCGCGCACCTCAGCCCGTACGGGAAAGGCCTGGTTGTTCTCGACCCGGGTGACCCGCACCTGGTCGAGGCTGATGCCCTCGGTCTCGATGGTCAGCGCCCAGCGCACCTTGAGACAGCGCCGGCCCCGGTCGGTCGACGCGACCGCGGTGTAGGTCTTGGCGTCCTTGCCAATGGTGAACGTGGCCGGCGCCTGACCGGTCCGCACCTCGAATCCGGGCACATCGGCCGAAGCCGGAGAACCCCAGGCGGCCAGGGCCACCAAAAAGACCAGGACAAAGACAGCGCTGATCCGGACACTGCTCATCCGAGGGATAGCCCGGGTCAGGTGTCGCATGCCGATCATCTCCTTCTCACCCGGCAGTCGATACGCCTGCACAGCAGATGGTTCGCAGATGCGGGCCGAAAGGTTCACCGGGTGCGATGAGTCACTGGACGGTGACCGGTTAATTTCCGGTCGGCCAATAGTTTCCCGGGCGTGTTCGCACAGCTCAGCGGCCTTGTTGAGTCACTTCCGGAAATTTTCCCGACAAAAGTCGAGCCGGGCGTTCATCCGATCCCGCTCGCCGCACGTAGTTGGGGGATGGGCAGAGACCGGCCGACCGCCGACCGCTGCCCGGCAACAACGTGAAGCAGGGGGCACTCCCCACGGGTGCCTGCGTCCCACCGCCCACGGGACGTGACCACTGCGGAGAACGAGGAGTCAATGGCCAGGACGAAGAACAACGAGCGATCCGCCAATCGTGTGGCCGTCGATGTCGGAGCGACCGGTAAAGGCGCGCCCTCCAAGGGCGCGATAATTGTTCTCGCGATCAGCGTGATCGCAGCCCTCTGGGCGGTCGCGATGATGACCAAGCCCGGCCGGGTCGGGTACGTGTACTTCTTCACCTACACCGAGTACTACATCGGCGTGGTGACGCTCGTGTCGCTCTCCATCACGATCATGATCGGGCTGGTCTCCACCGACCGGCTGGTCCTCTCGATCCGGCAACGCGTGCTGCTGCAGTCCGCGCACCGCACCACCGGCGTCATCGCGGTGACCTCGCTGTTCCTGCACGTGTGGATGAAGATCGTCGAGAAGCACGCCTCGGTCATCGACGCGTTCATCCCGTTCCTCCACCCCGGTTACAACAAGGTCTGGGTCGGCCTGGGCACGATCTCGGGCTGGGTCATGGTGCTGGTCATGTGGACCGGCATCGCCCGCTCCCGGTTCATCGGCCGCGGCAGCCCCTGGATGTGGCGCGGCATCCACGCCGTGTCGTACCTGATCTGGCCGACCGCCCTGATGCACGGTCTCAGCGCCGGCCGCCCCGCCGCGACCTGGGTCGTCGTCAGCTACATCGTCTGCGTGCTCGCGGTCCTGGTCGGCCTGGCCGTCCGCCTGTCGGTCTCGCTCAACCGCCGCAAGGACTTCGCGTCGCCCGCCTCGACCGGCGCCCTCAAGCCGGTCGGCTCGATGGTGCCCACCAGTTCGGCCGCGATGAAGCGCCCGGGCCGCCGCGACAAGCCGGCCCCGGTCGAGCCTCAGACGCTGGGCCCGGTCGCCGTCGTCGACAGCTTCCGCCCGGCCGCCAACGCGGTCACCGCCCCGCCCGTGGCCCCGCCGCCGATGGACGACGACCTGGTCGCCCCCCGGCCGCGCCGCGCCCGCGCCGAGGAGATGTACGACGAGCCCACCGGCATGATGCCGCAGTACGACGAGGAGCGTCCGCGCCGCGGCGGCCGCCGGGTCGAGGACGAGATCGAGTACGACGAGCCGCGCGGCCGCCGCTACCCGGGCGAGGACACGAGCACCCGGATGCGCCGCCCCGGCCCGGACGAGACCGGCACGCGGATGCGCCTGGACGACACCGGCACGCGCATGCGCCGCCTCGGCCCCGACGAGACCGGCACGCGCATGCGCCGCCCCGGCCCCGACGAGACCGGCACCCGCATGCGCCGCCCCGAACTCGAGGACACCGGCACCCGGATGCGCCGGGACGAGATCGAGAACACCGGCACCCGGATGCGCTTCGACGACTACGACGAGCCGGCCCCGCGCCGCCGCCGCTACGCCGAGGAGGAGGAGCCCGCGCCGCGCTCGCGCCGACGGGGTGACATGCCGCTCTCCGAGGCGCCGGCCCGCGGCGACTACGACGAGGTGCCCCGCCAGCGCGCCGCCCGGTACGAGGACGACTACGAGGAGGCCCCGCGCGGCCGCCGCGGCGACGACTCGGGACGGCACAGCCGGGCCGGTTTCGTCGACGGCGACGGCTACGTCGAGGCCGACGAGACCCCGACCCTGGTCGACATGGCGCCGCGCCGCCGCGGCGGCCGGGACGAGCCGTCACGGGTCGACGCCGGGCGGGGTGGCCGCCGCGGCGGACGGGGACGGGACGACGAGCCCGCTGACGACGGTTACTGGTCGCAGTTGCGAGGGGAAGCGAATTGAGCGCGTCGCAGGTTCCTCCGGTCACCTCGATCGGCACGCCGCGGATCACCGCGGGCTTCGACGAGTACGGCCGGCTCGACCTGATCGCCCATCAGGAGGTCCACGGCGGTTTCGCCGCCCTGTCCTCCGGTGAGCTGATCGGCCTGGCCGACCGCATCGAGCTGCGCGGACGCGGCGGCGCGGGCTTCCCGTTCGCCCGCAAGGTGCGCGCCGTGCTCGACTCGTGCCGCCGCCAGGAGCTGCCCCCGGTCATCGTGGTCAACGCGACCGAGGGCGAGCCCCCGTCCTGGAAGGACAAGGCCGTGCTGACCCGCGGCCCGCACCTGATCCTGGACGGGGCCGCGCTGGCCGCGGCCGCGCTCGACGCCGAGGAGATCGTCATCGGCATCGCCGACGACGGCATCGGCGAGAGCTCGATCACCGCCGCCCTGTCCGAGCGGCGCATGCCGTGCCCGACGCGCATCGTGACCGTGCCCCACCGGTTCATCTCGGGTGAGGGCGGCGCGCTGGTCCGCGGCATCAACGGCGAGGCGCACATCCCGCCCGGCCGCAAGGTGCGCTCCAGCGACAACGGCGTGATGGGCCTGCCCACCCTGCTGTCCAACGCCGAGACGTTCTCGCAGCTGGCCATCGCGGCCCGGCTCGGCCCGTGGGAGTACAACGCGGTCGGCATCCCCGAGGAGCCGGGCACGGTCATGCTGACCGTGGGCGGCTCGGCCAGCAACCCGGCCGTGGTCGAGGCGCCGACCGGCACCCCGCTCATGGACGTGCTGAACATGTGCGGGGCCGACATCGGCCCCGGTCTGCTGGTCGGCGGTTACCACGGCAAGTGGATCACCGCCGAGGCCGCGCAGACCGTCACCATCTCGCGCAAGGGCTTCGCCTCGGTCGGCGGCACGCTCGGCGCCGGCATGCTGATCCCGATCGGCTCCAAGACCTGCCCGCTGGGCGAGGTCTCCCAGGTCGTGCAGTACCTGGCCGGCGAGTCGGCCGGTCAGTGCGGCCCGTGCCGGCTCGGCCTGCCCGACCTGGCCCGCGCGGTCACGCTGGTCTCGCTGGGCGGCAACGCGGTCGAGAACGTGCGCCAGGCGGCCGGTGTGGTCAAGGGCCGCGGCGCGTGCAGCCACCCCGACGGCACGGCCCGGTTCGCGCTGTCGGCGCTCGAGGTCTTCGCCAAGGACGTCGAGGCGCACACCAACGGCGAGGGCTGCGGCAAGAGCACCAAGGGCCTGTTGCCGCTGCCGTACACGGCGGAGCAGGGCGCCCGGCGGCTCGCGGTGGACTGGTCGCGCTGCGACGGCCACGGGCTGTGCTCGGCGGTCGCGCCCGAGATCATCCGGCTCGACGCCAACGGCTTCCCGGCGTTCCCGCAGACGCCGCTGCCGCCCTGGCTCGAGAACGGCGCCCGCAAGGCCGTCAACGTCTGCCCGGCCCTGGCCCTGCGCCTCACCGAAGAGGCCACCAAGTGAAGCGGCGGGCGCTGCTGCCCGTGGCGATGGCGGGCGCGCTGCTCGCCTCCGCCTGTGGCAGTTCGCCGGAGGAGGCGGCCTTCGTCCAGCCGCCTCCCTCGGCCGCGGCAGCGCCCGTTTCGTCGGCTTCCTCCGGCACGGGAAAAGAGGCGGCTGACGCGGAGGCCCCGCCGCCGCCCGTCACGGTTCCGGCGACACTCAAGTTCAGCGGCAAAACCCTGGACGGCCGGCCGTTCGACGCGACCAAGCTCGCCGGCAAGCCGACCATCCTGTGGTTCTGGGCGCCGTGGTGCGCCACCTGCGCGAGCGAGGCCCAGAGCGTCCGCGACCTGCAGGACGAGTTCGGCGGCAGCCTGAACTTCCTCGGCATCGCCGGCATGGGCAACAACAAGGACATGCACCAGTTCGTCAAGGACCTGGAAGTCAGCAACGTGACCCACCTCGACGACCAGGCCGGCAAGATCTGGAAGAAATTCAAGATCACCGAGCAGAGCCTGTACGTGGTCCTCGACCGCGACGGCAAGGTCGTGAGCACCGGTTACCTCGACGACCTGCAGCTCACCCAGCAAGTGAAGGCCCTGGTCGCCTGACGTGGGCGGCGAGCTGCTGCTGGCCCTGACCGCGGGCATGCTCGGCGCGGTCAACCCGTGCGGCTTCGCCCTGCTCCCGGCCTACCTGTCGGTCCTCGTCGCGACCGAACCGGGCCGTCCCGCGGCCGCGGTCGCCCGGGCTCTGCGGGCCGGCGTGCTGCTGGCCCTCGGGTACGCGGTGGTGTTCGGCGCGTTCGGCCTGGTGCTCACACCCATCGCCGGAGCGCTGCAACCCCGCCTACCTTGGCTCACGGTGGTGCTCGGGCTGGCCCTGGCCGCCCTCGGCGTCTGGCTGCTCGCCGGTCGCAGCCTGCCTTCCCTCACCGTACGGGCCCCGGCGCTCACCGGGTCGGCCGCCTCCACGGTGCTCTTCGGCATGGCGTACGCGGTGGCCTCTCTGGGTTGTGCCGTGGGCCCGTTCCTGGCGCTGGTGGTGTCCAGCCTGCGCGCCGGGTCGGTCGGCTCGGGGGTCGCGCTCTTCCTCGCGTACGCCGGAGGAATGGCCCTGGTCGTCAGCGCCACCGCCGTAGCCGTGGCCCTGCTGCGCACCTCGGCCCTCGGCCGCACCCGCCGCCTGCTGTCAGTGGTCCCGCGTTTGGGCGGCGCCGTGCTGGTGATCAGCGGCCTCTACGTGGCGTACTACGGCTGGTACGAGCTGCGCCTGGCCGGCAACCTGCGCCTGGCCGGCACCGACCCGATCATCAACGCGGCCGCGGATGTGCAGCGCTGGCTGAGCTCCTCGATTTCTGCCGCCGGCGCCTGGCCGTTCGTGGCCGTCGTCGCCGTGGCGCTGCTTCTCGTGCTGGCGACGAAGAAACGGCCCGCACGAGGCGGGCCGTTCTCCAGCGAAAGAGTTGAGGTCTCGGGCGGCCGTTAGGCGGCCGGCGGGTACGGGGAAGTGGCGAAGGCCGGCTTCTCCGAGGGCATCAGGATCCAGAGGATCGGGTAGACGAGGATCTGGCTGCCCGGGATGGCCAGCAGGACCACGACGAAGAGCAGGCGGGCCAGCCACGGGTCGATCCCGAAGCGGCGGGCCAGTCCTGCTACGACACCGGCGATGAGCCGGCCCTCGCGCGGCCGGGTGAGGCCCTGGCGGGACATGCTGTCGTGCACGGTGTTCATGACTGTGTCTCTCATTCCTTCTGGCTCGTTCGGCCTGATGCATCAATCTTCGGCTTTTTGCCCACCCGGCAACATCGGGATCTGCCCTGGCTCGACCCTGATGTGCCAACCCCGAGAACCCGCTCCGCGGCCATCCGCCTCTGACCGCCGCCGCCCGAGTTGGCACATTCGGCAACTTGCTAGAGAAATCTTTCTAAAGCATTCTCTAGGAATGCCGCCCGACGACCCGACACCGCACGACCTGAAGATCACCGACCCCCGCACGCTGCGGGCCTACGCACATCCGCTGCGCGTGCGGCTGATCGGGCTGCTGCGGTCCGAGGGGCCCATGACGGCCACCCAGGCCGCGGCCGCGCTCGACGACAACGTGCCCAACTGCTCGTTCCACCTGCGCCAGCTGGCCAAGTACGGGTTCGCCGAGCGGGTGCCCGGGGCCGACGCCCGCGAACGGCCGTGGCGGGCCACCGCGCGCATGACGTCGTGGGACGACGAGAGCGACGACCCGGACATGCGGGCCGCCACCGATCAGCTCAACAGCGTGCTTCTCGGCGTCTTCACCCAGCGCGCGCAGGACTATCTGGCGTCACGAGGCGACGAGCCGACCGAATGGCGGGCCGCCGCCGGTTTCGGCGACGCGCTGGTCCACGTCACCGCGGCCGAGCTGCGCGAGCTCGTCGAGCAGATGGAGGCCCTGACCGAGCGCTTCGCCGACCGGGCCACCGACCCCGCGACCCGTCCCGAGGGCTCCCGGCCGATCCAGTTGATCCAGCTGGCCATCCCGCGCGGTCCGGTGGGCTCGCGGTGACGGCCGCCGTCGACGCCCGCAGCGGTCCGGTCCGGCTGCTGCGTGAGGCCGCGTTCCGGCGCTACTGGTCGGCCCAGACCGTGTCGCTGTTCGGCGACCAGATCACGCTCATCGCGCTGCCGCTGCTGGCCGTGGTCGCCCTGGGCGCCGGGCCGGCCCAGATGGGCTATCTGACCGCCGCGGCCCTGCTGCCCAACCTGTTCCTGTCGCTGCCGGCCGGCGCCTGGGCCGACCGGCAGCCCGAGAAGCGCCGGATCATGGTCCTGGCCGACGTCAGCCGGGCCGGGCTGCTGCTGGTCGTCCCCGTGCTGTGGTGGACCGGCACGCTGAGCATGCCCGTGCTCTACCTGATCGCGTTCCTGGTCGGCTCGTTCTCGCTGCTGTTCGAGGTCGCGCACGCCAGCCTGTTCGCCTCGCTGGTCCGCCGGGCCGACTACGTCGACGCCAACACGCTGCTCAACGGCAGCCGCGCCGCCTCGTTCGTGGCCGGGCCGAGCGTCGGCGGCCTGCTCGTCCAGTGGCTGTCGGCGGTGTTCGCCCTGGTCGCCGACGCCCTCACCTACCTGGTGTCGGCCCTGTTCCTGACCCGGGTCCGGGTCGCGGAAGCTCCGGCCGAGCCGGGCGAAGAGCTGAATGGCATGACCGCGGGCGTACGGTACGTGGCCCGTTCGGCCGTGCTGCGGGCCGTGTTGCTCGGTGCCACGACGCTCAACCTCTTCAACTACATCTTCGCGGCGCTGTTCGTGCTCTACCTGACCACGAGCCTGCACATCGCCCCGGGCACGCTCGGCCTGATCATCGGCCTGGGCTCGATCGGCGGCCTGCTCGGCGCGGCGCTGGCCGGCCCGGTCAGCCGCCGCTTGGGCATCGGGCCCACCGTGATCCTGGGCTTCCTGCTGTTCCCGGCCCCGCTGATCCTGGTCCCGTGGGTCTCCGGGCCGCACTGGCTGATCTTCGGCGTCCTGGTCGGGGCCGAGTTCTTCTCCGCGCTGGGCGTCATGGTCCTCGACATCACGGTCGGCTCGGTGCAGACCGCCGCCACACCCCACTCGATGCTGGCCGTGGTGTCCGGCTTCAAGCGGACCGTCAACTACGGCATCCGCCCCATCGGCGCCCTGCTCGGCGGCACCCTGGGCGCCACCATCGGCGTACGCCCCTCGCTGTGGATCGCCACCGTCGGCGCCCTGCTCGGCACACTTTGGGTGTGGTTCTCGCCCCTACGAACTATGCACGACCTGCCCGAGCACTAATCCCGCGGCTGCAGCGTGGCCATGGCCCGGTCGATCGCCTCGGTCAGCTGGTCGTCGGCGGGGGAGGCGAGCCAGGAATGCCGGGCCGCGACGAGGCACACGAAGGCCGCGGCGGTCAGCGGGAGCGCTCGGAGGAGCTGCTCGGTGTCAGTCGTCGGTGATGTCGGCGACGATCACCGTGACGTTGTCGGGAGCGCCGTTCTCGAGGGTGCGGTGGACCAGTTCGGCCGCGGCGGTCTTGCGGTCGGCGTTGGTCAGCAGGGTCTCGGCGATCACGCTGTCTTCCACGTAGTCGGAGAGGCCGTCGCTGCACAGCAGGAAGCGGTCGCCCGCCTGGACCGGGATCATGCGGCCGGCCGGGCGGAACGGGCCGCCCTGGACGGCCTGGGTGACCAGCGCGCGTTGCGGGTGGCGGCGGGCGTCGGCCGCGCTCAGCACGCCCTGGTCGACCAGCGCCTGCACGTACGTGTCGTCGCGGGTCAGCTGGGTCAGCTCGCCGTCGCGGACGCGGTAGCAGCGCGAATCGCCCACGTTGAGGGCGGCCACCCGGTCGCCGGCCAGCATGATGGCCGTGACCGTCGTGCCCATGCCGTCGCGGGCGTCGTCGTCGGCCACCGCGGCCTCGATCCGGCCGTTGGCGGTGTCGAGCGCGGCGATCAGGTCTTGCAGGGGCTCGCCGGTGTCGGGCATGGCGTCGACGACGCTCAGCGACTGCACGAGGATGTCGCTGGCCAGCTCGCCGGCGGGCAGCCCGCCCATGCCGTCCGCCACCACCAGCAGCCTGTTGCCGACGAAGACCGCGTCCTCGTTGTTGGAGCGCACGAGGCCCTGATCGGTGGCGGCGACCGCCCGGACAACAAGCGTCATGTGACAAGACTGCCAAAGCCCCGATCAGATGTCTCTAGTACCTCCTACGTAGTGCGCGCGGGAGTTTGTGTTAAGAGTGCGCGGAACGCCAGGAACTGGGCAAAAGCCGGGCCGCACCACACCGGAGGACTACCTCGTGCGGGGCGGCGGGACAAGGCCCGGGCGCGTCGGCGACAATCGTGGTCGTGACGACTGCCATCCATCAGCGCATCGCGACCGAACTCGGCGTCCGGGAGGGCCAGGTCACCGCGACCGTCGATCTGCTCGACGGCGGGGCCACGGTGCCGTTCATCGCCCGCTACCGCAAGGAGGTGACCGGCGCTCTCGACGACACCCAATTGCGTACGCTCGAGGAACGCCTGGGCTACCTGCGGGAGCTCGAGGACAGACGCGCCGCCGTGCTGGAGTCGATCCGTTCGCAGGGCAAGCTCGACGACGCGCTCGAACAGGCGATCCTGGCCGCCGACTCCAAGGCCCGCCTCGAGGACATCTACCTCCCTTACAAGCCCAAGCGGCGTACGCGGGCCCAGATCGCGCGCGAGGCCGGCCTCGAGCCCCTGGCCGACCAGCTGCTCGCCGACCCGAATCTCGACCCCAAGGCCACCGCGGCCGGTTTCACCAGCGACGAGGTGGCCGACGTGCAGGCCGCCCTCGACGGGGCGCGGGCGATCCTCATCGAGCGCTTCGCCGAGGACGCCGACCTGATCGGTGAGCTGCGCGAGCGCATGTGGACGCGGGGCCGGTTGGTGGCCAAGGTGCGTGAGGGCAAAGAGACGGACGGCGCCAAGTTCGCCGACTACTTCGACTTCGCCGAGCCGTACGCGAAGCTGCCCTCGCACCGGATCCTGGCCATGTTCCGGGGCGAGAAGGAGGACGTGCTCGACCTGACCATGGAGCCCGAGCCCGAGGACGAGTCCACGTTCGAGCCGCGGATCGCCGCCCGCAACAACATCACCGACCTGGGCCGGGCGGGTGACCGCTGGCTGCTCGACACCGTGCGCTGGGCGTGGCGGACGCGCGTGCTCATCCACCTCGGCGCCGACCTGCGGGTCCGGCTGTGGCAGGCGGCCGAGGACGAAGCCGTGCGGGTGTTCGCGGCCAACCTGCGCGACCTGCTGCTGGCGGCCCCGGCGGGAACCCGGGCCACCATGGGTCTCGACCCCGGATTCCGTACGGGGGTGAAGGTGGCCGTGGTCGACGCGACCGGCAAGGTCGTGGCGACCGACGTGATCTACCCGCACGTGCCCCAGAACAAGTGGGACGAGTCGATCCACCGGCTGGCCGCGCTGGCCAGCAAGCATAACGTCGACCTGATCGCGATCGGCAACGGCACCGCCTCGCGCGAGACCGACAAGCTGGCCGGCGACCTGATCAAGCGGCACCCCGAGGCCAACCTGACCAAGGTCATGGTCTCCGAGGCCGGCGCGTCGGTCTACTCGGCCTCGGCGTACGCCGCTCAGGAACTGCCGGGCATGGACGTGTCGCTGCGGGGGGCGGTCTCGATCGCGCGCCGTCTGCAAGACCCACTGGCCGAGCTGGTGAAGATCGACCCGCGCTCGATCGGCGTCGGTCAGTACCAGCACGACCTGTCCGAGTCCAAGCTGTCCAAGTCGCTCGACGCTGTCGTCGAGGACTGTGTGAACGCGGTCGGCGTGGACGTCAACACCGCCTCGGCGCCGCTGCTGTCGCGCGTCTCCGGGATCGGCGCCGGTCTGGCCGAGAACATCGTGCTGCACCGCGACTCGAACGGCCCGTTCAAGAACCGCGGCGAGATCAAGAAGGTGGCCCGGCTCGGCCCCAAGGCGTTCGAGCAGTGCGCCGGCTTCCTGCGCATCCCGGACGGCGACGACCCGCTCGACTCGTCGGCCGTGCACCCGGAGTCGTACCCGGTGGTCCGCACGATCCTGGCCTCGGCCGGCACGGACATCAAGACGCTGATCGGCAACAGCCCGCTGCTCAAGGCGCTGCGCCCCGAGCAGTTCGTCTCCGACGCGGTCGGCGTGCTGACCGTGACCGACATCCTGCGCGAGCTCGACAAGCCGGGCCGCGACCCGCGTCCCGGCTTCACCACGGCCACGTTCGCCGAGGGCGTCGAGAAGATCGGCCACCTCAAGCCGGGCATGGTGCTCGAGGGCGTGGTGACCAACGTGGCCGCGTTCGGCGCGTTCGTCGACATCGGCGTCCACCAGGACGGGCTCGTACACGTGTCGGCCCTGTCGAACACGTTCGTCAAGGATCCGCGCGAGGTCGTGAAGTCGGGCGACGTGGTCAAGGTGCGGGTGGTCGAGGTCGACGAGGCGCGCAAGCGGATCTCGCTGACCATGCGGCTGACCGACGAGCCGGCCCGCGCCAAGCCCGCTTCCCAGGACGGCCGGGGCCAGGGCCGTCCCCGCCAGGGCGGCCAGCCGCGCCAGGGCGGCGGTCAGCGGCAGCAGGGCGGCGGTCAGCGGCAGCAGCGCCAGCAGCAGCCGCAGAGCTTCAACGGCGGGGCCATGGCCGACGCGCTGCGCCGGGCCGGGTTGTCGAAGGACTGAGGGTTCAGCGGGGGCCGGGCGTGCCCGGTCCCCGCACCTCGATGCGGTCGAAGGCCACCTCGGCCGACCCGGTGTCGGGTGTGTCGCGGTCGAGGAAGACGCCCAGCAGCACCCGGTTGCCGGTGATCTTGGCCGGGCCCAGCGGCGCGTCGCCCAGCACCACGCCGTCGCGGCTCACGGTCACCACGTCGCCCGCCACGCGCAGGCCGATCCGCACCGGCGGGCCACCGACCTGGATCGGGTCGTCGAGCGGCAGCGTGCGGGTCACGCTGACGTCGGCGCTCTGGTGCATGCCGACGAAGATGTTGTCCTGGCAGACCCGGACGAGCTGACCGCCGTGCGGCAGCTTGAAGTGGTACCAGACCGCGGCGCACCCGCCCTCGGTGAGCAGCCGCAGGCTGACGTCGATGTCGATGTCGTCGGGCAGCGTGTCCTGCGGGCCGCGACACTTGTAGAGCGGCTTCCCGTCGATCTTCACGTGCAGCTCGCCGCCGGTGAACACGCACGACGACTTGCCGTCGGGCTCGGTCTTGGCCAGCCACAACCGGTCTTCGCCGAGGTCGTCGGTGATGAGCGCCGGGCCCGCGGGCAGCGGTGCGACGGTCGGTGACGCGGAGGCCGGGGGAGTCTCACCGGGGCCGGCCACGTGCTGCGCGGGCGGGCCGAAGACGATCATCATGGTGCCGGCGATCACGGCCAGCACCAGCAGGGCGATCGCGGCCGGCAGGAACCAGCGGCGGCGCGGGGTCCCGGGGTCGGGCTCGACCAGCCCCGGCACCGCCGACACCTGGACCGTCGGCTCCTCGACGGCGGGCGCGGTCAGCAGACCCGTCACCGACTGGGCCTGACTGGCCGCGACCCGCAGGTCGGGCTGGCCGGCCAGAGCGGCGGCGGTGGCGGCGGGCCGGGACGGGCCGGCGACCAGCATGTCGAGCAGTTCGCGGGCCGAGGGCCGGTCGACCGGGTCCTTGCTCAGGGCGTACGACACCAGCTCGCGCAACGGATCGGCCAGGCCGGACAGATCGGGTTCCTGTGTAAGGATGCGCCCGGCCGTGGCCAGCGGCGAGTCGCCGCCGAACGGGGTGCGGCCGGTGCCCGCGTACATGACCACGCCGCCCCACGCGAAGATGTCAGCCGCGGCGGTCAGCGGCACCTCGGCGTCCCCGAAACGCTCCGGCGCCATGTAGGCCACCGTGCCCATCATGAACTCGGGCGCGGTGTTGCCGGTGGCGCCGCCGTCGACCGCCCGCGCGATGCCGAAGTCGATCACTTTGGGCGTGCCCGGCGCCAGCAGCACGTTGCGCGGCTTGAGATCGCGGTGGATGACCCCGGCGCCGTGGATGGCGGTGAGCGCGGTCGCCACCCCGATCGCGACACTGTGGAGGTTGGCTGCGGTGAGCGGCCCCCGGTCGTCGACCACCTCGGCCAGCGTCGGCCCGTCGACGTACTCGACCACGAGGTAAGGATGCTCGGCGTCCGGGTCGGCGTCGAGCACCTCGGCCGTGCAGAACGGCGGCACCTGGCGGGCCCGGGCCACCTCGCTGCGGAACCGGCGGCGGAACTCGTCGTCGGGCGACAGGTCGGCCCGCACCACCTTGACGGCGACCTGGGTCCCCGCGGCCGTCCTGGCCAGGAAGACGGTGCCCATGCCGCCCTCGCCGAGCCGGCCGAGCAGCTCGTACGAGCCCAGCCGGACCGGATCGTGCGGACGCAGTGGCTCCGGACGCATGACCGCCCCCAGTCCCGGAGAAATCAGAAGCCGTCACTGTATCGGGTGATGTCTCGGCCTCTGCCTGCACTGTCGGGTCTTATGCTCGGACGATGTTGATCGCCACCGAGCGGCTGGTGCTGCGGCGCTTCCGCCCGGCCGACGCCGAGCCGTTGGCCGCCTACCGCTCCGAGCCGGCGGTGGCCCGCTACCAGTCCTGGGACGCGCCGTTCCCGCTGCTGCGGGCCGAGACGGCGGTGGCCAACTTCATCGCCTCCGATCCCGACAAAGCGGGCTGGTTCCAGTACGCGATCGAACGCACGGAAGACCGCCGGCTCATCGGCGATGTGGCCGTCCACCTCCATGACAACTTGAAACAAGCCGAGATCGGCTTCACCCTGGCCCAGGAACATCAGAAACAGGGGTACGCGTTCGAGGCGGTCACGGCCGTGCTCGACCGCTTGTTCCGGGTGCAGGGCCTGCACAAGGTCACCGGCGAGTGCGACGCCCGCAACACGGCGTCGGCCGGCCTGCTGGAACGCCTGGGCTTCACCCGCGAGGGCCGGCTGCGCCAGCAGACCTACATCAAGGGCGAGTGGACCGACGACCTGCTGTACGGCCTGCTCTCCGGCGAGTGGCTGCTGCGCTAGACGACCGGTCCGCGCACAGTTTCGATGACGGCCCAGGGCGGCGGAGGGGCCGGTCGCGTGCGGTCGGCCAGTTCGGCCGGGGGTTCGTCCCCCTGACGCACGGCATCGACATAGCTCGCGGCCTCACCGAGGCTTCACGACGGGTACTGCTTCCGAAGCCGGCGGATGGCGCTCGTCCGGCCCGGGCCGAGGGCTGTGAGCCGCACCGCTGCGGCCAGTGGATCGGGCGGAACGACGCCTCGGATCCGCTGCCGGTACTGCTCCTCCCAGCGCCCGGGGCGAAAGGCGTGGGCCGGGATGCGGTGCACGCTGCCGTCCTCGCCGTCGACCAGGTACGGGCCGCCGCCGACCAGGCTCTGCCGGAAGTCTCCGGTACCCAGGTAGGCGGCGGACTGCCAGTGGACGATCCAGCCGAACTCGTGCTCCTCGACGAGGCTGACGCCGAGCTCGGGCAGGTGGGACTGCCGGCGTCGCTCCTCGGCCAGCACCTCCTCGACCCGCGCCACGGCGAACTGCCGGGTGACCACGGCGCACCTCCTTCCTCGCTCGTGGAATGTCATACCGGTGTGGTTGAGTCGGCGCCAGAGAGTTTCGAGGAGGAGCGCTGACCATGGCCCATCGCAGCCGGTTGTCCACCATCCTGATCGACGTGCCGAAAGACGAGGTGGACGGTGCTGCCGCGTTCTGGGCGGGCGCTCTGGGGGTCGAGGCGCGTCAGGTGCCCGACGAGCCGCAGTTCACGTCGCTGCCCGGGGTGCTGCCCGGGCTGACGCTGGCCCTCCAGGCGATCGACGGCCAGGCCCGCTACCACCTCGACTTCGAGACCGACGACGTCGAGGCCGAGACGGCGCGGCTGATCGGGCTCGGCGCGGAACAGATCGACCAGTGGCTCGACTGCCACATCCTGCGCATCCCCGGCGGCCAGCTGGCCTGCGTGATTCCGCGGCACAGCGACGACGCCACCTTCGACCGCTTGGCCACCACCTGGTCCTAGGGTGTATCTGGCGGATCACGCGGGGCTGCGGCGTGATCCGCCAGATACACCCTAGCGTCGCAGCACGTGGTGGACGATTCCCTCGAAGTCGGGCCGCGGATCGTCCGGCCAGAACCCGGCGGCGGCCGCACAGCGGGCGCTGGCCTCGTTCTCGGGCTCGATGCCGGCGCTGAAAAGCACGACATCGGCCAGCGCGGGGTGGGCGACAACGGCCCGCAACGCCGCCGTGCCGTAACCCTGCCGCCACCGGGCCGGATCAACGACGTACGCGAAACCGAACTCGGGCCCCGGGGAGTAGACATCGCCGCCGACCAGCGCCACCACCTCGCGACCGGCATCGAGCGCGACCCACGTGTGGACCCGCAGCACCCGCCGCCCCCGGAAGATCTCGCCGATACCCTGGCCCTGCGTCCTAAGCCCGTGCGCCGGCCAGTCGGGCCCACCCAGCCACCGTTGCACCTCGGCATGGCCGAACCACACCTGCACGACAGGCAGGAGTTCCTCGGTGAACGGCACCAGTGTGACGCTCGGCAGTGGCCTCATCGTCTCTCGCTCTCGCTGCGGCCCAGCGGCCGCCGGTCGTGGTCAGGCCAGCCGCGCCAGCTGATCCGACGTGAGCGACACGGTTGCTGCCGCGTGGTTCTGTTCCAGGTGCGCGAGCTTCGAGGTGCCGGGGATGGGCAGCATGACCGGGGAATGGGCCAGCAGCCAGGCGAGCGCGACCTGGGCCGGGGTTGCGCCCAGCTCGGCCGCTATGGTTTCGACAGCGCCGCCGTCGTGGGCGAGCGGTCGCCAGGGCAGGAAGAGGATGCCGAGGCGCTCGCAGGCGTGCAGTACGGGCTCGTGGGTGCGGTCGGCGAGGTTGTAGCGGTTCTGGACGCTGGTGATGGCGGTGATGGCGCGGGCTTCGGCCAGCTCGTCGACGGTGACCTCGGACAGGCCGAGCTCGGCCGCCTTGCCCTCGGCGGCCAGCTCGACGAGGGTGCCGACCTGATCGGCCAGGGGCACGTCGGGGTCGACCCGGTGCAGCTGCAGCAGTTCGATCCGTTCCACGCGCAGACGCCGCAGGCAGCCGTCGACCTGGCGGCGCAGCGAGTCGGGCCGGCCGTCGAGCCGCCAGTCGTCACCTTTCCCCGAGACACCGACCTTCGTCGTGACGAGAACATCGTCGGGGTACGGGTGCAGGGCCTCGGCGATGAGCTCCTCGTTGCCGCCGCCGCCGTACAGGTACGCCGTGTCGATCAGCGGGACGCCCAGTTCGACGGCCCGGCGCAGGACGGCCACCGATGAATCGCGCTGCCCGGGCGAGGTGTCGAGCTGCATCGCCCCGAAACCGATCCGCCCACCACTCAAGTGCGGCATCGTACGGACGATACCGGCCGTGGTGCGGAATCATCGGCCGGATGGAAGCTCGGTTCGTTGGTATCCCGGAGCTGACGGAGGCCCCGTCGGTCGCTGTCGTGATCGATGTCATGCGTGCCTTCACCGTGGCGGCTTGGGCCTTCACGCTGGGGGCGAACAAGATCGTGCTCGCCGCCTCAGTGGAGGACGCGCTGGCCCTCAAGGCCGGCCATCCGGACTGGATCACGCTCAAGGACGGTCCGCCGGCGCCCGGGTTCGACCTGGTCAACTCGCCGGCCCGGCTGCGCTCGATGGATCTGGCCGGGCGGACGATCGTGCAGAAGACGACCAACGGGACGGTCGGTGTCCACGCCGCTCGGGGCGCGTCGTTGCTGCTGTGCGCCAGTTTCGTGGTGGCCGGGGCGACGGCCGAACTCCTGCGGGGGTGTGACGTCACCTTCGTCGTCACCGGCTCCGGCGGGCGGGCCGAAGAGGATCTGGCCTGTGCTCAGTACATTGCCCGTAAAGCGGTCGACCCGTCGACCGACCCCGAAGTATTCCTCGATCGTGCTGCCGGGTCTGCTGCTGCGGCTGATCTGGCTGCCGCTGCGGGCCGAGGCCGGCCCGGGGTTCATGCTGACGACGTGCCGTTGTGTCTGGAGGCCGACCGATTCCCGTTCGCCATGGTGGTGGCCCAGGAGGACGGGTTCATGGTTCTGCGCCAGTCGGTCTGACGGCCGTCGGGGCGCTGCGGAGGAATCGGGTGCTGAGCAGGGCGGCGACGAGCATGGCGACGGCCAGGATGCGGGCGGTGGTCTCGGCGGTGGTGGCGGCCAGCAGGTAGCCGCCGACCAGGGCGCCGAGAGGGACAGCGCCGTCGGTGAGGACGGCGGCGGCGCTGACTATGCGGCCCAGCATGTTGTCGGGGACTGCTCGGGCTCGGGTGACTGTCAGCGTTACGGCCACGATGGTGCCGACTGCGCCTACCCCGCCCCACGCGATGGCCAGCACCACCGGGTGGGTGCTCAGGGCGATCATCGCCAGCAACGCCGTCCACGACCACACACAGGTCAGGAACAGGCCCCGGGGTGGGAAGCGGCGTTCCAGGCTGGGGATCACCAGGGAGGCCAGCAGGCCGCCGACGCCGGCTGCGGCCAGGACCAGGCCGACCGTCCAGGCCGGACGGTTGTCGCGGGTGGCCACAACCAGCACCAGCAGGATCACGCACTGGAACAGCACGTTCGTGAAGCCGGTGACCAGGCTGGTGACCCGCAGGTAGGGGATGCGCCACAGCCACACCAGGCCTTCGGTGAGCCGAGGGCCGGAAGGGGACGACGAGGAGCGGGGGGAGAACACGGCCCCGACCTCGGCGATGCTGAAGAGGACGAAGGCCGAACCCTCGATCACGGCCGCCACCACCAGCACGATCGCCGTCCCGCGCAGGTCCACCGCGGCCGCCAGCAGCACGGCGGCGGTGGCGAGCAGGCCGGCCACCTGGGCGGCCAGCATCAGCGTGCGGCGGTTGACCGTGTCGGCGAGCAGGCCGGCGGGTACGTGCCAGGAAGCGCCGGTTGCGCAGAATCAAGCCGACAGCCACATGGTGAGCTGCACGATGTCCCCCAGCACCCTCTGGTGCAGCGCGGCCACCACCTCGGGCCGCTGGAACAGTGCCGACACCGTTTGTTCGTCGGAGAGCTGGCGCAGGGTGAGGGCCAGGCCGGCCCAGGTCTCGGGGCTCGGTGGCGTCTCGGCCGTGTAGAGGGCCAGCGCCCGTTCGAAGTCACCCTCGGTGTACGCGAGGTCGGCCGCCGGCACGTCGGGGCCGGGGTCCACGCCGGCCGCCTGGTTCATCTTGACGTAGCCGACCGGCAGCCGGCTGCGCAACGGCACCTCGCCCGGCACGACCTGGGACGGGGGCAGTTCGCCCGCGTCCAAGCCGCGCGACCACCGCGAGTGCAGGTCGTCGACGTTCACGGTCATGTTGCGGACCCGCCATGCCACCAGGTGGCCGGCCGACGACTCGCGGGCCAGCGTCTCGAGGCGGGCGGGCACGGTCTCGGCCGACCAGTGCCGGATCGCCGCTCCCATGGCCGCCACGAACGCCGTCCCGGCCTCGGTGAGCAGCGGCGACGCGGCCGCGACGAGCAGCGCCTGCTGCACCTGGGTGCGCCAGCGGGCGAACTCGACCTCGGCCATCAGCGCCTTCGGCCCGGGCTCGCGCCGGTAGACGCGCCAGAAGTCGGTGACCCCGATGTGCGCGTAGATGCCCTGGAGCAGGCCGGTCAGCGGCCGCGGGTCGTCGCGCCACGGGGCGTACAGGTCTTGGGCGGTCGAGGGTTTCTGCAGTTCGGCCTGGTCGCTGAGCGCGGTCAGCTTGGCGTGCTGGCATTCGTGGATCAGCGTCAGCGCGAACTGCTGGGGTCCGCCCGCGGCGCTCATGTTGACCCCGCCGTACGCATGCAGTGAGGTGTTGCTGACCCCGTTGGGCACCGGTTCCGCGGTGAGCGGCACCACCGTGCGCAGCACCGCGTCGATGCCGGTCGAGTAGCCCTCGTGCTGGCGCCGCAGGATCTCGAGCGCGCCCATGAAGTTCCGGGACCACCGGGCCGCCTGCGCCGCGGTCAGGCGCGGCGGTGGGGCCGTCAACTGCGCTTTTGTGTACGGGTCGGAGAAGTCCCGGAACGGGTCGAGATCATCCAGGTGGACCGTCCGCAGGGCCGAGTACGTGGCGCCCAGCTTGCGCAGCGGCAACCACCGCTCGTCACCCTCGCCGCCCGGGTCGCGTACGACGAACCGGGTGTCGCCCATCGTGAACTCGAACCGGCCGGTCAGCGTGGCGTGCCCGTGCGTCCCCGGCGGCGCCAGCCGGGCCAGTCCCAGGCCGGGCAGCATGACCGCGCCATCGCGTACGACGACCTCGACGTGGCCCGCCTGCCGGGCGGTGACGAACGCGGCCGCCCGCAGCCAGCCCAGGTAGCCGAGGTCGGCCCAGAGCGGCACGTCGTCGCGACCGTCCGGGTGGGCGATGCGCCGGATGCAGTGGACGAGCCAGACGCCGACGGTGGGGTAGTCGAGCATCTCGCCGGTGATGTGCGGCGCCGCCTCGGCCAGGCCGGCGCCCTCGATGCCGGCGGCGTCGTTGAGCAGCATGCGCAGCAGCACCTGGCGCTTCTGGCGTTGACCGGCGGCGAGCCGGGCCAGGTTCTCGGGCGTCCCGAAGCCGGTGCCGAGATCGCGCACCAGCATGCCGGCCCTAGTCTCCACCGGTCGGCCTCCTGGTTCGGATCTTCGCGAGCTCGCCGGCCACCCTCGCCTGGATGTGGCTGATCAGGTAGGCCAGGTCGGGGCAGTAGACCGACGGGTTGCGGAAGCCGTGCCCGGGCCGGAAGCGGTGGGTGTAGTTGCCGCCGCCGCAGATCTCGTGGATCCCGCACTCGCGGCAGGTGTCGCTCAGCGCGTCCCGGCCGAGTTGCCGGGCGATGATCTGGGGCTGGACGAGCGCCTGGTCGAGCGGGTTGCCACCGGCCGCGGCGCGGACCCGGGTCGCGCCCGCGAACGCGGTCTTGAGCGTGTCGACCTGCTCGATCGTGCCGTCGGTCTCGATCACGGCGACTCGGATCGGTTGCAGCCCGACCGATTCCGACGTGCCTGTGCCGCCCAGGGCCAGCGCCAGGATGTCGTCGAACAGGCGGACGCCGGCCTCGCGCACGGGCGCGTCGAACCAGCGGTCGAATATCTCGGACAACCATCTCCCGTACGCCGCGGGCGCGCCGGCCGGGGGCGTGGCCCAGTTCGCATGGGGCAACAGGAAGTCCACGGTCGGTGGCTCGAACTCGAGCAGCGCCTCGTACGTCGTCACCGGATCGTTGGCCAGGTCGATGGTGCACAGCAGCCCCGCGTACAGGTGCCGGTGTTCCCGCAGCAGCTGCAGGCCCTGGACGACTCCGGCGTGGCTGCCCCGGCCGTCGCGGAACGTCCGGTGGCGGTCGTGTCCGGCCTCGTCGCCGTCCAGGCTGACGGCGACCCGGATGCCCCATCGGTCGCAGACCTCGATCACCTGCGGATCCAGCAACAGGCCGTTGGTCTGCATCCCCAGCCGCAGCCGCCGGCCCGGGCCCAGAACGGTGGTCGCCTCGGCGGCCAGCCGGTCGAGGTGGGCGGCCCCGGCCAGCAGCGGCTCGCCGCCGTGGAAGACCAGGCTCACCGCCGACCCGGCGTGCTCGTCGATCCGGCGGCAGGCCTCGGTGAAGACGGCCTCGGTCATGACCTTGGGCTGGTCGCGCCAGCTCTGGTCGGCCGACTCGTACACGTAGCAGTAGCCGCAGGCCAGGTTGCAGCGGCTGTGCACCTTGACGACGAACTGGTTGAAGCGTTTGGGCCGCCACCCCTGGGCCGTCAGCGCGGTCACGTCGAGGTCGTCGGGCCAGCGGCCGGTCATCAGCGGGACCCAGTTACAGGTCGGCGTCCACGAACGAGTTGAAGCCGCCCGCGCCGCCGTGGTCGTCGGGGGCGTAGACCCGCTCGACGGCTGCGCGCAGGGCGGGGCTGAGCTCGGCCAGCAGGTCGTCGTCGACCTGGTCGAGCTGCGGGGTCTCGAGTGCCTGACTTTCCATGTCGCGCCTCCGTCAGGTTGTCAGCCCGCCGGGGGAGACCCCCGGCGGGCGCTCTTCAAACCTATTGACGAACGTCGAACGGTTGTAGCCGCCTGTCAAATTAGTGACAGATCACTGGCGCACGGTGATGCGCGCCGTGTTGTTGGCCCACCGGGTCTCGGTGCCGGCGACCATCTCGCCCTCACCGAAGATCCGGCCGTCCGGGCCCGGTCGCGACCTGATCTTCAACGGGATGGTGTGGGACACCCGGCCGGAGCGCCGTGCCGCTCGGCGCCGTCACCAGCACACTGGGCCCGCCACCGTCGGACGGGCCGTAGTTGACGACCTCGAACGTGAGGTCGGCGGTCTGCCCGGCCGAGCCCCGCACCGGGGCCGCGGTAACGGCGACGTCGTGGTGGTTGCGCTTGCGCCACCACGAGAAGTCGTCCGACTCCCGCTCCGCCGCGCACCAGGACGGACTCAGTGCGACGCATTGATCACCTCCAGTGAGGAAATGGAATGCGCCGCACTCTACAAACGACCGTCAATCCTGATCAGGGGGCGTCAGGCGCAGCCAGACCGCGCCCAGCGGCGGCACCCGCAGTGACACCGAGTGATCGAAGCCGTGCCACGGCAGGTCGTCCGTGTGGACTTCGCCCAGGTTGCCGACGCCCGAGCCGCCGTACAGCTCGCTGTCGGTGTTGATCACCTCGGCCCACGCGCCGGCCCGGGGCAGGCCGATGCGGTAGCCCTCGTGCGGAACCGCCGCGAAGTTGACGACGCAGGCCACCGGGTCGCCGTTGGGCGGGAACCGGACGAACGAGAACGTGTTGTGCTGCGAGTCCTCGCTGGTGATCCAGCGGAAGCCGCTGGCCGACGTGTCCTGCGTCCACAGTGCGGGCGACTCCTTGTAGACCCGGTTCAGGTCTTTCACCAGAGTCTGCACACCGCCGAACTGCGGGTCGTCCGGCAGCGTCCAGTCGAGCCCGCGCTCCTCGCTCCACTCGCGCAGGTCGGCCATCTCGCTGCCCATGAACAGCAGCTGCTTGCCGGTGAAGGCCCACATGAAGCCGAGCAGGGCCCGGGTGTTGGCCAGCTTCTGCCACAGGTCGCCGGGCATCTTGCCGGCCAGTGAGCCCTTGCCGTGCACGACCTCGTCGTGGCTGATCGGCAGGATGTAGTTCTCGCTCCACGCGTACACGGTCGCGAAGGTCATCTGGTGGTGGTGCCACTGGCGGTAGATCGGCTCCTTCTCGATGTACGAGAGGGTGTCGTTCATCCAGCCCATGTTCCACTTGAAGCCGAAGCCGAGGCCGCCCAGGTGGGTCGGGCGGGTGACGCCGGGCCACGCTGTCGACTCCTCGGCGATGGTGATCGCGCCCGGGTAGTTCTTGTAGACGGTCGCGTTCATCTCTTGCAGGAAGCTGATCGCGTCCAGGTTCTCGCGGCCGCCGTACTGGTTGGGGGTCCACTCGCCGTCCTTGCGCGAGTAGTCCAGGTAGAGCATCGAGGCCACGGCGTCGACCCGCAGGCCGTCGGCGTGGAATTCCTCGCACCAGTAGAGCGCGTTGGCGACCAGGAAGTTGCGGACCTCTTTGCGACCGAAGTCGAAGACGTACGTGCCCCAGTCCGGGTGCTCGCCGCGGCGCCAGTCGCCGTGCTCGTACAGCGGCGTGCCGTCGAAGCGGGCCAGCGCCCACTCGTCCTTCGGGAAGTGCGCGGGCACCCAGTCCAGGATCACGCCGATGCCGGCCTGGTGCAGCTTGTCGACCAGGTGGCGGAACTCGTCGGGGGTGCCGAAGCGCGACGTCGGAGCGTAGTAGCCGGTGACCTGGTAGCCCCACGAGCCGCCGAACGGGTGCTCCATCACCGGCATCAGCTCGACGTGGGTGAAGCCCGTTTCCAGTACGTACTCGACGAGCTGGTCGGCCAGCTCCGTGTACGTGAGGCCGGGCCGCCACGAGCCCAGGTGCACCTCGTACGCGCTCATCGGCTCTTGATGCCACTGCTTGGTGGCGCGCTCGGCCATCCACGTCTCGTCGGACCACTCGTACGCCGAGTCGTAGACGACCGAGGCGGTGGCCGGCGGCACCTCGGTGTGCTGCGCGAGCGGGTCGGCGTGCTCCCGCCACACCCCGTCGCGTCCGAGAATCTTGAACTTGTACTTGCTGCCGACCTGGGCGTCGGGCAGGTAGATCTCCCACACGCCGCTGGAGCCGAGCGAGCGCATCGGCCAGCCGTCGTACGGGCCCCAGCCGGTGAAGTCGCCGATCACCTGCACGCCGCGCGCGCCCGGGGCCCACACCGCGAACCCGACACCGCTCTCGCGGGGCTGCGCGCCGAGCACCTTCCACAGCTTCTCGTGCCGGCCCTCGCCGATCAGGTGCAGGTCGAGCTCACCCAGCGTCGGCAGATGCCGGTACGGGTCGTCGACGACCTCGCCGTCGACGTCGACCCGGTAGTCGAGCACCAGGCCCGGCACCTCGGCCGCGAACACGCCGTCGGGGTGGACCCGGATCATCTCGACCCGCTCGCCCTCGAAGACGAGCGTGACCGCCTTGGCCCCCTTGCGCAGGGTCCGGATCACGGTGTTGCCGCCGCCGGGATGGGCGCCGAGGACGCCGTGCGGATCGTGGGTGTCGCCGGCCACCACGCTGTTGAGGGCGCGCTGGTCGGCGGCGAGCGGGTTGGCGGAGTGGCCGATCACGAGGGGAATCTCCTTCTGGCGTGGGCGTCAGCCGACGAGGCGCGAGATGGAGCGCAACGGGATGCGCAGCCATCCGGGCCGGTGCCGGGCTTCGTACGCGGCCTCGTAGACCGCCTTGTCGAGTTCGTAGGCCGCCAGCAGCGGACCCTGCTCGCGCGGGTCGGCGCCGGCGGCGTGGGCGTAGCCGTCGCAGAACGCGGCCCGGTTGCGGTCGACCCACTCGCGGGCCCGCGCGGCCAGGTGCTCGTCGTCGTCCTGGTCGACCAGCAGCTGGTAGGCCGCGTACTCGTAGGAGCGCAGCACCCCGGCCACGTCGCGCAGCGGCGAGTCGGGCAGGCGGCGCTGGTCGAGCGGCTGGCCCGGCTCACCCTCGAAGTCGATGAGCAGCCAGCCCTCGGGCACCCGCAGCACCTGGCCCAGGTGCAGGTCGCCGTGGACGCGCTGCACCTCGACGGGCTCGGTGTCGAGCGCGCGGAACTGGGCCTCGATGGACGGCACGTACTGCTGGATCTCGGCCACGGCCTGGGCCGCGCTGCGTAGGCGGGCCAGCATGGCGTCGACCGGGAAGACCGACGGGCCGGAGCCGAGCGCCGCGGCCAGGTCGGCGTGGACCGACGCCACCGCTTCGCCCAGCCGGTACGACTCGCCCTGGAAGTCGCCGCCGACCTCGTCGGCGCGCATCTCGGCGTCGGCGAACAGGTCGCGGGCCGAGGCCGTGGCCATGGCCCAGCCCTCGGCCGAGTTGCCGGCGTACGCCGTGACCATGCCCAGCGGGCAGGGTTCGCCGCCCTCGGTGGTCTGGAAGGACCCCAGCAGGCGCGCCACATGCGGGTTGTCGCGCCGGCCGAGCACACGGTTGAGCTCGACGTCGGGGTTGATGCCGGCCGACACGCGGCGGAACACCTTGAGGATCGCGTCCTGCTCGAAGATGACACTGGTGTTGCTCTGCTCGGCGTCGAAGACCCGCGGCCAGGCGTCGACCGGGAAGGTCGCGCCCGGCTCGGCCTCGAACGTCACGTCGCCCCGGGTGCCACCCGCCGCCACCAGGGCCAGCAGCTTACGGGCGGCCTTGGTGTCGTAGAGCGCGTCGTAGCCGGTGCGGTCGCCGTCGGTGCCGATCGTCGCCACTTCGCTGTACTCGATGATCGGGCCCGACTCCCAGGCCACGACCACCTGGTACCGCTCGGAACTGCCGTCGGTGTACTCGACGTCGATCAGCACCAGGTCGAGGTCGTCGTCGAGCGCCGTGGTCGACGCCTCCTTGACCGAGGACAGGGTGCGGGATCGGCCGGCGTACCACCGTTGGAGCGGCAGCCATTCGGCGAAAGGCAACGTCATTGCTTCTCCTCGGACCCGCACAGCTGGAACCAGTAGAAGCCGTGCCCGGGGAGCGTGAGCAGGTAGGGCAGCTGGCCGATACGCGGGAAGTTCACGTGACCGGTCAGCTCGACCGGGGTGTACCCGTTCCAGTGCTGCAGGTTCAGCTCGATCGGTTGCGGGAAGCGCGACAGGTTGTTCACGCAGAGCACGACGTCGTCGCCGTCCTCGCGCAGGTAGGCCAGCACCGACGGGTTGGATCCGCCCAGTTCGCGGAAGGTCCCGACGGCGAACGCTTCGTGGCGGCGTCGCACCGCCAGCATCGTACGCGTCCAGTTCAGCAACGACGTGGAACTGTCGCGCTGGGCCTCGACGTTCACCGCCTGGTAGCCGTACACCGGGTCCTGGTTGGCCGGCAGATACAACCGGCCGGGGTGGGCCGTCGAGAAGCCGGCGTTGCGGTCCGGGGTCCACTGCATCGGCGTGCGAACGCCGTCGCGGTCACCGAGCCAGATGTTGTCGCCCATGCCGATCTCGTCGCCGTAGTACAGCACCGGCGAGCCCGGCAGCGACAGCAGCAGCGCGGTGAACAGCTCCATCTGGTTGCGGTCGTTCTCGAGCAGCGGGGCCAGCCGCCGGCGGATGCCCACGTTGGCCTTCATCCGCGGGTCCTTGGCGTACTCGCCGTACATGTAGTCGCGCTCTTCGTCGGTCACCATCTCGAGCGTCAGCTCGTCGTGGTTGCGCAGGAAGATGCCCCACTGGCAGTTGTCCGGGATGGCCGGTGTCTGGGCCAGGATCTCGCTGATGGGGAAGCGCGACTCGCGCCGGACCGCCATGAAGATGCGCGGCATCAGCGGGAAGTGGAACGCCATGTGGCACTCGTCGCCGCCGGCCTTCGAGTCGCCGAAGTACTCGACCACGTCGGCCGGCCACTGGTTGGCCTCGGCCAGCAGCACCCGCCCCGGGAACTCGTCGTCGATCACCTTGCGGCAGTGCTTGAGGAAGGCGTGCGTCTCGGGCAGGTTCTCGCCGTTGGTGCCCTCACGCTCGAACAGATACGGCACCGCGTCGAGCCGGAAACCGTCGATGCCCAGGTCGAGCCAGAAGCGCAGCACGTCGAGCATCGCGTTCTGCACGGCCGGGTTGTCGTAGTTGAGGTCGGGCTGGTGCGAGAAGAACCGGTGCCAGAAGAACTGCCGACGCACCGGGTCGAACGTCCAGTTCGACTCCTCGGTGTCGACGAAGATGACCCGTGCGTCCTGGTACTTCTCGGAGGTGTCGCTCCAGACGTAGTAGTCGCCGTACGGGCCGTCGGGGTCGCGCCGCGACTCCTGGAACCACAGGTGCTGGTCCGAGGTGTGGTTCATGACCAGGTCGGTGATGACCCGGATGCCGCGCTTGTGGGCCGCGTCGAGCAGCGCCACGAAGTCATCGACCGTGCCGAACTCGGGCAGCACCTTGTAGAAGTCGCTGATGTCGTAGCCGCCGTCGCGCAGCGGCGACTCGTAGAACGGCGGCAGCCACAGGCAGTCGACCCCGAGCCACTGCAGATAGTCGAGCCGCTCGATCAGGCCCTTCAGGTCGCCCGAGCCGTCGTTGCTGGAGTCGTAGAACGCCCGGACCAAAACCTCGTAGAACACGGCGCGCTGGAACCACGTCCGGTCCGCCGGCAGGCTGCGGGCATGCTCGAAGTCCTCGGCTGTCGGGTGCTCGACCACACCCTGCTCGACGTGGCTGCCCTCGGTCGGATCCGGCTCGAGGCCGAGTTCGTTCTGGTCCATCAGGTTCCCCACCTACCCACCCGCAGGTACTTGTTAACTAGCCGGCTGGATCACGAAGACGTGTGCCGGCTCGACGTACGGATCGATCCGCACGGCGTTGTGCTGCCCCCACTCGTACGTGGCCCCGGTGATCTGGTCGACCACCGTGAACCGGTCGTGCCAGTCCAGGCCGAGTTCCGGCATGTTCAGCACGGTGTTGCCCCACTGCACGCTCGTCGAGTCGAAGGTGACGACCACGAGAACCGTGTTCCCGGTGTCGGGGTCACGCTTCGAGAAGCACATCAGCGCGTCGTTGTCGATGTCGTGGAATCTCAGGTTTCGCAGCCAGTGCAAGGCCGGATTCTCGTCGCGGACCTGGTTGAGCCGGGTGATGTACGGCGCCAGCGACCGGCCGGTGCGCTCGGCGTGGGCCCAGTCCCGCGGCTTGAGCTCGAACTTCTCGTTGTCGATGTACTCCTCGGCGCCCGGCCGCGGGACGTGCTCGAAGAGCTCGTAACCCGAATACATGCCCCATGACGGCGTGAGCATGCTTGCCAGCACGGCCCGAATCTTGAACATCGGCGGCCCGCCGTTCTGCAGCGACTCGTGCAGGATGTCGGGCGTGTTGGGCCAGAAGTTGGGGCGCATCCAGTCGATCGTGGTCAGCAGCTGCTCCATGTACTGCCGCATCTCCCAGGCCGTGGTGCGCCAGGTGAAGTACGTGTACGACTGGGTGAAGCCGACCTTGCCCAGCCCGTTCATGACGGCGGGCCGGGTGAACGCCTCGGCCAGGAACAGCACCTCGGGGTTGGTCTCCTTGACCTTGGCGATCAGCCACTGCCAGAAGTTCATCGCCTTGGTGTGCGGGTTGTCGACGCGGAAGATCTTGATCCCGTTGCCGACCCAGTGCATGACGACGCGGTAGACCTCTTCGCGCAGCGCCTTGTAGTCGTTGTCCCAGTTGATCGGGTAGATGTCCTGGTACTTCTTGGGCGGGTTCTCGGCGTACGCGATGGTGCCGTCGGCCCGCCGGGTGAAGAACTCGGGGTTCGACTTGACCCACGGGTGGTCGGGCGCGGCCTGCAGCGCCAGGTCCATGGCGACCTCGAGGCCGTGCTCCTCGGCGGTGGCGATGAACGCGCGGAAGTCGTCCAGCGTGCCCAGCTGCGGGTGGATCGCGTCGTGGCCGCCCTCGTCGGAGCCGATCGCCCACGGGGAGCCCACGTCTTCCGGCCGGGCCACCAGCGTGTTGTTCCGGCCCTTGCGGTTGATCTTGCCGATCGGGTGGATCGGGGGCAGGTAGAGCACGTTGAAGCCCATGCCGGCGACGGCGGGGATCCGGCCGGCCGCGGTGGCGAACGTGCCGTGCTTGATCGGGGTCGACTCGGGGCCGATCTCGGCGCCCTCGGAGCGGGGGAAGAACTCGTACCAGGCCGAGTAGAGCGCGCGCTTGCGGTCGACCCAGATCGCGTACGACCGGGTGGTCGTCACCAGCTGGCGCACCGGGTGGTGCCAGAGCAGCTCTTCCAGGTCGAGCGCGGGGGAGACCCGGGCGAACAGCGAGCGCTGGTCGTCGCGCAGGGCGGCCGCGGCGTCGCGCACCCGCTCCTCGTCGCCGGACGGAACGATCTTGGTGGCCAGGTCGAGGACCTCGGCCCCCTCGGCCAGGTCGTTGGCCAGGTCTTCCAGGCCCTGCCCGGCGCCGATCTTCTTGACCACCGCGTTGCGCCAGGTGCGGTACGGGTCGTCGAACGCCTCCACCGTGAACGTCCACCGGCCGACCCGGTCGGGCCGGATCACCCCGTGCCACTGGTCGAGGCCGGGCTCACCCGGGCGCATGCGGGTGAACGGCTCGGATTCGCCGTCGGGACCGCGCCATACCACGTTGACGCCGAGGGCGTCGTGACCTTCTCGATAGGACACCGCGGAGACCGGCACCAATTCGCCGACGACCGCCTTTGCGGGATAGCGGCCACACGACACCGAGGGCGTCACGTCTTCGATGGGAAAGCGACCGGTCATGATCTCCACCGTAATCAGAGGGCGCGGACGGGTTCGGCGAAACCAGACCACCGTGAGGGCATACTTCTCCGCTGTGGAGGCGCCGCAAACGGTGGCGTGCCGATGCGCTCAACCTACCGGAGTCCGCTCCGGCCGACTCATCCAGGCGAGGCGTTGCACCCGGCGATGAATTCCGCCAATTCGGCTCGTTCATCTTTACCGAGTTTGATCATCAGAACGTTACCGGCCCGCAAAATAATGTTTCCCGGCCCGCGCCTCAGGAGCGCCTCGGTTGCCGTGCGGTCCCACCTTGGTACCCCTTCTCAGATACCCCTCCTCCGACGCCGAGTCATCCGGTGTGACGCGGGCCGACCGGTGCCGCGATGAGAGCGGAGGAGTACCCACGTGGCCGGACCGTCTGTCGAGCTGTCGCCCGTCATCGCGGCGAGCACGCACTGGCTGTCGCGTGCTTACCCCTCGGGGAGCGCCGACACGATCGCCCACACCCTGTCGGAGCTGCAGGCCCGGCAGGCGGTCACGGTTGCCGCCTGGTTGCGCTACCCGACCGAGGTCGACGCGGCGCTGGTCGCCATCGCCGGCCCCGGCGGCTCGGCCGTGCTCGACTGGCGGGTCGGCAGCGAGCCCGAGGACGAGGAGGCCGAGGAGGAGGGCTGGCGCACCTGGGTCGACGAGACCGTGGTCAGCTGGGCCGCCTGCCTGCTGGCCGACCCGGAGCTGGCCCGGCGCGGCGTCGACGCCGTGATCGCGGCCGTGCCGCTGGCCCGGGACCGGCCGCTGCCCTACGCGCGCAGCGGCAAGGCGCCGGCCGAGTTCCGCCGCCTGCTCGAGCCCGACCGCCGCGACCTGGACGCGGCCGCGCTGCTGCGCCACCCCGACCTGCTCGAGCCGGTCGCCTCCATGCACCGCGACTCCCTGCTCTACCTGCTGGATGCTGAGCAGCAGCTCGCGGCCTGATCCGTCCGTCCGAAAGGCCGGCGCCCCACCCGGGGTGCCGGCCTTTTTCGGTGCTTGGCGTGAATCGGGGAAGAAACTTTCCCGGGAATGCAGCATTCTTGCCACGCCGGGCGTTACCGGTGCACGAACCAGGACGAGCGGGGAGTTTCGCGGGATGCGGGATGCGGACGGCTTCGACGAGTTCTACCGGGACACGTCAGCCAGGATGTTGCGCTACGGCTACGCGCTGACCGGGGACCTCGGCGACGCGCAGGACGTGGTGCAAGAGGCGTACACGCGGGCCTGGCGCCGCTGGCGCACGGTGTCCGCCCACCCGGCGCCCGAGGCGTGGCTGCGGCTGACCGTGGGCCGCCTGGCCACCGACCGGTGGCGCCGGCTCAGCGGGTGGCGGGCCGCCGTCCGCCGGGCCGGCCCGCCCGAACCGGCCGGCGCCCCCAGCGAGGACGCGGTGTGGCTGACCACAGCGTTGCGGCGGCTGCCCGCACCCGTGCGCCGGACGGTCGCGCTGCACTACCTCTTCGATCTGCCGGTGGCCGACATCGCGGCCGAGACCGGCGTTGCCGTGGGCACGGTGACCTCACGACTGCACCGTGGCCGCACCGAGCTGGCCGCGATCCTCGCCCCGTCCCGCACCCCGGAGGTCAGCGATGTCGAACATTGAGCAGGCCTTCGCCGCCCTCTCGTCGGACTCCGAGCGCGGCCTGCTGCTCTCGGGCCCCGAACTGCGCCGCCAGGCCGCCCGCCGCCGGTCGCGCACGGTCGCGGTGACCAGCGGCACGGCCGCCGTGCTGGTCGTGGGCGCGGTCGGCGCGGGCTGGGCGATCGCCGACAACAACCGCAGCACGGGGCTGAACACGGCCGGCGGCTCGGCCCCCGTCGTCACGATGTCGTCGGCGCCGCCGGTGCCGTCCAGCGCCCCGGCGACCACGCGGCCGACCACCGCCCCGGCCACCACCGCCCCGCCGTCGAGCGCGCCGGTCACCAGCGAGGCGCCGGCCCTGCCGAAGTCGGTGCCGGCCCGAGCCTTGATCAACAAGGCCGACGCCAACGGGGACGTGACGCGGCAGGAGGACAAGATCGGCCCGCCCGAGTTCTGCGCCAAGGCCAAGTTCCCGAGTCAGGACCAGCTCGGCGTGAGCGGGTCGGTGATGGCCGCCTTCCGCGCGCCCGGCACCCCGGCCGAGAACATCCCGGACGACACCGTGTACAACACTGTCGGCGTCTATCGCGGCGACGGCGCCCAGGACTATCTGGCCGACCTGCGGAAGGCGACCGAACTGTGCGCGACCGGCAAGGTGGGCGACCTCGACGTGCAGTTCGATCTGCTCGGGTCGCTGGGTGTGGGCGACGAGTCGGTGCTGATCCACCGGGCCTACGAGCTGACCGACGGCGAGGGCAACCCGATGAACAACGGGTCGCAGATGAGCACGTACATCGGGGCGGTGCGGGTCGGCGACGCGGTCACGCTGATCGACGCTCGGGGCTACGAGAACCTGGCGTCCAACCGGGCGGCCATCGAGTCGCTGACCAAGGCGGCCACCAAGCGGCTCGAGGCATGGCGGGACTGATCGATGCCGGATGAAGTGGGCGAGGCGTTCGCGGCGCTGGCGGCGGACAGCGAGCGCGGGCTGCTGCTGACCGGCCGTGAACTGCGCTACCAGGCCGAGCGGCGGCGGTCCCACCGGACCGGGCTGGCCACGACGGCTACGGCCGTGCTGGTAGCGGCCGCGCTCGGCACCGGGTGGGCGGTGACCAGCGCCGGGGGACAGCCGTCGGCGCCGCCCACGACGGGCACGGGGCTCGGCGGACTCGCGGCCGCCCCGACCGTCAGCACGGTGCCGTCGTACGCCCCGTCATCGGCCGCACCCTCGGCGACTGCGCCTTCCAGCGCCCCGCCGCCGCCCACGCCACCCTCGACCCGGCCGCCCACCACCGCCCCGGTGATCACCGAGGAGCCGATGCCGGCAGAGATCCCGTACCAGGTGACGCTGCGGCAGGAGGACGCCAACGCCACCGTCACGTATTTCAAGCCGCTCGGCGTGCCCGAATTCTGCCCGGCCGCGAAGTTCCCGAGCCAGCGCGAGCTCGGGGTCAGCGCGTCGATCATCTCGCGCTACCGTAAACCGGACAATCCGCCCCCGAAGGGCACCCCCGACGACGCGGTCTACAACACCGTCGGCGTTTACAGCGGCGACGGGGCCAAGGACTACATGGCCGAGCTGAGGCAGGGCGCGCAGGTCTGTTCCGACAGCCGGATACGCGGCCTCGACACGACTTTTTCGCTGCTCAGGCCGCTCGACGTCGGCGACGAATCGGTGCTGATCCAGCGGCAGTACGAGGAGGTCGACGCCGAGGGTAAGCCCCTCGAGAACGGCCTCTACCGGAGCACCTTCATCGCGGCGGTCCGGATCAACGACGCGGTGACCCTGATCGACTGCCGCGGCTACGAGAACGCCGCGTCGGAACCGGCCACGGCCCGGACGCTCGGCCTCGCCCTCGCCAAGCGGTTGAAGGCCTGGCGAGGGTGATCCGGCCGCTCAGGCCAGGCGGGCCGGGAAGCCGCCGGTGGCGATCGGGCCCCACCGGTCGATGGTGATGCGGATCAGGGATTTGCCCTGGTCGCGCATCGCCTGCCGGTACTCGTCCCAGTTCGGGTGCTCGCCCGAGATGACCCGGAAGTACTCGACCAGCGGCTCGACCGCCTCGGGCAGGTCGATCACCTCGGCCGTGCCGTCGACCTGGACCCACGGGCCGCCGAAGTCGTCGGAGAGCACGCACACCGACACCTGCGGGTTGCGCCGCAGGTTGTAGACCTTGGCCCGCTCGGGGTACGTCGAGATGACGATGCGGCCCTCGGTGTCGACCCCGCATGTGTTGGGGGAGGACTGGGGGCGGCCGTCGCGCCGGGTCGTCATCAGGATGGCGTGGTGGCGCGGGCGCAGGAACTCGAGCAGCTCGTCGCGGCCGGCCCGGGTGTTGGTGGCAACAGTGCGGGCCATGGTCAGCTCGCCACCGTCGCGCCGGCCTCGTGCGGCGTCACGCCGCCCGGGGCGGGCCGGTTGCCGTCGATCTCGGCGACACGGGCCGCGCCGATGATGCCCGCGTTGTTGAGCAGCGTGGCCGGCACCATCGGGGTGCGGATGTCGATCAGCGGCAGGAAGCGGTCGGACTTCTTGCTGACCCCGCCGCCGATGATGAACAGCCGCGGTGAGAGCAGCATCTCGACGTGGGAAAGATAGCGGCGGACCCGGCCCGCCCACTTCTCCCAGCTCATGTCGTCCTGCTCGCGGGCGCGGTCGCTGGCCCGGGTCTCGGCGTCGTGGCCGTCGAGCTCGAGGTGGCCGAACTCGGTGTTGGGGATCAGCGTGCCGTCGAGGAACAGCGCGCTGCCGATGCCCGTGCCGAACGTCAGCATCATGATCAGGCCGGCCTGGTCGCGCCCGGCGCCGAACGCGACCTCGGCCACGCCCGCGGCGTCGGCGTCGTTGAGCACGGAGACCGGCTGGCCCAGCCGCTCGGTGAACAGCTGCGCCGCCGGGGCGTCGAGCCAGGACTTGTCGACGTTGGCCGCGCTGCGGGTGACGCCGTCGACGACCACGCCCGGGAAGGTGATGCCGACCCGGTCGAACTGCCCCTCGAACTGGGCCGCCACCTCGGCGACGGCCTCGACGACGCTGGTGACGTCGGACGGCTGCGGGGTGGGCACCCGGTACCGCTCGGCGAGCAGCTCGCCGCGGGCGGTGTCGACCGGCGCTCCCTTGACCCCGGAGCCGCCGATGTCGATGCCGAGAATGGCCATTGTGTTTCCCGTCTTGAGGTGCCTGGTTGTGCCCCCGCTGTTTACCACGGAGCTCCGACATTAAATCCCGTGGTCGATTTCCACCCTCCCCGGGGGTTGCGGGGTGACTCTCGTACTTTCGGCTAGGCAAGCCTCACCTTCTCGGTTAGCGTGGAGTGACAGAACGGTCGCCGCGTGCGGGCACGGCTCTCTGCCCGCCCTCTGGAGGACCTCCCATGACCGTGTCCCACGCCGACCTCAGCGCCACGGACCTGCTGGTCGAGCTGGCCGCCCACCCCGAGTTGCGCGACCGCGCGATCGAGGCGTGGCTGCCGCTGGCTCGCCACCTCGCCCACCGCTACTCCGGCCGCGGTGAGCCCACCGACGACCTCATCCAGACCGCGACCGTCGGCCTGATCAAGGCGGTCGACAAGTTCGACCCGTCCCGCGGGGTGGATTTCGCGGGATATGCGATCCCGACCATCATCGGCGAGATCAAGCGTCACTTCCGCGACCGCACCTGGTCGGTGCGGGTGCCGCGCCGCCTGCAGGAGTTGCGGCTGGCCATCACCGAGGCCAACGCGACACTGACGCACAGCCTGGGCCGCTCCCCGACAGTCGCCGACGTGGCCACCCACCTGGGCGTCACCGAGGAAGACGTGCTGGAAGGCCTCGAGGGCGCCCGCGCCTACAACGCGACGTCGCTCTCCACGCCGATCACGGCCGACGGCAGCACCTCGCTGGGCGACACCCTGGGCGGCGAGGACTTCGAGTTCGAGCTGGCCGAGACCCGGGTCGCGTTGGGCCCCGCGTTGGCCACGCTGGACGAGCGCGAGCAGAAGATCCTGACGCTGCGCTTCTATGGCAACCTGACCCAGTCGCAGATCGCCGACCAGATCGGCATCAGCCAGATGCACGTCTCGCGCCTGCTGGCCAAGGCCCTGACCAAGCTCCGCACCCAGCTGCACGGCGGCTTCTGACCCGATCAAGATCAACTGCAAGGCCAACTTCATGTCGTGGCGGGGTGGTGGGTGCAGACCGTCACTCCCGTCGAGGGCCCGGCCGGGGCGAGCAGGGCGCTGGCGCGCCCTGAGCGCTCACCCCACCCGGGCGACCTGCGTAAGTGGTTGCGCTCGAAAAACAAGTCAACCCCTCAGGCCGGCCGGTCCGAGGGGTTGATCTTTGCAGTTGGGCGTGACCACTCACGCACGTCGCCGTGGTGTGGTGAGCGCTTTGGACGCGCCGGCGGCCAGCTCACCGCGCCGCGGCCCTCGACGGGAGTTGCGGTCTGAACCACCCACCCCGCTACGACAGGCTGTTGACGTTGATGTTGGGCTTACTGGGCGCCTGAGGCTTGCCAGTTGAGCGAGACGAGCAGCGACTTCGCCTGGTCGGCGACCTCGGCGTCGGTCACGACCGAGTACGTCCCGGCCTGGATGGAGGAGCGGGAGGCGAAGTCGCGGCGGCCGCCGGTGGCGGCGTGGGCGATGGCACCGAAGACCGCGCCCCAGGCGGCGCCGATGAGCAGGCAGACCAGGATGACGGCGAACCAGCTCGAGTCGCTGAACAGGCCGAACAGCAGGCCCACGAACAGGCCGAACCAGGCGCCGCTGGCCGCGCCGGCCAGGGCCGACTTGGCGACCGTGAGGCGGCCCAGCACGTTCTCGACGAGACGCAGGTCGGTGCCGATGATGGCGGTGCGCTCGACCGGGAACTTGTTGTCGCTGAGCGTGTCGACGGCCTTCTGGGCCTGGGCGTAGTCGGGGTAGGTGCCGACCACGACGGTCGGCGAACCGCCCGCGGCGAGCGTCTGGGCGGGCAGGCTGGGCACTCCGGCCGGGCCGGGCGGGATGCCGGCGGCGCTGGTCGGGTTATCGGGGGTGGGCGCGGTCATTTCGTACCTCCCTTGACGCGGCGGCCGGCGGATGCCGGGGCGCCGGAGTTCTTCTTCACGGATGCGGGAGCCGGCTTCGACCCGGAACGGGGAGCGGGCTTCGGCTCGGGGCGGGGAGCGGGCTTCGCCTTAGTGCGAGGCGCGGCTTTCGTCTTTGTGCGAGGCGCGGGCGCAGTCACCGGAAAAGCCGCAGCCAATCGGGCCCACAGCAGGAACGCGCCGGCGGCGACGGCCGTGATCGCGGCCGAGCCGGCCAGGAACGCGAAGCGCCCCGAGACCAGGTCGGGCATGGCCCGCTCGGACAGCGCGACCGAGGCCAGCCCGAACGCCCCGGCCGCGGCCGTGACCGCGCCGACGGCCAGCAGCGGCAGCTTGACGACGCGGCTGGCCGGGCGGGTCTCCATGGGCTTGAGCAGCCGGATCACGAACACCGCGAACGCGCCCCAGGCCAGCGTGACCAGCAGCGCGGCCACCGTGTCGCTGGGGCGGTGCCACTCGGCCCAGACCGTGGCCACGGCGATGATCGTGACGTAGGCGAAGCCGACCAGGGCGACCATTCCCCGCAGGGCCTGCGGCAGCACCAGGACGACGGCGAACGCGACCGACGCCGCGGCCGTCGTGTGGCCGCTGGGGAACGAGTTCGACATGGCCGAGCCGTCCAGGTCGGGCCGGGGGAGCTGGGTCTTGAGCAGCTGGGTGGTCAGGTTGGCCCCGATCACCAGCAGGGCCGCGCCGACGGCCAGGTCGAGCCGGCGGCGGACCACGCCGAAGACCGCCGCGAACAGGCAGACCAGCACAAGGCTGGCCAGCGAGGTGTTGTTGAGCGTGCGCTCGAGCACCTCGGTCACCTGCGCGTGGTGCACGTCGGCGCCGCGCATGACAATCGTGTCGATCTGCTGGCCGAGGGTCGTGCGCACGGCGAGCTGATAGAGAGCCACCACGGCCAGGGTCGCCAGGACGGCGACGCCCATCGGCGTGAGCAGGTGACGCGAGGCGCGGGGAGGCGCGGCCGTCGCCGGCTGGGGGGACGCCAGGACCGTCATGGGCGGTGTCCTTCGGATGGGCTGGGCAGGGCGCTACGGCCTTTGCCCAACCAAGTTCATTTCTAAGCGCGTCGAATCATAAGTCTCAGCGGGTTCACCGCGACACATCAGCACCGTGTGCGCCGCGTCGCAACTTTTCTGCACCCTCGCGCGCTCTTGTCGCGCAACGCCCCGCCGCCACCTTCTAACGGACGCCGCCCGTTGAGAAGGAGACGTTTACATATGAGGCAGTACGCTCGCCGGTTCGCCGGCCCGCTGCTCGTGGTCGCTGTCGGCGCCGGTCTGGTGGCCGCCCCCGGCGCGGCCAGCGCGGCCGCGGTCTCGGCCACGATCGACGTGCGCAGTTCCCTCAAGGTGCGCTCCGGCCCGTCGCTGGCCGACCGCGTGCTCGGATCACTCCGCGACGACCAGCGGGTCTCCGTGGTCTGCTCGGTCACCGGTCAGAGCGTCCGGGGCTCCGTGCGCACCACGACCCAGTGGGACAAGCTCAGCACGGGTGGTTACATCACCCACGCGTACGTCTGGAACAGCGGCACCATCAAGCGCTGCGCCGCCTCGTCGCCGCAGGCCGCGGCCGTGAAGGTGAAACCGGGCAAGGCGATCAGCGCGAACAAGGTCGGCACGGTGCGCAGCGCCGACGGCAAGGTCAACATCCGGTCGGGCCCGTCGACCACCGCCGCCGTCCGCCGCGTGGTCGGCAACGGCACCAAGGTGACCGGTGTCTGCGCCGTGCCCGGTTCGACGGTCAGCGGCACGGTCCGCACGACCTCGCAGTGGAACAAGCTCTCCGACGGCAACTACATCTCCCACGCGTACGTCGTGACGGCCGCCCTCAAGTCGTGTCCGGGCGCTCCGGCCGCGAAGCCGGCGCCGGCCGTGACCCAGACCCCGGAGCAGTTCATCAAGGCGGCCGTGCCGGGCGCGCAGCTCGGCTGGCGCGAGTACGGCGTGCCGGCCTCGGTGACGATCGCGCAGGCGATCCTCGAGTCGGGCTGGGGCCGCAGCGGCCTGTCGGCGGTCGACCGCAACTACTTCGGCATCAAGTGCCAGAGCGGCCGCTACGGCACGCTGGCCAACGGCTGCCACGAGTACACGACGCAGGAGTGCACCAAGGAGGGCACCTGCTTCACCACGAAGGCGACCTTCCGGACGTACGCCTCGATGGGCCACTCGTTCCGTGACCACGGCAACTTCCTGAAGGTCAACCCGCGCTACGCCCCGGCCTTCAACTACACCAAGAACGCCAACGCCTTCATCTGGAACGTGTGGAAGGCCGGCTACGCGACCGACCCCAACTACTACACCAAGATCACCACGCTGATGGCGCAGCAGAAGCTGTACCAGTACGACACCTGGAAATAAGTAACAGGCACCCCCGTCGGCCGAACCCGGTCGGCGGGGGTGCTTTGCACCATATGCTGGTTTTGGTGAAGCGACGTGAGCCCTCGGCCACCGCGGCGGAGGCCCGTCGCGGGCGCTTCACCGGTCTGCTTCTGGCCGGGTCCATCCTGCTGGCCGGCCTCACCGTCGTGGTCTCCGTGTATGCCGTGATGCGCTCGGCCCAGCACGAGAACGCGGCCCGGGTGATGGACCAGCGCACCGCGATGGCCCGCGCGGCCGTGCAGACCGAGACCGGGCGGTACCGGTCGCTGATCGAGACGGCCGCCGCCGGCCTGGCCACCGACGCCAACCTGACCTGGGCCGACTTCGACACGGCGACCGCGCCGTTCGCCTCGGCCAACCTGGTCGGCGCGGCCTCCCTGGCGTACGTCGTCCCGGCCGCGACCGACCGGATCCCGGCCATCCAGGCCCAGTGGCGCTCGCGCGGCGCCACCGGCCTCGAGCTGCGCGCCACCGTCACTGCCGACGAGCACTTCTTCTCGATCTTCACCCGGCCGTTGACCGCGCAGGGCCGCCCGATGAACGGCCTCGACATAGCGGCCGCTCCTGAGGCCGCGGCGGCCCTGGTCGACGCCCGCCGGATCGGCCAGCCCAGCGTCTCCGACGCGTACGTGCTGCTGCGCGACCGCAACCTGCCGGCGGCCGAGCAGCAGCGCTCGTTCGTGTTCGCCGCCCCGATCTGGACCCGGGCCAACGTGCCCGAGTTCCGCGGCTGGCTCGTCCTCGGGCTGCGCGGCGGGGACTTCCTGAGCGGCATGCTCGAGACCGTCAGTCAGAACCAGCTCGACGGCGTGCTGCTGGCCACGAACCGTGACGGCGGGCGGCCGGTCGTCGCCGAGTACACCGTGCCGGGCCGGACCGACCTGGAGCGCACCGTCGACCTCGTGGTCGCCGACCGCGGCTGGCGGCTGATCACCCGGGCCGACGCCTCGCACCTGCCCGGCGCGTCGAGCCGGCTGCCGCTGACTGTGCTGCTGACCGGCATCGCGCTGTCGGTGCTGCTGGCCGGTCTGGTCTACGTGCTGGCGACCGGGCGGGCCCGGGCCTGGGCCCGGGTGCAGCGGGCGACGGCCGACCTGCGGACGGCCGAGGCCGGCAGCCGCCGCCAGGCCGGGCTGCTCAGCGCGATCATGGACAGCATCAGCGACGCCGTCGGCGTGGTCGACGAGCGCGGTGCGTTCCTGCTGCACAACCCGGCCGCCCGGGAACTGCTCGGGGTGGCCGAGGACGAGAACGACCCGGCCGAGTGGCAGAAGCACTACGGCCTCTACCGGCCGGACGGGCGCACGCCGTTCCCGGTCGAGGAGACGCCGCTGATCCGGGCCCTGCACGGCGAGTCCTGCGACGGCGTCGAGATGCTCATCCGCAACGACCGGCGGCCCGAGGGCGTGCTGGTCAGCGTGGACGGCCGGCCGCTCGACCCGGGGGCCGACCGGCACGGCGCGGTGGCCGTCTTCCACGACATCACCGAGCTGCGCCGCTACGAGAACGACCTGGCCGTGTTCGCCGGGGTGGTCGCGCACGACCTGAAGGCGCCGCTGACCGTGATCCGCGGGCACAGCGAGGCGGCGCTCGAGGATCTGCCACCGGGCACCGGGGTCGAGCGCAGCCTGGAGCGGATCATCCTGGCCGTCGACCGGATGGCCGGGCTGATCGACACGCTGCTGGCCTACAGCACGGCCCGCGACGCGCCGCTGCGGTGCCGCCCGGTCGACCTGAACGCCCTGGTCGGCGAGGTGGTGCACGACCGTACGGCCCATCTGCGCCCCCAGGACCACCCGCAGATCACGGTCGGCGACCTGCCGGTGGTGTCGGCCGACCCGGCGATGCTGCGGCACGTGCTGGACAACCTGGTCGGCAATGCCCTCAAGTACGTCCGGCCCGGCACCGACCCGCAGGTCGAGGTGACCGCCGCCGGCGCCCGGATCGAGGTCGCGGACCGGGGGATCGGCATCCCCGACGAGGCCAAGAACGAGGTGTTCGACAAGTTCCACCGGGCCCACGCCGAGGCCGGGTACGCCGGCACCGGCCTGGGCCTGGCCATCTGCAAACGCATCGTGGAGCGCCACGGCGGCGAGATCGGGGTGTCCGACAACCCCGGCGGCGGCACGCGCTTCCACTTCACCCTGCCGTCGAAGGAGAACGAGATGTCCGCGAAAGACGACGACGCTGTCGCCCGGGCCGCCCTGGAACGGGCGCTGGCCGAGCGGGCCGCGATGGAGAACTCCCGCCTGCCCGGCCTGAGCGCGCTGCCCGCGGCCGAGCCGTCGGCCCACGACCCGGCCGCGGCCCGCCTGCGCGCGCCCGTGCCCGACCACCACCCGCGGGTCGAGCGGGAGTAGTCGCTCCGCTTTTCCGGGGGCAGGATGAGAGTCATGACGATTCCCGCCCTGCCGCTCCCCAAGGCGGCCGACGGCACCCCCGTCGAGATGCCCCTGCTCGGCTTCGGCACGTGGCAGTTGCACGGCGACTCCGCGTACCAGGCCGTCCGGGACGCGCTCGAGGCCGGCTACCGCCACCTCGACACGGCCACCATGTACGGCAACGAGGCCGAGGTGGGCCGCGCCCTGCGCGACAGCGGCGTGCAGCGCGACCAGGTCTTCATCACCACCAAGCTGCCGGCCGAGCGGGCCGGCCAGGAGCGCCGGACGATCGAGGCGTCCCTGCGCGACCTCGGCGTCGACGCGATCGACCTGTGGCTGATCCACTGGCCGCCCCACCGCGGCCGCTCGGTGCCGGTCTGGCAGGCCTTCGTCGAGGCCCGCGAGGCCGGCCTGACCCGGGCCATCGGCGTCAGCAACTACGACAGCGCCGAGATCGACGAGCTGACGGCCGAGACCGGCGTGACCCCCGCGGTCAACCAGATCCGCTTCGGCCCGTCCCTGTACGACCCGGCCGTCCTGACCGCCCACCGCGAGCGCGGCGTGGTCCTGGAGGGTTACTCCCCGTTCAAGACGACCAACCTGCACGACCCGGCCCTGACCCGCATCGCCGCCACCCACGGCGTCGACCCGGCCCGCGTCGTGCTGCGCTGGCACATCCAGCACGAGATCGTCGTCATCCCCAAGTCGAAGACCCCGGAACGCATCGCCCGCAACGCCGACCTCACCAACTTCGTCCTCACCGAAGAAGAGATGCAAGCGATCGACGCTCTGGGCAGCCGATGATCTCGGCTGACGCCGCATGCGGTCGGTGAGTGCCACCGAGGCGTCCGGACACTTCTCCGACCTGCTCGGAGCCGTCGAGCGGGGCGAAACTGTGACCGTCACCCGAGACGGCCGACCGGTGGCGGAAATGCGACCGCTTCGCCCGGGCACAGGTGCGGACCTTCGATCGGCGCTCTCTGGCATCCCGGCGCCTGATGAGAAATTTGCCGAGGACATCGCGGTTGCCGTCCGGCTCCTGAGGCCGGGGCGGCATGAGCAGGGGAGCGAGGCAGTCTGAGGGAGAGCGACGTGTCGGTCGGATTCCCAGGGTGGGGGCGGTGTTAATCACGAGGCGTTTTTGGTTGGATCCGCCTATTCTTGTCGCGCGATGTCGACAACACTTGCCCTGCCTGAACTCCGTAAACGGCTAGCTGAGCTCCTCCCGCGGGACGAGCGGCGCCTCGGGCGCCGTCTCGAGGGGACCCGGCGTATCAAGGACGAGGCCGCCCGGGCCGCCGCGCTCGCCGAGATCTCCGGCGAGGTGGACAAGGCGGCCGCGCGCCTGGCCACGCTGATGGCCAACGTGCCGCCGATCAGTTATCCCGAGTCGCTGCCGGTCAGCCAGCGGAAAGACGACATCCTGGCCGCCATCCGCGACCACCAGGTGGTCGTCGTGGCCGGTGAGACCGGGTCGGGCAAGACGACGCAGATCCCGAAGATCTGTATCGAGCTCGGGCGCGGCGTCCGCGGCCAGATCGGGCACACCCAGCCGCGGCGGATCGCGGCCCGCACCGTGGCCGAGCGGATCGCCGAAGAGGTCGGGCGGCCGCTGGGCCAGACCGTCGGCTACAAGGTGCGCTTCACCGACCAGGTCTCCGACGAGACCATGGTCAAGGTGATGACCGACGGCATCCTGCTGGCCGAGATCCAGAACGACCGCAACCTCTTCCGGTACGACACGCTGATCATCGACGAGGCCCACGAGCGCAGCCTCAACATCGACTTCATCCTGGGCTATCTGCGCGAGCTGCTGCCCCGGCGGCCCGACCTGAAGCTGATCATCACGTCGGCCACCATCGAGACGCAGCGGTTCGCCGAGCACTTCGCGGACAAGGACGGCAAGCCGGCCCCGGTGATCGAGGTGTCCGGGCGCACGTTCCCGGTCGAGACCCGCTACCGCCCGCTCGTCACGACGACCGAGGACGACACCGAGGAACCCCAGGACCAGGTCGACGGCATTGCCGACGCCGTCGACGAGCTGGGCCGCGAGGGTGACGGCGACATCCTGGTCTTCCTCAGCGGCGAGCGCGAGATCCGCGACACCGCCGACGCGCTGGCCAAGCGCAACCTGCGGGCCACCGACATCGTGCCGCTGTACGGCCGGCTGTCGGCGGCCGAGCAGCACAAGGTGTTCGAGCGGCACTCGCAGCGCCGGGTCGTGCTGGCCACCAACGTCGCCGAGACCTCGCTGACCGTGCCCGGCATCCGGTACGTCATCGACCCCGGCACCGCGCGTATCAGCCGCTACTCGCACCGGCTCAAGGTGCAGCGCCTGCCCATCGAGCCGGTGTCGCAGGCCAGCGCCAACCAGCGCAAGGGCCGCTGCGGCCGGGTGGCCGACGGCATCTGCATCCGGCTCTACTCCGAGGAGGACTTCGAGGCCCGGCCCGAGTTCACCGAGCCCGAGATCCTGCGGACCAACCTGGCCAGCGTCATCCTGCAGATGACCAACCTGGGGCTGGGCGACCTGGCCAAGTTCCCGTTCATCGACCCGCCCGACCGCCGCAACATCACCGACGGCGTGAAGCTGCTGGAAGAGCTGGGCGCGCTCGACGCCCGCAAGCTGACCCCGCTCGGCCGCCAGCTGGCCCAGCTGCCGGTCGACCCGCGGCTGGCCCGCATGGTGATCGAGGCCGACCGGCAGGAGTGCCTGGCCGAGGTCATGGTCATCGCGGCCGCGCTGTCCATTCAAGACCCGCGCGAGCGGCCCACCGAGAAGCAGCAGCAGGCCGACGAGAAGCACGCCCGGTTCACCGACAAGGAATCGGACTTCTTCAGCTACCTCAACCTGTGGCGCTATCTGCGCGAGAAACAGCAGGAGCTGTCCGGCAACCAGTTCCGCCGGCTCTGCCGCAGCGAGTTTCTCAACTACCTTCGCGTACGCGAATGGCAGGACATCTATGCGCAGCTGCGCCAGGTGGCCCGGACCCTCAACCTCACGCTGACCGAGGATCGCGAGGAGGTAGCCGAGGGGCAGCACGTGCACACCGCCCTGCTGTCCGGCCTGCTCTCGCACATCGGCCTCAAAGAAGGCGACAAGCGCGAATACCTGGGCGCCCGCGGGGCGAAGTTCGCCATCTTCCCGGGCTCGGCGTTGTTCAAGAAGCAGCCGCGTTGGGTCATGTCGGCCGAGCTGGTCGAGACGAGCCGGTTGTGGGGCCGGGTCAACGCCCGCATCGAGCCCGAGTGGGCCGAAAAACTGGCGCCTCACCTGGTCAAATACTCGTACTCCGAGCCGCATTGGGAAAAGAAGCAGGGCGCCGTCATGGCGTACGAAAAAGTGACCTTGTACGGGTTGCCGATCGTGCCGCGGCGCAAGGTCGGTTACTCCAAGGTCGACCCGGTGGCGTCGCGCGAGTTGTTCATCCGGCACGCGCTGGTCGAGGGCGACTGGGAGACCCACCACAAGTTCTACGGCGAGAACAACAAGCTGCTGGCCCGGATCGAAGAGATAGAGAACCGGGCCCGCCGCCGCGACATCGCGGTCGACGACGAGACCGTGTACGCCCTGTACGACGCCCGCATCCCGGCCGATGTGGTCAGCGCCCGGCATTTCGACGCGTGGTGGAAGAAGGCCCGGCGCGACGAGCCCGAGCTGCTGACGTTCACCCGCGAGATGCTCGTGAACGCCGGCCGGGACGGGGTCGACCCCAACGCGTACCCGGACGCCTGGCTGGCCAACGGGGTGCGGCTGCCCCTGACGTACGAGTTCGAGCCGAACACCCAGGCCGACGGGGTCACCGTCGAGGTGCCGATCGCGCTGCTCAACAAGCTCGACCCGGACGACTTCGGCTGGTCGGTGCCCGGGTTCCGCCGCGACGTGGTGATCGCGCTGATCCGGGCCCTGCCCAAGGCGTTGCGGACCAACTTCGTACCGGTGCCGGACTGGGCCGACGCCGTGCTGGGCACGGTGCCGGCGCGGCGCGGGCCGCTGCCCGACGCGATCGGCAACGAGTTGCGGCGGCTGACCGGCACGATCGTGCCGCGCGACGCCTGGCGCCCGGACGAGGTGCCCGACCATCTGCGGGTCAACTTCCGCGTGGTCGACGACGGCAAGGTGGTGGGGGAGGGCCGCGACCTCGAGGTGCTGCGGCGCTCGCTGGCCCCCAAGGTGCAGCAGACCATCTCGAAGGCGGCCGGCGACATCGAGCGCCGGGGCATCACGGCCAACGACTTCGGCATGTTGCCGCGCCGGGTCGCCCAAGTCCGCGGCGGGTACGAGGTCAACGTCTTCCCGGCCCTGGTCGACGAGGGCGAGAGCGTGGCCGTCAAGGTCTTCGAGACGGAGGCCGAGCAGCGTACGGCCATGATCGCCGGAACGCGCAGGCTGCTGCTGCTGACGTTGCCGCCGGCCGCGCGCTACCTGCAGGGCCGGCTCGACAACCAGGCCAAGCTCGAGCTGACCCGCGGCAACCCGTACCGCTCGATCGCCGAACTGCTCGACGACTGTGCCGGGGCGGCCGTCGACCGGCTGGTGGCCGACGCGGGCGGGCCGGTGTGGTCGTCGATCGAGTTCGCCTCGCTGCGCGACACCGTACGCCAGGATCTGGTCGACGCCGTGGCAAACGTGGTCACCCAGGTGCGGCAGGTGCTGTCGACGGCGTACGACATCGAGCAGCGTCTCAAATCGCAGCGCAACCCCACGCTGCTGCCCGCCCTGGCCGACATCCGCCAGCAGCTCAAGGGTCTCGTGCACGCCGGTTTCGTCACCGAGACCGGCTGGCGTCAGCTGCACCACCTGCCGCGCTACCTGCGCGGCATGGTCTACCGGCTCGACCGCCTCGGCGGCAACCTGGCCCGCGACCGCCAGCTGACGGCCCAGATCCACGAGATCGAGTCGGAGTACCGCGAGCTGAAGGGGCTCGGCGCGCCCGAGGAGGGGTTGCGCGAGATCCGCTGGATGATCGAGGAATTGCGGATCAATTTCTTCGCCCAATCGCTGGGTACGGCCTATCCGATATCGGACAAACGGATCTTCAAGGCGATGGACCAGCTCCCGGTGTAGCGCGCTCGTTGACGCTTGGGTGCCGTTCGGTTACCCCCCTGTCGTGGGGGTTCCGGAGGCCCTAGATTTCTGGCCATGACGAACGAATTCCTGGCCTTCGCCCCGATTTCCGCGCTCGTTCCGGCCTCTCCGGCGACCGGCCTGCTCGACGAAATGATGGCGCGGGTCGGGGTCGACGGCATCGTCGCCGCCCTCGCCGACCCGGGCCTGCTGGCCCTGGTCGACCAGCACGCCGCCGCCGTGCGCGACGCCCTCGAGTCGGCCGGCCGCGACGGCGACGCCGACGGTCTGGCCGGGTACGCCCGGGCGATCGTGGCCGGCGCCCGCCGGATGAGCCGGGGCCTGCCCGAGCCGGGTCTGGCCCCGACCACCCCGGCCGACTGGAAGGCCGCCGACTGGCACCTGCTGCGTCTGGTCGCCATCTGCATGATCGCCGAGGAGAACGAGATTCTCTGACCCTCGTGACGGCCTGCGGGCGGGCCTCCACTTTCAGGCTCGCCCGAAACGCCCATAGGGGTGCCTTGCGGCGAAATCGGTCTATACGCCATCTTGTACGTATGAAGCTCGCCCTCGCGCTCGCCGCGATCGCCACTCTCGTCGTCCCGGCGGCGCCCGCGGCCGCCGCTCCGACACCCACGTCGACCACGCCGCCCGTCACGGCGGCCCCGCTGCTGGTCGCCCGCTGGACCTTCGACGCCGGCGCCGTCGACGGCCGCGTCGCCGACACCTCGGGCCGCGGCCCGGCCCTGACCACCCGCAGCGCCGACGCGGGCGTGCTGCGCTTCGACACCGCCACCCCGAGCGGCCGCTACGTCTCGTTCCCGACGGCGTGCGCCACCAACGCCACCAAGTGCCCGCGCGCGCTCATGGAGACCGCGAGTGTCCCCAACCTGAACCCCGGCACCCGCAACTTCCGCTGGTCGGCCCGCATGCTGACGATCAAGACCCAGGTCACCGGCTCGGCCAACATCATGCAGAAGGGCGTGGCCAACACGACCAGCCAGTGGAAGATGCAGGTCGGCAAGACCAACGGCAAGGCCCAGTGCATCGTGGTCGGCGCCGGCTCGCCCACCGTCTACATCGCCCGCTCGGCCACCTCGGTCGCCGACGGCGCCTGGCACAAGATCGTGTGCCAGCGCCGGGGCACCGCGCTCCAGGTGTACGTCGACGACAAGCTCGGCGGTTCGGCCACGGTCCCGGCCAACCTGTCGATCAGCAACACGCTGCCGCTGCGCATCGGCGGCCCGAACTTCAACACCAAGACCGACATGTTCCACGGCCGCCTCGACGACATCTATGCCGAGCTGGGCTGACCCGGTTACCCAGAGGTGCCCTGAGCTCGGAAAAGTGCGTTCTTCCGGGCCCGGGGCGACCCTCGTAGGTTGATCCTCATGGCTGTTTCCCTGATCAACCCACGCGGACTGCCCACCGTCGACGTCTACCGCCAGGTGTCGATAGCCACGGGCACCAAGCTCGTCCACGTAGCCGGCCAGGTGGCCTGGAACGGAGGCGACTTCGCCACCCAGGTCGAGCAGAGCTACCTGAACGTGGCGACGGCCCTCGAAGCGGCCGGCGCCACCTTCGCTGACGTGGTGAAATTGACCGTCCACGTCGTCGACTGGACCCCCGACCGCATGCCCGACCTGCTGGACGGCATCACCCGAGCCTCAACCAAACTGGGCGTGAAGATCGAGGCCCCCGCCTCCCTGTTCGGCATCGCAGCCCTGGACGTCCCCGAACACCTGGTCGAGATCGAAGCAACAGCCGTCCTCGACTAGCGCCGGGGTCGCAGCCGTGCGCTACGGCAGTGCGTTGAGGCCGTGCGCTGCATTTGTGAGTCGCGGTTGTGGGCTGCGGCTGTGAGTCGCGGTTGTGCGCTTCGGCTCGTGCATCGCGGTCTGATCAGCTCTCGAACTTGCGGCGGGACGCCTCGATCTCCGCCAGATAGGTCTGGGTCCAGCCACACATGCCGTCGACCACCTTGCGCAGCGCCTGCCCGGCCTCGGTGAGCGCGTAGTCGACGCTCGGCGGCACGGTGGGGTGCACGGTCCGCTCAACCAGCCCGTTCCGTTCGAGCGTGCGCAGATTCTGAGTGAGCACCTTGTGGCTGATCCCGCCAACCTCACGCCGCAACTCGTTGAACCGCATAGTCCGCAACCCAAGAAACTCAATGATCAGCAGCGACCACTTGGTAGCCACATCCGAGAAGATCTCCCGAGCCAACGAGTCGGCCCGAGCCAGGTCAGCCTCAGGCGGCAGCTCACCGATCTCCTGCCTGGTCCCCATGCCCCGACCCTACTTCCCACACATCGCAGCCGGTCCGCGGGCGGGCGCCCCGCCCCGGAAAGAGACGATCCGTTTCGTCTCGGCAGCGCCCGGCGGGACAATCCGTTTCGTCTTGGCGGTGCGCGCTGGCTTTGCGCTGGTGGGGCGGGTTGGCGAGACGATTCGTTTCGTCTTTGGAGTGCGTTGGCGGGATTGCGCTGGTGCGTGTGTCGGCGAGCCGAACCGTTTCGTCTCGCCGACACACCGGTTTGTCGCGTCGTGCGCGTTTGCCGAGACGATCCGTTTCGTCTCGGCAAACGGCCGGCGCCCTCGGCCGGAGCAGGCGCCTCGTTGGGCCGGTCTAGCTGCGCCGGAAGGCGTAGGAGCGGCCGCCGCTCGCGCCAGCCGCGCGGCCGGCGCGGGTCTGCTCGGAGCGTTGGCGGGCGGCCTGCCGCTCATCGCCGGCGCCGTGGTGAGCCGCGCCGGATTTCTTGCGGCCGGTGGTCTCCGTGGCGCGGGGCAGTGTCGGCGCGAGCTCGCTCACGGCGAGGTCGTCCGGGTCGATCCGGACGGTGAAGCGTTGGCCAGGCATACGGACCTCCTCTGAGCCCTGCTCAGGACAGGGCGAGGCGTGGTGGAGCCGGGGAAGAGAAGACGTGACGCTCCGGGTGTCGGGCACGGAGGCGGCTCCACGGCGGACAACCCCGCCGGAGCACCCGGAACCGAGCACGGTGGACGGCCTCGACGGGCCGAAGCATCAGATGCGCATGCAAGGAACAGTAGGAGCCCGCTCGAGGGCTCGCAACCGAATTAAATCTGGGCTTCGCCGGCGTCGAGGACGGCGGTGGCTCTCGGGTAGTCGCGTAGCTGGGCGCGTACTGATTCGAGGCCGACCCGTAGGGCTACCGGGGGGACGCCGCGGGCTTGGAGGACGCCGTTCGTCCAGGACACGAAGTCGGTGAAGATCGCGGTTTCGCTCACGTACAGGGCGGCGGCCAGGAAGTCGGCGATGTGGGCCATGTCCTCGGCCGTGGAGTCGAGTTGGCGCTGGTTGTATTCGCGCATCGCCGGGTAGGCCTCGGTCAGGCGGCTCATCGCCGTGCTGATCAGCTCGCCGCGGTTGCGGACCACGTAGGTGTATTCCTCGTCGCCCAGGAAGGCCGAGAGCTGCGGGTCGGGGCTGTACGGCGGCCAGTTGCGGGCCAGTCGGTGCACCGCCTCTTCCGCGCCGGCGGCCCAAGCATCGGCGCCCAGGAGCTGGGCGTAGCGGCCGCCCGGTCCGAAGCCGCGACCGCCGGCGATGACCGGCACCCCGGCCGCCTTGCACGCGGTGATGGCCGCGTGGGCGCGGGGCAGGCGGGTCGCGATCATGCAGCTCAGCGCGACCACATCCGGGCCGGTCTGGTGCAGGTGGGTGATCAGGTGCGGGCCGGGCACGTTGGCCCCGAGGAAGTCGACCCGCCAGCCGTCCAGGCGCAGCATCTCGGCCAGGATGCGGGTCGGCAGCGCGTGCCATTCCCCGTCGACGCAGGCGATGGTGACCCGGCCCCGCGACGGCCGGACGGTGGTGCGGGCGGCCACCGCGGCCAGCGCGCGCTCGCTGATCGCCGTCGCCGCGTGCTCGCGGGCTACGGACCACTCGTTGGCAGCCCACAGTTCGCCCACCCGGGCCTGCGTGCCGGCGATCAGGTCGATCATGATGCGTTGCGGCGCCACGCCGTCGTCGAGCAGGTCACCGACGATCTCGACCGCGCCGTACTCGTCGCCGTCGCCGACCAGCCGCAGGAACTCGTCGGCCAGGCCCGGCTCGTCGAGCGACCGCCGCGAGACGACACTCACGAGCGTTGACGCATGCGGCGGTCGCCGCGGCGGGCGTCGATGGCGAAGGGGGACTGGGTGCGGTCGCCGTTGCGCAGGCTGAGCTGGGTGCGGGCGGGAGCGCGGACGGCCAGCATGGCGATGTCGTCGCGGGTGCCGCCGTGCACCCAGTCGCTGACCAGCTGGCGTACGCGTTCGACAGTGGCCACGCCGGGCAACCCGCGGCACTCGGCCAGCGCGTCGTGCAGCCGGGCCTCGCCGAACTGCTCGTCGCCGCTCGGGCCGCCGCGGGCCTCGGTCAGGCCGTCGCTGTAGAGCAGGCACAGCTCGCCGGGTGCGAGCTCGACCGAGGCCGGGCGCACGACGGTGCGGGGCACCGCGCCGATCAACGTGCCGCTGGTCGGCACCTCTTCGACCGTGCCGTCGGTGCGCAGCACCAGCGGCGACGGGTGGCCGCCGGTGGCCAGCTCGAGTCGCACCCGCCCGTGCTCGCCGCGGCTGACCGCACCCACCACCATGGTGACGAACCGGTGCTGACGGCCCGATTCGAGCAGGGCCTTGTTCAGTACGTGAAGCATCTCTTCGGGCGCCGCGCCGACCAGCCGCAACGCGCGCAGCGTCTGGCGCACCTTGCCGGTGAGCACCGCCGCCTCGGGCCCCTTGCCGCACACGTCACCGAGCGCGATCACCGTGTCGGGGCTGGTGTCGGTCGGCCCGAACACGTCGTAGAAATCGCCGCCGATCCGCAGCGCCTCGCGGGCCGCCTGGTAGGAGCCGACCAGCTCGATGCCGTCGGGCTCGGGCAGCTCCGGCGGTAGCAGGTCGGCCTGCAGCACCGCCGTGGTGTCGACCTGCTCGCGGTAGAGCCCGGCGGCCGAGATAGCGGCGCCGGCCCGGGCCGCGAAGATGCGGGCGAGAATCTCGTCCTCGGGGCTGAACTCGGCGTTCTCGCCGCGGCGGGCCAGGATCAGCGCCCCGGCCGGCTCGGCGTTGCCGGGCAGGGGAGTGACCAGCAGCGCCCCGATCGGCCCGAAGCCGGTCGGCAGCAGCCACTCGGGCGCCTGGGACGCGTCGAGCCACTTGCTCGGGATGGGCGGGAAGCCGCCGAGCGCCTCGACCAGCCCCGGCACCTCGGCCAACACCTGCTCGCGGAGCACGCCTTCCTCGTGGCCCTCACCGGCGACCAGCCGCACCCACGCGGCCTGGCGGCGGTTGACCGGCAGCACCACCACGGCCGCGTCGGCCAGGTGGGCGACGGCCAGCTCGGCCGTGATGCGGGTGCAGCGGCCCTGGTGCAGCGAGGAGGAGAGCCGGCGCCCGGCCTCGGCCAGAAACGCCGTGCGGGCCCGCTCGGCCCGCAGCGCGTCGGCCCGGTTGACCTCGTCGGTGCGGTCGCGCAGGTACCACCCGTAGTGGTCGGCGCCGAGCGAGCGGCGCTGCCCCTGCAGGTGGCGGCCGTGGTAGAGGTGCGTGAAGGTGTCCTCGGCGCCGGCCAGACCCGGCAGCGGCCCGTCGGCCGCCTTGGTGCCCGCGGCCAGACCCGGAACCAGCGTCTGCGCGGCGGCGTTGACCATGATGATGGTTTCGTCGGCGACGCCGCAGACGACCACCGCCTCGCTGGCAGCGTCGAGCGCGGCGTGGAGCAGAGTGGTCAGCTGTTCGCCGGTCGACACCGGCGATGGCGCTGTCATGGTTCCTCCCGTCTCTCCCCGCCCGACACGTTCACAAGGCCCAGACTACGTGCTCACGGACTTGGCGGCTGGTTCGAGGTGGGTGATCAAGGGGCGCCAGGGCCAAGATCGACCACGATCGGGGCATGGTCGCTGGGACCTTTTCCCTTGCGCGCCTCGCGGTCCACCACCGCATCTGTGACCCGGTCGGCCACCGACGGGGTCGCATAGACGAGGTCGATCCGCATTCCTTTGTTCTGGTGGAACATTCCGGCGCGGTAATCCCAATAGGTGAAGGGGTGGTCACCCTTCATGGGCCGGGCCACCACGTCGCGTAACCCCACGGCGCGGATCTCGGCCAGGGCCTCGCGCTCGGGCGGCGTCACATGGGTCGAGCCGACGAACACGCTCGGATCCCACACGTCGTCGTCGGTCGGGGCGACGTTGTAGTCACCGGCCACGACCAGCGGTCCCTTGGCCACGTCGTCGGCCAGCACCGTCTGCAGGGCGGCCAGCCACGACAGCTTGTAGGTGTAATGCGGGTCCTCCGGCGTACGCCCGTTGGGCACATAGACCGAATAAAAGCGGATGCCGTCGCAGAGGGCGCTGATCGCCCTCGCTTCCGGCTCCGGATACCCGGGTTCACCCTCAAATCCCTGGCGTACGTCGTCGAGCCCGACCCGCGAGAGCAGGGCCACCCCGTTCCAGCGCCCTTGCCCGTACGCCGCTGTCTCGTACCCCAACGCGCGGACCTCGGCCGCGGGGAAGCCGTCGGCCGCGACCTTGGTCTCTTGGAGGCACACCACGTCGGGTTCGGTGGCGGCGAGCCATTCCAGCAGGCGCGGCAGCCGTGCCTTGACCGAGTTGACGTTCCACGTAGCGAAGCGCATCTGCCCAGCCTGCTACATCATCGCCCGGAACGCCCGGGCGGCACGACGACTCAGAGCCGGCGGGTGAAGCGGGTGGCGGCGAGAAGCGCGACGGTCAGGCCGCCCGTGAGGACAAGCAGCACCGCGACCATCCACACCACAGCCCCCTCGGAGCCCACCAGCGTCGCCATGCCGTCTCCCTTCCGCCCGTCAAACATAAGCCGAATGTGATCCGCATTACCAGCGAACCCCGGCCAGCGAATAATGCATGACTCCCGCCCCCGATGCCAGTTCGCAGGTGCGCGATGTTCAGCATGCGAGCACCTGACCTGCCCGTCCCCTCCGAACACCCGAAAAGTGATCTTTGCCGGGTGCGCGGCGCCATCCCGAGCCCCCACCCGCCCTCAGGGGATAAGGAAGAGAGGTTATGGCTTGTCAAGGGGAGGAGGCCGGTTGTCCACAGGTCAGTCGCGGGTGTCAACGCCTGCGGCCAGTGCTGACGTGTTCTGCACGTGCCAGTGACGGGCGAACTCGGCCGGTGGCACGGCCGGGCCCCACAGCCAGCCCTGACCCCGGGTCACGCCCACCTCGGCCAGTGCGTCGCGTTGCGCTCGCGTCTCCACGCCCTCGGCGATCACGCTCAGGCCCAGAGCCCGGCACAGCGAGACAATCGCCCGCACGATCTCGTCGTCCTCGTCGCCCGCGCCCAGGCCGGTCACGAAGGAGCGGTCGATCTTGATGCCGGTGACCGGGAAGCGGCGCAGGTAGCCCAGGGCCGAGAACCCCGTGCCGAAGTCGTCGATGAGCACCTGGCAGCCCAGTTCGCGCAGCTCGAACAGCACCCGGCCGGCCACCCCGGTCGAGTCGACCAGCACCGTCTCGGTCATCTCGACCGCCACGCTGTGCGCGGGTACCCCGTACGTCTGCATCTCGGCCGCCAGCACGAGCGGCAGGTTCGGGTCGAGCAGCTGGCGGCCGGAGACGTTGACGGACACGTAGAAGGCGTCGCCGACCGTGCCGTCGGCCCGCCATTCGCCCAGCTGGCGCAGCGACTCCTGGCGCACCCAGTCGCCGATCGCCCCGATCAGCCCGGCGTCCTCGGCGATCGGCACGAACGTGGCCGGGCTGATCGGGCCGCGTTCGGGGTGGGTCCAGCGGACCAGGGCCTCGGCGCCGGCCGGGATGCCGGGCAGCAGGTCGACGATGGGCTGGTAGGCCACGCTGAGCTGGTTCTCGCCGAGCGCCTTGCGCAGCTCCACCTCGAGCTCGATGCGCTCGCGGACCTGGCTGTGCATGGCCGCGTCGAAGACCGTGCAGGTGCCGGGGCCCTCGGCCTTGGCCCGGTACATGGCCGTGTCGGCGTCGCGCATGAGGTCCACGGCCGAGGCCGACGAGGTCGACGCCATCCCCATCGAGCAGGTGATCGTGAGCTCGGTGCCGCGCACTTCGAACGTACGGGAGAAACAGTTCCCGACGGCGGCCGTGAGCGCGTCGGCCGCCTCCTTGGTGCCCACCGTGGCCAGCATGAACTCGTCGCCGCCGAGCGCCGAGACGGGTACCTCGGCCGGCACGGCCGCGCGCAACCGACGGCCGACCTCGACGATCAGCAGGTCGCCCGTGTCGTGCCCCCATCCGTCGTTGACCAGCTTGAACCCGTCCAGGTCGAGCAGCAGCACCCAGACCTGCCGGTCGCCGTCCGCGGGCAGCCGGGCCAGCATCCGGGTCAACTCGTCGGCCATCCGGTAGCGGTTGGGCAGGCCGGTCAGCGAGTCGTGGCTGGCCTGGTGCTCGGCCCGCAGCTGGGCGACGGCCTGGGAGCGGACGGCGCCGACCGCTCGCACCAGCAGCAGCGCCACGATGACCAGGCCGCCGGCCGCGATCGTGACCCGCTCACCGGTCGAGCCGAGCACCGCCAGCAGCACGAACGGGCTGGCCAGGGCGGGGGCGATGACGGCGATGCGCCGGGTCGACCAGGCCTGGACGGGGGGCCGGGCGGCCCGCCCGAAGTGGGTCACCGAGGGGTGCAGCGCGGTCAGCCCGACGAGCACGAAGCCGAGCAGGAACGGCGCGTCGAACAGCGGGGTGGAGTAGGTGGTGCCGTCGGCCCCGACGATCGCGTACGCCGTGTCGCCGATGAACATCGAGGTCATGGCGCACATCAGCAGCACCAGGCTGACCGGCCAGGTGGTGGCGGTGAAGCTGAGGTTGATGAGCAGCATCAGCACGACCACGTCGAACAAGGGATACAGCCCGGCCACGAACGACACCGCTTCGGGCCGGCTCGAGATCTCGGCCGCGGGCGCGGCCAGCAGCAGCCCGACGACCAGGGCGCCGGCCACGCAGACGATCAGGCCGTCGAGCACGGCGTGCCGGTCGAGGCTCTGCCGCTGCCGCAGCATGCTGACGAGGAAGGCGCTGAGCAGCACGTAACCGCCGATGGAGGCGGCGTCGGCCAGCAACGGCCACAGCCCGGGCAGGTCGTCGACCGCGGGGCGCAGGAACACGCCGGCCAGGCAGGCCAGCACGGCCCCGCCCAGCAGCAGCCAGGTGCCGGCCGGCTCGGCCCGGTACCGGCGGGGCCCGGCGAAGCAGGCCCACACCGAGCCGCCCGCCACCACGACCATGCAGGCAGCGTTGACCAGCGGCGACACGTTCACGGTGTAGAGGACGGTCGCCAGCACACCCAGCGCCGCGAACAGCCGCCAGTTCCTGGTCATCTCTGTTCGTTTCGGACGTTTCCGTCCAGGGCTGAGCGAGGTGGTTACGGGGCGAGCGCCGGGCTCGGGTCGGGGCGGGCCACCGGCGTACGCGGGGCGGGCACGCTGCTGCCGTGGGCGAACAGCGTGGGGCCGGCCGCCTGGCGCAGCACGGCCCGGGCCACCGAGCCCAGCAGGCCCGCGTCGTGCTCGCCGCGCGGCCCGAGCACGGTCACCCGGGCCCGGCCCGAGGCCCGGACGAGCGTGGCCGCGGGCGCCCCGGCCAGCAGCCGCACCCGGTAGTCGACCAGCTCGGGCACGGCCTCGACCGATCGGGCCAGGATCTCGCGGCCCGCCGCCTCGGCCGCCGGGCCGGGCCGCTCGACCACGTGCGCGACGACCACGCCGACGTTGCGGCGGGCACCCTCCTCGGCCGCCTGGCGCAGGCCCAGCAGCGAGCACCGGGAGCCGTCGACCGCGGCCAGGATGGGCCCGGCCTGGGGGCGCGGACCGCGCGAGACCAGCACCGGGCACCAGGCCCGGGCCACCGTCTGCACCAGCACCGAGCCCGAGGGCAGCCAGGGCAGGGTGGCCAGACCGTCGTCACCGAGCACGAGCAGCTCAGCCGTGCGGCTCAGGCGCACCAACAACCGATCGGCCGGCCCGTCGACGAGTTGACCCTGCACCCGGACGCCGGGTGTGGAACGCTGGGCAGTGGCGACGGCCGCGTCGACCACCTGAGATGCGGTCCGCCGGGCCCGGTCGTAGTGTTGATCGAGGCGGGGGAGCGACCAGGTGAAAGCGTGCACTATCCGGAGTTCGCGGCCGCGCGACACGGCCTCCCGGGCGGCCAGCCGCACAGCGGCCAGGCCCGCGGAAGTGCCGGTCACCCCCACCACCACAGGCGACGGACTCGGATTCGGCATCGGGCTGCACCTCCGCGTTCGACTACAACCATTATCTATACAAGAGCGCCACTCTTCGTGATCAATCCCTCAGCAGGGATCCGCCTGATGACCCATTCAGGTTGAGGGTTTACGGTGAACTACAAAATTTGTGGGACATCTGCCGGTGAAGTGAGGGAAATACATGACGGATGTCAAGCTCGACCACCCTGGTGGCCAGCTGTCGATGCCGGTACGTGAGGCGGTCGAGGGCCCGGGCGGCATCGACGTCAGCGCCCTCCTCAAGGAGACCGGCTTCGTCACTCTCGACCAGGGTTTCGTCAACACTGCCTCGACCACGTCGACGATCACCTATATCGATGGTGACGCCGGCATTCTCCGCTACCGCGGATATCCGATCGAGCAGCTGGCCGAGCGGTCGTCGTTCCTCGAGGTTTCCTACCTCTTGATGCACGACGCGCTGCCCACTCCGCAGCAGCTCAAGGATTTCGCCGACAAGATTCGCGTGCACACTCTCCTGCAGGAAGAGATGCGCACGTTCTTCTCCGGCTTCCCGCGGGACGCGCACCCGATGGCCGTGCTCTCCTCGGCCACGACCGCGCTGTCGACCTTCTACCAGGACGCGCTCGACCCGCTCGACCCGGAACAGGTCGAGATCTCGGGCATCCGTCTGATGGCGAAGCTTCCGACCATCGCGGCGTACGCCTACAAGAAGTCCATCGGCCACCCGCTGCCGTACCCGGACAACACCCTCGACTACGTCGAGAACTTCCTGCGGATGACCTTCGGCCTGCCCACGGTCAACTACGACGTCGACCCGAAGATCGCCAAGATCCTCGACATGCTGTTCATCCTGCACGCCGACCACGAGCAGAACTGCTCGACGTCGACCGTGCGGCTGGTCGGCTCGGCCCAGGCCAACCTGTTCGCGTCGGTCTCGGCCGGCATCAACGCGCTGTCCGGCCCGCTGCACGGCGGGGCCAACGCGGCCGTGCTCGAGATGCTCGAGCAGATCCGCAAGGACGGCGGCGACGTCAACTCCTTCGTCACGCGAGTGAAGAACAAGGAGAAGGGCGTCAAGCTGATGGGCTTCGGCCACCGGGTCTACAAGAATTACGACCCGCGGGCCGCCATCGTCAAGAAGGCCGCGCAAGAGATGTTCTCGACGCTCGACCGGCCCGACCCGCTGCTCGAGCTCGCGTTCCAGCTCGAAGAGATCGCGCTCAGCGACGACTACTTCGTCTCGCGCAAGCTCTACCCGAACGTGGACTTCTACACGGGCCTCATCTACAAGGCGATGGGCTTCCCGACCAAGATGTTCACGGTGCTGTTCGCGCTGGGCCGCCTGCCGGGCTGGATCGCGCAGTGGACCGAGATGATGAACGACCCGGCCAACAAGATCGGCCGGCCGCGGCAGCTCTACACCGGCGCCGCCGAGCGTGAGTTCGTGGCGATCGACAAGCGCTGAGTCTATCGAGCGACATCAGGACGCCCCGCCGGAATTCCGGCGGGGCGTTTTCGTACCATCAGGGCCATGGAGACGTTGGAGTTTCAAGCCGAAGCCCGGCAACTGTTGCAGCTGATGGTCCACTCGATCTATTCGAACAAGGACATCTTCCTGCGCGAGCTGATCTCGAACGCCTCGGACGCTCTCGACAAGCTGCGACTGGCCACCCTGCAGGACGGTCTCGAGGCCGACGCCTCCGATCTGCACATCGAGCTCGAGGCCGACCCCGAGGCCCGCACGCTGACGGTACGCGACAACGGCATCGGCATGACCCGGGAAGAGGTCGTCGAGCTGATCGGCACGATCGCCAAGTCGGGCACGGCCGAGCTGCTGACCAAGCTCAAGGAGGCCAAGGAGAGCCCCGAGCTGATCGGCCAGTTCGGTGTCGGCTTCTATTCGACCTTCATGGTGGCCGAGAAGGTCGAGCTGCTCACCCGCAAGGCCGGCACCGAGGGCCACGGCACCCGCTGGGAGTCCACCGGCGAGGGCACCTTCACGATCGACGACGCGCCCGACGCGCCGGTCGGCACGACCGTCACCGTCCACCTGCGGCCCAAGGACGAGGAGGACGCGCTCTACGACTACACGGACACCCCGAAGATCCGCGAGATCGTCAAGAAGTACTCGGACTTCATCTCGTTCCCGATCCGGATGGGCGAGGACACGCTCAACTCGATGAAGGCCCTGTGGGCGCGGCCGCGTTCCGAGGTGTCCGACGAGGAGTACCACGAGTTCTACCGGCACATCAGCCACGACTGGTCCGAGCCGCTCGAGATCATCAACATGCGGGCCGAGGGCACTTTCGAGTACGAGGCCCTGCTGTTCCTGCCGTCCCGCGCTCCGCACGACCTGTTCCAGCGCGACGCCCGCCGCGGGCTGCAGCTCTATGTCAAGCGCGTCTTCATCATGGACGACAGCCGTGAGCTGATCCCCGATTACCTGCGCTTCGTCAAGGGTGTGGTCGACGCGGCCGACCTGTCGCTGAACATCTCGCGCGAGATCCTGCAGCAGGACAGGCACATCCAGATGATCCGGCGGCGGCTGGTCAAGAAGGTGCTGTCCACCGTCAAAGACCTGATGAACAACAACCCCGAGAAGTACGCGACGTTCTGGCGCGAGTTCGGCCGGGCGGTCAAGGAGGGCCTGCTCAACGACTCCGACAACCAGAAGGCCATCCTCGACATCGCGACGTTCGCCTCGACCGCGGGCAGCGAGCCGACCACGCTCGCGGCCTACATCGAGCGGATGAAGGAGGGCCAGGACGAGATCTACTACCTGACCGGCGACAGCCGGGCCCAGGTCGAGAACTCGCCGCACATGGAGGCGTTCCAGGCCCAGGGTTACGAGGTGCTGATCCTGACCGACCCGGTCGACGAGATCTGGGTCGAGGCCGTCCCCGACTACGACGGCAAGAAGTTCCAGTCCGTCGCCCGGGGCTCGGTCGACCTGCCCAAGGACAAGGAGGAGCCGGAGCCCGAGGGGGACTTCGCGCCGCTGCTCACCTATCTCAAGGAGCAGCTGACCGAGCAGGTCAAGGACGTCCGCCTCTCGCATCGGCTCACCACCTCGGCCGCCTGCCTGGTCAGCGACACCGACGACATCACGCCGGCGCTCGAGAAGATGTACCGGGCGATGGGTCAGGAGGGCCCGCGGGTCAAGCGCATCCTCGAACTGAACCCGAACCACCCGCTGGTCGGCGGTCTGCGCACGGCTCACGAGGAAAGGGCCGACGACTCGGCGCTGCCCGAGACGGCCGAGCTGCTGTACGGCACGGCCCTGCTGGCCGAGGGCGGCGACCTCGAGGACCCGGCCCGCTTCGCCAAGCTCCTCGCGGACCGCCTGGCTCGCACGGTTTAGAGAGAACTCAGCCAGTCCCGGGCGCCGGGGTGTGCCACGCGCACCCCGGCGACCCGGATCGCCTCGGTGAGAGCGGCGTCCATCGTGGCCGCTTCGTGCAGCGCGTGGGCCAGCGCGCCGTGGAACGCATCGCCGGCCCCCGAGGTCTCGACCGCTTCGACCGGCGGCACGGCGATCAACCGCGTGACGCCGCCGGACACCCAGGTCACCGGCTCAGGTCCGTGGGTGACGACCACGTGCGGGGCGTCGACGGCGCCGGCCGGGTGCCGGAATGCGGCTGAGCAGGCCACGACCTCGGCGTGCGGAAGGATGTCGGCGAAGACGGGCCGCCACGTCCCGGCGTCCACCACCAAGCGGCGGGCGGCCTTCGCGGCGGCGACGGCGAGCACGGGGTGGTGCCCGTCGACCAGCGTCAGATCGGCCTCCGGCAGCCCGTCCGGCGGCACGGCCAGCCGTAGGTTCCCGGCGTTGCGGCTGATGATCGTGCGGTCGCGCCCGGCGACCACGATGCTCGACACCGGCGGCGGCCCGGCCGAATCATGGGCCGCGTCGATCACCCGTACGCCGTGGGCTTCGAGGTCGGAGCGGATGAGCGCCCCCAGCGGATGCGAGCCGATCGCGGTGACCAGCGTGACCGGCGCGCCCAGCGCAGCCGCCGTCACCGCGGCGTTGGCGGCCGGGCCCCCGGCCGCGACCTCGAACCCGGTGGCCTGAGCCTTCTCATCCGCGCCGGGGATCCGATCGACCCGGTAGACGAGATCGACGGTGGCCAGCCCGACACAAAGAATCATTCCGCGACCCGGGAGGCGGGGTCGACGGTGGCCAGCCCGACGCAGAGGATCATTCCGCGACCGAGCGTACCGCCTCGCGCAGGGCCGTCGCACCGGCCACGGCCAGGGCCGCCGCGCCCCGCACGGTCGCCGCCACCAGCTGGTTCTCGGGTGGCACACGCTCCTCGATCGCCTGCCACTGGGCCGGAGTGAGCGGGAACGGGTTGCCGCCGCCGGGCATGCGCAGCACGAGCGCGTCGCGGAACCGCTCGTCGGCCTTGAGCGTGTCGCGGGGGATGGGCCGGCCGGTGAACATGCGGGCGAACTCGACAGTGATCACGCCGTCGTGGGCGGCCTCGGTGATCGTGCCGACGGCCACCGCGCCGCCACCGCGGCCGCTGTGCCAGAGGGCCACGCCGTCGCCGGCCGTGATCAACTCGCGGTAGCGGCGGACCGTCCAGTCGCCGCTGCCGCATTCACCGCGGGCCGGATTGTGCTGCAGGAGCCAGTACGCCATCTACCCAGTGTGCGGGTCAGTTGGACAATTCGCGCAAAAAGACGCCGATGTTGCGGAAGACCTCGGCGAAGCCGTCGCCGATGCCCTGCGCGATCTCGGACGCCGGTCCCGGGTTGGTGCCGATGTAGAAGATGACGAGGATGAGCACGATCCAGCCGAGGGCCTTCTTCATGGGACCGGCTCCCTTCCCGGTGCGGGCGTCTGCCTACATGATCGTGGCATGTCGGCGCACGTGTTCGGCGTAACTTCACCCGCGCGGCGCGAACAGGGCCTGCGCATTTGTCCAGCAAACAGCCCGCAGCCAATCGTCGCCGAGCTCCAGCCGCTCCAGTGACTCCAGTTGGTGCTCGTACGGATACGGAATGTTGGGGAAGTCGCTGCCGAGCAGCACCTTGCCGCCCAGCCCGAGCTCGCGCAGCCGCGGGCGCAGAGCGTGGGGAAAGGGCGCCATCACTTCGAAGAAGTCGGTGAACGCCATCGTGGTGTCGAGCCGGACGTCGGCATAGCGCTCGGCCAGCTCGAGGAATCGGCCAGGGCCGGCCGATCAGCGGCCCGGCCTGGTCGAAGTGGTGCCAGACCCGGCGCTGCATGCGCGGCGGCAGGAAGTGGGTGTGCACGTCGGCGAGGCCCGGCAGCCCGAGGCGTTCGATCACTCCACCAGTTTAGGCTTTGACAGTCACTAGTAAATGACAGCTACTATCAAAAAATGCTGACTTTCACTTCGCGCTGGTACGCGCTCGCCGCGCTGGCGCTGAGCACCCTCGCGGTCGGCCTCGACACCACCGTGCTGAGCGTCGCCTTGCCCACCCTCGCCCGCGATCTCGACGCCACCACCGGTGACCTGCAGTGGTTCACCACGGCCTACCTGCTGGTGCTGGCGGCGGCGCTGCTCCCGGCCGGTCTGCTCGGCGACCGGCTCGGCCGCAAACGCATGCTGATCGGCGCGCTGGTGCTGTTCGGCGTGGCCTCCGTGGCCTGCGCCTACGCCCAGACGTCGGGCCAGCTCATCGCGGCCCGGGCGGTGCTCGGCCTCGGCGCCGCTGTGATCATGCCGCTCTCCGGGGCGGTGCTGACCGTGCTGTTCCCGGGGGCCGAGCGCACCCGGGCCATGTCGATCTGGGTCACGGCGAGCGCGCTCGGCATCCCGCTCGGGCCGCTGCTGGGCGGCTGGTTGCTCGACAACTTCTGGTGGGGCTCGGTCTTCCTGATCAACGTGCCGGTGGTGGTGGCCGGGGTGGTCGCGCTGGTGCTGTGGCTGCCCGAGTCGCACGGCACGCGTTCGCGGCTCGACCTGCCCGGCATCGTGCTCTCCACGGCCGGGCTGGTCGGGATCACCTACGGGATCATCGAGGCCGGCGAGCGCGGCTGGTCCGACGCCCGGTCGCTGATCACCGTCGCGGCCGGGGTGGCTCTGCTCGCCGGCTTCTTGCTATGGCAACGCCGCGCCCCGCACCCGCTGATCGACCTGGCGCTGTTCCGCAACCGGGCCTTCACCGGCGGCGCCGCGCTGGCCACGGTGGCCAGCTTCGCGATGCTCGGTCTGCTCTTCTCGCTGCCGCAACTGTTCTCGGCGGTCGGCGGGCACGACGCGTTCGGCTCCGGGCTGCGGCTGTTGCCCGTCATCGGCGGGCTGATCGTGGGGGCTCGGCTGGCCGAGAAGCTGGCCCGGCGGTTCGGGGCCCGGTTCGTGATCGCGGGCGGGCTCGGGTTGATCGCCGGGGCCTCGCTGCTGGGCGCGCAGACCACGGCGAGCACGGGCTACGGATACATCGCGGTCTGGATCACCATCACCGGGGCCGGGCTCGGGCTGACCATGCCGCCGGCGTTGGACGCGGCGCTCGGGGCGTTGCCACCGACCGGCAGCGGAGTCGGGAACGCCGTGCTGCAGGCGATGCGCCAGGTCGGCGGGGCGATCGGGGTGGCCGTGCTGGGAACGGTGCTCAACACGGCGTACCGGTCCCAGGTGCCGCCCGCCGCCTCCGAGAGCGTCACGTCGGGCGTGGCGCTCGCGCACCGGACCGGCGATGCCGGGCTCCTGGCCTCGGTGCAAGAGGCTTTCGCGTACGGAATGGACCGGTCTTTGCTGGTGGCCGGTGCGCTCGCGCTGGCCGGCGTGGTGATCGCGCTGACCGTCATGCCGAAGCGCGCCGCCGAGCCGCAGCCGGAGGTGCTGGCAGAATCGCTGCTATGACCTTGCGCGAGCGGAAGAAGGCCAAGACCCGGGCGGCCATCCGCGACGCCGCGCTGCGCTTGTTCACCGAGCAGGGCTATGCGGCGACCACCGTGGAACAGATCGCGGAGGCGGCCGAGGTCTCGCCGAGCACGTTCTTCCGCTACTTTCCGACCAAGGAAGACGTCGTCCTCATCGACGACTACGACCCCCTGATCGTGGCGGCCATCCGCGACCAGCCCGCCTCGACCCCGGTGATCGAGGCGGTGCTGCAGGGCATGCGGGACGTCTTCGAGCAGCTCACCGAGGAGGAGTGGGTCAGCGAGCGGCGGCGCCAGGCGCTCTTCCGGGTCGTGCCCGAATTGCGGGCCCGCCAGCAGCAGCAGACGCTCGACGCCGTCGACATGCTCTCCGCCGTGATCGCCGAGCGCCTGGGCGTCCCGGCCGACGACGCGGGGGCCCGGGCCCTGACGGGCGCGTTGGTCGGCGTCATGCTGGCGTTCCTCTACCCACGGCACGAAGTCGGCTTCCAGCCGGACGACTTCGACCGCGTCAAGCAAGCCTTGATCAGCGTCCGCGAACACCTGGAGCCGCTCCGGTCCTGAGTTCGGGGTCGCCTTTGCCACCTGATCGGGAGCACAACTTCGGCGGGGAAGCGTAGTTAACGAGCAATGTGCCTTACATCCGAAAAGCTGTCCGCCGTAGCCTGACCGTCGCCGTGGGCGCCGTCGTGATCGCCACGGGGGGCGCCGCGATCGCCGAGGTGGTCACCCCGGAGCCGGTGAGCTCGCCGTCGTTCAACGGCCCGGTGTACGCGGTGGCCTATCGCGGCTCGACCGTCTTCGTCGGCGGCAACTTCACCAACGCCATCGTCGGGGGCAAGAGCTTCGCCCGTACGCGGCTCGCCGCGCTCGACGCCCGCACCGGCGCCCTGCTCGACTGGCAGCCCAGCGCCGACGCCAATGTGCGCGCGCTGGCCGTGGCCGGCGACGTGGTCTACGCGGCCGGGGACTTCGACAACGTCAACGGCACCAGCCGCGACGCGATCGCCGGGCTCGGCGCGGCCGACGGCCGGCTGACCCCGATGCGGCACACCGTGCTCGGCCAGCCCAACACGATCGCCACCGGCAACGGCCGCCTCTACGTCGGGGGCCGGATCACCGCCGTCGACGGCGCGCCGCGGGGCAACCTGGCCGCGTTCTCGCTGGCCGACGGCACGCTCGACCCGTGGGCGCCGACCACCGACGACGTGGTCAACGCGATGGCGGTCACCGGCCGGCGGGTGTACCTGGGCGGGCGCTTCCACAAGACGAACAAGGTCAGCTCGACCCTGCGGCTGTCGGCCGTGGACGCGGCCAGCGGCGCGCTCGACACCACGTTCACCGCCAAACCGGTCTCGCAGGTCTTCGGGCTCGCGGCCGACTCGTCGGGCGTCTATGCGGCGCTCGGCGGTCAGGGTGGGCGCGCGGTGGCGTACGCCCCGGACGGGACCACCCGGTGGACGCGCGTGTTCGACGGCGACGCGCAGGCGGTGGCCACCCTGGACGGCACGACCTACGTCGGCGGGCACTTCGACAAGGCGTGCACGACCGGCAACAACGGCGTCAAGGGCGTCTGCACCGACGGTTCGGTGCCGCGCGGCAAACTGGCCGCCGTCGACGCCCAGGGCAACCTGCTGCCGTGGGCGCCGCAGGCCAACGGCGTCGTCGGAGTCCGCCAGATCGCGACCAGCCCGGCCCTCGGCTCGATCAGCGCGGTCGGCGACTTCACCACGGTCGGCGCGGTGTCGCGCAAGCGGTACGCGGCGTTCGCCGGGGGCGCCCGGCGGTCCGAGTCGGCCCCGGCCACCGGGCCCGTGGCCTCGTACAACTTCGACTCGACGATCGCCGACGGCACCTTCGACGACGGTTCGGGCCACGGCCATGTGCTGCGCGCGGTGACCCGCAACGGCGGCCAGGTCGCGATGGAGCCGCACGGCTCGGGCCAGGCGCTCACCTTCCCGCCGCGCTGCACCGGGCCGGAGTGCCCGCGCCTGGTGCTGCAGGCCGCGGCCACTGACGATCTCAACCCGCAGGCCCAGCCGTTCCGCTACGGCGCGAGCGTGCGGCTGGCCGCCCCGCCGGCCGGCGCCACCGGCCAGGACGGGCAGAACATCCTGCAGAAGGGCTACGCCGCCGCCGGTGGTCAGTACAAGCTCCAGGTCGACGGGGTCTCGGGCAAGCCGAGCTGTGTGCTGACCGACCGGACGGGTGACGGCTCGTACCTCGCCCGGAGTCGGTCGTCGATCGCCGACGACAATTGGCACACCGTCGAATGCCGCCGCACCGGGCCGACCCTGGCCGTCGTCGTCGACGAGAAGGTGCAGGCGTCGGTGGCCGTCCCGGCCGCGCTGTCGATCGATTCCGAGCAGCCGTTCAGCCTGGGTGGCAAGGGTGTGGGCGTCAACAACGACCAGTTCCACGGCGCGCTCGACGACGTCTGGATCCACATCGGATGACGCGACGATCACTCTCCGTAATGTATACAGTGGAGAGTTGAATATCCCACAAAGGTCAATGTGTCCCTGATCGGAGTGATGACCGCGGCGTACGGGTACTGGTAATCTTGCCCGCCGTTGTCTACTCAGCGTGAGGAGCTGACGAATGGCCAGCTGGATCTTGGTCCCCTGCCTGGTGAAGCTGCGCTCCGAGTTCAACGCGATCGCGCCCGCCCGGGACAAGTCGAGTGACGGCTCGGTCGGCGACGCGGCCCATCAGGACAGCCAGTCGGATCACAACCCCGACGAGACCGGCAACGTCCCGATCCGCGACGCCGACAAGGTCAACGAGGTGCACGCCATCGACGTCGACGTCGATCTGCGGGTCCCGGGGCTGTCGATGGAGAACGTGGTGCAGTTCTTGTTGACCCGGTGCCGCTCGGGCGCGGAGAAGCGGTTGCGCTACATCATCTACAACCGGCGCATCTGGTCGGCCAGCAACGGCTGGCGCCAGCAGAACTACACCGGCTCGAACGCGCACGACCACCACGCGCACTTCTCTTCGTCGTACACAACTTCCCACGAAGCCTCGACGGCTTCCTGGCATCTGGAGGACGTTCCCGTGGCACTCACCGCAGATGACAAGAAGTGGATTTCCGCGGAGATCGCCAAGCAGGTCAAGGCCCAGGTCGACGACATCTGGGCGTTCAACGTGGGCAACGCGACCGGCAGCGCGCCTCAGCGTGCCGACGGCGCGCTGGTGACGGCCAACATCCGGGCCGGCGCGATCGCCAACGACTACATGCCCAAGCTGCGGCACGCCGTCGACCAGCTCTCGCAACAGATCGCCGACCTGACCGAACAGGTCACGGCGAGCCGCTCGTCCTGACCGTCCCGGCCTCTTCGTTCTCGCCGCCGCCACCGGGGCCTTCGTTCCCGCCGCCCTCGTCGTCGCCGCCACCCGGGCCTTCGTTCCCGTCGCCCGGGTCGGCCGAGCCGCCCGGGTCCTCGGGCTCGGTGCCCGGGTCCTCGGGCGCCGACCCGCCCGGAGCGGGCGCGCTGCCCGTCTCCGAGGGCGTCGCCGAGGGTGTGGTCGGCGTTGGTGTGGGCCGGGTAGTGGCGGTGCGGGTCGGCGTCGCGGTGTCCGGGCGGTTCTGCGGCTTTGTCTCTTCGGCGCCGTCCGGTGCGTTTCCGGTGCCGGCCGAGCCCCGAACCGAACTCGAGGGCGTGAGCGGGCCGGGCGTCTTGTCGTCCTGATCGGCCGCTATCGCCCAGGCGACGGCGGCGATCGCCCCGACCAGCACGATCGCCCCGGCCGAGACCAGTACGGCCAGCTTGCGACGAGGCCCCGGCGGGCCCACCGGCCCGACCGGCTCGGCCAGTGTCGTCGGCGTGGGCACCGCCGCGTAGCGGGGCGCGGCCAGGATCGCGGTCGTGTCGCCGCCCGAGACGGCACGGTCGGCCGCCTCGGCCATCGCCGCCGCGGTCGGGAAGCGGTCGGCCGGGTCCTTGGCCATCGCCCGCACCACCACCGCCCGTACGGCCGGGGGAACATCCTCGGGCAGGTCGGGCGGGGTCTCGGTGAGGTGCTGCATCGCGATGGCGATCGGGTTGTCGCCGGTGAACGGCGGGTGCCCGGCCAGACAGTGGTAGGCCACCACGCCGAGCGCGTAGATGTCGGCGGGCGGACCGGTCGTCGCCTTCGAGACCTGCTCGGGCGCGATGTACATCGCCGTGCCGACGACCTCGCGGGCGCCGGTCAAGGTGGACGAGCCGGCCGAGCGGGCCACTCCGAAGTCGACCAGGACGACCGTGCCGTCGTCCTTGATGATCAGGTTGCTCGGCTTCACGTCGCGGTGCACGATGCCGGCCTCGTGCGCGGCCTCCAGCGCGCGGGCGGCCTGCGCGACCACCGACATCGTCTCGGCCGCGGTCAGCCGGCCGCGCTCGGCGATCCGCTCGGTCAGCGGCTGGCCGTCGATCCGGGCCATCACGATGTACGCGTCGGTGCCGTCCGCGGTCTCGCCGAAGTCGTACACGTCGGCCACGCCCGGGTGGTGCAGCGCCGCCATCGAGCGCGCCTCGTGCCGGAATCTCTCCTGGAAGCCCGGATCACCGGCCCGGTCGGCGTGCAGCGTCTTGACCGCGACGTCCCGGCCGAGCACCGTGTCGGTGGCCCGCCAGACCTCGCCCATGCCGCCGGCCGCGATCCGGTCGTCCAGCCGGTACCGATCACCGATCATCTCACCTGGGGATGGCATGCCACCTCCTCTGCCCCTGAGGGTCTGCTTCAGAAGCGGAGCCGGGCTGCGGCGTGGCCCAGCCGCCGCCTGGCCGCACGCTGGAACCGCCCGAATACAACACCAGTATTCGGACGATTCCACCGCACACCCGGACGACACCTGGACCGCACCGCAACTCGACCCCACTCCTCAAGCGGACCCTAGCCGATCAAAACATACGCGGCGGTCCAACGATCACGGTCAACGTCCGGGAACGGGGGCGGAGCCGAGATCGCCCGTGCGGTGGATCGGCTGCCACTCGAGACGGCGGCCGGTGAGCGCGGCCAGCGCCGAGTGCAGCAGCACGACGTACATCACCTGGCGGTAGACGATCTGCTGCAGGGGCAGGCTCCAGAGCGGGCGCAACGGCTCCCGGTCGAGGCGGAAGGCCAGCACCGCGGTCAGCGTCTGCACGACCAGCATCGTCAGCCAGCCGATCACGGTGATCTCGCGGTCGAGGAAGAACAATCCGTACACCGCCATCAGGTCGACCAGCGGGGCCAGCAGCGGCAGCAGCACGCTGAAGAGCGCGATGAACAGCAGCCCGCGGCGGCCGAACCGGCCCGAGGCGCCCCGGTCGAGCACGGCGCCGCGGTGCTTCCACATCGACTGCATCGTGCCGTAGCTCCACCGGTAGCGCTGCCGCCACAACTGCCTGATCGTGGCCGGAGCCTCGGTGTACGCCCGGGCGGTTTCTTCGTAGACCACCCGCCACCCGGCCCGGTGGATCGTGATCGTGAGGTCGGTGTCCTCGGCCAGCGTGTCCGTGCTGAGGCCCTCGGCCCCGGTCAGCGCGGTCCGGCGGAACGCCCCGAGCGCGCCCGGGATGGTGGGGATGCAGCCGAACGTGTCGTACAGCCGCCGGTCCAGGTTGAACCCGATCACATACTCGATGTGCTGCCAGCGGCCGATCAGCCCGCGCCGGTTGCCGACCTTGACGTTACCCGCCACCGCGCCCACCCGCGCCTCGGCGAACGGTTGCACGAGCCGGTGGATCGCGTCCGGCTCGACCACGGTGTCGGCGTCGACCATGACGACCAGGTCGGTGCGGGACAGGGCCACCCCGGCGTTGAGCGCGCCGGCCTTGCCCCCGTTCGGGATCTGCACGACCCGCACATTGCCCAACCCCAGCTTGCGTACGGCGTCGGCCGTGCCGTCGGTCGAGCCGTCGTCCACCACGAGCACCTCGACCCCCGGGTGGTCCGACCCGGCCAGCGAGCGCACGGCGGCCACGATCGTCTTCTCCTCGTTGTAGGCCGGTACGACAATCGTCACCGGCGAGTCGACCGGCCGGCCCCACGACCAGTCCGGCCCGCGCCGGTGCCGTGAGTGCCGCCACGCGAACGCGAACAGGATCAGCGTGCGGATCACGATCAGCCCGCCCGCGGCGATCAGCAGCACCCACAGCGCGGCCAGCACGGCGTCGGCCACCCGCACGGTCCAGACCAGAGTCCGCCCGCGCCAGACCGCGTCGCCGGTGGCCGGCGGGTTGACCTGACCGCCGATGGCCGCGCTGACCGTGCTGAACCGGTAGCCGCGCTGCTGCAGCCGGGGGATCAGGCGGTCGAGGGCGGCCACGGTCTGCGAACGGTCGCCGCCCGCGTCGTGCAGCAGCACGATGTGCCCGTCGTCGCCCCTCGGGGTCACGTTGCGCACGATGGCGTCGGTGCCCGGCCGCTTCCAGTCCTCGCTGTCCAACGTGTCGAGCACGGTCAGATAGCCCTGGCCGCCGACCGCCCGCACGGTCTGCCAGTCCTTGTCGGTCAGCGCGTCGGCGAACGACGAGTACGGTGGGCGCATCAGCCGGGTCGCGCGGCCGGTGGCCTGGGCGATGGCCAACTGCGTCTGCGAGTTCTCCAGCTCGCGCCGCCACTCGGGCAGCCCGGCCAGGTCGGGGTGGGTGAACGTGTGCCCGCCCAGCTCATGGCCCTCGCGGGCGATCCGCCCGGCCAGCTCCGGGTGCCGGGCCACCTGCGACCCGACGACGAAGAACGTGGCCGGGGCGTGGTGCCGGGCCAGCACGTCCAGGATCTTGGGCGTCCAGTGCGGATCGGGGCCGTCATCGAACGTCAACGCGATCGTCTTGGCCGGCATCCCGTAGGTCCGGACCTCGCCCCCGCCGGTCAGATCGATCACCGGCCCGCCCTCGCGCACCTTCGCGGGCACGTTCTTGTCGCCGGCCGCGGCCGGAGTGGTGCCGTCCGGGCTGAACCCGGCGTCGGTGTAGACCTCGACCACGACAACCGTTGCCAGCAGCAGCAACAGGGTGAGCCCGAGCGCACCCGCGAACACCCGGCGCCGGCGGATCCGGCGCTTACGCTGCAGCGGAGGCAGCAACGAGGTCGCTTCGGCCGGGTCCTCCGGCGGCTGTGAGGCCCGGTAGACCGTCACCGCGGGCAGCTCGCGCCACTCGGACACGGCGCGGGGGCCGGCGGCCGGGCCGGCTCGAGCAGCTGAGTCACCCAGATCGTGAGCAGGGCCAGAACCAGAAGCACCCCGACGGCGTACGCCGTGCGGCGCACCCACCGCCGCCGCCCACCCGTGGGATCGACGAAGACCGGCGCCGGCCCCGCCGCCCCGACCGCGAACATCTGGGTCTTGGCGTGCTCGGGCAGCGGCGCCTTGCCGACCGACCGGCCGACCCGGGCCCGGCCCACGTCCGGTTCCTCCGCCACACCATCGACGGTAGAAGATGCATCGGGGACGCGCATTTCCTGCCGCCGCCCGGGCGGCGGTCGGCTCAGCGGACAACTTCCCCTGCCGGGTGGCGGCTCAGCCGGCGACCAGGCCCTGCTCGATCAGGCTCCGCCCGGCGGCAACGACGGCTTCCGCGCCCGGACGCGGCTCCCAGCCCAGCACACGCCGGGCCTTCTCACTGGACACCTGCCGGGCGTACCCCCAATCGGCCCGCAGGGCCGGCGGCGCTTCGGCCAACTCGCGAGTGGGCACCTTGCCGGCGAGGTCACCCAGGTGTTCGCGCAGGATGGCGCCGATCCGTGCCATCGGCAGAGCCGGACCGTCGGCGACCAGGAACCGTTCACCGGCAGCACCGTCGGCGGTCATGGCCAGCACGTGGGCGCGGGCAACATCGCGCACGTCGACGATCGGAATCCACAGGTTGGGGAAGGCCGGCATGGCACCGGTGAGCATCAACTGCACGATGTGGTTGGCCCCGGACGCCGCGCCACCCCGGGCCGGCCCCATCACGGCCACGGGCAGGATCGTGGTCAGCGGCAGAGATTCTTTCTCGGCGAAGTCCCAGGCCGCCCGCTCGGCGAGGGTCTTGCTGCGGCCGTACGCGTCGGTGCCCGGCCCGTCGAGCACGGTCCAGTCGGCCTCGGTGAAGACGTGATCGTCATGCGGGTGCCCCCAGCCGACGGCATGGAAGGCGGAGGTGAGCACGACCCGCTTCACGTGTGCGTCGCGGGCGGCTCGCAGTACACGCAGTGTCCCCTCCCGGGCTGGCACGATCAGGTCGTCCTCGTTGTCGACGTGCCCCGGCGCAACGGGCGACGCCACGTGCAATACGTAGTCGACGCCTCGCACGGCCTCGGCCCAGCCGTCATCATTGAGCAGGTCGGCCTGATGGAAGCTAACCCCTTTCAGATCAGGAGCCCGATCGAGGGACCGCACGGTGGTGCGCACGTCGTGGCCCTGCTCAACGAGCAGATCAATACAGTGCCCAGCAATGAACCCGGACCCGCCGGTGACAAGAACAGCAGTCATGACCACCATCGTGGCCCGGTCAGCGGTCACTAGGCAGTGGTCTGCCAAACCCATGCTCAGACCGGCGCGAAGGGTGTGTCGGTGCAGACGGTGGATATGGCCGAGGTGCCGTTGGCTCTGCGCACCGCAGGCCCCGTCTGTCTCCGCGCGGCGGACAACGGGTCTGGCTGGTTGCGCTGAAACGGTTTGGGGGCGGGGATGGGCCACGCAGGGATCAAGCTTGACCGCCCGTAGTGGGCCATCCCCCACCCGAACCGTCCCACCGCAACCAATCGGGGGTTTCGGGCTGGAGCGGATCTCGCGGTGGTCAGGACGGGGGGAGTTGGGTGGGCCGGCGGGGGAGCCAGAGGGCGGCTACGGCGCCGGCGGCGACGATGAGGGCGCCGACGATTACTGCAGGGCGCAGGCCGTCCACGAAGGACTGGTGGGTGGTGTAGCCGCCGTAGGAGCTGAAGATCGAGGCCAGGGCGGCCACGCCGGCGGCGACGCCGGCTTCGCGGATGGTGTTGTTGACGCCGGAGGCTACTCCGCGATCTTTGTCGGTGACGCTGGCCAGGGCGACTGTGCTGATGGGGGCGAAGGTCAGGCCCATGCCGATGCCGGCCAGGGTGAAGGCCACGACCAGGCTTCCGTAGGTCACGTCGGGGGCGGTGGCCAGGCCGATCCACAGGATTCCGGCGGCCAGGAAGAGCTGGCCGGTGAAGATCAGGGTGCGCTGGCCGATGCGGTCGCCGAACAGGCCGGCCAGGGGAGCCACGATCATGGGGGCGGCCGTCCACGGGAGGGTGCGCAGGCCGGCGTCCAGGGGGCTCAGGCCCTGCACTACCTGGAAGAACTGGGCCAGCAGGAAGACCGCGCCGAACGCGCCGGCCGAGAACGTCAGGGTGACGGTGTTGACCAGGCTGAAAGCGCGGGAGCGGAACAGGCGCAGGGGCAGCATGGGGGCGGGGTTGCGGGACTGCCAGGCCAGGAACGCGGCCAGCAGTACGCCGCCGCCGATCAGCATGGTGAGGATGCGGGCCGAGGTCCAGCCGTATTCGGGGCCGTCGACCACGCCCCAGATGACCAGCAGCATGCCGGCGGCCGAGAGGACCAGGCCGAGCGGGTCGAGGCGGCGGGCGCCGCCTCGGGACTCGTCGAGGACGGTGAGGGCCAGGACTACCGCGATGACGCCGATGGGGACGTTGAGCCAGAAGATCCAGTGCCAGTCGAGGCCTTCTACGACTGCGCCGCCGACTACAGGGCCTACGGCTACGCCCAAGCCGCTGATGCCGCCCCAGATGCCGACCGCGGCCGTTCGCAGGCGGTCGGGGACTGCCTCGGCGAGCAGGGTGAGGGCCAGGGGAGCTACTGCGGCGCCGCCCAGGCCCTGGACAGCGCGGGCCGCGGTGAGCTGCCATGACTCGGTGGCCAGGGCGGCGGCGGCCGAGGCCAGCGTGAAGACGATGAGGCCGGCCACGAACATGCGGCGGCGGCCGATGCGGTCGCCCAGGGCGGCCGCGGTGAGCAGGAAGGCGGCGAACGGCAGCGTGTAGGCGTTCACGAACCACTGCAGGTCGGTGAGCGAGGCGCCCAGGTCGGTGCGGATCACCGGCAGCGCCGTGCTCACCACCAGGTTGTCGAGCGTGACCATGAAGGTCGGGATGCCGACGGCGGCCAGGACCCAGCCCAGCGGGCGGGTGCGGTGCCGGGGTGCCGCGGCGGGCGCCTCTTGTACGGCGGTCATCAGGTCTCCCCAAGTTGTTATCCGCTGATAACTTCGTTCGTCACGTTAGTTATCGACTGATAACCTGTCAACCGTGACCCGAACCCGCCTCACCGCCGAGGAACGCCAGGCGCAACTGATCGCTGCGGCCGTCACCGCCTTCAGCCAGAGCGGCTACGCCGGCACCACGACCGATCAGGTGGCCCGGCTCGCGGGCGTTTCCCAGCCGTACGTCATCCGCCTCTTCCGGACGAAGCAGGAGCTCTTCCTGGCCGCCGTGCAGCACGCCGGCGACCGGATAGAGGCCAAGTGGCGCGAGGCGGCCGAGCGCGACCCCTCGCTGGGTGGCCTGGGTGACGCGTACGGCGAACTGCTCGCCCAGCCCGAACTGGTCACCATGCTGCTGCACGGTTTCGCGGCGGCGGGCGACCCGGCCATCGGCGATCCGGTGCGCGCCTGCTTCGGGCGGCTCTACGAGGTCGTACGCGAACTGACCGGCGCCACGGCGACCGAGGCTCGCGACTTCTTCGCGGTCGGCATGCTGCTCACCTGCCTGGGCGCGATGCGCGTGCTCGGCCCCGACGCGGTGCCGCCGCAGCCGTGGTCGGCCGACCTGCTCGGCACCTTCGAGGGGCTCGACAAGAAGATGAGCTGACGCCGGCTCGGCGCGACAGAGGGCTCAACGAAAAGCTGAAGCGGAGGCTCGGCGAGGAGCTGACCGGGGGCTCGGCGAGAAGCTGAAGCGAGGGCTCGGCGAGGAGCTGCGTGAGGGCTCGGCCGAAAGCCGAGCTAGACGTTGTGGCGGGCCAGCAGGGGCTCCCGCCAGCCCAGCATCGCTTCGGTCATGCGTACGGCGTCGACTGTGGCCCGGACGTCGTGGACGCGGACGATGCGGGCGCCGCGCAGCACGCAGAAGACCACGGCGGCCAGCGTGCCGGCGAGGCGGTCGGGCTGCTCGGCGTCCAGGGTCTCGCCGATGAAGTCCTTGTTGCTGACGGCGGCCAGCAGCGGGTAGTCGACCGCGGCGATCTCGTCGAGGCGGCGGGTCAGCTCCAACGTGTGGCGGGTGTTCTTGTTCAGGTCGGGGCCCGGATCGATGATGATCTGGTCGGGCCGGACGCCGCGGTCGAGCGCCACCGCGACCCGCTCGCGCAGGAACTTCGCCACCTCGTTGACCACATCGCCGTACTGCGGGCGGGGCCACAGGGTGCGCGGCGCGGCCAGGCTGTGCGTGATGACGAGCTGGGCGTCGGTGCCCGCGACCACGTCGGCCATCGCCGGGTCGCGCAGGCCGGAGGTGTCGTTGACGACGCCGGCCCCGGCCTTGATCACCTCGGCCGCGACCTCGGGACGGAACGTGTCGACCGAGACGACAGTGCGGGCGCGGGCGGCCTCGACGACGGGCAGCACCCGTTCGAGTTCCTCGGCCGCGCTCACCTCGGGGCCGGGCGCGAACGGCACCCCGCCGACGTCGATCCAATCGGCGCCGGCATCGGCCGCCGCGGTGACCGCCTCGATCGCCTTCCCGAGCGCGTAGGTGCGGCCCCGGTCGTGAAAGGAATCGGGGGTGCGGTTGACGATCGCCATCACCGCGACGCGCCGGGAGAAATCGAACGAGCGGCCGCCGATGACCCGCACGCGGTTCTGTTCAGTCACGGTTGTGCAGGTTAGCAGGGTTGCGGGCCCGGATTTCGAGCGGTGCGAAATAAAATGGGCCGACTCGGTTACCCCGTCCCGAACGGACTATGCGGGTCCTTTTCCACTTTAATTGCACTGGGGAAAGTATGAATGTTTCCAGCGTCCATCGGGTAGCTCATTGTCCGAAGACACACTGACGAATCCCCTTTGGAGGAATACCCATGAGCGACGTGCCATCGGGCGTTCGCCGGCCGGACGACACCTATCCCCTCGACGTGCCGCCCACGCCGGGCTACCCGGCCGACACCTACGCCACCGAGGCCTACGCCACCACGGTTCCGGTCACGGACACCACGTACGGCGGCAGTGACGACAACAGCAGCGGCGCCAAGGAGAAGGCCAAGGAGGTCGCGGCTCAGACCGGCCAGGCGTCCAAGGAGGCCGCGGCCGACGTCAAGGACACGGCCAAGGAGCAGGCGGCCCGCGTCGGCCACGAGGCCAAGGCGCAGGCGAGCAACCTCGCCTCCGAGGTCCGGGGCCGGGTCAACGATCAGGCTCGCACTCAGAACGACAAGCTGGTGAGCCAGATCCGCGACACCGCCGACCAGCTCGACGAGATGCGCGGCGACCGGGGCGACACCCCGGCCGCGGCTGTCGTCTCGCGGGTGGCCGAGGGTGGCCGTCAGTTCGCCGACTACCTCGACCGCAACGGGCCCGACGGCGTGCTGCGCGAGGTGCAGGACTTCGCCCGCCGTCGCCCGGGCGCCTTCCTGGCCACGGCGCTGGCCGCGGGCTTCGTCGTCGGCCGCCTGGGCAAGGTCGTGGCCAAGGCCGACCCGGACGCCGGCGACACGGTCAAGCCGAGCACGGACTCGTTCGTCTCGCGTCCCACCCCGTACTCGGCGACCGAGACGACCGTGCCGGTAACGCCGCCCCCGGTGACGCCGGACTACAACACCGGCCCCGGCTACGCCAGCACCACCGAGTACTCCTCGACCGGCACCGGCACGCCGTCCGTGCGTGAGGAGTACGTGGTCGAGAGCCCGGAGCGCCTGCGATGACCGCACCGCACCCGCAGCACCGGATCGACGACGAAGAGGTCGCTGAGACCTCGGTCGGCGAGATGATCGGCAACATCAGCAACGACCTGTCGCAGCTGTTCCGGCAGGAGGTCGAGCTGGCCAAGGCCGAGCTCAAGCAGGAGGCGGCCAAGGCGGGCAAGGCCGGCGGCATGCTCGGCGGCGCCGCGTTCGCCGCCTACCTGGCCATCGTGCTGCTCAGCTTCGCCCTGGTGTTCGCCCTCGACGCCGTCATGCCCGCGGGCTGGGCCGCGCTGATCGTCGCCGTCCTCTGGGCCGCGATCGGTGGCGCTCTCTACGTAGTCGGAAAGAACAAGCTCAAGACCGTCGACCCCGTGCCGCGCCGCACCGTCGACACGCTCAAGGAGGACGCCCAATGGCTGAAGAACCCGACCGGCTGAGGCAGCAGATCGAGAACACCCGGGCGTCGCTCACCCGCGACGTCGACCTGCTGGCCAACAAGACAAGCCCGACCAAGGTCGCGCAGCGGCGCTGGACGTCGGTGAAGGAGAAAGTGATGGGCACCAGCTCCTCCGCGAGCTCGACGGTGAGCGACAAGGCGTCCTCGGCCGCGGACACCATCAGTGACAAGGCGTCGCAGGTGAGCGACGTGGCCGGCGAGAAGGCACACCAGGCGGCCGACGCCGTGCGCAACGCCCCGCAGGCCGTGGCGGCCCAGACCCAGGGCAACCCCCTGGCGGCCGGCATCATCGCCTTCGGCGTGGGCCTGCTGGCCTCGACCCTGATCCCGGTCACCGACGCCGAGAAGCGGGCCGGTCAGCAGATCAAGGACCACAGCGGCGAGCTGACCGAGAAGGTCAAGGACGTCGCGGCCGAGATGAAGGACGACCTCGCGGGCACCGCCCAGGAGGCCGTGGGCCAGGTCAAGCAGACCGCCCAGGAGGCCGTGCAGACGACCAAGGAGACCGCGCGCTCCGACGCGCAGGACGTGAAGGAGCAGGCCCGTTCGGCCGCTTCCTGACCACCGCACCGAAGATCCGAGCCGGTCCCGCCACGGGACCGGCTCGGAGGTGTTTGTGGGGGTTCGGGCGGGGAAGCTCAACGGGTATGAAACTCGGATACAAGCTGGCCGCGGAGGCCTTCGGACCCAAGGAGCTGATCCGCCAGGCGGTCCGCGCCGAGCAGGCCGGATTCGACTTCGTCGAGATCAGCGACCACTACCACCCTTGGCTCGACGTGCAGGGGCACTCGCCGTTCGCGTGGAACGTGCTGAGCGCGATCGCCATGAAGACCGACCGGCTCGGGCTGGCCACCGGCGTCACCTGCCCGACCGTGCGCTACCACCCGGCGATCATCGCGCAGGCCGCGGCGACGCTGGCCATCATCTCGGACGACCGGTTCACGCTCGGCATCGGCGCCGGCGAGCGGCTCAACGAGCACGTCGTCGGGCAGGGCTTCCCGAGCGTACGGGGGCGGCACGAGCGGCTTGTGGAGGCGCTCGACATCATCAACCTGCTGTGGCAGGGCGGCTATCAGTCGTACGAGGGAAAGCATTTGCAGTTGGAGGACGCGCAGGTGTTCGACCTGCCGTCGAAGCTGCCGGTGATCGCCGTCGCCGCCGGTGGGAAGCAGGCGGCGGAACTGGCCGCGACCCACGGCACGGGTCTTTTTGCCACCGAACCGCGGGCTGACCTGGTCGAGACGTTCACCGCCGCCGGCGGCTCAGGCCCCAAGTACGCCGAGGCGTCGGTCGCCTGGGCGCCGACCGCTGAGGAAGCGGTCAAGGCCGCCCACGAGACGACACGGTGGGCGCTGACCGGTTGGAAAGTGATGGCCGAGCTGCCCAACCCGGTCAATTTCGAGGCGGCGTCGGCGACCGTCCGGCCCGAGGACATCGCCGGGCAGTTCGCGGTCGGGCCGGACCCGGAACCGTACGTCGAAATGGTCGGCGAATACCGCGACGCGGGATTCGACCACATCGTGTTGATGAACGCCGGGCCCGACCCCGACGGGTTCCTCGACTTCTTCGAGAAAGAGCTCAAAGGCCGGCTCTGACGGCGTGTTTGCGAGCGCCGCGGCCGGGCATCTTCACGGCCCGACCTGGATCGTGGAGGAGCACGAGGTGACCGATGCGGCTGCGGCGTTCTGACCTCGACCGGCCCGGATACACCCGGCGGCGGGCGGGCAAGGGCTTCACCTATCGCGACACCGACGGTTCGGCCCTCGCCGACGCCGACGAGGTCGAGCGGGTCAAGCAGCTCGTGCTGCCGCCGGCCTGGCAGGACGTGTGGATCTCGCCCGACCCGCGCGGGCACATCCAGGCCACCGGGATCGACGCTGCCGGGCGCAAGCAGTACCGCTACCACGACGAGTGGCGCACGGCCCGCGACGAGGCCAAGTTCGACCACGCGCTCGAGGTGGCCGAGCGCCTGCCCGAGATCCGCGAGAAGCTCTGCCACGACCTCACCACGGAACGCGGGCTGACCCGGGGGCGGGTGCTGGCGGCGATCGTGCGGCTGCTCGACATGGGCATGTTCCGGGTCGGTGGTGACCAGTCGGCGGTCCGCGAGGACGACCCGTCGTTCGGGCTCTCGACCCTACGACCCGAACACGTACGGACGAGGGGCGGGTGCGTGCTGCTCGAGTTCACCGGCAAGTCGGGCATCGAGCACTCGAGCACGGTCGGCGACGGCGAGGTGTGCCAGGTGCTCAAGGACCTCAAGCGCCGGCGGCGGGGCGAGGAGCGGCTGTTCGCTTACTACGACCCGTCGGCCCGGCGGTGGCCCGAGATCCACGCCGACGAGATCAACGAGTACCTGCGGGAGATCAGCGGCGAGCAGATGACGGCCAAAGATTTCCGTACGTGGCACGGGACGGTCAAGGCGGCCGAGGTGCTCGCCTCACAAGGGCCACAGCCCACGCAGTCGAAGCGGAACAAAGCCATTTCGTACGCCATGAAGGAGGTAGCGGAGCTGCTGGGCAACACGCCGGCGGTGGCGCGCGCCTCCTACGTCGATCCGCGGGTCGTCGAGGCGTACCAGAAGGGCGAGGTCGTCTCGTCCCGCGGAGAGCCGGCCGTGCGGGCCCTGATCGAGGATTGATCAGCGCTGCGGGCGGTGCCGGTTGATGGCAGCATCGTCGGTATGACCGTCATCGCCACGCTCACCGTCGAACGGCCGTCCGGCCACTGGATCGACCGGGCACGGGCGTACCAGGTGGTCGTCGACGGGGCCGTCAAGGGTGTCGTCCGGTGCGGCCGGGAGTTGTCGCTGGCGCTGCCGCCCGGGCCGCACACCGTACGCGTCCGCCTCGACTGGACCGGCAGCGACGACCTGCCCGTCCACTTGGGACCGGGGGCGACGGTGCGGCTGCGTGTCGAGCCGCGCGGCACCCGGCACGCGGTGGGCCGGCGCTACCTGCGGCTGACCCGCGTAAGCTGACCCGTCCGGGTTTTCAGGCGATTCACAGCGCCGGTCGTCATTGGCGGCGTGCCCGGCCGGGTAGTGGGTTCGGCATGACCGACCGGGTGATGGTGTTCGCTCCTGCGCCGATCTTGACCGTGACCATCGAGCAACATGGCGACGAGCCCGACCTGCACGTCCATCCGGGCGGGCAGGGCGTTTGGCAGGCTCGCATGATCTCCGGCCTCGGCGTGCCGGTGACGCTGTGCGCAGCGCTGGGCGGCGAACCGGGTTCGCTGCTGAACGCGGTTCTCGCCGACGAGGAATTCGAGGTCCGGGCCGTGCCCCGGCAGTCGGCCAGCGGCTGGTACGTGCACGACCGCCGCGACGGGCACCGCGAGTCGGTGGCCGAACATCCGGGACCACCGCTGATCCGGCACGAGCTGGACGAGCTGCACAACGTCGCGCTGACCGAGGGCCTGCGCTCGTCGGTGGCCCTGCTGAGCGGGCCGCACAAGCCGACGGCCGTGGCGCCCGACGTGTATCAGCGGCTGGCCGCGGACCTGACGGCCAACGGGGTGCGGGTGGTGGCCGACCTGTCCGGGGACTATCTGACCGCCGTACTCGAAGGTGGGGTGTCGTTCGTCAAGGTCAGCCACGAGGAGTTGCTGAACGACGGGCTGGCCGACGACGACAGCGTGGATTCGTTGCTGGCGGCCGGGCGCAAACTGCTCGGGCAAGGGGTCGAGGCGGTGCTGATCAGCCGGGCCGGGGATCCGGCGCTCGCGCTGTACGGGGACACCGAGTGTGAGGTGCACCCGCCGCCGCTGACCGTGAACGAGCACCGCGGCGCGGGGGACTCGATGACCGCGGGGGTGACGTCGGTGCTGGCCCGGGGTGGTCCTCTTCCCTCTTTGATGGAGGAAGCGCTGCGGACCGGTTCTGCTGCGGGGGCGCTCAACGTTACCCGGCACGGGCTGGGGACGGGGCGGGCCGAGGCGGTGCACGAACTGATGAGCCGCGTGCGGATCGAGCCGCGATGAGGGTGCTGATCACCAACGACGACGGGGTGTCGGCGCCGGGGATCCACGCGCTGGCCGCGGCCGTGGCCGGGACGCACGACGTGGTCGTGGCGGCGCCGCAGGACGAGGCGAGCGGGATGAGCGCGGCCCTGACCGCGGTCGTGTCGGACGGGCAGATCGTCATATCGTCGTACGAGATGCCCGGGGTCGCGGCTTACGGGGTGGCGGCTTCCCCGGCGTACATCGTGGTGCTGGCGTCCTTGGGGGTGTTCGGGCTGCCGCCGGACGTGGTGCTGTCGGGGATCAACCGGGGCGCCAACGCGGGGCGGGCCGTGCTGCACTCGGGCACGGTGGGGGCGGCGCTGACCGCGGCCAACTACGGGATGCGGGCGATGGCGGTGTCGCTCGACGTGCTCAACCCGGACGCGGCGGTGTCGGCCGCCTCCGGGGGCAACGCGATTGTCGTACCGTCGGACGATGTGCTGCATTGGCCGGCTGCCGCGGCGGCGGCCGCCGGTCTGATGGATGCGGTGGCGTCGGTGCCGGCCGGCACGGTGCTCAACGTCAACGTGCCCGACCGGCCGCAGTCGGAGTTGCGCGAGGCGACGCTGGCGTCCTTCGGCCAGGCGGGTATCGCGGTGGCCGAGGCGGGGGAGGGCTACGTGCGGACGACCATCGAGCGCAGCGGCGAGAAGCTGATTCCGGGGACCGACCTGGCGCTGCTGGCCGAGGGGTACGCGACGGTCACCGCCCTGCGCCCGCCGGTCGAAGTGGCGGGCGTGCGGATCCCCGCCCAGCGGTCACCGCGATCGCCGGGCGGCGGCTGATCGGGAGCAGGGCCGCGATCGTGATGGCCAGGAGCAGGCGGGACTCGCTGAACAGGACCGGCACGGGCAGGATCATCACGATCAGTACGGTGGCGCGCCAGATGGTGACCCGCGCCACGGGCAGGAAGACGGCGAGGACCAGCCAGATCTGGTGGTGGGTCCACGAGACGGGGCTCAGGACGATGCTTGCCGCGCCGATGACGACGACGGCGGAGAGCCAGTCGCCCCGGCGGGCCGGACGGACAGCGCGGACCAGGGCGGCGACGGCGATCGCGCCGCCGACGACCAGCACCAGCGTCCCGCGGGTGTCGTCGGCGAGGCCGAGGCGCAGCAGGGCGCCGTTGAGCGACTGGTTGCCGACGCCGTCGATGTAGCCGAGCCGGTTGACCTGGAAAATCTTGTCCGTCCAGTACGTCCAGGAGTCGCCGGGCAGGGTGGCGGCCGTGATCACGGCGCAGCCCGCGAAGGTGGCGCCGGCGACGGCCGCGGCCACCCGGCGACCGGCGAACCAGAGCAGCGGAATGAAGATCAGCGGCGTCAACTTGATCGCGGCAGCCAGGCCGACGAGGGCGCCGTGCCACGGCGTACGGCGCAGAGCCAGAAAGTCGGCCGCGACCAGGGCAGCCAGAAAGAGACTGACCTGCCCGTACTTGATGTCGGACGAGACAGGCGCCGACAGCACGAGGGCCAGCGCCACGAGAGCCGGCACGGCACGATGCCGGGTTACGAGCTCGGCAAGGCGGCCCAACACGTCTCCTTGCCGGGTGTTGCGCGCGGCGAGGTCGGTGGTCGTGCTTCCTTGCCCGGCGCCCCGCGCGGTGCGGCCGGTGGTCGTGTCGCCTTGCCGGGTGGCCGGCACGCCGACAGCGGCCGTCTTGCCCCGGTGGCGGTTGGTCGGCGTGGCCTGGTGTCGGGTGAACAGCGCGGCGAGGCCGGCGACCGTGGCCAGGGTGGCCAGCGTCCAAGCGACCTGGACCACGCCGATGGGGAGCCAGGTCAGCGGGGTGAACAGCAGTGCGGCGAACGGGGGATAGGTGAACGGCGCGGCGCCGCGGGTGAAGTCGTAGAGGCTCGCGCCGCCGGTCAGGCCGTCGACTGCGCCCAGATAGACCGAGAGGTCGGTGAGCCGGGTCTCGCCCGGCTTCGCGAAGGCGGCGGCGGCCGTGGCCAGCGCGGCAATGACGGTGACAGCCCAGATCCATCGCTTACCCATACTCGAAACACTACATAGGGTCTGAGCTGGTTGGAAGCATTGGTAGTGAGTTCGTTATGCGGTCGTGCGCGCGTCCGTGGCCCGCATGGCCAGGACCGCCGCCAGCAGCGCCACCGCACCCAGCCCGACCGGATGCTCGACAAACCCGAAGCCGAACGCCGTCGAATTATCGAGAAGCTTTCCCAGTACGGCGTCCGCGTCCCCGCCCGCGGCCGGCAGCACCGGCGCCACGGCCAATGCGCCGAGCGCCGCCACCATCCCGGCCGCCGCCCGACGCCCACCAGGCCCGAGTTTCTCCAAGCGTGCACCCGCGCGGCGCATCGCAACGGCCACTGCACCGCTCGGCCCGCGGCCCAACGGCGAGCTGCCGATCGGCTCTTGCGCCGGCGGCGTAACGTCGCTCGCTTCGTGGACCCAAAGCACGCTGCCGCTCAATCTGTGTATCAGCGCCGAAGCGTCAGTCGGTTGGTGACTCAGCGGTGTGCTGCTGGTCGGTTCGAGGGTAAGTGGCTTGGTGTTGTTCGGTCGGGGCAGTGTTGCGGCGATGAGGAAGGCGGTGCACAGCAACATCGGGCCGGCCGACACGGCGGCGTTGGCGAGCAGGATCTCCGACGCGTGGAAGGCCGGCCCGGACGCCTGGAGCCCGCCGAGGACCGCCGTTCCGTCGCTGAAGTGCGGGCCGAACGCGACGATGTCACCGGGCAGCAGCGCTAGTGGGAACCACGCCGGCGCCGTCCAGGCGGGCACACCGAGCACGGTCGCCGCATGGGCCGACCCGGCGATCGTCGCCAGGTCGAGCGCAACCACGCCTCCGGCCACGGCAATCCAGCGGCGTCCCGTCGCCGCGGCCCAGCGCAGCGCCAGCGCGACCCCGATACCCCAGGTCGCCACGGCCGGGGCGATGTCAGCCGCCCCCATGAACGGCATCATCGGCACCGGATTACCGGCGAACAGGAACGCGAACAACGCCACCGCGACCCCGGCGATCGAGGCGCTGGGGGAGCGCGGGGCCGAACCACGGACTCGTCGCCCGATCAGCGCCAGCCCGGCCACCCCGAGCAGCAGCAGAACCGGCGCCAGCGCGGCCGACCCGCGGGCGAGGTTGGTCGCCACCGCGGCCAGCAGCGTGACCCCCGCCGCCAACGCGCTCAGCCGTCCGACGACAACTGCGCGCTCCCGCCACGACGGCTCGTCGACCGCCGGCGACACTGCCAGCGACCCCGCGAAGGCCAGCTTGCGCCGAGCCCCGCTGATCGCGGCCAGCTCGGCCAGCCACTCGTCCCGCATGACCGGCGCAAGATCCTCGGGCCACCGCCGGGCCGCAGCCCGGACGGCCGCCCGCGCCGCCCGATCGACCGCTCCCATCACGCCTCCTGGGCGTGGCCGAGCGGGCCGGTGGCCCGGGACATCTGCCGGCGCATGAGGGCGACCTCGCGCCGGGCGGCCCCAGCGCCATCAGCGGTCAGCATGTAGTAGCGGCGGCTCGGGCGCCCCTCAGCGGCCGGGTCGATCTGTTCCCAGCGCGACTCGACCCACCCGGCCCGTTCGAGCCGGGCCAGGATCGGATAGAGCGTGCCACTGGGCAGCCCGGTGTCCTGCATCAGCTCGAGCCCGTATCGCTGCGCCCCCGGCTCGGCGAGCATCCCCGCGAGCACTTTCAGCACCGACGCCGTGATCCGAGGCTCACCCATGTACGCACTCTACATAGGGTCCGCATCTGCCGGCCCCATCCGTTCGGCTTGTGACGGGACCGTCCGCCGATTCGATGTCCGGGCAAGCCCGGCAATACGGAATTCTGATTAGGTGACCGGTGGGCAGTAGCGACATGATCACGACACCGGTGTCCGTGTGACTGATGATCGGAGTAAGACTGAGCCATGCTTGTCTCGTTTCCGTCGTTGCTGGCTCGGACGCAAGGGTTCGGGCTGGGGCGTCCGCATCGGTTCACTGTTGCTCCGGACGGTAAGCGTCTGTTGTTCCTGCGCAGCCTCGGGGGCGAGAGCCCGGTCCGGTTGTTGTGGCAGCTCGATCTGACCACCGGGGACGAGAAGCTGATCGGTGATCCGGGTGGGCCGGGGGACGGCGGGCCCATGTCGGCGGCCGAGCGCGCGCGCCGGGAAAGGGCCCGCGACCGGTCGGCCGGAATCTCCGACTACTCGGCCGACGGCGATGCGCGCGTCATCGCGTACACGGCGGGGGAAAAGCTTTTTGTCGCCGACGCGGGCACGGGTGAGGCGCGTGAGCTGCCCGCCCGGACGCCGCTGACCGATGCGACCGTCAGTCCGGACGGCGCCGCCGTGGCGTACGTGCACGACGGTGCGCTTCGCGTGATCAACGCCGACGGTACGAACGATCGGGCGCTGGCCTCGCCCGAGGGCGACGACATCACGTACGGGCTGGCCGAGCACGTCGCGGCCGAGTCGATGGAGCGGACGCGCGGGTTCTGGTGGTCGCCGGACTCCCGGCAGCTCGCGGTGGCCCGGGTCGACAACACGCCGCTCGAGGTCTGGTATCTGAGCGACCCGGCCGATCCGACCGCGCCGCCGACCGCGCAGCGTTATCCGCGGGCGGGCACCGACAATGCGATCGTCGAGCTGTTCGTGATCGGGCTCGACGGTGAGCGACGGGCCGTCGAGTTCGGCTGGGACGAGTACGAGTATCTGGTCGATGTCGTCTGGGACGAGCACGGACTGCTCGTCGTGCTGCAGAACCGGCCGCAGACGATCCTCCGGGTGGTCTCGGCCGACAGCGGGGAAGTGCTGTCCGAGACGTACGATCCCTTGTGGACGACCATCGTGCCCGGCTTCCCTCGGCGTACGGCCGGGGGTGCTCTCGTCTCGACCGAGGACCGCGGCGAGACCCGTCACCTGACCGTGGGCGGCGAGGTCGTCACGCCGGACGGCTTGCAGGTGGCCGCGCTGAGCGGCGTCGACGGCGACACCGTGTTGTTCACCGGCACGTCCGAGCCCACCGAGCAGCACCTGTGGTCGTGGTCGGCCGACGAGGGCCTGCGCCGGCTCACCACCGAGCCGGGCGTGCACTTCGGGGCGCGGGCGGGTGGCGCCACCGTCATCACCTCGGCCACGCTCACCGGGTCGACGGCGAACTGCTCCGGTCGTACGGTGAAAAGCCTGGCCACGAATTCGCCGGTCGTCCCGAAGGTGTCGTTGCTGCGGGCCGGACGGCAAGAGTTGCGCACTGCCGTGCTGTTCCCCGCGGTGTGGCAGCGCGGCGAACGGCTGCCGGTGCTGCTCGACCCGTACGGCGGACCGGCCGCACAGCGGGTGATGGCCGACCGCCGCCAGTTCTACGTGTCGCAGTGGTTCGCCGACCAGGGGTTCGCGGTGATCGTGGCCGACGGCCGGGGCACGCCCGGACGCGGCCCGCGCTGGGAAAGGGAGGCCCGCGGCGAACGCATCGGCAAGGTGCTCGACGACCAGATCGAGGCGCTCGAGACCGTGGCCGCGCTGTATCCCGAGCTCGACCTGGGCCGGGTCGGCGTGCGCGGCTGGTCGGACGGCGGCTACCTGGCGGCGGCCGCGGTGCTGCGCCGGCCCGACGTCTTCCACGCCGCCGTGGCCGGGGCGCCGGTGACCGACGAGCGGCTGTACGACACGCACTGGCAGGAGAGGTTCCTCGGCGATCCGCGGGTGGACCCCACGCCGTACGAGAAAGAGTCTTTGATCGCCGACGCGCCGAAGCTGGAGCGTCCGCTGATGCTGATCCACGGCCTGTCGGACGACAACGTGTATCCGGTGCACACGATGCGGCTGTCGGCGGCCCTGCTCGCCGCGGGCAAGCCGCACACCTTGCTGACGCTGGCCGGCACCAGCCACATGCCGCCCGACGTCGACCTGCTCACGCCGCAACTGCGATTCCTGCAGGAAGCACTCGCCCCGCGCTGAGTTCGAGCACCCGATCCACCCGGTCGAGCCCTTCGGGCCGATGGGTCAACAGCAGCACAGTACGGCCGTCGGTGGCCTCGAGCAGGTCGGCCATCACGGCCGTGGCGACGTCCTCGTCGAGCCCTTCGGTGGGCTCGTCGAGGACCAGCAGCTCGGGCTCGGCGAGCAGGGCCCGGGCGACGGCGAAGCGGCGGGCCTGACCGCCCGACATCGTGGTACCGCCGCTGCCCAGCCATGTGTCGAGACCGTGCGGCAAGGCGTCGAGCCAGGCCGTCAGACGTACGCGGCCCAGCACCGTGCCGATCTCGGCGTCGGTCGCCCCGGGGCGGGCCAGGCGCAGGTTCTCGCGGACGGTCGACGCGAAGACGTGCCCGGTGTCGTCGCCGACCAGCACGACCCGTCCCCGCACGGACTCCTCGGCCCGGTCGGCGTGCGAGACGACACCGCTGCGGACATCCAGCAGCCGGGCCACCACGGCGGCGAGCGTCGACTTGCCGGAGCCGGACCGGCCGACGACGGCGGTGCGGCTGCCGGCCGGGAGTTCGAGGGTGAGATCGCGCAGGACGGGCTCGCGGTCCGGGTCCCAGCCGGCGGTCACGTGGTCGAGGCGCACGTCGCCCAGCTTGCCGCCCTGCGACCCGCGGAACTCCACGGCCGGCGGCTCGGCGGTCAGGGCGGCCAGGCGGGTGGCGGCGCCGGCGGCGCGCTGCCGGGCCACGGCGGCGTCGGGCAGCGTCAGCACGACCTCGCCCAGGGCGACGGTGGCCAGCAGCACGACGGCCGACCACTCCGGGGTCAACCCGCCCAGCGAGAACGCGACCCCGACGACGGCGAGGCCCCAGCCGAGGTGCGCGAGCGCGGTCGACCAGCCGGCCGCGTGGGCGGCCCGCGCTTCGAGCCGGGCCAGGTCGCGGCTGCGCGTGTGGGGGACGTCGGTGAGGCCGGACGCGGTGGCGAGGTCCTCCAGGCCGTCGACGGTCTCGACCATCGCGTCGCGCAGCTGGGATCGGGCCACGCCGGTGGCTGCCTCGTCCCGCGCGGCCTGGCGGGCGGCGAGCGCGGGGGCCAGGACGCCGGCGATCAGCACACCGGCCGCGAGGGGCAGCGCGGCGGCCGGGCTCAGCAGGACGGCGGCGGCGCCGGTCACGGCCAGGGTCAAGACCGCTACCAGTACGGGCATCCGGCCCCGCAGCAGGCCGTCCACCCGGGCATCGACGTCGTCGGCGACCCGGCTCAGCAGGTCGCCCCGGCGGCGTAGCCGGGGGCCGGGGACGCGCGGGATCAGCTCGGCGAACACCCGGGCCCGCCAGGCGCCGAGCCGGGCGAACGCGACGTCGTGCGCGACCAGGCGCTCGACGTAGCGCAGCAGCGGGCGGGCGACGGCGCTGCCCCGCACCAGCACAACGGCGGTCGACAGGGTGAGCACCGGCGGCAGGAACGAAGCCCGCACCAGCAGCCAGGCGGCCGCCCCGGTCAGCACGATGCCGGCCAGCGACGAGCCCCCACCGAGCGCGACCGCCACCCCGGTCCGCCGCCACCACGGCGCGGGCCGCGCCCCCGGCCTGCCGTCGCTGAACTTTTCGCCGGCCGGCTCACCGCGTTCGGATCGGGCGGCCGCGGTGTCGCGGTGGGCATCGGGCTTGGTTGAGTGCGACGGGGTGGCTACGGCATTGCGATGGGCGTCGGGCTCATTTGAGAGCGACGGCGTGGCTGAGACGTCGCGCTGGGCATCGGGCTCGGTTGCGGGCGGTGCAGTGATTGACACGACGCGGTCGGCGGCGGCGAGCAGGGCGGGGCGGTGGGCGACCACGAGAACCGCGCAACCGGCCCGGGCGGCCTCGCGCAGTTCGTCGATGACCAGGGCCTCGGTGGTGGCGTCGAGGTGAGCGGTGGGCTCGTCGAGCAGCAGGGTCGTCGGCGTCCTGTCCACCCCGTTCTGCGGTCTGTGGACAACCGTGGGCCCTGTGGACAACGAAAACTCGGTCGCTCGCGAAAAAGTAGGGTGTCCCCATCCCCGGGTGGGTGGGCTGGGTAGGGGGCGTAGGGGGACGGCTGCCCGCGACGTGGTGGCCTGGTGAAGCAGGGCGGCCAAAGCCAGGCGGTGGCGTTGGCCCGCCGAGACTCCGGCGCCGCGCTCGCCGAGCGGTGTGGTGGGGGAAAGGGCAGAGTCCAGGCCCACGGTGGCCAGGGCGGCGGTCACGTCGGCGGCGGTGGTGTCGGGCGGGAAGAGGTCGGCCACCGCTCGCGCGTGCGGCAGCGCGGGCCGTTGTGGCAGGTAGAGCGGGTTGGTCACCTGTGCGGAGCCGGCGTTGGGTTCGTGCAGGCCGGCCAGCACGCGGAGGATCGTGGTCTTGCCGGCGCCCGACGGGCCGGCCAGCGCGATGATCTCGCCGGGCCGCACGACCAGCTCGTCCAGCGCGGCAGCATCGCGGGTCGCGCCGGGATAGCGGGCGCGAAGGCCGTGCGTGACCAGTGGTTCAGCCGCCGCGGCGGGATCGCGGTCGTAAGGATTGCGCGCGACGACCGATCCAGCGGGGGCGGATCCCAGCGCCGGCTCCGGGACGGAGCTGCGCGCCGGAGTGCCGGTTGCCTGCCGGGTGGGCGCGGTCAGTACTTCGTCGACGTCGGTGATGACGGCGGTGGCGTCGGTGGAGGCGTGGTAGCGGGCGGCCATCTCGCGCAGCGGCCGGTAGGCCTCCGGCGCCAGCAGGATCACCAGCAGCGCGGGGGCCAAGGCCAGATTGCCCGCCGCCACGCGCAGCCCGGCCTCCACGGCGATCAGGCCCACCGACAGCGTGGCCACCAGGTCGAGCGCCGTCGACGACAGGAAGGCCACCCGCAACACCCGCAGGGTGGCCGAGCGGTGCTGGTCGGTCAGGTTTTCGATGACCTCGGTCTGGCGGTCGGCCCGGCCGAACACGCGGAGCGTCGGCAGGCCGCGGACCACGTCCAGGAAGTGGCCGGCCAGCCGCGCGTCGGCCTGCCAGCGTTGCCGGGCCCGGGCCTGGGTGGCCCAGCCGATCAGGGCACCCAGCACGGGAATCAGCGGCAGCGTGACCAGCGCGATCACCGCCGACGTGAGGTCGACCAGGGCCATGGCCACGATGACCAGCGGCGGCAGGGCCACGCCCAGCACCAGCGCCGGCAGGTAGCCGCTGAACCACGGTTTGAGCGCGTCCAGCCCGGTGGTCAGCACGGCCGTGAGGCGGCCCGCGCCGAACGACGCGACCCAGGCCGGGCCGCGGGCGGGCAGGGCGGTCAGCATCGAGCGGCGCAGTTCGTCGGTGACGCGGGCCGCGGTGCGGCGGGCCACGACCTGCTCGGCCCAGGCGAGGACGGCCCGGGCCCCGTACGCGCCGGACAGCATGACCACCGCCCAGCCGGGGCCCTGGGTCACCAGCAGTGTCAACGCCACCGCGACCAGCAGGGTGGCGCCGGCCTGGCCCAGACCGAGCAGGGCCAGGCCGGCGATACCGCCCCGGCTGGTGCGGGCGTGCCGCACCAGCCGGGGGTCCAGCGGCCCGCGAGGCGGCGCGGATCGCTGGGACGCCACGGCTTCCGGACCCGGAGAGGAGGGAAACGCGGAAGCCGCGGCAGCTGAGGAGGGTCGGACGGATGGCGCCTCGGCCGGAGAAGAGTGGGTCATGAGGGGACCCGTTCGCTGGCTACGCGGCGGCGGAAGACCCAGTACGAGTAGGCCTGGTACGCGATCACGCCGGGCAGGATGAGGAGGCCGGCCCACGTGATCAGCTCGAGGGCCTGCGGGGTGGCGGCCGCGGTGTCGCGGGTCAGCGAGAACGCGGGGTCGAGCGTGCTGCGCAGCACGACCGGGCCGTGGATGGTGAAGACGGTCACCACGGCGCCGGCCACGGCCACGGCGGTCGCGCTGAAGGCCAGAGCCTCCCGGCCGGTACGAGCCAGCAGGCCGACGGCGAAGGCGAGCACAGCGGCGATCAGCACGACGGTGGTGCCGGTGCCCGCGCCCACCAGCAGGAGCACGACCGCGCCGCCCGTGCCCAGCCACTGGGCTGTGCGCCCGGCCCGGCGGCGCAGCGGACCACTCGTACGCAAGGAAAGGAACGTCGCTCCGAGCAGCAGCGCGGCATAGAGGGCGGCCAGCGCGCCGAGGCCGGCCGCGGGCGTCAGCACCGGTCCGAACGTACGGTCGAAACCGCCCCCGACCACGTCGCCGTTCGCGTTGATGGCCAGGCCGTGGGCGAACGCGGCCAGCAGCGCGCCCCACACGAGGACGATGCCGAGCGAGCTGGCGGCCAACGCGATGTCGGCCCGGCGGCGGTAGCGCAGGCCGTCGCCCTTGCCGCGGAACTCGAGCGCCACGCCGCGGATCGCCAGCAGGAGCAGCAGCACCACCATCGGCAGGTAAAGCCCGGCCAGCAGCGACGAGTACCAGGCCGGGAAGGCCGCGAACGTCACGCCGATGGCCGCCACCAGCCACACCTCGTTGCCGTCCCAGAACGGGCCGATGGTGCGGACGGCGGCGCCGCGCTCGTGGTCGTCGCGGCCGAGCACCGGGCCGAGCAGCCCGACGCCGAAGTCGAAGCCCTCGAGCACGAAGAACAGCACCCAGGCCAGCACGACGACCGAGAACCAGAAGGTGATCACGTCAGGGCTCCTCAGTAGACCGGGGCAGGTTCGGGTTTGTCGGCCTCGGCCGGGTCCGGCACGAGCGGCTGCCGGGCCAGATGGCGGACGAGTCGCAGCCACACGACCGCGATGACGCCGTAGATGACCGTGAACCCGGCCAGCGACGCGATCACCTCGGAGCTGGTCAGCCCGGGGGAGATGCCGTCGGCGACCTTGGAGATGCCGAACGCGATCCAGGGCTGGCGCGCGGTCTCGGTGAAGATCCAGCCGAACGAGTTGGCCGCAGTGGGCAGCAGCGGGATCAGCGGCAGCCACCGGGTGAGCCGGCGAGGGGCTTCACGACCTTTGCGCGTACGCCAGAGGTAGTAAGCGGCCACGGCCGCGGCCAGCATGCCGATGCCGATCATCAGGCGGAACGTCCAGAAGGCGACCGGGATCATGGGCACGTACGAGCCGGGTCCGAACTCGGCCGCGTACTGGGCCTGCAGGTCGTCGATGCCCTGAACGGTGGCGGTCGGGTTCCCCTTGGCCAGGATCGACAGCAGCCACGGGATCTCGAGCGAGAACTCGGGCAGCGGCTTGCCGGTCGCGAAGACCGAGAACGGCGCGCCCGACGTGGTGGCGTAGAGCGCCTCGGCCGCGGCCATCTTCATCGGCTGCACCTCGGTGATGACCTTGCCCAGGTGGTCGCCGGTGAGCGCGGTCAGCGCCCCGCCGGCCAGCGTCAGCCAAGCGCCGAGCCGAGCCAGGGTCCGGTACGCGGGGTCGGCCGCGAGCCGCCACACGCCGAGCCCGAGCAACAGCGCCCCACCCACCATGATCGCCCCGGAGATGGTGTGCGGGAACGCGGCCAGGTTGACCTTGTTGAGCATCAGTTCGGTGAACGACGTGAGCTCGGCCCGCCCGGTGACGGGGTTGAGGGCGTACGCCACGGGGTTCTGCATGAAGCTGTTGCCGGCCAGGATGATGAACGCCGACAGCAGCGTGCCCACGGCCACGATGACGATGCAGGCGGTGTGGACGGCGCGGGGCAGCCTGTCCCATCCGAAGTACCAGAGCGCGAGGAACGTCGCCTCGAGGAAGAACGCGAGCATGCCCTCGATGGCCAGCGTCGGCCCGAACACGTCGCCGTAGAACCGGGCGAACGCGCTCCACCCCAGCCCGAACTGGAACTCCTGGACCAGGCCGGTGACCACGCCGACCGCGAACGTGACGATCAAGATCTTGCCCACGAACTTGGTCAGGTGCAGGTACTGCTCTTTTTTCGTACGCAACCAGGCGATCTGCAGACCGGCCGCGCTCGCGGCCAGGCTGATCGACAGCGGCACGAAGAAGTAGTGGTAGATCGTCACGACCGCGAACTGCAGGCGTGTCCAGTCCAGCACGTCCATGTGGGTGCCCCTCTACGACGTCTCGTAGTAGATACTACGTCACGTAGTACGACGCTGTGACGTAGAGGCGGTATGCTCGGTCACATGGCTCTCGGGGATCTGGAACGAGAGGTCATGACGCAGTTGTGGGACGCCGGTGAGCCGCTCACCGTGCGGCAGGTGCACGAGCGCCTCAGCCGTCAGCGCGATCTGGCCTACACGACGGTGATGACCGTGCTCGACCGCTTGGCGAAGAAGGGCGTGGTCCGGCAGCAGAAGGCCGACCGCGCCTACAAGTACGTGCCGGCGCAGACCCGCGAAGAGATGACCGCCTCGGTCATGCTCGACGCGCTGACCTCCAGCGACGATCAGGACGCGGCGCTGGCGTATTTCGTCGGGCAGCTCCCGCCCGACGCTCTGGCCGCAGCAATCGAAGCCGCTCAGAAGAAGAGGTGACCGCGCTCCTGCTGGGCGCGCTCGGCTTGACCCTCTCGCTGGTCGTGCCGGGTCTCCTGGCGCGGGCGCGCTGGCCCGACCGGGCGCCGGTGGCCGCCGTCCTGCTGTGGCAGTCGATCACGCTGACCGCCGTCCTGGCTGCTCTCGGCGTCGTGCTGGCCGCGCCCGAAGAGGTCACCCGGGCCGCCGGCTCGGGCCAGTTCGCGGCCGAGGTGACAGTGATCGGCGCGCTGGCCGTGGCCGCGGTGATCATCGTGCGGCTACTGCTCTCGCTGATCGGGGTCAGTCGCCGCTCGCGGGCCCGCCGCGCCCGGCACCGCCTGCTGGTCGACCTGCTCGACCGGGCCGAGCAGCACCGCGAGCTGGGCCCGGACAACCTCCGCATACTCGATGGGGCACTTCCTTTGGCGTACTGCGTGCCGGGGCGCGAGCCGCGGGTCGTGCTCAGCAATGGCGTGCTGCAGGTGCTCGACCGCGAGCAGGTCGACGCCGTGCTGGCCCACGAGCAGACCCACCTGCGGCACCGGCACGAGGTCGTCATGGAGTCGTTCACGGCGTTCTACCGCGCGGTGCCCGGGCCGCTGCGCAGCCGGCGGCCGCTCGACGCCGTCCACCTGCTGCTCGAGATGATCGCCGACGACGTGGCCCGCCGGCGGGTCGGCGCGGCGCCGCTGCGGGCCGCGCTCGAGCAGTTGTCGGACGCCGTACCCCTGGCCGATGACGTGAAGCCCGAGGCTGACGCCCGCGGGCGGCGGCTGGCCCGGCTGTCTTCGTCGCACAAGCCGTCCGTCGTACTCAATGCGCTCGTGACCGCGGCGGCCGTGGGCCTGTTGGTTCTGCCGACAGTGATTCTGGTGGTGCCCTGGCTCGACCGGGCCTTGGAAGAGTGGCCCCTGTAGAGCGCGGGCTTGATCGGGAGTACGGTGTTGCACGGTCCGGCAGCCCCCCATCGACCGCCCCGGTCGATCTGGCGGATCACCGCCCGATCGGGGTGAAGCCGCTCGTCGCGGCCGGACGCGCTTCCCGTCCGTTAACCGGTCGGCGGCGTTCGGGAAGAAAGGACCCACAGCAAACGTGCGTCGTGCCGCAGTAGTGCGCAGCCTGGTCTGCGCCCTCGCCGCGGTCGGGATCATTTTCTCCGGCCCCGCCGTGGCGCATGCAACACCCTCGCCGGGATCGGTCGAGGCGCAGATCGACAAGCAGTGGAACCAGCTCGAGCCGGTCATCGAGCAGTACAACGATGTGCACAGCAAGCTGATCAAGAACAGGGCCCAGCAGAAGAAGCTGGCCGCCCAGATCACCCCGCTGCAGGTCAAGGTCGACGTGGCCATGCAGCAGGTGCGCGGGCTGGCCGTGGACGCGTACAAGCAGGGCGCGCCCAACGCGGTCAACGCGCTGCTGGTCACCGGGTCGCCGACCGGGCTGACCGACAAGCTGCTCTACCTCGACCAGCTGGCCCGCAACCAGCGGGACAAGGTCGCGAGCGTGGCCGCGCTGCGCGACAAGCTGACCGCGACCAAGGCCGACCTGGACGTGGTCACCAAGTCGGTGGCCGCCCGCGACACCGACCTGGCCCAGCGCAAGGTGGCCATCGAGACGAAGATCACGTCGCTGCAGAAGCTGCGCATCCAGGCCTACGGCTCGGCCGACGCCAACGACGGGCCGCTGCGGCTCGGCGCGTGCCCGGTCGACTACACCAACGACAAGGGTGGCCGGGCCGCGCAGAAGGCGTGCGACCTCATCGGCAAGCCCTACGTCTTCGGGTCGGCCGGTCCCAACTCGTACGACTGCTCGGGTCTGACCCAGGAGGCGTGGGCGAGTGTGGGGGTGCACCTGGACCACTACACGAAGGACCAGTGGGGCCAGGGCCGTCCGGTCTCCAAGGGCGAACTGAAACCGGGTGACCTGGTGTTCTATTACCCGGGCAGCCTGCATCACGTGGCCATCTACATCGGTGGCGGCATGGTGGTGCACGCCCCGCACACGGGCGACCACGTGCGGATGGCGACGATCGACCGCGGTCCGATCGCCGGTTATCGACGACCGGGTTAGTTCTCGAGGCCGCCGGGCCACTGCCCGGCGGCCTTTTGTCACAGGGCGCGGGCATAATTCGCTGTCATGAGCGACTCGCCCCTGATCGACAGCCTCACCGCGGCCGTCGAGGCCCGGCCCGACGATCTGACCCTGCGGCTGCACCTGGCCGAGCTGCTGGTGGGCGCGGGCCGCGGGGCCGAGGCGATCGGGCACGCCGCTCAGGTGCTGGCCCGGGAACCGGGCAACGAGACCGCGCAGAAGCTGATGACCTCGGCCCTCGGCCGGTCCGAGCCGGCCGCTCCCTCTCCCGCCGCCCCGGGCGCTCCGGCCGATCCCGCCGCCCCGGGCGTCGACTGGGCCGCGCTGGAGCAGGACTTCAGCGATGTTGTGCCGCCGCGTTTCTCCCATGAGCCCGAGCCCGTCCAGGGGCACGAGGATCGCACGTTCGACGTCGAGCGCTCGACGGTCACGCTGGCCGACGTGGGTGGCATGCAAGAGGTCAAGAAGCGTCTCGAGGTTTCCTTCCTCGGCCCTTTGAAAAACCCCAAATTGCGTACGCTGTTCGGCAAGTCCCTGCGCGGCGGCCTGCTGCTGTACGGCCCGCCCGGCTGCGGCAAGACGTTCCTGGCCCGCGCGGTGGCCGGCGAGATGGGGGCGGCGTTCATCTCCCTCTCGATCACCGATGTGCTCAACATGTGGATCGGCAGCTCCGAGCGCAACCTGCACGACCTGTTCGACTCGGCCCGCGGCCACGCCCCGTGCGTGCTGTTCCTCGACGAGATCGACGCGTTGGGGCACAAGCGCAGCCAGCTCAACTCGTCGTCGATGCGCACGGTGGTCAACCAGCTGCTGACCGAGCTCGACGGCGTCGACGGCAACAACGACGGCGTCTTCGTGCTGGCCGCCACCAACGCCCCGTGGGACATCGACTCGGCCCTGCGCCGCCCCGGGCGTCTCGACCGTACGCTGCTGGTGCTCCCGCCCGACAAGCCCGCCCGGGCCGCGATCCTGCAATACCACCTGCGCGACCGCCCGGTGGCCGGCGTCGACCTGGCCCGGGTGGCCGACGCGACCGAGAACTACTCCGGCGCCGACCTGGCCCACGTGTGCGAGACCGCCGCCGAGTACGCCATGCGCGACTCCATCACGTCCGGCGAGATCCGCATGATCAACCAGCAGGACATGCTGACCGCCGCCCGCGAGATCCGCCCCTCCACCGACGGCTGGTTCGCCACCGCCCGCAACGTGGCGATGTTCGCCAACGAGTCCGGGGAATACGACGACCTGGCGGCCTACCTCAAGAAGCGCCGGCGGTGAGCTCGCCGCCAGGCGCGTACTGGCGGGCTCAGAAACTGGCCGAGGTCGGCCACTACGCCGAGGCCGAGCGCATCACCCGCGCGGCCCTGGCCGAATCTCCCGCCGACGGCTGGCTGCTCACGCTGCTGGCCTCGGTGCTGCGGCTCCAACGCGACTACGCGGCCGCCCTGCGCACAGCCGAGGCGGCCATCGAGGCCGAGCCGACGCTGTCCGACGCCCACCTGGAACGGGCCGAAGACCTGATCGTCCTGGTCCGCACCCGCGAGGCCGTCGACTCGGCCGCCGAGGCGGTGCGCCTGTCCCCGTCGAACGCCTCCGGACACTTCGTGCTGGCCCGGGCCCACGCCGCCGCCCGCCAGTTCGACCCGGCCCGCGCCGCGGTCGCCCACGGCCGCACGCTCGACCCGGCCTCGGTCGAAGGCCTGCTCACCGTGGCCGACATCGAACGCGACGCCGGCAACCGCGAGGCCGCACTGACCGCGGCCCAGACCGCCCTGGCCACGGAACCCGACAACGCCTACGGCCGCTGGCTGGTGGCCATGCTGGACGCGGAGAAGCTGAAGGTGCGACGCTCGATGCGCGCCCTGCGCGAGGTGGCCCGAGACCACCCCGCCCGAGCCGACATCGTCTCGATGACGTGGCCCATCCGCGGCGTCCTGACCGCCCTGCGGCGAGGCCTGGCCGCCAGCGCCGCCCTGGTAACCGTGCTGATGCTCATCGGCACCTGGTGGTGGCCCCCAGCTGAACCCTTCGCCCGCGTAGTGGCCGCCGTGCTGGCCGCGGTGATGGCCGGCTTCGCCGCCCGCGTGCTGATCCCGGCGGGCCGCCTCCCATGGCGCTGCCTGGCCCTACTGCCGAAGCTCATGCGCCGAGCCGACACAGCCGGCCTGACCCTCACCGGCGTCGCGGTCGCACTACTCGTCCTGTACGCCTGGCTCGCATGGCCGCCGCTGCCGGTGCTAGCGCTGGCCGCAACGCCGCTGCTATGGCTGCTCAGCCTGCTAGAACTGCTAGGCGCCGGCCTCGACGACCCCGGTAGCCGCGAAGCCCTGCACGCCTGGACCAACGACCTACGCGCCTGGTGGCAAACAACCAAAAAAGACCTACGCGAAACCTGGAAAGACGAGAACACCACCCACAACAACGGCTGACGCCCCACGCCCGCATCGCGCCGTGCCCGCATCGCACCGCGCTCATCGAGCCGCGCCCGCCTTCGCCGTATCGCGCTGAGAGCCGCACTCGGACGTGACGGTCGGTTTCGTCTCGTAAGGCTTCGCGTTGTGGGTGGCGGCTGTGGCGTGACGGTCCGTTTCGTTTCGCGAAGCCGCGCTCATCGGCCCGCGCTCATCGAGCCGCGCCCGCCTTCGCCGTATCGTGCTGAGAGCCGCACTCGGACGTGACGGTCGGTTTCGTCTCGTAAGGCTTCGCGTTGTGGGTGGCGGCTGTGGCGTGA
>NZ_JAMYJR010000100.1 GCF_024137025.1 Paractinoplanes aksuensis
CCCGTGTAGAGCAGCGCCTGGTCGGCGTTGGAGTCGGCCGTGGTCGACGAGAAGCCCTTCTGGAAACCGTTGGCCTTCACCAGATCCTGGATCTTGGTGAGCATGTCGAGCACGGCCGGGTCGCTCCACGCGTCCTTCTCGCCCGCGAACACCTTGTCGAAAACTTCCGAGCCGGCGGTGCGGTCGAGCAGGAACTCGAGCCACATCATGTTCGTCCAGCGCGACTGGCCACCGAGCGAGAACGGGGCGATCTTGGCCGCGTTGAACTTCGGCACCAGGGCCATGATCTCGCCCCACGACTGCGGGGGCTGCACGCCGACCTGCTCGAAGACCTTCTTGTTGTAGAACAGCACGATCGGCTGCACGGTCTCGACCGGCAGGGCGTAGATCTTGCCGTTGACCGTGGCCGCGCCGAACGAGGACGGAAGGATCTTGTCCTTGACCGCGGCGTTCTGCCCCAGCCACTCGGTCAGGTCTTCCACCTGGTTCGAGTCGACGTACTCCTTGAGGCCGCCGCCGCCCCAGCCCCAGATCATCGTCGGGCCCTGGCCGGCGCCGATCGAGGTCTTGATCTTCTGCTTGTACGCGTCGTTCTG
>NZ_JAMYJR010000011.1 GCF_024137025.1 Paractinoplanes aksuensis
TAAGGCTTCGCGTTGTGGGTGGCGGCTGTGGCGTGACGGTCCGTTTCGTTTCGCGAAGCCGCGCTCATCGGCCCGCGTTCATCCGTCCGCGTCCGCGTCCGCCTTCGCCGTATCGCCGCACGCGGCCACACCGTGAGGAGACGATCCGTTTCGTATCGCAACCACCCGCACCTTCGGCGGCGTCTATGGCGAGACGATTCGTCTCGTCTTGTAAATGCCCGCCCGTCTGGGCGCCGTTATGGCGAGACGATCCGTTTCGTCACGCACACGCCGCGCATTGAAGCTCCGGCTCCGCAGAGACGATCCGTTTCGTTTCGCAGAGCGCTGCATCGAGGGCGGGGTCTATGGCGAAACGATCCGTCTCGTCTTGTGAGCGTTGGCCACTGTGCGTGCGGCTTTCACGAGACGAGACGGATCGTTTCGGTTGGCTTACTTGTCGGTGGCGGGTGCCTTTGCGGGGGCGGTCGCGGGCTCGGGGCGGCGGCCCGAGCGGGCGTAGGCCAGCATGGCGACGATCAGGGCGAGCACGCCGGCCACCAGGCCGGCGATGCCGAACGCGTTCGAGCCGCCTTCGTCGTCGCCGACAGCGGACTCGGCAGCGGCAGTAGCGGTGGGAGCCGCAGCGGGGGTGTCGGCGCCCTCGGCGGCCGCGGCGCCGATCTTCAGGACCGGGGCCGGCGACTCGGGCTCGGTGCCGTCGGTGGTCGGCTCGTCGATCCAGCGCACGACGTTGCCGTCGGAGTAGGTCTGCAGCGCCTTGAAGATCATGTCGCCGGACGCGGGGAGCGGGCCCATCGAGACGTCGAACTCCTGGAACTGGCCCGGCTTGACCTCGTTGCCGGCCTTGGCCGTCCAGGTGATCTTCGAGACGGCCTCGGTGATCTGCGCGCCGTGCGCCTCGAGCGGCTTGTCGAGCTTCGAGACCGTGGTGGCCACGTCCCAGCCGTTGACCGGCTTCACCGACACCGACGCGACCGGCTTGTCGGCCGGCAGGTTGACCTCGACCTTGGTCGTCGATTCGCTGTCGGACTCGTTGGGCACCCGGAAGGTGACCTTGGCGTATCCGCCGGCGGCCGCGGTGTCGGGGTTCACCGTGACGTGAGCGGCGGCCGGCGTGGCCAGGGCCAGGGTGAGGCCGGCGACAGCCGCGCCCACCAGTGCCGAGCGCTTGATCAGGGACATCCTTGTCGAACCTTCCGCAGGGGGACTAGCCCAAAGAGCTGGGCATTCGTAGTTGGTCGTTCCCCACCGCAGATTAGTTCCCGGCAATATCCAGAAAGTTTGGCCTGTCGCACATCGGCCCCAGCGGCGCCAGCGGCCCCAGCGGTGTCAGCCCCGGCAACCGGCGCCGGGTTGACCCGCAGCGCGCCCGAGCCGGTTTTGTGGACCTGGTCGGGCCGACGTGCCAGTTCACCGGAGTGCGGGCAGCCGTACGTCGACCCGCAGCCCGGGCCCGGCGTCGCCCAGCCCGACCGTGCCGCCGTGCCTGCGCACGAGTTCCCGGACGATGGCCAGCCCCAGCCCGGACCCGCCCGCGTCCCGCGCCCGCGCGTCGTCGAGCCGGGTGAACCGGTCGAACACGCGCTCGCGGTCGGCCGCCGGAATGCCCGGCCCGTCGTCGGTCACGGTGATCAGCCGATGCGTCCCGTTGGCCGTGACGGCCACCTGCACCTGCGACTTCGCATGCCGTACGGCGTTGTCGAGCAGGTTCGCGACCACCCGGCCCAGCGCGTCCGGCTCGCCGGTGACCTCCATCGGCGCCGACGGCCGCACATAGGTGACCGTCGGGTAGCGGTCGGCCACGTCGCCGACCAGCGTGCCGAGGTCGACCGAGCGGAACGGGGCCGAGATGGCCCGTCCGCCGCCGTCGTCCGCGCGGGCCAGCAGCAACAGGTCGTCGACGAGCCGGCTGAGCCGGTCGACGTCGGTGAGCAGGTCGTTCGACAACGCTTGCCAGTCGTTGTCCGGCAGGCGTTGGGCCACTTCCAATTCCGTACGCATATTGGTCAGTGGACTGCGCAGCTCGTGCGCCGCGTCGGCGACGAAGGCCCGCTGCCGCACCCGGGCCGACTCGAGCCGGTGCAGCATGCCGTTCAGGGTGACCGCCAGGCGATGGATCTCGTCGCGGGACTCCGGCACGGGCAGGCGGCCCTCGCGCGTACCCCCGGTGATCTCTTCGGCCCCGGCCCGCAGCGCGTCGACCGGATGCAGCACGGCCCCCAGCACCCGCCACAGCACGACCGCCAGCAGCGTGATGAGCAGCGGGAACGTCACCAGCAGGGCCAGCCGCAGGATGTGCACACCCTGGCTCAGGTCGTTGGTCGAGCGCGCGACCAGCACCCGCACCGGGTCGGTGGGCGGCCCCGCGGTCACCATGACCACCCGCGCGCCCCCGCCGACCAGCCCGATCCGGCTGCCCGGGATGTCGCGCACCTGGCCGTCGCCGAGGTCGCGCAGCTCGTCCGCGTAGAGCATGGGCGTCAGCCGGTCGGCCCCCGGCGACAGGGCCAGCACGCGGCCTTGAGCGTCGATGACCTGCACCTGCATGGCCGGGTTGGCCTCGATGCGCTCGCTCAGCGACTTCTGGTCGACCAGCTTGGCCACGCCCCGCGCGGTCTCGAGCGCCTCGGTGTTGACCGCGCGCAGGAGGGCGAAGTTGAGCACCCCGACCAGCAGGACGCCGCCCAGGGCGAGCCCCGCGGTCAGCCCGAGCACCGAGACCAGGACGAGCCGGGCCCGCAGACTGATCTCGCTCGGGCGCTTCACGGCATCGTGGCCAGGCGGTAGCCCGCGCCGCGGACAGTCTCCAGCCGTTCCCGGCCGATCTTGCGGCGCACGTAGCCCACGTACACCTCGACGGCGTTGGGCGCGGTCTCGTCGGCCGCGTCCCACACGTGGTCGAGCAGTTCGATCTTGCTGACCACCTGGCCCGGACGCCGCAGCAGGTATTCGAGCAGGGCGAACTCACGGGCCGTGAGTGCGACCTCCTGACCGGCCACGGTGACGCGACGCTCCGCCGGATCGAGCTCGATTTCGCCGTGGCTGAGCACCGTCGGGCGCTCGTGCACGCCGCGGCGGAGCAACGCCCGCAAGCGGGCCAGCAGAACCACGTACGAGAAAGGCTTGGTCAGATAGTCGTCGGCCCCGCAATCGAGGCCGTCGGCCTGGTCGTACTCGCCGTCCTTGGCCGACAACATCAGCACGGGCACCCAGTTCTGCTCGGCCCGCAACTGTCGCACGACGCGATAGCCGCTCAACCTCGGCAGCATCACGTCCAGGATCATGGCGTCGTAACCGCCGTGCCGGGCCATCTCGAGCCCGTCCTGGCCGTCGCCCGACACGTCGACCGCGAAACCCTCGGCCTGCAACCCACGCTGAAGCGCCGCCGCCAGGCGCGCCTCGTCCTCTACTACCAGCAACCGCACTCCTCTACCTTGGCATGTGCGGGGCCACCCCTAGGGGCTCCTCTCAGCCCGGTCACAGCGGCGTTGACGCACTCTTGTGGCAGATCAACGGGAGGTGGACATCGTGTCCGTGTTCAGGTCAAGGCCGGCGCTCCGCTGGCTCGTGCCGTCGGCTGCGGCAGTGGTCGTCATCGGCGGTGGCGCCGCGGCGGGGACGATCGTGGCCAGCGCCGACCCGTCGCTGCCCGAGCGCAGCGCGGCTCAACTGCTCGTCGACCTGCAGAACGCCAAGGTCGACGGGCTCTCCGGCACCATCGTGCAGAGTGCCGATCTGGGTCTGCCCAAGATCCAGGGGATCACCGACGGGGCGTCGGCCGACGCCGGTCTGCTCAGCCTCGTGGCGGGCAGCAACACCGCGCGGGTCTGGTACGCCGGCGAGGACAAGGCGCGGCTCGCCCTGGTCGGCACCTCGGGCGAGACCGACGTCATCCGCAACGGCTCGGACGTGTGGCTCTGGCAGAGCAAGGGCAACACGGCGACGCACCTGAAGGTGCCGGCCGAGGCGGGCAAGAAGCCGCAGGCGCTGCCGACCGGCGTGCCGACGACGCCGCAGGACGCGGCCGACGCGGCGCTGGCGGCGATCGACGACAGCACCAAGGTCACCACGACCGGCGCGGCCAAGGTGGCCGACCGGGACGCCTATGAGCTGGTGCTCAGCCCCAAGGCGACGCAGTCGCTGATCGGGCAGGTGCGCCTGGCCATCGACGCCGAGAAGCACATTCCGCTGCGGGTCGACGTGTATGCCAAGAACGCGACCAGCCCCGCCGTCCGGGTGGCGTTCACGCAGGTCAGCTTTGAGACGCCGGACGCGCAGCAGTTCGCCTTCAACCCGCCGCCCGGGGCGAAGGTGACCGAGTCGAACGTCGGCCAGCTCGAGAAGGACGCCGAGAAGGCGGCCAAGGAGCACGAGAAGGCGCTGCCGCCGGCGGCCCGCGCGGGTAAGCCCGGCGCGGCCGGGGGCGACATGAAGGTGGTCGGGGAGGGCTGGGCGTCGATCCTGACCGCCAAGCTGCCCGCCACCGACGCGTCTTCGAGTGAGGCTCAGGGCGTGCTGGGCATGCTGCCGGAGGCGAGCGGCACCTGGGGCAAGGGCCGGCTGTTCAGCGGATCGCTCTTCAGCGTGCTGCTGACGGACGACGGCCGGGTCTTCGCCGGTGCGGTCGCTCCGGAGTCGCTCTACGAGGCGGCCGGCAAGAAGTGAGGTAGTCACCCCATAGTTCTAGAACTCTCGTCGGCGTTATGCAACACTGCCGAGGAGAGTTCTAGAACTTTTGGAGGCGGCTGCAATGTCCACCCTGATTGATGAGCCGGCCGCCGGTCGCTTCGGCGATTTCGGCGGCCGGTTCGTTCCCGAGTCCCTGGTCCCCGCGTGCGGCGCCCTGGCCGCGGCCTTCCGCGAGGCTTGGGCCGATCCGCTGTTCCGGGCCGAGCTCGACGATCTGCTCGCCGTCTACGCCGGTCGCCCCACTCCGCTCACGCCCGCCCGCCGCCTCTCCGCCGAGCTCGGCATCGAGTTGCTGTTGAAGCGCGAAGACCTGGCCCACACAGGCAGCCACAAAATCAACAACGTGCTCGGCCAAGGCCTGCTGGCGCGCCGCATGGGCAAGCGCCGCATCATCGCCGAGACGGGCGCCGGCCAGCACGGGGTCGCCGCGGCCACCGCGGCCGCGCTGCTCGGCCTCGAGGCCACCGTCTACATGGGTGAGCGCGACATCGAGCGGCAGCAGCTAAACGTTCTGCGCATGACCACGCTGGGCGCGCGCGTCGTCCCGGTCGCCACCGGCAGCCGCACGTTGAAGGACGCGACGAACGAGGCCATGCGAGCCTGGGTGGCCGACGTCGACGAGGCCCACTTCCTGCTCGGCTCCGTCGGCGGCCCCCACCCCTACCCGTGGCTGGTCCGCGAGCTGCAACGCGTGATCGGCGACGAGGCCCGCCGTCAGGTCACCCAGGTGCCCGACGCGGTGGTGGCCTGCGTCGGGGGCGGCTCCAACGCGGCCGGCACGTTCGCCGGTTTCGCCGACACCTCGGCCCGCCTGATCGGCGTCGAGGCCGCCGGCGGGGCCGCGATGTCGGCCGGTGCGCCGGGTGTGGTGCACGGCGCCCGCTCGATGGTCCTGCAAGATGCCGAGGGTCAGGTCGCCGAGGCCGAGTCGATCGCCGCCGGCCTCGATTACCCCGGCATCGGCCCGGAACACGCCCACCTGGGCGCCATCGGCCGTGCCGAGTACCACTCGGTGAAAGACGACGAGGTGATCCTCGCCGTCCAGCGCCTGGCCCGCGCCGAGGGCATCATCTGCGCCCTCGAGTCGGCCCACGCGGTCGCCTGGGTCCTCCGCGAGGCGGGCACCCCGCTGCTGCCCACCGGCTCCCGCGTGGTCCTCACCCTTTCCGGCCGAGGCGACAAAGACATGGTCACCCTGGGGGCAGTCGCATGACCCGCCCCCAGCCGGCCGGCCGCAGCCTCCTGGGCCCGGCCCACCCCGCCCACCACCGCCTGCAGGCCCAGCTCGAAGCGCCAGCTTGCCCCGAGCGTCCGCATGACGAGCCGGGCGCAGTCGCCGTCCAGGCAACATCCGGCTCTCGCGGTGGCCGCGCGGTGGGCGGATTCCAAGGCCGGTCGGCCGAGCCCGAGTTCGACGGCGGCCCAGCGGTAGGCCAGCTGTACGGCCGACCGGCGGCGCAAGCCGACGCGCGCCCTGTTCCCGAGCCACAAGACACCCGCGCGCAACGGCAGCCCGCCGTTCTCGGCGACGACGAACCCAACGCATCGCAGAGCCGACGGCGCCTGGCCGTCTCTGACGGGCGCGGGGAATCGGTGCCGGACGGTTGTGAAGAGCCGGCACCTGATGACGCAGCCGACGGTCGGCCCGCCAGCGCTCCGGCCGAGGGCGGTGGCCGGCGAGCGCGCAAGCTGCTCGTGCCCTATCTGACCGCGGGCGTGACCGAGAACTGGCTCGAATATCTGTTCGCGATGCAAGACGCCGGGGCGGACGCGATCGAGGTCGGGTTCCCGTTCTCCGACCCGATGCTCGACGGGGTCACCGTGCAGCGGAGTTCCGACCAGGCGCTCGCGCGCGGCGTCACGGTGGCGTCGATCCTGCGCGAGCTGCACGACGTGCGCGACCGGGTGCGCGTGCCGCTGATCGCCTTCATCTACTCGAACCTGGTGTTCCGCCCGGGCCCGGCCGCTTTCTGCCGCCAACTGGCCGACACCGGCTTCAGCGGGCTGATCGTGCCCGACCTGCCGCTCGATGAGGCGGGTGGGGTCGAGGCAGCCGCGGCGGCCGCCGGAATCGAGCTCACCCTGCTCGTCGCCCCGGTCACCCCCGACGACCGGCTGGCCGAGATCGTCGCCCGCAGCCGCGGCTACATCTACGCGATCAGCCACATGGGCACCACGGGCGAGCGTGCCTCCCTCGCCTCGTCGGCCGCCACCGTCGCCGCCCGCATCAAAGCAGCCCAGGCGGTTCAGTTTCCGCAGTTCGCAGAAGCATCGCAGCCGGCGACGACGCGGGCCGGCCAGACAAGCCAGGTGGCGCAGGCAGGCCAGGTGGTGCAGGCAGGCCAGGTGGTGCAGGCAGGCCAGGTGGTGCAGGCAGGCCAGGTGGTGCAGGCAGGGCAGGCGGTGCAGATGGTGCCGGCGTCCGAGGCGGTGCAGGCAGGCGAGGCCATCGACCTTGCAGGAGCAGTGCAGGGTTCGGCAGGGCAGATGGCGCGGGCAGAAGTGGCGGGGCGAGCGGCGCGGGCGGGGGAAGATCGGTCCGCCCTCGACCCCCATGGGCTCACCTTCGGGCGGGCTGGTGGTTGGGTGCCGGTGTTGGTGGGGTTCGGGATCTCGGGGGTGGAACAAGTCGCCGCGGCGGGGCGTGCGGGGGATGGTGTTGTGGTGGGGTCGGCTCTGATGCGTAGGGTGCTGGAGGGGGCCACGCCGCTGGAGCTGGGTGCAGAGGTGGCGGTGTTGCGTGGCGCCCTTGATGCCCTGGACGAGGAGGCTTCCGCTGACCGCACCGCGTACGCCGAAGTATCGGGTGATCGCCGATGACCTGAGCAGCAAGATCCGGGGCGGGGAGCTGTCGCCGGGGGTGGCTCTGCCGCCGCAGAAAGAGTTGAGCGCGCGTTACGGCGTCACGCTGGCTACGTTGCGGCAGGCGCTTCAGCAGCTCGAGGACGATGGGCTGCTCTCGCAGCAGCCGGGCCGTGGCACGTTCGTGGCTGAGCCGCGGGCGGCCTATCGGCTCGACTCGCTGCGAGGCTTTGCCGAAGACCTGCGGGCTCAGGGGCACCTGGTCACGACCCAGATTCTTGGGCAGACCGTGGCCCAGCCGCCGGCGTGGGCGGCGGCGCACTTCGGGGATGCCGATCCTGCCGTCCGGCTGGAACGTCTGCGGCTGCTGGCCGGGCACCCGGCCGTGCATCAGGTGTCGTGGATCCATGGGTTGGAACTGGCCGAGACTGACCTCAGCGGGGTCTCGCTCTATGCCGCGCTGGCGGAGCACGGCATTGCCGTTCACCGCGCGGGCGAGGCGTTGCGGCCGGGCGTTCTCGATCAGGCCAGCGCCACCCTGCTGCGGCAGCCGCTGGGCACGCCCGCTTTCCACTCCGAGCGGGTCACCTACGGGCTCGACGATCGGGTGCTCGTGGCGGATCGCGCCACAATTCTCGGCTCCATGATGGAGATCCGGACCGAGCGTGAGGTCAGTGGGCTCTCCATGCAGTGGGTCCAGCTGGGCTGACCCGTCAGCTGGCGTAGCGTTTTTCGGCTCTTGCTCGGGCCTTGGCTGCCTCTTCCTCGCGGTTTTTGGGGGCGGCTGTGGTGACCAGTTCTTCGAGCAGGGTGGCGGTGGCGGCGGCGATCGTGGCCACGGCCTGGTCGAAGGCGGCCTGGTTGGCCTGGGACGGGCGGGTGCTGCCGGCGACCTTGCGCACGTATTGCAGAGCGGCGGCGTGGATCTCGTCGCCCGTGGCGGGGGGCTCGAAGTTGTGCAGCTGGTGGATGTTGCGGCACACGGCGGACGACCTCCGGGGGAGCTGGGGCGGGACTTCTGCCAAGCTACGTCACGGGTGCGACGAAATACGATGGGTTCATGGCGCACTGGTACGAGTCGTCGATCGATCGGCAGCTTCGTGAGGCGGCTGAGCGCGGCGAGTTCGACAATCTGCCCGGGAAGGGCAAACCGCTCCGCGGGCACGGCGGGGAGTACGAGGACGACTGGTGGGTGAAGGACTGGCTGGAGCGCGAGGGCGCTACCGCCGGGGTCATTCCGCCCACCCTGGCCCTGCGGCGGGAGACCGAGGACCTCGACGACAAGGTCGATCGTCTGCGGTCCGAGCTTGAGGTGCGCGACTACGTCGCCGCCCTCAACGAGCGCATCGGCAAAGCCAACATCGGTCTGATGGACGGGCCGCCCGTGATCCTCCCGCCCCTCGACGCCGACCAGGTGGTCGCCGCCTGGCAGGAACGCCGCCCGGCCTGCTGAGCGGCGAAGCGGTGTGACGGTTGCCACCGGGGGGAGCGGGGCGGATTCCAGGTTGCTTTCAGATAACGGTGTTATCGACTTGGGGGTGATGGGGAGAGCTGCTCGCTTGGGCGGGCTGTTGGTGCTGGTGGGGGCCCTGGTCGGGTTGTCGGCGATTCCGGTCGGGGCGGTGCTGCGGTCCGGTGCGCAGTGGAGCCGGCGGCAGCGGGCCGACCTCCCCGCGCAGCTGTTGGAGCCGCCTGCCGCGCAGCTCACCCGGGTTTATGCGAACGACGGGCGGACGCTGATCACCACGTTCTACGACGAGGATCGGCATGACGTCACGCTGGGGCAGATCGCGCCGGTGATGCAGCAGGCCATCGTCGCTGCCGAGGACACTCGGTTTTTCGAGCACGGCGGTGTCGACCTCAAGGGTGTGGCCCGCGCGCTGGCCTCCGACGCGCGCAGCGGGCACGCGGGGCAGGGCGCCTCGACGATCACCATGCAGCTGGTGCGCAACGTGCTCAAGGAAGACCCGGCCGAGCGGGCCGCCGCGACCGCGGACACCCCGGGGCGCAAGCTGCGCGAGATCGAGTACGCCGTGGAGCTCGAGCACCGCCTGACCAAGCAGCAGATCCTGCAGAACTACCTGAACATTGTGTACTTCGGCGACGGCGCCTACGGGGTCGAGGCCGCCGCCCGCCGGATCTTCGGGGTCACCCCGGCCCGGCTCGACCTGGCCCAGGCCGCCCTGATCGCCGGAATCGTCCAGTCGCCCGACGCCGACAACCCGGTCAGCGGCGACAAGACCGCGGCCGAGGTGCGTCAGGGCTACGTGCTCGACGCGATGCTCAAGGCCGGCACGATCACCCGGGCCCAGCACGACCGGGCCGCGGCCGAGAAGCTCACGTACTCGGGCGCCACCCAGCCCAACGGTTGTGTCGACGCCTCGGGGCAGGCCGACGCCTGGGGGTTCTTCTGCGACTATTTCGAGCGCTGGTGGGACGGCCAGGCCCAGTTCGGCGCCACGAAGGCAGCGCGCGAGGATGCGCTGCGCCGGGGCGGCTACAACGTCGTCACCACGCTCGACCCTGACGTGCAGAAGGTCGCGGCCAAGCAGTCCCGCCGCGTCTACGGGCTCGGCAACAAGAAGACCCTGCCCATCGCCGTCGTGCAGCCGGGCACCGGCCAGGTGCTGGCGCTCGCCGTCAACCGCGTCTACGGCACGGCTGAGAAGACCGGCGCGGGTGAGAAGGACGGCACGGGTAAGAAGAGCACCGTGAATCCCCTGGTCAGCGGGGGTAGCGGGATCAACGGCTATCCGTCCGGCTCGACCTTCAAGATGTTCACCATGCTGGCCGCGCTGGAGGCCGGTATGCCGCTGAGCACGGACTACGACGCGCCCGCGAAGCTGGTCACCGAGTGGCCCGACAACGGCCCGGGCAACTGCGACGGCCGGTACTGCCCGGGCAACGACAACCCGGCCTGGATGGACGGCCACCGCACGATGTGGGACGCGTTCGGCCGGTCGGTGAACACGTACTTCGTTCACCTCGAGGAGCAGGTCGGCCCGGCCGCCGTGGTCGCGATGGCGCGGCGGCTCGGCATCAGCTTCAGTTCGCCGTCCGACGCTGAGCTGGCCGCGAGCCCGGACAGTTGGGGCTCGTTCACCCTCGGCGTGGTCGACACCACCCCGCTCGAGCTGGCCTCGGCCTACGCGACGGTGGCGGCCGACGGCATTTACTGCGCGCCGCTGCCCGTGGCCGAGATCGACGGCCGTAAGGTCACCGCGAGCTGCCGGCAGGTGCTCGACCCGCGGATTGCGCGGGCCGCCACCGATGCGGCCCGCTGCCCGGTGGGTCAGCAGAGTGCGTACGGGAAATGCGACGGTGGCACCGCCGAGCAGGTCGCGGGCATGTTCGGCGGGCTCGACGTGGCCGGCAAGACGGGCAGCACCGAGGACAACCGCACCGAGACGTTCGTCGGCTTCACGCCCACGATGGCCGCGGCCGGCATCGCCAACGACCCGGTGGACCCGTCCGACGGGGTGGGCCGCGGGGTCGAGTCGCGCGTGGTCACCGCCGTCGCGCGAACCCTGCGTGCCGCGGTCGGCAATGCGACGTACGCCGGGTTCACCCCGCCGAGCGCCGCCCAGGCGTACGGCGGCTGATTTTGGCCGGAAGCTCAGCGGGAATGCGTTACCTGCCGAACTGAACCCTGTGACCGCCGCCCGCGAGCAGCGACGACTGACCGCCCTGCACGAGTACGAGCTGCTCGACATGCCGGCCGGGGACGAGCTGGAAGCCGTGGTGCGGGTGGCCGCCCAGGTGGCCGGCGTGCCGTTCGGAACGCTCAACCTGATCGACGAGAACCGGCAGTGCCAGCTCACCACCACCGGTTTCGCGGGCAGCGACTCGGCCCGCTCCGACTCGATGTGCGCCGTGCGGTTCGAGACCGGTCAGGTCACGTATCTGCCCGACGCCAGCCTCGACCTGGCCTACGCGTTCAACCCGTGGGTGACCGGTCTGCTGGGCAAGGTGCGGTTCTATTTCTCGGCGCCGCTGGTCACGCCCCAGGGCTACGCGCTGGGCTCGCTCTGCGTGTTCGACGAGAAGCGCCATGAGCTCACCGACCAGCAGATCGATCGGCTGCGCGACCTGGCCCAGGTGTTGCTGGGCCTGTTCGAGTGCCGGCGCCAGGCCCGGCTCAACGCCGAGCTGGCGGCCGAGGTGCGCCAGCAGCACGACGAACTGGAACGGGCGCACGCCGAGCGGGCCGCCACCATCGTCGAGCTGCGCCGGTCCAACCACGAGCTGGAGCAGTTCGCGGGCGTGGTCAGCCACGACCTGGCCGCCCCGCTGACCGTGGTCCACGGCTACCTGGAACTGCTGGAGGAGGGCGTACGGGGAAAGGACGAGCAGTCGGAGCAGTGGATCGGCTCGGCCGTGCGCGCCGTCGGCCGGATGCACCGCCTGATCACGTCGTTGCTGAGTTACGCCCGGGCCGGCCACGCGCCGTTGCGGGCCGAGCGCACCGACCTGGGTGAGATCACCGAACAGGCGCTCACCGACCTGCGGGCCCACCTCGACGGTGCGACCGTGGCCGTCTCCCCGGAGCTGCCCGAGGTCGAGGCCGACCCCACCCTGCTCCGTCAGCTGCTGCAGAACCTGCTGGGCAACGCGCTCAAGTACCGCCGGCCCAACCGGCCGTGCCGGGTCGAGGTCAGCGCCACCCCCGACGGCGACCAGTGGCGGGTCGCCGTGGCCGACAACGGGGTCGGCATCCCCCCGGCCCAGCGCGAGCGCGTCTTCGAGATGTTCGCCCAGGTCGACCCGGCCTCGGGCCAGGGCTACGGGGTGGGCCTGTCGACCTGCGAGCGGATCGTCGACCGGCACGGCGGGCGGATCGCCGCCACCGAGACGCCGGGCGGCGGCACCACTGTCGTCTTCACCCTGCCGGCGCGGAAGTTGTTGCCGAGCCGGCCGTCATGAGGACGTTCACGAAGCTCAAGTACCGCGTCGCGGGCGGCTTCACCGTGCTCCTGCTGCTCTTCCTGACCCTGATCGTGGCCCACTTCGCCGTCACCGAGCGCCAGCGGGTCCGGCAGGAGGGCGTCACCCAGCGCATCGACGTCGCCCGGGACACCAACCGGGCCGTGCTGCAGTACATGACCGACGCCGAGACCGGCATCCGCGGCTTCCAGCTGACCGGCGGGACCACGTTTCTCGAGCCATATATCAGCGGCCGGGCCGGCGCGTTCAGCGCGCTGCAACGGCTGGACGAGGATCCGCTCGACGAGGAGACGGCCCGGCTGGTGCAGCTGGAACGACTGGCCGCCGAGGACTGGCTCTACGGCTACGCGATCCCGATCGTCAACGCCGGGGTGGCCGACGCCGACGACGCCCGGGCGGCCCGCGGCAAGGACCTGTTCGACCGGCTGCGTACGGCTAATGCCGACGTCTTCGCCGCGGTCGAGAGCTACGAGCAGAGCGCCGGCGCCGACGCCCGCGGCAGCTCCCAGCTGGCCGCCCTGTTCTTCGCCGGCCTGGCCACCCTGGTCGTGCTGGCCGGTCTCGGCTTGGCCATGCTGCACCAGCGGCACCTGCTCGTGCCGCTCGAACACATCCGGCTCACGCTGCGCCGGCTGGTCGAGGGCGACCTGTCGGCCCGGGTAGTCCCGTCCGGCCCGGGTGAGCTGCGCGCGGTGGCCGGCACGGTCAACGAGCTGGCGGCCGGGACCGAGCGGCTGATCGGCGCCGACCGGGCCCGGGCCGCCCGCAGCGAACTGCGCCAGGCCGTCACCCACGAACTGCAGGAACCGGGGGAGGCGGCCGACACCGGGCGGCGGATCGCCGAGCTGATCGGCACCACGCTGGCCGCCGCGACCGTGCACAGCCGGATCACCATCCAGGCCGGCCTGCCGGTCGTGGTGGACTGGCCGGCCGGGGCGGCGCCGCTCGACGAATCGGTGATCGAGCAGGCCCGGTCGTGCGCGCCCGGCGGCTCGCTACGCCCGGCCGGACTGCCGGGTGGGATCGTCGTCCCGCTCAGCGGGGACGCGGGCTGCCCGCCCGGCCTGATCTGCGTGGTGCGGCCCGACCGTCCGGAGTGGCGCGAGGAGGACCGTCGTCTGCTCATCGGGCTGGCCCGCGAGATCGACCACGCGGCCCACCAGGAAAGACTGCGGCTGCGGCAGGCGCGGCTGATCAACGAGCTGCGGGTGCTCGACGAGCAGAAGAACGTGTTCGTCGCGACCGTCACGCACGAGCTGCGCACGCCGCTGACCAGCATCCTCGGCTACAGCGAGATGCTGGCCGAGGACGAGGAGCACCGCCAGGGCCTGTCCCCGGCCCAGGCCCGGGGCGTGGGGGCGATCCTGCGCAACGCGCACCGGCTCGAGGCCACCGTGGCCGACCTGCTGCTGCTCGACCGGTCGGTCGAACGCGGCGGGGCGTCGGTGCCGGTCGACCTGGCCCGGCTGGTCCGCGAGGTGCACGCCACGCTGGGCGTGGCGGCGCGAGCCAAGGGGCTGGACTGCACGCTGGCCACCGAGCCGGCCTGGGTCCGGGGCGACGCCGTCCAGCTGGAACGGGCCGTGCGCAATCTGCTCGACAACGCGGTCAAGTTCACCGCGCCCGGTGGGCATCTGGACTGCCGCCTCGACTGCACCGACGAACGGGCCGTGGTCACGGTCACCGACACCGGCATCGGCATTCCGGCCGACGACGTGCCCGGGTTGTTCACGCCCTTCCACCGGGCGGCCAACGCGATGGATCAGGCCGTGCAGGGCAACGGGCTGGGCCTGGCCATCGTCCGCAACATCGTCAGCGACCACGGCGGCACGGTCACCGCGCTGTCCGAATTGGGCCGGGGCAGCACGTTCACGATGTCGCTGCCGCTCATTCTGAACCGTCTCGCAGAGCCGTCCAGATCCGGTCGCGGGTGAACGGCAGATCGGTCAGGCGGACGCCGGTCGCGTCACGCACCGCGTTGGCCAGGGCCGGCGCCACCGGGTTGAACGGGCTCTCGCTCATCGATTTGGCGCCCAGCGGCCCGATCGCGTCGGTGGTCTCGGCGAACAACACCTCGGTCAAAGGCACATCGGCGTACGTCGGCAGGTGGTACTGCCGCAGGCCGGTCGTCGTGACCCGCCCGTCGGCGCCGATGTCGACGTGTTCGGCCAGAGTCGCGCCCAGCGCCTGAGCCACCCCGCCCTCGATCTGCCCCCGGCACTGCAACGGGTTCATCACCGTGCCCGCGTCGGCGCTGTGCACGCTGCGCAGGATCCGCAGCTCACCGGTGTCGGGGTCGACCGCGACCCGGAACCAGTGCGCGTTGAACGCCACCGACCGCGGGCTGCCGGCCCAGTGCCCGTGCGCGCTCAACGGTTCCCCGGCGCGGGCGGCGCCCGACCCGATCATCGTGTGCAGGGCGCGCGCGGCGTCCAGCACCGCCCGGCCCGCCACGACCACGCCGGTCGACGCGAACGCGCCCGTGTCGTGCCGCACGACGTCGGTGTCGGACTGCCGTACGGTGATCCGGTCGGGCGTTGTGCCCAGCGCGTCCGCGGCGATCTGGGCGTGCACGGTCGTGCTGCCGTTGCCGAACTCGGCCGTGCCGACCGCGATCTCGAACCGCCCGTCGGGCAACAGCGTCGCCGTCGCGTCGGCGTGGTGCCCGCCCGGCGGCCCGGCCGCGATCATCGTGATCGCCATGCCCTCGCCCACCCGCCATCCCGCCGGCGCTTCCTCGGCGGGCTCCTTGGCGGCCGTACGCAAATGATCGAGGCACTGATCCAGGCCGTAGGAGGCGATGCTCAGGTCGTCGACGTGGTCGCCCGGCGCGGTCAGATCGTCCCCCGGGCGTACGGCATTGAGAGAACGCAGCTCGACCGGGTCGACGCCGAGCCGGCGGGCCAGCTCGTCCAGCGCCGACTCGACCGCGAACGACACCTGCCCCAGCCCGTAGCCGCGGAACGCCCCCGACGGCACGGTGTTCGTGTAGACGCACCACGCGTCGGTCCGCATGTTCGCGCAGCGGTACAGCGCCACCGACTCGTGGCACGAGTGATACATGACCGCGGGCCCGTGATTCCCGTACGCCCCGGTGTCCGACACGACCCGCAACGCGAGCGCGGTCAGCGTCCCGTCGGCCCGCGCCCCCACCTTGACGGTGACGGTGAACGGGTGCCGGGCGGTGGCCGACGTGAACTGCTCGGCCCGCGTGTACTCGTGCTTGACCGGCCGCCCGAGCCGCAGCACGGCCAGCGCCACCAGATCCTCGACCAGCATCTCCTGCTTGCCGCCGAAGCCCCCGCCGACCCGCGCGGCGATCACCCGCACCTTGTCTTCCGGGAGGTCGAACAGGACGGCCAGCGCGCGCCGGGTCAGGAACGGGGTCTGCGTGCTGGTGCGGACGACCAGGCGGCCGTCGTCGTCGAGCCAGCCCACCGCGCCGTGCGTCTCGAGGCTGGCGTGCTGCACCCGCGGCGTCCGGAACGTCTCTTCGTACACCTTGTCGGCCTGGGCGAATCCGGCCTCGACGTCCCCGAGTTCGGCGTGCCGTTCCGCGACGATGTTGCCGGGCGAGAGTTGGTGCAGCTGGGGCGCGCCCTCGGCCATCGCCTCGGCCGGGGAGAGGACGGCCGGCAGCACCTCGTATTCGACGGCGAGCGCGCGGCAGCCCTCCTCGGCCGCGGCCTCGCTGGTGGCGATCACCGCGGCGACCCGCTGCCCGGCGAAGCGGACGACGTCGTCGAGCACCCGGGTGTCGGCCGGGTCCTCGGTCGCGTGCTCGTGCCGGGCGGTCGAGAACAACGTGGTGGGCGCGTCGGCGTGGGTCAGCACCAGCTCGACGCCGGGCACGGCCAGCGCGGCCTCGGTGCGGACGGCGGTGATGCGCGCGTGGGCGTGCGGCGAGCGCAGCACCTTGAGGTGCAGCACGCCCGGGACGTCCAGGTCGAACGTGTAGCGGGCCCGGCCGGTGACCACGTCGGGGCCGGCCGGGGCGCCCAGGCTCGCGCCGACCGCGGCGCCGGGGGCGGGCTCGGTCACGGTGACCCGGCCCGCCAGGGCGTCGGCGACCGCGCGGTAGCCGGTGCACCGGCACAGGTTGCCCTTCAGGGACCGGGGGAGGTCACCGCGCTGGTCGTCGGTGAGCGCGGCCGTTGTCATGATCATTCCGGCCGTACAGAAACCGCATTGGAAGCCCTGGGCGTCGAGGAACGCCTGTTGGACCGGGTGCAGGTCGTCGCCGGCCAGGCCCTCGATGGTGGTGATGCTGCGGGCGGCCGCGCGGAAGGCGGGGTAGACGCAAGAATGCACCGGGACGCCGTCGACGTGCACGGTGCAGGCGCCGCAGTCGCCGGTGTCGCAGCCCTTCTTGACCCCGAAGCAGCCCTCTTCGCGCAGGTAGGTGCGCAGACATTGGCCGGGCCGGGGTGCGCGGTCGTGCCGGGCGCCGTTGATGATCATGAGGTCAGCTCCGTCCGCACCTGCTCCGCGTAGAGCCGGGTCAGGTGCCGCCGCCAGGCCGGGAGCCCGTGCACGTCGTCGACGTAGGCGTCGTCCGGGATCCGCTCGGCCAGCGCCACCGAGACCAGCTCGGCCCCCGGCCACTCGGGGAAGACCAGCACGTACGGGCGCTTCGTGGCCGCGGTGACGGTGATCATCAGGCCGCCCTCGGCCGTCACCCGCCCGATCACCAGCACGCCCGAGCGGCCGTGGGCGTGCAAAGAGCCTTGCCGGTACGCCGTGCGGGAGCGCAACGACTCGGCCGGGAGCGCCATCGACCGCAGCAGCTCGCCCTCGCGCAGCACGGTCGTGCCCTCGCCGGTCACGAACTCGGCCACCGGCACTGTGCGTTCGCCCTCGGGCCCCTGCAGCAGCACCGTGCCGTCGAGCGCGGCCCCCAGCGCGATCATCGGCCCGGCCGGCAGCGCCGCGCACAGGTTGCCGCCCACGGTGGCCACGTTCCAGATCTTGAAGGAGGCCAGAAAGGCGTGGCAGCACCGCTCGGCGATGTCGTAGCCGCCGGCCGCCAGCTCGGCGATCGTGCAGGTGGCGGCGACCTCGAGACCGTCCTCGCTCAGCGTCAGGGCGGGCCAGCCGGACGCGGTCAGGTCGAGCAGCCGGGTCACATGCGGGCGGGGCTCGCCGAAGAGGGCCGTGCCGCCGCCGAGCCACGCGTCGCCCGGCCGCCACTGGCCCACCTGAGCTGGGCTGATCACTTCGGCCACGGTGTTCAGGTCCACGGTCGTACGCTACGCGCGTCCTGTTTCGGTTACCTGACGATCAATGTCGTTGCTGCGACAGTTGCCGCCCACAGCACGAACAGCGCGGCCGGTCGCCGGGGCGCGTCGATCCAGGGCGGGGGCGGCAGCGGGCTGATCTCCAGGGCCCGGATGCGGGTGTCGCGCAGGGCGGCCACCAGCTGGTCGGCCGTGCGCTGGTGGGAACGCGACGGCCACGGCGCCGGCACCGGCACGGTCAGCACGGCCTCGCCCGCGGTCAGCACCACGGTGCCCTCGTCGTCGTGGACGATCGCGCTGTCGGTGGCCCACGGCTGGCGGGTGCGTTCGCGGAAGCCGACCGAGGCCACCCCGCCCACGTGCCAGCGCAGCCGGGGGCGCAGCTGGGTCCGCCAGGCGTACTCGAAACCGGCCGCGCCGGCCACGGCGGCGACCACGATGACCGCCGTCCGGGGCAGCCCGGCCAACCGGACCACCTCGGCCAGGGCCAGGGCCGCGCCCAGCCCGATGGCGGTCGTGGCCGTCCACGCCCGGCGCGGGGAGATGCGGTGCTCGCGAGGCTGGAAGGCGTTGGCGTCGCGGTCGGCCGGGCGCAGCGAGTCCGGGTCGACCAGCTGCTCCTCGTCGTCCTCGATCTCGCGGGGCAGCCCCTCGACCACGTCGTACGGCACCTCGATGACCGGGCCGACCGGGCCCACGGGCACGTGCAGCCGCTCGCCGACCTCGAGCACGCACCACGCGCCCGGACGCGGGTCGCCGTAGAGCACCGCGGCCTCGGTGTGGATGTCGTCCTCGTCGTGCACCGGTTCCGGCTCGGCCACGTCGAAGGCGAACTCGCGGGCCGTGCGGCCGTCCGCCGACGGGATCAGCACGTGCACGTAGCCCTCCTGCTCGACGGCCCGCACCGAATGCACCGGCTGGGGCTCGTTGAACAGGCGGCGCAGCGTGGCCTGGGCCCGGACGGCCCGGGTCAGCAGCGCGCAGCCCAGCCCGAAGGCGGCGATCGTGACGGCCAGCCAGGGCACGGCGGCGTCGTCGACCGCGACCCAGGCCACCCCGGCCGCGGACAGCACCAGCAGCGCGAAGCCGCCGGCCTCGGCCGGGGCGGCGACGTGGGGCAACGCGTACGGGGGCGGCGGGCGCCGGTGCGGGACGGGCAGCGGAGCCGGGGGAGTGTCGAGCCGGGCCACCAGCACGGCCACCGCCGCATAGGCCCAGACGGCGAGAACCGTGGGGAAACCGGTGGCGAGCGGGGTCCAGAGCACCGCGCCCAGGACGGCGGCCCAGGCCGTCGCGCCCCGCTGGGCGTACACCGTGAGGGCCGGGGTGAGCAGGACGCCCAGCCCGACCCAGCGCGCGGCCGGGGCCGGGTCGGACGGGCCGCCGAACAGCCCGAAGACCAGCAGAAAGGTCACCAGGCCGGCGGCCGGCACCGTCGATTCCACGCGTAACAGGGGACGCATGACTTCATGGTCATCGACGGTGCCGGGCCGTGGGGCGGGTTACGGGAAGCTGACCAGCGGAGCCATGTTGCGCGCACCGTTCACGGTCGGTCCGGTGCTGTTGATGATGTTGACGATCGTGCCGGTGCCGCCGAGCGAGACCGACACCATGTCGCGGAACCGCACGCCCGACTTGACCGGCACCTCGAACGCCCGCTGCGCGACCACCGACGGGTTGACGTTGAAGAAGCAGTAGCTGCCCAGCCCCCACGCCTCGTGCGTGTCGACCGAGTCGGCCACCTTGTACGCGGCCCAGCCCCGGGTCGAGCCGTTCATCCAGGCCGCCTGGTTCGGCGGGTCGTACGGCATCTCGTTCTGATAGAAGTACGTCCGCCCGCCGTTGCCGTTCCAGATCGTCTGGTACTGCTGATAGTGCTCGACGAACAGGCCGTACATCGTCACGTTGTCGCCGTTGACGATCAGGCCGTTGCGGCCCGGGTTCTGGGTCCAGCCCCACGTGCCGTTGTTGCCGTGGTCGGCCCGCCAGATCCAGGCGTGGTCGCCGATCACGTTGTCGCTGTTGACCTCGACGCTGACCGTGGCCTTGCCGGCGATCGAGCCGCCGACCCGCACGAAGACGTCGCTGAGCACGGTCGGGTTGGCCGCATGGTTGGCCGACGACCCGGCCGGGCCGACCTGGAGCAGCACGTTCGAGTTGGTGGTGCCGGCGTCGAAGAGCACCCCGGCCAGGCGTACGCCGTCCACGTCGGCGATGTTCATCGCGTTCACGCCGCCGGTCGGCACGAAGGTGGCCAGGCCCAGACCCAGGATCACGGTATTGGCCCGGGTCACGTTGAGCGGCGCGTTGAGGTTGTAGACGCCGGGGGTGACCAGCAGGTTCTTACCGGACGAGAGGGCGGCGTTGATCGTCGCGGCGGTGTCACCGGCCTTGACGACGTAGAACGTGCTGATCGACAGCGAACTGCCCGCCGGGTTGCCGTTGGCCCAGGTCGTGCCGCTCGTGTTGCTGCGCAGGGCGGGCACGAAGACCTGGTAGGCGCCGGCCGAGTCGACGTACAGGTAGGGCTTCTCGGCCACCAGCGGCGTCTGCCCGATCGTGGTGAACGGCGGGTTGGGGAAGCTCTGGGCCGGGGCGCCGGGCGAGCCGACGAAGACCTGGTTCCAGTTCGAGCCGTTCCAGCTGCCCATCTGCGAGTTGCGGGTGAGGAACTGCTGCTGGCTGCCGGACTGGATCTGGCCGTCGATCTTGGAGTCGGCGATGAAACCACCGGACGACCAACCGCCGTCGGACAGAGCCAGGTTCCCGCGTACGTGCATCCGGCGGTACGGCGCGGCCTGCGACACCGCCCAGCGGTCGAGCCCGTCCGGCGGCGTCACGCTGAGCCCCTCGGCCGAGCGCCAGAAGTTCTGCGTGGCGTTCTGCGACCCGTCGTGCCACCAGTCGGCCTCGACGTGCACGTGCCCGTTGATGTTGACCTGGTCCGGGTTGAGACCGAGCCCGGCGACCTGGGTGAAGAAGCCGACGTTGACGTCGTTGCTGTAGCTGCCCGGCTTGAACAGCAGGGCGTACCGCTGCGTACCGAACTGGTTCTCGACCTGCTGGTTGAAGACCTGGTTGAGCCGGTTCTGGATGGTCGAGGCCGACATCGACGGGTCGAAGATCGACACGTTGGGGCCGAGGTCGGGGTTGTTGGGGTTGGGCGGAACCGTGGTCGGGGGTGGAGTGCTGCCGCCGCTCATCGTCCACTTCTGGTTGGCGCCGCCGCCGCACGTCCACAGCTGCAGCTTGGCCCCGTCGGCCAGGTTGTTGTTGGTGATGTCGAGGCACTTGCCGGCCTTGACGTTGATCAGGTCGCGGGCCGCGTTCAGGGTCCACTGCTGGCTGGTCAGGCCGTTGAAGCAGTCCCACATGTGCACGACCGCGCCGTCGTTGGTGGCGCCGTTGGCCACGTCGAGGCACTTGCCGAGGCCGCGCAGCGAGCCGTCGTCGCCCAGCGTCCAGGTCTGGTTGGCGCCGGGGGAGCAGGTCCACATCTGGGGCTGATTGCCGTTGGCCGTGCTGCCGTTGGTCACGTCCAGGCATTTGCCGTTGGCCGCACTGGTGATCGTTCCGGTCGTCGCCGCCTGGGCCGCGGTCACGCCGACGATCCCCAGCGTCGCGGTGGCCAGGCCGATGACGACGGTAGCCAGGATTCTTCGCTTCATATGTCCTCGCCTCAGGCCGGGTTGTTCGCGTGGGTGAGCGTCTCCCAGGCCACGAACAGGTTGTTCGTGCCCTGCGGGCGGCGCGTCTCGGTGTACGTGCGGCTGTTGCTCATGGCGATGCCGAGCCGGTTGGCCAGCGCGTTGTACGCCACCTCGGTCACCGGGCCGAGCCCCTTGACCACGGACCCGCCGCAGATGTTGCCGGGCACGGCCGTGCCGTTCTCGAACTTGGTGTGGAAGCCCAGCCCGTGCCGCATCCGCTCGGAGAGCGACGGCCACAGGTCGACGCCCTGGATGCGGGTGGTCTCGGCGACGTGGCTGATGGCGCTGAGGCCGTAGCCGGTGTGCACGAAGTCGCGGCAGGTCTCCTGGGACAGGCCGTCGACGAATGTGCTCTGCCCCTGCCAGTAGCTGATCAGCTCGGCCCGGGTGTCGACGCTGCCGACCGGCGGGTACTTCGGCTGGCTGCCGTCGGCCGCGATGTAGACGTACGCCGCCGCGCGGGCCTGGAAGCGGGTGATGGCCCGGTCGTAACTGGTCTTGTCGTCGAGGTGGACGGCGATGCCGACGGCCGCCTCCATCATCGACAGCTCCCAGTTGCCGTTGCTGCTGCTGCCCGCGATGACGACCGGCAGATAGACGTTGCGCAGCATGGTGGCGAACCGGGCCTGGTTGGGCCAGTTGCCGTACGCGTGCTTGATGATCTCGGCCGCGCGGGGCCACACCGAGCCGGCCCAGCCGGTCTGCAGCGGCGCGTTGCTGTTGGTGTGCGACCGGATCGTGGCCGACCACGCGTCCATCAGCGCGATCGACTTCTGGGCGTAGGCCGTGTTACCCGTGAAATACCAGATCAGAGCGTCCGTGTACGCCGCGATGGCGTCCTCCCGCTCGTCCGTGCACCCGTTGTTGGGGTTGGAGTACGAGCCGCATTCGACAGTGGCTCGCGGCGCCGGCGTGCGTGACAGGGACGCGTACCGGCTGGCCAGCATCTGGTTGTAGGCGGCCGTCCACGGCTGCGCCTGCTGCTGCACCTTGGTCTTGACGAAGTCGAGCTGGGCCCGGCTGACCAGGACGCCGGGGTGGGTGAACGTGACGGGGGCCGCGTCCGCGGTGGCCAGGCGAACGCCGAAAGTGGCGGTCGCCGCGGCTAATGCCGTGAACGCGGCCAGGAGTGCGCGTCGGCGCATGGGGATCTCCCGGGGTGGGGTGGGGAACCGGAAAGGTAGTTAACAGATCCCACCCCGGGAGGCGTGCGGTCAAGGAGATATCGACCGACTTAACTTTCTCTTAAGGTTTTTCTTCACGCCTTACTTGAAGTAGTGACCCTGGGCAAGATCATCGATCAGGGTCGGTCCGGACGGGTTCCAGCCCAGCCGTTCGCGGGTGAGAGTGTTCGAGGCCGGGCTGTCGGCGGCGAACATCGGGCCGATCCAGCCGAGCTCCTCCGGCGCGGCCGGGGCGGCGGGTACGCCGAGGCCATACCCGATGGCCTCGGCGATCGCGCGGCCGGTCACCGCCTCCTCGGCCACGGCGTGCAGGATCGTGGGCGCGGCGGTGGCCTGCTCGACGGCCAGCCGGAACAGGGCGGCCGCGTCGTCGCGGTGCACGGCCGTCCAGCGGTTGGCGCCATCGCCGACGTAGCCGGTCGAGCCGCGCTCGCGGGCGACCCGGATCAACTCGGGGACGAAACCGCCGTCGCCCTCGCCGTGCACGGTCGGGGCCAGGCGGACGGAGATCGGCTTCACGTCGCGCTCGGCCAGGGCGAGCAGCGCGGCCGCGTTCTGCTGGCGCGGGTGGGCGGTGGCCGGGTCCGGGATGTCGCGCTCGGTGGCGACCTGGCCCGGGGTCAGCCCGAGCGTGCCCGAGGCGATCGCGAACGGCCGCCCGGTGCCGGCCAGCGTCTCGCCGATCGCGTCGATGGCGGCCCGGTCCTTGCGCAGCGACTCGGCGAAGTTGCCGAAGTCGTGCACGAAGGCCAGGTGGATGACGGCGTCGGTGGTGCGGGCGCCCTGTTGCAGGACGGCGAGCGTGTCGAGGTCACCCCGCAGCACCTGGGCGCCGGTCTCGGCGACGCGCTGGGCCGAGGCGTCGGAGCGGGCCAAGCCGGTGACCTCATGGCCGTGCTTGAGCAGTTCGGGGACGACGGCCGAGCCGATCCAGCCCGAGGCGCCGGTGACGAATACGCGCATGGCAGTTCCTTCTCTCATGTCAGTGACTGTCGTCAGCCTAGCTCGCCATGTCAGTCGCTGTCATCGCTCCGTGAGGTGTGATGTCAGGAACTGCCGTCGGATATCGTTCGGGGCATGGGTCGCTGGGAGCCGAACGCACAGTCCCGCCTGCGTCAGGCGGCGATGGACCTGTACGCCGAGCGCGGCTTCGACCAGACGACGGTGGCCGAGATCGCGGAGCGGGCCGGGCTGACCGAGCGAACCTTCTTCCGCCACTTCGCCGACAAGCGCGAGGTCCTGTTCGCCGGCTCCGAACGTCTCCAGGCCCTCCTCCTCAAGTCGGTGGCCGAGTCACCGCTGCTGTCCGAGGCCGCTGCGGGACCGGCCGCTCTCGCTGCGGTGGCGGCGGCGTTCGAGGTGGCCGCGGCCGACTACTTCCCGCCGGTCGAGTACTCGCGGCAGCGGCAGCGGGTGATCGACGCCAACCCCCCGTTGCAGGAACGCGAGGTGGCCAAGATGGACCGCATCTCGGCCGCGCTGGCCGGCATTCTGCGCGAGCGTGGCGTCGGTGACCTGGCCGCCGCGCTGGCCGCCGAAGCCGGAACGGGCGCCTTCAAGGTGGCGTTCACCCGCTGGGTGGCCGATCCCGCCGACGGCTCTCTGCTCGGTCATGTGCGAGAGGCCATCGCCGAGTTGCGCACACTCCTCCCGGCTACTGCCTAGCTGGCCGCGCCGCGCGAAAGCTGAAACTTCCTCGGGATTTCCGGTACATTGCCGGGCCATGGACGCAGACGTCATCGTTGTCGGGGCCGGACTGGCCGGGCTCGCCGCCGCCCACGAGCTCACCCGGGCCGGCAAGCAGGTGATCCTGGTCGACCAGGAGAACGAGGCCAACCTGGGCGGGCAGGCGTTCTGGTCCTTCGGCGGCCTGTTCCTGGTCGACACGCCCGAGCAGCGGCGCATGCGCGTCGCCGACTCGTTCGACCTGGCCTGGAACGACTGGCAGGGCAGCGCCGGCTTCGACCGCCTCGACGACCAGGACTCCTGGGGGTCGCGCTGGGCCCGGGCCTACGTCGAGTTCGCCGCGGGCGAGAAGCGGGCCTGGCTGTCCTCGCTGGGCATGTCGTGGCTGCCCACCGTGGGCTGGGCCGAACGCGGCAGCCTGCGCGCCGACGGGCACGGCAACACGGTGCCGCGTTTCCACGTCACCTGGGGCACCGGCACCGGGGTGGTCGCGCCGTTCGTCCGGTCGATCCAGGACGCCGGGGCCCGGGGACTGGTGACGTTCCGCTACCGCCACCGTGTGGATGAGCTCGTGGTCGAGAACGGCACGGTCACCGGCGTACGCGGGAAGGTGCTGGCGCCTTCGGCCGGTGCACGGGGTGAGCCGTCCAGCCGCGAGACCGTCGGGGAATTCACGTTGACGGCGCAGGCGGTGGTCGTGAGCTCCGGCGGCATCGGGGGCAACCACGATCTCGTACGAAAATTTTGGCCTGAGAATTTGGGCCGTCCCCCGCAGCGCATGATCACCGGCGTCCCCGAGTACGTCGACGGCCGCCTGCTGCAGATCTCGGCCGACGCCGGCGCGCGCCTGGTCAACCGCGACCGCATGTGGCACTACACCGAGGGCATCCAGAACTGGAACCCGATCTGGCCCGCCCACGGCATCCGCATCCTGCCCGCCCCCTCGTCGATGTGGTTCGACGCGCTGGGCCGGCGGCTGCCCGCGCCGTGCTTCCCCGGCTACGACACGATGAGCACGCTGCGCCACCTGCGCACGACGCCGGACATCGCGCAGTACGACCACTCCTGGTTCATCCTCACCCAGAAGATCATCGAGAAGGAGTTCGCGCTCTCCGGCTCCGAGCAGAACCCCGACATCACGGCCGGCGACAAGCGGGCCTTCCTGCGCGAACGCATCCTGGGCAAGGGCGCGCCGGCGCCCGTCGAGGCGTTCAAGCGCAAGGGCGCCGACTTCGTGGTCGCGTCGACGCTGGACGACCTGGTCGCCGGCATGAACAAGCTGACCGAGGAACCGCTGCTGGACGCGGCCCGCCTGCGCACCCAGATCGAGTCCCGGGACCGCCAGATCGGCCACCCGTACGCCAAGGACGCCCAGATCCAGGGCATCCACAACTCCCGGCGCTACCTGGGCGACCGCATCGGCCGCACGGCTGCGCCGCACCGCCTGCTCGACCCGGCGGCGGGCCCGCTGATCGGCATCAAGCTGCACATCCTGACCCGCAAAACCCTGGGCGGCATCCAGACCGATTTGGAATCACGCGCCCTGTCGTCCGACGGCACCCCCATCCCCGGCCTGTACGCGGCGGGCGAGGTAGCCGGATTCGGCGGCGGCGGCGTCCACGGCTACAACGCCCTGGAAGGCACCTTCCTCGGCGGCTGCCTCTTCAGCGGCCGCGCCGCCGGCCGCCACCTGGCCAAAACCCTCTGACAACCCCGCCCGCTTCGGCGCCGCCTGCCGCCACCTGGCCAGAGTCTTTGACCGCCAACCCACATCCGCGGCAGCGGCCGGTGCTGGCTGTCTTGTGAGCGTCCGTCCAACCGTTGACCCCGCCCCGTGACCGTGCATCACGGTCTGCCCGGCTGCCTGCGAGTGCTCGCCCGAGCCCTTTGGCCAGCCAACCCATGACCATGCCCGCCCCATGCTGCGTCGCGAGCGCTCGAAGCCGCCTGGCCGGCCACCCGCGCCCGTGGCCTCCTCAGTCGGGTCGGTGCTCTGTCTGCAGCGCTCGTGTGCATCGGTGAGTGCTCGCTCTACCGGAGTTCGCACTCCGGAGCCTGGGGCGGGGTCAGGGGAGGGACCAGCGCTGGCCGGCGGAGCCGGTGCAGGACGCGACGGTGACGCCGGTGCCGGAGCGGCGGCCGGCCGACGGGTCGGTCAGGCACGTGTTGGTGGCGGCGTTGATCAGGCGCTGGTTGGACACGCGCCACTGGGCCGGGGTGCGGCCGTCGCAGCTGACGATCTCGACGCGGTTGTCGCCGACGGCCAGCGCGCATTTGCCCTGTACGCGCAGCGTGCCGTCGGTGGCCAGGGTCCAGCTCTGGGCGATCGAGTTGTTGCAGTCGTAGACCTGCACGTGGTTGCCGTCGACGGCGATCGCGCCGTTCAGGTCGAGGCACAGGCCGTTCTGACCGCGGATCACGCCGGTGCGGTCGCTGGCCGGAGGAACCGGCGCGACACCCTGCGGCGCCTTGGGCGGGGCGGTGGTCTGGCCGCCGCCGGTCGGGGACGGGGTCAGCGAGATCGGCTGACCGGCCGACGGGCTGCTGGTGGGCGCGCTCGTGGCGCTGGTGGCGGACGTCGAGGTCGTGCCGCTGGGCGTGGTCGTGGCTCCGGTCGCGTTGCCGGCCGGGGCGCCGGTGCCGGGGCGACCGCCCGTGGGGCTCGACCCGCCGGGCGCGGGGGAGGTGGCGGCGCTCGTCGAGGCCGGGGCTGTCGCCGCGGGCAGCGGGCCGCCGGGCAGACCGGTCGTCACCGAGGGCCGGACGTCATCGCGCAGCGCCGCGAAACCGGCGGCCGCGGCGCCGAGCACGACCACCGCGGCCGTGCCGGCCAGGACGAGCACCCGCCGGCGGTGGCTGCCGCGGGCCGGGCTCGTAGCCACGGCGGCGTGCTTGCGGCGGAACGGCAGGTGCAGGATCGCCGTGGCGGTGTTGTCGGCGGCCGGCTGATCAGTCGGTGTCTCCGCCGGCCAGGTCTGGGGCGAGTCGTCGTCGGGCGCGCCGGAATCGCGCAGCACGAACGGCCGGACCAGCAGGGGATCCCGCTCGTCGCCGTGTTCGCCGTTCGCCGTCACGCTTCACCCGCCGCCATCGAGCTGCCAAGAGACGATCGGCGGTCCAAGCTACCCGCGGAGATCACGATCTGCCGCCCCCTGAACATCCGACTTTCCGCCCGTTGCGGCCGATCGGGTAGGGAACGACCAGCTTCAGTCGGCTTGGCGACAGCAACCTTCATGCTCCAAAACGGAGAACCGAATTGATCTCGCGTGAACCTACCTTCTTGATCATCCAGGCGCGACCCAGCCGCCGGCGACCATCGAGGTATCCCCATGCCGTTCCCCTCCCCACCACCCGGCGACGGTCCACCCCCAGACCCCACCCGGACGCCGCCTTCCTCCCCGCCACCCGGCGATGGTCCGTCCCCTGAGCTCGCCCGGACACCGTCCCCTCCGCGTCCCGGCGTCAGCGCCGGATCGCCGACCGCCCGGATGCGGCTCGCCCCGACGTCACTGCCCAATGCCGGATCACGCCCGAAGGCGGCTCGTATCCGCCTGCTCGCGGCCGGAGCCACCGGCTTGATGCTGGCGGGGGCGCTCGTCGTGCCCAGCCCCGCCGCCGCCGTGTCGCCGACGGACAAAACGACCGCCGGAACCGCCATCGGCGCCGCCACCACCAGCATTGACGCCGCCGGAACCGCCGACGCCGCCGCCGCCGGGGCGTATGCGCGCACCAGCTGGGTCGAGCGCCGCCGCGTCGACTCGGTCGCGACGCCCAAGTTGCGCTGGTACTCGTGCTACTCGTGGGCGCAGTGCGCGACCGCCCAGGTGCCCCTCGACTACGACCGCCCGAACGGCGCCAAGACCACGCTCGCCCTGCTGCGGGTGAAGGCGCGTGACCAGAAGAACAAGATCGGCAGCCTGTTCCTGAACCCGGGCGGCCCCGGCGGTTCCGGTGTGGCCATCGCGCTCGCCGCCCCCTACTTCCTGAGCGATCCGCTGCTCGAGCGCTTCGACATCGTGGGCATGGACCCGCGCGGCGTCGGCTTCAGCGACCCCGTCGCGTGCTTCACCGACGCCGGCCGCCAGCAGCCCGTGCTATCCAAGATCAACACCGGTTTCCCGTACGGGAAGAAGGAAGAAAAGGCCTTCATCAAGGCCTCGGCCGCGCAGGGCAGGGCGTGTTCGACCACCGGCCGCATGCTGGCCGGCTCGATGTCGACCGCCGAGGTCGCCCGCGACATGGACGTCATACGCCGCGCCGTCGGCGACCGGAAGCTCTCGTACCTGGGCTTCAGCTACGGCACCGCGCTCGGCCAGTACTACGCCAACATGTTCCCCGACCGCTTCCGCGCGATCGCCGTCGACGGCGTGATCAACCCGGTGGCCTGGGTCGGCGCGAAGAGCAACGCCGTCCAGGACGACCGCCTGCGCTCGGCCGACGGCGCCTGGCGCGCCCTGCACGAGATCCTCGACCGCTGCAACACCGCCGGCGCCACCAAGTGCGAGTTCTCGGGCCAGGCGATCCGCCGCTTCCGCGTGCTCACCGACCGCCTCAAGGCCAAGCCCCTGTCGGTCGACGGCCAGAAGATCACCTACTCGATGTTCGTCAGCATGGTGCTCAGCGCCCTCTACGACGTCCACGCCGGCGCCGAGGTGACCGCGCTGGCCGCCGCCGTGTGGCGCCTGACCACCCCCGGCGCTTCGCGAGGCGAGTCGGTCGCGGCCCAGGCGACGGTGACCCGTTTCGCGAGCCGCGCGTTCCCGTACGACAACTCGTTCGACGCCTACACCGCCGTCATGTGCACCGACGGCCGCCACCCCGCCAACAGCGCCGCCTGGGTCAAGGCCGGCGCGAAGGCCGACAAACGAGCCCCGTACTTCGGCCGGGCCTGGGCCTGGTCGAGCGTCAGCTGCGCCCGCAACACCTGGACCGTCCGCGACGAGGACGCCTACACCGGCCCGTTCAACCGCAAGACCAAGAACCCGGTCCTGTTCGTAGGCAACTACTGGGACCCCGCCACGAACTACGCCGACGCGGTCTCCTCGTCCAAGCTCCTGCCGAACAGCCGCCTGCTCTCCAGCACCAACTGGGGCCACACCGCGTACGGAACCTCCCCCTGCGTAACCACGGCGATGGACCGCTACCTGCTCTCCCGCACCCTCCCCACCAAGGGCACAACGTGCGTAGGAACAGCCCAACCCTTCCGAACCGTCCTGAGCGACGACCCCGACGAACTGGCCAAGGACACGTTCGACCTGAACACAGCCACCCTCGTCGAGATCGCCGCCCACGGCCTCCCCGCCGAGAACACCCCGAAGCACCTGCCACCCGTCCGCTGACCCCAGCCCCGCTCACCGCCCACGCGGTGAGCGGGGCCCCACGCCCCCACCCTTGCCGGCGGCAGAGCAGAACCAGGTTGCCCGAGCGGCTTTGTCGCCGCCGGCCCCAGGGGTGACGTGGTGGGCGTCAGGGGAGTCGTAGCCGCCGTCGCGCAGGCTCGGGGCCGGCGCGACGGCGGCAATGGCGAGGCGTGCAGGCGCCAGGGGGTGCCGGGCCAGTGCTGGGCAGGGTCAAATCGTGTGGATCGTGATGAGGTCTTCAAGGCCTGCGAGATCGTCGGCGTTACGGGTGTAGATAGCGGCGTCGTGAGCGTGCGCGGTAGCGGCGATGAGCAGATCCATGACTCTTGCTCGTGGCTGGCGGCCGGTCTCGACGACGCGTGCGGCCAGTCGTGCGTAGCTGTCGGCGATGGCTTCGTCGATGGGGAGCGGGTCGAATCGACGTTGAATGGCGCTGAGTCGGGCCAGGCGCAGCGCTCTCGCCTCGGCGGTTTTCGCGACCAGGACTCCGAACTGGAGTTCGGCGAGACTCGCGACGCTGATGGCCAGTTCGCCGGGGATCGGGGTCACATCGGTGGCGATGAGGATGCTGGTGTCGAGGATGCCTCGGCTCACCGTTCAGCCCACGGGTCGGCGACGGTGTCATCGAGGAGGTCGCGGTCGTCGGCCCATTGAGGGTCGGTGGGCTGATCGAAGACTCCGGCGAGGTCGTCCCACTCGCGCCAAGTGCGAGGACTGACCGGGCCGAGCACAGCCGCTGGCCGGCCGGCGACGGTGATCGTTACTCGTTCACCTGCTTGCGCCCGGCGCACCAGGTCGCTGGCGTTCTGCCGCATTTCCCGCAGTCCGACTTCATGCACAGTGGGAGCGTAGCACATGTGCTACCGGGCTTAAATGCTCCAATTAGTGAGACCTGGGGTTGTCCAAGCTGGTCGGGGCCGCCGTCGGTCTAGGGCATGACCTGGCGGGCGCCTATCCAGCGAGGCTGGACCGGTCATACTGAGGGAAAGCGCAGCTACCGTCGCGCAAGCTCAGGGCTCGGCGCAGCAGCCCAGCAACAGCAGGCGATCGTCGCAGAAGGGGGCACCGGCCAGCGGACTTCGCTCCTGCGCAAACTCAGCGGCAGACCGTGCACCAAACAGCGTTGCGGCAGCGTGCTCTGGACTTATTGCGAGGCGATCGTTCTGGTACTGGTCAAACGGTCTGTCAGGCTCGGGCGTACGACCCAGGTGACCGGCCCGGTGCTCGGCACAGCGGTGTGCTTTCTCCAGCGCCGACGGTTACCACCGGCTCCGTCAGGGAACTTCAAGAACATGAGTACCTATCCCGATCCGGCCTGGCATGGCGACGTCTACCCCTCTGAAGAGGAGATCGATCCGTTCGGTACCGACGGCCCGGTCGGGGCGTACGACAGGAGGCCCGGCCCACTACCGGGCTCCGCGCCTGGATCGCCGTCCAGCCCCGGACCGGCAAGCCGGGGCGCCACCACCGCCAATTCGATTGTCAGCCGGCGCTCGGACGGATCGATCGAGGTGGTCACCGACCTCGACGGTGACGGCATCGCCGACATGGTGCAGATCGACCTCGACGGTGACGGGGTGCCCGAGCTCACCTACCTCGACACAGACCGCGACGGGAAGCTCGACACCGTGCTCCGCACCCCGAACCACTGACAGCACGGTGTTGCGCCGGGTCCTTGACCCCCGACCCCTTTCCGTACCGCACACGCTGCCGCAGCTCATTGCGTCCGAACCGGTGACGGCCCGGACTGCCGCAGCGAGCTCAGCGCGGCTGAGCGCGGAACAAGTGCTGATCTCGTCAGCATCGAGGTGCTCGTGCACGGATCCCGCTGCGAAAACCGACGGGCAACGTGCCACCAACACGCGACTACCCTCCGCGTTTGTCTGCGGCAGTTTAGTGAGCCGACTTTCAGGTTCCCCGTTCACGCCGACCGCCCAACTGCGGAGCTACCGTGGCTCGGCCATGAGCGGGTGCCGGGGGAGCGAGATCGGACGTCCGCTTTCACCGGAACCTCCTCGGCGACGGTGTCGTCGAGGAGGTTCCGGTCGTCGGCCGGTTGGGGCTGTGACGCGGCGACCGTGCGGGTAAGGAACAGGCTGGACCACTGCGCGGCGCGGTCAAGGCGCTGTTTCCTGTTGGAGGACGCTGAGCTGGCGCTGCTTGTGAGCCCGGCGGAGGAGCACTGCTCCGTACAGCCCCGGCAACGAGCTCAACCCGATACAGACTGGGCTCATCAGCATCACCAGGCCGGCACCGATGTTGGCGCCGATACCGCCGGCGGTCCACACCCGCCAGCTGAAGCCGAGGAAGAAGCCGATGGCCAGTGTCGACCCGGCAACCCCCAGCCAGGCCCTGGCGATCGTCCGGCGGGCCGCGCCGTACGCCAACAGGGCGAGGCAGGCCACGACTACGGCGCACGCTGCGACGCCGATCACGGTGTTGGCCACCGGCCCGAAACTCACCGGCTCGATTCCGTAGTCCAGCTTTACGCCCTGCGCGGCAAGTCGCCTGGACACGTCGTCAGTCTGGTCGGGAATCAGCCAGATCGCCGCGACGGGAGTCGCCACTGCAAGCAGGAGCGTGGTGAATGGCGGGGAACGACGGTCCACTGGTCAGTCCTTCCGTTCGGTGAGACCTGGGATTGCTCGGACTGGACTCTCCACCGGCTGTCCAGGCAGGCGCGTGGTGGGCGTAATCGGGGTCAGGGAGTCAGCGCTGCCGTCAGGTCGGCCGGGTTGTCGACCCAGGGGAAGTGGCCGCTGCCGGGGATGGTCACCAAGGTCGCTGACGGGAACAGCTTCGCCGCCTCGGCGGCGGCGGCCGGGGTCGGAGAGACGTCGAGTTCGCCCGCGACCACGAGCACCGGTGCGGTCAGGGCGGACAGCTTGGTCGTGATCGCGTCCCGGTCGGGGGTGTAGCCCGGGAAGAAACCGTCGCGGGCGGCCGGCGCGAACTGGTCCAGGCCCGCCGTGGCGTGTGCCTCGGTCGCGGCGTTCCACCGGCCGTACGAGAACGGCGCACCGGCCAACCGGAGCGGGCGCGTGTCCTCCTCGCTCGCGTCCTCGGGCAGTTCGTCCCACGCGGTCCACGCTGCGACCGCGTCGGCGTACCAGGGCTCGGCCGAGCGGGCTGCGTACGCCTCTTCCATCCCGATCGGGGTGAGCCCGGCCGCGCGGACCAGACCGGTGAGCAGGATCAGGCGCTCGACCCGCTCCGGGTGGTCGGCGGCATAGAGAGTGACCACATTGGCGCCGGCCGAGTGCCCCAGCAGCGCCATCGTCTCCAGCCCAAGATGAACACGCAGCGCTTCCAGGTCGGGCACCAGCGCATCCATCCGGTAGGTGGCCGGATCCGACGGTGTCGCGGAATCGCCGGTACCTCGGCTGTCCAGCCGAATCACCGTGTAGTCCCGCGTCAGCCCACCGAGGTCGCCGAGATAGACACTGGCCCGACCGGGCCCACCGGGCTGACAGACGAGCACGGGCCCGGAGCCCTCGACGTGGTAGGCCAGCAAGGTTCCGTCATACGAGCTGAAGGTCGGCACGGCGGCATCGTGCCACGATCCGGCCCCGCGCGCGGCCCCGCCCGAGCCGGCCCAAGCCCCGTTCGAATCGAGCGACCCAGGGACGAGTCAGCGAGCCGGGACGAGTTGAGCGACCCCGGGACGAGCAGGGCGGTGCCCGGGCCGGGCCGGGCGACGTCCCCGCCGGGCCGGGCGTACCCGGGACGATTCGAGGAACGTCTGGTTCGAATCGAGCGACATCCCACCCGAGCCGAGCGCACTGGGCCGAGTCCAGCGACGCCTCAGCCCGGCCGCCGACCGCACACCTGACGCGCCTGGCGGAGGGGCTTGTTGCGGGAGGGGTGCCGCTGGGGCCGTGGCGCGGCACGCGCCACGGCCCGTGGGGGTCACCGTTTCCAGAAAGATTTGCGTTCGGGGGACGGCGAAGGGACGGGCGGCTCGGCGGTGGTGGTTGCGGCGGGCGTGGTGGTGCCGGCGAAGGTGGTCAGGGCGGTGATCGCTGCCGACCACTTCTCCGAGGTGGGGGCCTCGGAGCGGAGCTTGGTAACCAGTTCTTGCAGGGGAGCGTAGGCGGGGTCGGTCTGGACGCCGATCAGGACGTCCAGGCGGCTGGCCAGGTCGTCCAGGAGTTCGCGCTTTTCCCAGTCGGGCTGGGTGGTGGTGGCTTGCAGGCGCTCGGCCTCGGTGGCGGCGAGGGCGCGGACGTCGTCGAGCGACAGCGTGTTCGGGGCGGCTCCGGCTTTGCCCGCGCGCAGCATGGCGGGAGAGGCCGCGATGTTGGCCAGGCGGGATCGGGCGACGCCGGCGCGAGGGGCGGGCGAAGGGGCGCCGGCGAAGCCGCCGGCACCGCCCGCGGCCATGACGTCGTCGGCCATGGTGGGGGCGAAGCTGGGCGGGCCGCTCGGGACCGGCGGCGGGGCCGGAGCCGCGGCGGCGGACAAGCGCATCATGGCCGGGGCGACGGCGCCGGGAGCCTCCCAGCCGTCGGGGAGTTCGACGGGCTGGGTCACCCGGCGGACCTCGCCGCCCTCGTTGACGACCCGGCTGTCGACAGCGACGTAGGCGGTGAATCGGCACAGCACGCCGTAGCGCAGCGACAGGGCCACGATGCGGTCCTCAAGGCTGCGGTCGCCGGCGGCGTAAGCGTCTTCGAGGTCGCGGAGGCGGGCCCGGGCCCACTGCGCGGTGACGGCGGACTCGTCGCGTTGCTGGACGGCGACGGACGTGCGGAACTCCTGGTCGTCACGGGTGCGGCCGGTGACGACGAGCTCGCCCGAGGGGGCGCCGGTGTAGCGACCGCTGACCACCAGCGGGACGCCGGGGTAGAGGCCGGGCAGACGGGCCGGGGTGCGGTCGTCGTCGACGAGCTGGACGCCCGTCGCGGTGACCCGCAGGTCGGTGACGAGCGGCGCGCCGATGCGCCGGTGGATGTGTTCCATCGCCGCGTCGAGACGGTCCTCGCTCTCGACCAGTTCGGCGCGGCCGGCGCCCAGAGCGGCCAGCCGCCCCAGGAAGCCGGCGTTGACCGCGCGGTCGATGCCGATCGTGTGGATGCGGGTGGTGCCGATCAGCGGGGTGACGTCGTGGACGATCTGATCCTCGTTGCCGACCTGACCGTCGGTGACCAGCACCAGCACCCGGTCGCGGCCCTCGCTCGCGCGCAGCAGCCCGAGCCCCTCGGACAGCGGGGCCAGCAGCTCGGTGCCGCCGCGGGCGGTGGCCTTCGCCAGGTGCTCGACCGCGCGGAAGCGATGCCGGTCGGTCGCCTCGGCCAGCCCGGCGGGCAGGTCGTCGGGGCGGTCGACCTGGTGGTCGAAGGTGAGCACGGCGAAGCGGTCGGCCGCGGTCAGCGTGTCGACGACGCGGGCCGCGGCCCGGCGGGCGGCCACCATCTTCCAGCCACCCATGCTGCCCGAGCGGTCGAGCAGCAGGACGACGTCTTTCGGGCGCGGGGCGGTGGCGCCGGCCGGCGGCAGCACGACCAGTTGGTAGACGCCCTCGGGCTGCTCGGCGGACTCGTCGGGCACGGCGAGCGCGGTCTGGCCACCACCGGCGTAGGGGAGCCGGAGGATGAAGTCGCGGTTGGCCCGCTCGTCGGGGCCGATCGTCAGCACGCCGTCGTGGTCGACCACCGTGTGCAGGCTGGAGCGCACCTGGCCCAGTTCGAGACCGGCCGGGTCGATCTCGACCGAGAGGCCGAGCCGCAGCGGGTTGGGGAAGCCGGGCAGGAGCACCGGCGGGGTGATGCGCGACGCGTCGGGCACAGCGTCGGTGTCGGGGGCCCAGCCGTCGCCGACCGCCGCGCCGGGCAGGGGCGTGCCGGGGATGTAGCGCGGCGCCACGACCAGCGGGAACCGGAAGGTGGCCTCGCCGTCCTCGAAGGGCAGGGGGCCGACCAGGGTCAGCTCGATGACCACCCGCTCGCCGGGCCGGATGTTGCCGACCCGCATGGTGAAGACGTCGGGCCTTTCCTCCTCGGCGATGGAGGCGCGCTGACCGGCCTGGATCGCCTGGTCGTAGGCCTCCCGGGCCTGGCCGCGTTCCTGCAGCTCGGCGGTGATCGTGCGTTCGTCGGCCGTCATCGTCATGCCGGTGACGGCGGCCCGGTCGGGCAGCGGGAAGACATAGGTCGCCTCGAGGGCGACGTCGTGCACGTTGACGAACTCGGTCTGCAGCACGGTGCGCGCGATCAGGCCGCTGATGCGGGCGCGCACGTCGAGGCGGTCGAGCGGCAGCGCCCCACGGTCGGTGCGCAGCATGCCGAAGCCGGCGTCGGGCAGGATCTTGATGCGGCTGAGTTCCCCGGGATCCATCGAGGTGACGGAGAGGGTCATGACGGACTCCCATCGATCGAGCCTTCGGCGACGGTCAGGCCTCGGGCGGCTAGTAGTGCGATCAGGGGTGCGGCGGCCTCGGCGACAGCGTCGCGGTCGCTCTCGGTCAGGGCGTGGGGAACGAGCAGCAGGGCACCACCGCCGAGCGACAGGCCGGTGAACGGTTGCGCCGCGGGTGGGGGTGGCGGGGGAGCGGCCGGGGCCGGGGCCGGCGGGGACGTCCAGAAACGAGGGCGTGGGGCGTGCGGGGCGGGGGCCTCGTCGTCGGCCATGACCATCAGGCCGGGCGGGACGTGGGCGATGTCGGTGAGGGCGGACGGGGACAGGCCGGTGAGCTCGGCCTGGATCTGGGCCAGGGTGAGCCCCTCGGCCTGGCGGCGTTTGATGGCGACGAGCTGTTCGAGGTGGCGGGGGCCGTAGAGCGCGGACCGGCCGCGCATGCCGAGCGGCCGGTCGACCAGCCCGATCGTCGAATACCAGCGGATGGCGCGGCGATCGGGCAGATCGCGGACGCGTCCGTTCGGTGCGCCGGGGTATTCGGCCTCGAGGGCCTCGCGCACCCGTTCCACCAACTCGTCGAGCGTCCACATGCCGACTACTTTGACACTGTCACCGTGACACTGTCAATGAGCTAGAGTGCAGCGATGGGACTGATCAGCCTTTCCCACGTGAACGACCCGGCGACCGCCGCGGTCTACCCCGGCGACCCGCCGTTCGAGCTCGAGACGGTGGCCACGATCGAGCGCGACGGCTACTACCTGCGTCTCGTCCGCCAGGGCGAGCACACCGGCACCCACTGGGGCGCGCCCGGCCATTTCAACGCCGGCGAGCCCCTGGCCGACGAGTTGGACCTGGAAGACCTGCATCTGGGGGCGGTGAAGATCGACGTACGGGAGCAGTGCGCCCGCGATCCGGATTACGCCGTCACGATCGCCGACGTCGAGCGGTGGGAGCAGGCCCACGGCCGGATCCCCGACGAGTCCATGGTGGTCATCTGGACCGGGTGGGACGCCAAGTGGGGCACGGCCGGGTTCGCTGATGCGGACGCCGACGGCACGCTGCGCCATCCCGGTTTCGCGGTCGACACGGTCCGATGGCTCATCGACACGGGCCGCATCGGCCGGCGCGGCGGCACCGGCACCGACGCCTTCAGCCCCGACGTCGGCCGCGATACCACCTACGCGGTCTCGCGCCTGGTCTATCGCCGCCATCGGATCAGCCTCGAGGTGCTGGCCAATCTCGAGGCGCTACCGCCCACGGGCGCCCGGATCCTGTGCGGCGGTCAGATCAACCGCGCCGGCTCCGGCTCCCCAGCGCTGATCTACGGCGTGCTGCCGTGAGACGGGGCAGAGCCGCCGCCGGGCTGCAGCACGCCGTTGGCAACCAGGCGATAGGGCGCGCCGCGGGTCTCGGTCTCGGCCGGGGCATCGTGCGAGACCACGGCGACCACCTGGGAATAAGAGCTGAGGCGGGCGAAGTCGTCCACGGTCACCACCTCGGCGTGGCGGTCGCGCAGGCCGACCAGCCGGACGTGCCAGTTGTGCACCGGCGTCGGCACGATCTCGGTCGGCGACCTCCAGCCGGTCATCGTGGACCCGTCGCTCAGCGTGCTCCCGGCCAGGGTCATGGCGCCGATCCGCCAGCCACCCTTCGAGACGGCCCCGTCCGTGACGTACCGCAGCCCCAGCAGCACGTCCTTCCCGGCGTACGGGGTGAGGTCGTATTTGACCGTGACGACGCCGTTGCTGGCCCCGGTCAGACCCGGCCCGAGCGGCCCCGGAACCGTCCGGTCCCCGGTGACCGAGTGATAGGTGCGGCCGCCGTTGAGCGAGATGGTCACGTATCCGAAGTCGTTACGCTCCTCGGTGGCGTACGACGTCTCCAGCGTCAGTTCGGGCCGCCCGGCCGGAATCGTGACCGGCCGCACGGCGTACGAGTCGAGGTCGTTGCGATTCCCCGAATAGAGCGTCTTCTCGGCAATCGTCCACCCGAGCGGCAGCGGGTCGAGATCCGACGCCCCCTCGAACGACAGCGAGGTCAGAGGCGTCGGCAGTGGAACGTAGTCCGCGCCGTTGGGCGCCGCGCCCGGGCCGGCGAAGGCCGACGGGTTGGCCAGGTTGATCGACGACCGCAGCCCGGCCGCCGTCACGGAAGCGAGCGGCACTCCCGTGATCGAACCGCCCGGCTCACCCACCGCCCCGTCGACCAGCGTCATCAGCTGGAAGTCGTGCAGCACGTCATAGAGCGTCACTCCGGTCGGCAGAGCCGCCTGCACCGCCGCCAACCCCTGGCGCAGTTTGTCCCGGTGCAGCATCGACACGATCTCCAGGCCGAAGCGATCGCGCAGATAGAGCACGAACTGATACGCGTGGCCGTAATCGGCGAGCACCTCGCTCGGCGTGCCCTCGTCCCACAGGTTCAGCGAGTTCTGGGGCCCGCCGCAGTCGCGCGGATTGGCGTTGTACTTGGTCTTCCGCGGCCCCCAGCCCTGGTAACACATCAGGTGGGTGTCGTTGCCGGGCTGGTCGATCCCGGCCCGCGCGTCCGCGTAACCGGTCAGCGTCGACGCGAAGTCGGCGAGCCCTTCGTCGAGCCAGGTCGTCTCGGCCGGGTCGGCGTAATACCCGAGCAGGTGCTGCCATTCGTGGGCAAAGGTCGCCTCGTACATGCGGGGCCGCGCGGGCCGGCTGGTGCACAGGTCGTCGGTCGGCTCGTCGGCCGGTGCCGCGCCGAGGCGGTGCTTCCAGTCGTAGGCGTCGATCGTCAGCACGTTGCGGTCGAGCAACTCGTTGACCTGCTGCGAGAAGAAGCCCGCGACATAGGTGACCGCGGCCGGGAACGTGTAGTAGTTGGCGTCGCGGATGTTGTCGACCAGCGTCACCGTCTTGTCGCCGTCCCCGGTGAAGTCGCCCTCGGTCGTCGCCTTGGTGCCGTCGCGGTCGGGCGGCGTGCTGAAGACCGCCGTCTCCTTCGGATGGATGGTGCGATCGAACTCGTCGACCAGCGCCGCGACGTTGGCGTCGGTGACCTCGATCGCGTTCTTGCGGCAGTCGGTCGCCGGGAAAGCCAGGTCTTGCGCCACCCACACCTCGACGTGCCGGCCGGTCGCCTTCAACGTGTAGTTCTTGCGATAGAGCTTGCCCGTCGTGTCGTCGAGCCCGACCCACTCGCGCACCGTCCCGACCGGCGGCGTCGGCCCGGCGGCCTTCCGGCCTTGCGGCCGCTTGCTGCGGGGCTCGTCCAGCGTGAGATGGGTGCGGGTGAGTTCCCGTACGTCCGAGGGGGTCGCAGCCACGTCCGCGTGCGCCGGAACCGGGGCGCCGGCGACAAGCACGACCGCCAGAAGGGCTGCGATTCTCATGCAACCGGACGCTACTACCCAAAAACGGCAGGTATAGGGCTATTCGAAGAGCGAGTGGTCACGTCCACCATCGGCGCGACGGCGGGCCCGGCGCCGCAGCTGCACCACCACAGCGTCGACCACGGCGACCGCGGCCCACGCGACCAGCAACCAGCCGGGCACCGTCCAGCCGGCCCGGAAGAGCAGGACGGCCAGGACGGTGCAGACGACAAATCCGAAGAGGGCCAGGATCAGCCGCAGGTTCAGCGGGCTGTACGGCTCTTCGACCGTGCCGCGGCGGCCGGGTGGCTGGGCGCCGATGGGCATGAACCCGACATTACTCCGGGCGTCCCGAGGCTAGGAAACCTCGCGCCGCAGCACCCGCCAGATGCCGAGCGCCAGCGGCACCAGCACCCAGATCGCGGCCGAGACGCCGACCCGGGCCCACTCGTCCCCGGTCATGTTCGCCTCGCCCATCGCCGTGGTGGTCGTGTTGATGTCGATCCAGCCCGTGGCTGTCCTCAGAGCCTTGATCGTCTCGCCCAGGATCGTCCAGACCGTCGGCAGCGCGAAGAACGCCACGATGGCCAGCGGCGAGTTCAGCAGCAGCGCGCCGAAGCCCAGGCCCATCAGCACGTACAAGACCTGCATGGCCAGGCCCTGCCAGATCAGCGAGCCGGCGATGTCCCAGCCGCCGTCGCCGCCCAGCGCCCCGGCGAGCAGGTTGGCCACCGCGGCCAGGGCCAGGGTGGCGACCGTGGAGGCGATCGCGATGATGACGCCGGCCGCCAGCTTGGCGACGATCACCCGTTCCCGGGCCGGCACCAGCGTGAAGGTGGTGAGCGCGGTGCGCTGCGACCATTCGGCGGTCATCGACAGGATGCCCAGCACGGGCAGCAGCACCGCCGAGGGCAGCATCCCGAAGCCGAAGAGGCCCTCGAAGGTCTGCTCGGCGTCGGTCGCCCAGCCCAGCATGATGGCCGAGGTGCCGACCGTGGCCAGCCCGATCACGATCAGCAGCCACAGACCGGCGCGGGTGTCGGCCAGCTTGCGCAGCTCGACCACGGTCAACCGGCCCAGCGGCACCGGGCGGCCGCTCTCCGACCGTACGGAAGGGGTCTGGGTCTCGAGAACGGCGGTCATCGGACGGCCTCCTTGACGGAATCGCCGGCGGTCAGGGTGAGGAACATCTGCTCGAGGCCACCGGAACCGGCCGGTCGCAGCTCGAGCAGGACGAGCCCGGCGTCGGCGGCGGCCCGCCCGATCACCTCGGAACCGGTCGGCACCACGACGCCCCCGTCGGTCGTCCTGGTGCCGGTCAGGCCCGCGCGTTCGAGCATCAGGGCCAGCGCGGCCGGGTCGGCCGCCCGCACCAGCGTGCCGGTCTGGGCCAGCAGCTCCGCCTTGTCACCCTGGGCGACGACCTTGCCGGCGCCGATCACGACCAGCCGGTCGGCCACCGCCTCGACCTCGCGCAGCAGGTGGGACGAGAGCAGCACGGTGCCGCCGCGGTCGGCGAAGTCACGCAGGAGGCCGCGCATCCAATAGATGCCCTCCGGGTCGAGCCCGTTGGCCGGCTCGTCCAGGATCAGCACGGCCGGGTCGCCGAGCAGGGCCAGGGCCAGGCCGAGCCGCTGGCGCATGCCGAGCGAGTACGCCTTGACCCGGCGCTTGCCCGCGACCGCGTTCAGCCCGACGCGGTCGAGCGCCTTGGGCACCTCGCGCGTGTCGATGCCCATGGTGATGGCGGCCAAAGAGAGAACTTCCCGTCCCGTACGCCCGGAGTGCTGGGCCGACGCGTCGAGCAGCACGCCGACGTGGCGGCCAGGGTTGCCGAGCCGGCGGTAGGGGGTGCCGCCGACGGTCGCCGAGCCGGTCGTGGGCGGGGTGAGCCCGCAGATCATGCGCATCGTGGTGGACTTGCCGGCGCCGTTGGGGCCGAGGAATCCGGTCACCGTGCCGGGCTCGCAGGTGAAGGACACGTCGTCGACCGCGGGGTGGCCGCCGTACCTTTTCGTGAGTCGTTCGACCGTGATCATGCTTCTCAGCGTGCCGGGAGCGACCGGTGGGGCGCGTCGGCCGGAGGTCGGCCCGACCGAACCTTGGTCGGGGCCGACCACCGACTTTGGTAGGTATCCGGCCTCGCCGACCGGCCGTAGAGTCGGCCTCGTGGGAAAGCTCAGGCCCGAATACCGCTGGTTGCTGCCGTCCGCCCTCGAGACGCCGGTGCCCACCCGGCGGTCGACGCGCGACTGGGTGATCGACACCCTGTGCTTCCTCATCGGCTACGGCTTCTGCGTGCTCGCCACCTACGACCTGCTGAGTGCCGACTTCACCTTCGTGCCCGAGTGGCGCCTCACCCCGCCCTGGCTGGCCTGGCTCGACTTCGCTGTCGGCACCGTCATCGGGATCGGGCTGTGGTGGCGCCGGGGCCGCCTGCTGATCCCGCTCGCCGTTTTCTGCGCCCTGGTCTCGATTTTCACCGTTGCCGCCGGACCGGCCAGCATGATCGTGCTGTTCACGGTCGCGGTGCACCGCCGGTTCGGCGTACTGGCCGTCTTCGCGGTGACCGCGCTCGCGACCAACGCGATCTTCCCGCTGCTGCGCCCGGAGGACGGTCGGCCCTACGGGCAGACGATGGGCTGGGGCTCGGCCTTCATCATCATCTCGTGCCTGTGGGGCATGGTGATCCGCTCGCGGCGGCAGCTGGTGCTCTCGCTGCGCGACCGGGCCGTGCGGGCCGAGTCCGAGCAGCAGCTGCGGGTCGCGCAGGCCCGCACGGTCGAGCGCACCCGCATCGCCCGCGAGATGCACGACGTGCTCGCCCACCGCATCTCCCTGCTGAGCCTGCACGCGGGCGCGCTCGAGATCAAACCCGACGCCACCCCCGACGAGGTCGCCCGGGCCGCCGGCGTCATCCGGGCCAGCGCGCACCAGGCCCTGCAAGACCTGCGCGAGGTGATCGGGGTGCTGCGCACCGACCGGTCCGACGGCGAGCCTGAGCCGCCGCAGCCCACGCTCGGCGCGCTGCCCGCACTGGCCCAGGAATCGCGCTCGGCCGGCGTCAAGGTCAACCTCGACGTCCGCCTCGAGCCGGCCTCGGTGCCCGACGGCACGGGCCGCACGGCCTACCGCATCGTGCAAGAGGGGCTGACCAACGCCCGCAAGCACGCGCCCGGAACAGCGGTTCGAGTCGACGTGGCTGGGTCGCCGGCCGACGGCCTGGCCATCAACGTTCGCAACCCGTGGCCGATCGGCGGCCCGTCCGGGGCGATCCCCGGCACCGGCACCGGGCTGATCGGGCTGACCGAGCGGACGCTGCTGGCCGGTGGCCGGCTCAGCCACGGCCGCACCCCGCAGAACGAGTTCGTCCTGACCGCCTGGCTTCCCTGGCCGCACGAGTCGAAGTCGCCCGAACCGGCCGAGGCGGCGGTGTGAGCGGGAACGGAGGTGGCGAGCCGGGCGCGGAAGAGCGGGGAGCGCCCGTCCGGGTGCTGCTCGTCGACGACGATGCTCTGGTTCGGGCCGGCCTGAGCATGATCTTGTCGGCCGCGGCTGACGTCGCGGTGGTGGGCGAGGCGGCCGACGGCGCCGAGGTGCCGGGCGCGGTGTCGCAGCACAAACCCGACGTCGTGCTGATGGACATCCGCATGCCGCGTGTCGACGGGCTCGCCGCCACCGAGACGCTGCGCAGCCGCCCCGGCGCGCCCGAGGTGATCGTGCTGACCACCTTCGACGCCGACGAGTACGTGTTGCGGGCGCTGCGGGCCGGGGCCAGCGGCTTCCTGCTCAAGGACACGCCACCGGCCGAGATCCTGCGGGCCGTGCGCCGGGTCGCGGCGGGCGAGGCGATGCTGTCGCCCACCGTGACCCGTCAGCTCATCGCCCACGTGGCCGCCCCGGCCCCGCCCTCGCGCAGCCGGGCCGCCGAGCGCCTCGACCAGCTCAGCGAGCGCGAACGCGACGTGGCACTCGCCCTGGCCCAGGGCAGCTCCAACGCCGAGATCGCGGCCGAGCTGCACATGTCCATCGCCACCGTGAAAGCCCACGTCTCCCGCCTGTTGATCAAGCTGGAGCTGAACAACCGCGTCCAGGTCGCGATCCTGGTCCATGACGCCGGTCTCGCTTGAACCGCTTTCCACAGTTGCGGGTTGTCCACAGGCCTTCTACGTGATCAAGCTCTGTCTCGCGATAATGGCGAACGGGGGCCTCCCCCTGGGAGCGGTGGGCTCGGTGGGGGCGACGATCTTGGGCAGCGGCTGGGCGAGCGAGTGACAACGGTCAGCGCGGCTCCTCGGCCAGCGGCTCAGCGGGCGGGTGCCAGCGGCCAGAGCGGCTCTTCGGCCAGCCGCTCCGACTCGCGCAGGACTCGCAGCATGTTGCCGTTGGCCAGCTTGGCGAGGTCGTCGTCGGACCAGCCTCGGCCTGACAATTCGGTCATCAGTAGCGGGTAGCCGGATACGTCGCCCATGCCTTCGGGCAGGTCGGTGGTGCCGTCGTAGTCGCCGCCCAGGCCGATGTGGTCGAGGCTGGCCACGTCGCGGGCGTGTTCCACGTGGTCGGCTACCTGCGTGACCGTCACCGGTGGCCTTGGGTTGGCGGCCAGCCAGGATGCGTACTCCGGTTCCACCACGCGGTCCGGGCCGGGCCAGTCGGGCATCGTCGTCAGGTCCTCGCCCGGGCGGGGTGCGCGCGGCCAGTCGGAGGGGCGTGGGGGTGGGCCGAGGCGCTGCCACTCCGCGTCGGCGGCGGCCATCCAGGCGCGGTAGTCGGCTGACAGGAACGGGGCGACGAACGTCAGCTGGATGACGCCGCCGTTGTCGCGTAGCCGGACCAGGACATCGTCGGGCACGTTGCGGGGGTGGTCGTGCAACGCCCGTACGCCGGAATGACTGAAGATGACGGGGGCGAACGCTGTGTCGAGAGCGGCGTGCATCGTCACCGGCGCCACGTGGGACAGGTCGACCAGCACGCCGATGCGCTGCATCTCGCGTACTACCGCCCGTCCCTCGTCGTTGAGACCGCCGACCTGTGACTCGCGGGCGGCGGAGTCGGCCCACGACAGGTTCTCGTTGTGGGTCAGCGTGACGTAGCGGACGCCGAGCCGGCCGAAGGACCGCAGCACGCCGAGCGAGGTGGCCAGGCTGTGCCCGCCCTCGATGCCGATCAGCGAGGCGATCCTGCCGGCGGCGAAGGCTCGTTCGACGTCGTCGGCGCTGTACGCGACCGTGAAGTCGCCGGGGTAGGCGGCGACCATCCGGTAGACCGCGTCGACCTGCTCCATCGTCGCCACGACGGCCTCGGGCTCGCTGAGGTCGCCCGGCACGTAGACCGACCAGAACTGCGCGCCGACGCCGCCTGCCCGCAGCCGCGGCAGATCGGTCTGCAGCTCGGGGCGGGGCTCGTCGAGCCCGTCCACGCGGTATCCGTAGCGCCCACGCAGTTGCATGGGCAGGTCGTTGTGCCCGTCGATGATCAGTTCCATCCTGTCTGGCTACCCCGTGAACGCACCGGAAAGCAAGACTTGAGGAAAACGAGCGCCGCAACCTGACCGCACCGGATCGGGCACTGGACGCGCACCGAACGACCCGCAATCTCTTCTCATGCCTGGCCGACAACGGCCGGACAGAGCGGGGGAGTGAAGACGTGCGTCGTTCCAAGCTGAAGAAGTACTCGGTCCTGACCGCCGTGCTGGCGGGGGCCGCCGGCGTCACCGCCGCGAGCCCGGCCGACGCCGCGGCCGCGACGACGTTGAAGATCGCCGCGGGCGACGACGCGTACGTCTCGAGCGCCCGCACCGGCGTCGTCTTCGGCGCCGAGACCAAGCTGGTCGCCGGCGTCTCCGGCAAGGAGAACAAGACCGCGTTCCTCAAGTTCGCCGTTCCGGCCGGCACGAAGGTGGCCGGCGCCCGGCTCACCCTGACCACGCAGGCCTCGACGCCCAGCACGGTCGCCGTCCGCCAGGTCGCCAGTACCACCTGGACCGAGGGCAAGCTGACCGCCGCCAACGCCCCGGCCCTGGGCTCGGTGCTGCTGTCGGCCGTCCCCGGCGCGACCCTGAGCGTCGACCTCGGCAAGGTCGTCAAGGGCCCTGGCACGTACGCGTTCGCCCTGTCCTCGACCGGTGCTGCCGTGCGCTTCCACTCGGCCGAGGCCAAGAGCGGCGCCCCGGTCCTCGAGGTCACCACCGACACCGACGTGTCGCCGCCCGTGCCCTCGAAGCCGGTGAACAACGGCAACTGTGTGACCGACGCGAAGCTCGTTCCGTCCTGTGGCGTGCTCTGGGGCGCCGCCGCCGGTGGCTTCACCGACACCCCGCGCGACCAGGCGCTGCGCGACTGGGAGAAGCTCAGCGGCCGCACCTCGACGATCTTCCACACGTACCACAAGGGTGACGAGGTCTTCCCGACCAAGTCCGAGATCGCGATGACCTCCGAGACCGCCAACCCCCGGGTGCTGCTGACCAACTGGAAGATCGCGTACGGCTCGTCGTGGGCCAAGGTCGCCCAGGGCCAGCAGGACAAGCGCATCGACGCCTTCGCCGCGCGGGCCAAGGCGTACGGCAAGAAGTTCTTCCTGGTTCTCAACCACGAGCCCGAGAACGACGTCGTGGCCAAGGCCGGCTCCGGCTTCGAGGCCAAGGACTTCGCCGCGATGTACCGCCACACGATCCTGCGCCTGAAGGCTCAGGGCGTCACGAACGTCGTCAACGTCATGGCGTACATGGGTAACGAGAAGTGGATGGCGCAGAGCTGGTGGAAGGACCTGTACCCCGGTGACGACGTCGTCGACTGGATGGGTCTCGACTCGTACGTGAGCGCCGAGCCCGGCTACTACCACTACGGCAAGTTCAACGACCTGCTCGACCGCGCGCCCACCGGTGGCGGCACCAACTGGTACGACTGGGCCACCACCAAGCACGCCAGCAAGCCGATCATGGTTGCCGAGTGGGGCGCCTACCACCGTGTCGGCAAGATCGCCGACAAGGCTCCGGTCTACAACAGCGTGCTGCCCGAGCTGGCCAAGCGTAAGGCCATCAAGGCGATCGTGTACTTCGACACCAAGAAGGACGACGAGGGCGACCGCGACATCAGCATCAACAGCACCGCCACCGCGCTGACCGCGTTCAAGAAGCTCGCGGCCGACCCGATCTTCAAGGTCAAGCTGGGCTGAACTGGAGTGACAAGCGTTTCCCACGACGGTGTTCGTGGTTCGTGACACATCTTGTTCATCTGCGTTGGGCTTCCGGACCGGTGGAATTTCCCTATCGTTAACGCGTGGCGCCGACCTGGGCGCCTATGACGTTGATGGGAGGTCCACCATGGCGAAGAAGTCCAAGAAGGACAAGAAAAAGGACAAGAAGAACAAGAAGAAGAAGTGATCTGACTTCTTGTCGCTGCGGCGGTTCTCCTGCGGGAGGGCCGCCGCAGTCATTTTCTCAGGTGGCCGCGCCTGATTCCGATTCTGCTGGCATGCATGACGGGAAGGGGGACCTGATGACGTCCGGCGCCGCACTCCCGGCCGTCATCCTGCTGTCCGCCGTCGTGCTGGGTGTCACGGCGCCGGCTGCGGTGATCGGGGTGCTCACGATCCTGGTCACGACCGCGCTCGCCGTGGCCTGCGTCGTCGTCGCGCGGCGCCGCACCGGCGCGGTCCGGATGGCCTGGGTCGCCCTGGCCGTGGGCATCATGGCCAGCCTGACCGGGACCGGACGGCTGGCGCTGGTCGGCCTGACCGCCCTGTGCCTGTTCGCCATCCCGTCGCCCCGGGGGACCAGCCGCCTGACCCGGCTCCGTACCGCGATCGACATTCTGCTCATCGGCTTCTCGCTGTTCGTGATGTCGTACAACGTCGTGATCCAGCCGGCCCTGGCCGCCGGCCGGGACGACGCGTTCGTGCGTCCGGTGGCCGATGTGCTGCTGGCCACGGTCGCGCTGGCCGCCCTCGCCCGATGGACCGCGCACTACCCGGGCTCGCGGGCGCTCGCGCCGGTCTGCCTGGGTCTGGTCACGATGGCGGTCGCCGACAGCGCGGCCGTCCGGGCCGCCACCGGTGGAATCGGGGCGTCGCCGGCCGACGCCGGGTGGTGCGCCGGGCTCGGGCTGATCCTGCTGGCCACCGTGCGCGCGTTGCGTAGTCCGCTCGCCACTTACACGCCGCACGACCAGGCGCGCACGGTCCGCTGGTCGGTGGGCGTCGTTCTGCCGTACGCGGTGGTGGTTCTCAGTCTCGTCGTGGGCGCCCTCTGGATGTCCCAGGGTGGCCGCCCGACGCCCGTCGGCACCTGGTGCCGTTTCATCTGCATCCTGCTGATCGTGCTGCGCGGCGTTCTGCTCTCGCACGACAACAAGCAGCTCGCCCGGCGGCTCGAGGACCGGGTCACCGCTCGTACGGCCGAGTTGACCACCCGCGAACAGCACTTCCGCGCGCTCGTCGAGCAGAGTTCCGAGTCGCTCGCGATCCTCGAGGCCGACTCGACCGTCCGCTATCAGAGCTCGTCGGTCGAGCGGATCTTCGGCTTCCCCCTGTCGACGCTCGTCGGTCACCGGCTGGTCGACGTCGTCGGGCGCAAGGCGGCGCCGCAGATCCAGGCCGCGATCGACGAGGTCATGGGCCGGCCCGGCGGGACGACGACGATCGAGGTACGGCTGCCGCACGAGGACGGCAGCCGCCGCCTGTCCGAGATGATCATTACGAACAAGCTCGACGACCCGTACATCCGTGGCCTGGTCTTCAACACCAAGGACGTGAGCGAGGCCCGGCAGCTGCAGGACCAGCTGCGCCACGACGCCTACCACGACGCGCTGACCGGGCTCGAGAACCGTGCCCTGTTCCGCGAGCGGCTGGCGACAGCAGTCGACGAGCAGGACATCGCCGAACACGTGTCGGTGCTCTTCCTCGACCTGGACGGCTTCAAAGAGGTAAACGACAGCCTCGGTCACGCGGCCGGCGACCAGTTGCTGGTGCAGGTCGCGGCCCGGCTGCTGCACGCGGTGCCGGCGCCGCACACGGTGGCCCGCCTCGGCGGCGACGAGTTCGCCGTGATCGTGGCCTCGCCTGACGCCCGGACCGACGCCGAGGCGCTGGCCATCCGCATCCTCGAACACCTCGACGAGCCGTTCCTGGTCGACGGCCGCGAACTGCACGTGGGGGCGGGCATCGGCATCGCCTCGGCCGCCGACGCCAGCGACATCCAGCAGCTGCAGCGCAACGCCGACCTGGCCATGTACAAGGCCAAGGACGCGGGCGGCGGCGTGTACGCGGCCTACCACCCGAACATGCACGACGCGCTCATGCAACGGCTGTCGCTCGCCGACGACCTGCGGCTGGCCCTCGAACGCGACGAGCTCGTGCTGCATTACCAACCGACTGTCGACTTGTCCGACAATACGATCGTCGGCTTCGAGGCCCTGGTCCGCTGGAACCACCCGACCCGCGGCCTGGTGCCCCCGCTCGAGTTCATCGGCGTGGCCGAGTCGACCGGGCTGATCGTGCCGCTCGGCCGCTGGGTGCTGGCCGAGGCGTGCCACCAGGCGGTGGCCTGGGGCCGCCCGTTGAAGATGGCCGTCAACGTGTCGGTGCGCCAGTTCGAGGCAGGCGACCTGGCGGCGACAGTGGCCGAGGTGCTGACCGAGACCGGCATGCCGGCCGACCAGCTGTGCCTCGAGATGACCGAAAGTGTGCTGCTCACCGACACCGACGAGAACCTCGCCCGCATCGTCAGCCTGAAGGCGCTCGGCGTCATGCTGGCCATGGACGATTTCGGTACGGGATACTCGTCGCTGGCCTACCTGCGGCGCTTCCCCATGGACGTCCTGAAGATCGACCGCTCGTTCGTGGACCGCCTGGGCAGCGGCGACGCCGAGGACGAAACACTGGTGCACACGATCGTCCGCCTGGGCCAGCGCTTCGGCATGCGAACGGTCGCCGAGGGCATCGAGAACGCGTCCCAGGTAGCAATCCTGCGCGAAATGTCGTGCGACCACGGCCAGGGCTACTTCCTCTCCCGCCCTGTGCCGGCGGCCGAGGCCGGCCGCCTGCTCGAAACCGGCCTGCCCACCCTGGCTGCCACGAACTGACTTTTTCTGTACGAGCCATCGCGCCCACGGCGCAGGCAGTGCGAACAGAAATCAGCAACGGGCGAATCCACCCGGCTCCACCCGCCCCGCCAACCGATGGATTGGGGGTGCGCGGCTTTGGCGGGCCCCCGCCGTCCCGCGGTTTAATTGTTCGGCTTGGAAGCGAAGTTTCCGAGTGCCCGTTGGTGGGGCCGTGCGGCTTTGGCGGGCCTCCATCGACCTGTCGGTGTGATTGTTCGGCTGGGAGGCGACGTTTCCGCGGGCCTGGTTGGTGGGGCTGCTCGGCTTCACTCTTTTTGGCGGTGTGGTCGTTGGCTGCGGCGGATCTCTCTCCAGCCGATAGCGGCAGTGGGGTCAGAGGCCTTCTACCGGTCGTCGGTGTGATCGTCTGCGAGCCGCAGCATTGGCGCGGAACTTCGCAGTCGAACCGCTCGGCGCGTTCGGGCGTCGCTCGATCGGGCGGCCTGGGTGGGTTCGGTGTTTCGTGACCCGGCCTTCGGGGATGCGCGACAAATCCCCGCGTCCTGGCGGGACGCGGGGACCGTTGCGGCGGTGCGGCGGTGCGGCGGTGCGGCGGTGCGGCGGTGGCGGCGGTGGCGGCGGTGCGGTGCGTGCGGTGGGGTGTTTCGGGGCGGGGGGGGGGGGGGGGGGGGTGGGGGGGGGGGGCCCCCCCCCCGGGGGGGGGGGGGGGCGGCCCCCGGGGGGCCCCCCCCCCCGCCCCCAAACCTCGGGTCGCTTGCGATGTGAGTTCCCCCCGGTTTCCGGGAGCTTCTCAGACATGATCGACTGATCATGGGAGGAAGCATCTGTGGCCGCACCGAAGAAGTACCCCGACGAGCTGCGAGCACGTGCTGTGCGCTTGTATCGCGAGTCGGAGCCGAAGCCGACGATCCGGCGGCTGGCCGAGCAGCTGAACGTGCATCACGAAGCGCTCAGGAACTGGATTCGCCAGGCCGAGGCCGACGCCGGTGAACGCCATGACCGGCCGAGCACCGATCTGCTGGAGGAGAACCGCCGGCTGGCCAGGGAGAACGCCGAACTGCGCCGGGCCAACGAGATCCTCAAGGCCGCGAGCGCGTATTTCGCGGCGGAGCTCGACCCGACCCGGCGACGGTCATGACGTTCATCGACGAACACCGTGATCGCTTCGCGGTCGCGCTCCTGCTACGGGTCCTCAACATCGCCGAATCGACCTACTACGCCTGGCGCAAGCAGGCCGAACAGCCCTGTGACCGCGACCTGGTAGACCTCGGCCTGCTCACCGGCATCCACGAGATCTGGGAGGCCTCCGGCCACACCTACGGCGCCGACCGGGTGCACCGGCAGCTACGCCGCGACGGCATCCGGGTCGGCCGCAAACGCGTCGAGCGGCTGATGGCATCCCAGCCCCGGCGCGTTCCTGCGCCGGGGCTGGCGCGGCGGCTCAACGAGACAGGACCCGCGGCACACGCCGGCGCCGGATCTGGTCAACCGCCAGTTCACCGCGGACCGGCCGAACCGGCTCTGGGTCGCCGACGCCACCCGCATCCCCACCGGTGAGGGGGTGTTCTGGCTGGCCGCCGTCCGTGACGTGTTCTCCCGCCGCATCGTCGGGTGGAAGACTTCGAACCGGTGTGACACCGATCTGATTCTGGCCGCCCTCGAATACGGCATCTGGTCACGTGATGTCCGTGACGGCGACCTGATCCACCACTCGGACAGAGGCTCGAACTACACGAGCTTTCGTCTCTCGGAACGCCTACGGGACAACGGAATCCTGCCCTCGATGGGCTCGGTCGGCGACTCCTACGACAACGCGCTGATGGAGAACTTCTGGTCCACCCTGAAGATCGAACTCGTCTACCGGACAAGCTGGCGGACACGCGACGAAGCCGAGAACGCGATCTTCGAATACATCGACGGCTGGTACAACACCCGCCGCATCCAACGCGAACTCGGCTACCTCAGCCCGGACGAATACGAGACCGCCTGGCACGCTCAGACCGAGCCAGATAACCTCACGCCTGCCCCGACCGGAGCCAGGTAACCCCCGCTCCCGGAATCCGGGGGAAGCTCATCGTCATGGCGGCAACGTTCGGCCGCGCCCCTACGGCCGGTCTGTGGCCCGGCTGTGCGCGCTCTATGAGACCAGTCGCTCGGCGGCGGACCACAGTTCGTCCTCGCGGGCCTCGTCGTAGGACTCGTCGGACGAGCGCGTGACCGTGGAACGGTCGATGTAGCTGCCGGCGGGCGCGGAGAGCGGTCCCGTAGCGGCGGCGGCCAGCTGCGCTCCGGCCCGTTCAGCCGTGTTGACCCCGGGGATCAGTGGGAACACCCGCCGGAAGAGCACGTTGCCGATCCGGTCGGCCCGGACGAGTCCGGTGCCCGGGGTGAAGGAAGGGTTCCATGTGTACGCATCGACGCCGCGCCGGGCCAGCGCGTGCACGAGATACAGCACCCCCAGCTTGCTGTCCGCGTAGGCGCCCCGCCCGCTGCGTCCCGGGTTGGGCCGGGCCAGCTGGTCGGGCGAGGTCCAGCGGGGCGCCGGCACCAGCCCGAGGTTGTGCCGGAAGTCGCCGAAGTGGGCGTCGCTGCCGGTGATCACGACTCGGGCCCGGTCGGTCAGCGGCACGAGCCGCAGCAGCAGGTGGTGGGCGAGCACGTTGACCGCGAACGTCGTCTCGTAGCCGTCCGTGGTCGTGGTCGTCGTGTTGGTGAGCTGGATGCCGGCGTTGCCCACGTAGCCGTCGACCGGCTCGCTGATCTGCGCGGCCGCCTTCCGGAGGCTGTCGAGCGAGGTCAGGTCGGCCCGCAGCACGGTCGTGCGGGGCAGGTCGGGCTGCTCGCCGCGGGCCAGGACGATCAGCCGCAGCGTCGGGTCGGCGTCGAGCATGTGCCGGGCGGCGTGCAGGCCGATGCCGCGGCTGGCGCCGTTCATGAGGATCGTGGGCATGATGCCTCCTAGCGAATTGGTACTCGGTTCGAACTGGTACTCAGTACCGTAACGGACTCGGTACCACTCCGCTAGAGTGAGAGGCATGACCCTGCGCGAACGCAAGCAACAGCAGGCCCGCGAGCAGATCGTCGAGGCGGCGTTCGCCCTGTTCGCCGAGCGCGGGTTCGCTCAGGTCTCGGTCACCGACATCGCCGGCCGGGCCCAGGTCGGGCGCACGACGTTCTTCCGCTACTTCGGCGACAAGCAAGAGGTGCTGTTCGCCGACGAGCAACGCCTGATCGACGAGTTCTCGTCGGCGTCCGCGAGCGACGCCCCCGCCCCCCGTGACCTGGCCGGCGCGCTGCTGCAGCTGTGGGGCCTGGCGTACGAGAAGCGCGAGGTCGTGATCGGTGATCGCGCTAGTTTTTCCGTACGCCAGCAATTGATCTCTTCGGTGCCGGAGCTGCAGGACAGAGCGGCCCGCAAGATGCAACGCATCGCCGAGGCCCTCGAACGGGTTCTTCTCGCGCGTGGGGCCGACCCGGACACAGCCCTGCTCGCCTCGCAAGTCGGGATCGCGTGTTTCCGTGTGGCGCTGCAGACAGCAGGGCAGGATCCGGAGAAGGTGATGCCCGTCATGGAACGCGTCGTTCGCCAAGTGATCTCCACGGCGTCGCCGGTGCCCTGACACGATTCGTGCCAGGATTAGGCCGAGAGTCCGGGTTCGAGGAAGAGACTGGAAAAATGAGCGATCACGTTTCCGACAGCACCGAGTGGCAGACGCTGCAGGGCCACGCCGAGAAATTCGCGGCCGTCCACCTGCGCGACCTCTTCGGCAGCGACCCGAACCGGGGTGAGCGCCTCACCGCGCAGCTGGCCGACCTCACCGTCGACTACAGCAAGAACCTGGTGACCGACGAGGTGCTGACCGCGCTGCTGGCGCTGGCCGAGCGGGCCAAACTGCGCGAGCGCACGGCCGCGATGTTCGCCGGCGAGCACATCAACGTCACCGAGGACCGCGCCGTGCTGCACACCGCGCTGCGCCTGCCCCGCGACGCCCAGCTCGTCGTCGACGGCCAGAATGTGGTGGCCGAGGTGCACGAGGTGCTCGACCGGATGGGCGCGTTCAGTGACAAGGTGCGGTCCGGCGAGTGGGTCGGGCACACCGGTCAGCGCATCAAGACCGTGGTCAACATCGGGATCGGCGGCTCCGACCTGGGGCCCGTCATGGCGTACGAGGCTCTGAAGGCCTTCAAGACGCCCGACATCGAGTGCCGCTTCATCTCGAACATCGACCCCACCGACCTGTACGAGAAGACGCACGACCTCGACCCGGCGTCCACGCTGTTCGTCATCGTGTCGAAGACGTTCGGCACGCAGGAGACGCTGACCAACGCCACCGAGGCGCGCAACTGGCTGCTCGAAGGCCTCGGCGGCGACCAGTCGGCGGTGGCCAAGCACTTCGTGGCGGTCAGCACGAACGCGCAGCGGGTGTCCGACTTCGGCATCGACACCGCCAACATGTTCGGCTTCTGGGACTGGGTGGGCGGCCGCTACTCACTGCCCAGCGCGGTCGGTCTGTCGGTCATGATCGCGATCGGTAAGGAGCAGTTCGCCGACATGCTCGCCGGCTACCACACGGTCGACGAGCACTTCCGCACCCAGCCGCTCGAGTCCAACGTGCCGGCGCTGCTGGGCCTGCTCAACGTCTGGTACGACACGTTCCTGGGCGCGCAGTCGCATGCCGTTCTGCCGTACTCGCAATACCTGCACCGCTTCGCGGCCTACCTGCAGCAGCTCACGATGGAGAGCAACGGCAAGTCGGTCCGCCTCGACGGTTCGCCGGCCACGTTCCAGACCGGCGAGGTCTTCTGGGGCGAGCCCGGCACCAACGGCCAGCACGCGTTCTACCAGCTGATCCACCAGGGCACCAAGATGATCCCGGCCGACTTCATCGGGTTCAGCCGGCCGAACCACGACATCGGTGAGATGCACGACCTGTTCATGTCGAACTTCTTCGCGCAGACGGGTGCGCTCGCTTTCGGCCGTACGCTCGAGCAGGTGCTGGCCGAGGGCACCGCGCCCGAGATCGCGCCGCACCGGGTGATGCAGGGCAACCACCCGACCACGACGATCATCGCCGAGTCGCTGACGCCGTCGGTGCTCGGTCAGCTGATCGCCCTGTACGAGCACATCACGTTCACCCAGGGCACGATCTGGCAGATCAACTCGTTCGACCAGTGGGGGGTCGAGCTCGGCAAGGTCATGGCCAACCAGCTCGCGCCGAAGCTGACCGCCTCGTCCGCGCCCGAGACCGACGACGACTCGTCGACCAACAACCTGATCAAGCTGTACCGGTCGCAGCGCGGCCGCTGATTCTGCCGGTTTTTGTCAGACCCTCGCCCTAGGGTCGTCGTCATGGATGAGGCGACGGCCCTGGGCCTGCGGATGACCAGCTTGCTGCTGCGCGGTAACGCCCCGGCCGACGTCGCGGGCGTTGTCGAGTGGTTCGGCGCGATGCAGGCTCAGGATGTCAACAGCGCCCTGTGGTCACTGGGGTGCCGTCTGCCCGGCGTGACTCTCGCTCAGATCAACGCGGCCATCGAGGACAAATCCGTCCTGCGCACGTGGCCCATGCGGGGCACTGTCCATTTCGTCCCGGCGGTCGACGCCCACTGGATGCTCGATCTGATGGGCGTACGCGCCCTGGCCGGCGCCAACAAGCGCCGTGAGACGCTGGGGCTCGACGAGGCGACGGTCGATCGCGCGGTCGACGTGCTCGGCGCGGCGCTGAAGGGCGGCGGCCGCCTCACCCGCACCGAGTGCATGACCGCGATGGTCGACGGTGGCATCGAGGTCACCGGTCAGCGCGGTTACCACCTTCTTTGGTACGCGTCTCAGCGCGGCGTCACAGCCATTGCTCCGCACGTCGGCAAGGAACAGACGTTCGTGCTGCTCGACGAGTGGGTGCCCGCGCCCCGCCGCCCGGCCCGCGACGAGGCGCTCGGCCTCATCGCGCTCCGCTACTTCCGCAGCCACGGGCCGGCCACCCGCAAGGACTTCGTCGGCTGGACCGGCCTCACGATGACCGACTGCCGCACCGGCATCGCCGTCGCGGGCGACGCGCTGACGACGGTCGACGTCGACGGGGCCGAGATGGTCCTGGCGGCCGACGCGCCCGACCTCGGGCCGGGGGAGTGGCTGGCGTTGCCCGGCTTCGACGAATACATGCTGGGCTACAAAGACCGCTCGCTCATGACCGACAACGTCGACGCGATCGTCCCGGGCGGCAACGGCGTCTTCCGCTCGACGCTCGTGCAGCGCGGCCGGGTGCGTGCCACCTGGACCCGCACGCTCACCCGCAAGGGCGTCACCGTGACGGTCGAGCCATTGACGCCCCTCTCCGCGCGTGATCGCGACGCGGCCGCGAAAGCCCTGGAACCGTACGCCGCCTATCTGGAGTTGCCGCTGACTGTTAAGAACCCTTGATATTTATAGATGTGAACTTCATGATGTGCGTAACCGAGCTCACAACGCGCGTCAGGGGAGTCGCCATGGGTGTTCGTCGTCGATTGTTGGCGCTGGCCGCAGCGCTGGGAGTGGCCGCGGGCGGGTTCGCCGTCGCGGTGGCCGGTGGGGGTGTCGCCTCGGCCGCGGTGGCCTGCTCGGGCACCGTGTGGAGTGAGGGCCCGACCTACACCACGGGCCAGCAGGTCACCTACAACGCCCACCTCTACCAGGCGCTGGTCACCCACACCGCGTGGGCCGGCACGGGCTGGAACCCGGCCGCCACCCCGACCCTGTGGCGCGACCTCGGCGCCTGCACCGGAGGCCCGACCACTCCGCCGCCGACGACCCGGCCCCCGACAACTCCGCCGCCGACCACCCCGCCCCCGACGACCCCGCCGCCCACCACCACGCCGCCTCCGGTCGGGTGCGCCGTTCGCGGTAAGCCCGCGGGCAAGGTGCTCCAGGGCTACTGGGAGAACTGGGACGGCGCGTCCAACGGCGTGCACCCCGGCCTGGGCTGGATCCCGATCAACGACAGCCGGATCACCCAGCACGGCTACAACGTGCTGATGGCGGCGTTCCCGGTGATCCGCTCCGACGGCACGGTGCTGTGGGAGAACGGCATGGACTCGGGCGTCAAGGTGCCCACCGCGGCCGAGATCTGCGCGGCCAAGGCCCAAGGCGCGACCGTCCTGATGTCGATCGGCGGCGCGACCGCCGGCGTCGACCTGAGCTCGTCCGCCGTGGCCGACCGTTTCGTGTCGACGATCGTGCCGATCCTGCGCCAGTACAACTTCGACGGCATCGACATCGACATCGAGACCGGCCTGACCGGCAGCGGCAACATCAACCAGCTGTCGACCTCGCAGGCCAACCTGATCCGCATCATCGACGGCGTGCTGGCCGCCATGCCGTCCAACTTCGGCCTGACCATGGCCCCCGAGACGGCCTACGTCACCGGCGGCAGCGTCACGTACGGCTCGATCTGGGGCTCGTACCTGCCGATCATCAAGAAATACTTGGACAACGGCCGCCTGTGGTGGCTGAACATGCAGTACTACAACGGCTCGATGTACGGCTGCAACGGCGACTCGTACGGCGCGGGCACGGTCCAGGGCTTCACCGTCCAGACCCAGTGCCTCAACAACGGCCTGACCATCCAGGGCGTCACGATCCGCATCCCGTACGACAAGCAGGTCCCCGGCCTCCCGGCCCAGGTCGGCGCGGGCGGCGGCTACATGACCCCGGCCCTGGTCACCCAGGCCGTCAACAGCGTCCCCAACATCAAGGGCCTGATGACCTGGTCCATCAACTGGGACGGCTCCAAGTCCTGGACCTTCGGCGACAACGTGAAGCGCCTCCAGGGCCGCTGACAGACAAGCGTCCGGGCCGATGCAAAGCCATCGGCCCGGAGGTGCCTGCTCAGGACGCAGGCGTCAGCAACCCGGCCTTCTCGCGAATGACGGCGACGATTTTGGCTACCTCATCCGCGCATCCCCACGAGAGGCTGACGCCGGAGCCGCCGTGGCCGTAATTGTGCACGATGTGACGGTCCCCGAAGTCCTCATGATCCAATCGGACAGTCGGACGATGCGGCCGGATGCCGATTCTCCGCAACTCTTCAATCGGCTTGAGGCCGGCCAGCGCCGGGAAGGCGTCGCGGCACCGACTCAGGATGGCCCGTTCGACGTCGTGATCCCATGTGAGATCGGAGGTCCCCAGCTCAGCGCTGCCCCCGAGCAGGAGCACGTCGTCATGCGGCAGAACGTAGGTGGTGTCGCCGATGTACGGGTCGGGCACATGCTCCACAAAGAACTCGTGAATTCCAGGATTGGGGACAGCGACCAGCTGGCCGCGAATCGGCCTCACCTCGTCGTCGGGAACCAGCCTGCCGGCACCGATTCCGGTGCAATTCACCACGATATCGGCTTCGTCGAACCCGCTTCGGAGGTCGGTCAATCTCCGGTATTCGATCTTGGCTTTGAGTGCGCTCAGTCGTGTCTCGAGCCATTCGATAAAGCGTGGCATCTCGATCAAAGGGGTTCGGTAGCGCCATCCGGAGGCAAAACCGGGCGGCAGGTCCACATTGGCACACGGCTGATAACCGGGAAGTTCCAGCGCCCACTCCGGCGGCGTCATCGATCGGCGTGATGCCTCGACGCCGCCGAGCAGCCGCGCCCAGGGCTCCGGTTCGGCGTGCAGGCGTTCGAACTCCTGGCGTGTGGCCAAGGCCCAGGCGTCGCGAAGTTTACGGTCCCGGTGTTCGGCCATGTAGGGATCAAAAATTGCGCCGGCCGCATACGAGCTGGTTCGGTTCGAATCATGACTTTTATAGATCAGGACGCGGAGACCACGCTCGGCCAGACGAACGCCAGTGGTCAGGCCGATGACGCCCGCCCCGATGATCAAGACATCCGCTCGACTGTAGGCCATCTCTTGAGACTAACCTCCTTGCGCACCTGGGGACCGTATGTATTCGACGTTGCCGACCGTGTCCTTTCGGGTCAGGAATCGGCGCCGCGTGCCCTCATTTTCGCCGGCCCGTGGCCACTATCATGCCGTCGTAACCGACCCGGAGATCTTCGCTTTCCACCCGCTCGATCTTTACGTTGCGAGCGACGGGCGCGAGTGCCTGGTCGACATCTTCCTCGTCGATCGAGCAAGCGGGGAAGTGCTCATCACCCACGACGTATCCGGACGATAGGCGCATGAACGCGGCTGCGAATGGCGCATTGCGGCGGAGCGCGGTGACAAACAGGCGGGTGGCCCGGCGAAACTCATCGGTGCGCGTAGTGATCGACTCGGCGACGAAGAACATGGTTCCGATGTCGTACTGGTCGGCCCTAAGTGCGAAGACGTTCCCCCGCTCCCGGCTGACGCGGCCGTGCAGAGTGTCCAGCGGTTTATTGATCGGATCGTAGGCGGGCCGGCCGGTGGAGATCGCCTCCCAGAACTGCCACCATGAGCCGTGCGGCTTCTGCAGCTCATCGGCCAGCCAGGTCAGGTTGGCGTGCGAACGTTCGAACAGCGTGACCCGGGCGGCGTACGGCAGCATCACCATCGCAGGGTAGAGATTCGCGCCCGGTCCGACATCAATCGCCCGGCCCAGTTCCGGCGCGGGCGGGTTGTCCTTGAAGAAGTCGGCGACGATCTCGATGATGCGCCGGTCGTCGGACCGGAGTTCGCCGTAGTTGTGGCTGAAGTAGGCATTCGAGTTGAAGGCGTCCCAGTTGACCTGACCGTTCTCGACGGGCCGCTCGGCGATGCCGGTCGGGGGCGACGTGGAACGTGGATAGGTCTCGTTCACTGGGTCTCCTCCGTCGATTCGCCCGTGCAGATCGCTAACGCGCCCCCGATGGCAAGGCGGTGGGATCGGCAGCCGGGGTCGGTTCCGGATCTTGGGCGGCGCTCCACAGGCCTTCGAACCGCTGCTTACGCTTCTCCGTCAGTTGTGGATTGGACACCAAGCCGACGTTGCTGATCGATGGGGTGACGCCGCTCCGCAACACCCTCGCGGTCTGAAGTTCGTAGCTTACCTTCTGATCGAAGAGGATGAAGTCCTGAAGATCCTTCTGGTAGAGGAAGGGGATGTCATCATGGCGAAGGGCCCGCACCTCCACATTAATCTTCCGGTGCGGCTCAAGAAGCTTGCGGAGCTCCTCGGGGTCGTTCGCCTCGTCGGTGAGAAGGAAGAGCCGGCGGATCCGGACGTTTCGCTCGACCGCCTCGCGTTGCCGGTCCAGATACCGGAGTCCGAGTTCGCTCGACCAGAATTCACCCTCGTCCACAAACCCGTGTGTCTTGTCGAAGGATGTCATGCTCGTCGCATCGATGCTGATGGTTGCCGCGTCGGTAAGGGCAAGCAGCCAGTCGGGGTTCTCGCCCTCATGGTCCGCTCGGCCGGACCGCAGGCCCTCCAGGAGGCTTGCGAGCCCCTCGATCTGGCTGTCCGTGAACCGCAGCAGAAAGTCCTCACCCTGCTTCAATCGGCCGGCTGACTCGACCAGGCGGACGATGCTGTCGCGTCCCAGCAGATCCTCGACGCGGGCGAGATGCGTAGCCGCCTCGCTGATGCTCTGAACCTTGTCGGTCAGGCTGCTGCCTGTCCCTTTTGTTACGTCTTCGCCAATTGCGCTGGCCAGCTTGCGGGCCTGTTCCGAGGAATCGATCAAGAACTGGACGACCAGTACGATCCCGGCCACGAAGACCGACATGGTCAACTGCCAGATCTCCGGTTGCTTCGTCGTGTTGGTGAGGACGTAGGTCAGGCCGCCGGCGATGCTCGTGACCATGATTTTGATCAAGATGTGCACGTGTGTCGTCTCCCCGGGTCAGAGTCCCTCCATCACAGACGATGACTGCAACCTCACGCAACGCACGCACGGGTAGAGATGTGAGCCACGCCGCAGCGCATGTCTTTTAGATTTGAAATAGTTCTGTCGTTGGTGTGGTTGTGAGGGGCAGTCAACGGGATGCAGCAGGTCCCGGCGGAGAGGGAGCGGTCATGCAGTTCGGAATCTTCAGCGTCAGCGACATCACCACCGACCCGACCACCGGGCACACGCCGTCCGAGGCCGAGCGCATCAAGAACATCGTGACCATCGCCAAGCACGCGGAAGAGGTCGGTCTCGACGTCTTCGCGCTCGGTGAGCACCACAACGAGCCGTTCTTCTCGTCGTCGCCGACCACCACGCTCGCGTACATCGCCGCGCAGACCGAGAAGCTGCTGCTCAGCACGGCGACCACGCTGATCACCACCAACGACCCGGTGAAGATCGCCGAGGACTACGCGATGCTGCAGCACCTGTCGGGCGGCCGCGTCGACCTGACGATGGGACGCGGCAACACCGGGCCGGTCTACCCCTGGTTCGGCAAGGACATCCGGGCCGGGATCCCGCTGGCCATCGAGAACTACGCGCTGCTGCACAAGCTGTGGCGCGAGCACGTTGTCGACTGGCAGGGCAAGTTCCGTACGCCGCTGCAGTCCTTCACCTCGACGCCGCGCCCGCTCGACGACGTGCCGCCGTTCGTGTGGCACGGCTCGATCCGCAGCCCCGAGATCGCGGAGCAGGCCGCCTTCTACGGTGACGGCTTCTTCGCCAACCACATCTTCTGGCCCGCCTCGCACACCCAGCGGATGGTCCAGCTGTACCGGCAGCGGTTCGCCCACTACGGCCACGGCGACCCCGACCAGGCCATCGTCGGGCTCGGCGGCCAGGTGTTCATGGCCCGGAACAGCCAGGACGCGGTCAAGGAGTTCCGCCCGTACTTCGACAACGCCCCGGTCTACGGCCACGGCCCGTCGCTCGAGGACTTCACCCGCGAGACTCCGCTCACCGTCGGCAGCCCGCAGCAGGTCATCGACCGCACGCTCGGCTTCCGCGAGTACGTCGGCGACTACCAGCGCCAGCTGTTCCTGATGGACCACGCCGGCCTGCCCGTCAAGACCGTCCTCGAGCAGCTCGACCTGCTCGGCGCGGAGGTCGTGCCGGTGCTGCGCAAGGAGTTCGCCGCCCTCAAGCCGGCCCACGTGCCGGACGCGCCCACCCACGCCTCGCTCGTCGCCAAGAAGCTGGCCACCGAGAACAAGGAAGAGGCCAACGCATGAAGCAGCGCACCCTGGTCGTCGTCTCGGCCGGTCTGAGCCAGCCGTCGTCGACCCGCCTGCTCGCCGACCAGCTCTCCGCGGCGGCGGTCACCGCCGCCGTGGAGCGTGGCATCGAGCTCCAGGTCCGCACGATCGAGCTGCGCGACCTGGCCCACGACATCACCAACCACCTGCTCACCGGCTTCCCGCCGATCGCCCTGAAGGACGCGCTGGACGCGGTCGAGGGGGCCGACGCCGTGATCGCGGTGTCGCCGATCTTCACCGCCAGCTACAGCGGCCTGTTCAAGTCGTTCTTCGACGTGGTCGACAAGGACGCGCTGGTCGACAAGCCGGTGCTGATCGCGGCCACGGCCGGGACGGCCCGCCACTCGCTGGCCCTCGAGCACGCGCTGCGCCCGCTGTTCGGCTACCTGCGCGCGGTGGTCGTGCCGACCTCGGTCTTCGCGGCCAGCGACGACTGGGGCGCCGATTCGTCCGACGGTTTCTTGCAGACCCGGATCGTGCGCGGCGCGACCGAGCTGGCCACCGAGATCGACCGTCGCGAGCCGGCCACGGTGACCGACCCGTTCGCCCTGACGGTCGATTTCGAAGACCTGCTCAAGTAAAAGCGCCGGAAAAGGCGGTTCCGCGAAGGCGCGGGGCCGCCTTTTTGTGGCTTGTGGCCGACGGCACCGGTCCGACGCGCTGCCGCGGGGTACAAAGAGAACGAACCGACGAAGGAGTCACCATGGGCGAGATCGTGCTCATCCGGCACGGGCAGACCGAGTGGAGCGCCAACGGCCGCCACACGTCGTACACCGATCTCGACCTGACCGAAGAGGGCGAGCGCCAGGCCAAGGCGGTCGCGGCCCGGGTCAAGGACCGCAAATTCGTGGCCGTCATCTCCAGCCCGCGCCACCGCGCGCTGCGCACGGCCGAGCTGGCCGGGCTCAAGGTCACCGAGACCAGCGACGACCTGGTCGAATGGAACTACGGCGAGTACGAGGGCATCACCTCGGCCGAGATCCACCAGACCGACCCGGACTGGTGGCTGTTCCGCGACGGCGCGCCCGGGGGCGAGTCGCCGGACCAGATCGGGGCGCGGATCGACCGCGTACTGGAAAAGGTCCGGCCGTTGCTCGACGAGGGTGATGTGGCGCTGATCGGGCACGGGCACGCGCTGCGGGTGGTCGGGGCGCGCTGGATCGGGCTGCCGGCCGAGGGCGGTGGCCGCCTCAAACTGGGCACGGCGACGCTCTCGATCCTCGGCTTCGACCACGGCCGCACAGCCATCGACGTCTGGAACGCCGCCTAGCAGCCGGCCGTGATCGGCGGGCCGGCCGCCTAGCAGCCGGCCGTGATCGGCGGGCCGGCTGCCTAGTGGCTGGCCGTGATCGGTGGGCCGGCTGCCTGGTGGCTGGCTGTGGGGTGGCGGGCCGGCCGCTCAGCCCACCTGGAACGCGCCGCCAGTGGTGCCGCCCAGGGCCGGGGCGGCGATGCAATGCATCAACGGGATGCTGCCTTCGGGCAGGGCGATTGGCCAGGCTTCCCGCCGCCACGAGCGAGTGGCGGCGGGGTCCTCGCTGCGGGTGGCCATGACGGCCGCCGAGCAGGCGTTAGCGATCTCTTCGCGGCCCATCAGGGAGTCCTGGCGTACGCCGACGGCGCCCTCTGGCACTTCGAGGGCCACGAAGGTCTCCCAGCTGTGCTCCTGCGTGCAGTCGATGCGGGACGGGGGATGGGCTTTGCCGCTGATCGCCGTCACGCCGCCCCAGCAGAGCGGCTCGAGCGGGCAGAACCCGGTGCCGCACGAGCGCATCAGGCCGCCGGCGACGGCGGTGGCACTCGGCCCGTCGGCGTTGGTCTCGGGAGCGCCGCCGATCTTGCTGATGCCCCAGCCGGCCACCCCGCCGAGCACCAGTAGGACAGCTAGCGCCGCTACCAGCACCCGCCCTCTCCGGCGACGCGCCGGCCCGGGCGAAGACGGCGCGGCCGAAGACGGCGCGGGGGAATGCTGGCCGGGCGACGGCAGGGAGGAATGCTGGCCGGGCGCGACGAAGTGTTGGCCGGGCGACGGCAAGGAGTGCGGGGCAGGCGGTGTG
>NZ_JAMYJR010000012.1 GCF_024137025.1 Paractinoplanes aksuensis
AAGGAGTGCTGGCCGGGCGGCGACGCGGGGGAATGCGGGGCAGGCTGCGACGCGGGGGAGTGCGGGCCGGGCGGCGGTGTGAAGGAGTGCTGGCCGGGCGGCGACGCGGGGGAATGCGGGGCAGGCTGCGACGCGGGGGAGTGCGGGCCGGGCGGCGGCGTGAAGGAGTGCTGGCCGGGCGGCGACGCGGGGGAGCGAGGGGCAGGCGCCGACGCAGGGGGGTGCGGGCCGGGTGGCGGCGTGAAGGAGTGGCGGGCGCCGGGCGGCAGGCCCGATGGGGACTGGGCGGGCCATGCCGATGAGGTCGGGCCGGTGGCCGCGCGGGCTGCGGCGGCCAGGGCGGCCGCGCTCGGCCAGCGGTGCGCCGGATCGGTGGCCAGGGCCCGCTCGACCACCCCCAGGATCGGCGCCGGCAACTGCACCCCGATGGTGCGGGGCGCGGCCTGCAGCCGCTGCAACGCCACCGCGTACGGGTTGTCGCCCTCGAACGGGCGCTGCCCGGCCAGGCATTCGTACGCCGTCAGCCCCAGCGAATAGACGTCGCTCAGCCCCGTCGCCGCTTGGCCCAGCACTTGCTCGGGTGAGAGGTAGCTCGGCGTACCCAATATCGCGCCGGAGGCGGTCAACCGGCTCGCGTCGTCGTGCCGGGCGATGCCGAAGTCGGTGATCAGCACGGCCCCGTCGCGGCGGATGAGCAGGTTGGCCGGTTTGATGTCGCGGTGCACGATGCCCTGGTCGTGGATGGCCTGCAGCCCGTCGGCGGCCTGCGCGATCACCCGCATGGTCTGCTCCGGCGTCAGCCGCCCCGACCGGGCCAGCGCCTGGGCCAGCGACTCACCCTCGACGAATTCCATCACCAGATAGGTCACGTCGTGGCTGCGGCCGTAGTCGTGGATCGACGCCACCGCCGGGTGGTTGACCCGGGCCATCGCCGTCGCCTCGGCCAGGAACCGCTGGGCGAAGTCGGGGTCGTCGGCCACCGCGGGCAGCATCGCCTTGACCGCGATCGGCCGCCCGAGCACCTCGTCGACGCCGCGCCACACCTCGCCCATGCCCCCGGCGCCGATGCGGTCCACCAGCCGGTAGCGGTCGCCCAGCCTGAAGCCGATCTGCAGCATGACCGCACAGCTTAGGGTGCTCCGGTGACCCCCGGAAGATCACTCAAGCTTCGCATCGACGCCGCCTGATGTTGCGGTGGGCCCGACATATTGACGGGCGTGGAACGTAGGAATCTTCTTCGAGCGGCCGTCGCCGCCCCCGCCGCGACCCTCGTCCTGCCGGGGGCCGCGCCCGCGCACGCCACCAGCAAAGGGTTCGACAACGACAGCCCCCGCTTCGCGGTCGCGGTGCTGCCCGACACCCAGTACCTGTTCGACGCGGACAGCTCCGACCCGGCGCCCCTGCGCGAGACGTTCGACTACCTGCTGGAGCGGCGGACCGAGGACAACATCGCCTTCCTGACCCATCTGGGTGACGTCACCGAGCACGGCACCGAGCACGAGATCGGGCTGGCCGGGCAGACGTTCACCCGGATCGACGGCAAGCTGCCGTACAGCGTGCTGGCCGGCAACCACGACATCGACGGCTCGAAGGACGACCAGCGCGGGCCCAGCGCGTACCTGTCGCAGTTCGGTCCGCAGCGCCAGCGCAGGTCGAAGACCTTCCTGGGCGCCTCGAAGGACGGCTACAACAGCGCCCACCTGCTCGAGGCGGCCGACCGGAAATGGCTGATCCTGGCCCTCGACTGGCGCATCTCGGACAGCGGCCTCGAGTGGGCGCAAAGCTTGATCAACCAGCATCCGAAGACGCCGACGATCGTCACGACCCACGACCTGGCCTACGCCGATGACGGCGGACAGGCGTACCTCTCGGGTAATGGCCAACGGCTGTGGGACCGGCTGATCAAGGGCAACGACCAGATCTTCCTGACGTTGAACGGGCACTACTGGCCGCCCGGGCGCGCTGTGCTCAAGAACGACGCCGGCCGCGACGTGCACGTCCACATCACCAACTACCAGGACCGCTACTACGGCGGCGCCGGCATGATCCGGCTCTACCACTTCGACCTGGTACGCAACCGGATCGACGTCGAGACGTTCGCGCCGTGGTTCCTGGCCCGCGACCCTCAGAAGCGGACCCCGCTCGAGGCCGAGACGATCGAGCTGACCGGCGACGTCGACCGGTTCAGCCTCGAGTTCGACTTCGACGCGCGCTTCCCGGTCAAGAAGCCGGCCCCGCGTCCGGCCGCGCAGGTGGTCGACCGGCACACCGCCGCCTATTGGCGTTTCGACACGCCGGGCCAGTCGGTCGCCGACGGCGCCACGGTCCGCGATCTCAGCGGCAAGGGCAACCATCTCACCGTACGGCGTCTCGCGAACAGCACCGACCAGACGCTCACGGTGAGCAACGAGCACCACGTCGGCGCCCCCGCCCACGCCAGCCTGCGCTTCGACGGCGGCAAGGGCCCCGACCGCGGCGCGATCCTGCGGACGGCGGCCGGCGCCCCGATCACCACGGCCAAGTTCCTCGACGGCTACACGATCGAGGCGTTCATCAAGCTGCCCGAGCCGTTCGTCGGCGACCACGCCTGGATGGGCATCCTGAGCTGGGAGGGCCGGGCCGGCGACGCGGGCAAGCACAGCGGCTGGTCGGACCTGGAGCCCACGTGCAGCCTGAACGTGTCGGGCGAGCGTTTCCTGCAGTACGTGCTCTACTCCGAGGTCGGCGATCACAACCCGACGTCGTGGAGCCACGCCATGCCGACCGGCGTCTGGCAGCACCTGGCGGTCGTCAACGACGGCAAACGCTCGATCGTGCACATCAACGGCTCCAAGATCGCCCGTAACCCGACCCAGCCCGCCCGCGGCATCGCCACCCTCGGCCGTCCGTTCGTGATCGGGGCGACGTCGTTCGACCTCAAGTACGGGCAGGGCTTCTACGGCTGGATCGGCGACGTCCGGATCACTTCCCGCGCGCTGCGCCCCGAGCAGTTCCTGCCCGGCGGTCACTACCGCTGATCTTGTCGCAGGGCCGATGATCGGAGGATGGACAGGAAGGCCCGGGGTCTCGCGCTGCTGATCGCCGGGGCCTTCTTCATGGAGATCCTCGACGCCACGGTGATCGCCCCGGCGGCGCCCCACATAGCCGAGGACCTCGGGGTGCCGCCGGTCACGGTCAACGTGGCGATCACGGCCTACCTGCTCACCCTGGCCGTGTTCATCCCGATCAGCGGCTGGCTGGCCGAACGTTTCGGCGCCCGCCGCGTCTTCACCGCCGCGCTCATCATTTTCACGCTGGCCTCGGTGGGTTGCGCCCTGGCGGTCAACCTGCCGATGCTGGTCAGCACCCGCGTGCTGCAGGGCATCGGCGGCGCCCTGATGGTCCCGGTCGGCCGCCTGGTGGTCATAAGAACAACCGCAAAATCTGATTTAGTACGAGCCATCGCGTATCTGACGTGGCCGGCGCTCACGGCCCCGTTGATCGCGCCCGCGCTCGGCGGCATCCTCAGCACCTACGCCTCGTGGCGCCTGATCTTCCTCATCAACGTCCCGCTCGGCCTGCTGGCCCTGCCCCTGGCCCGCCGCCTCGTCCCCGACATGCGCGCCGACACCCCACGCAAGCTCGACTGGCGCGGTTTCCTGCTGGTCGCCACGGGCACCGCCGCCCTGGTGGCCGGTCTCGAGGGCGTGGCCGAGCAGCGCCCCCACTGGCCCCTGGCGACCGCCCTGCTCGTAGTCGCCGCCACCACCCTGATCGTCACCGTCCGCTACCTGCGGCGCACCGAGAACCCGCTGGTCGACCTGACCATCCTGCGCGTACACACCTACCGGGTGACCGCCCTGGGCGGCTCGGTCTTCCGAGCCGTCATCAACGCGATCCCGTTCCTGCTCCCCCTGCTTTTCCAACTGGCCTTCGGCTGGACCGCGGCCCAGGCCGGCCTGGCGGTGATCGCCCTGTTCGCCGGCAACATAGGCATCAAGCCGCTGACAACTCCCCTGATGCGCCGCTTCGGCATGCGCACGGTGATGTTCGGCGCCGTCCTGGCTTCCGCCGCCTGCCTGCTGGCCCTGGCCGCCCTGACCGACGAGACCCCGCTGGCAGTGATCCTGCCGGTGCTGGCCCTGAGTGGCGTCTTCCGCTCGATCGGCTTCACCACGTACAACACGGTCGCCTTCGCCGACGTCCCACCGGCCCGCCTGACCAGCGCCAACACCCTGAACTCGACCATCCAGGAACTGGGCGCCGGCCTGGGCGTGGCCTGCGGCGCCCTTCTCGTACGCCTCGGCGCCACCTTCACCGACACCGCCGAACCCCGCTTCCGCTTCGCCTTCCTGGCCCTGGCAGCACTGCTGGTAATCCCCGCCATCGAAGCGATCCGCCTCCCCGCCACCGCCGGAAACGTCGTCGCCGGCCGCTCGCAGACCTGACCGTTCTGAGCCGCCGCCCATCTCGACCACCACTCGGCCGCATACCGCGCCACCCACGTCTTCGCCGGCATTGCACTCCGCTGTGGCGCGAGGCGAAGGACATCCTGCTCGACCGGCCAGCCCCGGCAAGTTCGGCTCACCGAGATGCTCGACAACGCCGCTGTGGCGCTACCGCTGCTCGCCCCTGAGGACGAGCGCGCTGACGGCCTGACAGTGGCTCGCCAGAACGTCACACCGCGGCTCCGCGATGCCGTCCTCGTGATCGAGTTTCCCCGGTGCGACCTGCGTCCGGACTGCGCCTCCGAACGAACAGATCAAACTTGCGCCCGGAGCGGGAGACGATCGGCGGCGAGACGGCAGTCGAGTCGGAGAGGAAGCGGATCAGCAAGGCGATGCCGGCGGTCAGGATCGCGAGTGTGAGGGCCGCCGTGTCCGGTCGAGCAGGCTCGTGACAAGGTGGTCAGTCCGCCGACGGCGAGGGTGGTCGGCGTGGCGTCTGTCCACGATGCTCGGTCGTCATCGTCCGGCCCGGAAAGATCGAAGCCCCGAATGTGATTCCTGCGGGAACATGACTGTCGTGAATCGACAAGTACGGGTATGACGCCGATGCGGGCCGTTGCGCCGCCCGATGAGCTTGCGGGGCTGTTCGAGAGACATGCCCGGGAGCTGTTGCGCTATTGCACGCGGCGGGTGGGGGCCCAGCTCGCCGAGGATGTGGTGGCCGAGACGTTCCTGGTCGCGCATGAGCGGCGGGAGCGCTTCGATCCCGAGCGGGGGGAGTGGCTGCCCTGGCTGTACGGCATCGCGACCAATCTGTTGCGGCGGCATCGGCGGGCCGAGATCCAGGCCCTGCGCGACAACATGCGGGCCGTGGCGGGGGACGACGCGGGGCACGACGAGGCGGCGGCGCAGCGGGTCGACGCGGAGCGGTCGGTGGCGCGGCTGTCGGCCGTACTCGCGAAGCTGCCGGCCCGCCAGCGGGACGTGCTGATGCTTTTCGCCGTGGCGGAACTGGAGTACGCCGAGATCGCGGCGGCGCTCGGGATCCCGCTCGGGTCGGTCCAGTCGGCGTTGCACCGGGCTCGGGCCAAGGTGCGGGCGGCTCTCGGCAAGGACGGTGCGCGATGAAACCCATGGACCACGATCTGGTCGCCGTGCGCGACCTGCCACCGGGGATCGTCGAACCGTCGGACGAGGCGCTGGCCCGGGTGCGGCAGCGGGTGTTCGCGCGGCCCGCGCCCCGTCGGCTCGCCTGGGGGCCGATGATGCGGCGGTTCTGGGTGCCGGTGGCGGCGGCCGCGGCGGTGCTGCTGGTGGTCGGGGCCGGGCTGTACTTCCTGCGGCCGCGCACCATCTCGCAGCCGCATCCGGTGTCGTCGGACCCGGCGGTCGTGCGGCGGGTCTTCGACCGGCTGATCGCCGCGGCCGCCGACGCCACGCCCTACCGCCCGCGGGCCGGGCAGCTCATCTATCAGGACGGCCGGTGCGTCGAGCGTGACGCCGTCGACGGGCAGGCGTACGAAAAACGCACCGAGAGCTGGATCGAGCCCGCGACCGCGGCCTTCGTCGGATCGGTCGAGGGTGGGCCGGTGGCCGGGCCCACGCCCGAGGCCTGGGTGTCCGAGAACGCGAAGGACAGCTTTCGCACCCGGCCGCCGAGCGAGCGGCCGCTGCTCGAACTGACCGATTTTGTCGACGGTCCGACCGAACCGGCCGCGGCCCGGCGCGATTTGATCGACCGGATCACGACCGACACCGCGGTACCCGAGGACGACCAGGTCTGGGGCGCGATCTACGAGCTGGCGGTGCTCGACGCGCTCATTCCGGTGGAGCGGCGGGTCGCGCTCTACCAGGTGCTGGCGGGGCTCCCGGTCAGCGTCGGCGAAACGGGGGTGGACGGTCGCCGGTTGGTGATCGTCCGCTTCGCCACGCCGGCCGGGGCCTTCGCCGGTTACCTCGGCGAGGACAAGAATTACGACCTGCTGATCGATCCGGCCACCGGCTTCGTCGCCGGCACCCAGGTGCGGCTGGCCGACCCCGCCGCGACGTGGCCGGTGGAGACGGTTCCCAGCCGGTCGGCCCCGGCCCGCGTCGACCCTGACCTGGTGCGGCGCGACCTCTACCGCTTCGGCCTGGTCGAGAACATCGGGGAGCGGCCGTGACCGAGGGTGAGGACCGTGCCGCCGACCTCGATCGTGTCGCCCGGGCGCAGGTCGACCGTGGCGATGGGGTGCCCGTTGACCCGGGTGCCGTTGTGCGAGCCGAGGTCGGTCAGCGTGATCCGGTCGTCGTGGACCTCGACGATCAGGTGCCGGCGGGACACACCGGGGTCGCGCAGGCGCACGCCGGCCTCGCGGTCGCGGCCCAGCACGGTCAGGCCCGACGGCAGCCCCCAGGCCTGGCCCTCGGCGCTGACCAGCGTGGCCACCGCGTCGTCGGGGGCCGGCGCCGGGCGCGGGGGCGGCGGGTCGGGTTCGAGCAGGGCGGCCACCCGGAACGTGCCGGTGTCGAGGTCGTCGCCCTGGAAGACCTCGACCGAGATGTCGCCGTAGACGATCCAGGCCTGCTCGGCGATCAGCGCCGCCTGGTGGGTGGCCAGCTCTTGCGCCAGCTGGGCGGCGTGCGGGGCCCAGCGGCGGTGGTCGTAGGCCGACAGCCCGACCGTGTAGTGGTTGGGCACCATCGTGCGGCCGCCCGCCAGCAGCGCCTTGTGCCGTTCGGCCTCGCGGCGCATCGCGTCCAGGATGTCGTTCGGGCGCACCGCACCGGATGGCTCGAGACTCTCGAGCCCCACACGTTCGGGCGCAGCTGTCACGGCAGCCGAGTATGCCAGGCGGGCGCCGCCACGATCAGGAGACTGTCGCCCGGATGTCGCCCAGTCCCCGGGCCACCAGGAATTCGCCGCCGTCGGCGAGCCGGTCCGACCAGGTTTGGGCGGTGGTGTCCCATCGGCGCCAGAGACGGCGATCGGTCCGCACGGTGACCCGGGCCGACTGGCCGGGCTCGACGGTCACGGCCGTCCAGCCGACCAGGCGTACGGGTTCGTCCGGCTCGACCGGCCGCAGGTAGACCTGCACGACCTCGCGGCTCTCGTGCCGCCCGACGTTGGTCACGGTCACCGAGACCGACGGCGCGTCCCCGGTCACCAGCCGCACGTCGGTGTACCGCCACTCGCCGTAGCCGAGGCCGTGGCCCAGCCAGAACGCCGGCTCGGGGGCCCGGGCCGCGAAGTGGCCGCGGTAGCCGATGAAGGTGCCCTCGTCGTACGCCAATCGGCCCTCGACCGGGGTGACCGACCAGGCCGGGGCGGCTTCGTCGGCCGCGGGGAACGTCGTGACCAGGCGTCCGGCCGGTTCGATGTCGCCGAGCAGGGCCGCGGCCACGGCGTGCCCACCCTCCTGACCGGGCAGGCCGGCCCAGAGCACGGCGTCGACCCGCGGCAGCCACGGCATGAGCACCGGCGTGGCCGCGTTGACGATCACGACCGTACGCCGGGCCGCTCCGGCCACCGCCTCGACCAGCGCGTCCTGGGCGCCGGGGAGGCGCAGCGTGGTCTTGTCGACCGATTCCGTCTCTTGCTCCTCGGTCAGGCCGACCACGACCACGGCCACGTCGGCGCCCGCGGCCGCGCGCACGGCGTCGTCGATCACGTCGACCGTCTCGCGCGCCGCCGCGTGGCCGATCAACCCGTACAGGCCCATGTCGTTGATCTTGACTTCGGCTTCGAACCGGCTCGGAGCGGACGAGGGCACGACGGTGCGGGTGGGCGGGGTCAGCACCTCCTCGCCGATGCCGTGGCCCGAGGCGCGCAGCGGGAACGCCCTGCCGTCGGACAGCGTCCAGTCGCCGACGCCCATCACGCCCAGCTCGGCCGGCCCGTCGCTGTGCACGTCGGCCACGAGCCGGGCCGAGGCGACCGTTCCGGTGAAGTCGTCGTCCATGCCGATCATGGTCTTGGCCAGGGCGCAGAAACGCCGCTCGAGCTCGCCGCCCGCGGCGTCGTACAGGATGACGTCGATGCCCGGCTGCCCGTTCGAGGGCGCCGTGAGAAAACCACCCCGAGCGGGTACGGGCCGGGTGCGCACGTCCACGCCGTCGATCACGGTGACCCGGTTGCCGAGGCGCGCGCCCAGCCCTTCGGCCACGCTGACCTGGTACGGCGGGTTCACGACGGCCGAACCGCCACCCATGGTGATCGTGTCGACGGCGTGCCGCCCGATCAGCGCCACCGCGGTCGAGCTGTCCAGCGGCAGCAGGTCGTGGTCGTTCTTGAGCACGGTCATGCCGCGCGCGGCCAGCCGGGTCAACTGCTCCCGGCGTACGAGGGAACTGGGAACCGGCAGGTCGGCCGGGTACTCGCGCGGGGTGCCGAGGGCGCCCACCCGCTCGGCCAGCCGCAGCAGCCGCGTCACGTGGTCGTCGATCACCGCCTCGTCGACCTCGCCCGCTTCGACGGCCGCGACCAGCGCGTCGCCCCACGGCCCGCCCGGCCCCGGCATCACCAGGTCGAGCCCGCCGTTGGCGGCCGGCGCGACCGTCTTGGTGGCGAACCAGTCCGACATGATCAGGCCCTGGTAACCCCAGGCGCCCTTGACCACCTCGTTGTTGATGTGGTCGTTCTCGGTCGAGGCCACGCCGTTGACGTCGTTGTAGGCGCCCATGATCGACCACGCGTCGGCGTCGTCGACCGCGATCTCGAACGGCAGCAGGTACAGCTCGTGCAGCGTCTTGTCGTCGACGACGGAGTCGACGGTGTTGCGGTCGGTCTCGCTCTCGTTGGCGACCAGGTGTTTGAGGCAGGCGCCGACCCCGTTGTCCTGCATCCCCCGTACATAAGCGGCGGCCAGTTTGCCGGTGAGCAGCGGATCTTCCGAGTACGCCTCGAAGAGCCGCCCGCCCAGCGCCGTGCGATGCAGGTTGATCGTCGGGCCGAGCACGACGTGGATCCGCTGGGCCAGCGCCTCCTCGGCGAGCAACCGGCCGACCTCGTACGCGCTCTGCTCGTCCCAGGCCGAGGCCAGCAGCGTGGCGTTGGGGAAGAGGGTGGCCACCCGGCCGCCGGTGAACTTCAGCCCGCGGACGCCGGTGGGGCCGTCGGAGAAGCTCATCGCGTGCAGCCCGATCGACGGCTCATCGGCCAGCGTGAATGTCGAGGCGCCGGTGAGCAGACGCACCTTGGCTCGCAGGTCGAGCGATTTGACGAGGGCGGCGAGGTCGGACGTCATGCCCCCATGGTTACACGTGTAAGTTTGGTTGTCATGGCCGACTCAACCACCAAACGAGTCACCAGCGCGGACGTCGCCCGCCTGGCCGGGGTCTCCCGCGCCACGGTCAGCTACGTCCTCAACGACACGCCCCGCCAGACCATCTCGGCCGGCACCCGCGACCGGGTCCGCGACGCCGCCGCCCAGCTCGGCTACGCGCCGTCGGCGGCCGCCCGCACACTGCGCACCGGCCGTTCCGACGTGGTGCTGTGCCTGCTGCCGGACTGGCCCATCGGCCCCGAGGTCGGCTCCAACCTGGGCCACCTGTCGACCGCGCTGGCCCGGCACGGCCTCACCCTCGTCGTGCACCCCGGCAACCGCGAGGACCGGCCGATCGCCGAGCTGTGGAAGGCGATCACCCCCGCGGCCGTCATCGCGTACACCGGATTCTCGGACGCCGAGATGGCCGCGATGCGCTCGGCCGGGGTCTCGCTGGTGGTGGCCCTGTCCCGCCGCGACCGGGGCCGCGAACTGGCCGTGCCGCAAGAGCTGGTCGGGCGCCGGCAGGCCGAGCATCTGGCCCAGGCCGGGCACAGCCGGCTCGGTTACGCCTATCCCGACGATCCCCGCGTACGTTTCTTCGCCGAACCGCGGCTGGCCGGAGTTCGCGGTGCGTGCGCGGCCCGGCGTCTGCCGACGCCGGTCGGACTGACGGTTCCGCTCGACCCGGCAGCCGCGTCCGAGGCCGTACGGAGGTGGCAGGCGACCGGGGTGACTGCCGTGTGCGCGTATAACGACGAGGTGGCACTGGCGATCCTGGCCGGCGCCCGCCGGGCCGGGGTCGCCGTCCCCGGGGAGCTGGCGGTGATGGGCGTCGACGACATCGTGCCGGCCCGGCTGGCCGACCCGCCGCTGACCACGGTGACCACCGACCAGGCTGTGGTGGCCGCCCACCTGGCCGCCACGGTGGTGGCCGCGATGAACAGCCGGGCCGCCCCGACCCTGCCCGCGGCCGACATAGTCCGCGTCGTCTCCCGCGAGTCGGCGTAGCGCTCTGGACAGCTACCTCACAGCGAGGGCACATGGGCACCTCAGGCGGCGGGCGAACAGTGAAGGGGCAACCGAAAGCCCGCCGAAAGGGGGATGAGCGCTCATGCTCGTTTCGCTGAACAGCAACACCGGCCACCACGACTTCACCGCCACCGCGACCGACCTGCCGATCAACCCGGCGGGCCTGCCCGCCACGGTCGCCGGCCCCCGCCCCGCCGTGGCCTACCTGGGCCACCCCGGCCGGGTCGCCGGCCTGTCCACGCACCTGCCGTCCGGCTGGACCCTGCGCCGCGCAGCCGGCCTCGACGACATCGGCGCCGAAGAGATCGTGCTGATCGCCGCGGGCACCATCCGCGACGTCGAAACGGCCCGCCGGGTGCTGCCCCGCCGCTCGATGATCGTCGCCCTGGTCGACGAGGAGGCCCCCGCCGAAATCGTGGCCGGCGTCCTCACCGCCGGCGCCGACGCCTGCGTCCGCGGCGGCCAGCCCGCCATCCTGGCCGGCCACCTGGTCGCCTGCCGCCGCCGCGACCGCGCGACCCGCTGGTCGCAACTCAACGAACAAACCCGCCGCTACTGACCGCGGCGCGATCCCTCCAGCGCTGCCACCCCATCGCCCGGCAGGCGTCGATGTTTCCCGTCCTTGCCGGCGTCGCCCGCCGTCGGGTCGGCCTTTCCCGCCGTCGGGTCGGCCTTTCCGGCCGTCGTCTCCGGCCGCTTGCTCGCCGAGATCACCAAGGCCCTGCCGGGCCGGTGGAACGCTGATCCGTGCCGCCCGCGCCGCGTGGGGGCGCGCGGGCGCGGACGGCACGGAATCCGTTGCCGCGCCGACGCTGCCGCCACGGGGGTCACGGCAACGTCGGCGCGGAGCTCTCAAGCGGTCGGCGTGGCGCCGGCCGTGGGCCGAAGCACCTGACAGGTCTCGACCGCCTTCTCGGTCGCAGCATCATTGGTGTCCAGCTTGGACGGATCGGCGACGCCGTTCTCCTTGAGGCAGTTCTCGAAGGCGGCGTTCCGCCCGTCGCCCCGGTTGCCGTTGCCGCCACCGGGCCGTCCCGAGGGCCGCAGGGACGAGCATGCCTCCTGCGCCTTCTGCCAGGTCGAGTCGTCAACACCTTCCGGCTTGGCGAACATGCCCCCGCCCGGGAACCCACCGCCCCCGTTCCGAAAACCCGCACTGCCCGAAGGCCGCGGCATATCAGGCCCACCGGACGGGAATCCGGCCCCATCAGGCCCGCCGGACGGCCGCGCCCGAGGCCCGCCCGACGGCATCGCGATCGTGACCCCGTTCTGCCGAAGGCAGTCGGTGTAGGCGCTGAACGCGCTGCTCCGCCCACCGTCCGCGTTGTCACCACCGGTCCCCGGCGAGTCGGAGCCGCCACCACAAGCGGCGGCGAGCACAACGGCCGCGGAAGCCACGAGCAGCCCCGCCACCCGGCGATACTCCTGAGATCCGGCAATGCGCACGACGCCCTCTTCCCTCGGCTGCGAACGGTCGCCCCACACCCAAGCCCGCCCACCTCGCCACAGCGTCGGCACCACCTCGGAATCCCCTCGAAGCCTCATATGCGCGACCTGTGACAGCCATCCCGTCCAGGCGTTGCGTGCCTCCGGGCCGGATGAGCGACCGCGGCTGACGTCAAGACGTTGTGTCCGAGTAGACCTCTACGTCGTACAGAAGCCGAACAGGTTGTCCGTTGGTGACGCCGACGAAGACCGGTTCCCCGGCCGGCGTCCACCCCCGCCGCCAGACCTCGGCCCGCGCTTCCTCCCTGGACCCATGGTGAATCTTGTCCGCGCGATGCAGGTCCATCACCTGGCGGGCAGTCGTTCGGTTGCATTCCAATTGAATGCGCACCAGTGGCATGGGTTCACCCCCTCGCTCTCAACTTAACGGCGTTACATCAGATTATCAGCGTTAAGTCAGCGACGCGGTTGAGTAGGCTCGCAGCGTGAAGGCAGCAGGGTCGAAGACACCGGACGAGCGTCGCGCCGACGAGATCATCTCGATCTGGTTGCGCGATGAGGCGTCCCCGTCTCGACCTTCGCCGCTGACCCGGGAACGCATCGTGAACGAGGCCGTGAAGCTACTCGATCAGCATGGCGTCAACGGTCTGACCATGCGGCGCCTGGCCGAGGGCATGGACGTCACCGCCACCGCCCTGTACTGGCACGTGCGCATCAAGGAAGACGTCCTCGACCTGGCACTCGACCACATCTTCGGCGAAGTGCCGATCCCTGACTCGACGGCCGACTGGCGTGGCGACGTCCGTCGCCTGGTGCGGAACTGGCGAGCTGTCATGCTTCGGCACCCGTGGGCGCCGAGCCTGATCGGCCGGCCCGTCCTGGGTCCCCGCGTCCTCGCCCGTACCGAATATCTGCAGTCGGCTCTGGTGCGCGGTGGCCTCACCGACCTCGATCTGGCGGTTTCGACCCGCCTGCTGGCGAACTACGTCATCGGCGCGGCGCTGACCGAGGGAGTCTCCCGCCAGGGCGCCGATCCGCGAACATCGGACATCGCCCGGCGTCACATCACGCGAGACTCGGCGGCCTATCCCGTCATCAACGCCTCCGGTCATCTGGACACCGGCCGCTGGAACGACGACGACCTGTTCGACCGTGGCCTCGATGCGATTCTCGCCGGCCTGCCTCACCGCGACGCCTGACTGCCTCCAGCAGAGACCAACCGGCTCCTCGCGGCATGAACTTGTGAGCAGCTGCCCGGTCGGGCGAGAAAGGCAGACCAGGGCCAGGGCGATGCCGATCCGGCGTTCTTGTTCCTCGGCGATTTGCGCTGTGATCCGGCTCCGAGCCAGGTCGAAGTGCTGCAGGTGCCCCGGGGGAGCTTTCGCTGTGGCCCCGACCAGATCAGCGCCTGCCATGCGGAAATTGAGTGAGCCTCGCACGCCGAAGCCGCGCGTTACGGCCTGCTGATGTCGACGTTCCCGCGTGCGGTGCTCGGATCAACCGGGTGTCCGTTCTGGAGCCATCGAACCCGCCCGGCCGCCGCCAGCCGACGGGCGGCCCGCCGGACGTCCTCTCGTTCGCCGTCGATGTCGGTGAGCGGAAAACGCCGCTTGCGGTCAACCCACGCCAGAATCCGAGCCTCCAGATCCCGGTCGGCATCGCGATATCCGCGCCGGCGGCACGCGCCGCTGCACCACCGGACTTCGTCCCAGTCGGCGGCCCAGGCCTTGCGCCAGGTGATCGTTCGTCCGCACGAAGCACAGGTCTTGGATTCCGGAGGAGCCACGAAGCCGAGGATAGCCAAACCGGCCGACGCCAGCCGCTGACGCGGCTTCGCTCAGGTGGGCGGGCGCGCATCGGGCTCGTAGGCCTTTCGCCGACGCGCTCCACGTGGCATGGGCGGGCGGCGGTACGGGTACGACGACGTCCCTGAGGGGTGATCTTATGGGTGACGTTCTCTTGCTGTCCGGCGTCAGTCTGATCCTGATCGGATTGGTCGTAGCGGTCGTGCAGCTGCGCCGCGGCGACATCGGGTTCGGCCAGCTGCCGGGCGAGGACCGCGAGACGCGTCGTGCTGTCCGCCGGGCGATCCGGGACGGCCACACTGACGATGCCAGGATCGACCAGTTGGCCCGCCGCATTCTGCGGAGCACCCCGCGGGTTCACTGGGCCCCGTACTTCTTCGCGACGATGCTGGTCCTCTCGATCGCGGTCCTCATCGGTGTGGCGTTCACCGGCGGCAAGGTCGCTTTGCCCGCGTCCCAGATACTCCTATGGGCGGCCTTGATCGCGTTGGACGCCGTCAACAAGCGACGGGCAGCCAACTATCGAGGCTTGGGAGACGGCGGAATGACGACCACACCCAACCGGCCCGAGCCGATCTGACAGAGCCCGCCGCGCCGCTCTCACCGTTCCAGCAGCGCGGTCCTGTGACCGCTTCGCCCGCATCTCGGCGGTATGAGAGTGCGTCGCAGCGCCACAAACAGTCCGATCTTCAGATCATGAGCAACTGCGAGCATGCGAAAGGGCGCCCACTGGGAGGTGGGACGCCCCTTTCAGCGTGGTCCGACCGGAAGCCTAGAACCAGACTTTTCGACCGCCGACCGGGCGGCCGATGGCGCCGAGGATCCAGAGCGCTGCGCCCACTACCAGGAGAATGATGCCGATCGTGTAGAGAATCGGCACGCTCAGGAAGATGCCCAAGAGCAAGAGGATGAGTCCCAGAACCAGCATGACTTGCTCCCTTTCGTCGGCGGGCGTCTCCCGCCGACCGCCATGTACCCAGCACACCCAAAAGTCAATCCCGATCGATCGTTTACCCCCGTGCCGTCGCTGCGGTCCTTCGAGCCTGACTGCAATCAGGCCTGCCACAACGGCGCTGCCGAGAGGCCAGGCGTGGCCCGGCGCCAGGTCTCCTGAACGGGCAAGGCAGAAAGCGCACCAACGTCAGCCAGATCACACCTGCATGGCGGTGAAGATCACGGCTCGCCCGGCGGCGGCAGCTCTCTGATGGAAGGCCTGAACATCGACGAAGTTGTCCCAGGTGTACTCGAAGTCAGCATCGTCGAGGGCGCCAGAATAGTCAGCATCGTCGAGGGCGCCAGAATAGTCAGTGTCGCCGATGGCGTCGAAGCGGCGACGCAGCCGGCCTCGATCGACGTTCAGGAGCGCGGCTGCGACATCCTTGGACTCCGCGGCGCTGAGTGCAGGTGCCGCCCTCCGGGCACCGCGTGCGACAGCGGGTAGCCGGCGCTCTCCGGCTCGAGAGTGCCGTCGCCCAGGCTGCGGTGGACGGCGTCCCAGGCCTTGTCGGTGTCGACCTTCAGCTTGTCGTCCGACCACGACTCCTCAAGCTCCTCGATGAGTTCACCGGCCGCATCGTCGTCGGCCGTGAGCAGCGCGTTTTCCTGATTCGCCGTGACCGCGTAGTGAACTCCCAACATGCCAAGATCCTAGAAGCCAACGCTCGCGCCGCGTCACCAATTCAACCCAACACGTGCAGTGGCCGACGGGAGCACCTACCTCACCCCACCTGAGGAAGCCGATGAGGTACGCACTGACGGCGGCAGATGTGCGCGCTCGATAAGTCTTACGCGAGTGTTCGGCTTGAGGGCCGCGTTTCCCGGTTACCGGACTTCCTGCTCCGCTTTCCCGCACTTTCCAGAACTGGCACGGATTTTGTTTGGCGTGTCGCGGCCCGGGTTCGGGATAATAGTGCATGGCGCAATTGAGTTTGTTCTCCCGGTCGGAGATCACGGCCTGGCGGGATCGGACCCGGTCGCGCCGTTATTCGCCGGACAAAGAAGAATTCCGCCGCGATCATGCGCGCCGCCGGAACTGGGGGCTGAAAAGACGGCACGCAACAAAGCTGTGCCGATTGCACGGTTGTTCGCGGGAATGCGGAGCGCTGGGACTGCATGATCCGGCAGATCCGATACCACCGCTGATCTGGGATCACCAAACCAGTGCCACCCACCCGGTGCCCCGTGGCGGTGCACCGGCCGGTCCGCAACACCCGCCCACCGCCACGGACCCAGCCGACCGGCCCCCGCCCGTTGATCACGCACTGCCCGCAGATCGCGCTGCTGTGGCAGAGCCTGTCCCGCACAGCAGCCACGCTCAGACCAAGACGCCACACCCGGCAGACACAAAAGCCATAGCCAACGAATCGGGCCAAAACACCGCCACGACACCGCCACCAGAGACGGAGACACCCGACACATCGGGCCTGGCCACCGCGGCAACGCCGGTGGTAGCGCTGGGGGCTGCGGGCAGATCGGGCCTGGTGTCCGAGGCAACGCCGGTGGTAGCGCTGGGGGCTGCGGGCAGATCGGGCCTGGTGCCCGAGGCAACGCCGGTGGCAGCGCTGGGAACCGCGAGCAGATCGGGTCTGGTCACCGCGGTAATGCCGGTGGCGGTGTGGGGGGCTGCGGGCAGATCGGGCCTGGTCGTCGCGGCGACGCCGGTGGCGGTGCTGGGGGCCGTGGGCGTATCGGGCCTGGTCGCCGCGGAGATGTCGGTGACAGGGGCGAGACGGACGGCGCCTGCCCTCGACCGGCCACAACCGGTCGCCGCACGGATACGGGTCGTCCGGCCGGCATCAGCCGATTCGCCGGCAGCGACCGGTCACGCATCACCCGCTCACCCGCGGGAGCCAGCCGGTCGATCACAACCGGCCAGGCCGCAACCGCATAACCCAGCGCCTGTTGATCGGCCCACGCCCGGCGCCACGCGGCCGCCGGAGGTGCAGGCCGCGCTGACATTGCGGTGCCTGACCGACTCGCCCAGCAACAGCATCCCGGCCTGACACCCCACCAACCGACACCATCGAGGGCGTCACAGCACCACCGACGACGGTCCCACCAGCACACCAAACGGACATCGAACTGCGTCAACAACAGGACGCCTGCTGTCGACCGGCAGAAGACTGCTCTTGGGAGGCCTGCCCTATACCGGAATTCCACCACCGGCCGGGAAGCAGGCAACAATTCCAACAACCACTTCGCCATCTTCGATGACATAGGGACGTGCACTTGTCCGCGCGAATCCATACTCTGTTTTCAGCGTGCCATGTCGTCTGTGCGTGGTTCGAGAATACCGCTACAGCCGCCCTGATTGTTGCCGGGCCGCGGCGCCCTGGTGGGAGTTTTCGCCTGTCTTTAATCTACTTTACCCGGTAGCCGATTCACGACAGGTTGACTCATTCGTGAACGATTCAGGGACGGCGCCGCCGCTATTGTGGTGTCGTTGCGAAATGCACGGGCCTTGATGGGGTGTCCGCTTCTCGGCAAATCCGGATGCTGAGCCCCGCCGCCTGGCCGGCGTGCACCGTCGCGGCGGGCGTGACGCCGGCCGGTTCGCATCCGTGGACTTGTCAGTCACCCCGGCGGCGGCAGACAAGCCGGCGCCGAAACCCGCCGAGCCGAACAAGCGCGTCAGCCGTAGCGCGGCAACCTGCCGAAACCGGGAGTCGGGCGACGGGGTCGGCGGTGGGCGGTGGCGGGGTTCCGAGCGAATTCTGAGGTGGGATGGAGGGTGGGGCGAGGCGGGGGCGTGACACTTCCGGGCCATGGGTGAAGCACTGGGCGGCCGGCGGCGCTGGATCTGGGGTGTGGCGGCGGTTGTGGTGCTGGCGCTCGTTGTCTTTGGTGTGGTGCGGGCAGTCACGGCCGATGCCACGCAGGAGCCGGAGGCGGCTGAGACCGTGGCCGTTGACAAAGGGGCGGTGACGACCGAGGTGGCGACCACCGGGACCGTGCAGCCGGCTCAGAGTCGCAGCCTGGGGTTCTCGGTGGCGGGGACGGTGGAGAGCGTTTCCGTGCGGGCCGGGACCACGGTCACGGCGGGGCAGGCGCTGGCCTCGGTCGATGACACCGATGCGGCCAAGGCTGTCGAGGACGCGCAGGATGCCTTGGACGATGCGCAGGACGCGCTGTCCGATGCGCGGGACGCCGCCGAAGCGGAGCCGGACACGGGTTGTGGCTCGGATGTCGCGGCCGCGTACACGGCGCCGACAACCACGTCGAGCGCCACTCCGACGCCGACACCGACGCGTAGCGCGCTGCCGACCGCGACCACGGCGCCCGGCCGGACCACCGCGCCGACCAGGACCACCGCGCCGGCCAGGTCCACCGCGCCGACCAGGACCACCGCGCCGGCCAGGTCCACCGCGCCGACCAGGACCACCGCGCCGGCCGGACCCGTGGCGCCGGGGCGAAGCGGCGGCGGTAGCGGGCCGAGCTGCGCCGCTACCGGCGGGCAACAGGGCGGCCGGGACAGCGGCGCCGACCCCGTTCTCAGTGCCGAGCAGCGAGTGACCCAGGCCCGCACCACGCTCGAGAACGCCGAAGACGCCCTGGCCGGCGCCACCATCAAGGCCCCCATAGCTGGCCGCGTCCTAAGTGTCAGCGGCAAGGTCGGCAGCCAGGTCAGCGCTGGTAACAGCTTCATAACGCTGGCCGACATCTACGACATGCAGATCAGCGCGGACTTCCCCGAGGCCGACGCCGGCCGTCTGGCCGTACGCCAGAAGGCTGTCGTCACGCTGGCCGACCGGGCCGGGCAGGAGTTTGCCGCCACCGTCGTGCAGGTCGACCCGGTCGGCACCAGTGACGGGACCATGGTGCGGTACGGCGTGCTGCTCGCCTTCGATGACAAGCCCGATGACCTGCTGGTCGGCCAGTCCGCCCCGGTCCGGGTGACCACGGGGGCCAAGAGCGAGGTCCTCCGCGTACCCAGCACCGCCGTTCACGACGTGGCCGGTGATCACGGTGTCGTGCGCACGGGCAGCACCACGGTCAGCGTCGGGATCGGGCTGCGGGGCGACCGGTACACCGAGATCACCCGCGGGCTCGCGGAGGGTGACGAGGTGGCGCGCACGTGGTGATACAGCTGACTCCTCACAACTTCATAGGCAATTCCTAGGCGGCGTTGATACTTCTTCGGCGTGCTAACCGAAACGCGCACCGCCAAGGTGCTGGTCGTCGATGACGAGCCGAACATCTCCGCGCTGCTCAGCGCGACCCTGCGGCTCGTCGAGTTCGACGTCCGGGTGGCCGAGACGGGTCATCGGGCCCTGCTCGCGGCGGCCGAATACGAGCCCGACCTGATCGTGCTCGACGTGATGCTGCCCGACCTGGACGGCTTCGACGTGGCCCAGCGGCTGCGGGCCACCGGATCCCGGGTGCCCGTGCTGTTCCTCTCGGCCCGCGACGCCCTCGAGGATCGCATCTCGGGTCTGGCCGCCGGCGCCGACGACTACGTCACCAAGCCGTTCAGCCTGGAAGAGGTCGTGCTGCGGATCCGCGCGATCCTGCGCCGCACCCAGCCCGGCCTGGACGCGCCCGAACCGAGCGGGGTGCTGCGCTACGCCGACCTCGAGATGGACGAGGACGCCCACGAGGTGCGCCGGTCGGGCCGGGTCGTCGACCTCTCGCCGACCGAGTTCAACCTGCTCAAATACCTGCTGACCAACGCCGGCCGGGTGGTCAGCAAGGCACAGATCCTGGATCGGGTCTGGAAGTACGACTTCGGCGGGGACGGGCGCATCGTCGAGTCGTACGTGTACTACCTGCGCCGCAAGATCGACAAGGTCGACCCGCCGCTGATCCACACCGTGCGCGGGGTCGGGTACTCGCTGCGGCTGCCGCGCGGCGACGACTGACATGCGGCGCTGGACCCATTGGACGCTGCGGTCCCGCCTCGTGCTCGTGGTGGGCGTGCTCACCGCGGTGGCACTGCTGGCCGCGAACGTCGCCGGGCTGCTGCTGATCCGCAACTACCTGGGCGACCGCATCGACGACCAGTTGCTGGGCATGTCCCGGATGCTGGCCAAACCTCCGCCGGAATACACGGTCTCGCGGGCCGACCCCAGCGTCCGCTACTCGCGCTTCATCCACCCCGACGACGCCGGCCCGCTCAAGAAGCTCGGCCCCGATCAGGTCATCTACCGGTGCGACGCCGACGGCGTGCTGCTGCCCGAGTACAGCTCGTCGGCCGGCCTCGGTCGCCCGCCGATCCCGGTGGCCAGCGAGGTCAGCACCGACGGCCCGTACACGGTCAGTGCCAGCGACGGCAGCGCCGAGTGGCGGATGATCGCGGTCGCGAACACCGACGGCGGCGGTTTCACGGTGGCCGGGGTCTCGCTGGCCGAGGTCGACGAGACCACCGACCAGCTGCTGTTCATCGACCTCGGCGTCAGCGTGCTGGTGCTGGGCCTGCTCGGCCTGGGCGCGGCCTTCGTCGTACGCCTGGGGTTGCGGCCCTTGACGGCCATGGAACGCCTGGCCGCCGACATCTCGGCCGGCAACTTGAGCGGCCGGGTGACCGACGCCGATCCGCACACCGAGCCGGGCCGTCTCGGTCTGGCCCTCAACTCGATGCTGGGCCGGATCGAGGCCGAGGTCGGCGCGCGCACCGCCTCGGAACGCCGGATGCGCCAGTTCCTGGCCGACGCTTCGCACGAATTGCGTACGCCATTGACCTCGATCCGTGGTTTTGCCGAGTTGCACCGGCGCGGTGGCGTGCAGCCCGGCCCGGCCCTCGACCGCATCGAGTCCGAGGCGGGCCGGATGAGTGTGCTCGTCGAGGACATGCTGATGCTGGCCCGCCTCGATCAGCAACGCCCGCTGGCCCGCGGCCCGGTCGATCTGCTCGAGGTGGCCGCCGACACGGTCCGTGACGCGCACGCCCGTGATCCGGGGCGCACGGTGCTGCTGGCCGGACTGCGCGACGACGACGACACGTTCGAGCCGGCCACGGTGCTGGGCGACGAGCACGCATTGCGGCAGGTCGCCACCAACCTCGTCGCCAACGCGCTCCTGCACACGCCGAAGAACACCCGGATCACCGTACGGGTAGGGGTGATGCCGGCCCGGCCACCCGCACCCGCCAGTGTCGTGTCGGGGACGGCCCTGCCCGTCGGCCCGCAGATCGCCGTACTCGAAGTGACCGACAACGGCCCGGGGATAGCCGCCGAGCATGCGCCACGGGTCTTCGAGCGGTTGTACCGGGCCGATCCGAGCCGGTTCCGGGGCAAGGGCGGCGGATCCGGGCTGGGTCTGTCCATCGTGGCCGCGCTGGTGCACGATCACGGCGGGTGGGTCGAGCTCGACTCCGTGCCGGGTGGGGGAGCGACGTTCCGGGTCGTGTTGCCGGCCGTCGTGCTCTGAGGTGGTTCCCAGGTTGCGCCGAAGCTGTTCCGAGCACCGGCCGCCACAGTGTCCGGCATGCCTGCGCGCCTCACCCTGCGACGTCCCGCGGTGGCGGTCAACACCGCCCTCGGCGTCCTCATCGTAGCCGGGGGCTTCTGGGCCTACCGGAGCCTGACCGGGGACGACGCGCCTGCCGCGGCCGCCTCCACCCGCACGGTCGCGGTGCAGGAAGGCACCGTCACCAAGACAGTGACAGCGGACGGGACGGTGGAGAGCGCCAGCACGGCGACCGCCAGCTTCGGCACCGCCGGCACCGTCACTTCGATTTCCGTACGGGTCGGTCAGAAGGTCGCCAAGGGCCAGGTGCTCGCGAAGGTGGACCCGGCCGAGGCGCAGCGCTCGCTGGACGCGGCGAACGCCGACCTGGACGCGGCCCGGGACGCCGTCGACCGTGCCGAGGATGCGGACTCGGACACGTCGAGCGCCGAGAACGAGGTCGAGCAGGCCGAACTGGCGGTGGACAACGCCGAGGCGGCGGTGGCCGGAACGATCCTGAAGGCGCCGATGGCGGGCACGGTCACGGCCGTGAACGGAACCCTGGGCAGCTCGTCCGGAGCCGGCAGCCAGGGCGGCGGCACCAGCCAGCAGGATTCGGCGGCGACCGGTTTCGCCGAGATCCAGGACCTGACGAAGATACAGGTCACGGCCGCCTTCGCCGAGGCCGACGCGACCAGGTTGAAAGAGAAGCAGGCCGCCACGATCACGTGGAACGCGCTCGACGGAACGTCGGCCACGGGCCGGGTCACCGCGATCGATCCCTCGGCCACCTCGGCCAACGACGTGGTCACGTACGGCGTAGCGCTCTCGCTCGACAAGCTGCCGGCCGGGGTCAAGGCCGGCCAGACGGTGAGCGTGGCCGTGACCACCGGCAGCGTCGAGAACACGCTGATGGTCAGCTCGGCCGCGATCACCTCGGTCGGCACCCGGCACTCGGTGACGGTGCTCAACGGCGGAGCCCAGGAGGTGCGCCCGGTCGAGATCGGTCTCGAGGGCGACAGCGCCACCCAGATCACCGCGGGCGTGCAGGCCGGCGACCGGGTCGTGCTGCGGGAGACGGCGACGACCACCAGTCAGACCGGCGGCAACCGGGGTGGCGGCTTCCCTGGAGGCTTCCCGGGCGGGGGTCCGCGATGAGGCGGCCGGTTCTGGACGTACGGGACCTGACGAAGACGTACGGCGAAGGCGAAGCCACCGTGCACGCCCTGCGCGGAGTGTCGATGACCGTCGAGCGCGGCGACTACGTGGCGATCATGGGCTCGTCCGGTTCGGGCAAGTCGACGTTGATGAACATCCTGGGCGCGCTCGACGTACCGACCACCGGCACCTACCTGCTCGACGGGGTGGACGTCAGCGACCTGGCCGACCGGCAACTGGCCCTGGCCCGGAACCGGCTCATCGGCTTCATCTTCCAGGCGTTCAACCTCATCCCGCGGATGAGCGCGGCCGGCAACGTCGAACTTCCCCTGGCGTACGCGGGAATCAAGCCCGACGAACGACGGCGCCGGGCTCGGGCCGCCCTGGACGTGGTCGGGCTCGCGGAGCGGGCCCGGCACGAGCCGAACCAGCTCTCCGGTGGTCAGCAGCAGCGGGTGGCCGTGGCCCGCGCGCTGGTCACCGAGCCCGCGCTGCTGCTGGCCGACGAACCGACCGGCAACCTCGACACCCGCTCCACCGAGGACGTGCTCGACGTCTTCGACCAGCTCAGCGCGGCCGGCCGGACGATCGTCATCATCACCCACGAGCCCGAGGTCGGGGCCCGGGCCAAACGCCTGATCCGCCTGGTCGACGGCCGGATCGTGCACGACGTGCGGCAGCGCCCATGAGCCTCACCTTCGCTCTGCGCGGGCTGTCGGCCAACAAGTTGCGCTCGTCGTTGACCATGCTCGGCATCCTCATCGGGGTGGCGGCCGTGATCCTGCTGGTCGCGGTCGGCAACGGCTCGGCGAAAGCGATCAGCGACCGGATCGAGGCGCTGGGCACCAACACGATCACCGTGATGAGCGCCGGTCGCACCGGCTCCGCGCTGACCACCGAGACGGCCGGAGCGCTGGCCGACCCCGTGCTCGCGCCCGACGTGCGATCGGTGTCGCCGGTGGTCAGCGCGTCGGCCACGGTCACCTACGAGGGCGCCGACCACGAGGTCAGCTCGTTCGTGGGCACCACGCCGGGCTGGTTCGCCGCGTCCAACACGCCGGTCGGGCGGGGCGCCGCGTTCACCACCGACGACGAGGCCCAGGGCCGCCGCGTGGTGGTGCTCGGCCCGACCGTGGCCGAGGAACTGTTCCCCGGCGCCGACCCGATCGACCAGCAGGTCACCGTGGGCGGCGCGCTGTTCACCGTGATCGGGGTGCTGGCCGGGAAGAGCTCGACCGGCTTCCAGGACGCCAACGACACGGCGGTGGCCCCGCTGACCGCCGTGCGCCAGGTGCTCACCGGCTACGGCTCGCTCAACTCCATCCTGGTCGAGGCTTCGTCACCGGCCCAGGTCGACGCCGTGCAGTCCCAAGTGTCGACGATCCTCGGCCTGTCCCTGGACGAGACGCAGTACCGGATCCAGAACGCCTCACAACTGCTCGAGACCCAGACCGAGACGGCCGACACCTTCACCACGCTGCTGGGCGCGGTGGCCGCGATCAGCCTGCTCGTCGGCGGCATCGGCATCACCAACATCATGCTGGTCACGGTGACCGAGCGGACCCGCGAGATCGGCATCCGCAAGGCCCTGGGCGCACCCCGCCGGGTCATCCTGACCCAGTTCATGATCGAGGCCACGCTGCTGAGCGTCCTCGGCGGCCTGCTGGGCGTGGCGGCCGCGCTGATCGGCAGCAGCTTCGAGATCGTCGGCGTACGCCCGGTGATCGTGCCCAGCTCGGTCGGCCTGGCCCTGGGCGTCTCCATCGCCATCGGCCTGTTCTTCGGCGGCCTGCCCGCCGCCCGCGCCGCCCGCCTGCGCCCGATCGACGCGCTGCGCTACGAGTGAGGACCCCATGAACGACGACACCGCCATCCTCGACACCCCGGACGACGGCCTGGCCGCCGAGCTGGCCAAGGCCGCCCCACGCCGCTGGTGGAACAAAGGCACCATCCTGCTCGGCGCGGGCCTCCTGCTGATCGGCGGCTTCGCCACCGGCCTGCAAACCCAAAAGAATTACGGTACGCAGGACACGCCGACCGCCCGCCCCGGCGCATTCGGCAACGCCCAGAACCGCACCGGCTACGGCGCCCCCAACTTCCCCGGCGGCGCCCAGGCCGGCGGCGCTCGAGCGGGCGACGCTCAAGCGGGCGGTGCCCAGGCCGGCGGTGCCCAGGCCGGCGGCGCTCAAGCGGGCGGTGCCCAGGCCGGCGGTGCCCAGGCCGGCGGCGCTCAAGCGGGCGGTGCCCAGGCCGGCGGCGCTCAAGCGGGTGGTGCTCAAGCAGGCGGTGCCCAGGCGAGCGGCGCCGCGGCCGCCACCACCGGCAAGGTCAAGCTGGTCAACGGCACCACCCTCTACATCGAAAAGTCGGACGGCACCGTGGTCACAGTCAAGACCGACGGCAAGACGACCGTGTCCACCGCGTCGAAGAGCAAGCTGACCGACGTCAAAACCGGCCAGTCCGTCACGATCCAGGGCAACACCGCCACCGACGGCACAATCACAGCCTCCACAGTGACCACCACGAAGTAGCCCCCGCCGCTCGAACAAGCGGCCCCAGCGGACACCACTGCCTAAGCAGTTCAAGACGCCGTCGAGAACGCGCCCCCGGTGGAGGCGCCGCCGCAGGCCCGCGGCCAGGGCCGGGCCGCCCTGGGGCGCGCCGCTAGGGCCGGCTCGCCCGAGACAGGGGCCGGGCCACCCCGGGCGAGCCGATGCGGCCGGCTCACCTGAGGCCAGGGGCCGGGCCACCTCGAGCGAGCCGGCCACGTCACCTCACCCGCCCACCGCGTGAGCCGGTCTTGTGTTCTCGCCCGTCCACCTCGGGTGAGCCGGTCGCGTCGCCTCACCTGCCGACCGTGTGAGCCGGTCTTGTGTTCTCGCCCGTCCACCTCGGGTGAGCCGGTCGCGTTACCTCACCCGCTCACCACGCACCCGGAACATTACGGGCCGGCACCTCTGATTTTCGCGGGACTACGGGGCGAGCCATGTATGTTGCGCGCAGAGAGTCCTTGTCCACGTTGTCCGACGAAGAATTACTCCGACCCGAAGTCCAAACGCACAGCCAGATCTTGGCGGTGCGATGGGTGTCTACGCGGCGCAATCCTTCCGAAACTGCCGAGACGCTACGCCGATTCTAGCCTGATCGAAGAACGATTTTCGATACCTTTCTGGAGCCTTTTTGGCCGAGAAATTTCTTCTGGATTGGCATGATCGAATCTTGGCGAGCGGTACGCAGGATGCGGGAAAATACTCCATGCGATACCAGCAGCTCCAGTTGTTCACCCGCCCGGTGACCGCTGCACTGCGCGATCGCACAAGAGCACGCAACTATTCACCCTCAAGAGAAGATTTCCGCCGCGACCACGCCCGCCGCCGCCGATGGGGCCTGGCCCGCCGCCACGCCCAGAAACTCTGCCGATCCCACGGTTGCTCCCGCGAGTGCGCAGAACTGGGCCTGCACGACCAGTCCGAGCCCGTCCCACCGCTGATCTGGCCAGAGGGCGCGACAAGCATGCGCCAGCCCTCACCGGCCGACCCTGTCCGCGCATCGACGGATGCGCCATCGAGCAGCAGGCAGCCGACCAGTCAATCTATCCACGCCGAGCGCGCCCCTACCGCGCACGGCGCAGGAGCCGCAGCACGCACAGGGCCATCCCGCCTGGTAGAAACGTCGGCCCAGGTGATCACTCGCGCTGGGCTGACCTCCGGCGCGCCGCCGATTTCCCTTGCCCGGCCGGTCGCTTTTGCTCGCGTCGTTCGTCCCGCTTGGCCGGCTGCATCGTGCTCCGTTGATCACCTGCGCCTGGCCGGTTCTTCCCTCGTGGCCAAGTCCCGTGTCCATCCGGCTTCTCGTGCGTGGCCGAGTTCTCGTGTGTGGCCGAGTTCTCGTGCGTGGCCGAGTTCTCGTGCGTGGCCGACTTTCCGTGCGTGGCCGACTTCTCGTGCCTGGGCGAGTTGTCGTGCCTGGCGACTTCTCGTGCCCAGCCGGGCTCCCGTTGCTGACCGATTTCTTGCGCGTGGTCCGCCTCTCGCACGCGAACGGTCCCTTGTGCCCGGCCGATTCTCTGCGACTGGTTTATTCCTCGTTCCCGGCTGATTTCGTGCGGCTGGACAGCTCCGATGTTTTGGTCGATCTTCTGTATCGGACTGAGTTTGCATTTCGCGTCGAATTGTTGTGCCGCAACGGATTGATCAACAGGGCGGAATTCGAACAATGGGTATTCCGGCAGTGGAATGATGGGCGCTGTTCAGGGTGAGAACACGGCTCAGTCTGACATTGACGTTTACGTCCGCGTCTCCGCCCCGCAGCCACTACGCCCAACACCCCGCGGCCGGGTCGCTTGGGTTTGTCCGCGGGACTGATGCCCGTGGGCCCGGTTGTGACTGACAGTCGGAACCCCACCGGCTGGGTCGCCTACCGGCTGGGTCGCCCACCGGCCGGGTCGCTCAACTGGCTGCGCTGGCATCATCTCCGCTGTCGTAAGTGGGCCAGGCTCGCCTGGCCGGGAGCGGGGGTAGCGCTGATGGGTGCTTTTGATGATCACGGGCGGGGTGCGCGGTCCGGGTCGGACGGTCGGGGCTCGGGCGGTGAAGCCGGCGCCTTCGGATCGTCTCCCAGCGCGGCTGGGCCGCCGTGGCATCACGTGGTTGGGGGTGCCCCGCGGATTGCGGGCGCGACGCTGATCTTGGCGGGGCCGTTTGCTGCGCAGAACGGGGTTGATGACGACAGCGAGTTTCAGCGGGTGTGGTCCTACAAGGGATCGGTCGACTCCGTCACCGTGGATATCAAGCGGGTTGAGTCGGGAACTGGCTGGCACCGGCCTCAGGGGTGGGCCGAGGCGGCCTCGCGGGAGGCTGGGCACATCGTGGTGGGGTTGGCCGGGGTCGGCGACGACGGCTTCGCCACGGTTGATCGGCGGCAGGTGGGCTTGGACCGTCCGCTTGTCCGGGCCGAGGCCACCTCGGGCAACGCGACCGTCAGTGTTCTCCTGCATGTTGACGGGGTGGTCGCGGGCGAGGCTGATCTGGCCCAACACTCGGCTCGGTTGATTGCCACCCTGGACGAGGTGGTCAGCAGCCTGCGCCCGCTCTGATCGCGTCAGGATCAGTGCACTCCGGCCTTCAGTTGGGTGGCTACCTGCTTGACGGCGTCGGCCAGGTCGGGGAGTTGGCGGTTGGCCACCGAGCCGGCCCGGACGTTCGCGGTGACCAGGGCGCTCTGTGCGGTCTGGTCGGCGGTGCCGGTGGCCCGGCCGATGTTGTGGTTCCAGATGGTCGTCGATGCAGCCTCGGACCTGCTTGGTGATCTCGGCCGAGAGCCACTTCTTGTCGTCGTTGGTCAGTGCCACGGGAATGTCCTCCAGGCGCCAGGAGGCCGTCGAGGCCTCGAGTGGGGTGTCGTACTTCGCGGAGAAGTGGGCGTGACCCGTGTGCGGGTCCTTGCCGGTGTACTCGTTCTGCTGCCAGCCGTCGGAGGCCGACCAGATGCGGCGGTTGAAGATGATGTAGCGCACCCGTTTCTCGGCGCCGGAGCGGCAGCGGGTCAGCAGGAACTGCACCGCCGCCTCCATAGTGGTGCCGGGCAGGCGCAGGTCGGCGTCGATGTCGAGGGCGTGCACCTCGTTGAGGTTGTCGGCGTCCTTGTGGCGCAGGTGCACCGACCGCTCGTCGGGGGTGTGGTCCGACGTCGAGTGGTGGTTCTTGTCGCCGATCGTGCCCTCCTCCTGTTTGTCGCGGTGCGGGGCGAGGTCGTCGAACTCGTCTCGCAACCGCAGCAGGCAGGGCACGACGATCCAGGTCGGCATGGGTCACCTCGCGGGTAGTTCCGGGTCGGGTCACCCGGTGATGGGCCCGCGGACACCTCCCGGATACGTCGTCCCGCTGACACAATGCGGGCATGGATGAAGCGACTCGTGAAGAAACGAACGGGGAGCCGGGCCTGAACCGGCGCGCGTTCTTCGGCCGGGCCCTGCTTCTGGCGGGCGGCGCGGCGACCGTGCTGACCCTCTCGGGCTGCCCGGGTGGCGACGGCGATGACGACGGCGACGACGACGATGGTGGGGACGACGACGACTAGGTCCATCCCCGCGGTGATAGGTACCTGTTGGCATATATGAATCTATTGATGTGTGTGACTGCCACTTCCTAGGCTGAGATCGATTCAGACCTAGGGGTGGCAGCATGCACGGTCGCGGCGAAATCCTGGCGACTATCGAGAGCCGCCTGGCCACCGGTGGTGGCGTGGCCCTGTACGGGCCGGCCGGCATCGGCAAGACGGTGCTGCTCGAGGCGGTCGCCACGGCCGCGGAGGCGCGCGGTGAGCTCGTCGTGTGGTTGCGCCCGGTGCGCAGCGAAAAGCTTATTGCGTACGCGGGAATCGCCGATCTCATAGCGCAGCTGCCACAGCCCACGCCGCCGCAGACCGCGCTGCCGCAAGCCACGCCGCCGGAAACCGCGCTGTCACAAGCCGCGCCACAAGCCGCGCTGTCCCGTCCCCAGCGGTCCGCCCTGGCCGCGCTGCGGCAGGGTATGGCCCCGCGGGCCGGCGCCGCTTCTCGAGCCCGCCGCCTCGTGCTGCCGCAGTTGCTCGCCCAGAGCGCCCGGCTGCGGCCCGTACTGCTCGTGCTCGACGACTGCCAATGGCTCGACGCCGAGTCGGCCGACCTGATCGCCTTCGCCATGCGCCGCCGTCCCGGCCCCGGAGTCCGAGTGGTCGCCGCTGAGCGCCGCCCCGGCCCCGGAATCCGGGTTGGAGCGGTCGAGCGCCGCCCCGGTCCTGAGGTCCGGGTGGGGGCGGCCGAGGGTCGTTCGGGCAATGAGGTTGGGGTAAGGACGGCCGGGCACCGTTCCGGTCCTGAGGTCCGGGTGGGGGCGGCCGAGCGTCGTTCGGGTCCTGAGGTCCGGGTGGGAGTGGCCGGGCACCGTTCGGGTCCTGAGGTCCGGGTGGCAGCGGCCGAGCGTGGTTCGGGTCGTGAGGTCGGGGTGGCAGCAACCGAGCGTGGTTCCGGTCCCGAGGTCCGGGCGGGAGCGGCCGAGCACCGTGCGAACCCCGACCTCCGAGTGATCGCCGCCCAGCGCCATCCCAGCCCCATCACCCGGCGCCGGGCCATCCGGCTCTGCCCGGCGCCCGCGGTCGAGCTGGAGGTCCCGCCGCTGGCCGCGGACGATCTGACCGCGCTGCTGGAGGCGCGGGGCCTGCCGTGCCGGGTGGCCAGCCGGATGCACGAGGTCAGCGCGGGCAACCCGTTCCTGGCCCTGAGCCTCGGCGCGGCGCTGCCACCCGGACCGGCCTGGCGTCCGTCGCCGCTGCCCGAGCCGGCCCGCGAACTGTTGCTCGGCCGCCTCACGGGCCTGCCCCGGCCGACCCTCCTGTTGGCCGCGCTGGCCGCCCGGCCAACGGTGGCGCTGCTGCTGCGGGCCGGACGCGAGGACGCCGTACGGGATCTGCGTCTGGCCGCCGAGGCCGGTGCGGTCACGGTCGACGGCGAGCAGATCCGCTTCACCCCGCCCCTGCTCGCCACCGTGATCGCCGAGGACGCGTCGGCCGTCGAACGCGCCGAGGCTCACGCCGCGCTGGCCGCGGGCGCCGTCGACGATATCGAGGCTTTGCGCCATCAGGCCCTGCGCAGCTCGGTGCCGGACGCGGCAGTGGCCCGCGCCCTGGCTACCGCCGCTCAACGCTGTGCCGCGCGCGGGGCCGGTCGCACCGCGGCCGAACTGTTCCTGCTGGCCGCCGACCGCTGCCCGCACACGTGTACCGCCCACCGGCTCGACTGGCTGGTCGCCGCCGCTCGCAGCGGCCTCAGCGCCGGACTCCCCGCGCTGGCCGGACGCGCGGCCGAGGCGGTGCTGGCGGCCGACGCCCCCGCCGCTCACCGGGTGCAGGCCCGGCTGGTGCTGATCGACCTGGCCGGGCAGGGGCTGGCCGAGATGGGGGAGATGGTCGCGGTGGCGCTCGAGGAGGCCGGCGACGACTCGGCCCTGTCGGCCCCGGTGCGGCTGCGGATGACCTGGGCGTTCCTGCTGACCGGCGATCCGGACCGGGCCGGGGACGAGGCGGCCCGGACCGCGCTGGCCGCCCGCCGGGCCGGGGACCCGGCCACCGAGGCCATGGCGCTGAGCGTGCTGGCCCAGATCCAGCGGCTGTGCGGGGACCCGGGCTGGTCCGACACGCTGACCGAGGCGCTGGTGCTGCCCGCCGCGCCCGCGCCCGACTGGCTGCACTACGGCCCGCGGTACGTCGCGGCCCGCTTCGCCATGATGGACGACCGGCTCGACGAGGCCCGGGCGGCGCTGCTCAGCCTGCTGGCCGTCGCCGGGCCGGACCGGGTGGGGGAGGCGCGGGTCTGCGTGCTGCGCAGCCTGTCCGAGGTGGCGACCCGGGCCGGGCGGTGCCGCGAGGCCCTCGACTATGCGCATCAGGCCGTGCGAGCCGCGCAGCGGGCCGGACTCAGCCCGGGGCCCACCTGTTACACGGCGGCCATCGCCGAGTTGGCCGGGGGCAGCCTGGCCGCGGCGGCCGGGTTCGCGGGCCGGGGCGTGCGCGCCTCCGAGCAGGAGGGCGACACCCTCTATCTGCGCCGCAACCTGCACGCGCTGGGCCAGGCCGAGCTGCGGGCGGGCCGCACCCGGGACGGGGTGACCGCGCTGCGCCGCCTGCGCGACCTGGAGGCGGGATCGGGCGGCGGCGACCCGATGATCGTGCGCTGGCACGGTGACCTGGCCGGCGGGCTGGCCGCGCTGGGCGAGCAGGCCGAGGCGGCGGCCACCCTGGCCGCGGCGCGGGCGGCGGCGGACCGGCTGGGCGGCCAGGGGCTGCACGGCTATCTCGACCGGGCGGCGGCGGTGGTGCTCAGCGAGAGCGGGCACGCCGACTCGGCCGTGCAGCTCTCGGCGGCCGCGGCCCAGCACTTCGCGCGGCTGCACCAGCCGATCGAGCAGGCCCACGCGCTGCTGGTGCAGGGCAGCGCCGAGCGGCGCCGGCGCCGGTACGCCGCGGCCCGCCTGGCCATCGGGGCCGCGCTGGCGATCTTCCTGGCGGCCGACGCCAAACCGTGGGCCGAGCAGACCGAGCGGGCCCTGGCCGGGGCCTCGGCGGCCGGCACGACCCCGCTCGACCTGGGCCTGACCTCGACCGAGCTGCGGATCGCGGCCCTCGTGCGCGACGGCGCCAGCAACCGCGAGATCGCCGTGCGGCTGTATCTGAGCGTCAAGACGGTGGAGGCCACGCTGACCCGGATCTACCGCAAGCTGGGGGTGCGGTCGCGGACGCAACTGTCTTCTCGGATGGCGACCGTGGTGTCCGAAGTCACCAAGAGTGCCTGACCAGCCACTTCACCACGGACAGTGACCTCGGCTACAGGATTGGGGTGGCCCCCGTCACCTCTGAACCCCACTGTTTACCTGCGTGATTTGGGGATGAAGCGTGCCTCGTGGAGTGTTGTAGAGGAAGGCGACGAGGCCTATCGCCATCACAATCCGTAAGGAGACGGCCATGCAGTTCACGACCAAGCTTCGCGACGCCCGCACGGTTCTGGCGAACCGCCGCACCATGCGGGTCGCCCACCGCCGGCTCGCCGACGAGCTCGCGTCGTTCCGCACCACCTCCGAGCGCGCCGAGCTCGACCAGCTCCTCTCCCGCCACACCAACGAGGAGACCGAGGTCATCCGGGAGATCCTCTACCGGCAGGACAGCGCGCGCCTGCAGAGCAGCAGCCGCCAGACCGCCGGCATGGGCGGATACCTGGGCTGACGCCCGCAGTAACCAAAAAAGCCGGCCGGGACAGACCCGGCCGGCTTCTTCGTGTCTGCTGTCAGTGCTGGCGGTCGTCCGAGCGGGCCCGCAGGCTGCCGGCGTGAGCCTTGGTGTCCGGGTCCTTCTTCGACTTCATCAGGCTGGCCACCGTGGTGATGGCCAGGACACCGATGATGACCCCCAGCGAGAGCGGGGTCGGGATCTCGGGGACCGAGGTGTTGATGTCGACGTGCAGCCAGTGCAGCACCAGCTTGACGCCGATGAAGGCCAGGATGACCGACAGGCCCGCGGACAGGTAGACCAGGCGGTCGAGCAGGCCCTTGACCAGGAAGAACAGCGCACGCAGGCCGAGCAGGGCGAACGCGTTGGCCACGAACACGATGTACGCCTCGTTGGTGACCCCGAAGACGGCCGGGATCGAGTCGAGCGCGAACAGCAGGTCGGAGCTGCCGATGGCGATCAGCACGATGAACATCGGCGTGACGACCCGGCGGCCGTCCACCTTGGTGATCATCTTGCCGTCGATGTAGTCGTCGGTGACCGGCAGGACCCGGCGGCTGAACTTGACCAGCGCGTTGTCCTCGACGTCGGGGTCGACGTCGCGGTGCCGGAACAGCTGGACCGCGGTGAAGATCAGGATCAGGCCGAAGATCAGGAACATGAACGAGAACAGGTTGAGCAGCGTCGCGCCGAGCATGATGAAGATGACCCGCAGGATCAGCGCGATGATGATGCCGAACGTCAGCACCTCTTGCTGATACTTCTCGGGCACGGCGAACGTGGCCATGATGATCACGAACACGAACAGGTTGTCGACGGACAGGCTCTTCTCGACGATGTAGCCGGCGAAGTACTCGGCGCCGAAGTCCCAGCCGGCTATCTGGCCGAAGACGACACCGAACGCGATCGCGACGGCGATGTAGAAGATCGACCAGACAGCCGCTTCGCGGAAGCCGACGGCGTGGGGCCGGAACACGCCGACGGCCAGATCGAGGGCGAGCAGGGCGACGATGACCCCGATGGTCAGCGTCCAGCCGAGCGCGGTGACCTCAAGCATGGGTATGGAACCTCCGGGCAGTAAGCGGGGCGGCAACCGATCAATCCTCCCCGCTTACCCTGGGAGCTTGCTGAGCAATCCGCCGCTTATCCAGGGACTTTACCCGGGCCGGAGGCTCACGCGGCCCGTTATCGCCGCGCGGCCGACTGCTCCTGGCGATGATTACTCAGAGTAGAGAAGCGACGAGGGCTGCACTCTCCGTCATTGACGCTCACGGTCATCGGCGCTCCTCGATCGGGGTACACCAAATGCATAGATAGACGTGCATTAAAACGTTAACATTGCTTTACGAGCCCTTCACGGAGCTCTCATAGTCGCAGGTCAGAGCGCTGAGGCAGGATGCATCGGCGATCTCACCACATCGGAGCGAAACTTTGTCTGATGAGGACGTTGCGCTGAGTTGACCACGCTGGCATGCTACCCGATGTCGTTCTGGGGGACGCACACCGTAACGTTCGCTGTACGCAGTGGGCATCACTTTCGGTAATCACCTGGCGGGGAAGGCCGAGATAACCCCTTGTGACATCGAAGTGGAGAGGAGACGTGCCGTGACCGCATCGGCACAGCTACCCCTCGCCGACGATCTGTTTCTCACGGCCCATGACTCGGTCAAGGGCAAGTGCCTGCTCTCCCCGGCGACGCTGGGGCTGGGCATGGCGTCCGCCCTCATCGGCGAACTGGTGCTCTGGCGCCGCGTCGACGTTGTGGACGGCAAGATTCAGATCATCGACGACCGCCCCACCGGCGACCCCGCCGCCACCGCCGTCCTCGACCAGCTGCTGCGCGAGGGGCATCATCGCGCCGTCCGCGACTGGATCTCGTTCCTGGCCACCGGTGTGGCGACCGACCTGGTCGAACGCCGTCTCGCCCGCTCCGCCCTGGTGCAGCGGCAAGAGAAGCGCGGCCTGTTCGGATCCAAGGTCACCTTCGTGCCGTCCGACTCGATGATCGCCGGGTGGCCCGCCACCCGGGTCCGCACGTTCATCGGCCGCGGTGAGCTGCTCGACATCCCCGACCTGGTCCTGGCCGGCCTGATTCTGGCCACCGGCCTCGACCAGCACGTCTTTCTCACCCTCGACGCCCGCGGCCGGGGCCAGCTCTTCGACCAGCTCAAGCGCCGCCTCCCGGCCATGCTGCTCGAACTGATCAGCCAGGCCGAGGCCGCGGTGGGCGACGCCGTGATGGCCCGGCGCGCCTGAGCACTCTCACCACCCTCTAACCCCCTTCTCAACCCCCTATCTGGAGATCGGTGTGTCTTCGACCGCAACAAAACCCCCACAGAGCCAGCTGTCCACAGCGCTGGCCAAGGACCGGCTCGGCGTCGCCGCGGTGGTCTTCTTCGTCATGTCCGCCGCGGCCCCGCTCACCGTGGTCGCCGGGGTGGTGCCCACCGGCATCGCCGTCACGGAGCTGACCAGCATCTCGATCGCGTTCGTGGCCGTCGCCGTCGTCCTGGCCATCTTCGCCGTCGGCTACGTGGCCATGGCCCGGCACATCGCCAACGCGGGCGCCTTCTACGCGTACATCTCGCAGGGAATCGGCCGGCCGCTCGGCGTCGGCGCATCGTGGGTCGCGCTGCTGGCCTACAACATGTTCCAGATCGCGGCCTACGGCGGCTTCGGCGCCATCGCGTCCCCGCTGTTCGACAAGTGGTTCGGGCTCGACATCCAGTGGTGGATCCTGGCCCTGGTCGTCTGGGCGCTGACCGCTGTGCTCGGCGTCCGCGATGTCGCCGTCAACGGCAAGGTGCTGGCCACGCTGCTCGTGGCCGAGATCGTGGTCGTCTTCGCGTTCAGCGTCGCCGACCTGTTCTCGCCCAACTTCGCCGCGTCCTCGGCCCCGGTCGACGTGAGCAGCCTGGTCGGCGCGGGCTCGGGCGCGCTGCTGGCCATGGCCATCACCGGCTTCGTCGGCTTCGAGCAGTCCGTGGTCTTCAGCGAGGAGTCGCGCGACCCGCGCCGTACGGTGCCCCGGGCCACGTACATCGCTATTGCTCTCATCGCCGTGCTGTACGGCTTCGCGGCGTGGTCGATGATCTCGGCCGCCGGCCCCGACGTCGTCGGCCGGGCCGGCGCCGAGGGCCCCGACCTGTTCTTCAACGTCGCCTCCGACCAGCTCGGCGGTCGCGCCGTCGACCTCGGCTACGCGCTGTTCCTGACCTCGTTGATCGCCGCGATGATCTCGTTCCACAACATCATCGCCCGCTACATGTTCTCGCTCGGCCGCGAAGGGGTGCTGCCCCGCACGTTCGGCCGCACCGTGCCCGGCACCGGCGCGCCCAAGAACGGCTCGCTCGTGCAGAGCGCCCTCGGCCTGACCGTCATCGTCGTCTACGCCGTCGCCGGCTGGGACCCGCTGGTCAACCTGTTCTTCTGGGGCGGCAGCGGGGGCGGCATCGGCGTGCTGCTGCTGATCACCCTGACGTCGTTCGCGGTCATCGGCTACTTCGTGCGGCACCCCGAGGGTGAGGACTTCTGGCACCGCCTGGGCGCGCCCGTCCTCGGCTCGATCCTGCTGGTGATCATGTCGTACCTGGCCCTGAGCAACATCGCCACGCTGTTCGGCGTCGAGCCCGGCAGCGAGCCGACCTGGGTCGTGCCGCTGGCCTTCGCCGTGCTGCTGCTGGCCGGCATCGCCTGGGCGCTGATCCTGCGGGGCAGCAAGCCGCATGTGTACGCCGGTATCGGCCTGGGCGCCCGCAGCTCCACCGCCGCCGGCACGGGCGGGTTCACCGCCGCTCTCTCCTCCACCGACAACCAGAAGGACCAGCTGTGACGTTCCCCCCGATCCGCCCCGCCCGTGACGAGGAGATCCCTGCCGTCGGGCACCTGATCAGCCTGTCGTTCTTCAACCTGGACGCGAACGCCTACCTCGTTCCGTCCGAGGCCGACCGGCTCAAGGTCATGGCCGACTTCTTCACGCTGCTCACCGAGCACGCCCAGAAGTACGGCCGGGTCGATGTCGTCGACCTGCCCGACGGCACCGGCCTGGCCGCGACCGCTGTCTGGTTCGACTACACCAAGGAGTCGCCGGACCCCGAGGCGTACGAGGAGAGGCTGCAGGCCTTGGCCGGCGACTACATCGACCGGTTCGTCGCGCTCGACCTGCTCTTCGAGAAGCACCACCCGCACGACGCGCACTGGCACCTCGCCTTCCTGGCCGTCCACCCCGACCACCAGCACCACGGTCTGGGCGGCGATCTGATGCGTACGGTGCACAACGAGCTCGAGGCGGCCGGCGTGCCCGCCTACCTCGAGGCCACGAACGAGAACAACGTGCGCCTGTACCGCCGCAGCGGCTACGCCGACATGGACCCGTTCGAGATGCTGCTCCCCGACGGCACCCCGTTCTTCCGGATGTGGCGCGCCGTCTGAGTTCCCTGGGGGACGCGGCCACCGTCCGGTCGCGTCCCCTGCCCTCACCAGCTGAAGGCGGGCCCGCGCGCCTTGCCACCCGGGATCAGCGGGCGCTGCGTGTACTCCCACGTCTGCACCAGCACCAGCTCGCGCCCGCGCGGTGGCTGGAAGTCGACCGGCCCGCAACTGTGCTTCAGCGCGAAGTCGGTGAACATCAAAGCCTTACAGGTGTACGGCCCGGCGACCACATCGTCCCCGGCCGCGTCCCGCAGCGTCAGCGAGATGTCGAGCTGAAGTCCCGGCATGGCTTCCATCTGGCCGATCACCCGTACGCCGCTTCCCACCGCATGGCACGGCCGCGCCAGCACCGGATGGCCGAGATCCCAGTCGTACTGATCGCCACAACGCCACGGCCCGAACTTGGCCTCGACCCGCCCACCACCCGGACCGGCCGAAGCCCCCACACCAGCCGGCCCGGCCGACGCCCCGACCCCGACCCCCGCTCCCGCACTGGTGGTCGGCCCGGCCGGACGACCCGCACCCCCACCCTCACCGGTCCCGGCCGGCGCGACCGGTCCACCGGGCAGACCGGGTAGCCCCGACCCCGACTCCGGCGGCAGGCCGGGCCCGCCGCTCGGCAGCGCCGACACCCTCGGCGGAGCCGACGAGCGAGGCCGGGCGCCAACGGCGGCCCCGGCACTCGGCTGCACCGAGGCCTGAGGTGCTGCGGCAGCCGGGGAGTCGCCACCCGAGTCGATCAGCTGCCACGCGTTGAAGCCGCCCAGCCCCGACAGCGCCACGGTCCCCGCGAGCAGGGCCGCCATCGCCCAGGGGCGCCGCCACATCCACGACTTCGGCCCGTTGCGCGGCCGTTTGCGAGAAGACACCGGGCGTACGGAGGGATGGGACACTGCCCGCAGGCCGAGCTGCGCGGTTCCGCCAGTGACGACGGTGGCGTCACCCGGCGCGGTCAGGGCCGGAACGCCGGCGGTCGAGCGGGCCAGCTCCCGCAGCGCGACCCCCAGCTCGGCGGTGGTCGGGCGCTGCTCCGGGTCCTTGGCCAGGCACCAGTCGATCAGCTCCCACACGGCGTCGGGCAGCCCGGCCGGCCGTTGCGGGGTGTCGTCGAGGTGCCCCCGCAGCACGGCGAGCGGCTCCCCGGCGTACGGGGGAGTGCCGGTCAGAAGTTCGAAAAGGACGATGCCCGCCGAATACACATCGGACGCGGGCACGGCCTCACCCTGAATAGCCTCGGGCGCCATGTAGTGCGGCGTGCCCACGATGGCCTGCGGCGTGGTGAGCCCCGCCGTGTCGAGCACCCGCGCGATGCCGAAGTCGGTGAGCCGGACCTCGAGCCGCCCGTCGTTCTGCTGCAACAGAATGTTGTCCGGCTTGACGTCCCGATGCACGACCCCCAGTTCGTGCGCCTGGGCCAGCGCCGCCGCCACCTGGGCCAGCAGATCGGCGGCGTCGGCCGGCGCGAGCGTGCCCTCGGCCCGCAGGTGGTTGCGCAGGCTACCCCCGGCGACATAGTCCATGACCAGCGCGAGCGACCCACCCGCGCTGAACAGGTCCCGCACGCCGACGATGTTCTCGTGCCGCATCATCATCAGGATCGTGCGCTCCTGCACGAACCGTATGACCAGCTTCGGCTGACGCAACAGCCCTTCGTGCAACAGCTTGACGGCCACATCGGCCCCGGTACTCCGATCGATGCCACGCCACACTGTCCCGGTGGCGCCATGCCCGACCGGGCACACGAGAACGTACGAGTTGCCGACACAACGCCCACTGAGGTCGGCCGTAGCCGCCTCACCGGAAACACTGCCGGTCACGGAGGGGAAAGACTGCACCTGAAGTCGAAACCTTCCTGTGGAAACCGTTTGACCCGATTCGCGACGCCGATGGTCCCGATCGATCCCTCCACAAGCAACCAGAACCCACCCGTTCTCGCACGCACGGCGACTCCACCCCTCACCCCGTCACCCCCGTACCACTTTGGTCGTTTCACCCTCAATCGGACTGTCTTCCCGCGCCGATCGGGCCGGCCGTCTCCGACTCACCCCATCGCGCCGCGGCTACCCGAACACGGCTCGGCAGGCGACAGGTCCGCGACACCGTCCATCGCCTGAAGCCGTAGCAGCAACACGCCGCCCTCGAACCAGCCGTAACCGCAACCACCCACACGCGCAACCGGCACGGTACGAACGCGAAACCCAAGTCCAAGGCCCGCCTGCCCGACCGAACGTCCCGCCTCATCCCCAGCGCGGCAGCCGGACCCCCGACCCGCACGGGTTTCCCCAGATCAGCCCTGCACCCAGAGAAGCGCCGCCCACAACGCAAGCGCTAGGTGAAACCCAGGCAAGGGTGGGGGGGCCCGGGGGGGGGGGGGGGGGGGGGGGGGGGGGGGGGGGGGGGCCGCGCCCCCCCCCCCCCCCCCCCCCCCCCCCCCCCCCCCCACCCGTCCCAGCGCGAGAGAGCCGCGGTCTTACCCCGCACTGAGATTCAGCTCGAAGCTGTAGCGACTGGCCCGATAGACGTGGCTGCCGTATTCGAGGGCGCGCCCGCCGGCGTCCCAGGCCGTGCGGGTCATCGTCAGCAGAGAGGCGCCGCGCTTCTCGGTCAAGGTCTTGGCCTCCGCCGACGTGGCCGAGCGGGCGCCGATCACCTGGGTGGCGATGCGCGGCGTCAGCCCGTTGCGGCGCAGCAGCTCGTAGAGCCCGTGCGTAGCCAGATCATCCTGGGTCAGCGGCAGGACATCCAGCGGGATGGCGTTGTGCATCAGCGCCAGCGGCTCGCCCCCCGCGTACCGGAGGCGTTCGATCCAGGTGACCGGGGTCCCCGGCGCCACCTCGAGCGCGTTGGCGATCAGATCCGGGGCCGGCATCACTTCGAGCCGCAACACTTCGGTGCGCGGCGCCCGATCACCCGCGACGAGGTCGTCGTACAGGCTGGACAGTTCGACCGGCCGCCGGACCTTCGGGTGGACGACCTGCGTGCCCACCCCCCGCTTGCGGATCAGCATGCCCCGCTCGACCAGGTATTGGATGGCCCGCCGGGTCGTCGGCCGGGAGACGCCGAGGCGTTCGGCCAGGTCGACCTCGTTCTCGATGCGGGCGCCGACGCCGATCTCGCCCTTTTCGATCAGCTCTTGCAGTCGCGTCGCGACCTGGAAGTACAGCGGTACCGGGCTGGTCCTGTCCACCTCGACCGGACGGACACGACCCTGCAGTTCGGACGTCACCGCGGATCCTCGCTCCTGGAGTTTGTCATGACAAAGTATTGACGTACGCGGCTCCAAGTTATTACATCGAAAGCAGCAAACCTAGGGTCGCCGGGTGACTACCGGTGGTCATCATCTTCTTTTCACCGCGCCGTAACGAGCACGGCAACTGGTGCGCTTCAGCGTGCCCACCTCGCGCCTTTCCAACGTCCGGAGGCTGACGCATGCCCGCCGACGAGGTATTGACAATGGGACGCATAGGCGTCGACCTGTACCCGCAGCAGATCGGCGCGTCGCTGCGGGAAGTGCGCACCTTTGCCAAGTTTCTCGGGGGCAGCGCGACCAATGTGGCCGTCGCCGCGGCACGCTACGGCCGGCGGTCCGCGGTCATCACGCGGACCGGGGACGACCCGTTCGGCGCTTTCCTGCACGACGCTCTGCGCGGGTTCGGGGTGGACGACCGCTACGTGACGCCGGTGGCCAGCCTGCCGACGCCGGTGACGTTCTGCGAGATCTTCCCGCCCGACGACTTCCCGCTGTACTTCTATCGGTTCCCCAAGGCGCCCGACCTCGAGATCCACCCGTCCGAACTGGACTACGACGCGATCCGCGCCGCCGACATCTTCTGGATCACCGGCACCGGCCTCTCCCAGGAACCGAGCCGGACCGCCACCCTCAACGCCCTCAAACATCGCAATAAATCAGGTATCACCGTTTTCGACCTCGACTACCGCCCCATGTTCTGGCAGTCCCGCGAAGAGGCCCGCCATTGGTACGCCCACGCCCTGCCCTACGCGACAGTCGCCGTGGGCAACCTCGACGAAGCGGATACGGCAGTGGATCAACGCCGGCCCAAAGAAGCGGCGGCCGCGTTGCACGAGGCCGGCATCGAGCTGGCGGTGATCAAGCAGGGGCCCGCGGGGGTCCTCGCTTCGAAAGCCGGCACACAGGCAGAAGTCCCCCCGGTCCCGGTCGAGGTGGTCAACGGCCTAGGCGCCGGCGATGCCTTCGGCGGCGCCCTCTGCCACGGCCTCCTGGCGGGCTGGGAGCTCGAGACGACGATGCGCTTCGCCAACGCCGCCGGAGCCATCGTCGCCTCGCGCTTGTCCTGCGCCGACGCCATGCCGACCGAGACCGAAGTCCGTGACCTGCTAGGGGAGGCCAAGCATGCCTGACCTCGACGACCTCCTCGACATCCGCACCCGCCGCCCGGCCGCCATCGCCGCCGCCGCCTCGGCCCGGCGCAAGCCGACCAGCCTGTTCGGCCCGCACGGCAAGCTGATGATCATCGCCGCCGACCACCCGGCCCGCGGCGCGCTGCGGGCCGGCGACGACCCCCTGGCCATGGCCAACCGCACCGACCTGCTCGACCGCATCCGCACAGCGTTGGCCCGCCCCGGCGTCAACGGCGTGCTCGGCACCCCCGACATTCTGGAAGACCTGCTGCTGCTGGGCGCGCTCGACGACAAGGTCGTGATCGGCTCGATGAACCGGGGCGGGCTGGCCGGCACGTCGTTCGAGATCGACGACCGGTTCACCGCGTACGACGCCGAGAGCATCGCCGCGGCCGGCTTCGAGGGCGGCAAGATGCTGTTGCGCATCGACCCGGACGACCCCGGCACCGTGGCCACGTTGCAGTCGTGCGGCGCCGCGGTCGGCGAGCTGGCCGCCCGGCGGCGGATGGCCATGGTCGAGCCGTTCATCTCGCACCGGGTCGACGGCCGGGTCCGCAACGAGCTGACGGCCGAGGCGATGATTCGCGCGATGACCGTCGCGGCCGGGCTGGGCACCACGTCGGCCTACACGTGGCTCAAGGTGCCGGTCGTCCGTGAGATGGAAAAGGTCATGGCCTCGACCACGCTGCCCGCGCTCATTCTCGGTGGGGAGGGCGAGGCCGCGTACGCGGAATGGCGCAAGGCTCTTGACCTGCCGACCGTGCAGGGTCTGGTGATCGGCCGCTCGCTGCTCTACCCGGCGCGCGGTTCCGTGACCGACGCGGTGGACCGGGCGGTGAGCCTGCTGTGAACACCCGGGTCAACCCGATCATGCCGCGGGGCAGCACCGCCGAGAAGCCGTTCGACGTGGTGGTGACGCCCGAGAACGCGGGCTGGACGTTCAGCGGGCTGCGCGTGCTCGACCTGCCGGTGGGCTCGCGCGCGAAGTTCGTGACCGGCGAGGACGAGATGCTGGTGCTGCCGCTCTCCGGTGGCTGCGACGTGACCTGCGACGACGAGCGGATGACGCTGACCGGGCGGCGCTCGGTGTTCACCCGGGTCACCGACTTCGCCTATCTGCCCCGCGACGCCACGGTGACCGTGCGCGCCCCCAACGGCGGGCGGTTCGCGCTGCCCTCGGCCCGGGCGACCCGGCGGCTGCCGTTCCGTTACGGCGCGGCCGAGGACGTCGCGGTCGAGCTGCGCGGGGCCGGGCAGGCCAGCCGGCAGGTCAACAACTTCTGCACGCCGGAACGGTTCGAGGCCGACCGGCTGATCGCCTGCGAGGTGCTGACCCCGGGCGGCAACTGGTCGTCGTACCCGCCGCACAAGCACGACGAGCAGGGCGAAGGCGAGTCCTGCCTCGAGGAGATCTACTACTACGAGGTCGCGGCCTCGCCGGACGGCGCCGCGGGCAGCGCCTACCAGCGGGTCTACGGGCATGCCGACCGGCCCATCGAGGTCTGCGCCGAGGTGCGTACGGGCGACGTGGTGCTCATCCCGTACGGCTGGCACGGCCCGTCGATGGCCGCCCCCGGCTACGACCTCTACTACCTCAACGTCATGGCCGGCCCCGGCGCGCGCGAGTGGCTGGTCCGCGACGACCCGGCGCACGGCTGGGTGCGCGGCTCGTGGAACGGCGTGCCCGTCGATCCGCGTCTGCCGCTGACCGACCGCAACGAGAGGACGCGTTCGTGAGACTCACCGTGGGCCAGGCCGTGGTGCGGTTCCTGGCCAACCAGTGGACCGAGCGGGACGGCGTCGAGCGCCGGGCGATCGCCGGCTGCCTGGGCATTTTCGGGCACGGCAACGTGGCCGGGCTGGGTCAGGCGCTGTTGCAGGCCCAGCGCACCGGGGAGGCCGACCTGCCCTACCGGCTGGCCCGCAACGAGCAGGCGATGGTCCACACGGCGGCCGGGTTCGCGCGGATGACCAACCGCCTGTCCGCGTACGCCTGCACCGCCTCGATCGGGCCGGGCTCGACCAACATGCTGACCGGCGCCGCGCTGGCCACGGTCAACCGGCTGCCCGTGCTGCTGCTGCCGTCCGACGTATTCGCCACCCGCGCCGCTTCGCCCGTGCTGCAAGAGCTGGAGGATCCGGGCGGGTACGACGTCTCGGTCAACGATGCCTTCCGCCCGCTGTCGCGGTTCTTCGACCGGGTCTGGCGGCCCGAGCAGCTGCCGTCGGCCCTGCTGGGCGCGATGCGGGTGCTGACCGACCCGGCCGAGACGGGCGCGGTCACCCTCTGTCTGCCCCAGGATCTTCAGGCCGAGGCGTACGACTTCCCGGACGACCTGTTCGGCCGGCGCGTCTGGCACATCGCCCGGCCGGTGGCCGAACCCGCCTTCGTCGAGCGCGCGGCCGCCGTGCTGCAGAACGCGCAACGCCCGCTGATCGTCGCCGGGGGCGGCGTCATCTACTCCGAGGCCTCGGACGAGCTGGACCGGTTCGCCCGGGCCACCGGCATCCCGGTGGCCGACACCCAGGCCGGCAAGGGAGCGCTGAGCTGGGACCACCCCAACTCGGTGGGCGGTGTCGGCTCGACCGGCACGCCGGTGGCCAACCGCCTGGCCCGCGAGGCCGACGTGATCATCGGTGTCGGCACCCGCTACAGCGACTTCACGACCGCTTCCCGTACGGCCTTCCAGCACCCCGACGTGCAGTTCGTGAACATCAACGTGGCCGGTTTCGACGCCGCAAAACAGTCGGCCCACCCGATCGTGGCCGACGCCCGCTCGGGCCTGTCCGCGTTGCTCACGGCGCTCGACGGCCGGCAGTTCCCCGGCGACCATGCGGCCGAGGTCGGAGCGTGGCAGGCCACGGTCGACCGGGCGTACCACCTGGGACATGGACCCCTGCCCGCCCAGACCGAGGTGATCGGGGCGGTGAACGAAGCGTGCGGAGCACGCGACGTGGTCGTGCAGGCGGCCGGCAGCCTGCCCGGCGACCTGCAGATGCTGTGGCGGGCGCGGGATCCGAAGCAGTACCACGTCGAGTACGGCTACTCGTGCATGGGCTTCGAGATCGCGGGCGCGCTCGGCATCAAACTGGCCGACCCGAGCCGCGAGGTCTTCGCGATGGTCGGCGACGGCAGCTATCTCATGATGGCGCAGGAGATCGTCACTGCTGTCGCTGAGGGCATCAAGCTCATCATCGTCCTGATCCAGAACCACGGGTTCGCCTCGATCGGCGCGCTGTCGGAGTCGCTCGGTTCGCAGCGCTTCGGCACCAGCTACCGCTACCGCAGCGCCGACGGCGACTACGACGGCGCCCACCTGCCCGTCGACCTGGCCGCCAACGCCGAGAGCCTGGGCGCCCACGTCATCCGCTGCCGCACGATCGCCGACCTGGCCGACGGCCTGAAACGCGCCCGCGAGGCCGACCGCCTCACCGTCCTGCACATCGAGACCGACCCCCTGGCCCCGGTGCCGTCCTCCGACTCGTGGTGGGACGTGCCGGTGCCGCAGACCTCATCGCTGGAAAGCACTCGCGAGGCGCACGTCGCTTACGAGAAAGCCAAGCGTCTCCAACGCCCCTATCTGTAAGGACTGTCATGGCAACCATCGAGCACTGGATCGGCGGCGAATTCACCGCCGGTTCCGGGAATCGCACCGGGCCGGTCTTCAACCCGGCCACCGGCCGGCAGCAGCACGACGTCGTGCTGGCGACCGACGCCGACGTCAACGCCGCTGTCTGCGCGGCCCACACGGCGTTCGAGAGCTGGGGCCAGGCCTCGCTGAGCAAGCGCACGAAGGTCATGTTCAACTTCCGCGAGCTGGTCAACGCGCGCGTCAAGGAGATCGCCGAGCTGGTGTCGGACGAGCACGGCAAGGTGCTCTCGGACGCGGCCGGCGAGGTGCAGCGCGGTCTCGAGGTGATCGAGTTCGCCTGCGGCATCCCGCAGCTGCTCAAGGGCGAGTACAGCGATCAGGCGTCGACCGGCGTGGACGTGTTCAGCTTCCGCGAGCCGCTGGGCGTGTGCGTGGGGATCACGCCGTTCAACTTCCCGGCCATGGTGCCGATGTGGATGTACCCGGTCGCGATCGCCTGCGGCAACACGTTCGTGCTCAAGCCGAGCGAGCGGGACCCGTCGGCCTCCAACTACATGGCGGAACTGCTCAAAGAGGCCGGGCTGCCCGACGGGGTGTTCAACGTCGTGCACGGCGACAAGACGGCGGTCGACGCGCTGCTGCACCACCCGGACGTGGCCGCGGTGTCGTTCGTGGGCTCGACCCCGATCGCCCGCTACATCTACGAGCAGGGCAACGCCCACGGCAAGCGGGTACAGGCGCTCGGCGGGGCCAAGAACCACGCGATCATCCTGCCCGACGCCGACCTCGAGTTCGCGGCCGGTCACCTGACCGCGGCCGCGTTCGGGTCGGCGGGGGAGCGGTGCATGGCCATCTCGGCCGCGGTGGCCGTCGGCGGGGCCGGCGACGCGCTGGTCGACCTGGTCAACCGCAAGGCCAACGAGGTCAAGGTGGGCAGCGGGCGCGACGGCGCGAGCGAGATGGGCCCGGTGGTCACGGCGGCGGCCAAGCAGCGCATCGAGGGGCTGATCGACAGCGGCGAGCGCGAGGGGGCGAAGGTCACGGTCGACGGGCGGGGGCTGCGCGTGCCCGGGTTCGAGGACGGCTTCTTCGTCGGTCCGACCGTTCTCGACCAGGTCGAACCGTCCATGGAGGTGTACCGCGAGGAGGTCTTCGGGCCGGTGCTCTCGGTCGTCCGCACCGACACCGTCGACGCGGCCATCGATCTGATCAACAGCAATCCGTACGGGAACGGTACGGCGATCTTCACCAGCAGTGGCGAGGCGGCGCGGCGGTTCCAGCGGGGCGTCAAGGTCGGGATGATCGGCATCAACGTGCCCATTCCGGTGCCGATGGCCTACTACTCGTTCGGCGGGTGGAAGGACTCCCTGTTCGGCGACAAGCACGTGCACGGGCCCGAGGGGGTCTCGTTCTACACCCGGGCCAAGGTCGTCACGGCCCGATGGCCGCACGTCTCCCACGCGTACGACGCCTCCCTGCATTTCCCCACCTCATCCTGACCCTTCCAACCACCCCGGCCGCCGCCCCTGAGATCGACTGAAGACTGGACCTATTCATGGAAATTCGTCACCTGCAACTCGGTAGCTGCCCCGACTCGTGGGGTGTGTGGTTCGCTTCCGACCCGCGGCAGACGCCGTATCAGCGGTTCCTCGACGAGATGGCCGCCGCCGGTTACCGGTGGCTGGAGCTCGGACCGTACGGCTACCTGCCCACCGACCCAGCGCTTCTGGGCGACGAACTCGCAGCACGGGGGCTCTCCGTCGCCGGCGGGACGGTGGCCGGAGCCGGCGGGCCGCACAAGGACTTCGATGCTGTCGTGGCGGAGACCCGAAAGGTCGCCGCTCTGACGTCCGCTCTTGGCGCGCAAAATGTCGTATTCGTTCCGGTGCCGGGCTATCGCGACGACGTGACCAACGCCTACCTCGAGCCGGGCGAGCTCGACGCCGACGGGTGGCAGGCGCTCGTCAGGAACTCCAACACGCTCGGCAAGATCCTGCTCGAGGAGTACGGCGTTCACATGCGCTTCCACCCGCACGCCGACTACCAGGTCGAGACGCAGGCGCAGACCGAGCGCTTCCTGCAGGACACCGATCCGCGCTACGTGTCGCTGTGCCTCGACACCGGCCACCTGGCCTACCGCAAGGCCGACGTCCCCGCGATCATCCGCACTTATCCCGACCGCATCGGCTACGTGCACATCAAGCAGATGGACCCGGTCATCGCCGAGCGCGCCGTCAAGGACGACCTGGCCTTCGGCAAGGCCGTGGCCCAGGGCGCCAGCGTCGAGCCCCCGGTCGGCGAGCCCGACATCCCCGACGTGCTGGCCGCCCTCAGCGAACTCGACGCCGAACTGTTCGTCGTCGTCGAGCAGGACATGTACCCGGTCGAGTTCGACGTGCCGCTGCCCATCGCGGAACGCACCCGCACCTACCTGAACTCCGTCGGCCTCCACTCCCGGGCCGCCGCCGATCCCCGTCCAGCCACAGGAGAGAAGATATGACCGTTCGGACACGCACCTTCCGAATGCTCGCCGCTTCCGCGGCGGTGCTGGTCGCCGCCGCGGCATGCAGCGGTGGCGGGCGCGAGAAAGAGGAAGATACCGCCACCGGCGGCGGGAACGCGGCCGGAAGCTCGGGCTACACGATCGCCTTCATCACGCACGAGACGCCCGGCGACACGTTCTGGGACAAGATCAAGAACGGCGCGAACCAGGCCGCCAAGGACACCGGCGTCACCCTCAAGTACTCGAACGACCCCGAGGCGCCCAAGCAGGCCGTGCTGATCCAGAACGCGGTCGACTCCAAGGTCAACGGCATCGCGACGACCCTGGTGACCCCGGACGCGCTGGCCGGTTCGGTCAAGGCGGCGACCGACGCCGGCATCCCGGTGGTCGGCTTCAACTCCGGCATCGACCAGTACCAGAAGCTCGGCGCGCTGATGTACTTCGGCTCGGACGAGAGCCTGGCCGGCAAGACGGCCGGCGAACGGCTCGCGCAGCAGGGCGCCAAGAAGCCGCTCTGCGTGATCCAGCAGACCGGCTCGGTCGCCCTCGAGGCGCGCTGCGCGGGCGTGAAGTCGGCCATCCCGGGCACCGAGAACATCCAGGTCAACGGGGCCGATGACGCCGCCGTGACCTCCACGCTGCAGGCCAAGCTGTCCCAGGACAAGGCGATCGACGCGATCGTGACGCTGGGCGCGCCCCAGGCGCTGGACGCCATCAAGGCCAAGGAGCAGGCGAGCAGCCAGGCCAAACTGGTCACGTTCGACCTCAACGAGCAGGCCGCGACCGAGATCAAGAACGGCAACATCGTCTTCTCGATCGACCAGCAGCCTTACGTCCAGGGCTACATGGCCGTCACCTCGCTCTACCTGAACATCAAGAACGGCAACGACATCGGTGGCGGCAAGGCCGTGCTGACCGGCCCTTCCTTCGTGGACAGCTCGAACATCGACAAGATCATTCCGTTCACCAAGAACAACACACGGTAGGCAGGTGACGAGATGAGCCAGACTCTCGAGGCGCCCGCGCCGGCGCCGTCCGAACCCTCCAACCGCGTACGGCTGAGCTTCGCGCAACGCCTGCTCGGCCGGCCCGAGGTCGGGGCGCTGGTGGCCGCGATCATCATCTTCATCTTCTTCATGGTGTCGGCCCCGTCGTTCCGCTCGGCCGAGTCGTTCTTCACCGTGCTCTACCAGTCGTCGGTGATCGGCATCGTCGCCGTCGGGGTCGGCCTGCTGATGATCGGCGGCGAGTTCGACCTGTCGGCCGGCGTCATGGTCTACACGGCCGGCCTGGTCACCTCGATGTTCTGCTGGTACTACGGGGTCAACCTGTGGATCGGGGCGGTCCTGTCGCTGATCTTCTGCCTGGCCCTGGGCTTCCTCAACGGCTATCTGGTGATGAAGACCGGCATCCCGAGCTTCCTCATCACGCTGGGCACGTTCTTCGTGCTGCAGGGGGCCAACCTGGGTGTCACCAAGCTGGTGACCGGCACGGTGTCGAGCTCTGACATCAGCAACATCGACGGGTTCAGCTCGCTGCAGGCGGTGTTCTCGTCCAGCTTCAAGATCGGGTCGGTCACGGTCTGGGGCTCGGTGCTGTGGTGGGTCCTGTTCGTCGCGCTCGCGGCCTGGACCCTGCAGCGGGCCCGCGTCGGCAACTGGATCTTCGCCGTCGGTGGCAACCCGGACAGCGCACGGGCCGTGGGTGTGCCTGTCGTCCGTACGAAAATCGGTCTTTTCATGATCGTGTCGTTCCTGGCTTGGTTCGTCGGCATGCACCAGCTGTTCCGCTTCAACACGCTGCAGGCCGGCGGCGGTGTCGGCAACGAGTTCCTCTACATCATCGCCGCGGTGGTGGGCGGCACGCTGCTCACCGGTGGCTTCGGCAACGCGATCGGCGTCGCCATCGGCGCCTTCATCTTCGGCATGACCAGCCTCGGCATCATCTACGCGGGCTGGGACCCGAACTGGTTCAAGGCCTTCCTGGGCGTCATGCTGCTGCTCGCGGTGCTGGTCAACCTCTATGTCAAACGGATGGCCACGGCCAGGAAGGTGGGCTGAGCGATGACCGACACCCTGGCCTCGCACGCCGACCAGACCCTGAACAAGGGCGAGCCGCTGATCGAGATGGAAGAGGTCGGCAAGTCGTACGGCGCGATCCGGGCCCTGCGCGGCATCAACCTGCGCGTCGGCGCGGGCGAGGTGACGTGTGTGCTCGGCGACAACGGCGCCGGCAAGTCCACGCTGATCAAGATCATGTCGGGGCTGCACCCGCACAACGAGGGCAACCTGCGCGTCGACGGTAAGGAGGTCTCGTTCTCGTCGCCGCGCGAAGCCCTGTCCCACGGCATCGCCACCGTCTATCAAGACCTGGCCGTGGTGTCGCTGATGGAGGTCTGGCGCAACTTCTTCCTGGGCTCGGAGCTGACCGCGGGCAAGTACCCGCTGGCCGGGCTGAAGATCAGGCAGATGCGCGAGATCGCCGACGCCGAACTGCGCAAGATGGGCATCGTCGTCAAAGACATCAACCAGCCCATCGGTACGCTGTCCGGCGGCCAGCGGCAGTGCGTCGCGATCGCCCGGGCCGTCTATTTCGGGGCCCGGGTGCTGATCCTCGACGAACCCACCGCCGCCCTCGGCGTCAAGCAGTCCGGCGTCGTGCTCAAGTACGTGGCCGCGGCCCGCGACGCCGGTCTGGGCGTCGTCTTCATCACGCACAACCCGCACCACGCCTACCTGGTCGGGGACCACTTCGTGATCCTGAAGCTGGGCCGGATGTCGCTCGACAAGACCCGCCGGCAGGTCGGCATCGACGAGCTGACCACGCAGATGGCCGGCGGCGACGAACTGACCGAGTTGTCGCACGAGCTGAAACGGTGATGACCATGCTGCAGGTCGGAGTCATCGGCACCGGCATGATCGGGCAGGACCACATCCGGCGGATGACATCGGTGCTGGCCGGGGTCCGGGTCACCGCGGTGGCCGACGTGGACACCACGGTCGCCGCCTCGGTCGGGGCCCGGATCGGCGCCCCGGCCTTCGAGACGGGCGAGGCGCTGATCGCGGACCCGTCGGTCGATGCGATCGTGGTCTGCTCGTGGGGGCCGACTCACGAGCAGTACGTGCTGGCCGCCATCGCTGCCGGCAAGCCGGTCTTCTGCGAGAAACCGCTGGCCACCACCCAGGACGCGTGTCTGCGCATCCTCGACGCCGAGGTCGCGCACGGCAGCCGGCTGGTGCAGGTCGGCTACATGCGGCGGTACGACGATGCCTACCGGGCATTGAAGGCCACGCTGGGCACGGGCCAGATCGGCGCGCCGCTGATGATGCACTGCGCGCACCGCAACGCCAGCGTGCCCGGTTTCTACGAGAAGGAAATGGCGATCACGGACACCGCCGTCCACGAGATCGACATGGTCCGGTGGATGTTCGACGACGAGATCACGGCGGTGCGGGTGCTGACCCCGCGCCGTAGCAGCCTCGGCGGCGAGCTCCAAGACCCGCTGATGCTGCTGTTCGAGCTCTCGTCCGGGGTGCTGGTCGACGTCGAGACCTCGGTCAACATCCGGTACGGCTACGACATCCGGGGCGAGATCGTCGGGGAGGAGGGGACGGCCGCCCTCGGTTCGCTGAGCCCCGTACAGGTGCGCAAGGCCGGGTTCGCGGCCGATCCGGTCCCGGCCGACTGGCGTGAAAGGTTCCTGCGCGCCTACGACGTGGAGTTTCAGGAGTGGATCGACGCGCTCCGGGCCGGCGGACGCCCGGTCGGGCCCTCGGCCTGGGACGGTTATGCGGCCGCCGTGGTCTCCGACGCCGGCGTGGCCGCGTTGCGCTCCGGCGACCGTGTTCCGGTCGTACTGACCGAGAAGCCGAAGTTGTACGAGACGGAGGTCGCGGCTCTCGCTCCGAACGCGTCGGCCGTTGCTGCCGGAGATGCCGCATGAAGATCGCCCTTGATCCGTACATGCTGCGTCGGGTGCCCCTGCTCGACCTGCCGCGCGTCGTGGCCGACCTCGGGTATCACCACATCGAGCTGTCGCCGCGCGACGACTTCATGCCGTTCTTCCTGCATCCAAGGGTGGACAAGGCCGGAGTGGCCGCGTTCCGGCGTGCGCTGGCGTCGGCCGAGGTCTCGGTGGCGTCGGTGCTGCCGCTGTACCGGTGGTCGGGCCCCGACGAGGACGAGCGCCAGGCCGCCGTACGGTATTGGAAGCGGGCCATCGAGATCACGGTCGACCTCGGCGTCAACGTGATGAACTCCGAGTTCAATGGCCGTCCCTCGGCGGCCGCCTCGTCCGAAGCGCAGTTCTGGCGCTCGATGGAAGAGCTGCTGCCGATCTTCGAACGCGAGGGGGTGCGGCTCGTGCTCGAACCGCACCCCGACGACTTCCTCGAGGACGGGATCGGCGCGGTCAACCTGGTCCGCGGCATCAACAGCGACCTGGTCTCATTCCTCTACTGCTGCCCGCACACGTTCCACCAGGGTGGCAACCTGGCCGAGATCATCCGCTACGCCGGCCCGCTGCTGACCCAGTTGCACATAGCCGACTCGTTCGACTTCCGGGCGTCGTCGGGCCTGCGCTACATCGTCAACCCGCCCGGCAGCACGGCCCGGGTCCACCAGCACCTGGACATCGGCCAGGGCGAGGTCGACTGGGACCTGTTCTTCAAGACGCTGACCGAGGTGAACTTCGACGGCATCGCCACCGTCTGCGTCTTCGCCTGGGAGGAGAGGGCGGAGGAGAGCGCCCGCTTCAACCTGGACCAGATCAGGCGCTACACCACCGGCTGAGCCCCCGCCGGCTGAGCCCTCACCGTTTCCACCTGACTGAGCCCTCACCGTTTCCACCTGGCTGAGCCCTCACCGTTTCCACCTGGCTGAGCCCTCACCGTTTCCACCTGGCTGAGCGCCCACCGCGAGACGATCCGTTTCGTCTCGCGGTGAGCGCCGTGGCCCGGAGCGACCGCTCAGTCTTCGGGGCTGTCGTGGTCGCCGAACAGGGCGGCGTAGCGGCTGAGGTAGAGCGGCCAGCCCGAGTCGTTGCCGAGAGCGGTGTTGAGCGACTCCCAGCCCGGCCCGTGCCGGTCGAGGTGGCGGTGTTCCAGTTCCACCCGCGTACGGTCCGGGGCCTCGGCGATGAAGCGGACCTCGACCTCGCTGGTGTTCCGCAGGTCGTTCTCCAGTGTCCACTCGACGCCGATGTCCCAGCTGAACACGACCAGGTTCGGCGGTTCGTAGGCCAGGATGCGGGCCCAGACGAACTCGGTGCCGTCCTCGGCCCGGTCGTAGATGCGACCGCCCACCCGCGGCTCGAACACCGTCTCGGCGAGCGGCGAGCTCATCAGATAGTGATCGCGCGGCTTGATGTCGTAGAACCGCCCGGTGAACACCTCGAACGCCTTGGCCTGCGGTGCCTGCACGACGACGTGCCGCAGAACTACCTCGCTCATGACTTCTCCTCGTCCTCTTCCTCGACGATCTCTTGAAAGCCTTCCAGGGTCCGCCGCCAGAACATGTCGAGCTGGTCGCGGAGCGCGGACACACCGGCCGGATTGAGCCGGTAGACCCGTCGCGTGCCCGCCGCCTCGTCCTCGACGAGACCCGCGTCCTTGAGCACACGCAGATGCTGCGACACCGCGGGCCGGCTGATCGGCAGCTCGTCGGCCAGCTCACCGACAGCGCGTGGCCGCACCGCCAGACATTCCACGATCGCGCGCCGACTCGGGTCGCCCAGGATCTCCCACCCGTCAGCTTGGTAAGTGGCCACGAACGGTAAGCTACGACTTACCGATGCGGTGGTCAACCCCTGGCCGGATAGGCGCCCTGACCGTCGCCGTCGCCGTCGCCGTCGCCGTCGCCGGTGCCGGTGCCGGTGCCGGTGCCGTTTGCCGTTGCCGAGCTCGTCGTCGCCGCCCACCGCGTCGCCGCTCGGCGTCGCTCGGCATCCGGGCCGGTTCGGCCAGGCGCCGGGAACGGAATCGACGACGATGGCTGGTTCGGAGATCATGTCCGCATGGCGGCAGAGACATTGACATCCCTGACATCGCTCGGCGGAGTCGCCCTCGGCGGCGGACTGTCGTATTTGGTGCAGCGGACAACCCAGCGCATGACAGCGCGCCTGGAGGAGGGCAAACAAGCAGCAGCCCGCACGGAGACCCGGCGGGCCGAGCGGCTGGCGTTGCTGGAACGCTTCGTCAGCGTGGGCGCCGAAGCCGAACGGCACGCCTTCGAACGCCCCGACACGTGGACCGAGGGCGACGCTTGGCACACCCGCACCCAGGAGACGATGAACCGCTTCTGGGTGGCCGACCGCATGATTCGCCTGCTGTTCCCACCACCGGTCCACGAGGCCGCCCGCGCCTACTTCCTGCTCCTCAACGGCGCCGTCTGGGAGGGCACCCCCAGCCGCGACGACCTGCGCGAGGCCTTGGAACAGCCTCGCCTGACCTTCCTCGACGCCGCCCGGGCCGAACTCGACGGTTAGCGGCCCGCGTCAGGGTCCAGCCGAGCTCCGCGACGGCCAGATCCGGATTGCTCGGCGCGGGTGGTCGGCCCGATGGCACGGCGCCCACGCTGGAATGTCGTGCGACGAGCGGCGTGTTTCATAGTTGGACCCAGCCTGCACCGGGCCCAGTTGTTAAGGCGCCTCAGATGCCTGCTTTGTGGCCGGCGGCGATCAGGTTTTCGGCGGCCAGGCGGAGGCCCTCGATCTGGTCGAGTTCGGTGTCTTCGTGTTCGATGTTGACGGCCATGTCGGGGTCGACCTCGTGCAGTGCCTGCAGGAAGGGCACCCAGAAGTCGTCGCCGTGGCCTCGGCCGACGGCCACGAACTGCCAGGACGGCTGGTCGGGCCACTGGTTGAGAGTGTTGTGGCCGCCCAGGTTGAGCGGGTTCCGGTCGGCGGGCGTGCGGGTGAAGCGGTCGTCGAGCACCCCGAACAGGCGGACGTTCTCGTCGTTGATGCGTGTGTCTTTGGCCGCGGCGTGGAAGACGCGGTCGCCCAAATACTTGATCGCCGCCACCGGGTCGATGCCCTGCCAGAACAGGTGGCTCGGGTCCATCTCGGCCCCGACGTGGGTGGCGCCGGTCTGCTCGATCAGGCGCAGCAGCGTGGGCGGGTTGAAGACGATGTTGTGCGGGTGCATCTCGATGCACACCTTGACGTCGGCGTCGGCCGCGCGGGCCTGGATGTCGCGCCAGAACGGGATCGCGACCTCGTTCCACTGGTGGTCGAGGGCGTCCAGCCACTGGCTGTCCCACGGATTGACCACCCAGTTGGCCGCCGTCGCGCCGGGGTGAGCGCCGGGCAGCCCGGACATCGTCACGACGCGCTTCACCCCCAGCAGCGCCGCCAGCTCGATGCTGCGGTGCAGATCGGCCGCGTGCTTGGGGCCGACCATCGGGTCGGGGTTGAGCGGGTTGCCGTTGCAGTTGAGGCCGGTCAGCGTGATGCCGGCCTGGGCGTAGCGGCCCAGGTAGTCCTCGCGGGCGCCGGCGCTGGCCAGCAGGTCGTCGATGGGGATGTGCGGCGCGGCGATGAAGCCGCCGGTGTTGATCTCGGCGCTGGTCAGGCCCAGCTCGCCGAGGACCTTCAGTGTTTCGTCGAGGGAACGGTCGTGCAGGCAGGCCGTGTAGGCACCTAGGCGCATGGTGGGTCCCTTTCAGAGGGTGACGGGTTGGCCGGTGGCGGACACGACCGCCTCGAGGACGCGCAGGTTGTGCAGGCCGTGGGCCAGGTCGGGGCAGGGCGGCAGGCCCTTGACCCCGGCGATCTGGTCGAGGAACGCGCGGGCCTGATAGACGAAGAAGTCGTTCTGGCCGTGGCCGACGGTGGGAAAGTCCATGGGCAGGCCGCGGGCCAGGTAGGGGTGCCACGGGCCGAGGTAGACCGTGCGGGCGCCGTTGACCGCGGTCTCGGGGCCGCCGTCGATGATGCTGAACTCGGCCGGGCGGGTGAGGTCGAACGAGGCCGTGCCGTTCTCGCAGAACAGGTCGATCCGCAGCGTGTTGGCGTGACCGAAGGCGACGCGCGACAACGAGAACGTGCCGACCGCGCCGCCGGCGTAGCTGGTGGTGAACGTGCAGACGTCTTCGTTCTCGACCGGCGCCCGCTCGTCGCTGACCTGAACGCCACCGGCGTGACCGACAGCCACGCCGAGCGGCTTGGGCCTTTCCGTCACGAGGGTGGCCATCGTCGTGCCCCGCACCGCGGCGGTGGGGCCGCAGAGGAACTCGGCCAGGTCGGTCATGTGGCTGCCGATGTCGGCCAGCACGCCGGAGCCGGGGCCGCCCTGATAGCGCCAGCTCATCGGGCGCTGCGGATCGAAGCCGTAGTCGCACCAGTAGTTGCCGACGAAGTGGCGCACCGGGCCGAGCGCACCCTCGACCTGTTGCTTGAGCGCGTTGAGAGCGGGGGAGCGGCGGAACGTGAAGCCGACCGCGCCGACCTGGCCGGGCGCGGCGGCGGCCGCGGCCACCATCGCCTCGCCGTCGGCGACGCTCGGAGCCAGGGGCTTCTCGCAGAGCACGTGCTTGCCCGCGGCGAGGGCGGCCTCGGTGACCTCGCGGTGCAGGCTGTTGGCGACGGCCACGCTCACCGCGTCGACGTCGGGCGCCTCGACCACGGCGCGCCAGTCGGTCTCGGCCCGGGCGTAGCCGTAGCGCGCGGCGGCGTCGGCGGCGAACGGCTCGTGCAGGTCGGCGATCGCGACCAGCCGGGGCGCGGGCTGGTCGAGACTGAAGACGGTGGCGGCCTGACGGTAGGCGTTGGCATGCGCGCGGCCGACCATGCCGGCGCCGACGACTGCTACCCCAACGGGCATGAGCAACCTCCTTTAAAGCGCTTTAAGAACCCCTGTACTATCGACGTTGATCTCGCTGAGTGTCAAGACGTGCACGAGGAGTGAAATAGTGGATCAGCGACCGCGACTGTCCGACGTGGCCGCCCGCGTCGGTGTCTCGCCGGCCTCGGTCTCCCTCGTGCTGCGCGGCGCGCCCGGCCCCAGTTCCGAGACGCGCGAGCGGGTGCTGGCGGCCGCGGCCGAGCTCGGCTACCGGGCCGACCGCACGGCCAGCCTGCTCGCCCGCCGCCGGCGCCACCTGCTGGGCGTGCTGCTCGACGTGCGCAACCCGTTCCACGCCGAGCTGGCCGAAGAGATCCACATCGAGGCCGACCGGGCCGGTTATGAGGTGGTGCTGTCCACCCTGACCCGCGACCGCGACGAGCCGCGCGCCCTCGAGACCCTGCTCGACTTCCGGTGCGAGGCGCTGATCCTGCTCGGCCCCGACGCCGCCGACGACGACCTGGGCCGGCTGGCCGCCCAGGTGCCGTGCGTGGTGGTCGGCCGCATGGCCCGCGGCGTCGATGTCGACGTGGTGCGCCCGGCCGACGACGTCGGCGTCGACGCGGCGCTCGCTCACCTGATCGGTCTCGGCCACACCCGCATCGCGTTCGTCGACGGTGGGCGGGGCGCCGTGGCCGCCGCCCGCCGTCGCGGTTACCGCCGGGCGATGCGCCGGGCCGGGCTGCCGGCCGAGGTGCAGCCGGGCGACCACACCGAGCAGGGCGGCGTACGCGTAGGTCGTGATCTTGCGGCCCGGGGCGACCTGCCGACCGCGATCGTGGCCTCCAACGACCGCCTGGCCGTGGGTCTGATGGATGCGTTCGTGCGCACCGGCATCGACGTGCCGGGCCGGGTCTCCGTGGTCGGCTACGACGACAGCACGCTGGCCCACCTGGCCCACATCGACCTGACCTCGGTCAACCAGGACGCGCCGGCCCAGGCCCGCCAGGCCGTGCGGGCCGCCGTCTCCCGCCTCGACGAGGGCCGCACCCGCCCGAGCGAGATCGTGCTGGTTCCGCACCTGGTCGTGCGGGGCAGCACAGCCCCACCCCCTGATTGAGGGAAACCGCATGGCGGGTCCGCCGGCGGAGTCGGTAGCATCGTCGGCGCAGGGCACTGATGGGGACGAGTAAGACCGCACGCAGCCACGAGAGACCCGGGGACGGTGGAAGCCCGGGGGTGTGCGCGGTCCGAAGATCACCCCGGAGCTGTCGGAAGAAAGGCCCCGGCCGAGTAGAACCGACTGCAACCACTTCGAGTGGGCCACGGCCGACCAGGCCGCGGCCAAAGAGGGTGGTACCGCGGGGCTGATCAGGTCTCGTCCCTCTGTTGATGACGAAACACGTCTGACGGAGGAACACAGGTGTACAGCTCGGTGCCCGCGCAGGTCGACCTGCCCGCGCTCGACCACGAAGTCCTGCGCTTCTGGCAAGAGAAGCACGTCTTCGAACGCACCCTCGAGCAGTCCGAGGGCCGCCCGGAATGGGTCTTCTACGAGGGCCCGCCCACGGCCAACGGCATGCCCGGCGCCCACCACATCGAGGCCCGCGTCTTCAAGGACGTCTTCCCGCGCTACCGCACGATGAAGGGCTTCCACGTCGCCCGCAAGGCGGGCTGGGACTGCCACGGCCTGCCGGTCGAGCTGGCCGTCGAGAAAGAGCTCGGCTTCAGCGGCAAGCAGGACATCGAGGCGTACGGCATCGCCGCCTTCAACGACCGCTGCCGCGCCTCCGTCACCCGTCACACCGACGCGTTCGCCCAGCTCACCGAGCGCATGGGCTACTGGGTCGACATGGACGACGCCTACCGCACGATGGACCCGGAATACATCGAGTCGGTCTGGTGGTCGTTGCAGCGCATCTTCGACAAGGGCCTGCTGGTCGAGGACTTCCGGGTCGCCCCGTGGTGCCCGCGCGACCAGACGACCCTCTCCGACCACGAGCTCGCCCAGGGCTACGAGACCGACGTCGACCCGGCGGTCTACGTCCGTTTCCCGCTCACCTCGGGCCCGCTCGCCGGCCAGGCGGCGCTGCTGGTGTGGACGACCACGCCCTGGACGCTGGTCTCCAACACGGCCGTCGCGGTCAACCCCGACGTGACGTACGTGGTGGCCACCGACGGCACCGAGCAGCTGGTGCTGGCCGAGCCCCTGATGGCCCAGGTGCTGGGCGACGGGTGGCGCCTGACCGGCGAGTCGTTCACCGGTAAGCAGATGGAGCGCTGGACCTACCGGCCGCCGTTCGACCTGGTCGAGGTGCCCGACGCGCACATCGTCATCCTGGCCGGCTACGTCACCACCGAGAGCGGCACCGGCCTCGTGCACCAGTCGCCCGCGTTCGGCGCCGACGACCTCGCGAGCTGCCGCGCGTACGGGTTGCCGATGGTCAACCCGATCCAGCGCGACGGCACCTTCGAGGCCGAGGTCCCGCTGGTGGGTGGCCTCTTCTTCCGTACGGCCAACGAACCGCTGGTCGAGGAGCTGCGGCGCAGAGATCTGCTGTTCCGCCTCGACCCCTACGAGCACCAGTATCCGCACTGCTGGCGGTGCCACACCGCGCTGATCTACTACGCCCAGCCCTCGTGGTACGTGCGCACCACCGCCGTCCGCGACCAGATGCTGCGCGAGAACGAGCAGACCACCTGGCAGCCCGAGACGGTCAAGCACGGCCGCTACGGCGACTGGCTCACCAACAACGTCGACTGGGCGCTGTCGCGCAACCGCTACTGGGGCACGCCGCTGCCCATCTGGCGCTGCGCCGAGGGCCACCTGACCTGCATCGGCTCGCTGGCCGAGCTGGGCCAGAAGGCCGGCCGCGACCTGTCCACGCTTGACCCGCACCGGCCCTACATCGACGAGGTCACCTTCGCCTGCCCGCAGTGCGCGCGGACGGCGACCCGCGTGCCCGAGGTCATCGACGCCTGGTACGACTCGGGCTCGATGCCGTTCGCCCAGTTCGGCTACCCGTACAAGAACAAGGAGCTCTTCGAGCAGCGCTTCCCGGCCCAGTTCATCTCCGAGGCGATCGACCAGACCCGCGGCTGGTTCTACACGCTGATGGCGGTCAGCACGCTGGTCTTCGACCGCTCGTCGTACGAGGCCGTGGTCTGCCTGGGCCACATCCTGGCCGAGGACGGCCGCAAGATGTCCAAGCACCTCGGCAACATCCTCGAGCCGATCCCGCTGATGGACACGCACGGCGCCGACGCGGTCCGCTGGTTCATGGCCTGCGTGGGCTCGCCCTGGTCGGCCCGCCGGGTCGGCCACACGACGCTGCAAGAGGTCGTGCGCAAGACCCTGCTGACCTACTGGAACACGGTCGCCTTCCAGGCCCTCTACGGCCGGGCCGCGGGCTGGCAGCCGTCCGCCTCCGACCCGGCCCCGGCCGACCGCCCGCTGCTCGACCGCTGGGTCCTGTCCGAGGTGAACACCCTGGTCGGCAAGGTCGACGCGGCCTACTCGGCGTTCGACACGCAAGAGGCGGGCCGACTGCTGGCCGCGTTCGTCGACGACCTCTCCAACTGGTACGTGCGCCGCAGCCGCCGCCGCTTCTGGCGGGGCGACCCGGCCGCGCTGGCCACCCTGCACGAGGCCCTGCGCACGGTCACGCTGCTCATGGCCCCGCTGACCCCGTTCGTCACCGAGCGGGTGTGGGGCGACCTGGTCAGCCCGGTCGACCCCCGGGCGGCCGAGTCGGTGCACCTCGCGGCGTTCCCCGAGCCCGACCCGGCCCTGATCGACCCGGCCCTGTCGACGCAAATGGCCCTGGTCCGGCGCCTGGTCGAGCTGGGCCGCGCGGCCCGGGCCGAGTCCGGCCTGAAGGTGCGGCAGCCGCTGTCACGCGCGCTGGCCTCCGCCAACGGCTTCGGCGACCTGCCGGCGGACCTGCTGGCCGAGATCGCCGCCGAGCTCAACGTGGGCGAGGTCACCCCGGTTGCCGGTTCCTTCGTCGACACCACCGCCAAGGCCAATTTCCGTACGCTGGGCAAGCGTTTCGGGAAGAAGGTGCAGGTCGTGGCGCAGGCGATCGCGGCTGCCGATGCCGCCGAGCTCAAGGACGCCCTGCGCACCACGGGCACGGCGACGCTCGACGTCGAGGGCGAGCAGCTCACGCTCACCCCCGACGAGGTCGTGATCACCGAGACCCCGCGCGCGGGCTGGGCCGTGGCCTCCGACTCCGGCGGCACGGTGGCGCTCGACCTCGAGCTGACCCCCGAGCTGCGGCGGGCCGGTATCGCCCGCGACGCCGTCCGCCAGATCCAGGAGGCCCGCAAGGCCAGCGGCCTCGAGGTCTCGGACCGCATCGACCTGCGCTGGTCGGCCGAGGGTGAGACCGCCCAGGCCCTGACCGAGCACGCCGCCCTGGTCGCCGACGAGGTGCTGGCCACGACCTACGAGTCCGGCGCCGCGCCCGGGCCCGACGCCCGCGAGTTCACCGACGAGTCGCTCGGCCTGACGTTCCACCTGCGCAAGGCGCAGTAACCGGGAAGGGGAGCCATGGCCGGTCAGCTGCAGCGCAGCAGGCCGGCCTTCTTCTTGGTCTCGAGCACGTGGCGGGCGGCATCGTCGACGCGGACCCGGAAGGCCTGATCGCTTTCGGCCTTGTCGATGAGGGCGCCGGCCATCGGGGCGGCGTCCGAGGGCACGATCGTGAGCACCATGTCGCCGCCGGCGGCGACGAACCGTACGGCTCGCTGGGCCGGCGGGACGGCCGTGACCGCCCGGGCCGCGCCCAGGTCGTCCGAAATGACCAGGCCGTCGAAGCCGATTTTGTCGCGGAGCAGGCCGGTGATGACCGGCTTCGAGAAGGCGGCGATCGCGTCGGGGTCGATCTTCGGGTAGCGCGCCGACGAGATCATCACGGCGGCCGAGCCGGACTCGATGCCGGCCTTGAACGGGCCCAGGTACGGGTCGTCGACAGTGGCCACGGTGTCGGTCGCGCCCCGGGAGACGTCGGTGTTGACGCGGACGCGGCCCAGGCCGGGGAAGTGCTTCAGCGTAGTCAGGACGCCGGCGTCCTGGGAGGCGGGGACGACCGTACGGATGGCCGCCGCGACCTTCACCGGGTCCGAGCCGAACTCGCGGCGGAACGCGCCGATCGGCGGGTTGCCGGTGCCGATGCTGGTCGGCACGGTGTCGGCGACCGGGGCCAGGTTGAGGTTCACGCCGATCCCGGCCAGGCGGCGGGCGCTCTCGCGGGTCGTGTCGCGCAGCGTCGCGGCCGGCCCGGCGCCGAGCCGGCTGGCCGACGGCAACTTCGGGAAGTCGCGGCCCTTGAGGGTCTGGACGCTGCCGCCCTCCTGGTCGACGGCGAGCAGCATCGGCATCGGGGCACTCTTCTGCAGCGTGGCGATGTCCGACTTCAGTTCGGCCGCGCTGTGCGTGCTGCGGCCGCGCAGGAAGACGCCACCCAGGTGGTAGCGGCGGACCGTGTCACCCAGCCCGCTGGGCGCGTTCACGGCAGCGCCGATCATGAGCAGCTGACCCACCCGCTCGGGCAGGTCGAGCCCGTCCAGGGTCTCGGTGACGCAGTTCTTCGGGGGCGGCGGAGCGGATGACGGCTCCGCACTCGGCGTCACCGGGACCGGGGCCGACGACGACGGGGCCTCGCTGGAGGGGGCCGGGGTGCAGCCACTGACGGCCAGGAGCACGGCGACCGCGGCGGCGGCCAGGCTTCGCTTCATCGACCGCCACGGTAGCCAATCAACCGGGCCGAGGTGGTGTGCGGTCGGGGGAGATCGTGTGAAGGCCCTCGAAAGCGAGCGTGGTCAGCGCGTCGGCCATCGCCTCGGCGCCACCGGGACGCGGGCGGTACCACTCCGTCAGCGAGTTGACCATGCCCAGGAGCAGGCGGGCGGCCACCGCGGGGTCGATGTCGGGACGTACGCCGCCCTCGGCCTGAGCCTGTTTGACCAGCTCGGTGACCAGGACGTCGAACTGGCGGCGCCGGGCCAGGGCGTGCTGCTCGACCTCGGTGTTGCCGCGCACCCGCAGCAGCACGGTCACGTATTCGAACCGCTCAGACAGCACCAGCACGCTGCGGCGGATCAGCTGTTCGAGCCTTTCCAGGGCCGGGACGTCGAGCGCGCGGACCTCGTCGGCCGCCTCGAACAGACCGTCGAGCGCCCGGTCCATCGCCATCTGCAGCAACTGTTCCTTGCCGTTGATGTGGTGATAGACGCTGCTTTTGGTGATGCCCAGGGACACGGCGATGTCGAACATGCTGGTGAAGTCGTAACCGCGCTCGTTGAACAGCCGCACGGCCGCGGCCAGCACGGCATCCTGGTCATGACCGGGACGGCCACGCCGACGAGGTTCTTTCGCGGGTGTCGGTGCCATTCTCTCTCCCGGGCTTGATTACCGACCGACCGGACGGTAGATAATGATGGCACGCGAGCGCAAGGGAGCGCAGGATGACGACCCCCGCCGGGTTCTACGAGACGCATGCCGAGCTGCTCGATCAGGCTGTCCGGGCGACGACCGTCCGCGACTACTGGTCGGCCTTCCCCGAGTCGCCGAGCAAGTCGGTCTACGGCGAGCAGGCCGCGCCCGAGGGTGAGCGCGCGTTCCGGGCCCTGCTCGGCGGCCCGTTCCCGATCGAGGTCCCCGGCGCCGAGGGCACGGTCAGCACCGAGCGTTCGCCGTGGGGCCTCGACCTCGGCGTCAGCTATCCCAAGGCCGACCCGCTGGCCCTGGTCGCGGCCGCCCGCGCCGCCACCCCGGCCTGGCGCGCCGTCGGCCCCCAGGGTCGCGCCGGCGTCGCGGCCGAGATCATCAAGCGGATCAACGCCCGCTCGTTCGAGCTGGCCCACGCCGTGCAGCACACCACCGGCCAGGCCTTCGTCATGGCGTTCCAGGCCGGCGGCCCGCACGCGCAAGACCGGGCGCTCGAGGCCGTGGCCTACGCGCTGGCCGCCACCACCCGCACCCCGCGCGACGCCGAGTGGGCCAAGCCGCAGCGCGGCGGCGACCCGCTGCGCCTGGCCAAGACCAGCACCGTGGTCGGCCGCGGCGTCAGCCTGGTCGTCGGTTGCACCACGTTCCCCACTTGGAACAGCTACCCGGGCCTGTTCGCCAGCCTGGTCACCGGCAACCCGGTGATCGTCAAGCCGCACCCCGGCGCCGTGCTGCCGCTGGCCATCACCGTGCAGATCTGCCGCGAGGTGCTGGCCGAGGCCGGTCAGAGCCCCGACCTGGTCACCCTGGCCGTCGAGGAGCCGGGCGACGGCATCGCGGCCACCCTGGCCACCCACCCCGACGTCCGCATCGTCGACTTCACCGGCTCCAGCGAGTTCGGCAACTGGCTCGAGGCCAACGCCCGCCAGGCCGTCGTCTACACCGAGAAGGCCGGGCTCAACACCGTCGTGGTCGACTCCACCGACGACTACAAGGGCCTGCTGCGCAACCTGTCCTTCTCGTTGTCGCTCTACAGCGGCCAGATGTGCACGACCCCGCAAAACATCCTGGTCCCGCAGTCGGGCATCGAGACCGACGCCGGCCACCGCAGCGTCGACGAGTTCGGCGCCGACCTGGCCGCCGCGCTCGACAAGCTGCTGGGCGACCCGGCCCGGGCCGCGGGCACGCTCGGCGCGATCGTCAACGACGGCGTCCTGGCCCGCGTGACCGAGGCCGACGGCGCGGCCAGCGTCATCCGCCCCACGGCCGCGGTCACCGACGAGACCAACCCGGGCGCCACGATCCGCACACCGGTGGTGGTCCGGCTCGACGCGGCCGACGACAAGGCGTACACCCGGGAATGGTTCGGTCCGGTCTCCTTCGTCATCGCCACCGAGTCGACCGAGCACAGCCTCCGCGTCCTGGTCGAGACGGTCCGGGCCCACGGGGCGCTCACCGCGCTGGTCCACTCGAGGAATCCCGAGGTCCTTTCCGCTGCGCGGGAGGCGGCGCTCGACGCCGGGGTGCACCTCGCCGAGAATCTCACCGGTGGGGTGTTCGTCAACCAGACCGCCGCGTTCAGCGACCTGCACGGCTCCGGGGCCAACCCGGCGGCGACGGCCTCGCTGAGCGACGACCACTTCGTCACCGGCCGGTTCTTCACCCTCCAGTCCCGTCACCACGTCTGAGCACCGGAGGAATCCACGATGGTTGAGGCCTACCTCGTCGGCGGCGTCCGCACCCCCCAGGGCAAGTACGGCGGCGCGCTCGCCGGCCTGCGGCCCGATGACCTCGCCGGGCTCGTCGTCCGCGAGGCGGTCGGCCGGGCCGGCGTGCCCGCCGAGGCGATCGACGAGGTGATCCTCGGCGCGGCCAACCAGGCCGGTGAGGACAACCGCAACGTGGCCCGCATGGCCGTGCTGCTCGCGGGCCTGCCCGACACGGTGCCGGGTTACACGGTCAACCGGCTCTGCGCCAGCGGCCTCACCGCCGTCGTCTCGGCCGCCAACCAGATCCGGGCCGGCGAGGCCGACCTGGTCGTGGCCGGCGGCGTCGAGTCGATGACCCGGGCCCCGTGGGTGATGCAGAAGCCCGGCACCCCGTGGGCCCGCCCGGGCGAGGTCGTCGACACGTCGCTGGGCTGGCGCTTCACCAACCCGCTGTTCAAAGAGCACGACAAGGCGGCCGGCACCGGCCCCGACGACCGGCGGATCACGCTCACCATGGGCGAGACGGCCGAAGAGGTGGCCACGCTCGACGGCATCACCCGGGCCGAGAGCGACGCGTTCGCGCTGCGCAGCCACGAGCGGGCCATCGCCGCGATCGACGCCGGGCGCTTCGCCAACGAGATCGTGCCGGTCGGCGAGGTGACCACCGACGAGATCCCGCGTCGCGGCTCCACTCTCGAGAAGCTCGGCTCGCTCAAGCCGGTCTTCCGTAAGGGCGGCGTGGTCACGGCCGGCTCGTCCTCCCCGCTCAGCGACGGCGCGGCCGCGCTCGTCGTGGCCAGCGAAGAAGCGGTCGAGCGCTACGGCCTGACCCCGCGGGCCCGCATCGTCACGGCGGCCAGCGCGGGCGTCCCGCCCCAGATCATGGGTCTGGGCCCGGTGCCCGCCACCGAGAAGGCCCTGGCCCGGGCCGGCTGGACCGCCGGCGACCTCGACGCGGTCGAGCTCAACGAGGCCTTCGCGGTGCAGTCGCTGGCCGTGATCCGCCGGCTGAAGCTCGACGACGACAAGGTCAACGCCGACGGTGGCGCGATCGCCCTGGGCCATCCGCTGGGTTGCTCGGGCGCCCGCCTCACGGTCACCCTGCTGGGCCGCATGGAACGCGAGAACGCCCGCCGGGCCCTCGCCACCCTCTGCGTCGGCGTCGGCCAGGGTGTCGCCCTGCTGGTGGAGCGGCCGTGAGTACCCTGCGGGTCGAGCAGCTCGACGACCGGGTGGTGGTCACGCTGCGGCGCCCCGAGGCCCGCAACGCGATCAACGCCGCGATGATCGGCGAGCTGCACGACGTCTGCGCGAGCCTGGAACAGCAGCCCCGGCTGTTGCTGATCACCGGCGACGGGGGCACGTTCGCGGCCGGGGCCGACATCGGCGAGCTGCGGGAACGCGGCCGCGATCAAGCGCTGCAGGGCATCAACAGCCGCCTGTTCGACCGCATCGCCAAGCTCCCGCTGCCCACTGTGGCCGCCGTCGACGGGTACGCGCTGGGGGGCGGGGCCGAGCTGACCTACGCCTGCGACGTCCGGCTGGCCTCGCCGTCAGCGGTCTTCGGCAACCCCGAGCCCGGCCTGGGCATCCTGGCCGCGGCCGGCGCCTGCTGGCGGCTGCGCGAGCTGGTCGGCGGCTCGGTGGCCAAACAGGTGCTGCTGGCCGGGCGGCGGCTCGACGCCGACGAAGCGCTGCGCTTCGGCCTGGTGACCGAGGTCGTGCCGGCCGGCGACCTGCTGAAGCGGGCCCACGCGCTGCTCGACCGGATGGCCCGCTCGGGCCCGCTCGCGCTGCGCCTGACCAAGCTGGTCGCCGACGGCGCCGGCCACCCGCTCACCGACGACCTGGCCCAGGCCATCCTGTTCGAGTCGGAAGACAAACGCGTCCGCATGGACGCCTTCCTGGCCGGCGGCCGCTCGTGACCACGCCGGACGTGCCGGCCGGTTCGACGGCGTCCGCGGGCCCGGCGGCCACCTCGAGCGGCGCGGGCCGGGCGTCGACAGCGGCTGTGCCGGGCGCGGGCAGTGCGTCGGCGGCGGCTGTGCCGAAAGTCGTCGCTGTTGTCGGTGGTGGGCGCATGGGGGCCGGCATCGCGCAGGTCTTCGCGGTCGCCGGTTCGGTCGTCTGCCTGGTCGAGCGTGATCCGGCGGCGGCCGCGGCGGCCCGCGACCGGGTGGCGATGGGTTTGCTGCGTGCTTCCGAGAAGGGCGCGCTCAGCGAGTCCGCCGACTCGGTGCTCGAACGATTGATCCTCTTGGACGACGCGTCGGGGCTCAACGCCGACACCGACCTGCTGGTCGAGGCCGTGCCGGAAGACGCGGCGCTCAAGGTGCGCGTGCTGGCCGCGGTCGAACAGGCAGTCGGCGACTCCACCGTGCTGGCCACCAACACCAGCTCCCTGTCGGTCACCGGGCTGGCCGAGGGTCTGCGGCGGCCCGAGCGGTTCCTCGGTCTGCACTTCTTCAATCCGGTGCCGGCCAGCAAACTCGTCGAGATCGTGACCGGGCCCGAGACCGGCGACGCCGCCTGCGAGGCGGCCCGCGGGTGGGTGGCCGGGCTGGGCAAGAGCGATGTCGTCGTCCGGGATTCGCCCGGCTTCGCGACCAGCCGGCTCGGCGTGCTGCTCGGCCTCGAGGCGATCCGCATGCTCGAGGAGGGCGTGGCCGGCGCCGAGGCCATCGACCGCGCGATGGAGCTCGGCTACCGGCATCCGATGGGCCCGCTGCGCTCGACCGACCTCGTCGGCCTCGACGTGCGCCTGGCCATCGCCGAACACCTGCACCGCGAGCTGGGCGAGCGCTTCGCCCCACCGAAACTGCTGCGCGACAAGGTTTCCCGCGGCGAACTCGGCCGCAAGACCGGCCACGGCTTCTTTACCTGGGAGGCGTCATGAGTGAGCAGGTGTTCGAGGCGACGATCGCCAAGGATCAGCGGATCGAACCCCGTGACTGGATGCCCGACGGCTACCGCAAGACCATGATCCGGCAGATCGCTCAGCACGCGCACTCCGAGATCATCGGCATGCAGCCCGAGGGCGCCTGGATCACCCGGGCCCCGTCGCTGCGCCGCAAGGCGATCCTGCTGGCCAAGGTGCAAGACGAAGCGGGCCACGGGCTCTACCTCTACTCAGCCGCCGAGACGCTCGGCGCCGATCGGGGCGACCTGACCCGGCGGCTCATCGAGGGCCGGCAGAAGTACTCCTCGATCTTCAACTACCCCACGCTGACGTTCGCCGACGTCGGCGTGATCGGCTGGCTCGTCGACGGCGCGGCCATCTGCAACCAGGTGCCGTTGTGCCGCAGCTCCTTCGGGCCGTACGCGCGGGCGATGATCCGCATCTGCAAGGAGGAGTCGTTCCATCAGCGGCAGGGCTACGAGCTGCTGATGACGATGATGCGCGGCACCCAGGCCCAGCGCGACATGGTGCAGGACGCGGTGAATCGCTGGTGGTGGCCGTCGCTGATGATGTTCGGCCCGCCCGACGCGGAATCGCCCAACACGGCCCAGTCGATGGCCTGGAAGATCAAGCGGCACACCAACGACGAGCTGCGGCAGCGCTTCGTCGACATGAGCGTGCCCCAGGCCGACGCCCTCGGCATCACGTTGCCCGATGCCGACCTGCGCTGGAACGCCGACCGCGAGCACTACGACTTCGGCGAGATCGACTGGTCCGAGCTCAAGCGGGTGATCTCGGGCGACGGCCCGATGAACCAGGAACGGATAGCCAACCGGCGCCGGGCCGACGAAGAGGGCGCCTGGGTCCGGGAGGCAGCCGCCGCCCACGCGGCCAAGAAGCAGGCGGTCCCGGCATGAGCGGCGAAGAAGCAGGAGGTGCCGGCGTGAGTGGCGAGGTCAAGCACGAGTGGCCGCTGTTCGAGGTGTTCGTGCGGGCCAAGCGCGGCCTCAACCACGTCCACGTCGGATCGCTGCGGGCCGCCGATCACGAGATGGCGCTGCACCACGCGCGCGATCTCTACACGCGTCGCAACGAGGGCGTCAGCATCTGGGTCGTGAAGTCCGACGACGTGGTCGCCTCGGGGCCGGACGACAAGGACGCGTTCTTCGCGCCCAGCGGCGACAAGGCGTACCGGCACCCGACGTACTACGCCATCCCCGAATCCGTCCCGCACATCTGAGGCCGCGATGAGCTTCGACGACGCCTACCAGGCCCTCACCGACCATGCCGACGACGCCCGCTGGGCGTACGGCACCGGGTTCGCCGACCCCCTGGCCGGGGTGCCCACCGCGCTGCCGGACGGGGTGGACGGCGCCGACCTGGCCGCCTACTGCCTGATGCTCGGCGACGACGCGCTGATCATGTCGCACCGGCTGCAGCAGTGGGTGACCCGCGCGCCCGAGCTCGAGGACGAGATGGCGATCGCCAACATCGCGCTCGACCTGCTCGGTCAGGCCCGCCTGCTGTTGACCCGGGCCGGGGAGGCCGAGGGGGCGGGCCGCGACGAGGACGACCTGGCCTACCGGCGCGACGCCGCCGACTTCCGGCACGTGCGCCTGGCCGAGGTGGGCGACGGCGACTTCGGCCACCTGATCGCGCGGCTGCTCGTCTTCGCGACGTGGCGGCTGGCGCTGCTCGACCGGCTGGCCGCGAGTCACGACCCGGTGCTGGCCGCGATCGGCGCCAAGGGCGTCAAAGAGGTCGCCTACCACCGCGAGTACGCGGCCGGCTGGACGGTCCGCCTCGGCGACGGCACCTCGCTCTCCCACGAGCGCATGCAGGCCGGCCTCGACGCGGTGTGGCCGCTGACCGGCGAGCTCTTCGTGCCCCACCCGGTCGAGCAGCGCCTGACCGGCGTGGCCGTCGACCCCGCCTCGGCGCGCCCCGAGTTCGACGCTGTCCTGGCCGAGGTGCTGCGCGTGGCCACCCTCGACGGGCCGACCGCCGAAACGATCACCGCCCACGGCCGCGACGGCGACCACGGCGTCGAGCTGCCCGGGATCCTCGCCGAGCTGCAAGGCCTCGCCCGCGCAACACCCGGCGGCGTGTGGTGAGCGCGGCTGAAGTGGCGGCGACGGTGACCGATCCCGAGCTGCCCATGGTCACGTTGGCCGAGCTGGGGATTCTGCGTGAGGTGCGCGAGACCTGTGACGGCGTCGAGGTGACGATCACGCCGACGTATTCGGGTTGCCCGGCCATGGAGTCGATCCGGGCCGATTTGCTGCGGGCACTGCACCGCGCGGGCTACGAGAACGCGCGCGTCAACACCCTGCTGGCGCCGGCCTGGACCACCGACTGGATCAGCGAATCGGGCAAGGCCAAGCTGTTCGCGGCGGGCATCTCGCCTCCCGGCCCGGCTCCCCGGCGCACCACCGGCCCGGTGCCGCTCAGGCTCGGCCTCCGGGACGAGCCGATCGCCTGCCCGCGCTGCGGTGAGCCGGACACCGAGCGGCTGGCCGCGTTCGGGGCCACCGCGTGCCGCGAGCTGCGGCGCTGCCCGGCCTGCCGGGAACCCTTCGAGCACGTGAAGGAGATCTGACGTGCCGGACTTCCAAGCGCTGCGGGTGGCCGAGGTCGAGCGGCTCTGCCCGGACGCGGTCGCGGTGACTTTCGACGTCCCCGCGGATCTCGCCGACCGGTACGCGTTCCGCCCCGGCCAGTCGCTCACCGTGCGGCGGCCCGGTGACGAGCGGGACGAGCGCCGGTCGTACTCGATCTGCGCCCCGGCCGGCGCCCGCCCCCGGATCGGGGTGCGCGAAGTGCCTGGCGGCCTGGTCTCGAGCTGGCTGGTGCACGAGCTGCGGGTCGGCGACGCGGTCGAGGTCGCTCCGCCCTCGGGCACGTTCACGCCCGACCTCGAGGCGGGCGGGCGGCACGTCATGATCGCGGCCGGTTCGGGGATCACGCCCGTGTTGTCGATCGCGACCTCGCTGCTGCGCAACCCGAAGGCCCAGGTTGCCGTGCTCTACGGCAACCGGCGGGCCGACACGGTGATGTTCGCCGAAGAGCTGGCCGACCTGAAGGACAGCCATCCTTCCCGGCTCGAACTGGTGCACCTGCTGTCGCGCGAGGCCCGCGAGGTCGACCTGCTCAGCGGCCGGCTCGACGGCGAGAAGTTGCGCGCCCTGCTGCCGCTGCTGCTCGACGTGCCGGCCGTCGACCACTGGTGGCTGTGCGGCCCGTACGGCATGGTCATCGACGCCACCGAGGTGCTGGGCGAGGCCGGCGTCCCGCCCGAGCGCATCCACCGCGAGCTGTTCTGGGTCGACGAAGCGCCACCGGAACCGGCCCGCGAAGTTGTCAACGCCGAGGGCAGCGAGGTCACCGTGCTGCTCGACGGCCGCGCCACGACGGTCACCGTGGCCGACGGCGACACCGTGCTCGAGGGCGCCCAGCGCTCCCGCCCCGACCTGCCGTTCGCCTGCAAGGGCGGGGTCTGCGGCACGTGCCGGGCCCGGGTGGTCGACGGCGAGGTGACCATGCGCCGCAACTTCGCGCTGGAACCGGCCGAGGTGGCCGCCGGGTTCGTCCTGACCTGCCAGACGATCCCGTCGTCGGCCCGGGTGACCGTGACGTTCGACGAGTAGGCCCGGCCAAGGACGGGTAGGCCCGGGCCGGAAGTGGGTGGCGTGGGCCGGAAGTGGGTGGCGTGGGCCGGAAGTGGGTGGCGTGGGCCGGAAGTAGGTGGCGCGGGCTGAAAGCGGGTGGCGCGGGGCTGAAGCGGGTTGCGCGAGCCGAAAGCGGGTGGGCCCGGCCGGGAGCGACCGGGCCCGGGCGGATCAGAGGGGCCGCTGGGCCAAGGCGAAGATCTGGCTCTCCTCCGGGCCGTCGGCCGGCGTGAAGGCGACCGTCTCGATGCTGACCACTTTGAGACCGTGCGCCTCGAGGACGGCCGTGAGATCGTCCTGCAGGTAGCCGGAAACGGTCACCGGCACGCCCATGAAGTCGAACGGCAGGCTGTCGCCGTCGAAGTTGACCATGCCGACGCCGAGGTAGCCGCCCGGCTTCAGCCAGCCCGCGACCTTGTCGAGCGTGCGCTCGATGTCGGCCTTGCTCAGCATCAGCAGCGAGAAGAACGCGGTCACGGCCTCGAACTGACCGAAATCGTCGGCCAGGTCTTTGAAGTCGGCGTGCACGAACTCGGCCGCCGGCACCTGCTCGCGAGCCAGGCGCAGCATGCCCTCGGAGATGTCGACGCCGACGACCCGGTGGTCCGACCCGGTCAGGATCTGAGCGGTCGGCACCCCCGTCCCGCAGCCGAGGTCGAGCACCGAGGCGCCGGCCGGGAGCAGCGCGGCGATCCGTTCGATCAGCGCGGCCTGAAAAGGATTATGGCTGTGTTCGCCCTGGTACTGCTCGGCGAGTTGATCGAAGACCTCCATGCGCCGCAGGCTATCGTCCCCAGTGGACGAGATCAACGCAGGACTACCGTCACCCCTTCCTGGGCGATCCGCTCGTCGAGGCGGGCCGGGTCGAGGTTGGCGCAGAGCACGATCGACGCGCCCACGGTGAGCGGGGCCAGCAGCCAGATCAGCGGGTGCTCCTGCAACGCCGTGTCGATCAGCACGCGGTCGCCCCGGCCGATGCCGTTGTGCTCGGCCACACCGGCTGCGGTCCGCGCGTACTCCTGATAGGTCGTGCCGTCGGTGACCGCGGGGCGAAGCTCGTCGATGGCGGGGTGCGGTGGGTGCGTGCCGAGGTAGGGCCGCAGCGCGGTGGTGTAGTCGTCGTAGCCCGCCGGCACCTCGACGGTGGCGGCGCCGTGCGGGGCCAGGCCGAGCACGAACTGGTGTCCGCCGGTGGGCACCTCGTCGAGCCAGTTGCCGATGCGGCGGTGTTCCACAAAAGTCACGTCTAGCGGGGCGCCGGCGGGGGAGAGGCCGGCGGTGGCCCAGTCGCGGATCGAGAGTTCGAGCCCGGCCGACCAACTTCCCAGCAGTACGGCCGCCGTCTGCCAGTGCGGGGGCAGCAGCACCGCCGCGGTGTGCCCGGGCCCGAGCCCGCAGCCCTCGGTGAGCAGGGCGGTCGTCGCCGCCACCCACCCGCCGAGCTCGCCCGCGGCCAGGCCGAACCGCTCACCGGTCGTGTCGTCGAAGTACGTGATCAGGTCGGACGCCGTCATTCAAAGGACTCTAGGCAGCCAGGTCGAGCCGCCATGCGCGCCGCTCCATGGCGTACCGGGTGAGGAAGTGAACAGTGCGCGGCCCGGCCACGCCGTCGGTCCGCAGGCCGACCCGGGCTTGGAAGGCCGCGACCGCGGAGGCGAGGTCGTCCCCGGCCGGCATGCCGAGCTCGGCCAGCAGCTCGCGGACAGTGTCCGGGTCGGGCGGGGGCGGGGTGCCCAGACCGATCACGCCGCCGACCGCGGAACCGACCACCGTGAGTATTCCTCGAGCCGACATCTGTTGCCTCCTGCTGGTTGTGGGGGATGACTCCAGCATCCGGATCGTGACTGTGCGCGACATCGGACCGGCGTGGGAAGAAACCCCGAGACCTCTGCGACTTTCGGCCTAGGGGGCGGTACGACCCGTACAGCGAACCCACAGACGGCTCACCGGTTTCCGACAAGGTTCGGGGTCACTGTTGCCTCATCAGCCAACGAAGCGAGGCGTGACCATGACCGACCTGATGACCCGGCCCGACCCGGACCAGTACGACACCACGCCGCCGCCCCCGCCCGCACCGCCGTTCGTGCCGCCGCCGGGCGGATCCGGCGACCGCCGGTGGCCCCGCCGGGTGGCCGGGGGCGCCGCCGTGCTCGCGTTGATCGCCGCCGGTGGCACAGCGGGTGGTGTCTTCGCCGATCGCTATCTGATCGACCAGCCGGCGACGGCCACGACCACCACCGCCACCAGCGCGTCCGCCACCACCGAGAGTGACAGCCTGGCCGCCATCGTCAAGCAGGTGCAGCCCAGCGTGGTCACCGTGCTGGTCGACACGAACCGGTCCTCGTCGCTCGGATCGGGCGTCGTCCTGGCCGCCGACGGGCTCATCCTCACCAACAACCACGTCATCGAGGGCGGCGGAACCGTGAGCGTGCGCCTGTCCACCGGGCAGACCGTGCCGGCCTCGGTCGTCGCCACCGACACCACCCACGACCTGGCCCTGGTGCAGGCGACCGGTCTGACCGGCCTGACCCCGGTCACGTTCGGCACCGACGACAGCGTGGCGGTGGGTGACACCGTCCTGGCCTTCGGCGCGCCGCTCGGCCTCGAGAACACGGTCACCTCGGGCATCGTCTCGGCCCTCGACCGCAGCATCAACACCGCCACCGAGTCGGCCACCGGCGGCGGCAGCGAGCAACTCGGCGGCCTGCTGCAGACCGACGCCGCCATCAACCAGGGCAACTCGGGCGGCGCGCTGGTCGACCTGTCCGGCCACGTGGTCGGCATCAACGTCGCCATCGCCACCGCCGGCGAGTCCGAATCGGGCAGCATCGGTGTCGGTTTCGCCATCCCGGCCGACACCGTCGTGGCCGCCGTCAAGCAGATGGAAAGCGGCCTTTCTTCTTGATCCAAATGTGGCCGATCGGGGCTGCCGCCCGGGCGGGCCGGACCGTACGGTGCGTCCGTGACTTCGCCCGTACCCGTCCGGCCCACAGTGGTCAGTGTCGCCTTCTGGTTCCAGGTGGCGCTGGTGGGACTGCTGTTGCTCGTCATCGGGGTGTCGATCGCCGACGCGATCCACTACGACGGGCTGATCGACCAGGCGTCGACGATCCCCGGCACCGACCCGTCCGAGGTCTCGGCCGAGCGTGACTCCAACCTCGGTTGGACGCTCATGTCCGGCCTGCCCCTGCTGGTGCTGGTGATCTGGCTCGGCGTGACCGCGATCCTCGTCGGCCGCGGCAGCAATGTCGCCCGCGTCCTGACCTGGGTCGGCCTGGGCGCGCCGGTCGCCCTCGGCCTGGTCGCCTGCCTCTTCGGCGGTCTGGTCGGCGTCGCCGGCCTGTTCGCTTTCGCCTCCCTCGACGAGCCGATGCCCGACGAGCCGATCGAGGGCGACCCCGACGGCGAGATCGTGTTCGAGGACTGGTCGGGCAGCGATTTCTACGACCGCCTCTACGACCTCGACAGCGGCGGCCTGGCCCTGGCCTACGACTCGATCATGATCTTCGCGCTGGCCTCGGCCGTGATGCTGGCCATCGCCGTCGTCGTGCTGCTCGCCACCAAGCCCTCAACCCGCTATTTCCGGCCCGATCAAGGTCAACCACCGATTTCGTACGCGGGTCCGGCAGCGCTACCGCCGGCCGGAGTTCCGCCGTACCACTCCTACGCCCCGCAGCCTCCGTACTTCCCGCCCCACGCCGGCGCGCCCCATCCGCCCCCACCGCCGCCGGCCCCCTGGGGCCCGGCCTCATGGGCCCCTCCGTCCGGGCCCGCGCCCGCCTCGCCGCAGTCCCCGTGGGGCCCACCGCCCGGACCCGCGCATGCGCAGCATCCATGGTCACCGCCGGCCGATCCCGCGCCGCCGGCCGATCCCGCGCCGCAGGTCGAATCGCCGCCCCCGCCGGGCCCATGAGCCGCTGAGGGCGGAGTGGACCCCCTCCCACTCCGCCCTCAGCCCACTTCTCAGCCCGCCAGGTGCCCCCAGCGGTCCTCCAGCTCCTGCCACGTGCCCTGGTCCTCCACCTTGCCCGCGATCAGCACGACCACCCGGTCGGCCTGGCTCAGTGCCGCCCGCTTGGACGTCGACCCCACCACCGTGACGCCGTGGTCGCGCAGGGCCCGCCACAACTCCAGCTCCGTGGTCACGTCGAGCGCCGACGACACGTCGTCCGCGATCAGCAGCTCGGTGCGCGGCGCCAGCGCCCGGGCCAGCGCCAGCCGCTGCAGCTGACCCCCCGAGAGCCGCGTGCCCTTGTGCCCGATCAACAGCTGCAGCCCGCCCCCGGCCGCGGCCAGGTCGTGCTCGAGCTGGGCCGTCGACACCGCGTCGGCCGCGTCCACCTCGTGCCCGAGCTGGATGTTGTCGGCGACCGTGCCCGACAGCACCCGCGGCAGCTGGGCCACGTACCCGACCTGGTTGGGCCGCAGGAAGACCTCGGGCTCGTCGACCGGTTCGCCGTTCCAGCGCAGCTCGCCCGCGTGGTGCACGATCCCGGCCAGGGCCCGCAGCAGCGACGACTTGCCCGCCCCGACCGGACCCACCACCAGCACCAGCTGACCCCGCTCGACCGTGAGGTCGACGTCTTGCGCCCCGACCGTGCCGTTCTCGTGCACGGCGCTGAAGCGGCGCAGCTCGAGCGTGCGCAGCGGGTTGCGCGGCGCGGTCGGCGGGGCCGGCGCCGTGCCGGCCGCCAGGTCGACCCCGGGGATGTCCGAGGAGTAGTCGGACACCCCGGTCATGGCCACCGTGCGCTTGGTCCACACCCGGGCCGACGGGAACTGCGAGACCAGCGACGCCGTCGTCCACGCGAACCAGCGCGCGGCTCCCAGCACCGCCACCGCGATCAACGTGGCCGCGGCCGACAGCGCCCCGTTCAGATAGAGCCCCCAGGCCGCGATCGGCAGCAGGCCGCTGGCGATCGACGGCGTCGACCGGGCCCACACCTGGATCGCGATCTCGCGGCGCTGCAGCTCGCTGCGTACGCCGTCGAGGCGGGCCAGGTGGGCCAGCACCGGCTTGGTCGCGCCGGCCAGCTTGACCGTGCGGGCCGCCGACAGCGACGACACCAAGGCCGTGGCGAACGCCGCGCGGGCGGCCACCGTACGCCGGGCCGCTTTTTCCAGCCGAGGACCGAACAGCGTGGCCGCGAGGCCCGAGATCACCATCGTGCCGGTGAAGAACAGCGCGGGCACGATCGAGCCCGAGGCCCAGGTCATCGCGACGATCATGACGATGCTGGTGGCGTTGTCGATGACGTTGTCGGCCAGCATGATGACCCGCTCGGTGTCGCCGCCTTGGGCCACCACCTCGGCCGGGGTGTGCTTGCTGACCCGGCGCGGTCCGATCTGGCCGTGCACCAGCCGCAGGCTGATCCGCAGCATCTGGCGGACCCACCACTCGGGGAACCAGGCGCCCGTGTAGTACAGCGTCGGGATCGCCACCAGCAGACCGACCGCGATACCGACCGCCGGGTAGAGCGGGCTGCCCAGGCCGTCGACGACGTTGGCCCACAGCAGCGGCAGGATCGCGCCGTCCAGGCCCAGCAGCACCAGGATGGCGAACAGCGCCACCGCGCCCAGCCCGTACCGCTTGTCGTTCATCGTCAGCCGCAGGATCTCGCGCATCGTGCGGGCCGGCGGCGTCTCGGGCAGCGGCGGCGGCTCGACCGGGGTCAGCTTGTTGGCCAGCGCCTCGGCCCCCAGCTCGATCCGGGCCGCGGTGTCCCAGTCGCGCTCCTCGACCAGCACGGCGCCGCTGCCGGCCGGGCTCGCCGGGACGGCCAGGTTGCTGCTGGCCATCAGCTCGGCGAAGCGCCGCGACTCGCGCAGCGGGCCCGACTCGAGCACCTCGCCGTCGGCCAGCACCACGACCTCGTCGCAGCGCTGCACGGACGACAGGCGGTGGGCCACGATCACGCCGATGCGCCCGGTGAGCAGCCGGTCGGTGGCGCGCTGGACCCACGACTCGGTGACCGGGTCCATCCGGGCCGTGGCCTCGTCCAGGATCACCACCTGGGGGTCGCGGACCAGGATGCGGGCGAACGCGACCAGCTGTTCCTGCCCGGCCGAGAGCTTGTAGCCGCCCTCGCCCAGGTTGGTGTCGAGGCCGTCGGGCAGGCTGCTGACCCACGCGGTCAGGCCCAGCTCGTCGAGCGCGGTCGCCGCCTTGGGCAAGAGGTCGTGGTCGAACAGCGCGATGTTCTCGGCCAGCGTGCCGGCCAGGATCTCGGTGCGCTGAGGCACGATCGCCGTCCAGCGCCGCAGCCCCTCGACGTCGAGGTCGTTGAGGTCGACGCCGCCCAGGAAGACCGCGCCCCGGGGCACGTCGACGGCCCGGGTCAGCACCTTGGCCAGCGTCGACTTGCCCGAACCGGTGCGGCCGATCAACGCGTACGACCGGCCGCGGGCGAAGGTCAGGCTGACGTCCTTGAGCGCCGGGGGACGGCCGGTGTCGGACTCGCCGTACCGGAAGGTCAGATCCCGCACGACCAGGTCGCCGTCGACCGGGGGCACGCCCTCGGTGGGCTCTTGCGGCACGTCCTGCAGCAGCTGCACGCGGCTCCAGGCGCCCAGCGCGTTCTGCAGCTCGGGCACCATGCGGGTGACGTGCTCGAGCGTGCCGCCGAAGCCGAGCGCGAGCAGCCACACGGCGGTCAGCCGGGCGCCGTCGATGTGCCCGTTGATCAGCGCCCACGCCCCGCCCACGACCAGCACCGCGATCAGCGACCGGGTGATCGTGCCGGCCCCCATGGTGATGCGGGCCGACGAGCGCCAGACCAGCCGCCCCCGCCGCAGCACCTCGGCCGCCCGCCGCGCGTACAGCCGCCGGACGTAGGGCGCGGCCAGGCTGGTGCGCACGTCGTCCTGCCCGTGCACCGACTCCTCCATCACCGCGGCCAGGTCGGACCAGGCCTCCTCCTCGGAGATCCGCAGCGGGGAGATGCGCTGGATGGGCTTGTTCATCGTGACGTAGAGCAGGATCGACACGAGCACCATGCCGATGCCGGCCGGCCACCAGACGAAGAACGCGGTCACGATCGAGAAGACGGCGACGGCGATCGACTGCGCGATCCGTACGCCGCTGCCCCGCAGTTGCGACCCGACCTCGTAGACATCGGAGTCGATGCGGTCGAGCATCTCGCCGACCGGGGTGTTCTCGAGGGCGGGCACGTCCTGCCCGAAGGCGACGCGGTTGAGCCCGCGGCGCACCCGGGCCGCCCAGTCGGCGGTGAGCCGGGCCGCCACCAGCGCCACGAAGACGTCGGTGAGCACCGACGCCACCAGCCCGAGGGCCAGCACGCCGAACAACGGCATGGACCGGTTGACGAGCACCTGGCCGGACAGCGCCAGCGCGCCCGCCGACCCCGCTGCGCCGAGCAGGATGAGAGCCACCGCGAGGGCCGATCGGCTCCTCGAGGTGGCCCACAGATCGCGAAGCAGGCGCATCGATGTAGTCCTCTGGTCGGGTGGGGGAGGCGGTCTTCCCATCCTCATCGCCAACCGGGAGGTCTTCAACGCAATTACGGCCCGGACGACCATGGCGCCCGTCACCATGGCGGCCGGAGCGAGATTTTCCGGCCGGGGTCAGCCCGCCCGCAGCGTCAGCAGGGTGATCTCGCTGGGCGCGAAGATGCGGAAGGGCGGCCCCCAGAACCCGGTGCCCCGGCTCGTGTAGAGCTGGGTCCGCTCCGAGTGGCGCGACAGGCCCTGCAGGACGGGCTGGTCCGTCAGCACCAGGTAGTGGAAGGGCCACATCTGGCCGCCGTGCGTGTGGCCCGAGATCTGCAGGTCGACCCCGTGGGCCACGGCCCCCGCGATCTGGGCCGGCTGGTGGGCCAGCAGCAGCACGGGCAGCGAGTCGTCGGCGCCGGCCAGGGCCGCCTCGTGGTCCATGTGGTGCCCGGGCAGGCCCGAGCCGGCCGCCGTGCGGTCGTCGACCCCGGCCACGACCAGCGAGTCCCCACCGCGCGAGACCACCAGGTGCCGGTTGTGCAGCGCTTCCCAGCCCAGCTCGGCCATGTGCTCGACCCAGCGCTGAGCCCCGCTGAAGTACTCGTGGTTGCCGGTCACGTAGACCCGGGCCATCGACGCCCGGATGTCGCCGAGCGGCGCGGCCTGGCGGCGGCGCTGGGCCACCTCGCCGTCGGCGATGTCGCCGGTGTGGGCCACCACGTCGGCGTCGAGGGTGTTGACCACCTCGGTGACGCGACGGGACCAGCGGGACCGCTCGATCGGGCCGTAGTGGGTGTCGGTGAGCAGCACCAGCCGCAGCCCGTCGAGGCCGGCGCCCAGGCGGGGCAGTCGCACCTCGACCCGGCGTACCCGGGGAACCCGCCGGGCCTCGTAGGTGCCCCAGGCGAGCAGGACCACCGAGACGGCCAGAACGGCCGCCGTGGCGATGCGGTAGCGAGCCGGCCCGTCGACCCCGGCCACCCACAGCACCGCGGTGAGGATCTGGCCGAGCAGCGACCACACGAACAGCACCCAGACGACGCCCAGTGTCGTGTCGGCGACGACGGCCGGGCCGTCGCGGTGGTGGCGGCCGTGGCCCGAGAACATGAGCAGCGGGAACGCGACAACAGCGACGGCGAACAGAGCCGTGCCGATCACCTGCACCGCGAACGGCCACGCGTTGCCCGAGACGACCAGGAAGAACCAGGGCACGCCGAACAACAGCAGCAGCACCGCGACCAGGGTCAGCCCGAACCGGACGGCGCGGCCCGGCCGGCGGCGGCTCGGCTCGGTCTCGACTGCTTCACCTACGGACACGGGATGAACTATGCACCCCGCGGCGGCGGCGTGCCCACCCGTCGCCTCAGGGCCGGTCGGATCGAGGACTGACAGCCCCGGGCCCGGCCCCTATAACGGTGGCACGGGGGTATTCACATGTTCATAGCTTCTTTGCTGGTCGCGACCCTGCTGGGCGCGCCCGCCGGGCCGCCCGACCCGGGCGTGGCGACCGGACCATTCGATGCGGCGGTCGACCGCTTCATGGCGCCGCCCGGGTCGGGTGCGGCGTCTAGGCACTTCGATGCGGCGGTCGACCGCCGCGGTCGGATCTACGTGACCGAGGGGGACACGTTGGTCCGGCTGGCTCCGCGCGGCCGGCGGGCCGCTGTCGCGTCGTTCCCGAGCCGTGTCGTGCCGGCGCCGGCCCGGTTGCCGGACGGCACGCCGCGGGGCATGCCGGTGCGGATGCAACCGGTGCTGACCGCGGTCGTCCAGGGCCCGGACGGCGCGTTCTACGTCGGTGAGCTCGCGGGGTATCCGTTCGCGCCGGGGCGGGCGCGCGTCTGGCGGGTCGTGCCGGGCCGGCCCCCCGAGGTGTACGCCGGGGGCTTCACCGCCGCGGTCGACCTGGCCTGGGGCCCGGGCGGGCTCTACGTGCTCGACGTGGCCAGGAACGGCATGCGCGCCTGGGCCCTGGTGCGCGTGGGCGACCGCGGCCGGCACCGGGTGGTCGCCTCGGCCGGGCCGGGCACGCCGTCGGGCCTGACCATCCACGGCCGCTACGCGTACGTCACGGCCTGCCCGGACTGCCCAGCCACGGCCCGCGTACGCCGAATTGATCTAGGTGCTCAGGCCCAGGCGTAGGCCGGCGACGCCGGCCGGGGACTGCGGCCGCGCCGTGGCCCGGGCCAGCTCCTCGCGCACCGGCACGGGCAGCTCGTCGGCCAGTGTCCGCAGCCGCGGGTAGAGGTCGAGCACGTCCCGGTGGGTCAGCGCGCCCACCCCGATCAGCAGCCCGTTGACCGCGCCCGGGGTGTGCAGCAGCTCCGCGCAGAGCTCGCGGCGCCAGTGCGGGTCGTCGACGCGGGTGGCGAACTCGCGGGCGATCCGGTTGCCGGCGGGCGACGGCTCCTCGGGCGCGGCGTGCCGCCCGGCGCGGGCCGGCACGGGGGCGAGCCGGCACGCGATGCCCAGGAGCCGGGCCAGCTCGGGCACGGTCAGCACGTCGAGCCCGGTCGCGCAGGTCTCGCACAGGCGGTAGTAGGTGGCGGCGTGGACCAGGGTGGCCGGGCGCGGGCAGTCGCCGAGCGGACCGCAGAGCCGGTCGAGGATGATCTCGGCCAGGGTGCCCTCGTGATCGAAGCGGCCGACCCCGAAATAGGCGGCCGGGGCGCTGCGATATCGGGTCAGCGCGATCCGGGCACTGGCGTAACCGTCGGAAGCCACGCTTATGCGAGGAATGCCGCTCTCGGCCTGCAAGTGGATCAATCGGAACATATCCCGTCGCCCCCGGGTGCTCAAGAACCGTGGTCGACCGGGGATACGGGCGGGAAACCTTGAGGGTTCATTCATCGTGGGGTCCGGCGGAGAAAAGTCGCCGTCCCGTGAGACGGAACGAATCAAAAGTGACCGCGTGCAGGGCGTAGATACCGCCCGAAAGGATCACGAACATGGTCGCCAGGACGGCGGCCAGGCCCGGATCGAGGGCTCGCCAGGCGGCGGGGACCAGCGTGGCCCCTAGCACGACGGCCGCCTGGCAAGTAGCCTCCGCGCAGCGCAGCGGATCGAATGTCATAACCTCACTCTTCCGAGTGGAGATCCCTGCGCGCCTCTGCCCGGAGCGGGACTTCGCCTACGACTTTCGGCAGAGGGACAAAACGGAGAAACCCGCGACCAGCGCAAGGGTTCCACTTAGCGTGGAACCTCAGACCACCAGGCGTACGAGGACGACCGCGTGACCGTGACGACGAGGCCGGGCTGGAGCACCCTTCCGGCGCTCATGTACCACTCCGTGTCCGCCGTGGGCGGCCCGATGCGCGACCTCGCGGTGCCCCCGGCGCTGCTCAGGGAGCAGCTGCAGGCGCTCACCGAGGCGGGCTACCGCCTGGTCGGCCTGACCGAGGCGCTCGACCTGCTGGCCACCGGCAGCACCGAGAAGCTGGTCGCGGTCACCTTCGACGACGGCTACCGCGACTTCCTCACCGAGGGCGTGCCCGTGCTGAAAGAGACCGGGGCCGGCGCGACGCTGTACGCCTCGGTCGGCCACCTCGGCGGCACCGCGGGCTGGCTCGGCGAGTCGGCCCCCGACTTCGGGCCGATGCTCACCTGGGACGAACTGGGTGAGGTGGCCGCCGCGGGGGTCGAGATCGGCAACCACAGCCTGATCCACCACCCGCTCGACGTGCTGCCGCCGGCCCAGCTGCGCGACGAGATCAAGAGCAGCCACGAGCAGCTCGAACAGCGCCTGCAGGTCAAGGTACGGTCGTTCGCTTACCCGCACGGGTACAACAGCCGTCGCGTCCGTGACCTGGTGGCGTCCACCGGGTACGACAACGCCACCGAGGTCGGCCGCCGGCTGCACACGCCGGGGGAGAAACGCCTCGCCGTCCCCCGGCTGCAGCCCACCCCCGACCACAGCGGCGCCGACCTGGTCGAGCTGGTCAGGCACGGCGAGCCCGGCCTGGCCCCCAAGGTCAAGCAGATCGCCCAGCCCGGCTGGCGGGTGGCCCGCAAGGTGGCTCGTACGTTCGGTCGTAACCTGACATGAACCGTCGGAACCTGCTGGGCCTGGGTGCCCTCGCCGCGGCGTCCGTGCCGCTGGCCGCCTGCCAGAAGTACCGCTCGACCGACGCCGTGCCGCCGGTGGTGTCGCACTCGCCCGTGCCGTCCGGCAGCGGTGAAGCGGCCGCGACCCCGGTCACCGAGGGCGGCGGCGCCGTGCCGTTCGAGCCGGGCCGGGTCATGCTCGGCGCGTACGTCGACCTCAAGGGTCGCAGCGTCAGCGCGGGGATCGACCTGCGCCGCCGCCAGCTCGGGCGCCCGGAACGCATCGTGCACCGCTACTTCTCGTGGACCGACAAGCTGCCGGTCTCGCTGGGCTACGTGTCGAACAAGAGCACGCTGATGCTCTCGTGGCGGGGCCCCGAGTACAAGGTGGTCAACAACGGCTCGTCCGACAAGCTCATCGCGCGGGCCGCCCAGCGCATGGTCGACCGGAAGAAACCCACTCTCATGCGGTGGGCGTGGGACATGAACCGCGATTTCTACAAGTGGGGCGGACCGGCCAACAACAAGGACACCGAGGGCTACATCCAGGCATTTCGCCGGATCCACCGCATCTTCCGCGAGGAGGGTGCGGACAACGTCTCGTGGGTCTGGAGCCCCAACTGGAATTCGCGCCCCAGTGAGGATTGGAACGCGTACAAGAACTACTATCCGGGTGATGAATACGTCGATTGGGCCGGCGTTTCCGGCTTCGCCCAGACGCAGTCCCCGGGCGAGATGTTCGACGAGTTCTACGAGACGTACGCGGCCCGGAAGCCCATCATGATCTCCGAGGTCTCGGTGATCGACCGCGGCGGCAACACCAAGCCTGAATGGATCGCCGGCTTCCACGAGTGGATCAAGTCGCATCCCGCGGTCGGCGCGGCCGTCTGGTTCGACACCGACACCCACCCGACCTCCCGCGAGAACTGGCGGATCGACTCGACGGCGGCGGCCCTGGCGGCCTACAAGGCGATGTCGAGCGACCCGGTCTTCATCGGGTGACCGGAGCGCACCACCGGACGAAGCGCAACCATCGCGCTCCGGCCGGTTCCCGCCGCCGGTGGCTGGGCCTGGTCGTCGTGCTCCTGCTCGTCGGCACGGCCGCCCTCGGATACCTCAACTACTTCTACGAGTCGGCGCCCGACGTCGACAAGGCGGGCCCGGGCTACTGGGTGTCCACCCACGGCGCCGACGACGAGGACGGCAGTCCTGAGAAGCCGTGGCGGACGATCGCCCATGCCGTGGAGGTGGCCCCGGCCGATTCCAAGATTTTCGTACGGGAAGGCACCTACGCCCCGTTCACCGTGTCGCGGCCCAACCTGACGGTCGGCAGCGCCCCGGGCGAAGAGGCGACCGTGGAGGGCGTGGCCGGGGTGCGCGACGGCATCCTGGTCGCGGCGCCCGGCACGACCATCGCCGACCTCACCGTACGAGGCTGCGTGCCCAAGCCGAATGCCGACGTCAACATCACCGGCGACCACGGCAGCGGCATCCGCGTCCACAAGACCAGCAAGGTCACCATCCGCGGGGTGACCGTGCGCGACAGTCACGGCGAGAACGCGGCCGGCAAGCCGGTCGGCTGCTACGGCATCCTGGTCACCGAGTCCGAGGACGTCCGGGTGACCGGCTCCGAGGTGTTCCACAACGGCGCCGGCATCTCGATCAGCCGCGGCGGCAAGGGCGTGCTGGTCGACGGCAACGACGTGCACGACCAGGACCGGATCATCCAGAACACCGACCCCGACGACGACGACTTCGGCGGGTACGGGCTGTCGGCCACCTTCATCACGGCCAAGCCGGGCCCGGTGTTCCGCAACAACACCGTGCGCCGCAATTACGGCCCGTCCACCGACTACGGCGTCGACGGCGGCGGCATGGAGATCTACGACGCCGCCAACACCACGATCACCGGCAACACGTTCGAGACGAACGACGGCGTGATGGAGACCGGCACCGGCAACGGCGGCGGCTGCGCCAACAACGTCTTCAGCGACAACAAGGCGATCGGCGGCAGCGGCCCCGAGGGCTTCGACGGCGACACCGGCCTGGTGCTGCGGTGCTCGGCCGGCCTGACGGTCAGCGGCAACACTTTCAGCGACATGTCGAAGTTCACCTACCTGCTGGCCACCGGCAGCGACTTCGCGGGCAGCATCGAGGGCCTGAAGATCACCGGCAACACGGTGACCCGCAACGACAACGCGGCCGTCTTCCGCCTGCAGATCGACGGCGGCGCCTCGCCCAACATGGTCATCGACCAGAACAATTACGAGACCGGCGACAACCACTTCGGCATCCTCAACGGCAGCTTCACCGAGGCCTCGGTCACCTACGACCAGTGGGTCGCCCGCACCGGCTTCGACAAAGCCTCGACCCTCAAGCGTTAACCGGCGGTCCAGCCGGCGGCCGCGCAGGCGTCGGTGAGGGCGTTGGAGGCCGTACGCCAGGCTGCGTTGCCCTCGTCGGCGCTGCGGCCCAGTTCCATGGCCCTCGTGCGTACGGCGTCGTTGTCGCTCTTGGCGGCCGAGGCGGTGACCTTGTCGGCCAGCGCGAGCCGGGTGGAGTCGCTGCGTGCCCTGGCCGAACCGGCTGCGAAGTCGTCGCAGGCCACCACGGCGCCGTTGTCGAGGGAGCCCGCCTCCTGCTCGCCGGGGTCGTCGGAGCGGTTCGCGGTCACCAGGGCGAACACGACGAGGACGGCGATCACCAGGACGATGATCTGCTTCTTGCCCACCTTGGGAAGCTTCACATCCAGAGACTAAACGGGCGAACGCCCACCCGGCAGGCCGGGCGGGCGTTCACTCACGAGGTCCGGATCAGTTGGCCGCCGGGGTCGCCGCCGTGCCGACCAGCTTGTAGATCGTCACGCCGGGCCCGTTGTAGAAGACCTGCCAGTTGGCCGACCCGCGCAGCGCCGTGTTCAGCGACTGCATCGCGTTGTCGTCGGCGGTGCCGAAGTAATCGGTGTAGTCGTCCATCGCGTCGCTGACGACCAGGTAGTTGGTCGGGTAGTTCATGGCGCGGATGTACGTCTCGATATCGGGCAGCCGGCCACCGTTGATGTTGCCGGTGAACAGCGGGTCGCCGATCAGCGAGATGTCGACCGAGACGTGGCCCTTGTTGAACTCGCCGTAGTTGGCCTCGAGCTTGGTCGGGAAGTTCGGCGCGACCAGGATCAGGCCGGAACCGGGCTCGGCGTTGGCGTAGAAGTACTGCGCCGCCTCGATGTCGGTCGCCCGCACCTGGTGCACCATCAGCTGGCCCTGCAGACCCTGCAGACCGGCCAGCATCAGCATGGCCAGCAGCACACCCGAGGCGAGCATCGCGGGCACCCCGCGCCGGCCCTTGCCGGCCCAGAGCACGCCGATCAGCAGGCCGACGAACGGCATCGAGAACGCGAAGACCCGGTAGATCGCCTCGCCGCCGTAGTTGCCGGCGACCAGGGTGACCATGGGCAGGAAGCCGATCAGCGCCGGCACCAGCACCCGGCCCAGCCGCTTGCGGGTCAGGAAGACCGCGACCAGGGCGGCCAGCCACAGGCCGATGGCCAGGACCCGCGACACCGTGGCCGAGAACTCCTGCTCCGGGGTGTTCCAGCTGGCCGAGTTGCCCGAGGCGTTGGACAGCAGGTCGAAGCTGAACAGGCTGTACTGGCTGTTGACCGAGCCCAGCCGGGGCACGAAGAAGATCAGCATGATCGCGACCAGGCCGACCAGGAACACCTTGGGGCGCAGGATGCCCAGGATGGTCAGCGCGAACAGCGGCACCATCATCAGCACCGGGGTCAGCTGGTGCGAGACGACGATCGCGGCGAACAGCCCGGCCGCGCCGAAGGCGGCGAAGCGACGGGTGCGGGCGTCGGTCTCGACCCGCTGCGGCATGCCCTGCACGGCCCAGGCCCGCAGCCGGCCGATGCGGCCCTTGGGCTCGGCCTTGAGCACCGGCGGGCCGATCAGCCAGCGGGTCACGATCACCCAGAACGCCAGCATCAGCGCGAACACCATCGCCTGGGGCGAGAAGTAGCCGATGTCGACCCACATGCAGGCCTGGAACAGCAGCACGGCCAGCGCGATGATCCGCCTGTCCTTGGTGAACTGGCGCAGCAGCGCGGCCACCATCAGCGAGGTGATCAGGGCGAAGGTCAGCGACGACCAGGCGGCGAACGAGAGCCCGTCGACGGCCGAGACGTTCGAGAGCATGGCCACCGCGGAGAAGAACCCGGGCCACTGCTGGTAGATGTCGCTGCCGCTGATCAGGCTGCTGTTGGCGTTGATCAGGTCGACCACGCCGATGTGCTTGTACGTCCAGGCGTACTCGATCGTCCCGTCCAGCAGCGGCACTGTGGCCTGCATGATGATCGGCACGACGATCAGGTGGGCCACCAGCACCAGCGGGCGGGCCCGGCCGAACAGCTCGACCGCGAAGCCGATGAACAGCAGCACCGCACCGACGATGAACGGCACGCCGAGCGCGGCGCTGAAGCCGTAGAGGCCCACGTCGTCCGGGTTGAGCTGGGTGAGGGCGAGCGCCCACAGACCCACGCCGAGCACGAGCGTGATGAACGGGACGGCGCCGAACACGAGGCCGTTGTCCGCGGTGTCGCGCGGCTTGCCGACCCGGCCCAGGATCAGCGGCACGCCCGAGCGGGTGAGCCGGACGAACTGGACGATCGACCCGACCAGCGTGACCGCGCCCAGCGCGGCCAGCCAGGCCGTCGGTTCCCACACCTTGGCCCACAGCGTGACCGCGGACAGCAGGGTCAGCACGGCGATGCTGCCGGCCACCGTCAGCGCCCACGAGACCAGCCGGTTGCGCACGTTGGCGACCGACATGATGGCCGCGCCCGGGCCGACCAGCACGAAGACCAGCGACAGGATCAGGCTCAGCGGCCCGTTCGGCACGACCAGGCCCAGCAGGCCGATCACCGCGGTCAGACCGCCGGCGATGGCGAACTCGGGGCGGTGGTCGGCGCCGGTCTCGGGCTCGGCCGTGGCCGGCTCGGCCAGCGCCGCCGAACCCCCGGCGGTGGTGAGCACGGGAGCCGGCATGTAGCGGGTGTCCGACGAGTCGTCGGGGCCGATCGGGATCTTGACGGTGCGGTCGCCGACCTCGAGACGGGTGGTCGCGTCCTTGTCGACGGCCGAGATCACCGCCGTGGCGTCGGGCGACGGGAAGGCCTCACCGGCGGCGCCGACCACGATCCGTACGGTGGAGTCCGGCGCCGGTTGTTCCGGCGTATCGGCCGAGCGTTGTTGCATGGTAGGTGGGCCTCCGTGTACGTCGTGGCGCTGAGGCCGGGACGCGTTACGGGGCAACGCGCCCGGTCTGTCCTGCGCGCAAAGCGCTGGATCGAGCTAAGCCTGGGTGGCGCGTACCTTAGCCCGTGCCGCACGGCGCGACTTCAGGTAGGCGCGCGGCCCCGCCAGCATGCCACGCCGGTTGTCCGACAGCAGCTCCTGGGGGAAGTCCTCGCGGATGGTCGCGGTGCGCGCAGTGTCCTTTCCGGTCATGTCCTTCAGCGCGCTGGGCACCAGCCGCAGCAACGGGAAGATCAGAAGCGGACGGGACAGCAGCAGGCTCGTGTACGCGGCGACCAGCCCCGTGCCGTAGCCGACCATCTGCTTGCGCAACCCCTCGAGGTCGCGCCGGTGGTAGTGCCGGGTGATCGCGCTGGGCTGATAGACGATCGTGCCCCCGGTGAGCAGCACCTGGGTGAAGGCCAGGGTGTCCTCGGAGCCCATGGCCGGGGTGCCGGCGCCGAGCGCGGTGTCGAACAGGCCGATCCGCTCGATGACGCCCGGGCGGAAGGTCATGTTGGCGCCGGTGCCGAACGGCGGCAGCGGGTAGAGCGGGCTCTGGATGTGCTTGGTGTGCGGCCCGAACTCGTCCGGCTTGAACCCGCGGCCCTTGCTGTGCCCGCCGAACTGCTCGAACCAGATCTGCGCCTTGGTCTCGAGCTCGGCCGGCACGATGACGCCGGAGATCACGTCGGCGTCGGGGTGCTCGTGCAGCGCGCGGGCCACCTCGGCCAGCCAGTGCGGGTCGGCCACCTCGTCGTCGTCGAGCCAGGCCAGGATCTGACCGGGCGCGGCCCGGACGGCGGCGTTGCGGGCGAACGAGAGGCCACCCTTGGGCTCGACCATGTAGTCGACCGGACCGCGAGCCGCCGCGGCCCGCACGACGTCGGCCGTGGCCTCGGTCTCGGGGGCGTTGTCGACGACCAGGATCCGGAAGGCCGGGTATTCCTGGGCCAGCAGGCTGTCGAGGCACTTGGTCAGCTCGGCCGGGTGCTCCCGGGTGCAGACGACCACGGTGATGTGCGGGGCGGTGGTGAGCACCGCGCGCCGCTTCGCGAGGAAGTCGGGCTCGCTGGCCGGGTTGATGCCGTGCACCGGCACCGGGACGTCGCCCAGACGCTTGCGGACAGCCTCGCCCAGCTCGGCCTCGACCGCCTGGGCCAGGTCGGCCGGGTTCAGCCCGGCGGACGGGATGTCGAGCAGCAGCGCACCGAGCGGCTCGGAGAACAGCCGGACCAGCAGCCAGGCCTGTTCGGCGCGGCGGCCGTCGGGCTGCTCGGCCGGGATAACCGGCAGGGGCTGCGACAGTTCGACGTCGCGCACGATGCCGGGCAGGATCTTGTCGTCCAGCGGCGTGCGCTGGGCCGGGATCACGCTGCGGCCGAGGTCGGCGCTCATCGGACGGTCTCCAGCGTCTTCGGGGCCTTGGGGGCGCGCTTGGCGGCGACGGTCTCGACGAGACCGCCCCAGCCGGCCGCGGCCACCCCGGCGACGATGCCGCCGGCCCGCAGGAAGTTGTCGGCGCCCTTGCCGGTGAGGCCGGCGCCCAGGTTGCGCAGCGCCGCCTTGGGCAGCGACCAGATGTAGGAGCGCTCGGCGCCCAGGTTGTGGCTGCCACCCTCGTCGAGGGCGGACATCTGCACCTTGCCGCGGCCCTCGGCGTAACAACGCTTGACGAACCACGGGAACGACGAGCGGTTGGCCGGCACCTCGTGGCGGATCATCGCGCTCGGCACGTACATCCAGTGGCCGCCGTCGTGCGCGCTCATCCGCAGGCAGAGCTCGGTGTCCTCGGGGCGGTTGCGGTCGCCCAGCTTGCCGAAGCCGACCCGGAAGCCGCCGACGGCGTCGAACACGTCGCGCCGGACGATCATGCTGGCCGACCACACGTTGCGGATCGGCGAGGTCTCGGTGGGCATGCCGGCGTACGAGCCGCCGACCGCCCACAGGAACTCGTCGGGCATCCACCGGGGGGCGGGGCCCTCCCAGTCGGGGAGGATGCCGCCGCCGGTGCCGACCACGCGCGGGTCGGCGAAGGGCGCGACGAGCTGGCCCAGCCACTCGGGGCCGGCCGTGATGTCGTCGTCCATGAAGGCGACGAGGGCGGTCTTCGCGTGGAAGGCGCCGGTGTTGCGGTTGCCGGAGACGCCCTTGGCGTAGGCGTTCTCGAGGACTGTCACGCCCGGCAGCTCACGCTGGATGCGCTCGAACAGGCTGCGGTTGTGATCGGTGACCACGACGACCTCGGCCGGCTCGGCCTGCTGCGACTTGGCGCAGGCGACCGTCCGCACGAGCGAGGACCAGCGGTCCTCGGTGTGCGTCGGGATCACGATGGTCGTGTCGAGGGGGGTGGAATCCACGGGAGCGTCTCCTGGAACGAGGGGTGGGGACGGGCGCGGTGGAGGTCAGCTCAGGGGCTTGATGTCGGTGCTCGCGGCACCGACCTCGTCGCGCTCACGAACGACCGGGGCCTCGGCGGCGGGGGCCGGCGTGGGCTTGATGCCGTGGGCGCGGGTGCCGGGCTGCTGGTGCACGATGACGCCACCCGGGCGGCGCTCGCCCGTGCGCTTCTGGCTGCGCATGCGGCCGTACTCGCTGAAGATCGTGCGCAGCACGCGGAAACCGTCCCGGAACGTGTTCAGGTTGGTCTCGCCGTGGATGCGGCGGTGCTCGATGCTGCCGACCTCGCCGACCTTCATCCCGTCGACCGCGGCCCGGATGTTGATCATTGTCTCGATCTCGAAGCCGTCGCCCCAGTGCTTGGTGCCGTCGGTCTTCTTGGGCAGCTTGGTGTCGGGCAGGTCCAGGACCGGCACGACGGTGGCCCAGAAGGCGTTGTAGCCGTAGCAGAGGTCGGTGAACTTCGTCCCGAACAGGACGTTGACCACCAGGTTGAGCCCGTCGTTGCCGAGCTTGCGCAGCTTGGTGATGTCGTGGCTGTGGCCGCCGTGGTTGAACCGGCTGCCCTTCACGAAGTCGGCGCCGTCGGTCAGCTTCTTGACGAACAGCGGGATCTCGGCCGGGTCGGTCGAGCCGTCGGCGTCGATCATCACGATGATGTCGCCCGTGCAGGCGGCGAAGCCGCAGGCCAGGGCGTTGCCCTTGCCGGTGCGGGTCTGCTGCACGACGACCACGTCGGGGCGCAGCTCGCGGGCGACCTCGACGGTCCGGTCCTTCGACCCGCCGTCGACCAGAACCACCTCGTCGATGTTCGCCGGCAGCTTGGCGAACACGTGCGGAAGGTTGCGCTCCTCGTTGAGGGTCGGAATGACCACGCTTACGGTCGGTGACGTTCCTCCGTCACCCCACGTGTTCGCGCTGGGCGTCGAAAACTCCATGTCGTTACCTTCCCGGGGGGCGGCATTGCGGTTCGATCGGCAAATCTGACGGTAAGAAGCGTAGGGCTTTCGCTTCTGTGGACCAACGTAGCAAGTGGCTACCAAGCGTCAACTGACCGAAAAGACAACCTACCGGGGACCGGGTGGATCATTCACGCCAACCGGATGACCGCGATGTATTCACACGGACAACTGCCGACGATTTTCGTCACATTGATACCCGTGGTATCGGACAAATGCGGTTGAGAATGGTGTGTAGCTCCGGAAACCGGCAAATAACTCATAGGCTGGTCAAGGCCCCTGGAATAGGGCAGGTCCAAAATGCCGGATTACTCGCAGTGAATTGGGTCACCGCATACGGACATCACGCAGCGTAGGGAATCGGTTGCAGGTTGGTTGCCGGTCCATCGATGAGTCGGAAAGCGCCGGCCGGGGTATGTATTCACGCAGGTCACCCAGTCGATGCGCCCCCGTAGCCTCCGGGCCGCCTTACCGTTGGTGAGACGATGAACGCTGATGAAGCCCTGTGTGTCTGCGGGCATGATCCCCACGCCCACCAGCACTACCGGCGAGGAACGGAATGCTCCCTGTGCGGGCCCGGCCGGTGCCCGCGCTACCGGCGTGCGACCTGGTGGCGACGTCTTCTAAATGCCTACTGAATCTGTAGGCTGACTTCCATGGCGCTCCCCGACTTCCTGATCGCCGGCGTCCCCAAGGCGGGCACGACCGCCCTGCACGCGGCGCTGGCCGGTCATCCCCAGCTGTTCCTGCCCGCGGTCAAGGAACCCAAGTTCTTCCTCTCCGACGGTCCGCCCCCGGCCCACGGCGGCCCGGGCGACGTGCAGACCTACCAGGAGCACGTGTGGCGCCAGGCCGACTACGAGGCGCTGTTCGACCCGGCCCCGCACGGCACCCTGCTGGGCGAGGCGACCCCGTTCTACCTGCACGATCTCGACTCGCACGAGCGGATCAAGTCGCTCACCCCGTCGGCCCGGCTGATCGTGCTGCTGCGCGACCCGGTCGACCGCGCCCACTCCAACTGGACCCACCTGTGGAACGCCGGCCTCGAGCCGGAGGCCGACTTTCTGACCGCCTGCCGGGCCGAGCCCGCGCGCATCGCGGCCGGGTGGGCGCCGTTCTGGCACTACGTCGGGCTCGGGCGTTACGGCGAGCAGCTGCGCCACCTGTACGAACATCTGCCGCGTGAGCAGGTGCTGCTGCTGCGGTACAAGGAGCTCAAGGACGCGCCGGCCGCGACCCTGGACCGGGTGTGCGAGTTCCTCGGCGTACACACGGGGGTGCTCACGGCCGTGCCGCGCGAGAACGTGAACCGGCACGTGGTCGAGGACAACGGCCTCAACCAGGTTCTGCGCTTTCTGCTCCGCGGCGGGGGTACCTTCGGGCACCGGTTCCCGGTTCCGCTGCGGCTGGCCGCCCGCGGGCCGCTGCTGACCCTGCTGCACCGCAAGCAGGGCACCCGCCCGGTCACCACACCCGAGGAGCGCGCGGCCCTGCTGCCGCACTTCGCCGACGACATCGCCCTGTTGACCGAGGTCACGGGCGAGTCGTACGACGACTGGCTGGCGGTCGACCGACACGCCGCTCCGCGCTAATCCCCACTTTCCCCATAGATGTTGCACACTTGGGCGTCTACCCTTCGTCGCGTCACCGCCGACTACGCCAAGGAGCCGCCTTGTCCACGGGAATCACGACCCTGCCCTTGCCACGCTGGGAAGAGTCCGCCGTCGTGGTCGAGCCGCCCGGTGACGAACCGGGGGCCTGGTCGGGCGCGCCCAGCTCGATCGTCGCGGACGGTCACATCTACCTGGCGTACCGGGTGCGGCTGCCGATCGGCGAGGGCCGCGGCATCGCCAACGTCGTGGCCCGCTCGGCCGACGGCTTGGCCTTCGAGACCGTGGCCGAGGTGACCAAGGACCAGTTCGGCGCCGAATCGCTGGAGCGCCCGGCCCTGGTGCGGACGGACGACGGCCGGTGGCGCCTCTACGTGAGCGCGGCGACCCCCGGCACCAAGCACTGGCGGGTCGAGCTGCTCGAGGCCGACACCCCCGAGGGCCTGGCCACGGCCACCCCGCGGGTCGTGCTGGCCGGCGACGACACGGTGGGCGTCAAGGACCCGGTGCTGCACCACGACGCGCACGGGTGGCACCTGTGGGCCTCGGTGCACCCCCTGGAGAGCTGGGACGACGCCGACCGCATGACCACCGAGTACGCGACCAGCCGCGACGGCGTGCACTGGACGTGGCGCGGCACGGCCCTGGCCGGCCGGGCCGGGGAGTGGGACGCGCGGGGCGTGCGGGTCTCGTCGGTCCAGGTCGAGGGCGACGAGATCACGGTCGCCTACGACGGCCGGGCCACGGCCGGCGAGAACTGGGAGGAACGCACCGGCGTGGCCCGCGGCAAGCGCCTGGCCGACGGCAGTTTCGGCGAGCTCACGGCCGAGCCCGGGGAACCGCTGGGCAGTCCGCACGCCCCGAACGGCCTGCGTTACCTGTCGCTCGTCGCGCTGCCCGACGGCCGCCGGCGCGTCTACTACGAGGCCACCCGGCACGACGGAGCCCATGACCTGCGTACGGAACTGCTCTGACCTCGTGGTGAGCGTTATCACGATGTCCGGGCTCCGTGCCCGCCCGTCGATCCGGGTGCACTAGCGTTCCCGACTGACGCGATGTGCGAGCGGTAAACGGCCGCACTGTCGGTGGCGGGGTTTCTCTCACAAGGAGGGACTCCGCCATTCTCTTTTTCCAGCCCTTGGTCCAAGCCTTCTCCGCTGCTCCCGATGTGCAACCGACGTTCTGCTGCAGCCCCGCCCGGCAGCGCCGATGGTGGCTGCGTTCGAGCAGGGCAACCACGGGTCAAGGGGAGAGATCAATGGTCGGTGCAGCAGCGGTGTCAGTTGTTCCCACGTTCGTCGAGCCGGAGCTCGGCCACCCCGCGCCCGTCGCGGACTGGTGCGCCGACCTGGCCGAGCCGACCATCCTGGTCGCCGACGACGACGAGGCGATCCGCGACCTGGTCACCCACAAGCTGGTGGCCGCCGGCTACCGCGTCGTGACGGCCGACAACGGCGCTTCGGCGCTGCGCATGGTCGTCACCGAGCAGCCCGACATGCTCATCCTGGACGTGTCGATGCCCGGCCTGGACGGCCTCAGCGTCTGCTACGAATTGCACTCGTCGGCCGAGACCGCCCAGATCCCGGTGCTGATGATGAGCGGCCACGGCCGCAAGGTCGACATCGACCTGGGCATGACCGTCGGCGCCGACGACTACCTGGTCAAGCCGTTCAACCCGGCCGAACTGGTCCGCCGGGTCCGCTGGCTGCTCCTGGCCAACGAGGACCTGCCGGGAGCGCTCTGAGAAAAGAGCGCAAGGCCTTCCCGTACGGGGTGACGGTGGTCAGATCGGCGAACTCGACCGCACTGTGCTGCCCGTCCCCACCCGGCCCGAAGATGACGGCGTCCACCCCCACCGCGGTGTAGTGGCGCCCGTCCGCGGCACCGTGCTTGGCCAGCAGATTCCCGGCGAAACCGGCCTGCTGGGCCGCGGCCCGCAGCAGCCCGACCTCGACACTCCCGGGGTCGGCATGGTGGGGGCTGCCGAGAGCCTCCACGGTGGCGGTCAGTCCGGTGATACCGCCCAGGTGGGCGGCGATCTCTTCCGGCGTACGCCCAGAGAAGTCGGCATCCTCGGCCGGGAACCGGATGTCGAGCCAGGCCGACGCCTCGGCCGGCACCTGGTTGACGGCCCGGTTGGCCGTGTCGAAGCGGGCCACGTTGACGGTGGTCCGCCAGACGTCACTGTCGGGCACGGGATGGACCCGCAACAGCCGTTCGACGCCGGCCGCCACCTTGAGCAGGGCGTTGTCACCGAGCCAGGGATAGGCGGCGTGAGCGGCCCGGCCGGTGGCGGTGAGGCGCACATGGGCCAGGCCGCGAGACTCGGTGACGATCTGCAGCCCGCTCTGCTCCCCGATCACGACGAACCCGCCCCGGACCCCCGAGGCGACCTGATGGGCGGTGCCGTCGGCGCCGCCCACCTCCTCGTCGGTGACCAGCTGCAAAGCGATGGGCAGCTCATGACCGAGCTCGCGGAACACGTCGGCCATGACCAGGGCGGCGACCTTCATGTCGTGTGCGCCGCGCCCGTAGAGCCGGTCCCCGTCGATGCGCGGCACGAACTGCTCGTCATCGGCTGGGACAACGTCGAGGTGAGCGTTGAGGATGACCCGGAAGTCGGTCGTGGCGCCGGCGTGGATCAAGGCGCTGGGCTTGCCGTTCGACTCGAACCGTTCGACGGCGAAGCCGGGCCCGACGAAGGCCAGGACCAGGTCGAGCGCGCGCTGCAGATCTTGCGGGCGATCCGCTGTGGACGGGATGGCGATCAGCTCGCAGGCCTGGTCAAGTAGGTGATCCACCCTTGTTGCCCTCCTAGCCCGTCGGGTGCTCCCACGCTACGGCTCGTCGGCTCTCGCGCAGACCGGCCCAGGTCGTGGTCGGCGCCCCCGACCGGCCACCTGGTCACCGTCGGTGAAGAGCCCGAACCGCGGCCGGCCGAGAGGCGCCGGCGCACCGCCCCCTGCTTGCCGCGAACCGTCCAGGCTGTATCATCGCTCGCGACCGAATTGGGGGAGGTCGAACTCCGGCGTACGGGCCGGAAATTCTCGCGCGTTTCCCGCGCGTAATCTGCTCGCAACAATCGGTGAGTTCCTCATGCGACGGAAACGCCCGCCGTTTGTACACAGTCGACTCTCGCCGCGCGCGTGTGACTCATTCCGCGATCTTTTGCCGCGTCACACAAAAGACTATTCGCGCGCCACTCCGGTCCTCGAGCAAATCCTGATGACGCTGCGTGGTCGGCGAACACGCAGCGTAGATCCATCTCACTCTTCGCCGTTGCTGCTCGGATCGCCCCGGCTACCCTCCGTCGGCGAGTTTCGCCGTGAAGGAGCATCAAGGCCCGGCGCGACCCGTCGCCGACCGGGCGCGAAGTCGGCCGGGCGGTGATGATCGGTGTTGTGGCGCGGCTGGTGGACCGGCCGGGGTCAGGGGGTTCGGCTGTGGAGGGAGAGCTGGTTCGGATGGAGTTGCGGGCGGCCGAGCCGGAAGACGCGCCGGCTGTAGCGGCTGTTTGGGCTGCGGGTTGGCGGGATGGACATGTGGGGCACGTGCCGGAGGCTCTGGTTCGGGCTCGTACGGAAAGGTCGTTCGGGGTTCGGGCCGGGGAGCGGGTGGCGGATACGACTGTCGCCGTCGTGGATGGGGTTGTGGCCGGCTTCGTGATGGTGGTGGCGGAGGAAGTCGAACAGGTTTATGTCGGTACTTCCTTTCGGGGGAGCGGGGTCGCCGGAGTGCTGCTGGCTGAGGCGGAACGGCTGGTGGCCGCGGGTGGGCATGACAGCGCCTGGCTGGCGGTCGTGCCGGGGAACGCGCGGGCCCGTCGGTTCTACGAGCGGTCGGGCTGGGTCGACGCGGGGGCGTTCGACTACGAGGCGGCGCACGAGGACGGGGCGGTTGTCGTGCCGTGCCGGCGGTACACGAAGCGGGTTGCCGGGTGAGGCGCACATGAGGTCAGGCTGAGTAGTCGCTGCCGAACAGGTGCCGGCCGGGGTGTTCGCGGTAGAGCAGGCAGTGGTTGTCGTCCTGGTGGCCGGCGGTGCGGACGGTGGTGCAGTTGGCGATGGCGTTGATCTCGGACGCGGACAGCGACCACTGCACCCACCAGCCGATGCCCGCGGCGTGCTGGCCCAGGCCGGCGTGGAAGCCGGGGTGCGGGTGTTCGAGCTCGCAGTGCAGCACCCGGTCCAGGCCGTGCGCGGGGCGGGGGAGCCGGCTGAGCCAGCCCACCTGCTGGTGGTCGAGCTCGATGCGGGACGGGCAGCGGTGGGCGTCGACCACGGCCAGGGCCGTGACGAAGTTGCCGGCGCCCTTGCGGGACGAGATGAGGCCCTCGGTGCGCAGCACGCGCAGGGCCGACTGGACGGTGGTGCGGGCGACGTGGTGCGCGCCGGCCAGCGTGTGCTCGGACGGCAGCTTGGCGCCGACGGCCAGGCTGCCGGTGAAGATCTGGTGGCGGAGTTCGGCGGCGATCTGCTGATAGGGCGACAGGGTCGCGGTGTCGGGGGACATGTAGGCACTCTGCGTGACGGATCTGGGGGGAACAAGTGCGCAGCTGCGTGGATCACGAAACCTGGTCGAATGGCGCACGAGTCGGTCCGGAAAACGCTGTACGGTGCACCGATGTGCTGAGTGGATGCTCGGTCGTCGATGAATGATCGACGCGGGCCGCTTCATCACGGTGACCCAGAGTCACGCTGATGGCGCGTTGCCGCCCCGGCCTTCGAGCAGCGGGGTGGCCCGGTTCCAGCGCGGGCCCGAACCGTCCTTGCGGCGGCGGGCCATCCCGGAGAGCGCCTCGAGCACGACCCGGTTGCCGAGCATCGCGGTGATCTCGGCGTGGTCGAACGGCGGCGACACCTCGACGATGTCCATGCCGACCACGGGCAGCTCGTGGCAGATGCGCGAGACGCTGTCGAGCAGCTGGCGCGCGGTGAACCCGCCCGGCTCGGGGGTGCCGGTGCCGGGGGCGTGACCGGGGTCGCAGACGTCGATGTCGACCGACAGGAAGACGCCGTCGCAGCCGTCCAGGGCGATCTCGAAGGCCTGGTCGAGCACGGCGTCGAGGCCGCGGTCGACGATCTCGCTCATGTGGAACGAGTTCATGCCCTGGTCGGCCATCCAGTCCAGGGTCTCGGGGCCGGGCCAGTAGCCGCGCAGGCCGAGCTGCAGGAACCGGTCGCCGCGGACCGCGCCCGACTCGATGAGCCGGCGCATCGGCTGGCCGTGGCCGTAGAGCGAGCCGAACTCGATGTCGCCGGTGTCGGCGTGCGCGTCGAAGTGGATGACCGAGATGTTGCCGGCGCCGTGGTGGCGGGCCACGCCGGCCACGTCGGGCCAGGTGATCGTGTGGTCGCCGCCCAGGATGACCGGGATCGCCCCGTTCTCGGCGACGAACGCGACCGCGTCCTCGATCGTGTCGCAGCTGCGCTGGATCTCGCCGCTGAACACCTCGAGGTCGCCCGCGTCCTTGACGGTCAGGTCGCCGCTGAGAGCGTCCACGCGCATCGCCATGTGCGGGCGGGAGGCGTCGTGGGGCAGGTAGTCCGTACCCCGGATGACCTGGGGCCCGAACCGGGCGCCGGGGCGGTGCGAGGTGCCGCCGTCGAACGGCGCGCCGAGGATGACGACGTCGGCGTCGGCGTACGTGGGCGGGTCTTGCCAGTCGCAGGCGGGCACACCCAGGAACGTGTAATCGGGGCCGAACATCGGGCCGTAGCGCGTCACGCTCGGGACTGTATCTCCCGTTGCGGCGTTTCTGCGTCCTGACCGGCGGGTACCGCGATCCGAGGATTACGAGGAGGCGGTACATGCGGACGCTCGGCGGGCGCTACGAGCTCGTGCGGCGCATCGGCGTCGGCGGCATGTCCGAGGTGTGGCGCGGGCACGACCGGATTCTCGACCGGCCGGTCGCGGTCAAGATCATGGCGCCGGCCGTGTCGGGCACGCTGGGCGAGGTGGCCGGGGTCGATCTCGTACGGTCGGAGGCCCGCTCGGCGGCCCGGCTGGCCCACCCGAACGTGGCCGGCGTGCACGATTTCGGCACGTCCCGGCCCGATCCGGGCGCCCACGAGGTGCCGTACATCGTGATGGAGCTCGTCGAGGGCCAGACGCTGAGCGCGCATCTGGCCGCGGGCCCGCTCGACTGGCGCATCGGGGTGCGGATCTGCGCCGAGGTGGCGGCCGGGCTGGCCGCGGCCCACGCCCACGCGGTCGTGCACCGCGACGTCAAACCGGCCAACGTGATGCTCACCCCGAGCGGGGCCAAGGTGCTCGACTTCGGCATCGCGTCGTCGCCCGGCGTCCCCGACCCCGACCCGGCCATGCCCGTGATGGGCACACCGGCGTACGTGGCTCCGGAGCTCTTCGAGAATGAGCCGCCCACCCCCGCCAGCGACATGTTCGCCCTGGGCACGCTGCTGCACCAGTGCATCACCGGCCGGCTGCCGTGGCGTGCCGATTCACCCACCGAACTGGTGCACGCCCAGCGCTACCTCGACCCCGACCCCCTGCCCGAACTCGACGGCCTGCCGCCGGAGGTGGAGGACCTGGTGTCCCGCTGCCTCAACCGCGACCCGCAGGAACGCCCGACCGCGATGGTGGCCGCCCTGCTGCTGGCCGAGGCCGTGGACGCCCGCGTCTTCGTCCCCATGGGCGAGATCGACACCACCCCGCCCCGCCCGTCCATCTCACCCTGGGACGAGCAAGCCGCCGAGGAAGCCACCGCAGCCGTGGCCGTCGACGCCGCCGCTGGCCGTCACCGCGCCGACTGATGGTCAGACCTGGGCGAGATCGATCGCGATGGGGAACGGCACCGTCATTTTCACGGTGCCGGTGAAGATGTCGCTGTCGCGGTAGCGTCCGGCCGCCGGGTCGAGGACGTACGTGTAGACGAGGGGCACGCCGGTGGCCGCCTGCTCGACGCGCCAATAGAACTGGATGCCTGCCCTCGCGTACTGCTCGGCCTTGACGATACGGTCGGTGGTCTCCGACCCGGGCGAGACCACCTCGACCACCAGGAGCACATGCTCAGGGCGGGTCGGAGTGATGTCGATGGTCTCTGCCCGGTAGACCGTCACGTCCGGCCGCCGGTTGTTCAACGGCACGTCGTGCAACCGGACATCGAAATCGATGTCGGCGTTCCACTCCGGCCCGGCAGCAGAGTCCAGAGCGTTTGCCAGCAGCCGGGCCAGGCGGTTGTGGCGCTTGGACGCGCTCGGACGCACGAGAACCATCCCGTCCACGATCTCGATGCCTGCACACTGCTCCTCGGTCCACGACGCGTACTGCTCGGCCGTGACCTGCTCATGCATCCAGGCCGGCGCGACCATCTCGACCGTCATGCACACACCTCCTGGACATCTGTTCTGCTGCCGGACTCAAGATACCGTGGTCAGCCGCCGCGGGGGACGACGACCAGGGGGCGGCAGGCGCGGCGGACCAGGCGGGTGGAGACGCCGCCGAGCAGGACGCGGCGGGCCGGGCCGTATCCGCGGGAGCCGCAGAAGAGCACGTCGACCTCGGTCAGGTCGGCCAGGGCGTCGACCACGTCGCCCGCGATGACGGCCCATTCCACGGTGACGCCGGCTACCGACTCGGCCGCCTTGCGCAGCGAGGCCTCGTACGTCTCGCGGGCCGTGTCGAGGAAGGCCCGTTCGACGTCGTCGCCGATCAGGAAGGGCAGGCTGGCGTCGCCCTCGGCCACCACCGTGTAGAGGCGCAGCTGGTCGCCGGTGCGGCGGGCCACGGCGGCCGCGGCGTTCAGGGCGGCCCGGCCGTCCGGCGTGTCCACGTAGGCCACGCCGATGACGCGCCGCTCGCCCGGTGGGGCGGGCAGGCCGGCCGGGGCGATGGCGACCGGGCAGACGCTGCCGGCCAGCAGGCGTTCGGCCGTGCTGCCGGCCAGCAGCCTCTCCTTGGGGGCCTGCCGGCCCGAGCCGATGACGATCATCGCGGCGCCGGTCTGTTCGGCCAGGTCGTGCAGTCCGTGCGAGGCCGACGAGGACGCCACCATCCGGTAGTCGATCTCGCCGGTCGCGTCTTCGAGGTCCTTGCGGGCGCCGTCGAGGACGCGCTGGGCGGCGCGGTGCCGGTCGGCCACCCACTCGGCGTCGACCCGGCCCGAGCCGAGCGCGGCCGGCGCCGGGTGCACGACGGCCACGATCAGCGGGGCGTCCGAGGTCTCGGCGAACCAGCGGCTCAGGGCCACGGCGTCGGGCGAGGTGGGGCCGCCGTCGACGCCGACGATCACGGGGCCGGTCATGACGGCTCACCGTCCTGGGGGCGGTCCGGGTCGTGCTCGCGGGCCCAGTTCGGGGTCGAGGACGGCTCGCGGCGCAGGCGGGAGTTCTTGTAGCCGTACAGCCAGTAGATGAGCACGCCGATCGCCAGCCAGACGACGAATCGCACCCACGTGTCCCAGGGCAGGTCGGTCATCAGGTAGACGGCGAACCCGATGCCGAGCAGCGGCAGCACCGGCGACCAGGGCACGCGGTAGGGGCGGGGCATGTCCGGCCGGGTGCGCCGGAGCACGATCACGCCGATGTTGACCAGCACGAACGCGAACAGCGTGCCGATGTTGACCAGCTTGACGATCTCGCTCAGCGGCACCAGCGCGGCCAGGACCGAGATCAGCACGCCCAGCACGAGCGTCAGGCGGGCCGGGGTGCCGTAGCGCTGGTTGACCTTGGCCAGACGCTGGGGGAGCAGGCCGTCGCGGCACATGGCGAAGAAGATGCGGGTCTGGCCGTACATGATGACCAGCACGACGCTGGTGATCGCGACGACGGCGCCGAGGGCGAGGACCGCGGCCGCCCAGCTGATGCCGGCGCCCTGGTCGAGCGCGGCTGCCAGCGGCGCGTCACTGCCCTCGAGCTGCTCGGGCGAGGCGATGCCGATGGCGCCGGTCGCCGTGGCCACGTAGAAGAGCGTGCAGATGACCAGCGAGCCGATGATGGCCAGCGGCAGGTCCTTGGCCGGGTTCCGGGCCTCTTCGCTGCCGGTCGAGACCGCGTCGAAGCCGATGTAGGCGAAGAAGATCACCGCCGCCGCCGCGGTCACCCCGTCCACTCCCTCGGGCGCGAACGACTGGAAGTTGCCGGTGCCGAAGTTGGCGAAGGCCACGACGATGAAGAACAGCAGCACGACGAGCTTGATGACGACCATGACCAGGTTGACCCGGGCGCTCTCGGTGACGCCCCGGATCAGCAGGAACGTGATGGCCAGGACCACGACCACGGCCGGCAGGTTGAAGATTCCGCCGTCCTCGGGCGACTTGGCGATGGCGTCGGGCAGGGCGAACCCGAACGCGGCGTCGAGGAACGCGTTGAGGTTGCCGCCCCAGCCGACCGCGATGGCCGCGACCGAGACCCCGTACTCCAGGATCAGGTCCCAGCCGATGATCCAGGCCACCAGTTCGCCCAGGGTGGCGTACGTGTAGGTGTAGGCGCTGCCGGAGACCGGGATGGACGAGGCCAGCTCCGCGTAGGACAGCGCCGAGAACGTGCAGGCGACCGCGGCCAGCACGAAGGACAGGATGACCGCGGGCCCGGCGATGCCGGCCCCCTCGCCGATCACCACGAAGATGCCGGTGCCGATGATCGCGCCGACACCCATGGCGGTCAGCTGTGTCGCGCCGACCGCTTTCTTGAGGCCGTGCCCCTCTTCCGCTGTCTCGGTGATGAGGGACCGGACGTCGCGCACCGCGAAGATGCCCGGCCGTCCCGAAGTCGTGGCCATGTCACCCCTCCCGTCATCGGCTCTCGCCTATGTGACTTTGGGCATACGCATGGTCACCGCGCAAGCGCTGGGCGTTGTTTTTTGCCCGCACCGGCTGTCCGACGGGACCGCGGAAACACGCGCCAGCCTGCGAGTAGGGCGAAATGCGGGGTACGGTGGCGACGAACGGGGCCGATGGTACGGAGGTTCGGTGATGGGCGAGGCGGTGATGACGACGCGGCGCCAGGCGGACGGCGCGCTCGTCGTCGACGTGCGGGGCAGCCTCGACGCGGCCACCGTGGGCGCCCTGCGCGAGACGCTGATCGGCACCGTGCAGCGCGAGCGCCCGGTGACCCTGATCGTCGACCTCACATACGTCACGTTCATGGATTCGCAGGGCATCGGCACCCTGGTCAGCGGCTACAACGTGGCCCGCGAGGTGGGCACCCGGTTCGTGCTGCGCAACCCGAGCGAGTTCGTGCACCGGCAACTGCGGGTGACCGGGCTGACCGAGATGTTCGGCCTGCCGCCCGAGCCGTCGCCGACGCAGACCTACACCCCCTGAATCCCACCCTCCACAAGCCGCGCGCCCGGGGCGTACGGCCTTTAGAGTGCGTTCATGGAACGGGTCTCTCTGCGGCGTGACCCCGACTGGTGGAGTCTGCCCGCGGCCACCGGCACGTGGTGGTCGCTCGACCTGCCGTCCAAGCAGCTGCGGACCGTTCTGACCGCCCGCGTCTGGTCGCCCGCCGGCCCGTCCGAGCGCGTGCTGGTCGCCCACGACGGGCCCGACTACGACCAGCACGCCGACCTCGGCCGCTTCGTCGCCGCGTCGATCACCGCCGGGCGCATCGAGTCGTGCCACGTCGTGCTGCTGCCCGCAGGGCCCCGCTTCGATTGGTATGCGGCCCTTCCGGCGTACGCCCGGGGGCTGGGACAAGAGATCCTGCCGCGACTCACCGACCGCCTTTCGCCGGGCCGGCCCGTGGTCGGCGTCGGTGCGAGCCTCGGGGCTCTCGCGTTGCTGCACTGCCAGCGCCGTCACCCCGAGCCGTTCGCCGGCCTGTTCCTGCAGTCCAGCAGCTTCTTCCAGCCGCGCTTCGACCGGCAGGAATCGGGGTTCGGGCGCTATCTGCCGATCGTCCGATGGACCGGGCGGGTGCTGCGGGCCTCGACCGGGCCCGGGGTGCCGGTGACGATGACTTGCGGCAGGCTCGAGGAGAACCTGGCGAATAACCGGAGCATGGCCGAGGCGCTGCGCGGGCAGGGCTACCCGGTCTCGTTCGCCCAGATCGAGGGCGGTCACGACTGGCCGGCGTGGCGTGACGCCTTCGATCCCCACCTGGCTTCGCTGCTTCGCAAAGTTTGGCCCTAGGGAGGCAACCGTGGCGGACGTCGAACACACCATCGGACTCTTGCTGGGAATGGAAGACGACTGGCCGCGGGCCTACGAGTCGCTGCTGCGGCGGCTCGGGGTGGTCAGCGGGCCCGACGGCAAGTCGCACCGTACGTCGTCCGTGCGGGTCACCATCGAGCCGTTCAACCTGCGCTACAAGCCGCGGCACGACCTGGTCATCGACCGGCTCGCGTACTGGTACTACCACCCCCGCGAGTGGCTCAAGAAGATCGCGCTGATGGACGACGTGTACCTGCTGAACAGCCCTTTCACGTTCCAGTCGATGGAGAAGCACGCGGCCTACTGCGCGATGATGCGGCTCGGGCTCAAGGTCCCCGAGACGGTTCTGGTGCCGTACAAGAACCCCCTCGACAACAGCCGGTACGCGTACACGGCGGCCCGCTACAACCAGTCCTTCGACCTGGACGCGACCGCTGAGCAGGTCGGTTATCCGATGTACATGAAGCCGTACGACGGCGGCGCCTGGGTCGGCGTGTCGAAGATCCGCAACCCCGATGAACTGCACACCGCGTACGACGCCTCGGGCGAACGACTGATGCACCTGCAAGCCTCGGTCGAGGGGTACGACGTGTTCGCGCGCTCGCTGTCCATCGGCCCCGAGACGATGGTGATGAAGTTCCGCCCCGAGCAGCCCATGCACAACCGCTACGAGGTGCAGCACGGCTTCCTCACGGCGAGCCAGGGCGACGAGGTGGTGACCATCTCGCGGCTGGTCAACGCGTTCTTCCGGTGGGAGTTCAACTCGTGCGAGTCGCTCGTGCGCGGCGACGACGTCCACCCGATCGACTACGCCAACGCGTGCCCCGACGTGGCCATCACCTCGCTGCACTACTACTTCCCGTGGGCGATGGCCGCGCTGCTGCGCTGGACGGTCTACTGCGTGGTGACCGGCCGGAAGCCGCGGCTCGACACCGATACGTCGGTCTACTTCGCGATCGGTGACGACCCTTCCCTTTCGTACGCCGAGAAGCTGGCCGCCTACCGCCGTCTCGCCGATGACTACTTCGAGGCGGACAAGTACGCCGACTTCTGCGCGCGCTACCTCGGCAACGTCGACGAGATCGTCTACGAGTGGGTGAGCTCCGACGAGTACCAGTCGCTGCTGCGCGAGACGGTGCGCGCCACCTACCCCGTGCACGAGCACGAGAAGTTCCTGGCCCACTTCGGCGGCCTGACCGACGCTTGGATCCGCGACAACGCCCCATCCGACCACCCCGACCGCCGCCCCTGAACCCGACTGAAGGCTGGGCTTTCCGATTTTGTCGGACCCCGGGGCTAGGGTCGTCCCGTGCACATCAGGATCGAAGGGCGCGACCTGCCGGCCCAGCGGGGCGGGGCGCAGGCCGATGCCCTGCGCCTGGCCAACGTGCACGTGGGGGTGCAGCGGCAGCGGGTGGTGGTCGAGCTCGTGCCGGCCTGGGAGTCGTCGGCCGTCTGGGAATTCGAGATCACCTCGCGCGAGGTCGACGAGTTGCTCGACGTCGGCGGGCCCTGGGTGCACGGGCGGCCAGGGGCCCGATTCTTGTACCTGAGCTGGGGCAACGTCGGCGACTTCGGGTTCGACATGTTCCGCCGGGCCAAGCTGATGTTCGGTGACGTGCCGACCGCCGCGCTGCGGGCCGCGCACGACGGCAGTGGGGTGCTCACCGCGTCGCTCGGGCTCACCGACGAGCTCGGCGGGCCGGTCTGTGCCCGGGTGCGGCCGCCCGCCGTCGAGTGGTCGGTGCGATGACTGATCTGGTCGCGATCGGGCCGCGCGTGCTCCACGGGTTCGTGGGGCGCGACGGCTCGATCAACCTGTGGGGCGAGGCCGTCCGTCAGGGGCTTCCGGTCGCCGTTCCGGCCGCGGCCCTGCCCGCGGGTGAGGCGCGGCCACCGGCCACGCTGGTGTTGCCGTCGACCAGCGCCGGGCCGCTGCCGTCACCCCAGCTCGGGCTGCCGCCGCGCCGCGGCACGCCGCGACTGCGGGCGTGGCCGGTGCCGGCCGTCGTCGTGCCGTTCGTCGACGACGAGGTGGTCGACGAGTTCGACGGCCGGGCCGGGGCCTCGGTCACGTGGCTGATCGAGCTGTGCGACTTCGCGGCCGACCTCGTGCGGCGGGGCCGGGTGCTGCCCGCCGTCCATCCGCACGGCCCGGTCGCCCGGTGGCGGCCCGTGCTCACCGGTTTCGACGCCATCCACCGCAACGACCTGCTGCGGCGGCTGCCCGCGGCGGCCCGGGCCGAACGCGCCCGCCCCGGCGCCGTGGCCGGCCTGCCCGCCGAGGACGCGCTGGCCGCGGCCCTCGACCGGCTGGTCGACGGCCTGGTCCGCACCCGGCTGGCCGAGTCCGGGGTGCGGCTGGGCGACGGCTGGCTGGCCGCGCTCACCGGCGAACCGGCCTTCCGGGCCGCGCCGGCCCTGGTCGACGAGCTGAGCGAGCGGCTCGACGCCTGGCACACCGACGCCGTGACCGGCGCTGCCGTGCGGCTCTGCTTCCGGCTCAGCCACCTCGACGAGTCCGGGTCCGGCGCGCTCGACCCGCGCCCGGCCTCGGCCTCGGTCCCGGCCCGCGACTCGTGGCTGCTCGAGTTCCTGCTGCAGGCGGTCGACGAGCCGAGCGCGCTGGTGACCGCGGCCGACGTCTGGCGTGACCGGTACGCGCCGTTGCGCCGCTGGACCAGTCACCCGCAGGAACGTCTGCTCGGCGGGCTGGGCCGGGCGGCCCGGCTCTACCCCGACCTCGAGGCCGCGCTGCGCGAGCCGCGCCCGGTCGAGGTGGTGCTCGACACCGAGGGGGCGCACCGGTTCCTCACCCACGCGGCCGCGCTCGAGGCGGCCGGGAACGGCGTGCTGTTGCCGGCCTGGTGGCGCGACCGGCCCAGCCTCGGGCTCGGCCTGAACGTGCGGCCGCGCGACGCGGTCCCGGCCGTGCTGCGCGACCAGGCGGCCGACCTCGCCCATATGATCGATTACGACTGGCACCTGGCGCTGGGCGGCCAGATGCTCACCACCGACGAGCTCACCGACCTGGCCCAGGCCAAGGTTCCCCTCGTACGGCTGCGGGGTCGCTGGGTCTATCTCGATGCCCAGCGGCTCGATGCCGGGCTGCGCTTCCTCGCGCGCGGCGGCGGCAGCATGACGGCCGGGCGCGCGCTGCAGACGATCAAGTTGCTGCCGCCGGAAGAGCTGCCGCTGCCGGTGACGGCCAGCAGCGGCGAGGGGTGGGTGGCCGACCTGCTCGCGGGCGATCTGGAGCAGCGGCTCGAACTGCTCGATCCACCGCCCGATTTGCAGGGCACGCTGCGGCCGTACCAACGCCGGGGTTTTTCGTGGTTGGCCTTTCTCGACTCGCTCGGGCTGGGCGCGTGCCTCGCCGACGACATGGGCCTGGGCAAGACGATCCAGCTGCTGGCGCTGCTGCTGCACAAGCGGGACGGGCCGGCGTTGCTCATCTGCCCGCTGTCGGTGCTCGGCAACTGGCAGCGCGAGACCGCCCGGTTCGCGCCCTCGCTGCGCGTGGCGGTGCTGCACGGCGACGAACGCGTCGTCCCGCGCGATGCCGACCTCGTGCTGACCACCTATGCCACCGCCGTGCGCGACGCCGATGAACTGGCCGCGGTCGAATGGGACAGGGTCGTGCTCGACGAGGCCCAGCACGTCAAGAACAGCGCCGGCACGGCCGCGCGGGCCATCCGGCGGTTCCCGTCCCGCATGCGCATCGCGCTGACCGGCACACCGGTCGAGAACAGGCTGGCCGAGCTGTGGTCGATCCTCGACTACCTGAACCCGGACGTGCTGGCCTCGGCCCACACGTTCCGGGCCCGCTTCGCCGTGCCGATCGAACGCTTCGGCGACGAGGACGCGGCCGCGCGGCTGCGCCAGGCCACCCGGCCCTTCATGCTACGGCGCACCAAATCCGACCCGATCCTCATCGACGACCTGCCCGACAAGCGCCACGTGCGGCACCTGTGCGGGCTGACCGGCGAACAGAGCACGCTCTACCGGGCCGTCCTCGACGAGATGACGACCAAGCTCGACGAGAGCACCGAGCGCTGGAACAAGGGCATCGTGCTGGCCGCCATGACCAAGCTCAAACAGGCCTGCGTCCACCCGGCGCTGCTGCTGGGCGACGGCTCCCCGCTGCCCGGCCGCTCGGGCAAGCTGGAACGCCTCGAAGAGATCCTGGACGGGGCGCTGGCCCGGGGCGAGAGCGCGCTGTGCTTCACGCAGTTCGCCCGCTTCGGGGCGATGCTGACGCCGCACCTGGCCGCCCGGTTCGGGGTGCCGGTGCGCTACCTGCACGGCGGCACGTCCCGCAAGGAGAGGGACGCCATGGTGGCCGCGTTCCAGGCCGACGAGCGGCCCGGCATCTTCGTGCTCTCGCTCAAGGCCGGCGGCACCGGGCTCAACCTGACCGCGGCCAACCACGTGGTGCACGTCGACCGCTGGTGGAACCCGGCCACCGAGGAACAGGCCACCGACCGCGCCTTCCGCATCGGCCAGCAGCGCGACGTGCAGGTGCACACGCTGGTCTGCCTGGGCACGCTCGAGGAAAGGATCGACCGCCTGCTGGCCGACAAGGGCGTGCTGGCCGCCCGCGTCGTCGGCAACGGCGAGGGGTGGCTGACCGCCCTGTCCACGACCGAGATCCGCGACCTGCTGACCCTCGCCCCGGAGGCCATCGTTGACTGACGCCGCCCTCCGAATTGCTCGCCCCGCTGCCCCACTCGCCGTCGACGTTCCTGCTGGGGCGGCCCTGCCGCTGTCGGCGTTTCCGTCGGGCCGACCATTCGCAAGGCGGCGTTTCCGCGTTCCTACTGGGGCGGCCCTGCCGCTGCCGGCGTTTCCGCCGGGCCGACCATTCGCAAGGCGGCGTTTCCGCCGGGGCGACCTTTCCGCTGCCGGCGTTCCCGGCGGGCCGATCGGAGCTCGCCGCCTGCTTCCTCGGCCTGTGGCCCCTTTCCTCTCGCGGGTGGGGGTTCGTGGTGAGTGACGATCGGCTGGCGGTCGCGTTCCTCGGGACGTTCGAGTCGTTGCGGATGGGGCCGACGTTCGCGCGGGGGCGGCGGGACGAGCGGTCGGGGCACGTGCGCAGCCTGACCATCTCGAGCAGCCTGGTGGTCGCGCAGGTGCGCGGGCCCGAGGACCCGCGGGCGTTCCGGGCGCGGATCGCGGTGCGGGCGTTCGGGGCGTCCGAGTGGGCGGCGCTGGAAGAGGCGATGGCGAGCGAGGCGCGATTTGCGGCCTCGCTGCTGGGCGGACGAATGCCGGACGGGATCGCCGACGTGTTCGCCGCGGCCGGGCTCAGCCTGGTGCCGTTGTCGCTCGACGAAGTGGCGATGGACTGCTCGTGCGAGCGCTGGCCGATGCCGTGCGTGCATCTCGCGGCTACCTGTTACGCGGTGGCCCGCAGTTTCCAGGAGGACCCGTTCGGCGCTTTCACGTGGCGGGGGCGCGGGCGGGACGAGTTGCTGGTCCATTTGCGCGAACTCCGCAGCGCTCACGCGGTCGCTGCCTCCTCTTCGGGGAGCGGAGCGGCGGGCGGTCATGGCGCGGGCTCCTCGGTGGGCGGTTACGGCGCGGGCTCGTCGGCGGGCGCGCGGACCGATGAGCCTGCGGGGTCGGGCGAGGACCTCGGCGAGGTGGACCACTTCTGGGGGAGCGCGGGGCCGGCGGCGGTGCCGGTCGGTGGACGACCGGGGGCGGTGAGCCGGCCGGACGCCCTGCTCGACCAGCTTGATCCACCGCCGTTGGCCGAGGCCGGGCGGCCGATCGTCGAGGTGCTGCGGCCCGCTTATCGGGCCCTGCCGGACGAATAGGCCGGGCGCCTGACTGGTTGGATTAATCCCTTAGTAGGGCTTTCGTCCCTGATGAAGTAAGTGCTGTGGAAATACACGGTTACGTGCTGCGTAGGTGATCTTCTTCTCGCGACGTGATGTCTTGGCGAGAAAAAGGTGTGAAATGAACCGTGTTACCCGGGTGCTCTCCGTCACCGGTCTTGGTGTCATCGCAGGGGTCACCATCGGTGCGGGTCCGGCGCCGGCGGCGACCGGGACGGACGCGAGCGTCTCCAAGACGGCATCGGCCTCGCAGGGTGCCGACCGTGAACGGGTCGTCCGCTACTTCCGCAACTACCGCGACTGCGTCATCGCCGGCCGCATCGGCGAGCGCCTCGGCCGCTGGGACGACTTCGACTGCGAGCGCGCGGGCCGGCGCACCTTCGCCCTCGAGGTCAGTTGGGACCGCGACCGGTTCGGTCACGGCCATCGCCCCCACGGCGACCGCTTCCCGTCCCGCGACCGCGACAACAACGACCGCGATGGTCGGGGCGGCAACAACGGCGACCGCGATGGTCGGGGTAACGGGCAGGGCGGCGGCCGCGACAACGGCGACCGCGATGGTCGGGGCGGCAACAACGGCGACCGCGATGGTCGGGGTAACGGGCAGGGCGGCAGCCGCGGCGACAACGGCAGCGGTTCGGGGTCGGGCGCCGGCAGTGGTTCTGGTTCGGGCACTGGCACTGGCTCGGGATCTGGCACTGGCAGTGGCTCAGGCGCTGGTTCTGGCTCGGGTGCTGGCAGTGGGTCGGGTGCTGGTTCTGGCTCGGGTGCTGGCAGTGGGTCGGGTGCTGGTTCCGGCTCGGGTGCTGGCAATGGCTCAGGTACGGGCAGTGGCTCTGGGACTGGCAGTGGCTCGGGCAGCGGCTCCGGCACGGGCAGTGGTTCTGCTTCGGGCAGTGGCACGGGAACTGGCACCGGCAGCGGCTCGGGCTCGGGTAGCGGTGGCACCCGCGGTGACGGTGCGACCCGCGGGGATGGTGGCACCCGCGGTGATGGTGGCACCCGCGGTGATGGTGGCACCCGCGGTGACGGTGCGACGCGCGGTGACGGTGGCACCCGCGGTGACGGTGCGACGCGCGGTGACGGTGGCACCCGCGGTGACGGTGCGACGCGCGGTGATGGTGGCACCCGCGGTGACGGTGGGGCCCAGCGCGACGGCGGCGCCAACCAGCCCTGAGCGGGCAACGTGCGGGGCGAGCCATGGTCCGTTGACGGCCATGGCTCGCGCGCCGTTCACCAGTCGACGGGGGCGTAGTCCTTCAGGAAGACGCCGTACAGGTCTTCGCCTTTTTCGCCGCGGACGATCGGGTCGTACACGCGGGCCGCGCCGTCGACCAGGTCGAGGGGGGCGTGGAAGCCCTCGTCGGCCAGGCGCATCTTGGTCGGGTGGGGGCGTTCGTCGGTGATCCAGCCGGTGTCGACGCTGGTCATCAGGATGCCGTCGGCGAACATGTCGACCGCGCTCGTGCGGGTCAGCATGTTGAGCGCCGCCTTCGCCATGTTGGTGTGCGGGTGCCCGGCACCCTTGTAGCCGCGGGCGAAGATCCCCTCCATGGCCGACACGTTCACCACGTAACGCCGCGGGTGCGGTGAGCGCGTCATCGCCGTACGCAAGCGGCTGACCAGCACAAACGGGGCCGTTACATTGCAGAGTTGCACTTCCAGCAACTCAAGCGGGTCGACCTCGTGCACGCGGTCGCTCCAGCTGTTGGTGGGCGCGGTGTCGGGCACCAGGCCGCCGGCGTCGATCTCGACCGAGCGGGCGGTCAGCGCCATCTCGGTGATCTGCTGCGGCGTGAGCACGGGCGCGCCCGAGGTCAGCATGGCGGCCGGGGAGACGCCCGCGGTGCCGAAATACTCCAGCTCGGGCAGCGGGCCGTCGGGCAGGGGCTCGGCCTCGGCGGCGGCGATGGCGGCGTACGAACCGGGCGAGCGCCGGACCGTCTGGGCCGCGTTGTTGACGAGAATGTCGAGGTGGCCGCGTGCGGCCACCGAGTCGGCCAGCCCCACCACCTGCGCCGGGTCGCGCAGGTCGAGGCCGACGACGCGCAGCCGGTGCAGCCACTCGGCGCTGTCCGGCATGGCCGAGAAGCGCCGCACGGCGTCGTGCGGGAAGCGCGTCGTGATCGTCAGGTCGGCGCCGTCGCGCAGCAGCCGCAGCGCGATGTACATGCCGATCTTGGCGCGGCCACCGGTGAGCAGCGCCCGCCGGCCGGTCAGGTCGGTGCGCGCGTCGCGGCGGTCGTGGTTGAGCACGGCACAGTCCGGGCAGAGCTGGTGATAGAACGCGTCGACCTGAGTGAACCGCTGCTTGCACACGTAGCAGCCGCGCGCCTGCCGCAGCACCCCGGCCGTGCCCGACGACCCGACCGACGACCGCAGCGGGATGCCCGCCGTCTCGTCGTCGATCCGCCCCGGCGCGCCCGTGGCCGTGGCCTCGGTGACCGCGCGGTCGGCGGCCAGGATCGCGTCGCGCCGATCGCGCCGGCGCTTGAGCTTCACGGTCTTGAACAGCCCGGCGGTGGCCCGCCGCACCGCGACCGCGTCAGGGTGCTCGGCGGGCAGCGCCTCCACCTCGGCGATCACCGAAAGGCAGAGTGCCAGCCGCTCCGCGTCCACCCCGGCGGCCGTCTCAGGTTCGCCCGTCATGCCCACTGCCCATCCTTCACCCACAAAATTCCGACCCAGGAACTGTACTGAGCCCTCGTGACCATCGACCGCTCGCGTCCCTCGGCAAGAGCTTCCCACCAATTTCCCCTCGCGCCCGACCCTGTGGACAACGGCCGTGCCGGTTCGCCGCCCTGTGGAAAACTCGGCGCGAAATTCGGCGCTGTCTTTAGGGTGGGGGCTCCCCCAGGGCGGGTGGGCTGGCGGCTGCGAGCCGATGGGCTGGGGGCGGCGGGCCGACGTGCGGCAGGCGGTGGCTGGGCGGCGCGCCGAAGGGCTGGGGAGCGGCGGGCCCACGAGCGGCGGGCCCACGAGCGGCGGGCGGTGGGCTGGTTGCGGCTGGTGGCGCGCTTCAGGCGAGGACGGGTAGGGCGGCGACGGTGTCGTGCAGGGCTCGGACCAGGGCGTCGGTCAGGGGGTTGGGGCGGCGGCGTGGGGTGACGATGCCGATGTAGCGGCACGGGCACGGTGGGGCCAGCGGCACCGCGGCCAGGCCGGGCTGGGCACCGGCCGTCAGCGCGACCTGCGGGATCATGCTGATGCCGACCTCGGCCCGGACCAGGGACTGGGCGAAGATGTAGTCCGTGCCGCGGCACGCCGTGCGGATCTCGAAGCCGGCCAGGGCCGCGTAGTGGCCGAGCATGTCGACGATCTCGAGGCAGCCGTGGACCCAGCGCTCCTCGGCCAGTTCGGCGATCGTCAGCGATTCGCGCGCGGCCAGGGGGTGGGCGGCCGGCAGCACGATCCACATGGGGTCGTCCAGCAGTGGGGCGTAGGCCAGACCGGAGCGGTCTCCCGGTCGTACGGGGGGAATCTCGTCGAAGTGGTAGACGAGCGCGAGGTCGGCCGCGCCGGAGCGCACGAGGGGCAGGGCGTCCTCGGGGTCGTTCTCGAGGACGGTGAACTCGACGCCTGGGCGTTCGGCCGCGAAGCGGGTCAAAGCCGCGGGCAGCAGGCCCTGGCCGCCGCTGGTGAACGTCGCGACGGTCAGGCTGTCGGCCTGGCCCAGGCGGGCGATCTCGCGTTCGGCGTGGGCCAGTTCGGCTGCTATCGCCTCGCCCGCCTCGACCAGCACGCGGCCGGCGGCGGTGAGCTCGACGCCGCGTGTGCTGCGGAGCACGACGGCCGCCCCGAGTTCGCGTTCCAGGGCTGCGACCTGCTGGGACACGGCCGATGGGGTCAACCGGAGCGAGGTCGCGGCCTGGTTGAAGCTGCCCAGCCGCGCCACCTCGCGGAGAACGGCCACCCGGCGCACGTCGATCATAAGCTCACCTAATCACCACATCAGCAAGTCAGTACTACCGCTTACTACCGTACGGGAGCAGGGTCGAGGTGTGAATCGACGCGCCTGGTTTCTCTTCCTCGTGGTCTCGGTGCTCTGGGGCATCCCGTACTTCCTGATCAAGATCGCCATCGAGGACCTGTCGCCGCTGCTCGTGGTCTTCGGCCGGGTCGCCATCGCCGCGCTGGTGCTGCTGCCCATCGCGGCCGCCCGCGGCTCGCTGGCCAGCCTGCGCGGGCGCATGGGCCCCGTGATCGTGCTGGCCTTCGTGCACATCCTCGGGCCGTTCCTGCTCATCACCCACGGCGAGACGCACATCAGCTCCTCGCTGACCGGCCTGCTCATCGCCGTCGAGCCGGTGGCGATCGCGCTGCTCATGGCCCGCACCGAGCGGCTCACCCGGATCCGCGTGGCCGGCCTGGTCCTCGGCTTCGGGGGCGTGGCCCTGCTGGTCGGGCTCGACCTCTCCGGCGACCGCCTCGGGCTGCTCGGCGCGGGCATGGTGCTGGTCGCCGCGATCAGCTACGCGGTGGCCACGATGCTCGTGCAGCGCCGCCTGTCCGACGTGCCGACCGAGTCGCTGGTCGGCGCCACGACCGGCATCACCGCGCTGGCCCTGCTCCCGTTCACGGCCTTCGCATTGCCGACCCAGCCCGTACGCACGGAGGCCTGGGCTTCTCTGGCCGTCCTCGGCTTGTTCTGCACGGCGCTGGCCCTGCTCGCCTTCTACCAGCTCATCGGCCAGGTCGGCTCGACCCGGGCCGGCCTGGTCACCTACGTGAACCCGGTGGTGGCCGTCCTGCTCGGCGTGGCGCTGCTCGACGAGCACTTCGGCCTCAGCACGATCGCCGGGTTCGCCCTGGTCGCGGCCGGCTGCTGGCTCTCGACCCGCCCGGTCCCGGTCGCGCCGCTGCCGGTGCCCAGCGCCGCCATGGCCGGGGAGCGCGCGGTGTAACGATCGTGGCCCCTGGGCACCACAAGGACAGGCGAGGCCGAGCGACCCTGCGCCAGCGGGCCGCTCGGCCTCGCCGCCGTTCGTCAACACATCGATGTTCACCTGGTCTTTTTCGCTGTTGATCGGCATAAGGTGAACGACATGGGGCGGCGGATTCTGATCACGGGGGCTCGGCGCGGCATCGGGGCGGCCATCGCCGTCGGGCTGGCCCGGCCCGGGCACAAGCTGTGGCTGCATCACCTGGCCGCCGCCGACGAGGCCGAGAACGTGGCCCGGCTCTGCCGTGACCTCGGCGCCGAGGCGACGCTGCTCGACGCCGACCTGAGCGACCCGGGCGCGGTCCGCGAACTGGCCGAGCGGGCCGGGGCGATCGACGTGCTGGTCAACAACGCGGCCAAGGCCTCCAACGTGGACTTCGCCGAATTGCCGCTGGCCGAGTGGCAGCAGACGTTCGCGGTCAACGTCACCGCGCCGATGCTGCTGGCCCAGGCGCTCAGCGCGGGCATGGCCGAGCGGGGCTGGGGGCGCATCGTCAACGTGGTCTCGCCGACCGTGCGGATGGGTGGCCCGTCCGGCCCGGCCTACGTGTCGAGCAAGGCGGCGCTGATCGGGCTGACCCGGTCGCTGGCCCGCGCGCTCGGCCCGGCCGGGATCACCGTCAACGCGCTGTCGCCGGGCGCCATCCGCACCGAGGGTGAGGCCGAGTTGGCCGCGGGCCGGGACGCCGAGGCGCACGCGCCGTTGCTGGCCACCCAGGCCCTGCCGCGCGCGCTGGTCCCGGAGGACCTGGTCGCCACCGTGCGGTTGCTGGTGTCGGAGGGCTCGGGCGCGCTCACCGGGCAGGTGCTCGAGGTCGGCGGCGGCCTGGTCTTCCGCTGAGGTCCTACTCGCCCGGCTGTTCCGGGTCGGGCTTGCGGCGCGGCTTGGGCACCTGGTCGGCCAGGGTGGCCGGGCGGCGGGCGGGCTTCGGCTTCTCCGAGGTCGTACGGCGAGGCCGGCTGCTGTACTGGGCCAGGTCGGCCGGCCGCGACTCCCGCAGGTGGTCGCCGAGGTCGGCCGGGCGCGACTCGCGCAGGTGGTCACCCAGGTCGGCCGGGCGCCGGGGGGTGGTCGGCGGATTTGCGTACGACGGAGCGGGCGTCACCGGCGGGGCCGTCTCCGCGGCCGGGGCCGTGGGTTCCTGCCCCGGGCGGAACGAGTACGGCTGTTCGCCCTGAGTCGCGGGCCGTCGCAACGGAGTGGGGTCCGGTTCGGCGGGCCGGCGCGGGGCGAAGAGGCCGCCCAGGTCGGGGCGGCGGGTGCCGCTCTCGGCCGGCGGCGGCTCGGTGGCGAACGGGCGGTTCAGCTCGGACCGCGGCGGCAGCGGTTCGGCGGCGGGCGGCAGCAGCGGGCGCTGGGGGAGCGGCTCGGCGGCGCGCGTCGGCTCCGGGGCCCGCTGTGGCGGCACGATCCGCTGGGGCAGAGGCTCGGCGGCGGGCGGCGGAACGATCCGCTGGGGCAGAGGCTCGGCCGCAGGCGGCGGGACGATCCGCTTCGGCAGGGGCTCAGCCGCGGGCGGCGTCACTGAACGCCGGGGCAACGGGTCCGCGCTCGTCCCGGGCACGAACGGCACCGAACGCGGCGTGTCGGTGGGAGACACCGGGCGCTTGGGCAGCGGCTCGGCGACGGTCTCAGCCGTCGGAACTGGACGCTTCGGTAGGGGCTCGGCGACCGTTTCGGCTGTCGGTGCGGGGCGCTTGGGCACCGGTTCAGCGATGGTCTCGGCGGTCGGCGCCGGGCGCTTGGGCAGCGGCTCGGAGACCGTTCCGGCTGTCGGGGCCGCCGACTCGACCGGGTCGGTCTTGGGGGTTTCGAGGCGGCGGGCGCGGTCGATCGCGGTGGCGTCCAGGCGACGGGTCGACTCGAGGCCGGGCACCTGCAGGCGCCGGGTGGCCTCCAGGTCGGGCGCGTCGAAGCTGCGCGTGACGTCGAGCTCCGGCTCCTCGACGGCAGCCGGCGTCGGCGTGGCGGCGGGCGGGTCGAGGTCGGGCAGGACGATGCTGCCCGAGGTCTCCGGGTCGGGCGTCTCGAACGTGCGCGCCACCTGGCGGTTCGGGGCCTCGAACGTCGGCGCCGGTTCCGGGTCGTCGAGGCTGCGCGGCGTGGCCAGGTTGCGGGTGCTTTCGAAGTCGGGCCGGTCACCGAAGTACGGGACGGTGGACTCCGGCGCGGACGGCAGCTCCAGCGAGCTGGCGAACGTCCCCGCCGACGACGGCGCGAAGAAGAAGTCGTCGGGCGCGGAGTAGTCCGGCTCGGTGCCCCGCGACTCCGAGCGGTAGACGCCCGGCATCGGGTAGTAAGGCTCCGGCTGGTACGAGGGGACGAACGGCTCGTCCGGAACCGTCTCACCCTCGACCACGTCATCGGCGACCGGTTCGGCCTCGGCCACCTTTTCGGCGACGGGTTCCTCAACGTCTTCCACGGCAGCGGCCGGGCCGTCTTCCACGGCAGTGGGCGGGACATCTTCCGCACCGGGGGCCGGCACGTCTTCCACAGCAACGGCCGGGACGTCCTCCGCGGCAGCGGGCGGGACATCTTCCGCACCGGGGCCCGGGGCAACTTCCGCGGCACGAGCCGGGACATCTTCCACGACAGGGGCCGGGACATCTTCCACGGCAGGAGCCGGGATGGCTTCTTCGGCAGCAGCCGGGGCGTCCTCCGCAACAGGGGCCGGGACGGCGTCGCTGGCCGGTGTCGGGACGGCGTCCACAACGGGGGCTGAGACTTCCTTCCCCGCGGCCGCCGGGACCTTTTCAACAACCGGGGTCGGAGCGCCCGACTCCACGGCGCCGGGGGAGGCGTCCTCGACGACCGCCGAGATGTTTTCGTCCGAGGCGAGCAGCGGAGCGTGGTCGTCATCGGTCGTCGGGGCATCCGTGTCGACTCCCGCGGAGTCGGCCGTCGCAGACGCGAAATCCTCCTTCGCGGGCCCGGCGGCCGCGGTTTCCTCAGTGGCGGCGACCGGTTCGTCGTCACCCTCCGAGGCGATGTCAGCATCTGCGTCGTCCGACTTATCGCTCTCCACCGAACCGGCCACCGGCTCGTCGGAAGCGAAGTCAGAGGCGGAGGGCGCGGTGGCGGAGGGGTCGGAAGCGGCGGTGGCGGAGGGGTCGGAAGCGGCGGGGTCAGAGGCGGATGGGTCGGGCTCGTCGGAGGACGAGTCGTGAGCGGGGGAGCCGGCCGCGAAGGGCTCGGCGTCGACGATTTCCGCGTCGACGTGCTCGTCGTCCGGTTCGTCGTTCTTGGCGGGTTTCTTGTTCTGGGCCGGCTCGATCTCGTCGTCCTCGATGATCTCGGCGTCGACGATGTCGTCGTCCACCGGCGCGGCCGGCAACGCCGGCACCACAGCCGACCCCGACTTGGCCTCGGTGATCTTCGGCAGGATCTGGGTCGCCGCCTCCTCGCCGATCGGGATCGACCGCCCCATCATCCCCGGCGGCAGCAGCATGACCCCCGCCGCCTCCCGGTCCCAGGCCGAGTACTTCGAAGCCGAGGGCCCCGGCGGCAACGCCAGCACCGCCGTCACCTCACCCACCGCGTGCCGCCCCGACGTCAGCGCCGGGGCCTCTTCCCCCGCGTGTTCGGCCAGCCCCGCCCTCTCCTGCAAGCGGCGCCAGGACGCCGGCGCCCACCAGGCCGCGTTCCCCATCAGCCCGAGCACGGCCGGCACCAGCAGCATCCGGACGACCGTGGCGTCCAGCAGCAGGGCCACGATCATGCCGACCCCGACGAACCGCATGGTCGTCACCGACGACAGCGCGAACGCCCCGGTCACCACGATCAGCAGCAGGGCGGCCGCGCTGATCACCCGGCCGGTACGGGCGAGGCCGATCGTCACCGCCTCGTTGGTCGACGCGCCGTGGGCCCGCGCCTCGACCATCCGGGACAGCAGGAACACCTCGTAGTCGGTCGACAGCCCGAACACGACCGCCGCCATCAGCACGACGATGCCCGCCTCGAGCGGCGCCGGTGTGACGTTGAGCCAGGACGCGCCGTGCCCGTCCTGGAAGATCCAGACCAGGATGCCGAAGGTGGCGCTGAGGCTGAGCGCGCTCATCACCACCGCCTTGATCGGCAGCAGGATCGAGCCGAACGCGAAGAACATCAGCAGCAGCGTGGCCCCGACCAGCAGGCCGACCATCCACGGCAGTTTGGCCGCGGTGGCCGCGAGGCTGTCCACGTTGCGGGCCGTCGTGCCGCCGACCAGCAGTTCGGCGCCGTTGGGCACGGGCAGCGACCGGATCTGGTCGACCACCTCGCGGGCCTCGGTGCTGAACGGGTCGGCCGTACGCAGCGTCGCGTTGAAGACGGTGATCTCGCCCGCGCGCTGGGCCGGGCTGATCTGGGCGATGCCGGGGATCTGGCGCAGCGTGACCGCGAACGCCGACGAGTCGGCCTGCCCGCGCAGCACGATCGGCATGCCGTTGCCGCTGAACTGCGGGTAGTCGGACTTGAGGGTCTCGATCGCCTGCCGGGCCGCGTTGCCCGGGGGCAGCGTCCGCTCGTCGGCCTCGCCGAACCGGGCGCCGGCGATCGGGGCGGCCAGCACGAGCAGCCCGGCCAGGATGGGCAGCGCCACGATGACGCGCCGGCGCAGCACGCCGGCGGCCAGGCGGCCCCAGAACGTGCCCTCCTTGCCTCGCCCGGGCAGCTTGATCGGCAGCTTGTCGACGCGCGGGCCGAGGATGGCGAGCAGGGCCGGCAGCAACGTCAGGGAGAGGAGCGCGGCCAATCCGACCGCGGCCAGACCGCCGTACGCCAGGGACTTGAGGAACCCCTGCGGGAACAGCATCAGCCCGGCGAGCGCGATCATCAGCAGGGTGGCCGAGAAGACGACCGTACGCCCGGCGGTGGCGACCGTCCGCCGCACGGCCTCGGACGGCGTGAGCCCGGCCGCCTGTTCCTCGCGGAAGCGGCCGACCATGAACAGGCCGTAGTCGATGGCCATGCCCAGGCCGAGCAGGCTGGCCACGTTGACCGCGAACGAGTTGACCTCGTGCACCCCGGCGATCGCGTGCAGGATGCCGAGCGAGCCGAGCACGGCCGCCCCGCCGACCAGCACGGGCAGGGAAGCGGCGACGAGCGAGCCGAACAGGAACAGCAGCAGCACCAGGACGACCGGCAGCGAGATGATCTCGGCCTTGGCCAGGTCTTGGGTCGACAGGGTGGAGGTCGTGTCGGCCAGCACCACGCCGCCCGAGAGCTGCACGGTCGCGCCCTCGACGGCGAATTTGTCCTTGACGTCCCGGTACGACTCGAGCTTGGCCCCGTCGTCCGCGCCGACCAGCGTGACCAGGGCGACGGCGCTCGTCTTGTCCTTGGAGACGAACTGGGGCGACCGCGTCGAGAAGTACGAGGTGCTGCCCTTCACAGCCGACTTGGGTAGCGCGGTCAGGCTGTCGCGGACGCGTTTGCCCAGCGGGACGTCGGTGATCTTGACCTTGGTCGGCGTGTAGATGACCACGAGGTCGCCGCCCTGGGCGCCGAACGCCTTCTGGACGGCCTCGGTGGCCTGGGCCGACTCGCTGTTCGGGTCGTTGTAGCCGCCCTCGGAGAGCTGGCCGAACACACCGAGCCCCCAGATGCCCGCGCTGATCACCGCGACGAGCGCGACGGACAGCACCGGCCACCGGAAGCGGGCGACCCACGATCCCCAGCCCGCGAACACGTCAACCCCTCTGGTCGTTCCTGACTACCGCCGGATCCCGGCAGGAGTGCTATGAGAACACTTCACGAAAGCGTGGCCGCTTCCAGGGCTACCCCTGAGCAACCTTTCCCGTACGCCGCGTCGGTAGTCCAGCTCAGCCGAACCTGGCCCGATCGGGGCGCCTGGTAGGCCACGGTCAGGACGGCCGTGCGCAGCGTGTCACCGCGTTGGTCCAAGACGGTAGTGCCGGTCGACTCTCCGGTGCTCAGCCGCGCGGTCAGCTTTCCGCGTGCCGCAAAGACACCTACATAGAGCTTCAGTACCCGCGGCGTCGGGCCGGCCGGCGCCGTGAGCGTGAACCCGTTGCCCTGGCCGCAGGTGCGGATGCCGGTGGTCGTGCCGTCGCTGGCGGCCACCGGGTCACCGCCGGTCCACTTGAACTTCTGCGGGCTGAGCGTGTGCTGGAAGCGGGGCGCGGTCGGGGCGCCTTCCAGGATGCGGAACTCGCCCTTCTTGTCCCGCTCCAGGGAGAACGTGCCGTCGAGTCCCCAGTGCACCCAGTCGCTCTCGCCCTCGGCCGACAGGTTCACCAGCGACGGTACGGGGTCCTGGGCGAGCCGCAGCTGGTCGCGTGAGGGTGGCGGCACCGTGGCGACCTTGGTCGGGCTCGGCGGGGGCGAGGGCGACGCGCTGCCCAACGGGATGAGCCCCTGACCGTTGCTGCTACCGGTCGGCGGGGGCAGCCGCAGGTCGCCCAGGGCGGGTGCGGGCGGGTCGATCGGCGGGGCCGGCTCGTCGTTGCCCTTGAGCCCGCGGACGGCGACGAAGCCGAACCCGATCACGACGAGGACCCCGGCCAGGATCACCGCGGCCGAGGAGAGGACCTCGTTCCACTGGCGACCGCCCTCGGCGAACCCCGAGGGGCGGGCGCGGTGGCCGGTCCGGCGCCTGCGGCGACCATCTTCGGTCGACGGCAACCGACCCTCCAGAAATCACAATGAGCACAGAACGAAGTAGGCAGAGTCTTTAGTCGTGTTCAGGGGCGGTGGCCGGGGTGGTTGGAAGGGTTCACAGCGCGATAAAAGCGGTGCAGGGCGTCAACAATGGCACTTCGATGCGTGACGGTGAAGAGCGGAATGAGTGACCGCCCGTTCGGGTGATCACGGGCCTAGGTGGTTCGGACGAGGTTCGCCGTGGGCTTCGTCACGGGGACGGGTACCGTGTCCGAAGTTTCCGGCCCACGCCGATAACAGGAGAGTCGACGACATATGAGCACCGAGACCGCCCGACCCATCACCGGCGACACTGCCAAGCGCCGCAGCCAGGCCATCGGCGGCGCCGTCGCCGGGCTGGCCGTGGTCGCCGTTCTGGTGACCGTCTTCGTCACCGTCCGCGGCGGGGACGACGAGCCCGCCACCCCGACGGCCGCCGCGCCGCCGTCCGCCGCCGCGCCCGCCGAGACCCCGCCGGCCGAGGTCCCGCCGTCGGAGCAGGCCGTGCCGCCGGCCCAGGACCAGCCCGCGCCGGTCGACACGCCCGCCGCGCTGTCCAAGGAGCCCGTGGTCAAGGGCGGCACCGGCGCCGTCAGCGAGCTCAAGGTGACCCCGCTGGTGGCCGGCAAGGGCCCCGCGGTCAAGGCGGGCCAGACCGTCACCGCCAACTACGTGCTGGTCAGCTACAAGACCGGCGAGATCATGGACTCGTCGTGGCAGCGCGGCCAGCCGTTCAGCACGGCGATCGGCGCCGGTCAGGTCATCGAGGGCTGGGACAAGAGCATCCCCGGCCAGAAGGTCGGCAGCCGCATCCAGATCGACGTGCCGGCCGCCATGGCCTACGGCCCCGAGCGCGGCGACCTGCGCTTCGTGGTCGACATCCTCGACGCCAAGTAGGTCAGAGTTCGGCCACCACGACGTCGAGCTGACGGGGGCGGCCCGCCGCGACGGGCTGTTCCTCGACGGTGTACTTCAGGTCGCGCAGGGCCGCGACGATCTCGTCGACCGAGGCCGGCTGCGCGCCGGCCTCGGCCAGGGCCCGTACGATGCGTCCCTTGGTCGCCTTGTTGAAGTGGCTGACCACCGAGCGCTTGGCCACGCCGTCGACGACCCGCTCGTGCAGCACCCGCACGGTGGCGGCGTCGCGGCCGGGCGGGATCCACATGGCCCCGTACGCCCCGGAGCGCAGGTCGAGCACCGGCCCGCCCGCCGCCACCGGGTCGAGCGCCTTCGGCAAGAGCTTTTTCCAGTACGCCGTGAGCCCGCCCACCGAGGGCAGGGTCACCCCGACCGAGAGCCGGTAGGCCGGGATCCGGTCGTCGAGGCGTACCACGCCCCACAGCCCCGAGAACACCACAGTCTGCTGATCGACCCAGGCCCGCGCCTCGGGGGCCAGGCTGTGCGCGTCCAGCGCCTCGTACAGCACCCCGCTGTAGATCGAGGCGGCCGGCGCCGTGGGGGCCGTCAGCAGTCCGGCGTTGCGGGTGATCTCGTCGCCCTGCCCGGCCGACAACCCCAGGGTGGCCAGCGAGTCGGCCACGGCCCGGGCGCTGGTCCGCTTGCTCATCGCCACCAGCCGGGTCAGCACCCGCTTGCGGGCCGTCCTCAGCCCCGGCAGCCACAACGCGCCCGGGTCGACGGGTTCACCCTCGGTGGCAGCGGTCTTGCCCTCGGACGGCGGCAACAGGATCAGCACCCCGCGAGACTAGACCTCGTCCCGCCCCACCAGCGCGTCACCCACCGTCGCATAGACGGCGAGCCGCGGCGTCAGCCCGACCGTGTCGAGCAGCCGCCCGAGGAACTCGCCGGGCGCGGCCAGCCGCAGCCAGCCCCCACCGGCGGCGGCCCGGTTGTGCCCCACGACCAGGGCGCTCAGCCCGGTCGAGTCGCAGAACTCGATGCCGGACAGGTCGACGACGATCCGTGGCTCCGGTCGGCCGAGCACCTGATCGAGCGTCGTCGTCAGGGTCGTCCCGCTGTCGATGTCGAGATTGCCCCGCACGGTGACGACCACAGATTCGTCGCTGTTGTCGACCACTGACACATGCACGCCGACCCCCGGTTCATTCACGTCTTCATCAACGGTTTGTCTCTGCCCAATCGGTGACCGAAAGTCACCTTGTTGATGTCCGCGAACTCAACTGCTGGACAACCGAGTACCGATCGGCGGTGCGGGGAAGGAGCTATCGATACGCTCCATGGCAGGTCCATGCCCCTGAAGGAGGCCGCCCATGTCCGTCAACCCCCGCGCCGGACAGCCCGCCGAGCCGCGCGATCTGATCGACGTGCCGAAGGTGGTCTCGCGCTACTACACCGAGCACCCGGACCCCGAGGTGGTCGGCGAGCGCGTCGCGTTCGGCACCTCCGGGCACCGCGGCTCCAGCCTGCGCACCGCGTTCAACGAGGATCACATCGCGGCCACCAGCCAGGCCATCGTCGAGTACCGCCGGGCCCAGGGCACCGACGGGCCGCTGTTCCTCGGCCGCGACACGCACGCGCTCAGCGAGCCGGCCATGATCACTGCGCTCGAGGTGTTCGCGGCCAACGACGTGACCACGCTGATCGACAGCCGCGACGGGTACACGCCGACGCCGGCCGTTTCGCACGCGATCCTCACGTACAACCGCGGCCGGTCGAGCGGGCTGGCCGACGGGGTGGTGGTCACGCCCTCGCACAATCCGCCCGACGACGGCGGCTTCAAGTACAACCCGCCCAACGGCGGCCCGGCCGACACCGACGCCACCAAGTGGATCCAGGACCGGGCCAACGTGCTCATCGGCGAGGGGCTGCGCGACGTGCGGCGGGTGCCGGCCACCCGGGCCCGGGCCGCCGACACGGTCTCCGGCTACGACTTCCTCGACGCGTACGTCGGTGACCTGCCCGCCGTGATCGACCTCGACGCGATCCGGTCGGCCGGGCTGCGCATCGGCGCCGACCCGCTGGGTGGGGCCAGCGTCGCCTACTGGGGCGCGATCGCCGACCGCTACAAACTCGACCTGACCGTGGTCAACCCGAACGTCGACCCGACCTTCGGCTTCATGACGCTGGACTGGGACGGCAAGATCCGGATGGACTGCTCGTCCCCGTACGCCATGGCGTCCTTGATCCAGCAGAAGGACCGCTTCCAGTTGGCCACCGGCAACGACGCCGACGCCGACCGGCACGGCATCGTCACCCCCGACGCGGGTCTGATGAACCCCAACCACTACCTCGCGGTGGCGATCAACTACCTGTTCGCGGCCCGGAAGGACTGGCCGTCGGGCGCCGCCATCGGCAAGACGCTGGTGTCGTCCTCGATGATCGACCGGGTCGCGGCCGACCTGGGCCGCCGCCTCGACGAGGTGCCGGTGGGGTTCAAGTGGTTCGTGCCGGGCCTGCTCGACGGCTCGATCGGCTTCGGCGGCGAGGAGAGCGCCGGCGGCTCGTTCCTGCGCCGCGACGGCGGGCCGTGGAGCACCGACAAGGACGGCCTGCTGCTCGACCTGCTGGCCTCCGAGATCCTGGCCGTCACCGGGCGCACGCCGAGCGAGCACTACCGCGACCTGACGGCCAAGTTCGGCGAGCCCGCGTACGCCCGGATCGACGCCCCGGCCACCCGGGACGAGAAGGCGGTGCTGGCCAAGCTCTCGCCCGAGCAGGTCACGGCCAAGGAACTGGCCGGCGAGCCGATCACCGCCGTGCTGACCAGCGCGCCCGGCAACGGCGCGCCGATCGGCGGGCTCAAGGTGGTCACCGAGCCCGGCTGGTTCGCGGCCCGCCCGTCCGGCACCGAGGACGTCTACAAGATCTACGCCGAGTCGTTCCGCGGCCCCGACCACCTGGCCCGGATCCAGGAGGAGGCCCGGGCCGTGGTGTCGGCGGCGCTCCGGGGCTGAAATTCTCAGAAAACGCGTCGTGCGGCCGACAGGAAGGCGGTAGGGAAACCGACTCAGCCCTAGGACGCGCATGACTGAACCCGTGGGGCCCGCCGCCCGGCGTGCCGGTAGCGGGCTCACATCTTTGCTGGTCGCGCTGGTGGCGACTCTCGCCGTCACCGTGTGGCTGTTGGTGCGCGACCCGCAGGATGTGGTGCTCGGCTATATCGGCGGGCCCATCGCCCTGGCCGCCGCGGCGTGGTCGCTGCAGCGCATCGGCTCGATGGTGGTGCTGCCGCGCGTCGTCCGCGCGTTCTGGCGTCAGCTCGGTCACGGCGCGGTCATCCTGCTGATCAGCTCGTGCACCGCGCTGGCCCTGGCCAACAACAACGCCGGCATGTCCCTCTACGTCGCCGGGCCGATGCTGACCGGCATGTTCTGGGTGATGTCGGCCTTCCTGCGGCTGCCGATGGGCGACCGTACGCCGTTGGGCTGGGCCCGGGTGCTGCTCGACGGAGCCACCGTGGCCGTCTCGGGCACGCTGATCTTCTGGTACGTCGTGCTCAGCTACGCGCCGGCCGGCACCGACCTGGCCACCCGGGCCACGGCCGGCGTGGTCGGCGTGGCCGGTCTGCTCTGCCTGGTCGTCATCGGCAAGGCCGCGGGCCGCCCGGACGGGCCCATCGACTCCCTCTCGCTGCGCCTGCTGGCCGTCGCCCCGATCGTCGCGGTCGCCCTGGCCGTGCTGCTCATCGCCGGCAACGACTTCTTCCGCCTGCTGCTGTCCGTGCTGGGCAGCCCGCTGGTCGCCCTCTCGTTCGGCGCGGCCGCCTACCGGCAGCGGCTCACCCTGCAACGCCCGGCCGCGCCGGCCGCGCCCCGGCGCCGCCGCTCGGTCTACGACCTGCTGCCGTTCGTCGCCATCGTCGCCACCGCGACCCTGTTCACCACCGTGGCCGCTCAGCAGATGGACGGCCGGGAACGGGCCGTGATCCTCGGCGCCGTGCTCATCACGGCCCTGGTCGTGGCCCGCCAGCTGATCGGGATCAGCGACCACCGGCGGATGCTGGCCGGGCTGCGCGAGCAGCAGGCCGAGCTGGAACGCCTGGCGATGACCGACCCGCTGACCGGGCTGGCCAACCGCACCCGGTTCACCTCGGCCCTGGCCGACCGTCTGGCCGCGCACCAGCCCGCGACCGTGCTGCTGATCGACATCGACGACTTCAAGATGGTCAACGACACGATGGGCCCGGCCGTCGGCGACCAGCTGCTCTACCAGGTCGCGCAGCGGCTGCGGCGGACCCGGTCCGACATCGACCTGCCGGCCCGGCTCGGCGGCGACGAGTTCGCGGTGCTGCTCGACATCGAGGAGGAGGCGTCGGCCGAATCGGCCGCCGACCGGCTCATCCAGGCCCTGACCGAGCCGTTCCGGGTCGGCGAGCACCTGCTGCTGGCCCACGCCAGCGTGGGCGTGGCCATCGCCGGCTCGGGCGACTCGGCCGACGAGGTGCTGCGCAACGCCGACATCGCCATGTACGCGGCCAAGGAGGGCGGCAAGGCGGCCTGGACCCGGTTCGAGCCGCGCATGCGCCAGGAGGTCGTGAACCACGCCCGCCTGGGCAGCGAGCTGCACAACGCGATCATCCGGCACGAGCTGTTCCTGGTTTACCAGCCGGTCTTCGACATCGTCACCGGCCGCCTGCACGGCGCCGAGGCGCTGGTGCGCTGGCAGCACCCGACGCGCGGGTTCGTCTCGCCGGGTGACTTCATCCCGGTCGCCGAGCGCTCCGGTCTCATCGTGCCGCTCGGCTCGTGGGTGCTGCGCGAGGCGTGCGAGCAACTGGCCCGCTGGCAGCGGGAGCACGGCGAGGGCGCGATCAAGGCGATCAACGTCAACGTGGCGGTCCGCCAGCTGCGCGAGTCGGGCTTCGTCGACGAGGTCGCGGCCGTGCTCAGCGACACCGGCCTGCTGCCGCGCAACCTGGTGCTCGAGGTGACCGAGTCGTCGGTGGCCGACGGCCGCCAGGTCCGCGAGACGCTGCACGCTCTGCACGAGATGGGCGTACGGCTGGCCCTGGACGACTTCGGCACCGGCAGCTCCTCGCTGAGCCTGTTGCGGGCCTTCCCGGTCGACGTCCTCAAACTCGACAAGTCGTTCGTCGACGGCATCGCCGAGGGCGCGGACCGGGGTCGCCTGGCCGTGGCCGCCGCGGTCGCCCAGCTGGCCGAGTACCTGCAGCTCAGCGCCGTGGCCGAGGGCATCGAGAACGAGACCCAGCTGGTCCGCCTGCGCGAGATGGGCTACCGCCTGGGCCAGGGCTTCTTCATGGCCAAGCCCCTCTCACCGGACGAGGCCGGCGCCCTCATGAAGGAGAAGCCCGCGCTGCGCGCAGTCTGAGCCAGGCCCCGGCCGCGGGCAGGCCGACCTCGGTGGCCAGGGCGAACAGCACCGTGTGGGCGAGCCGGCGCTGCCAGCGCAGCGCGGGCCGGGCCTCGTCGACGGCCGGCGGCGCGTACCGCAGCAGGCGGGCCTGATACGTCGCCAGAGCCGTGGCCGACGGCATGGTGGCCAGGTCCCGGGCGAGGTGGACGGCGTCCAGGATCGCGGTGCTCGCGCCCGCCCCGCCGGTCGGCGGCATCGGGTGGACGGCGTCGCCGAGCAACGTCACCCGCCCGGCCGGCCACGGTTCGAGCGCGGCCGGGAAGAAAAACGGGAAGGCGGCCACACTGCCGGGCTCGGACCGGTCGATCAGCGTGTGGAAGTCGTCGGTCCAGCCCGCTGTCAGCCGGTGCGCGAGCGCTTTCAGGTCGCCGTCGGCCGCATCCAGGGGAGCGGCGACCGACCAGACAACGTACGGCTCCTCGGCCGCCGGATCGTCACCTGGATCGGCGTGGAGGCTGAGGAAGGCGCCGACTCCGCGCGGGCCGATCATGAAGGCGAGCCCGTCGTGCAGGTCGGCGGGGATGCGTTGCGGCAGCTGGGCGCGCCCGGCGATGCCGATGATCCCCGACCGGCGGGCGGTCGGCCGGCCCACCCATTGCCGGGCGATCCGCGACCCGGTGCCGTCCGCGGCGACCACGAGGTCGAACTCCGGGCCGGGCGGCTCGGTCACCGTCGTACGCCAGCGGATTTGATCTTCGAGGCCGCGGGCGAGGATGGTCCGCAGCGGGCGGCGGCCGATCAGCAGCACCTCGCCGGCGTGCTCGATCGGGATGCGCAGACGGGTGCGGCCGCGATGGTCGAGCACGGCGAACTGCCGGAAGCTTTTGTTGCCGGCGCCGCAGTCACGCAGCGCCCGCATCGACGACTCCGGCAACACCTCGCCGAGCGCCGTGAAGGCTTCCTCGGTGAGGTGCAGCCGGTAACCGTCGGTGGCGCCGGGGCCGGCGTCGCGGTCGAGAACCACGCAGTCGATGCCCCGGCGCCGCAGCGCATGGGCCAGGGTCAAGCCGCCGATCCCGGCGCCCACAACCCCGACCCTCATCGGATCAGGCGTCCACTTCGGGGCGGCCGTCGGCGGCCCAGAGGGTGTGGAACTTGCCGTCCTTGTCGACGCGCTGGTAGGTGTGGGCGCCGAAGAAGTCGCGCTGGCCCTGGATCAGGGCGGCCGGCAGGCGCTCGGCGCGCAGACCGTCGTAGTAGGCCAGGGCCGACGCGAAGCCCGGGGCCGGGATGCCGTGCTGGGCGGCGGTGACGACCACGCGGCGCCAGGCGTCCTGGGCGCCGCTGACGGCGTCGAGGAAGTACTGGTCGACGAGCAGGGTGGTCAGCTTGGGCGACTTGTCGTACGCCTGCTTGATGAAGTCGAGGAACTTGGCCCGGATGATGCAGCCCGCACGCCAGATCTTCGCCATCGCGCCCGGGTCGATCGACCAGCCGTACTCGGCGCTGGCCGCCTGGATCTGCTGGAAGCCCTGGGCGTAGGCCACGATCTTGGAGGCGAACAGCGCCTGCTCGACGTCGGCCTGCAGGTCACCCTGGTGCGCGCCCGCCGTCGCGGACGGACCGGGCAGACCGGCCTGCGCGGCCGCGGCCCGCACGTCGGCCCCGCCGGACAGGGCCCGGGCGAACACCGACTCGGCGATGCCGCTGACCGGCACCCCGAGGTCGAGGGCGGCCTGCACGGTCCAGCGGCCGGTGCCCTTCTGCTCGGCCTGGTCGACCACGATGTCGACGAACGGCTTGCCCGTCGCCGCGTCGGTCTGCTTCAGCACCTCGGCCGTGATCTCGATCAGGTACGACCCCAGACGCCCCTCGTTCCAGCCGCGGAACACGTCGGCGATCTCCGACGGGGAGTGCCCGCCGACCTGACGCAGCAGGTCGTAGGCCTCGGCGATGAGCTGCATGTCGGCGTACTCGATGCCGTTGTGCACCATCTTGACGAAGTGCCCGGCGCCGTCGGGGCCCACGTGCACGCAGCACGCCTCGCCGTCGACCTTGGCCGAGATGTCCTCGAGCAGCGGGCCCAGCGCCTGGTACGACTCGACCGAGCCGCCCGGCATGATGCTCGGGCCGTGCAGCGCGCCCTCCTCGCCGCCCGAGACGCCCGTGCCCACGAAGTGCAGGCCGCGCTCCTTGAGGGCCGCCTCCCGCCGGCGCGTGTCCAGGTAGTGCGCGTTGCCCGCGTCGATGAGCATGTCGCCCTCTTCGAGCAGCGGCGCGAACTCCTCGATCACGGCGTCGGTCGGCCCACCGGCCTTGACCATGATGATCACGCGGCGCGGGCGCTCCAGGCTGGCCACGAAATCCGCGGCCGACTCGGAAGGCAGGAACTTGCCCTCGTGCCCGAATTCCTCGACGAGCTCTTTGGTGCGGTTGTACGACCGGTTGTGCACGGCCACGGTGTGCCCGTGCCGGGCGAAGTTGCGAGCCAGGTTCCGTCCCATAACCGCGAGGCCGGTGACCCCGATTTGTGCCTTCTCCGACATCATTGACACCCTTCCCTAGCAGCAAGCCACGCCGCCTATTCTTACGGCTTCGTGTCGGTCAGGGTTCATCACCGTCCCACCCGGTGAGCACCGCGGCATTTTCGGCCGGTGTGCCCCGCGGTGGCCTAAGATCGCGCGGCGGTAGGGTTGGCCCATGCCGACGGGGACGCCCACATGAAGCGGGGCGAGATCTGGACCATCGGCAACCGCACCGACCTGCGCTACCGCGTTCTCGTGCTCTCGGCCGACTCGTACAACGAACGCAAGAACGCCTCGCCCTTCTGCGCGCCGATCGTGCGCCAGCGCGGGGTCACCGAGCTGCCGCCGTACGCGGTGCCGCTGACCGAGCAGGACCCGATCACCGGCGTCGTCGTGGTCAACCGCATGCGCCGGATCCCGCCCGAGGTCGGCGCGGAGCGCATCGGCATGGTCACCGGTTCGAGCATGGCTCGACTCACCGAGGCCATGCGGTCACTCTTCGAACTCTGATCAGGGCCGTTCTCCTGTTGCGACACTCCATCGGGGTATCCCCGGTCGGGTGACCAGCGCCCGGACACGCCGCAGGTAGCGAGCGGTCGAGATGAACGGCCGATGACGACCCCCTCCTCACTGGCGTATTCAGGAACCGGACATACGGAGCCTGGGGAGGACGAGCAGTGGCACAGGCGTACGCCGCGGCGGTCGAGAGCCTCCGCCCGACCGCACCGGCGGTGGCCGGGGAGGCGGGCCGGCTCACCATCGAGCGTGCCGTCGGCCTGCTGGCCGGCCGGGCCCGGTGCCGTCTGGCCGACGCCCACCGCCACCTGCTGCGGATGGCCGCCGAGGAGGACCGCGGCCTGCTCGAGGTGGCGACCGGCGTGATCCGGCTGCTCGACGTGGCCGACTCCGACACCCCGATCATCTCCGGCCTCGACACCGGCCGCACGGCTCCGCAGCTCACCGTGCCGGTGCGGCGGTTCGCGCCCTGGACCGGCATGGTGCAGCGGGTCCTCGACATCACCCCGGGCATGGCCTCGTTCCTCAGCGCCGAGCGCGGCCCCGACGGCCGCCTGATCGACCTGATCTGGACGGCGGTGAGCCCCGAGGCCGTCGCGCCCAACGGCCTGCGCGGCGCCGAGCTGCTCGGCCTGCGGATGTCCGACCACTTCCCCGAGGTCATCGCCAGCGAGCGCTGGGCCGCCTACCAGGCCGTCCTCGACACCGGCGCGCCGGCCGCGCTCGGCCCGTTCGCGCACCGCGACGGCACGTACTCGGTGCGGGCCCACCGGCTCGGCGAGGGCCTGCTGCTCAACTGGACCCGGCACGACGAGGTGCCGGGCGGGCTGGGCGACCGGCTGGCCAGCACCGAGCGCCTCGGCAACCTCGGCTGGGGCGAGTGGGACCTGGTCAGCGGCGAGATCTACTGGTCCGACCAGCTCTACCGCATCTACGAGCGGGACCCGCGGCTCGGTCCGCTGGCCCCGGGCGCGTCCGACGGCAGCGCGCTCGAGGAGGACGAGCCCCTGCGGGCCGCGGCCAAGGCCCAGCTCGACCGGGGCGACCGGGTCGACGTGGTGACCCGGGTGCGGGTCAACGGCCGGATCAAACATCTGCGTACGGTGGCCGACGCCAGCCGCGACGCCGAGGGCCGCCCGCTGCGCGTCTACGGCATCGTGCAGGACGTCACCGCGCAGGAGACCGGGGCCAAGCGCCTGGCCGAGGTCGAACGCCAGCTCGACGAGCAGCGCCGCAGCCTGGCCGCCGAGCACGAGCTGGCCGCCCGCCTGCAGCGCATCATCCTGCCCATCCCCGAGGGCCCGATCGTGCTGCCCGGGCTCAAGGTGGCCCTGCGCTACCTGCCGGCCGGCGACGAGAGCCTGGTCGGCGGCGACTGGTACCACGCGGCCGAGCTGCGCGACGGCTCGGTGCTGCTGGCCGTGGGCGACGTGGCCGGGCACGGCACCCCGGCCGCGACCACGATGGCCCAGCTGCGGCATGCCCTGCGCGCGCTGGCCGTCACCACCAGCTGCCCGGCCGAGCTGCTCAAACACTTGAACACGCTGTCGTGCGAGCTGGCCCGCGAGTCGCCCGAGCTGGCCTCCACGGCCGTGATCGCCCGGTTCGACCCGGCCCGCCACGAGGTCGTCTGGGCCCAGGCCGGTCACCCGCCGCCGCTGCTGAGCCGCGGGGGCCGCACCGCCGCCCTCGACCGGCCCGAGGGCCCGATGCTGGGCGTGGTCGAGGACGCGACGTACCGGACCGCGCGGCTCGACTTCCGGGTCGGCGACGTCCTGCTGCTCTACACCGACGGGCTGGTCGAGCATCGCCGGCGCGGCCCCGACGACGGGCTGGCCTCGGTGATCGCCACCGTCGACGAGGCCGTGCGGGCCTCGCCCGGGCAGCCGCTGGCCCAGCTGCTGTCGCGGCTGCGGCGCACCAACCCGGACGACGACACCTGCATCCTGGCCGCCCGGCCCGTTACCGGAGAAACCCAGGATCTGCGGCGATATCTCTCATCTGCGACCCTCAACGCCTGATTTCGGGAGATCATGTCCGCCGTGGGTGGTCGCACGTACGGTGTCCTGTCGCCCTTCGTCGGGGGCGACTACTACGGGACCATCATCGCCGGCGCGAACGAGGCGGCCGTCCTCGCGGGCGACCGCCTCCTCGCGCTGCAGACGCTCGACCCCGGCTCGTACAACGCCGACCGCAGCGGGGTCCCCGACTATCGGCGGCCGGTCGCCTGGGGCCATCTGGCCGGGGTGATCGTGCTGGCCGGGGCGATCCCCGAGACGTACGCGCAATCGGTGCTGGGCGCGGGCATCCCGGTGGTGACCGTCGGCCACGAGATGACCGGCTGCTCGGCCGTCTTCGCCGACAACAACGGTGGCGTACGGGCCGCGGTCGCGCACCTGCTCGAGCACGGGCACCGCCGGATCGCGTTCGCCGGTCACCTGGCCCACTTCGACGTGCGCGAACGTCGCGAGGGGTACGAGGCCGAGCAGCTCGAGCACGGTCTGGCTCCGCGGCCCGAGCTGCTCTTCGACGCCGGCGACAACCACGAGAGCGGCGGTGAACTGGCGGCCGATCGGCTGGTCGCGGCCGGGATGCCGGCCACGGCCGTGGTCTGCGGCACCGACCGCAACGCGATGGGCCTGATCCGCCGGCTGACCGAGCTCGGCCACAAGGTGCCCGGCGACCTGGCCGTGATCGGCTTCGACGACCTGGCCGGGGGCATGTACATGCGGCCCAGCCTGTCGACCGTGCGCCAGCCCGCGGACACGATCGGCGCGGCCGCCATCGGGCTGCTGGCCGAGCTGACCGGCCGGTTCGAGGCGCCCCGGATCGTACGCCGGGTGCCGACCAGCTTCGTGCAGCGCGACTCGTGCGGCTGCCCGCCCAGCGGCCTGCCCGTCACCGAGGACCTCACCCGCTATCTGTTCGGCCAGGTGTGCAGCCTCCAGGAGACGCTCAAGGTGCAGCACGAGCTGGGCATCGACCTGCTCGGCGCGCACGACCGGGACCCGCGCGAGATGGCCTGGCTCAAGCGCACCACGGCCTTCGCCGGCTGCCTCGGCCTGTGGCGCGACGGGGCGGTGCCCGCCCTGGACACCGAGCTGCGCATCGAGGGCGAGTACCCGGCCGGGCACGACCTGGCCGGCGCGGTCATGCCGGTCAGCGCGTTCCCGCCCCGCGCGCTGTTCGAGCTGGCCGACGGTGCGGCCGGCGACGCCGTCTTCGTGGTGCCGGTGCGCAGCGCCACCCGCGACTGGGGGATGCTGGCCGCGGTCGGCCACATCCAGCAGAGCACCCCGCCCGGCAGCGAGATGATGAATCAGTCGGGCGCGCTGCTGGCCGCGGCCCTCGACCGCAGCGCGATGGTGTCGGCGCTGCGCGAGCAGGAGGAGCGGCTGCGCGACGCGGCCCTGCACGACCCGCTCACCGGCCTGCCCAACCGGGTGCTGCTGGCCGACCGGATGGGCCAGGCCGGGTTGCGCGCGACCCGGCAGGCCGGCCACCGGTTCGCCGTGCTGCTGCTCGACCTCAACGGCTTCAAGGCGGTCAACGACTCGCTGGGCCACGCGGCCGGCGACGTGCTGCTGATCGAGGTCGCGCAGCGCCTGACCGGCCTGCTGCGCGAGTCCGACACGGTGGCCCGCCTGGGCGGCGACGAGTTCGTGGTGCTGCTCGACGGCCTGCCCGCCGACGGCGCCGAGGAGCTGGTGCGCGACACCATCGCCACCCGGCTGACCGAGCCCTACGCCATCGACGGCGGCCGGGTCACGGTCGGTGTCAGCATCGGCGTGGCTGTGAGCCGCGACGGCGCCGACCCGGAAAGCCTGCTGCGCGAGGCCGACGCCGCCATGTACCGGGCCAAGCTCGCGTCTAGGGCAGCGTCCAGCTCTGGCTCGACCCACCCGAGCACGCGCTGACCGTGGTGGTGGCGCCGGAGCGGCCGGGGTCGGTCAGGCAGCCACCGCCGTTGATCAGGGTGCCGTTGTCGCCGGCCCGCCACTGGGACGACGCGCCGTCGCCGCAGTCGGTGACCCGGACGGTGCCGTCGCCGGTCGACTGCGCGCACTTGTTGTTGACCCGCAGCGTGCCGTCGGTGGCCAGGGTGAACGACTGGTAGGCGACCGACATGCAGCCGGAGACGTTGACCGGGCTGCCGTTCGAGCCGAACAGGCTGCCCAGGGCCAGGCAGCGCCCGCTGGCCGCGGTCACCTGGCCGGTGCGGTCGGCGGCCGGGGGCCCGAGCGTCGGCTCGGTCGTGGGCGGCGCGGCACTGGTCGGCGGGGGCACCGAGCCGCTCGGCACGAGCGGCGCCAGCGACTGGAAGGACGCGCTGGGCGAGGCCGACACCGACGCGCCGGCCGAGACACTCGCCGACGCGCTGACCGACGCTTTCGCCGCGGACGGCCCGGCGCTGGGCGGCTGGTCGAGCGGGGCCTGGCCCGGGGCGGCGGGCAGGGCGACGCCGGGCTGCGGCAGCGCGGGGTCGGCGGCCGGACCGAAGATCAGGTAGCCGACCACGCCGAGCGCGACCGCGACCCCGCCCACGAAGATCCCGGCCCGGGCCAGCGGGTGCATGGTCAGGCGCGGCTTGGCCGGGGCGGGCGGCTCGTCCTCGACGGCCGGCTGCACGAGCGTGTCGGCCTCGCGGGGCTCGTCGGCGGTCGCGGGCCAGGTCTCGGCCTGCTCGTCGGGCGCCCGCTCGGCCTCGGCCACGGCCTTCACGTACGGCCGCACCAGCACGGGATCCTCGCGCTTCTCGTCCTCCGCCATAGTTTCCCCCTGGACAAGATCGAGGTCCACCCTGGACCGGTACGAGAACATACGCCATATCGGGCGGCTTCGATCACCCGATACCGGACTTTTACCGTACGTAACGGTCTGATGATCAGTGAGGAATGATGATCTCCATGGATCGACCGGAAGTCTCTTGTGTGTTCGTCTGTCACGACGGTGACGGGCGCGTTCTGCTGGCCCGCCGATCGGCCCAGGCCCGCGACGAGCCGGGCGCCTGGGACTGCGGGGCCGGCGCTCTCGAGTTCGGCGAGACGTTCGAGCAGGCGGTCACCCGCGAGGTCACCGAGGAGTACGCGACCCCGCCGCTGAGCATCGACCTGCGGGGCGTCCGCAACGTGCTGCGGCCCGGCTCGCACTGGGTGGCGATCGTGTTCGCCGTGCGCCTCGACCCGGCCGCGGCCCGGATCGGCGAGCCGCACAAGTTCGACGAGCTCGGCTGGTTCCCGCTCGACGCACTGCCCGCGCCCCTGCACTCGCAGCTCCCGGCGGCGCTGGAGCTGTTCACGGCGTAGGGTGCCCGGATGCCCGCCGCGCCCCGGATGGCTTGGCTCGACGGACTGCGGGCCGTCGCCGTCCTGCTCGTCCTCTACGCCCACGTGAGCCGCTACCTGCTCACTGATGCGCGCGCGGTCAGCGCCGAGTGGCTGCACGCCGGTCCGGCCGGCGTCATGCTGTTCTTCCTGGTCAGCGGGTACATCGTCCCGGCCTCGCTGGAGCGCCACGGCAGCCTGCGCCGCTTCTGGGTGGGCCGGGCCGGGCGGCTGCTGCCGCTGTACACGGCGGTCGCCCTCGCGGTCGTGCTGCTCGGCTACTACCGTCCGGCCGACCCGGGCACGGCGGTCGTGGCCCACGCGACGATGGTGCCGTTCCTGCTGGGGGTCGCGCCGGCCACCCCGGTGTTCTGGACGCTCAGCTTCGAGATGGTCTTCTACCTGCTCGTGGCGGCCCTGTTCGCGCTGCGCCTGCACCGGGCCGACGGGGTGGTGGCCGTTGTGCTGGCCCTGGCCGCCGTCCTCAGCGCGCCGCTCGCACCCCAGGCAGTGCGGACGCCGTACGCCGCTCTCGCACTCGTAGGAGGCCTGGCCGCCCTGCTCAGCCGGCGCCGGTGGGCGGTGACCGCGGGCGCGCTGACCCTCGGCGGTCTGGCCGTCACGCTGGTCACCGCGGGCGCCGACCCCGCGCACGCCTGGGACGGGCTGCTGATCGTGGCCGTCATGTTCACCGGCACCACGATCTACCGAGCCGACACCGGCCGCACGGGCTGGTGGCCGGTCGCCGTCGTCGCGCCCGTGGTGGCGGCCGGGCTGCTGTTCAACTGGTCGGCCGAACTGGTCGCGTTGGACGCGCTGACCCCGCGCTATGTGGCCCGGGCCGTGATCACCCTGACCGTGTTCGCGGGGCTGTTCGCGGCCGGGATGCTGACTCGCCGGTGGCGTACGCCGGGGTGGCTGGCCTGGATCGGGGTGGTCAGCTACTCGGTCTATCTCAACCACTACGTGCTGTTGCTGGTGATGCGGCCACTGTTCCCGGCCGGGCTGGGGCTCTGGTCGCAGATCGCGCTCGTGGCCGCGTACCTGTGCGTGGTCCTGACCGTGTCGTGGGTGACCCACCGCTACCTCGAACTGCCGGGACAGCGCTGGGCCCGCCGAATGTCCGACGTATGGGACAAACCACGACGGGTACGTCAACCCCATGCATCGGTACGGGGATGAGGTTGCCGCCATCGCCCGGCCCCTGGTCGACGAGGGGGACCTGGACGTCCTGCTCGACCGGGTGGGCGCCGCGCGGGTCGTGATGATCGGCGAGGCCAGCCACGGCACCCACGAGTACTACGCGTGGCGGTCCGCGCTGACCCGCCGCCTGATCGCGGAGCGTGGTTTCTCGTTCGTCGCGGTCGAGGGCGACTGGCCCGACTGCGAACGGGTCCACGCGTCTGTCCGGGGTGGGGACGCGTCGCCGCTGGAGGCCCTTCTCGGTTACGAACGGTGGCCGACCTGGATGTGGGGCAACGACGAGGTCGTCGACTTCGCGTCCTGGCTGCGCACGTTCAACATGTCCAACGGGCGCGAGGTCGGCTTCCACGGGCTCGACGTCTATTCGATGTGGGAGTCGCTGCGCGAGATCCTGACCTGGCTGCGCGAGCACGACCCGGACAGCGTGGAGCCGGCGCTGGCCGCGTATCACTGCCTGGCCGCGTACTCGGAAGACCCGCAGTCGTACGCGTGGGCGACGAAGTTCCTGCGGGCCAGTTGTGCCGACAGCGTCGTCCGGATGCTCATCGACCTGCGCGGACGCGACCTCGCGGTGTGGCAGAACGCCGAGGTGGTGGCCGGGGCCGAGCACTACTACCGCGCGATGGCGGCGGGCGGCCCGACGGCCTGGAACGTGCGCGACCGCCACATGGACGCCACGCTGGCCCGCCTGCTCGACCACTACGGCGACGGCTCGCGGGCCGTCGTCTGGGCCCACAACACGCACGTCGGCGACGCCAACGCCACCGACCAGGCCGCGCTGGGCGAGGTGACGATCGGATCGCTGGCCCGCGAACGGTTCGGCGTCGACCAGGTCGTGCTGGTCGGGCTGGCCGGCCACCGCGGCTCGGTGATCGCCGGCCGCACGTGGGGCGGGCCGATGACCGAACTGCCGGTGCCGCCCGGCCGTCCCGGCTCGCTCGAGGACGTGCTGCACGCGACGGCCCCGCCGCGGGCGCTGTTCGTCTTCCCGCCGCTGGGGGAGCGCCCCGACGTGCTGGTCGACCCGCTGCCGCACCGCGCGATCGGTGTCGTCTACCGCCCCGAGCAGGAACAGCTGGCCAATTACGTGCCGTCGGTGATCGGCGACCGCTACGACGCGTTCTTGTGGTTCGACGAGACCCGGGCCCTGCGCCCGCTGCATCCGCTGCACGTCGACACGCACGAACTGGAGACCTACCCGACCGGGGTTTGACAACTCGGCGGTGCGGCGTATTCTCAACCTACCAGTTTATAAACCAGGTGGTTGTCATGCCGGATCCGATCGACGGTGTCTTCTCCGCCCTCGCCGACCCCACGCGCCGCGCGATCCTCGCCCGGCTCGCCACGGGCGACGCGACCGCCGGCGAACTCGCCGGAGACTTCCCCATCAGCGCCCAGGCCGTCTCGAAACACCTCAACGTGCTCGAAGCGGCCGGGCTGATCGTCCGCACCCGCGAGGCCCAGCGGCGGTGGTGCCGCATCGTCCCGGCGCAGGTGCGCTCGGTCGCGGAATGGGCGTCGCAATACGAACGCCTGTGGACCGAGAGGTACGACGCGCTCGACGCCTACCTGGGCCAAATCCAGTCCGAGGAGCAATCGTGAGCATCAACGTCCAGACCCCCACCGACACCACACTCGTCATGAGCCGCACGTTCGACGCCCCGCGCGACGTCGTTTTCGCCTGCCACACCCAACCGGAGCACCTGCGCCACTGGTGGGGCCGCGGCAACCCGCTCGACGTCGACATCGACTTCCAGGTCGGCGGCAAATGGCGCTTCGTCGAAACGGCCGACGGCACTCAGCACGCTTTCCGCGGCGAGATCAAGGCCATCGACGCCCCGAACAGCTTCACCTGGACCTTCGAGTACGAGCCGATGGCCGGCCACATCCTCACCGAGCAATACGTCTTCACCGAGGAGAACGGCCGCACCACGGTCACGTCGTCGTCCACCTTCGACTCGAAGGCCGACCGCGACGGCATGATCGAGTCCGGAATGGAAGACGGAGCGGAACAGTCCTACGCCGCGCTGGACGCGTATCTGCTGAAGCTTTCTTGAGCCATTCCGCAGCAGATGTTGTAGCCGGCCGTTCAGGCCGCGACTCCCGTCGAGGGGCAATCTTCTTCAAGATCAAGAGCAGGATGTCGTGGCGGGGTGGGTGGCACAGACCGCAACTCCCGTCGAGGGCCCGGGTGAGTTTCGCTGGCCGCTGGCGCGTCCAGACCGCGAAACCCACCCGGGCGACCTGCGTAAATGGTTACGCCCGAAACCCGACGTGTCAGGCCTATTCCTCGTCTGCATTGTTGAAGAGGCCGGCGAGGCCGTGGGGAGCGGTAGCGCCGAAGATGAGCTCGATGGTCTCGTGGGCCGCAATGGCTTCTGACTCGGCCCGTTCGAACATGACGCGCTCGTATGACGCGAAAGCGGTGGCTGCGTCGGCCGCGATGGCCAGCCCGAGTTCTGCGCCGTCGAGCATGGCGATGTTTGCGCCCTCGCCGCCGGGGACGGTGACGTGGGCGGCGTCGCCGAGCAGTGTGACGCCGGTTGTGGGGCTCCAGCGGTGCCGGTTCGGTAGTTCGTAGATGCTGCGCAGGATCGGGGCAGCGTCGCTTTCGGCGATCAGGGAGACGAGTTCGGGGGCCCACCCTTCGAACTCGGCCGCGATCTGCCGGCGGGCGGTTTCAGGGTCGGCGAAGTTGATCGCGGCGAACCATTCGACCGGACGACTGAGCACGGCGTAGGTGTGGATGCGGCGTGGGGCGGTGATGATGCTGCGTGGGGCGGGCGGCAGTGACGACCGCCCGCCCTGGGAGCCGGGTCAGCCGGCGGTGATTCGGGTCAGGGCGATCACGGGGATCGTCCGGGTTGTTTTGGCCTGGTAGTCCGACCAGCCGGGGTCGTCGGCGGCGGCGCGGGTGAACGCTTCGTCTCGTTCCGCGCCGGTCAGGGGAGTGGCTGTGGCCTCGTACGTCTCGGCGCCGGTCTCCACGGTGACCTGGGAGTGGGCGCGGACGTTGTGGAACCAGTCCGGGTTGGTCGGTGCGCCCGCGGCCGAGGCGATCACCAGGATGCGGTCGCCGTCGGTGAGGACGCCCAGGGGAGTGGTGTGCGGGTTGCCCGAGCGGGCGCCGCGCGTGGTCAGGAGGATGAGGTCACTGCCGGCGAACATTCCGCCGACGCGGCCGTCGTTGGCGCGGAACTCGTCGATGATCTGCTGGTTGAAAGGGTTGGGCATGGGTCGCTCTCTGTCGGTCCCGGGAAGATGAGCAACGGGGGGAACAGAAAGCGGCGGCGGGCCGCGCGCCCGCCGCGGGATCACCCTTCAGCCGGGTGCCCCACTCGGTGATGGCCCAAGGCCGACCCGGCAGTCACACCGAGCACCCTACCGGACCCGCAGCTCGGACCGCTGTCACCGTTGCGCAGGGTCGGCCACGCTTGCGCCTCGCCGTAGGACGTACCGGGAACCAGGCAGGGTGGCGGGGGACGCCGAAGCCGCCCCCCGCATTGACCACGCGCGGGTGGAAGGGTGGTCCGATTCGGCTCAGCGGCTGAGGACAGTGGCCTCGCTTACTTCGGGGTAGGGCGGGGCTTTCCAGGTTTCGCCGGTGGTGGCTGCGTGCAGGAACGAGGCTGTGTAGTCGATGGTGATGGCCAGGGCGCGGCGGCCGTCGATGGAGCCGAGGGGCAGTGTCCAGCGCAGGGGGGCCGACACGTGGAAGGCGGCCAGGTCGGTGAACGACAGGCGGCCGGCGCCCCGCACTTCGAACGAGCGGCTGCCGGGGGCCGGGGCGGTGTCGAGGAGCAGCAGCGGGCGGCTGGAACCGTCGGTCGGGGGCGGGCCGGCCAGCGACACCGCGGCGGTGCAGCGGCGGGCCACGCGGCACGCCGCGATCGCCGCGGTGCCGCCCAGCCCGTGACCCACGTACGAAATTCGGTTGTTGTCGGCTCTTGGTCCGAACTGCTGGGACGCGCGGGCGGCGGCGAAGCGGGCGTCGGCCGCCCACACCGAGACCAGCTGGTCCTGCCGGTCGGGTGCGGAACCGGCGGCGCTGGCGGCGATCGGGTGGTCGTTGATGACGCTGAGTCGTGAGCTGTAGGTGGGCGTGACGCCGACGACGAGGTTGCCCCGCGCGGCCAGGCCGGACGCCACCGCCGCGTACTGCGGGGCCGACAGGCCGAGGTCGGGCAGCAGCACGACGATCGGGAAGCGGCCGTGGGCCCACGGCGCCTCGTCACGGGTGCCGGTGCGGACGCGGTCGAGCTCGGTCGCGGCCCAGCCGAAGCGGTGCAGGCCGGCCCACGGGCCGGGCGCGTAGGCCGACTCGGGCTCGCGGGCGCCGGCCGCGGCCGGGTACCAGACCCAGGTCGACAGCATGCGGGGCGTGCCGCCGACGGGGGCGAACTGGTCGGTGCGGGACCGGTCGACCCACAGATCGGTCAGCCGGCCCACCGGATGCGGCCCGGACGGGGCCAGGCTGACCGCGCGCTGGGACTGCGTCCGCGCGTACGTCAGGAAGCCCGCCACCGCCGCGAGCACGATGACCGTTGCCGCCAGGATCCGACCGATTCGCACCGGTGAATTGTGCCGCATCGCGCCGGTGATGCCCGTCCTGTCCCGAATGGTGGCCACGCGCTTTCCGCTTTTGTGTATTGCCCGGACGCCGGAAAGCAAGCTTTTCGAGTGTGGGATCACAAACGGCACACGCCGTCGACACACGATGCATTCGCGTCGTAAAGTGGTCCGGGAGTTATACGGAGGGTGAGATCGTGGTAGACGTGGAAACGGTTCCGGACGGCAGCGTGGTGATCACCCCGCGCGGCCTGGCCGACGCCGAGCGCGGCGTCGAACTGCGTCGCGTCCTGGTCCACACGGTGCGCCGCGTCCGTCCGTTTCGCCTGATAGTCAACCTGGCCGACGTGCCCGAGCTCGACCCGCTGGACGTCGGATCGGTCGCCGCCGCCTGCGAGTTGGGCGACGACCATCAGGTCACCGTGTTCGTCGACAACCCTCGCGGCCCGGTCGCCCAGCGCCTCGCCGCGGCCGGCGTACCCCGCCAAAGACTACGCGGAGCAACCGCCTGAGGAATTGCAGGAAAACGCGCGGTTAACAAAAACCCGGCGTTCTGAGAATGGTGCACGTGCATTACTTTGAGGTCGTGCCCGTAGCAGAAAGGCAGACCCCGGCCCAGTTACGGCTCTGGGCCGGCGCCGCCGTCCTGACCGCTACCGTCCTGCTCGTCGCGGCCTGCCTGGTCATGGCCCGCGTTCAGCAGCAGGCCCGCATCATCGGCGATCAGACCGCCCCGCAGGCGGCCAACGCGGCCGACCTCTACTTCGCCCTCAGCGACATGGACGCCCAGGTCGCCCGGCTCGTGCTCACCACCGGCCGCGACGACCTGGCCGGCAGCAACATCGACGCGCTCGGCGCCTACCGGGAGCGCGGCCGCCAGATCGACGAGAGCCTGCAACGCTCGCTGACCGGCGCGACCGGCGACGACGAACGCGCGCTCGTGCTCGGGTTGCTGCACGACCTGGGCGCGTACCGCGAACGGGTCTGGCAGGCGCTCACCGCCGGGCCGGCCGCCGCCGGCTACTACACGCAGGCGACGAACGTGCTGCACCTCGACCTGCTGCCCGCGGCCACGAGTCTGCGCGAGGCGGCCGAGGAAAGACTCGATACGGCGTACGGAAGCAAGCGCGCGACCGAGGTCGCCGGGGTGACCCTCGCCGCGGTTCTGGGCGGGCTGCTGCTGATCCTGCTGATCGGCTTGCAGGTGTGGCTGGCCCGGCGGTTCCGGCGGCTGTTCAACCCGGCCCTGATCACCGCCACCGTGCTGACCGCGCTGCTGCTCGTTCCGATGGCGGGTGTGCTGATCCTGCAGGGGCAGGTGCTGAGCAAGGCGCGCGACGAGAGCCTGATCCCGTTCCTCGACCTGACCCGGGCCCGGGCGGTCAGCTACGACGCGTCGGCCGACACCTCGCGCTACCTGATCAGCAACCGCCTCGACGTCTACCGCCAGGACTTCGACCGCAAGGCCGACGCGCTGGAGGCCGGCGACTCCGGTCTGCCGACGGTCGCGGGCGGCCCCGACATCGGCCCGTACTACACCGAGCAGGTCGTGGAGCGCTGGAAGGCGTACCGGGCCGGTCACGAAAAGATCGTCGAGCTGGCCGACTCCGGAAAGAAGGCCGAGGCGATCACCGCCCTGACCGGCATCCGGCGCGGCGACGCGTCGTTCGACTTCTCGTACTACGACGCGGCCGTCGCCGAGATCACCGCCGCCCGCCGGGACGACTTCGACGTGGCCCGGCGCGACGCCGACATCCTGCTCACGGGCTGGCCGTTCATCCCCGCCGTCGCCCTCGGCCTGGTGATCCTGCTGGTCCCGCTGTCGGTCCGCAAGCGCCTGGCCGAATACCGCTGAGGAGGCTGCCATGAGAAAACGCATCATCGCCGCGGCCCTCCTGCTGCTGGGCGTCGCCGCGTGCGAATCGCCGAGCACTCCGCCCCGGGCCGCCATCGACTGCACCGGCGGCTCGATCACCGCCCAGGGCTCGTCGGCCCAGGCCAACGCCGTCAGCGCCTGGATCAAGGACTACCAGGTGAGCTGTGCCGAGGCGACCATTGAGTACGCCAGCACGGGCTCGGGCGCGGGCCGACGCTCCTTCTATGCGGGCACCGGCGACTTCGCGGGCTCCGACTCGCCGATCGCCGCCGCCGAGCAGGCCCGGGCCACCGCCCGCTGCCGGGGCCCGGTGCTGCACCTGCCGATGGTGGTGGGCCCGATCGCCCTGGCCTTCACGGTCACCGGCGTCGACGACCTGCGTCTGTCACCGGCCACCATCGCCCGCATCTTCACCGGGCGGATCACCCGCTGGAACGACCCGAAGATCAAGGCCGACAACCCGGGGGTCGCGCTGCCGTCCACGCCGGTCCGCCCGGTGTACCGCTCCGACAGCTCCGGCACGACCGACAACTTCACGAAGTTCCTGACGGCGACGGCGGCCACCGACTTCCGGCGCGCGCTGTGGCCGCCGGCCACCGGCGTCGGGGCCGACGGCAGCAACCGCGTGGTGTCGGCCATCGAACGCACGGACGGCGCGATCGGCTACGTCGAATCCTCGTACGCCCGCTTCTCGAACCTGCCCACCACCCGCGTCGGCAACGCGGCGGGCGAGTTCGTGGCCCTGAACGACGCGGCTGCCGCCCGTACCGTGGCCGGCGCCGAGGTCACCGGCGCCCAGGGCGACCTGCGCCTCGAGCTCGACTACCGCACCGGCGACGCCCTGGCCTATCCGCTGGTGCTGGTCACCTATGAGATCGCCTGCCGGCAGGGCTCGTCGGAACTGACCAAGAGCTTTCTGGCGTACGCGGCCAGTCGCGCCGGCCAGGACACGGCCGCTGCCTCGGGCTACGCACCCCTGCCGGACGAACTGCGCACCCGGGTCGAACAGTCGATCGCGTCGCTGTAGAACCCGGGCCGATCAGACGGGCTCGATCGTGAGGTCGGTGACCCGGTCGTCCTCGATACCGAACACGAACGCGAAGGAGAGCGGCCCACCGGGGAAGTCACCGTCCCCGGAGGCCACCAGCCGGTCGCCCGCGAACGAGGTCGGCGTGATCACGATCCTGGGGTTGAGCAGGTGCGCCTGGATCCACTCGCGGATCTCGGCCGCGCCGGTGAAGGTCGCGCCGTCATCGCGCACGGTGGCCCGGTCGCCGAAGACCGCGGCCAGCGCGTTCAGGTCGTGCGCGTTGGTGGCCGCGACGAAGTTCGCGACGGCCGGGGGAAGAGGATCGAAGTCGGCCCCGCGCGACAGCTTCTCGTGCGCCCGCAGTTCGACCAGGGCGTTCTCGTGCACCGCGACAACGACGTCGTAGCCGGAGTTGCCGAGCACGATCCGCTGCGGCGGGACGGGCGCGTTCATCGCGCTGATCACGGCCTGCACCCCGCGTTCCGGGTCACCGGCCTGGTTGCCGTTGGCGTCGACGAACGCGGCCTTGACCCCCTCGACCATCGGCACGTAGGCGTCGACGGTCTCATTGACGGGCTCGCTCTCGAAGCTCGCGTAGGCGTTGGTGCGGAACGCTCCCGGCTCCACGACGAGCACGCGTACGCCGAACGGCTCGACCTCTTGGCGCAGGGTCTCCGACAGTCCCTCGAGCGCGAACTTCGCCGCCGAGTAGTAGCCGAACCCCGGGGCGCCGACGAGACCGGCCACCGACGACATGGTCACGATCCAGCCGTCGCCGCGGGCCCGCATGCCCGGCAGGACCGCGCGGATCACGTCGACCACCGCGAACAGGTTGAGGTCGAACGTGCGCCGGACCGTCTCGTCGGGCGATCCCTCGACCGAGCCGAACCAGCCCCGGCCCGCGTTGTTGACGAGCACGTCGATCCCGCCGTACCGCTCCTCGGCCGTCTTGACCGCCGCCCGTACCTGCTCGGCCTCGGTGACGTCGAGCTGGAGCACGAGCACACGGTCGCCGTGCGGTTCAGCCCATTCCTGCAGCTCGGCGGGCCGGCGCGCGGTGACCACCACCTGATCGCCCAGGGCCAGTGCGGCCTCGGCGTAGACAAGGCCGAAACCCCCGGGCGTCCCACCAGTGATGAACCAGGTCCTCATGGACTTCTCCTTTCGCTATAGCGGGCAATGTAGCGCTACATGAGCTAATGTAGCAAGCATGCAGAACGCACGGGATCGGCTCCTGCTCGCCGCGGCGGAGTTGCTGGAAAATGGCGGTTCGGTGTCCACGAGGGCGGTGTGCGAACGCGCCGGGGTGCAGGCGCCGACGCTCTACCACCACTTCGGCAGCAAGCAGGGCCTGATCGACGCCGTGGCCAACCACGGCTTCACCCAGTACACGGCGATCGAGAACTCGGGCGACCCGCGGCACGACCTGCGCGAGGGCTGGGACCGGCACGTGCGGTTCGGGCTGGAGCACCCGTCGTTCTACGGGCTGCTCTACGGCCGGGCCGAGCCGGGAAAGCCCTGCGCCGTCACGGCCCCCGCGCACGCCGCGCTGCGCGAACGGTTCACCGCCGCCGCGGCCCAGGGCCTGCTCAAGGTGCCGGCCGCCGACGCCGCCGAACAGGTGCTCGCGGCCAACGTCGGCATCACGCTCACCCTGATCAGCCAGCCCGAGCCGGACTTCGGCCTGTCCGAGCGGGTCCGCGAGGCCGCGCTGGCCGGGGTCCTGCACACACCCTCGGCCGACGCCCCCGCGACCCGCGCGAGCGCGGCACTGAGGTTGCGCGCACTGGTCGACGACGACCCGGCCGGCCTCAGCCCGGGCGAACACGCCCTGCTCGGCGAACTGCTGGACCGTCTGGCCCGCTAGGGTCCGTTTTAGAAGTGGAGCCGGGCTGCGGCGAGGCCCAGCCGCCGCCTGGCTGCACGCCGAAATCATCCGAATACAACCCCGGTATTAGGACGATTCCGGCGCACACCCAGACGACACCTGGACCGCACCGCAACTCGACCCCACTTCTAAAACGGACCCTAGAGCGCACGCTGTCTTTCCGAGGGGCCGCACGTTCCGGAGGCGCGGCCCCGTCCCGGCTCGATGTCCCCGAACATCTCCTCGGCGCCGGCGGACCAGGTGAATTGCCCCTGCGTGACCACGCGTGCCATCGAGACACGACCGCGCTCCTAAGCAAGGGCGAGGTCGGGAATGCGATCTGCTCCGCCGTCAGGCTTGCCGGTGAGCGCGAACGGCGACAGCTTGGCCACGTGCGGGATCTCGCCGAGGCTGGACGCCGCCGTGATTACCGTCGACCCCCACTGTCAGGAAGGTCGGCGTTTGCTCTTTCGACGTCGGTTCCGGTGGGGTGGGGTGGAAGACCTGCTTGGCTGGCCGGGGAGATGGGCGGGTTTTGGCGCGCGGGATCCGTGGTGGCGTCAGGGCTTCCGGGCGTTGAGATCGGCCTCGTCCGACAGGCGGACGGGAAGGTGATGGTGCTACCGGCCGGGGCCGGGCTGCCTGATCCAGCCGTGTCCCGCTGCTGCAGCGTTCCGGCTTCTGGGAACGACGATGCCCGGCGGACCATGGGCCGCCGGGCATCGTCGTGTTGTTGCTCAGAGGTTGGTGTCGACCAGTTGCTTGGCGCGTTCGGGCCAGGTCGGCAGGGTGGGGGCGAGGCGCAGGCCGGCTGAGGTGACGGCGGTGCGCAGGGTGGGCACGTCGGTCTCGGCGAGCTGGCGGAACGTGGTGATGCCGCTGGCGGCCAGGGCCATGGCCATCTTCGGGCCGATGCCGGCGATCTTGGTGAGGTCGTCGGGCTCGGTGATCGCGGCTACGGCGACCGGGGCGGGGACGGCGGCGACCTCGTCGGCCTCGGCGGCTCCCGGGATGGCAGCCGCGGTGTCGGCGCTGGAGAAGACAGGGGCGGCCTGCGACGGGATCGTGGCCGGCTCGGCCACGACCGGGGCGGCGACCACGGGCTCGGCGATGGCTGCCGGCGCGAGGGCGGGCTCGCCCGCGGCCGGCGGCTCGGTGAGGGCGGGCTTGGGCTTCGCCGGGGTGCGGGTGCGGGTCGCGCGCGGCTTCGGGGCCGGCTTGGCCACGGGCTCGGGCTCGGTGGGCGGCACGACCACGGCGACGGGGTCGGCGGCCACTGCCACCGCGACCGGCTCCACCTTGGTGACGGCGATCGGCTCCGGCTCGGTGATCGGCTCCGGCTTGGCCGCGAGCTCGATGTCGGCGGCGGCAGCCTTGGCTTCGGCCTCGAACTCCGCGGCAGCGGCCGCCTCGGGCTTGGCGGTGGGCTCGGCCTCGGACGTGGGCTCGTCGGCCGCCACGACCGGCTCGAGCTCGGCGGTGATCGGCTCCGACACCTCGACCGGCTTCGGCTCGACGACAGGATCGACAGCCGGCTCGGTTGCGGCGAAGGCCTTCGGCTCGACAGCGGACGGAACCTCCGCGAGCGGCTCAGCGTCCTTGGCGGGCTCGACGTCCTTGACGTCCGCGACCGGCTCATCGGACGCCGCCGGCGAGGTGGCCGCGACGGGCTCGGAGGCCGCGACGGGCTCGGGGGCCGGCTCGGTGGCCGGGGCGGCCTTCGGCTCGTCCTCGGTGGTGGTGGCGGGGGCGGCCGTCACCGGCGCGCTGGTGGTGGCGCTAGAGGCGGGCGTCTCGTCGGCGGCGGGCTTGGGGGAGCGCTGCGCGCGCACCAGCCAGCCGGCCGCGAATCCGACGACAACCCCGGCGACAAGGAAGAGGAACGATGCCATATGAAGGGCTCCGAACAATGAGAGCTGCGTATGTGGCGCGCAGCATCGCACATCGCCGCGTATGCACACCATGAGGGTGGTACCGACGGAGCGACAAAAGACATAGCTCCGTCACCAGCCGTCAGTGCGTGATCACGCCGGCGGTATTCCGCAAAGGACCGGTAACCGGAATGTCGTCAACGGGTCGAGCGGGCCCGGGTCACCAGGGCGACCCCGCCCGCGGCCAGCGCGACCTGCAGGATCAGCTCGATCCAGTCGACGCCGCCGGTCTCGTCGACGCCGATCAGCGCGGCCAGGAACGTGCCGATGACGGCGGCGACAATGCCGATCAGCAACGTCAGCCAAATTGAGATCTTCTGGCGGCCCGGAAGGACCAGACGGCCCAGTACGCCGATGACGAGTCCGACGATGATGGCGGTGAAGAATCCCGAGATCTCCATGTGACGCCTCCTGCTGCGCTAGCGGCGCGGTCCTCTTCAGGATGACGCGCCCGCGCCACGTTTGGCAGCCTGGATTTGTTCGTACACATGGGTTCGCAGTTCGGTGAAGCGCGGATCGGCCCGGGTGTGCAGTTGGTCGCGGGCCGGCGGCAGGTCGACCGTGATCTCGTCCTGCACGACGGTCGGTGACGACGACAGCATCACGACCCGTTGCCCCAGATAGACCGCCTCGTCGATGTCGTGCGTGATGAACAGGACGGTCACCTCGAGCCGCTGCCACAGCGCGCGGACCAGATCCTCGAGGTCGGCCCGGGTCTGCGCGTCGACCGCGGCGAACGGCTCGTCCATGAGCAGGGTCGACGGCTCGTACGCAATGGCCCGGGCAATAGCGACGCGCTGTTGCATGCCGCCGGAGAGCTGCCACGGGTAGGCCGACTCGGTGCCGGTGAGCCCGACCGCGTCGAGAGCGTCCTGAACCAGTGTGGTCCGCCGATGGCGAGCGATCTTGCGCTGCTTCAGCGGGAGCTCGACGTTGTCGCGCACCGACATCCAAGGGAACAAACTACGCCCGTACTCCTGGAAGACCATCGCGAGACCCGGCGGCGGACCGCTCACCTCGCGCCCGTCCAGGCGGACTTTCCCGGCGCTGGGCTCGAGCAGGCCGGCGATGCAGCGCAGCAGCGTGGTCTTGCCGCAGCCGGACGGGCCGACCAGGCAGACCAACTCGCCGCTGTCGACGGTGAACGTGAGGTCGCGCAGCGCCTCGACCTCGCGCGCGCCCGAGCGGTAGACCTTGTTCAGCGATGAAACCTCGAGCATGTCGACCTCTCAGGACCTGCGCTGCGCCGCGCGCAGACCGTGGTACCAGCGGAGCGCCCGCCCCTCGGCGAGCCGGAACAGCAGCGACAGCCCGAAACCGAGCAGGCCGAGCAGGATGATCCCGCTCCACATCTCGGGGATGGCGAAGCTGCGCTGGAACTGGACGATGGTGAAGCCGAGCCCGTTGCTGGCCGCGAACATCTCGCTGATCACCATGAGGATGATCGCGATCGACAGGGCCTGCCGCAGCCCGGCGGCGATCTGCGGCGACGCCGCCGGCAGGATCACCCGGCCGATGCGGGCGGGACCACTGATTCCGTACGCCCGGGCGGTGTCGATCTGGACGCTGTCGACCGCCCGCACGCCTTCGACCGTGTTGAGCAGCACCGGCCACACGCACCCGAAGACGATGACGATGACCTTCATGCCGTCCCCGATGCCCGCGAACAGCATGATGACCGGCACGAGCACGGGTGGCGGCACGGCCCGGAAGAACTCGAGCACCGGTTCGAGGGTGGCCCGCACCCACCGGTTCAGCCCGATGGTGATGCCGAGGGCCACACCGATGACCGCGGCCAGCAGGTAACCGGCCCCGAGCCGCAGCAGACTCGGCACGACGTCGGCGGTGAGGCGGTCGAGCGTCCACGTCTTCCCGAACGACTCCAGGATCTTGGACAGCGGGGGAGCGTAGAAGCTCTCGCTGCCCGCACTGAGCAGGTACCAGGCCGCGAACAACACGACTGGCAACCCAAGCACGTAGGCGACTCGCTTCATGCGGGAACCTCCCCGCGTACGGATTGGTGCCAGGCCAGCGAGCGGCGCTCGAAGATCCGGGCGGCCAGGTTGATCCCCACGCCGAGCAGGCCGGTCACCGCGATCAGGGCGTACATCAGCGGCACCGCCCCCGACGTCTGCGCCACCGCGATCGATTTGCCGAGCCCGGGCGCACCGATCACCAGTTCCGCCGTGACGGCCAGAACCAGAGCAACCGAAGCCGCCAGCCGTACGCCGGTGAAGACGTACGGCAGGGCGGTCGGCCACAGCACATGGCGTACGCGGGCCCACGCCCCGAACCGGAAGCTGCGCGCGGTCTCGTCGGCGATCGGGTCGACGTCGGCCACCCCGTACAGCACCTGCACCAGCACCTGCCAGAACGCGGCGTACACGACGAGCAGCAACGTCGAGCCGAGGTCGGTGCCGTAGAGCAGCACCGCCAGCGGGATCAGCGCCACCGACGGGATAGGCCGCAGGAACTCGATCGTGGACGCGGTCGCCGCGCGCAACACCGGCACCGACCCGACGACGATGCCCACCACCACGCCCGCCGCCACCGCGATGACCAGCCCGATGGCCCACCCCGTCAGCGTGTCGCCGATCGCCCGCCAGAACTCGGCGGTGATGAGTTCGTCGCCCAGCGCCGCCGCGATCCGGCTGGTCGGCGGCAGGTAGGCGTCGTTGACCAGGCCGAGCCGGGGCAGAGCCTCGACGAGTACGAGCAGACCGGCCAGCCCGGCCAGGCCGAGCAGGCCGGTTCTGTTTCTCACGGCAGCAGCTTCGCCACGTCAGGGGTGGCCCCGTCGAAGATGCCGTCCTGACCGCCCAGCTTGGCCAGCGTGTCCACCGACTCCTTGTTGATCTCGGTCGGCCACTTGGGCAGCGTCAGCCCGGCCCGGGTCTTCTCGTCGATCTTCGTGTAGCTGCCGAGCACGGCCCGCACCTCGTCCGGGTGCCCGTCGGCGTACGTCAGCGACTCGTTGATCGCCTCGGTGAACCGCTTGACCAGGTCGGCGTCCTCCCCGGCGAGCTTGGCCGAGGTGAAGTAGGCGGCCACGCTCAGATTCGGCGCCGCGTCGACGTAGTTGGAGGCCACCAGCCGTCCGCCGGCCGCCTTGACCTGTGACAGCGACGGCTCGACGACCCAGACCGCGTCCACCTGACCCTCCTCGAGCGCGGCCGGCGCGTTCGCGAAGGGCACCTCGACGAAGTTGATGTTCTTCGGATCGCCCCCGGCTTTGCGCACCGATTCGCGCACGGTCGTGTCGCCGATGTTCTTGAGCGTGTTGACCGAGACCTTCTTGCCGACCAGGTCGGCCGCCGTCTTGATAGGGCTGTCCGCCTTCACCATGACCGCGCCGAAGTCCTTGCCCTGCTCGCCGGTGGAGGCGACGCCGTTGGCCACCGTCTTGATCGGCACGTTCTTGGTCTGCGCGATCAGCAGCGAGGTGAAGTTGCTGAAGCCGAACTGGAACTGCCCGCTGACCACACCGGGCACGATCGCCGCGCCGCCCTGGCCGCTCTCCATGGTCAGCTCGATGCTGCGGCTCTTGAAGAAGCCCTTCTGCTGCCCGAGGTAGATCGGCGCCACGTCGACGATCGGAATGACCCCGACCTTGACCTGGTCGACGCCGCCGGAACCGGTGTCCCCACCGGAGCCGCCGTCCGACCCGCACGCGCCCGTCGCTACGACCAGCGCCAACGCCATCCCTGTAGCTATCCCCGTGAAGACCCGTCGCATTCGTTTCCTCCGGTAAGCTGTGCGCATTGCGAACGAAAGTTCTCGATGTGAACGCTAGGATGTGGGCCGTGTCACGTCAACGATCTTCATCGATCGGTATGCGCTCGAGATCCTCGCTATGAGGCAGCCCCACCACGTCCAGTCGCTGGAACGCGGCCTGGCCGTCATCCGCGCCTTCGACGCCGAACACGCCGAGCTGACCCTCAGCGAGGTCGCCCGGATCTGCGACCTGACCCGCGCCGCCGCCCGAAGGTTCCTGCTCACCCTGGCCGACCTGGGTTACGTACGCACGGACGGCCGCCTCTTCAGCCTGACCCCGAGGGTGCTGGAGCTGGGCTACGCGTTCCTCTCCAGCCTGTCCCTGCCCGAGGTCGTCGCGCCCCACCTGGAACGACTGGTGGCCCAGGTCCACGAAAGCTCGTCGTTGTCCATCCTGGACGGCGACGACATCGTCTACGTGGCCCGCGTCCCCACGAGCCGCATCATGGCCGTCTCGATCAATCTAGGAACCAGATTCCCGGCGTACGCCACCTCGATGGGCCGGGTCCTGCTGGCCGCCCTCCCCCCGGCCGACCTGGACGCCTACCTGGCCCGGGCCGAGCTCACCCGCCTGACCGCCAAGACCCTGACGACACCCGCGGCCCTGCACACAGAGCTCACGCGAGTGGCGGCCCAGGGCTACGCCATCATCGACCAGGAACTGGAAAAGGGCCTGAGAGCCATAGCCGCCCCCATCCACGACCGCGCAGGCGCCGTAGCCGGAGCCGTGAACATCTCCGTCCACGCCGCCCGAGCCACCGTCGAAGCCATGCGCCGCCGCCTGCTACCCCCGTTACTGGCCGCCACCGCCGCCATAGACGCCGACCTGCGCCTCAACACCCACCACGCGGCCCGAGCCTGACCACGCCACCGTGCTCGACGCCGACAGCCCTCTACCGCGCCGACCGCGGCGAATCCTGGTGACCGGCACCTCAGGTTCCGGCAAGACCACCTTGGCCGCCCGCATAGCCGCGACTCTGGACGTGCCACACATCGAGATCGACAGCCTTTTCCACGGCCCGTCCTGGACCAAGCGCCCCTCCTTCGAGGAAGACGTCCACCGCTTCAGCGCCGGCCCGTCCTGGGTCACCGAATGGCAGTACGACTCGGTCCTGGCCCACCTGGCCGGCCGCGCCGACCTGCTGGTGTGGCTCGACCTGCCCCGCCGAACCGTCATGCGCCGCGTCGTGCAACGAACCCTCACCCGCCGCCTACGCCGCCAGGTCCTGTGGAACGGCAATATCGAGCCCCCACTACGAACGTTCTTCACCGACGACGAGCACATCATCCGCTGGGCCTGGAAAACCCACGGCCGCACCACCGCCCGGGTCACCAACCTGGCCCGGCAACGCCCGGACCTACCCGTCGTCCGGCTGCGCACCACCCCCGCCGCCGACCGCTGGCTAGAAGGACCGCTCCACGCGGCCAGCATCCCCCAAGGCTGACCCAGCGCCTCTGGTTCTGCCGCTGTGTATGCAGTCCGAATCATCGGTCGTCTGACGTGAGCCACACCCACCGGACTTGCGGGAGAAGAAACTTCGGCCCGTCGGGATGCGACGTCCAGGCGTCGCCTGACCATCCCGCGGGCTGTAGCGCTCGTATGGCCGCGACGCACGCTGATACGTTCCCGGTCGGCGTGACCTCGATGTCGAACTCCGTGTACTCGGGGATCTTCCAGTACCGGCCGAGGTCCGCCGTCCGCACATTGCCGAGGTGGGCCAGCCGACGGGTCAGAGCGGCGGCGACTTCCGCGCTCCGGCTCGGCGACACTTCAACGAAGAGGCGTAGGTGAATCCGGTCGGAAGTAGTCACGCACCCAGCCTGCTGGGCTCAGCCGATTTTCGCGTTCCTTACCGCGAGTTGTCAGCCTGACCGCGGGCGGTTCCCGCGCCCGCACGCTTGGCTGTTCAGGCACGATCACGGTGTGAGCGACGCGGCGAAAAGCGATTCCTGGTGTTGCACGACTACGGGATGGGCGGCCTGTGGCGGTGGATTCACGCCCGGTCGGCACAAGAGATCGCGGAGACGTTCGCCGAGGTCGAGGTGGTCGACGACCCGGACAGGGTGGCCCAGTTCGCCGAGGAGGAACTCGTGGAGGTGGACATCAACTCCGCGGACATGCCGCTCGGCCTGGACGGTCTGAGGAAACAGCGCGCCGCCCAGCGCGGCCACCCAGATTTCGGCGCCCTGGCCGCCCTGGAGGTCGTCTACCTACGACGCCCGTGGGACGACGCCGACGACACCGAGCCCTGCCTGTACTTCGAGGAGCTGGGCCCCGACGGCCGCCGACTACGCCAGGTAGAGGTCTACCGCAACGGAAGCGCCATCAGAACAACCCCCGACGACTGGCCACTGAACCCACCGATCGACCTGTACGACCCCGACCTGCCGCAGTGGCAGACCGACAGCAAAGACTTCGACCAAGCCTGGCACCACGCCAAGAACCTAACCTGACCAGCAACCAGCAACCAGGGACCAGCTGCCCGACCGCCTCCAACTGTCCACAGCGGGCGCCACCCCAAATGTAAATACCCCCACAGGCGCACACCCGCTCAAGCCACCCCCCTCCCTTTGGGGATACCCCCACCCCAGCCCTCACCTCCGTCCTATCGCTCCTGTCGCTCCTATCTCAACCGACCATCGCAACCGGCACGGTGCGAACGCGCACCCCACCACCCAGGCCGGCCCGGGTGACAGAAAATCGCGGCTCCATGCACAACGCGGAAGCCAAATCCCCCAGCCGCAAGGGGTCTCCTCAGCCACCCCGGCAATCAGAGAAGCGCCGACCACGACGCTGCCGTTAGTTGGATCCCACCCAAGGCTGGGCCCGACGGTGACCATGCAGGGCGTAGCTGCCTTTCAGCCCAGCATGGTCACCGTCGGGCCCAGCCGTCCCAGCGCAAGCAAGCAACGACGCCCCCCGCGAAGGGAAATCCCGAAACTTCCGGCAGCGCATAGACGGCATAGAGCCAGCCCAGGCCAACTACCACGACCAATACCCGAGAACTGGAAAGAAGATTGGCCGTTGTGGATACCGGAACCCGGCGTTAATGTTTCGATCGATCCGGGTCACTTTCTGTCGCATCCCCGGGAGCGCTCCCACCGACGCTCCACAGCTCGGAAAGGCACCTCCATGGACCCACGCCGTCTCCTCCTGGCCGCCTCGGCCACCGTCCTGGCCGCGGCCGGCGCGCTCGTCTTGGCCCCGACCGCCGAGGCCGCCACCACCCTCGGTGCCTCAGCCGCCGAAAAGGGCCGCTATTTCGGCACTGCGGTGGCCGCCTACAAGCTCTCCGACTCGACCTACTCCGGGATCCTCAACCGCGAGTTCAACAGCGTCACCCCCGAGAACGAGATGAAGTGGGACGCCACCGAGCCCACCCAGGGCCAGTTCTCCTACGGTTCCGCCGACCAGATCGTCGCCCGGGCCGCGTCCATCGGCGCCAAGGTTCGCGGCCACGCCCTGGCCTGGCACTCGCAGCAGCCCGGCTGGGCCCAGAACATGAGCGGCACCGCCCTGCGCAACGCCATGCTCAATCACGTCACCCAGGTCGCCACCCACTACAAGGGCAAGATCGACTCATGGGACGTCGTCAACGAGGCCTTTGCCGACGGCAGTTCCGGCGCCCGCCGGGATTCGAATCTGCAGCGCACCGGCAACGACTGGATCGAGGCCGCGTTCCGGGCCGCCCGGGCCGCCGATCCCGCCGCCAAGCTCTGCTACAACGACTACAACACCGACGGTCAGAACGCCAAGAGCAACGCCGTTTTCGCCATGGTGCAAGACTTCAAGACGCGCGGCGTCCCGATCGACTGTGTCGGTTTCCAGTCGCACTTCAACGCGAATTCTCCACTTCCCTCGGACTATCAGGCCAACCTGCAGCGCTTCGCCGATCTGGGTCTCGACGTGCAGATCACCGAGCTCGACATCGAGGGTTCCGGAACTGCACAGGCCAATGCGTACGCCACGGCCGTGCGCGCTTGTCTGGCCGTGACCCGTTGCAACGGCATCACCGTGTGGGGCATCCGTGACTCCGATTCCTGGCGCGCGAGCGGCACCCCGCTCCTGTTCGACAACAACGGCAACAAGAAAGCCGCGTATACCGCGGCCCTGGATGCTCTGAACGGCGGAACGACGCCACCGCCGACCACCCCGCCGACCACCCCGCCGACCACCCCGCCGACCACCCCGCCGACCACTCCGCCGACCGGCTCGGGCTGTACCGCGACCGTCGCGTTGAACCAGTGGAACGGCGGCTTCGTCGCCACCGTGAAGGTCACCGCGGGCAGCGCCCGGATCAACGGCTGGACCGCCGGCCTCACCCTCTCGTCCGGCTCGTCGGTCACCAATTCGTGGAACGCCTCGGCCAGCGGCTCGAGCGGCGCCGTCAGCTTCACCAACGTCGCATACAACGGCGGGGTCAACGCCGGCGCCAGCACCGAATTCGGCTTCCAGGGCACCGGCACCGGCCCCGCCACCGCGACCTGCGCCGCCCGATGAAAGGCGATGCGGTGGAACCCGAGTCGGATGCCCCGTCGCACCGCGACGCGGTGAGTGCCGAGCTGCCGAGCGCGGCGAAACGGGACGCGATGAAGCACGCCCCGCGCCGTGCCATGAGAAGGATCTGGCGGTTCGCGGCCGCAGCCGTGGCGGCCGCTGCCCTGACCCTTGTCGCTCCGGCGTCGCCGGCCTCGGCCGCGAGCCTGCAAGAGGTCACCGGCTTCGGCAACAACCCCACCAACCTGCGCATGCATCTGTACGTCCCGGATCGCCTCGCGGCCAACCCCGCGTTGCTCGTCGCCGTGCATTACTGCACCGGCACGGGTCCGGCTTTCTTTTCCGGTACGGAGTTCGCCTCGCTGGCCGATCAACACGGGTTCATCGTGATCTACCCGTCGGCCACCCGGTCCGGCCAGTGTTACGACGTGTCCACGCCGGGCGCGCTCAAGCACGACAGCACGAGCGACCCGGCCGGCATCGTGTCCATGGTCCGGTACGTGCAGCAGCGCTACAGCACCGACGTGAACCGCACGTTCGTCACCGGGGCGTCCTCGGGCGCGATGATGACCAACGTCCTGCTCGGTGACTATCCGGATGTGTTCGCGGCCGGGTCCGCGTTCATGGGCGTCCCGTTCGGCTGTTTCGCCACGACCGACGGCTCGATGTGGAACAGCGCCTGCGCCAACGGTCAGGTGAGCCGGACCGCGCAGGCCTGGGGCGATCTGGTGCGCGCGGCCTACCCCGGTTACAGCGGCCGGCGCCCGCGCATGCAGGTCGTCCACGGCACGACGGACGCCACGCTGCAGTATCCGAACTTCGGCGAGCAGATCAAGCAGTGGACGAACGTGCTCGGCGTCAGCGCCACGCCCGTGCTCACGGACTCGCCGCAGAGCAACTGGACCCGTACGCGCTATGGGTCTTCGGCCGTGACAGCGCCGGTCGAGGGCATCAGTGTGGCCGGGGTCGGTCACTCGCTGCCGCTGAGCGGGATGGCCCGCCTGGCCATCGCGTTCTTCGGACTGGACGCGGGCACCCCGCCGACCACGCCTCCGCCCACCACGCCGCCGCCGACCACGCCTCCGCCCACGACGCCGCCACCGACCACGCCTCCGCCCACGACGCCTCCGCCGGGTGGGGGAGCGTGTCGCGTGACGACGACGGTCAACGCGTGGAACACCGGATTGACGGCGCAGGTGACGGTGGCCAACACGGGTAGCGCGGCGATCAGCGGCTGGAGCCTCGGCTTCACCCTGCCGTCCGGGCAGACGATCACCTCGGGCTGGAACGCGACCTACTCGCCCCCGTCAGGGGCGGTGACCGCGCGCAACGTCAGCTACAACGGCTCGATCGCGCCCGGCTCGTCGGTCTCGATCGGCTTCCAGGCCAACCACACCGGGAACAGCGGCGCGCCGAGCGGCTTCACGCTCAACGGCGCGGCCTGTTCCGCCGCCTGAGCCGCGGGGGCGGCCCCCGGGCGGGTCGGCGGGCGACCGCCGCGGCCGCCGTGCGGCGGCCGCGCCACCGGCTCGGGGTCGGGGATCGGCTCGGTCACGACCTCGTCCAGGGCCGGCGGCGGGGCCGGCACCGCCGAGCCGGACGGGGGACGCAGGCGCCGGCGGCGGCGTTCGGGCTCAGCCATGCCGCCGACGCTACCGCGAGCACGGTCAGAACACCTCGAGAGCGCCCGGCAGCCGGTACCACTGGAACGCGGTCGACGGCAGGTTGGCGGTGAATTGCTCGATCCGGCCCGCCGTGGCCAGCGCGGCCAGCGTCGTGCCGCCCAGGTAGGCCGCGCCCAGCTCGGTGACCGTGCAGGCGAAATCGGGGGCGTCGTCCGTACGTACGCAGGAAGCCTTGTCCTTGTCGCCGATGAGCCGCCACCGCCCGGCGTTGGCCTCGAGCACCGGGTCGGTCACCTCGAACACCACGTCGACCGGGGTCGCGTAACGGCGGGCCTCGAGCGCGGCCGGCAGATCGACCAGCCGGATCCAGAGCGCGTCGGCGTAGCGCGGGGCGAGCTTGCGGGGCTCGTCGACCATGTACTGCAGCGGTTCGTCGAGTCCCGCGAAGTCGTACTTCACGGTGCGGGTCAGATCGGTGGCCAGCAGGAACTTCCACAGCTCGGCGTAGACGCCCGGGTGCCCGGCGACCAGCTCGTTGACGAGCACCTGGGCGGCCGGTCCGTACGAGTCCCAGCCCTCCTTGATCCGCCACAGCGCATAGCCGGCCGGGCCGTCGGCGGTCTCGTAGACCACGCCGCGTTGCGGGGTCGCACCGTCGCGGAACGGCTCGATGTCGGCCAGCAGGTAGTCCCACCAGTAGTCGGGCCGGCTCGACCAGCCCACCCGGTGGATCCGCAGTTCGTCGTGGATCGCCACCAGCTCGGCCCGGGCCGCTTCGGGGTCGATCAGCCGGAACTTGCCGGGCGGCGCCGCGGGACCGGTCACCTTGACCTCGCGGCTGCGGATGTCGAACCGCAGCCGGTCGGCCGCCGGGCCGTAGCCGTACCGCGGGTAGATCGCGGTCTCGCTCGCCCACAGCGCCGCCACCGGCTCGCGGCCGGCCGCGGCGATGTCGGCGAGCTGGCGGCGCATCATCGCGGTCAGCAGGCCGCGGCGGCGGTGGGTGGGCGCGACGCCGACGCCGGTCACGTGCGCGGCCGGGATCACCGCCCCGGGCACGGTCAGGTCGCGCGACTGGACGGCCGCGTTGCCGACGATCGTGCCCTCGTCGATCGCCACCACCGACCGGCCGGGCTCGATGATCTTCATTTCCAGATCGAGTTGATCGTCGGTGCCATGCTCGTGGAAGAGGAACAGCAACAGGTCGGCGATCCCGCGCCGGTCGTCTTCGGTGGCAGCGCGCAGGCTCACGGATTCGAACATGGGACTTGTGTAACGGACGGCGGCCGTGGGAGCGAATGATTTGCCGGGTCGCTACTCTCGATGAGGGCGGGTGGCACGCACCGCCCGACCGGAGGGGGAACAACCAATGCCTGAGCAACCGCAGTGGTCGGAGCGGACGCTCGACATGCCGCCGCAAGACCCGTGGGCCGACGCGCCCACCACGCCGACGAACGGCCCACCGCCGACGGCCCACTTCCCGGCGCCCGAGGCCGCGCCGTCGGCCCCGTTCAACCAGGGCCGGGCTCAGGTCAACGCGCGGCCCCAGGCCGAGCACGAGCCGACCGGCGTGGGCTGGCCCGGCGCCCCGGCGCCGCACGCCCACCACAGCATCAGCTGGAAGTGGAGCGAGCTGCGCCAGGGCGGCGAGTGGACCAGCGCCGCGGTGCTGTTCGCTTTCGTCTGCTGGGGCATCTGGGCCCTCTCGGGCGAGGGCCCGTTCGGCACGCCGACGGTCGTGCTGGTCGTGACGCTGGCCGTCGCGGTCGGCGTCTTCTGCCTGGCCCGCGTCGTCGGCCACCTGGTGCTCGAACGTCAGATGGGCCGGGTCCGGCGCACCGCCCGCGGTTCCCACCTGGTCACGGCCCTGTTCCTGGCCGGCGTCGGCCTGGCCTGGCTCCAGCAGACGGAGTGGGTCATGGACGCCGTCAACTGGGTCCTCGGCCTGTTCAGCTGACCGGCTTGCCGCCCGTGACGCCCAGCACCTCGCCGGTCGTGTAACTCGACTCGGGGCTCGCGAAATAGACGTACGCCGCGGCCAGCTCGGCCGGTTGGCCGGCCCGCCCGAGCGGCACGTCGGCGCCGAACTTCTTGACCTTCTCGTCGTGCATGGTGGCCGGGATCAGCGGCGTCCAGATCGGGCCGGGCGCGACCGCGTTGACCCGGACCCCCTTGTCGGCCAGGTCCTCGGCCAGCGCCTTGGTGAAGGCCACGATGCCGCCCTTGGTCGTGGCGTAGTCGATCAGGTGGGCCGACGACTGGTACGCCTGCACCGAGGCCGTGTTGATGATCGTGGCGCCCGGTTCCAGGTGGGGCACGGCCGCCCGGCAGAGCCAGAACATGGCGTACAGGTTGGTCTTGATCACCCGGTCGAACTGCTCGTCGGTGATCTCGGTGATCCCGCCCGGCTGGGCCATCTGGTACGCCGCGTTGTTGACCAGGATGTCCAGGCCGCCGAGGTCGGCGCGGGCGCGGTCGACGATCGCGCGGCAGTGCGCCTCGTCGCGGATGTCCCCGGGCACGAGCACGGCCTTGCGGCCGGCCTTCTCGATGTACCCGGCAGTGTCGCGCGCGTCGTTCTCTTCCTCGGGCAGGTACGAGATCAGCACGTCGGCGCCTTCCCGCGCGTACGCGATGGCGACCGCCCGCCCGATGCCGGAGTCCCCGCCCGTGATGACCGCCTTGCGGCCGTTCAGCCGGCCCGAACCCTGGTAGCTCTCCTCGCCGTGGTCCGGGCGGTCCGGCATCGCCTCGGTCGAGCCGGGCGGTTGCTGATCGCCGCCGTCGAGCGGGGGACCGGGGTATTTGTCGCTCGGATTCACGGGGTGCCTCCTGTGTACGGGTGTCGTCCCGCACGGGTATGCCCGCGAACCGGCCGGGTATTCCGGCGGCCCGGCCGACGCTCGGGTCAGGCGCCGTCCCGGTCTTTGTCGTGGCGTCGCCGGCCCTCGCGGACACTGGGCCACACCGCCGCCACGACCATGACCACCCCGATGACGATGAGCGCGGTCCAGAGCACGGTCATCGTGCGAGGCTAGCGCCGACCCGTCCGGTCCGCCGCCTCGCTTTCGTGCGCCATCCGCGCAATCCGGGGAAACGTGACCCCGGTGAGTTCCTCCGAGACCGTCCACAACCGTCGCGCCACCCCGGGGTCGCGGGCCTCCTTCGACCGCCCGACCAGCTTGGGCGCACCCCGCCCCTCCAGGAACCCGCTCGGCCCGGCGTAGCTGTCGCCCGGGACGGCGGCCACGGCTGCGAAGAGGGTCGGCAGGGCCCCGTCGTCCTCGCTCTGCGCGAACAGGCTCAGGACCCAGCGCTCGAGGCGCGCGAACCGCCCCGTCGACCGGAACAGGTTCGTCGACGCCAGCCCCGGGTGGGCCGCGGTGGCGATGACCGGCGAGCCGGCCTCGGTGAGCCGCCGCTGCAGCTCGGCGGTGAACAGCAGGTTGGCCAGCTTCGACTGCCCGTAGGCGGCCATCGGCTTGTAGGGCCGCTTCTCCCACTGCAGGTCGTCGAAAGCGATGGTGCCGGCCCGGTGCCCGCCCGACGACACGGTGACCACGCGCCCGCGGATCTGCGGCAGCAGCAGGTTGGTCAGCGCGAAGTGCCCGAGGTGGTTGGTGCCGAACTGCAGCTCGAACCCGTCCACGGTCCGGGTCAGCGGCGGCCACATCACCCCCGCGTTGTTGATCAGCAGGTCGATCGGCTCCGTGAACTCCGCGGTGAACGCCCGCACCGACCTCAGGTCGGCCAGGTCGAGCTCGCGCACCTCGAGGTCCCCACGCATCGACCCGGCCGCCGCCTGCCCCTTGGCGACGTCCCGCACGGCCAGCACGACGCGGGCCCCGCGCTGGGCCAGCACGCGCGCCGCGACCTTGCCGATGCCGCTGTTGGCGCCGGTGATGACAACCGTCCGCCCGCTCATGTCCGGAACTGTAGCCACCGAGAATGTAGTCATAGCCAACAATGTAGCCACCGACAACAAAGTCGTCAACGACAACTTAGCTAGGATCACCCCGTGCCCGACCCCGAACTTTCAACGACGCCGACGCCGACGACGCCACCCGCACCCATATCGCCGCCGGCCGACACGCCCGGCCGCCCCTACCACCACGGCCAACTACGCACAGCCCTGCTCGAAGCAGCAGAACGCACCCTGCGTACGCAAGGCGCCTCAGAACTTTCACTACGCGAGCTCGCCCGAGAGCTCGGCGTAAGTCACGCGGCCCCCCGCCGCCACTTCCCCGACCGCCAGTCCCTGCTCGACGCCCTGGCCATCACCGGCTTCCACCGCCTGACCATCCAGCTGAACGCCGCCCTGGCCACCGCACCCCCCGACGACTTCCCAGCGCGCCTGAAAGCCACCGTCGCCGCCTACGTAACCTTCGCCACCCAAGACGCAGCTCTGCTCGACCTGATGTTCACCACCAAGCACCGCCCCGGCGCCACCGAGGTGGCCGCAGCCGCAGTCCCCGCCTTCACCCAGCTACAAGACCTGATGCTCCAGGGACAATCCACAGCCCACCTACCCGCAGGCAACCTGGAACCCTCGGCCTTGGTCCTCTTCGCCACCATGCAAGGCATAGCCACCTTGATCAACGGCGCCTGGGTGGACCCCACCCTGCTGGAAACCCTGACCACCACAGCAGTAACCCAATTCCTGCGCGGCGCCGCCCCCCACCCCGCCTGAACCCACGGCAACGGCTCAACCGGAGCGAGGCCGTCGCGGGTGTGGGGCGCGGCGCCGGGCCGCCACCCAGCGCCGCGCGTCTCGGCCGGCATGGGTGCCCCAACCGAGAACTCCTGGAGTCACAACCCCAGACACCCGCGCAGAATTTAGTCCCGCACTTAGACGTCCGTCTATTAGCAAACCCTTAATTCCCACGCAGAGATCAACCCGATATCACCCACCGCGACCACCGCGGGACCGTGCTGAAGGCCGTACGCCACACCAAACACCCCGCCGAGCTGGACGCCGAAGGCGACAGGAGTCGAAGCGCCCCCACTCTCTACGGCCAGTTACCGGCCGGAACGTGGGGTCTGGGGGCTCGGCCCCCAGGTGAGAATGCGAGGAGGCCAGCTCCGCGCTTTCTGCGGACAGGGGCCTCCCACCGACGAGCGGGCGACGAGAATCGAACTCGCGTAATCAGTTTGGAAGACTGAGGCTCTACCATTGAGCTACGCCCGCAACGCCCCCGTCTGGAACGGGGTTGCTCGGGACAGCTTACTGAATCAACTCCCGTCCGCGCGAACCGGATTCCCCAGCAGGTGACTCCAGCGCACGCGCGCGGAAGCGGACCGCATACACTGGCCGTCGCCACGGGGTGTGGCGCAGCTTGGTAGCGCACTCGCTTTGGGAGCGAGGGGCCGTGGGTTCAAATCCCGCCACCCCGACTGACATCAACTATCCGCAGCAACAAGGAGTACGCCTGTGAAGAGCACCGTCGAGACTCTGAGCCCGACTCGGGTGAAGCTCGCCATCGAGGTGCCGTTCGACGAGCTCAAGCCGAGCCTGCAGAAGGCGTACCGGGAGATCGGCGCGCAGGTGCAGGTGCCGGGCTTCCGTCGCGGCAAGATCCCTTCAGCGGTCATCGACCAGCGTGTCGGGCGTGGCGCGGTCCTCAACGAGGCCGTCCAAGAGGCGATCCCGCAGCAGATCCTGGCCGCCGTGCGTGAGCACGACGTCAAGACGCTGGGCCGCCCCGAGGTCGAGATCACCGAGTTCGGCGACAACGAGCCGCTGAAGTTCACGGCCGAGGTCGACGTCCGTCCCGAGATCACCGTGCCCGACCTCAAGACCATCTCGGTCACGGTCCCGGCGGTCGAGATCGGCGACAACGAGATCGATGAGCAGATCAACGGCCTGCGCGAGCGGTTCGCCACCTTGAAGACGGTGGAGCGCCCGGCCGCCGAGGGTGACTACGTGCAGCTCGACCTGAAGGCGACTGTCGACGGCGTCGAGGTGCCGGGCGGTTCGGCCACCAACATCTCGCACGAGGTGGGCAGCAAGCAGCTGCTCCCGGGCCTCGACGAGGTTCTGGTCGGCCTGGTCGCGGGGGCCGACGCGCAGTTCACCACGCAGCTCGTGGGCGGCGACTTCGCCGGCCGCGACGCCGACGTCGAGGTGACGGTCCGCAGCGTCAAGGACAAGCAGCTGCCCGAGATCGACGACGACTTCGCCCAGATGGCCAGCGAGTTCGACACGCTGGACGAGCTGAAGGGCGACCTGCGCGAGCGGCTGACCAAGGTCAAGAAGGTCGAGCAGATCTACGCGGCTCGCGACGAGGCGCTCAAGCAGCTGGTCGAGACGGCCGACATCCCGGCTCCCGAAGGCGTCGTCAAGGACGAGGTCGAGGGTCGCAAGCAGGCCATGACCGACCAGCTGGAGCGGATCGGCGCGACCCTGCAGGACTACCTGACCTCGGAGGACAAGACCGAGGAGCAGATCGACGAGGAGCTGACCGAGGCCGCTCAGGAGGGCGTCCGCATTCAGCTGCTGCTCGACACGATCGCCGACGCCGAGGACGTCCAGGTGTCGGACGACGAGTTCGGCCACGAGATCGTGCACCGGGCGCAGCGCGCTCAGATGCAGCCTCAGCAGTACTACGACCAGCTCGTGCAGTCGGGCGCGGCAGCCGCCGTGTTCGGCGACGTGCGTCGCGGCAAGGCCCTGGCCTCGGTCATGGAGCAGGTCGAGATGAAGGACAGCGAAGGCACCGTCCTGACCCTCGACGACCTCCGCGCCGCCAGCGAGGACGAGCACGCCGGCCACAACCACTGAGTTCATTGGCGAACGCGATCGCCCCTCTTGGCTGATGAGGAGACAGTCGATTTTCCATCACCGCAAACCCGGCGGCGACGAAAAATCGACTGTCTCCTCATCAGCGGGGCGATCGCGTCGCTGTGTTTGTGGGCCTCCCTGCGCTGTCAGCGAACACCTGCCCGAGCGGGAAGCTGATGCGCAAAGGACCGGTTAGGTTGGTCGTACGACGGACAACTTGCCGGCCGCCACTGGCCGGCACAGTCAGCTTCGAAGGGCTGCCATGACCGATCTTCATCTCCCCGCGAGCCCTGTGCTCCGCGGCGATTCCCTCAGTGGCAACCTCGACGACTCGGTCTTCAACCGCCTGCTGCGCGAGCGCATCATCTTCCTCGGCAGCGAGGTTTCCGATTCGGTGGCCAACCGCATCTGCGCGCAGCTGCTGCTGCTCTCCGCCGAGGACCCTGAGCGCGACATCCACCTCTGGATCAACTCGCCCGGTGGCTCCGTCTACTCGGGTATGGCGATCTACGACACGATGCAGTTCATCGACAACGACGTGCAGACTGTGGCCATGGGCATGGCCGCGTCGATGGGGCAGCTGCTGCTCTGCGCCGGCGCCCCGGGCAAGCGTTTCTCGCTGCCGCACGCGCGGATCATGATGCACCAGCCTTCGGGTGGCATGGGCGGCACGGCCGCCGACATCGCCATCCAGGCCGAGCAGATGCTCTACACCAAGCGAATGTTCCAGGAGCGGGTCGCTTTCCACACCGGCCAGACCCAGGAGCAGATCGAGCAGGACTCCGACCGTGACCGCTGGTTCACGGCTCAGGAGGCTGTTGACTACGGCTTCATCGACAAGGTGATCACCGGGGCCACTCAGGTCACCGATGGCGCCGGCACGCTGAACTGAGGAGCTGAACTATGACTGACCTGACCTTGCCCTCTGGGTTCGCGCCGGTGCACAACCGCTACGTGCTGCCCTCCTTCGTCGAGCGTTCCTCGAACGGGATGATGAAGGAGACGAACCCCTACAACAAGATGTTCGAGGACCGGATCATCTTCCTCGGCGTCCAGGTGGACGACGCGTCGGCCAACGACGTGATGGCCCAGTTGCTGACGCTGGAGAGCTCCGACCCCGACCGCGACATCCTGATGTACATCAACTCGCCCGGCGGGTCCTTCACCGCCATGACGGCGATCTACGACACCATGCAGTACGTGCGCCCCGACATCTCGACGGTCTGCCTCGGGCAGGCCGCCAGCGCGGCGGCTGTTCTGCTGGCCGGTGGCACGGCGGGCAAGCGCATGGCCCTGCCGCACTCCCGGGTGCTGATCCACCAGCCGGCCACCGAGGGTGGTTACGGCCAGGGCTCGGACATCGAGATCCAGGCGCGCGAGATCCTGCGCATGCGGACCCAGATGGAAGAGATGATCTCGCGTCACACCGGTCGCACGCCCGAGCAGGTCCGCAAGGACGTCGACCGCGACAAGATCATGACGGCCGACGAGGCCAAGGAGTACGGCATCGTCGACGTCGTGCTCGCGAGCCGCAAGAAGAGCCTGCAGTCGGTGGGCTCGGGCAGCTGACCACTGGCCGTCCCGGTCGGCCGCTTCGGCGGCGGCGGGGCGGTCGGACGGGATCTCAGGGGCCGGTCGGCACGATATAGACTGGCCGACCCCTGACACGCCCGTTTTGGGGGGTCGGAGAACGGCACCTTTGCGGGTAACGTCGAGCGTGCAGCCTCAGTTACGCGGTTCGGCAGACGATGAGATGGCAACGAGGCAATCAGCCCTCAGTCAGGGGTCGGTGAAAGCCGGCCGATGAGTCTTAGGAGTACGTAGGTGGCACGGATCGGCGACGGCGGCGACCTACTGAAGTGCTCCTTCTGTGGGAAGTCCCAGAAGCAGGTCAAGAAGCTCATCGCGGGCCCCGGGGTCTACATCTGCGACGAGTGCATCGACCTCTGCAACGAGATCATCGAGGAAGAGCTGGCCGAGACCGGCGAGGTGAAGTGGGAAGAGCTTCCCAAGCCGATGGAGATCTGCCAGTTCCTCGACCAGTACGTGGTGGGTCAGGAACAGGCCAAGAAGGCGCTCTCGGTCGCCGTCTACAACCACTACAAGCGGATCCAGGCCGAGTCGAGCGGCGCCCCCGGTGCGGGCAGCGACGTCGAGGTGGCCAAGTCCAACATCATGCTCATCGGCCCCACGGGCTGCGGTAAGACGCACCTGGCGCAGACCCTGGCCCGCATGCTGAACGTGCCGTTCGCGATCGCGGACGCCACGGCGCTCACCGAGGCCGGCTACGTGGGCGAGGATGTGGAAAACATCCTGCTCAAGCTCATCCAGGCCGCCGACTACGACGTCAAGCGGGCCGAGCAGGGCATCATCTACATCGACGAGGTCGACAAGATCGCCCGTAAGAGCGAGAACCCGTCGATCACCCGCGACGTCTCGGGCGAGGGCGTTCAGCAGGCTCTGCTGAAGATCCTCGAGGGCACGGTGGCCAACGTCCCGCCGCAGGGCGGCCGTAAGCACCCCCACCAAGAGTTCATCCAGATCGACACCACCAACGTGCTGTTCATCGTGGGTGGCGCGTTCGCTGGTCTCGACCGGATCATCGAGTCGCGCGTGGGTCACGGCGGTGTCGGTTTCGGCGCCCACCTGCGGTCGATCTCCGAGCGGAACACCGACGACATCTTCAGCCGCGTCATGCCGGAAGACATGCTGAAGTTCGGTCTGATCCCCGAGTTCATCGGTCGTCTGCCGGTCATCACCACGGTCCGCAACCTCGACCGCGAGGCGCTGATCAAGATCCTGACCGAGCCTCGCAACGCCTACGTGAAGCAGTATCAGCGCCTCTTCGAGCTGGACGGGGTCGAGCTCGAGTTCGACTTCGGCGCGCTCGAGGCCATCGCCGACCAGGCGATGCTGCGCGGCACGGGCGCCCGCGGTCTCCGCGCCATCATGGAAGAGGTTCTGCTCTCCGTGATGTACGAGGTGCCCAGCAACCCCGACGCCGCCCGCGTGGTCATCACGCGCGAGGTCGTCCTCGAAAACGTCAACCCGACCATCGTCCCGCGCGAGTTCGTCGGCCGCCGCCGTCGCGAGCGCGAGGAAAAGTCCGCCTGACACCACCAGAAGCCGCCGCCGTCACCCTCCCCGGTGCCGCGGCGGCTTTTGCATGTGCGGCGCCCTAACCGGACGCGGTCGCCTGGCGGTTGGTGAGCGTCTCGATCACGGTCGTGGCCCAGCGGATGTTCATCTGCTCGTACATCCGCCCCGCCATGAGGGTCAGATAGGGCCCGACCTGCTCGCTCTCGCGCAGGTACTCGTCCTCGTCGCGCCCCGAGAGCATCCGCTCCCGCATCTGGTCGTACCCGGCGAGCTTCTCCCGTGACCGCCCGATCCTCTCCGCGGCTGCCGCGATGATCGCCCCCGGCTCGCCCGGGTCGACGGCCTGCAACTTGACGAGGAACTCGTCGCGCATCGCCGGCGGTTTGGCCGGCCGGGCGCCGAACGCCCGCAGCTCGTCGCGACCCTCGGCCGTCAGCTCGAACACCCGCTTGTTGGGCCGCCGGGTCTGCTCCACGACCCGGGCGCTGACCAGACCGTCCTGCTCGAGCCGTTCCAGATCGCGGTAGAGCTGCTGCGGGGTGGCCGACCAGAAGTTCGCCACTCCCACATCGAATCGCTTGGCCAGCTCGTACCCCGATGCTTCGCCCTGGGCCAGGGCCGCCAGCAGTGCGTGGCGCAGTGACATCTGGACACCTCCTCGCCCGCAGGTTAGCGTAATCCGCACCTATTCAATTAGTTGCCTATCGGGGGCCGTCGTGCATCCGTTCCGAGCCGCCATCGAAGCCCGAGACATCGACGCCGCCCTGGCCCTGCTCCACGAGGACGTCGTCTTCCGCAGCCCAGTGGTCTACACCCCCTATCGCGGCCGTTTCGCCGTCGACCCGATCCTCAGGGCCGTCATTCAGGTCTTCGAGGACTTCCGCTACACCCGCGAGCTCACCTCCCCGCCCGATCACGCCCTGGTGTTCGAGGCCCGCATCGGCGACAAGCACCTCGAGGGTTGCGACTTCCTGCGGGTGGGCCCGGGCGGCCTGGTCACCGACTTCACGGTGATGATCCGCCCGCTCAAGGGAATCCATGCCCTGGCCGAAGCCATGCAAGCTCGGCTGGCCTGACCCCGATGGTCGCCCGGCCAATAATGCGCCCGTGCGGATCTCCTGCTCGCCCGGCCCATGCCGTGCCGTGCGGATCTCCTGCTCGCCCGGCCCATGCCGTGCCGTGCGGATCTTGTGCTCGGCCATCGTCATGACCGTCGTCCGCGAGATCGAGACGCCACCCGGCCTCGAGGCGCTCGCCGGCCTGCACCCCGTCGACTACCGCGAGTCGTTCACTTTTGCCACGTCGACCGACCGCACGGCGGAGCAATGGGCGCGCCAGACCCTCGAACGCTGCCCCCTGACGACGCGGGCGCAGATGATCACCGTATGGACCCTGCTGGGCATCCGGCTGGCCCCGCCGTGGTCCCGGGCCCAGGTACTCGGTTGGCGAATCCTGCACCACACCACCTCCGACATCGTTCTGGAAGCGCGGGCCGCGACCGGCGTCACCGCCCGCCTCGTCCTGCACACCACTGCGACTTCGGTGACCCAGGCGATGGTGGTCCGCTTCGACCGGCCTCTCGGACGCCGGATCTGGGGCCGCCTGGCGCCGAAGCATCGCCGCTTTCTCCGTGCTCTGCTCGGCCGGGCCGCTGCATCACCTCCTTCCGCCTGACCTCCGCTCGGGGGAGAGTCAACCGTGGACCCCGGCCTGTGGGTAGCGCCGTCGGTAGGGGGACGAAGCAGTTCTTCGGTACTGGGTCAGCCGGGAAGGTTGGACCGTGCGGTGAGCGCTCGTAGGCTTCAGGCATGCGTGTTGCGGTGTGTCAGGTGAACTCCCGGGCCGACCGGAACCACAACCTCCAGGTGGCCCGCGATCAGCTCGAACGGGCCGCGGCCGCGGGAGCCGAATTGGCCGTGCTGCCGGAGTACGTCGACTACCTCGGCCCGGGGGAGACGGCTCCCAAACCCGAGCCGGCCGACGGCGAGTTCGCGGAGTTCTTCGCGACCGCGGCGCGTGAGCTCGGCCTGTGGGTGCACGCCGGCTCTTTCCACGAGAGCGGCCCCGACCCCCAGCGCACCTACAACACGTCCCTGGTCTTCGACCCGAGCGGCGGCCTGGTCGCCCGCTACCGCAAGATCCACCTGTACGACGTCGAGATCGCCGGTCGCGTCTCCTATCAGGAGTCCAGGTCCGTGGCGCCGGGCGACGAGACAGTCGTGGCCGAGATCGCCGGCGTGCGTACGGGCCTCTCGATCTGTTACGACCTGCGCTTCCCCGAGCTGTACCGGCGGCTCGCCGTCGACGGGGCCGCGCGGATCTTGGTCGTGCCGGCGGCGTTCATGATGCACACCGGACGCGACCACTGGGAGGTCCTGCTCCGGGCGCGCGCGATCGAGAACCAGTGCTACGTCGTGGCGGCCGGCCAGATCGGCGATCACGACCCCGGGCGTACGTGTTTCGGGCGCAGCATGATCATCGACCCCTGGGGAACCGTGCTGGCCCAGGCGCCCGACACGGTCGGCACAGTGACCGCGGACCTCGACTTCGAACGGCTGGACAAGATCCGCACCGAACTGCCCAGCCTGGCCAACCGCCGCCTCTAGGCGCCGGCCGGTGTCCGGGGCGTGCGGCCATGTTCACCGTGGAGCCGGCTCCCGCGTACCCGGGACACGTCCTCGCCCTGAAAGCTGAGGGGAAGGCTGGGCGCACCAAGGATGTGGACGCCGCTCCCCGAAGGGATTGTCTTGCCGATCCCGCGGTGCTGCGGCGTCGCTTGGGCAGCGCCGGACGGCGTCCCCGAAGCGGCCGCATGGGTGGCAGGCCGAGCGTGAAGCGGCCAGGTAGCGGCCGGGCGGCACGGCACCGGTATGAGACGGCTCTGCGGCCGACGTAAGCCGGCACCCGGACCGCGCTTCCCTCACGCGTGACCGGTGGGGCGGTCCCCGGTAGCCGCTCGACCCCGTCGCGCAGTCGTTCCCGGTCGTCCTCGTCGCGGGTGTCCCCGGCCAGGCGCTCGGTGCTGGGTGCCCCGGTGCCGGTCGCCTTGGCAAGTTCGAGACGCAGCTGTCCTCGGGGAGGCGCGGGTTCCACCTTCCCCGTGATGGCAGTCGCGACCGGCTACGAAACCGAAAAGGCTTGCTTCAGTGTGCTCTGCGCGAGGGTGTCAGCGGCGTCACAAAAGCTGGATCAAGTAGCCGACCAGCGCGAAACCGATGACCGCGACGCCCGAGAGAAGCATGGCCCCGCCCATGCGGGACGGGCCCCGTGCGAGAAGCCGGCGGACCGAGACAACCAGCGCGACCAGCACAAGTGCGCCGATGACGAACTGGCCGAACGGCATGATCATGTCTACGAGCACGTCGGCCGCCAGCGTCTCCGAAGCACCCATGTGCCCACTCTTTCACGTCGCGAAGCCGTTTCGGGTCGTCTCGGTTCCTGGTTGGGCACGGGGGCCGATTTGCATGGGCGGCACTCGGTCAAGTAACTTTCTCTCTGCCCGAGGGAAACCCGGACGAACGGCGCGAAAGCGACGCTTGACCGGCGGCTCCGGAGGGTAGGCGTTACGCTTGACCGACGAGGCCGGGTGGAGCGGGGCAGGGCGACTTGCGCTAGCGAAACCAACCGGGTAAGTTAGTCAGGCCAGTGGGAACCGGGCAAGCAGATCGCGAAAGTGATCGTCGGCCGGTCCGCGAGGCCACTCTCACGATCTACCCGCCGGACGGCGGGTTCGAGTCGTGGGACAAACTTGGGCGATGCAAGCAAGATCTCGGATCTTGCGCTTGCGAAGTCGACCAGGTAAGTTTGAGCGGTTGCCCCGGAGCGGTTAGCCGGGTAGCGGTTGTTCTTTGAGAACTCAACAGGGTGCTTGATAAGCCAGTGCCAATTAA
>NZ_JAMYJR010000013.1 GCF_024137025.1 Paractinoplanes aksuensis
GAAGCTAAGCCCTCCAGCGCCGATGGTACTGCACTCGGGAGGGTGTGGGAGAGTAGGACGCCGCCGGACTCAACGTGCCAGCCGAGGGCCGCCCCGTATCGGGGTCGGCCCTCGGCTGCTTTTGTGTGTTCGTACCCGAGTAACTTTGAACGTCGAGGCAAGCCCGCCATGCCGAGGGCCGGCCGGACCGGAAGGATTTGATCCGTGACTACTGGACCCCAGGACGAGGGCGGTCGCGCCCCCCGCGACGAGGAGCGCCAGGGCGGCCGCGGCCGCGACGGCGACCGTGGCGGCTTCCGGGGCGACCGGGGCGGTGACCGTGACCGCGGCGGCTACTCCGGTGGCGACCGTGGCGGCTTCCGGGGCGGCGACCGTGATCGTGGTGGTGACCGCGGCGGTTTCCGTGGCGGCGATCGTGACCGGGGTGGCTACTCCGGTGGCGACCGTGGCGGCTTCCGCGGGGGCGACCGTGATCGTGGTGGCGACCGTGGCGGCTTCCGCGGGGGCGACCGTGATCGTGGTGGTGACCGCGGTGGTTTCCGCGGCGGTGACCGTCCGCAGGGTGGCGGCTTCCGCGACCGTGGCGACCGTCCTCAGGGCGGTGGCTTCCGTGACCGTCCCCAAGGCGGCGGCTATCAGCGTGACGACCGCCGTGGCGTGACCGGCGGTGGCGACCGTGACCGTGGCGGCTTCCGTGGTGGCGATCGTCCTCAGGGCGGCGGTTTCCGTGACCGCCCGCAGGGTGGCGGCTACCAGGACCGGGGTGACCGTCCCCAGGGTGGTGGCTTCCGTGACCGTGGCGACCGTCCCCAGGGTGGCGGCTTCCGTGACCGTCCCCAGGGTGGCGGCTACCAGGACCGGGGTCGGGACGACCGTGGCGGCTTCCGTGGCGGTGACCGCCCGCAGGGTGGTGGCTTCCGTGATCGTGGCGACCGTCCCCAGGGCGGTGGCTTCCGTGACCGTGGCGACCGTCCGCAAGGCGGTGGGTTCCGTGACCGTGGTGACCGTCCCCAGGGTGGCGGCTTCCGCGACCGCGGTGACCGTCCCCAGGGTGGTGGCTTCCGTGACCGCGGTGACCGTCCTCAGGGCGGTGGCTTCCGTGACCGTCCCCAGGGTGGCGGCTATCAGGACCGGGGCGGCGATCGTGACCGCGGTGGCTACCAGGGTCGCGACGACCGTGGCGGCTTCCGCGGCGGCGACCGTGACCGTGGCGGCTACCAGGACCGGCCCCAGGGCGGCGGCTTCCGCGACCGCGGCGGCTACCAGGACCGTGGCGGTTCTCAGGATCGCGGCCGCGACGACCGCGGCGGCTCCCGTGGTGGCGACCGTCCGCAGGGCGGCGGCTACCGGGGCGATCGTGACGCCGGCGGCTCCCGTGGCAGCTACCAGGGTGGCTCGGGCGGCTACCGCGGTGGCGACCGTGACCGTGGCGGCTACCAGGACCGGCCCCAGGGCGGCGGCTACCAGGACAGGGGCGGCTACCGGGACCGTCCGCAGGGCGACCGGCCGGGCAACCGTGGCGGCAGTGGCTTCCGTGAGCGTCCCCAGGGCGACCGTGGCGGCTACCAGGACCGTGGCGGCTACCGGGGCGACCGTGGTCCGCGTGACCGCGACGACCGTGGCCCCCGCGACGGCGGGTTCCGGGGCGACCGGGGCCCCCGCGAGGGCGGTTTCCGTGACCGCGAGGACCGGGGACCCAGCGTCCGCGACGACCGTGAGCACCGGCACCCCGCGAACGACGAGCGGGCCCGTGAGGAGCAGCCCTCGTTCGTAGCGCCCGAGATCCCCGAGGACATCGAGGCGGCCGACCTCGACAAGGAGGTCCGCACCGAGCTGCTGTCGCTGGCCCGGGAGATCGCCGACAAGGTCGCCCGGCACCTCGTGGCGGCCGGCCAGATCATCGACGAGGACGCCGAGCTGGCGCTTCAGCACGCGATCGCGGCGCGGCGGCTCGCGTCCCGGATCGCCGTGGTGCGCGAGGCCGTCGGCCTGGCCGCCTATGCGGCCGGGGACTGGACGACCGCGATCGCCGAGCTGCGCACCTACCACCGGATGACCGGGCGGCAGACGCACCTGGCCGAGCTGGCCGACTGCGAGCGCGCGCTGGGCCGTCCCGAGCGGGCCATCGACCTCTACCGGGGCGCCGACCTCGAGAAGATGGACAAGTCGGGGGCGATCGAGCTGCTGATCGTGGCGGCCGGCGCGCGCACCGACCTCGGCCAGCACGACGCCGCGGTGGCCATGCTTCAGGTACGCGAGCTGAACGCCGACGAGGACGCCGAGTGGGCCGCCCGCCTGCGCTACGCGTACGCCGACGCCCTGCTCGCCGCCGACCGGCGCGAGGAGGCCCGCGAGTGGTTCACCCGGGCCGCCGCCGCCGACGACGAGGGCCTGACCGACGCGGCCGAGCGCCTGCTCGAGCTCGACGGGGTGACCCTGGCCGACGAGGACACCGAGCCCTCCGGCGGTGACGAGCGGACCGGCACGACTCCCGACGAGGAGGAGGGCGAGTTCGACGGCGACGACGAGCGCGCCGCCCTCGACGACGACGATGAGGACGACGAGTACGACGACGAGGACGACCTCGACGACGAGCCCGCCGCCCGCAGCGACGTCACGGACGAGGACGAGGACGACGAGGTGGTCGCGGCCGCGGACACCGACGTCAACACCGACCCGGTAGCCGTCGAGGACGTGGCGGAGGAGCTCGAGGCCGACGCCGAGGAGCTGGCCGACGCCAAGAAGGCCGACGCCGACAAGGCCGACGCCGACAAGGCCGACGCGAAGAAGGCTGATGCTGACGAGGCGGACGCCAAGAAGGGCGAGACGCAGGAGTGACGGCCGACCTGGCCGGCGGCTACGACCTGGTCGTCTTCGACCTGGACGGCGTCGTCTACCTGATCGACAAGCCGATCGCCGGTGCGGCCGAGGCCGTCGGGCAGTTGCGCGGGCGGGGGACCGCGGTGGCGTACGCGACCAACAACGCGTCCCGCCGCGCCGCCGACGTGGCGGCCAAGCTGACCGGCATGGGCGTGGCAGCGGAACCGGCCGAGGTGCTCACCTCGGCCGGCGCCGCCGCCACCGTGCTCTCCGAGAAGTTCCCTGCGGGCTCCCGCGTCCTGGTCGTCGGCGCCGACGCGTTGCGCGACGAGGTCCGCGAAGCCGGCCTCACCCCGGTCGCCGCGGCCGACGACGAGCCGGTCGCGGTCGTGCAGGGCTACGGTCCCGAGGTCGGCTGGTCGGTGCTCTCCGAGGCCTCGCTCGCGGTGCGGGCCGGGGCGCTGTGGGTGGCCACGAACACCGACCGCACCCTGCCCAGCCCGCGCGGCCCGCTGCCCGGCAACGGCTCGCTGGTGGCCGTGCTGCGGACCGCGCTCGACCGTGACCCCGATCTGGTCGTCGGCAAGCCCGGCCCGGCCCTGTTCACCACGGCCGTGGCCCAGGCCCGGGCCGAGCGCCCGCTGGTGGTCGGCGACCGGCTCGACACCGACATCGAGGGCGCGGTCACCGCGGGCCTGGACAGCCTGCTCGTGCTGACCGGCGTGAGCGGCCCGGCCGACCTGCTGGCGGCCGTCCCGGCGCAGCGTCCGACCTATGTGGCGGCCGACCTGGCCGGCCTGTTCCGCCCGGCCGCCGAATCCGCCGTGCCGCCGGCCGCCGAGGACGCCGGTGGCTGGCGCGTGGCCCGCGACGGCGACACGGTCACGCTCGACGGCGCCGGCGACCCGGTGGTGGCTCTGCGTCTGCTGTGCGCGGCCACGTGGTCGGGAGTGCCCCTGAGTGGTATCAAAGCCGCCTCCGACGCGGCCCGCGAAGTCTTGAGCAGCTGGCGGCTGTAGCGGGCGACGCGACGTCCGAAAGCCGCCAGCCCTCGACCGGGGGCTCGGCCAGCATGGGAGCCATGCATGTCGTACCCGGTCTCAAGGTCTTGTATTTCGGCACCCCGGTGGTGCTCATCAGCACGGTCAACGCGGACGGCTCGGCCAACCTGGCCCCCATGTCGTCGGCGTGGTGGCTGGGGCAGTCGGCGATGCTCGGCATGGGCGATCGCAGCCGTACGGCCGAGAACCTGCGCCGCGAGCGCGAATGTGTGCTCAACCTGCCGTCGTCGGCGCTGGTGGCCGCGGTCGACCGGATCGCCATGACGACCGGGCGGCCCGACGTGCCGCCGGCCAAGACCGAGCAGGGCTACCGGTACGTGGCCGACAAGTTCGCGCTGGGCGGGCTGACCCGGCAGGAGTCGGTGCTGGTGGCGCCGCCGCGGGTCGCCGAGTGCCCGATCCAGCTGGAATGCCGCGTCGCCGGCGCGCACCGCTTCACCGGGGATCTGCACGCCACGGCGTACGAGATCGAGGTTCTGCGTACGCACGTCGAGCAGGACCTGCTCGTGCCGGGCACCGCCCATGTCGACCCGCTGCGGTGGGACCCGCTGATCATGAAGTTCACCGAATTCTTCGGCGGCGGCGTCAACCTGCACCCGTCCCGGCTGGCCACCGGTTGGCGGATGCCGGCCCTCGGGCGTACCGGGAACTAAAGCAGTTTTCGCAGTTTTAGCAGGTCGAACGGGTTGGCCTTGACCTGGATCTGGCGCGACGCGATGGCCCGGGTGATGTCGAGCTTGCCGGCGATCAGGGCCAGCAGGTCGTCGCTGCTCGCGATGAGCGCGATCTTCGCCTTGGGATCGTCACCGTCGGCGATGTCGGTGAGCAGGCCGCCCGCGAGCCGGCCGTGGAAGGCCGTCTCGAGGTCGGGCACGCGGCAGGCCAGCGTGCGGTCGAAATCGAGGTGGCCGCGGGTCTCTGCGTTGCGTTCCAGCCTCGCGGCCAGGTCGTGCAAAGCCTGCCGGCACTCGTCCACGGTGGCCATCTGACCTCTTTCCTCACGACACCCGGTACGCGTACCGCACCGTACCTCACTGATCCCTGCGAACCGCCCGGTAGCGTGGCACCCGACGAGCCGCGAGAGGAGCGGAACATGCCGGACGCATGGCGGGCGTATCTGGAGATGGCGCTCGGATTGACCGAAGCACCGCGCAAGCGGGCCCAGAAGGTCGTGGGCGAAGTGGTGAACCGGGGCGGGGCCACCGCCGCGCAGCTGCAGGGCCTGGTCGACGATCTGCTGTCGGCCGGCATGGCGAACCGCGAGGCCCTGACGAACATCGTGCGCTACGAGGTGGACAAGGCGCTCGGAGTGGTCGGTCTGGCCACGGCCGAAGAGGTCACCGAACTGACCACCCGCGTACGAGACCTCGAGAAGCAACTGCGGGATGCCGAGTCCCGGGCCCAGGGCGGAACGGCGGCCGACGCGCCCAGCGAGGGCGTCGGCGGCACCCGGCTCGACGGTCCGGCGCCGCTGCCCCGGGCGGCCAAGAAGGCGGTGGCCAAGAAGGCGGTGCCCAACGCGATGCCGTCGGCGGGCACCACTCCGTCGGCGCCGCCGTCGAACACCCCGCGCGAGACACCGGCCAAGAAGGCCGTCGCCAAGAAGGCCGTCGCCAAGAAGTCGGTGGCCAAGAAGGCCGTGCCGCCGCCGGACGAGGTGATCCCGGCCGACCAGAAGGCGACCGCGAAGATCGCCCCGGCCACGGCTCAGGCCGAGGCTCAGGGGGCGCGACCGGCCAAGAAGGCCCCGGCGAAGAAGGCTGTGGCCAAGAAGGCTCCGGCCAAGAACGCGCCGGCCAAGAAAGCAGCGGCCAAGAAGGCGACGCCGAGTGCTCCGGCCGGCACGGCCGACGCGCCCAATGCCGCCGTCCGCGAAGCCGCGGCCGCCACCGAGCTGCCGCCGACGACGCCGAGCGCGGGGGCGTGAGTCGATGACGTTCCCGACTCCGGGCCCGACGCCCGGTGGTTTCCGGCCCGGCCCGACGCCGGGTGGTTTCCGGCCCGGACCGCCGCCGGTGCCGCGGCCGCCGATGCAAGCTCCGAGCCCGGCGCCCGCCCCTCAGAGCGCGGTCGACGAGGTAACGGGCGAGATCGTGCGTGAGACCGGTCACCCGGCTGTCGACGCCGTGCTGAGCGCGCTCGAGAACGCGTCCCGGCTGGCCCCGTCCGAGCAGATCGCCGAGTACGAGGCGGCTCACCAGGTTCTCCAGGAGACCCTGGCGAGCATCGACCGGTGAAGCGGGCCCGGCTCGACGCCGAGCTCGTGCGCCGCAAGCTGGCCCGCTCCCGCGAGCAGGCGGCGGCGCTGGTCGAGGCCGGCCGCGTGCAGGTGCGCGGCACGGTGGCCCGCAAGGTGGCCGCGATGGTCGACCCGGCCGACCCGGTGCTCGTCACCGGCGAGGATCCGGCGACCGAGTACGTCTCCCGGGGCGGGCACAAGCTGGCCGGCGCGCTCGCCGCGTTCGGTCCGCGCGGGCTCGCCGTCGAAGGGCGCCGGTGTCTCGACGCCGGCGCCTCCACCGGCGGGTTCACCGACGTGCTGCTGCGCTCGGGGGCCCGTCAGGTGGTGGCCGTCGACGTCGGCTACGGACAGCTGGCCTGGCCGATCCGCACCGACGAGCGGGTCGTCGTGTTCGAGCGGACCAACGTCCGGGCCATCACGCCGGAGTCGATCGGCGGCCTCGTCGACCTGACTGTGGCGGATCTCTCGTTCATCTCGCTGCGGCTGGTGCTGCCCGCCCTGGCCGGCTGCACCGCGCCCGACGGCGACCTCGCTCTGATGGTCAAGCCGCAGTTCGAGGTGGGCAAGGAACGGGTGGGCGCGGGCGGGGTCGTCCGGGACTGGCCGTTGCGGGCCGAGGCCGTGCTGGACGTGGCGGCGGCCGCGGCCGACCTGGGTCTCGGGGTGGCCGGGGTGGCCGCGAGCCCGCTGCCCGGGCCGAGCGGCAACGTCGAGTTCTTCGTCTGGTTCCGCCGCGACGCCCCACCCGCCGATCGTGCGCAGATCGAAGAAGTTGTCGCCGCCGGGCCCGTGATCAAGGTAGCTTCTGCCGGGCCGGAGCAGACGGCATCCCCCTTGGAGGACACATGACGCGCTCGGCCCTGCTGGTCACGCACACCGGCCGGCGGCAGAGCACCCAGCACGCCCGTACGGTGGCGCGCGACCTGCTGGCGGCCGGCTTCGAGGTCCGCGTGATCGCCGAGGAGGTGGCCGATCTCGACCTGCCGCCCGAGGTGACCACCGTGGAGGGCGGTCCGACCCCGGCCGCGGCCGAGGGCGTCGAGATCGTGCTGGCGATGGGCGGCGACGGCACGTTCCTGCGCGCGGCCGAGCTGGCCCGCCCGGTCAAGGCGCCGTTGCTGGGCATCAACCTGGGCAAGGTCGGGTTCCTGGCCGAGGCCGAGATCGACCACCTCGACGAGGCCGTCAAGGACGTCGTCGACGGCGCGTACAAGGTGGACGAGCGGCTGACGCTGGACGTCCGGGCCGAGTACGGCGGCCGGGTGATCGCCGAGTCCTGGGCCCTCAACGAGGTCAGCGTCGAGAAGGGCCAGCGCGCTCAGATGCTCGAGCTGCTGGTCGACGTGGACGGCCGCCCGCTGGCCCGGTACGGCTGCGACGGTGTCGTGTGCGCGACGCCGACCGGTTCCACGGCGTACGCGTTCTCGGGCGGCGGCCCGGTCGTGTGGCCCGAGGTCGAGGCGCTGCTGCTGGTGCCGATCAGCGCCCACGCGCTGTTCAGCAAGCCGCTGGTGACCGCGCCGACGTCGTCGTTCGCGCTGACCGTCGACCCCTACACCTCGTTCGCGGTGCTCTGCTGTGACGGTCGCCGCACCTGGGACCTGCCGCCGGGGGCCAAGGTCACCGTCGAGCGCGGTCAGCTCCCCGTACGCCTGGTCCGCCTGCAGCCGAGGCCATTCACCGACGTGCTCGTGGCCAAGTTCGCGCTCCCGGTGGAGGGCTGGCGCGGCAATCGGCGGTAGCCGGGAGCCACCGCCGGTGGGCAAATGTCGGGGGGCACCGATACTGTCTGCCCTGTGCTGGAGGAACTGCGCATCACCGGGCTCGGCGTCATCGACGACACGACGCTGCGGCTGACGGCGGGCATGAACGTCATCACCGGTGAGACCGGTGCCGGAAAGACCATGGTGGTGACCGGTCTGGGCCTGCTGTTCGGCGGGCGGGCCGATGCCGGGCGGGTGCGGGCCGACCCGGGCCGCGCGGTCGTCGAGGGCCGGCTGCGCCTCGGCGGCAAGCTGGCCGACGAGGTGACTACCCGTGTCTCCGAGGCCGGCGGCGAGATCGACGACGACGGCACGGTGCTGCTGAGCCGCACGGTGACGATCGAGGGCCGGTCCCGGGCCCACGTGGGCGGGCGCAGCATGCCGGTGTCGATGCTGACCGATCTGGGCGAGCGGGTGCTGGCCGTGCACGGCCAGTCCGACCAGCTGCGCCTGCTGCGCCCGGCCGAGCAGCGGGGCGCGCTCGACCGCTTCGCCGGGCCCGAACACGAGAAGCTGCTCGAGACCTACCGCGAGGCGTACGGGCGCTGGCGCACCGTCGTCGACGACCTGGCCGACCGCCGCCGCAACGCGCGGGCCCGCTCGCAAGAGGCCGACCTGCTCAAGCTCGGCCTCGACGAGATCAGCCGGGTCGACCCCCAGCCGGGGGAGGACGACGACCTGCGCAACGAGGTGCAGCGCCTCGAGCATGCCGAGGGCCTCCGGGTCGCCGCCGCGCTGGCCGCGCAGGCCCTGGCCGGCGGGGTCGAGGTGACCGAGGAGGCGCCCGACGCGACCCAGTTGCTGGGCACGGCCCGCCGCACCCTCGAGGCGCAGGCGCCGGTCGACCCGATGCTGGGCGAGCTGGCGGCCCGCATCGAAGAGGCGGCCACCCTGGTCGGCGACGTCTCGTCCGAGCTGTCGGCCTATCTGAGCTCGCTCGACGCCGACCCGGCCCGCCTCGAGCAGATCTACGAGCGCCGGGCCGCGCTGCGCGGGCTCACCCGTAAGTACGCCGACGACGTCGAGGGCGTCATCGTCTGGGCCGAGGACGCGCGCACCAAGCTGGCCGCGCTCGACTCGTCCGACGAGCTGCTCGACGAGCTCGACAAGGAACGTCAGCGGCTCGAGGCCCAGGTGACCGAGCTGGCGGCCCGGCTCACCGAGGCCCGCACCGAGGCCGCGGGCCGGTTCAGCGAGGCGGTCAGCGTCGAGCTCGCGGGTCTGGCCATGCCGCACGCCCGGGTCGAGGTGGCCGTGGTGCCGCGGACCGCCGGCAAGGACGAGCCGCCGATGGGTCCCGACGGCGCCGACGAGGTCGAGCTGCGGCTCATGGCCCACCCCGGCGCCCCGTCGCTGCCGTTGCAGAAGGGCGCGTCCGGCGGCGAGCTGTCCCGGGTGATGCTGGCCATCGAGGTGGTGTTCGCCGGGGCCGGCGGCCCCGAGACGCTGGTCTTCGACGAGGTCGACTCCGGCGTCGGCGGCACGGCCGCGGTCGAGATCGGCAAGCGGCTGGCCCGGCTCGCCCGCTCCCACCAGGTGCTCGTGGTGACCCACCTGCCCCAGGTGGCCGCGTTCGCCGACCGGCACCTGGTCGTGGCCAAGGACACGGGCGGCGCGATCACCACCAGCGGGGTCCGCATCGTCGAGGAGACCGAACGGGCGCGGGAGCTGTCGCGGATGCTCGCGGGATTGCCGGATTCCGATCTCGGCATCGCCCACGCCGAAGAGCTGCTGGCCGTGGCGGGTCGCGAGAAAAGGGCCTGAGCAGGGCGTTCGGTCATGGCACCATGACTGACAGGGACGAGCGGGGCAAATGCCCCTTTAGTGGGTGAGATCGCGCATGTCGCGTGCCAAGCGTGTGACGCGGCGTGTCAGGATGGCCCTGATGCGACTTCCCACTTTGCGCCGCGCGCGGAGCACCGATCCCGATGCCCTCGCCGGCACCGCCCGCCTCGACCGCCGGACCAAGCGTCTGACCGGCCGGCTGCGCCCGGGCGAGATCGCCGTGATCGACCACGTCGACATCGACCGGGTGGCCGCCGACGCGCTCGTCGCCGTCGGCGTGGCCGTCGTGCTCAACGCCAAGCCGTCGATCTCGGGGCGCTACCCCAACCTCGGGCCCGAGGTGCTCATCAAGAACGGCGTCGTGCTCATCGACGACCTGGGCGAAGAGGTCTTCGAGAAGCTGCGCGAGGGTGACTCGGTGGTCGTCGAGGGCGACACCGTGCTGCTCGACGGCGAGCCGGTCGCCACCGGCGTGCGGCAAGACTCCGAGACCGTGGCGCGCTCGATGGCCGACGCCCGTGAGGGCCTGTCGGTGCAGCTCGAGGCGTTCGCCGCCAACACCATGGACTACCTCAAGCAGGAACGCGACCTGCTGCTCGACGGCGTGGGCGTGCCCGACGTGCAGACCCGCATCGCCGGGCGGCACGTGCTGATCGTGGTCCGGGGCTACGACTACAAGGACGACCTGGACGTCCTGCGGCCCTACATCCACGAGTACAAGCCGGTGCTGATCGGCGTCGACGGCGGGGCCGACGCGCTGGTCGAGTCCGGCTACACGCCCGACATGATCATCGGCGACATGGACTCGGTGACCGACGACGTGCTGCGCTGCGGGGCCGAGGTGGTCGTGCACGCGTACCCCGACGGCCGCGCGCCCGGCCTCGAGCGGGTGCACAACCTCGACGTGGCCGCGCTGACCTTCCCGGCCGCCGCCACGAGTGAGGACCTGGCGATGCTGCTGGCCGACGACAAGGGCGCCACCCTCATCGTGGCCGTGGGCACGCACGCCAACCTGGTCGAGTTCCTCGACAAGGGCCGCGGCGGCATGGCCTCGACGTTCCTGACCCGGCTCAAGGTCGGCGGCAAGCTGGTCGACGCCAAGGGCGTGAGCCGGCTCTACAAGCAGAACATCTCGGGCTCGGCGCTGCTGCTCCTGGTGCTCTCGGCGACGGCCGCGATGGCCTCGGCGGTGGCCGTGTCGACGGTCGGGAAGGCGTACCTGACCGTCGTTTCCGAGTGGTGGGACAATCTGGTCTTCCAGCTCGGACACCTTTTCTGACTTGACGGGGCTCTTGTCGTGATCAACTTCCGGTACCACGTGGTGTCGCTCACCGCGGTCTTCCTGGCCCTGGCCATCGGCCTGGTCGTGGGTACCGCCGCGCTCAACGGTCCGGTGGCCGACAACCTCAAGAGTCAGATCACCGCGCTCAACAAAGACCTCGGCAACAAGCGGGACGAGATCAACCAGTACCGCGAGGAGATCAACCGCAGCCAGGAGTTCGCCACCGAGCTGGCCCCGACCGTGCTCAACGGCAAGCTGGCCGGGCGCAAGCTGGCCGTGCTGGCCCTGCCCGGCACCGACCAGTACGCCGACAAGGTGATCTCGATGCTGACGATCGCCGGCGCGACGATCACGGCCAAGGTCACCGTGCAGGACAAGTTCTTCGACCCGGCCGTCGAGCTCGACCTGCTCGACCTGGCCAACGAGACGTCGCAGCCGACCATCCCGTTCGCCGACGTGCCGGCCAACAGTATCGGCGTCGAGACGGCCAGCGCCCAGCTCATGCTCGCGCTCATGCAGCGGGCCGGTGGCCCCGCCGTCACGCAGCCGGCCGCCGGTGACGTCACCGCGGTGCTGGCCGCGTACAGCGAACAGGGCTACATCGCGGTCGACGACAAGGCCACGGGCGGGGCCGAGGCGACCGTGATGATCACCGGCGCCCCGGCCGTCGACAAGGACGCGGCCAAGAAGGCGCAGTCGCTGGTCTACATGGCCCAAGAGGTGCACAAGAACCACCCGCTGGTGGTGGCCGGGGTCGGCGTGGGCGACGGCAACCTGATCTCGGCCGTGCGCGGCGACCCGACCCTGGTCAAGGTGATCTCCACGGTGGACAACGCGAGCACGGCCGACGGCCAGGTGGCGGCGGCCATGGCCACCGTCGAGCGGGTCGTCGACGACAAGGTCGGCCAGTACGGCCTGGCCGCCGGAGCCTCCTCGCTGGTGCCGAAGGCCGCCTCGTAGCGGCGGGTCTCTAAACTTCCCGCCATGGCAACCCTCCGCTCGTCGGTCGCCGGCGCGGCCGTCGCCCGGGCCGCGCTCGCCTGGATCCGTCGCGACCAGCACGCGGGCGCGCTCGAGCGCACGAACTTCCACGGCCGCACGGTCACCCTGGCCGGTGGCCCGGCGCTCGCCGTGGGCGCGACCACGGCCGCGGCGCTCGGCGCGGGCAGCGGGCGGCTCGCCGCGGCGGCGGTCGCGGCGGGCGCGGTGTCGGGCGCGGTCGGGTTCTACGACGACATCGTCGGCAACCGGCCCGAGCAGAAGGCGGCCAAGGGCTTCGCCGGTCACCTGGGCGCGCTGCGCGAGGGCCGGGTCACCAGCGGCCTGGTCAAGATCGCCGGGGTCGGCGCGGCCGGGTTCGTGGCCAGCGCCCTGATCGGCAGCAACCGGCCCAGCCGCCTCGGGCGCACGGCCGACGTGCTGCTCGGCGCGGGCGTCATCGCCGGCCTGGCCAACTTCGTCAACCTGCTCGACCTGCGCCCGGGCCGGGCCATCAAGGCCGGGGCGATCATCGGTACGCCGTTGGCCCTGGGCCGGCGCGGCGGCGTCGCGGCGGGCACGCTGGGCGCCTCGGCCGCGCTGCTGCCCGACGACCTGGGCGAAGAGATCATGCTGGGCGACGCCGGGGCCAACGCGCTGGGCGCGCTGCTCGGTGTGGCCCTGATCGCGCGCAGCGGCCCGGGTGGGCGGCTGGCCGCGCTGACCGTGCTGGGCGCGCTGACCGCGGCCAGCGAGAAGGTCAGCTTCACCAAGGTCATCAACGACACCCCGTGGCTGCGTTACCTCGACGAGCTGGGCCGCCGCCCGCCGCAGGCGTGAGCGACGCTGACGGCGCCGAGCCCGGCAACCACCGAGCCCCGACCGCCCCGCCGGCCGTGAGCAGCACCGAGCCGGCCGTGAGTAGTGCCGGACCGGCTGTGCCGGCTGTGAGCAATGCCGGAACGGCCCCGAAGAACCCCCAGTCGGCCCGGGGGACCGTCGGGCCCGGGACGAAGATCGCGGGGGCGGCGGCGCTGATCACGGCGCTCACGGTGGTCGCGCGGATCGCCGGTTTCGGCCGGACATTTGTCTTCCTGCACACGGTCGGCCACGAAAACCTCGGCAATATCTACAACGCCGCCAACACCATCCCGAACATCGTCTTCGAGCTGGTCGCGGGCGGAGCCTTGGCCAGCCTCGTCGTTCCCCTGCTGGCCGGAGCGGTCGCAGCCGGTGACCGCGAGCGGGTCAACGCGGTGTCGTCGGCCCTGCTGACCTGGGTGCTGGTGCTGATGGTGCCGCTGGCCATCCTGGTGGCGCTGCTGGCCGGCCCCATCGCCGGGCTGCTGCCCAAGGTGCCGCCGGAGCATCAGCAGACGGCCGCGAGCATGCTGCGGATCTTTGCGCCGCAGCTGCCGCTGTACGGGATCGGCATCGTGCTGACCGGCATCCTTCAAGCCCACCACCGCTTCGCCTGGCCTGTCATCGCCCCCTTGCTGTCCAGCGTCACGGTGATGGCGTCCTACCTCACGTACGCGGCGGTGGACGGGGCTCGGACCGACTTCGCCGGCTTGACCCGCACCGGCGAGCTGACGCTGTCGATCGGCACCACGTGCGGGGTCGTGGTCCTCGCGCTCTGCCTGTTGATCCCGCTACGCAAACTGAACCTGAGACTGCGACCGTCCCTGCAATTTCCGGGCGACACCGGTCGCCAGGCGGTGCGGCTCGGTTGGGCGGGCGCCGTGACGGTCGGCTCCCAGCAACTCATGACGATCGTCGCCATCGCGGTCGCGGTCGGTCTCAGCGACGGGCTCGCCCTCTACAACGCCGCCCAGACGGTCTTCCTGTTGCCGTGGGCGGTGCTGGCGGTGCCGGTGGCGACCGCGGTCTACCCGTCGCTGTCGGCCGCCTTCAGCCGCCGCGACGAGGCTGCGTACCGCAAGGATCTTTCGGCCACCGCCCGGTCGGTGCTGCTGCTGGCCGGCCTGGGGGTGGCCGCCCTGCTCGCGCTGGCCGTCCCGATCGCCTATCTGACCGGAGCCGAGCCCGCCGCCGCCGGCATCGCCGGCTTCGCGCCGGGCCTGTTCGGCTACGCGTTGTTCGCCCTGCTCTCCCGGGCCCTGTACGCCCGCGGAGCCACGGTCGCCGCGGCCGGTTCGACCGCCGCCGGGTGGATCGTCGGCGCCGGCGTGGCCCTGGCCCTCTCGCCCGTCGGCAACGAGGTCTTCACGCTCGGTCTGGCCAATGCGGTCGCGATGTCGGTTATCGGACTGCTGCTGGTCGTGGCGGTCCGCCGGCACGCCGGGGCGGAGGCGCTCGGCGGCCTCGGCCGCACCACTCTGGTCACCCTGCTGGCCACGGCTCTGGCCGCGCCGGCCGGGTGGGGTGCGGTCGCCGGTCTGGGTGAGCTGCTCGGCGACACCCCGCAGGCGGTTCTCAGCATCGTGCAAGGCATATTGGGTGGGCTCGCCGTGCTGGTGGTCTTCGTGGGCGTCGCCTACCCCTTGGCCCGGCGCGATCTGGCGCCGCTGGCCCGCCGTCTGCGGCGCCGTTCGGCCTGAGAAGGAGGTTCCGTGGGCGACGACTGGCGGGGTTCGGTGGCTCTGGTGCTGGCCTCCAGCACGGGTGGGGTCGGCCAGCACGTCGCTTCGCTGGCTCGCGGCCTGGTCGCGGCCGGCTGCGAGGTGCTGGTGTGCGGGCCCGCGGCCACCGACGAGCTGTTCGGCTTCGCCGGCTCGGGCGCCACCTTCGTCCCCGTCGAGATCCCGGCCGGCCCGGGCCCGCAGGACGCCGGCGCCGTACGCCAATTGCGCAGCGCCCTGTCGGGCCGCCACCCCGACGTGGTGCACGCGCACGGTTTCCGGGCCGCCTTCGTGGCCCAGCTCGCCCGTTCCGGGACGCCGCTCGTCGTCACCTGGCACAACGCCGTGCTCTCGCGCAAGGGTCTGCGCGGCCAGGCGTCCCTGCTGGTCGAGCGGGTCGTCGCGCGCAGCGCCACGCTCACCCTGGGCGCCTCGGACGACCTGGTCGAGCGGGCGACCGCGCTGGGCGCCCGCCACGCCCGCCTCGGGGCCGTCGCCGCGCCCACCCTGCCGCTGCCCAGGCGCACCCGCTCGGCCGTGCGGGCCGAGTTCCGGCTGGCCCCCGAGACCCCGCTGATCGTCTCGGTCGGCCGCCTGCACCCGCAGAAGCGCTATGACCTGCTGGTCGACGCGTCCGCCCGCTGGCGCGACCTCGACCCGGCGCCGGTGGTCGTGGTGGCCGGGTCCGGGCCCAGCTACATGTTCCTGGCCCAGCGGGCCTCGCAGAAGCACGCGCCGTTCCACCTGCTCGGCCGGCGCAACGACGTGGCCGACCTGCTGCTCGGGGCCGACCTCGCGGTGATCACCAGCGAGTGGGAGGCGCGGCAACTGTTCGCCCAGGAGGCCCTGGAGTCGGGCGTGCCGCTGATCAGCACCGCCGTGGGCGGGCTGCCGGGGCTGGTCGGGGACGCGGCCGTGCTGATCCCGCCGGACGACGTGGACGCGCTCGACAACGCCGTCCGGTCCCTGCTGGCCGACCCCGAGCTGCGGGCCGACTACGCCGCCCGGGGGCCCGTGCGGGCCGCCACGTGGCCGCGGGAGGCCGACACGGTCGCCGATGTCCGGGCCGCGTACGCCGAAGTGACGGGTCGTTCGTGAGACTTCTCGACCGCTTGCGCCGGGTCCGGCCCGCCTCGCTGCCACCCCGGCGGCGCGGCCGGGCCTGGCTGCCGTACCTGATGGTCGGCCTGATCGGGCTGGCCGGGATCGCCGGGCTGGCGATCCGGCCGAGCCCCGACAACAACACCGGCAGCGCCGACTACGTGATCCTGGCCGGCTCGGCCGGGCTGCGCTGGGACGACCTGGACCCGCAGCGCACCCCCACCCTGTGGGCCGAGGCGTCGCGGGGCTCGATCGGCTGGCTGTCGGTGCGCTCGGCGATGCGGGTCACCTGCCCCTCGGACGGGTGGCTGACGCTCGGCGCGGGCAACTACGCGGCCTGGCCCCGGCCCTCGACGGGCAGCCGGTGCGAGCCCGCTTCGCCCGCGCTCACCCAGCCCGACGACATCGGCGCCAACCTCACCGAACAGCGCTCGGTGGTCCAGAACAACCAGGACCGGCTTCCGTACGGTGCGGTGCCCGGCGCCCTGGCCGAGTCCGTGCGCTGCACGTACGCCTTCGGCCCGGCCGCCGCGATGGCCGCCGCCCGCCCGTTCGGCCGCGTCGACAAGTACCAGCCGTCGCTGCCCGCCGACGCCACCGGCCTGCTGTCGCAGTGCAACCTCAGCATCGTCGACCTGGGCGCCGTCTCGGGCAGTGGCGCGCAACGGCAGCAGCAGGTGCAGGCGGCCGACGCCATGCTGGCCCGGGTGGTCGCGGCCCGCCCCAGCCGCTCGCTGCTGATGGTGGCCGGGGTGTCCGACACCGAGCGCTCGGGGCGCCTGCACGTGGCGATCGCCGAGGGCGAGGGCTGGAACGGTGGCTGGCTCACCTCGGCCGGCACCGGGCGCGACGGCTACCTGCAGCTGATCGACCTGGCCCCGACGGTGCTGACGGCGCTGGGCAAGCCCGCCCCCGAGCGGCTGTTCGCCGGGCGGGCGGCCACTGTGGTCGAGGGCCGGCCGGCCGGCGTCACCGACTCGATGCTGGGCGTGCACAACGCCGATCAGCGCTCGGTGGCCCAGAACGCGGTGGCCGGGATCTTCTTCGAGGTGCTGGCGGGCCTGCAGATCCTGCTGTTCCTGCTGGCCGTTCCGGTGATGGTGCGGGCCCGCCGGCACGCCGGACCGCGCGGCCCGGCCCTGCCGTCGGCGCGGCTGGTCAGCGTACTGGAACTGGCTCTGATCGCCGCCGCCCTGGCCATCCCGGCCGCGCTGCTGGCCGACGCCACCCCGTGGTGGCGCTACGGCCACCCGGCCTGGGTCTTCGGCAGCGTGACCGGCCTGTTCATCGTCATCGGGACCGTGCTGGTGCGGCTGGCCCCGCGCTACGGCCGCACCCTGTGGCCGCTGGGCGCGGCGGCCGCGGTCGCCTCCGTGGTCGTCGGCTTCGACCTGCTGACCGGGGCCCAGCTGCAGCTCAACGGCGTGGCCGGCTACTCGGCGGTGTCCGGCGGCCGGTACGCGGGGGTGGGCGGCGTCGGCCTCGGCGTGTTCGTGGCCGGGCTGCTCGTGCTGGCCGGCTCGCTGGCCCAGTGGATCGCCAAGCCGTGGCGCCCGGTGATCGTCGTGCTGCTCGGCGGCATCGGCGTCGTCATGGTGGGCAGCCCCTATCTGGGCGCCGACCCGGTGGGCGCGATCGCCGTGACCGCCGGGGTCTGCGTGGCCGCGGCCATCACCACCGGCGGCTGGCTGACGTTCTCGCGCTTCGCCTGGGCCGCGCTGGCCGGGCTGGCCGTCACCATCGGCTTCGCGGTCGTCGACCTGAGCCGTCCGGCGGCCGACCAGGGCATCGTCGGGCGGCTGCTGACCGAGCTGGGCAACGGCACCGCCGGGCCGGCCATGCAGCGCGCGGCCGCCGCCAACGGGCAGGCCCTGCTGGACAGCCCGCTGACGGTCCTGGCCGTGGCCGGGGTGCTGATGCTGGCCTTCTGCCAGTTCTCGCCGTGGGGCGGGCTCAACCGGCTCTTCGGGCTGCATCCGGCGCTGCGGGCGGCCGGGGCCGGGGTGACCGTGGCCGTGCTCATCGCCGGGGTGCTCAACGGCTCGGCGCTGACCGTGGCCGGCGCCGCGGCGGCCACCGCGGTGCCGACCGCCGTGCTCACCGCGCTGCGCGTTTTGTTGCACGCTGCTGACCGGACGAGACCGGAGGGTGAGACCGACGGGCCCGGCGGTCCTTTGACACGCGTCACGAGCAGCCCGAACGTGCGCCAGCCGTCGTAGGTGTTACGGTGGACTCCCGTGGATGGGGGCTAGCGCCCCGGCCGCAAGTCACAATCAGGCGACCACGGGAGCAGGGCGTTGGCCTCTACAGTGCGCGACACGCGGCACATCTTCGTCACCGGGGGCGTCGCCTCCTCGCTGGGCAAGGGCCTCACCGCCTCCAGCCTCGGTAATCTTCTGACCGCGCGCGGGCTCCGGGTCGTCATGCAGAAGCTCGACCCGTACCTCAACGTCGACCCCGGAACGATGAACCCGTTCCAGCACGGCGAGGTCTTCGTGACCGAGGACGGCGCCGAGACCGACCTCGACGTCGGCCACTACGAGCGGTTCCTCGACCGGTCGCTGTCGGGCAAGGCGAACGTCACCACCGGTCAGGTCTACTCGGCTGTCATCGCCCGCGAGCGGCGCGGCGAATACCTGGGCGACACCGTCCAGGTCATCCCGCACATCACGAACGAGATCAAGTCGCGGATCTTCGCGATGGCCGACCCCGACGAGTCCGGCCGCCGCCCCGACGTGGTCATCACCGAGGTCGGCGGCACGGTCGGCGACATGGAGTCGCTGCCCTTCCTCGAGGCGATCCGCCAGGTGCGGCACGAGGTCGGCCGCGACCACGTGTTCTACCTGCACGTCTCGCTGGTGCCCTACCTGGCGCCGTCGGGCGAGCTCAAGACCAAGCCGACCCAGCACTCGGTGGCGGCGCTGCGCAACATCGGCATCCAGCCCGACGCGCTGGTCTGCCGCAGCGACCGCGAGATCCCCGAGAAGCTCAAGCACAAGCTGGCGCTGTACTGCGACGTCGACCGTGAGGCCGTGGTGGCCGCGCCCGACGCGCCGAGCATCTACGACATCCCGAAGGTGCTGCACCGGGAAGGGCTGGACGCTTACGTCGTACGCCGTCTGGGCCTGTCGTTCCGGGACGTGAACTGGGCGCAGTGGGACGACCTGCTGCACCGCGTGCACCACCCGAAGCGGACGATCACGGTGGCGCTGGTCGGCAAGTACGTCGACCTGCCCGACGCGTACCTGTCGGTCAGTGAGGCCATCCGGGCCGCCGGCTTCGGCAACAACGTCAAGATCCAGCTGCGCTGGGTGCCGAGCGACGACTGCGAGACCACGGCCGGCGCCGCCGCGGCCCTCAAGGGCGTCGACGGCATCGTGATCCCCGGCGGCTTCGGCGTCCGGGGCATCGAAGGCAAGATCAACACCTCCCGGTACGCCCGGGAGAACCAGATCCCCATTCTCGGCATCTGCCTCGGGCTGCAGTGCATGACGATCGACGCCGCCCGCCACCTGGCCGGGCTGGCCGGGGCCAACTCGGTCGAGTTCGACGAGCAGGCCCCGTACCCGGTGATCTCGACCATGGCCGACCAGGAGGACATCGTGGCCGGCAAGGGCGACCTGGGCGGCACGATGCGGCTGGGCGCCTACCCGGCCGCGCTGACCGAGGGCTCGATCGTGGCCGAGGTCTACGGGTCGACCGACATCAGCGAGCGGCACCGCCACCGGTACGAGGTCAACAACGACTACCGGGCCAAGCTGGCCGACGCCGGCCTCGTCTTCTCGGGCACCTCGCCCGACGGCCGCCTCGTCGAGTTCATCGAGCTCGACCGCGACACCCACCCGTACTTCGTGGCGACCCAGGCCCACCCCGAGCTCAAGAGCCGGCCCACCCGCCCCCACCCGCTGTTCGACGGCCTGGTCAAGGCGGCCGTGGAGTACGCGGCGGCCGACGAGCTGCCGGTGGAGGCGTCGTGACCTCCTCCGCTTTCTCGCACGAGACGCGGTCACGGACGACGCGGTACGAGGGGCCGATCTTCACGGTCTTCACCGACGAGGTGACGATGTCCGGCGGAGGCACGGCCAAGCGGGACGTGGTGCAGAACAAGGGCGCGGTCGGCGTGGTCGCCCTCGACGACGTCGGCCGGGTCGTGCTGATCAAGCAGTACCGGCACGCGGTCGGGCGGCGGCTGTGGGAGCTGCCGGCCGGCCTGCGCGACGTCAGCGGCGAAGCGCTCGAGCTGACGGCCGCGCGCGAGCTGGCGGAGGAGGCCGACCTGCGGGCCGGCCTGTTCCACCTGCTGATCGACCTGCACACCTCGCCCGGGTTCGCCGACGAGACGATCCGCATCTTCCTCGCCCGTGAGCTGACGCCCGTGCCGGACGAGGAACGCTACGAGCGTACGGACGAAGAGGCCGACCTCGAGATCGCCTGGATCGACCTCGACGAGGCGGTGGCGATGGTCTTCCGCGGCGAGATCACCAACGCGGCCGCCGTGGGCGGTCTGCTCGCCGCGGCCCGCGCCCGCGACGAGGGCTGGGCGACGCTGCGCCCCCGCGACACACCCGCTCTCTGACACCCGGCGGGCGCGGGCCGGCCGCCACCGGCCCGCGCTCACCGCCTTGCACAGCAACGATTCCCGGCCCACCACTGTGGACCGACGGCAATCATGTTCTTACGCGTTCCTGATCCCGGCAAGCCCGCCCGGCGGCCGCGATTTCCACCCGTTCAGGGGAGCCTGGGGCGCATCGGAACCGGTAGTCGGGCCGGCTCACCGATCCCGTAGCCGGAACGAGGCATTGCGGATGTCCGTCTGGTACTGCTGGACGCGCCGCACGTACTCCAGGGCCTCGGTCAGCGCCTCCTGCCGGGGCTCGTCCGGGTTCCGCTCCCATCCCCGCTGGGGCCCGGGGAAGGCCCGTCTCCGCCAGGCGTTGATCGCGGTGCCCTCGTTTCCGGGCGCGACGGGGCCGGTCGGCGAGCCGGTGCGGCCGCTGGTGGAGCTCGCGGGCGAGGCGGCCGTCCGTGGTGCGTAGTCGCGGGTGTGGTGGTCCCAGCGCGGGCGGCTCGGGGCCACGGTGTGGAGAGCGGCGTTGGCTTGCCGGTCGCGGCCGCGGTTGAGGTGGTGCCGGGCTTGAATTGCTCGATCAGTTCGCGCGCGGCGCTCATGGCCGGGACGACAGTCGGTCGCAGGGTCATGGGAGACCTTGCGTCAAGCGGCGGGTGGCCGTTGTCCACAGAATCGGCGGGCGTCGATCGATGGTGTCGGGTGTCGTCCACAGGCGCCGCCGCTCCGCCGTGGAAAAAATCGTAATCTCGCCCTGCCCTTGGGTGGGCGGGGGAGGCGGTGGCACCCCGTTCGCAGTCAATTTTCAAGATTTTCTTGGAAGTGCTTTGAGCTGCGGGTTTGGGGCTTGCGAGGGGGCGAAATGGGGGGTCTTGCGGGTGGGGGCGTTGAACCGGGCGGCGGGTGGGGGCCGTACTGGCCCGCAACACCGGTGACATCGACGTCCAACGACGAGGAGTGGTCATGAGGCCCCGCACTTACCGACGACGGAACGACGGCAGCGGCAACCGGCGCAAGACGATCGGCGCGGTGGTGGTCGCGGGCGTCGTGGTCGCCATGGGTGTGACCGGGCTCCAGCTGGCCTCGGCGTCCACCGACCCCAAGGCCGTGAACCTGGTCAGCGTGGACGGTCAGCAGTTCGACGTCTCGAAGTGTGAAGACGTGCAGGTCAACGCCGGCGCCGTGGTCTGTGACGGCGAGCCGCTGGCTCCGGTCGAGGAGCAGGCGCCCGGCGACGCGGCGGCGGCTTCGGCGGCGGCGCTCGAGACGGCGTGCGACACGTTCGCGGCTGATGTGGCGGCGGCCGCGGGTGGCGGCGAGGACGCGGGCGACGAGGCGGGCGAGGAAGCCGCGCCCGGGTCGCCGGCGGCCAAGGCCGAGAACAAGGCGCAGGCGAAGAAGTGGGCCAAGGTCCTGAAGGCGCGGGCGGCGGCCAAGGGCGAGAAGGCGGCCGGCGGAGCCAAGGCCGGCGGCGAGAAGGCGGGCGAAGAAGCGGGCGCGGGCGAAGAGGCGGGCGCGGGCGAGGAAGCCGGTGCTGGCGAAGAGGCCGGCGCGGGCGAAGAAGCGGGTGCCGGCGAGGACGCGGGTGCTGCGGCTGACGCGGCGGCCAAGGCGGTCACCTCCGCGCAGCAGAGCCTGCTGCAGGCCTGCCTGACGCTCGCCGACGCCAAGGCCGCGGCCGGCATCGGTGGCGAGGACGCGGGCCAGGGCGAGGACGCGGGCGCCGGTGAGGAAGCCGGTCAGGGCGAGGACGCCGGCGCGGGTGAAGAGGCCGGCGCGGGCGAGGAAGCCGGTGCCGGTGACGAGGCGGGTGCCGAGGACGGCGCCGCCGACGAGGGCGCAGCTCCGGCCGCCAAGAAGTAAGCAGGGGGCGTACGGCGGCGGTGTGGGGTCCATCCCGGCCCACACCGCCGCTTCCTTTTGCCCGGTGGTCTTCGCGCTGGCCCGGCGACGCCGGACGAGCTTCACCGTCTGATTCCACGACCCGTGTACGGCTGGTCGCTTTCCGCGCGGCCAGCCGTTCTGCTTTCATCGATGTCGACCATTCGCGAGCAATTCTGAGACGGCCGTCTCAAGGCGCTGAGCTGCACATATGCAATTTGATCAATGCGCTTGGAATTCTTCGTCATGAGTACCCGATCCGGCTCCCGAACCCCCGCCGTACTGGCCTGTAGCAAGCGGCCGATGGTCGATTGCGGGGATGAAGGAGGGCTAGAAATGGCGAAAAGGCGTGTGGGGGCCGGGAAGGGCAGGCGGTTCCTGACGATCGGGATCTGCGCCGCCGTGGTGGCGGCGGGCGCGGTGGTGACGCCGCAGGCTTTCGCGGGCACGGCCGGTGGTTCGGCCGCGAGCGCCGGAAGCGGCTCGTTCTTCGAGCGGCTCCGCGCCCGATTCAACCAGGGCGGCAACGTAGGCGGCGGCAACGCAGGCGGGAACGCGGGCAGCGGGAACGCCGGTGGCGGTCAGAACGGCGCTGGCTGTTCCGATGTGGAGCTGGTCTTCGCCCGCGGCACCGGGGAACCGCAAGGACTGGGCATTCTGGGGCGCCCGCTGGAGCAGGCGCTGGCCGACGAACTTCCCAACCAGACGGTCGACTCGTTCGCCGTCGTCTATGCGGCGGCCAGCAACCAGCGGAGCGCGGGACCCGGCGCCACCAACATGACCCAGCACATCCAGCAGGTAGCCCAGAGCTGCCCGGAGACCCAGTTCGTGATCGGCGGCTACTCGCAGGGCGCGACTGTCACCGACATCGCGCTCGGGATCCAGGGCGTCGGCACTCAGGGGCAGGCCATCCCGGCCGACCTGCGGGACCGGGTGGCGGCCGTTGTCGTGTTCGGCAACCCGCTCGGCATCCGGCGGCAGACGATCGCCCGGGCCGCACCCGAGTTCGCCGACCGCGCCGTCGAGTTCTGCGCCAACGGCGACCCGGTCTGCGGCGGCGGCAACAACTTCGCGGCCCATCTCTCGTACGCCCGCAACGGCGACGTGGCCGACGGCGCGGCCTTCGCCGCGGGCAAGATCGGCGGCTGAGAGCCGGCGGGCGGTCCGGTCACCCTCGGAAGTGATCGGCCCGCCCGCCTTTCAGGCCGGCGGGCGGCGCAGCAGCGCGACCGGCCCGAGGTCGGTGACTACCGAGCGGACCAGCTCGAAGCCGGCGGCCGTGATCTCGGTGACCAGGTCGTCCAGCGGCCGCGCGAACGCCAGCTGCTGCGCCCCGGCCACCAGCTGACGCAGTGTGAAGGCCGGCCGCACCTCGTCGGGCACCGCGTCGAGCTGCTGCACCAGCAGGAACCCGCCGGGCCGCAGGCTGCGCCGGATCATCGCCAGCGTCGCCGCCCGCACCGGCTCCGGGAAGAACGGCTGGGCCCAGAACACCGCGTCGTACTCGCCCGGGGCGTCGAACTCCCGAGCATCCATCACCCGGACGTCGATCCGGTCGCTGACGCCGAGTTCCGCCGCCCGAGCCGCCGCCACCTCAGCCACTGAAGGAACCAGCTCGATGGTCGTGGCCCGCATCCGCGGCAGCACGGTGGCCGCGCTCAGCACGAAGCCGCTGACCCCGCTGCCCACGTCGAGCAGCCGGCCGTCGGTCATCGCCTCCCACATCTCCGGGGTCGACTCGAACAGCTTCGCGACCAGTCCGCCCGCTCCGGGCGCCGAGGGCCGCAGCGCGTTGGCCTTCGCGACGACCAGTGCGTCCGCGGGAGTCAAAGGCGCTTCCCCCGTACGTACGGCCGAGTCCACCAGCCGCGCGCCGAGCACCGCCTCCTCGATCTGGGCGGCGAAGTCGACGAGCCCGCCCAGCGCCCCGGCCATGTCGTCGGTGAGCCGGAACCGCTCGCCGGCCCGCTCGACCACTCCGTGTGCGACCAGCGCCGCCAGCACGTCGCCGGCCACCCGGGCGGGCAGGCCCGAGAACTGCTCGAATTCCTGTGGGGTGCGCGCCTCGGCGAGGTAGGTCGTGTAACCCCGCTGCTGCGCGGCGTTCACCAGGGCGAGGGCTTGTGCCCCGTGCGCCCAGTTCGCCAGCGATTCGGTCACCATGTCGGCATGATCGCAGGAGGACAGTGTGGAACGAGTGACCTACCTTGACCGGTGTGATGGTCGTCGCGACTGTGGCATTCTGCATCGGGGCCCTCCTGATCGGCGGGGCCGGCATCTTTCTCCTGCTCAATCTGGGTGAGCATCGGGCCCTGCGGACGCTGCGCCGGGTCGTGCCGGGGCCGGCTCGGCCGGGTCGGGTCGCGCTCGAGGGGCGTACGGAATACGGGCCCTCGGGCCGCCAGGCCGCGCCGGTCACCGGTGAGGACTGCGTCTGGTTCCACGTCCGCCTGATCCGTGAGCCGTCCCGGCAGTACTCCGGCAGCGACGCCCCCGACCACGACGTCCTGTTCGACTACTCGTCGCCGGGCGGGTTCGCGCTGGCCGACCCCGGCGGCCGGATCCCGGTCGACCCGGCGATCCTCGACCATCCGTACCCGATGGAAGCGGGTGTGGCCGTGAAGACGACGATCGTGCACAAGCGGAAGGCGCCACGGCCGCTGCCACCGGTGGTTTCCCGCGAGATCATCGACGACTTGCGCAAGAGCGAGAGACTCACGCTGACCGAAAGCCGGGTGCTGCGCGGAGTCCCGGTTTTCGCGCTGGGCCGCCTTTCCGGCGGGGTGCTGAAGCAGAGCCGCGCCGGCCTCACAGTGTTCACCACGGACACGCGCGAGCAGGTGATCGCCACCCGCAAGGACGGCATCTCGGTCAGCAACCGGGTGATGGTCGTCTTCGTCCTGGCCGGGCTGGCGCTGGCCGGCGGGGGCGCGGGCTACCTGAACACGCTGGGGTGACGGCTCGCGCCGCCACCCCCGTCGTACGTACTAAGCTTTGGTGATTTTGACGTTGTCGACGGCCGCTTCCACGAGGGAGGCGGTGGAGGCGTCGGCCGCTTCCACGCTCAGGCGGATGGTCTGGCCGGCGAACGACGACAGGTTGGCCGAGCCGGTGGCCCAGGCCGGAGCCCGGTCGGACGCGGCCCCGGCCTGGCTGAACACCGTGGTCGTGGTGCTGCCCGAGACGACCCGGATGCGGACGTAGTCGGCGCTGGACGAGTTGCTCAGGTGCGACAGGTACCAGCTGAAGTTCAGCGTCAGCGTGCCGGTCGGCAGCGTGATCGACGGGGACAGGATCGTGGTCGTACCGCCGTCGACGTCGTTGGCGCCGGCACTGCTGCCCGCGGTCGCGCCGGTCACCAGGTCGTAGGTGCCGCCGGCCGCGTTACCCAGCTGCGAGGTGGTGGCGGCCGGGTCGGCCCGCTCGAAGCGACCCGAGGTGGCCGTGTCGCTCGTGCCCGCGGTCCAGCCCTTGGCCGTCTCGAAGTCGTCCTCCCACACGGTCGTGCCGGTCGGGGGAGTGGTGCCGCCGTCGGCCAGGTTCCACACCGTGTACGCGATGGCGTCCGAGTTCCGGTCGAGCGCGGTGTCGTTGATGTTGGTGATCGTGTCGCACGACGCGTGGTAGCAGGGGTCGAACGCGCCGGTCGTGCCGCCCCACAGCTGCACCTGGGCGGCCGTCTTGCGGCCCTCGGCGCCGGTGAAGATGCCACCGGCCGGGATGCCGTTGGCGATGAACGGGCCGTAGTCGCTGCGCCCGTCGAAGTCGGTGCCCCGGGTCGGCACGCCGATCGAGCTGAAGTACGCGGCCAGCGTCGCCTCGATCTGGGCCGAGCCGGCCGGGCCGGGACCGGCGCCGGTGCCGTCGGAGTTGTCACCGTCGTACAGGAAGTAGCCCGGGTTGGGCGAGCCGACCATGTCGAAGTTCAAATACCCGGTGATCTCGCGCTTCTGGGCCGTGGTCAGGGAATTGACGTACGCCGTGGAGCCGCGCAAGCCGAGCTCTTCCGCGCCCCACCAGGCGAAGCGCAAGTGGCGGTCGGGCTGGAAATTGGTGCGAGCGACGGCCAGCGCCACCTCGAGGTTGGCCGCCGAGCCGGAGCCGTTGTCGTTGATGCCGGGGCCGGCCGTGACGCTGTCCAGGTGCCCGCCGACCATCAGCGTGTCGGCGGTGTCGCCGCCCGGCCAGTCGGCGATCAGGTTGTAGCCGGTGGCGCCGTTGTACGTGAACGACTGCTGGCGGGTCGTGTAGCCGGCCGCGTCGAGCAGGTTCTTGACGTACGTGACCGAGGCCAGATACCCGGGACGGCCGTGCGCCCGGTTGCCGCCGTTGGCGGTGGCGATGCTCTGCAACTGGGTCAGGTGCGCCTTGACGTTGGCGACCGGGATGTCGGGCGCGGCGGCCAACTGGGCCTCGGCTTGGGCCGGGGCGGTGGCGAGGCCGAGTATTAGCGCCGCGGCGCCGAGGACGAGGGGTGCTCGCACGAAGGTCCTCCGTGAGGCTCGGGGGTGTGCCCGCGAGCATGTCAGCGGAGCCGACTCATGCACTCATCCCAATCAATACATATCAGCGTTCTGCCGAAACGGGCCGTGCAGAGCCGCCCATTGCAGCAGCATCACCGTCTTGGCGTCGGCGATGCGGCCGTCGGTGGTCTGCCGCAGGGCCTCGTCGAAGTCGAGCTCGACGGCCTCGATGTCCTCACCCTCCTCGGCCACACCGCCGCCGGGGCCGGTGCGGTCGGCCGCCGTGTAGGGCGCGGCGTAGAAGTGCAGACGTTCGGTGACCGAACCGGGGCTCATCCAGACACCGAACACGTGCTGTAGTTCGCCGACCGTCACCCCGAGTTCCTCGGCCGCCTCGCGCCGGATCGCGCGGGCCGGATCGTCGTCGTCGAGCAGCCCGGCCGCGGCCTCGACGAGCATGCCGTCGGGGTGCCCGTTCACATAGACCGGGTAGCGGAACTGCCGGGTCAGCAGCACCGTGCGCCGCTCCCGGTCGTACAGCAGGATCGTCGCGCCGTCGCCCCGGTCGTACGTCTCGCGCTGCTCGGTGGTCCAGCGGCCGTCGCGGTGGCGGTAGTCGAACGTCGTCCGCCGCAGCACGTGCCACGCGGTGGCCAGCAGCTCCACGTCGAGGATCTTCACGTCGGGGTTGCCGGTGAGGTCGCGGCCGGCCTGGTCGAGCCCGGTGCGGCCGCGGTGGTCGGGCCGGTCGAGGCCTGGGGTTCCGTTCATGGTCGGGTACGCTAGCCGGGAAACGCGCAACAGTCGACAATAATGAGGAGAAACACGTAATGCTGCCGGCCGAGCGCCGCGATCTGCTGCTGACCCGCCTGCACGCGGACAGCAAGCTCGTGGCCAAAGACGTCGCGGCCGAACTCGGCCTGCCCGAGGACACCATCCGCCGCGACCTGCGCGAACTGGCCGCGGCGGGTCTCTGCCAGCGGGTGTACGGCGGAGCCCTGCCGGCCGCCCCGGCCGCGGCCGACTACCGGACCCGGACGGCGGTGGCCCCCGACAGCAAGAAGCGCGTCGCCGCCGCGGCCGCCGGCCTGATCCGCCCCGGCGCGACCGTGCTGCTCGACGGCGGCACCACGGCGCTGGCCGTCGTGGCCGCGCTCCCGGCCGACCTGGCGGCCACGATCGTCACGCACAGCGTCACCGTGGCCGCCGCTCTGGTCGAACACCGCTCGGTCGACGTGCTGGTGCTCGGCGGCCGGCTGTTCAAGCACTCGGCGGTGACCTGCGGCGCGACCACGGCCGAGGCCGCGTCGGGCATCGCAGCCGACCTGTTCCTGCTCGGCGTGACCGGCGTGCACCACCGCGCCGGCCTGACGACGGGCGACCCCGACGAGGCCGCGATGAAACGGACGCTCGCGTCGCGCGCCGCCGAGACGTACGTGCTGGCCTCGGCCGAAAAGATCGGCGCGGCCTCGCCGTACACAGTGCTGCCTTTCAGCGACATCGCCGGGATCATCACCGACGTGCCGGCGACCGACCCCGCCTTCGACGGCCTGCAGGTCCCCATCGTCGCTGCGCCTTATCGTTGACTACATGAAGCAGTTCCGTCGTGACTCCGGGCCCGGCAACTCGCAGGGTGGTCTGGAGGTGCTGCGAGCCGAGGTCGACCGCCTGGGCGCGCTGATCAACGCGCCCACGGCCGACCTGGTCGCGTTCGAGCCGCGCGACGCCGCCCACCCCTACGTGCAGGTGGACGCCGACGGCACCTACCACTGGCTGGTGGTCGAGCGCGGCCAGGTGTTGCAAGACCGCACCACCACCTCGCGCGACGAGATTCTCTACTGGTCGTTCGACGCCACGACCTACGCCATGGCCGGGGTCTGGGCGACCCACCATCCCGTCGAGGAACAGGAATTCCGGGTCACCCTGTGGGAACGGCAGTTCGCCCTGCTGCGCGCCCTCGACCCGGAGTGGGAGCAGCGACGCCGTCGTGAACAGGCCGAACGGCTACCCTGACGCCAGCCACGACCAGCTGGCCGAAGCTGCCCCGGCCCTGGCCCAGACGCTAGGCGTCGTCGTGCGGTAGGGCCTTGCCGAAGCGTTCGGCCACGGTGGCCACGGCCGCCCGCAGCTCGGGGCCGCCCTCGACGGTGAAGTCGATGGGGACGGTGGCCAGCCACTCCTGGGCGTACATGCGGGGGTTGGCCGTGGTGCCGGTCAGCACGCAGCGCTCGCCGTCGGCCTCGAGGGTGCCCATGGGCGAGCGGATCCACGGCTCGACCTGCTCCAGCGGCGCGTGGAAGAGCACCCGGGTGGTGTATTTCCAGCCCACGCCGAGGTTGCGGTCGAGCGCGGCCACCGGGTCGAGGTCGTCGGGCGGCACGAACGACTGCGGCAGGCGCTGCACGGCGTGAATGCGATCGATCCGGTACGTACGGATGGCGTCCGCCCGATGCGAGTGACACAGCAGGTACCAGCGGCCGAACCGCACCACCACCGCCCACGGGTCGACCTCGGCGTCCCACTCGTCGCCGCCCTCGTTGCGATACGTGACCAGCACCCGCCGCCGGTCGGCCACGGCCGCCACCAGCGCGCTGGTCCGGGCCGGATCGGCGCGCGCGGCCCGGCGGTCGGGGGCGGCCGAGGCGTACGTCCGTAGTGCCGCCGCCTGTCGGCCGATGCCCTCGGGCAGGGCCCGGATGACCTTGCTGAGCGCCGCCCCGACCAGATCGTCGGCGTCCATCGCGGCCGGCTGCCCGTCGAGCACGGCCATGACCAGCCCGAGCGCCTGCTCCTCGGTGAACACGACCGGGGGCAGGCGGGTGCCGCGGCCCAGCCGGTAACCCCCGTACGGCCCGCGGACGGCCTCGACCGGGATGCCGGCCTCGCGCAGGATCTCGACGTAGCGGCGGGCGGCCCGCTCGGTGACGCCGAGCTGCTCGGCCAGCTGGGCCGCGGTGGTGCCCGGGCGGGCCTGGAGGATCTCGAGCGTGCGCAGCGCCCGCGCGGTGGGACTGAGACCGGTCGGCACATCCGTGACCGTACCGGAAGCGGAACGTCCGGAATGGGTCCTAGGTTGGCTCTCATGACTGCAGAACAGATCGTGCTCGTGGGTGGCCTGTGGCTCGACGCCTCGGCCTGGGACGATGTGGTGTCCGAACTGGAGACGGCCGTGGCCGTGTCGCTGCCCGTGCAGCCCGGCGCGACGCTGGACGACCAGGTGGAGGCCGTCCTGGCCGCCGTCGACGCCGCGCCCGGAAAATCGGTCGTCGTCGGCCATTCCGCCGCGTGCTCGCTGGCCTGGATCGTGGCCGACCAGCGCCCCGGCAAGGTGGCCAAAGTCGTGCTGATCGGCGGCTTCCCGAACGCCGACGGCTCGGAGTACGCGAGCTTCTTCCCGATCGTCGACGGCACGATGCCCTTCCCGGGCTGGGACCCCTTCGAGGGCCCCGACGCCGACGACCTCACCCCCGAGGCCCGCAAGGCCTTCGAGGCGGCGGCGGTCACTGTTCCCGAGGGGGTCGCGAAGGGGGTGGTCCGGCTGAACGACGAGCGCCGGTACGACGTACCCGTGACCCTGATCTGCCCGGAGTTCACCCCGGACCAGGCCCGCGAGTGGATCGCCGCCGGTGATCTGCCCGAACTGGCCAAGGTCAAGCACCTGGAGCTGATCGACATCGACTCCGGCCACTGGCCCATGCTGACCCGCCCGACCGAGCTGGCCGCTCTTCTGTCATCGCGGTGAAAAGGACAAAGCGTCCATAACGCGAGGTAGTCTTCGGCGGGGCGGCCGGGAACGGCGGCCGCCGGGGATCGTCACTCAGCGTTGAGAAAGGACGGTGTCGGCTCGATGAAGGTCGGCATTCCCAGCGAGGTCAAGAACAACGAGTTCCGGGTGGCCATCACGCCCGCGGGGGTCTACGAATTCCGGCGCAACGGCCACCAGGTGGTCGTCCAGGCCGGGGCGGGCTCCGGGTCGTCCATCACCGACGGTGACTACATCGCGGCCGGCGCGACGATCCTGGACACGGCCGACGAGGTATGGGGCGAGGCCGAACTCGTCCTCAAGGTCAAGGAACCGATCGCCGAGGAGTACCCGCGCATGCGGCCCGGCCAGGTGCTGTTCACGTATCTGCACCTGGCCGCGTCCAAGGAGTGCACCGACGCGCTGGTCGACCGCAAGGTCACCGGCATCGCCTACGAGACGGTCGAGCTGCCCGACCGGTCGCTGCCCCTGCTGGCGCCCATGAGCGAGGTCGCGGGCCGGCTGGCGCCGCAGGTCGGGGCGTACCACCTGATGCGGTCCGGCGGTGGCCGCGGCGTCCTGATGGGTGGCGTGCCCGGCGTGTACGCGGCCAAGGTCGTGGTCATCGGGGCCGGCGTCAGCGGCATGAACGCGGCCGCCATCGCGCTCGGCATGCAGGCCGAGATCCTGGTGCTCGACCGCAACATCGCCCGGCTGCGCGCGGCCGACGCCGACTATCGCGGCCACCTGCAGACGGTCGCCTCCAACGCGTACGAGATCGAGAAGGCCGTGCTCGACGCCGACCTGGTCATCGGGGCCGTGCTGATCCCCGGGGCCAAGGCCCCCAATCTGGTCTCGAACGAGCTCGTGGCGCGCATGAAGCCGGGCAGCGTGCTCGTCGACATCTCGATCGACCAGGGCGGCTGCTTCGAGGACTCGCGGCCCACGACCCACGCCGACCCGGTCTATCAGGTGCACCAGTCGCTGTTCTACTGCGTGGCCAACATGCCGGGCGCGGTGCCCCACACCAGCACCTACGCACTGACCAACGTCACCCTGCCGTACGCTCTGGAACTGGCCAATCTCGGCTGGCGGGACGCCCTGCGAGCCGATCACGCGCTCGCCCTGGGCCTCAACACCCACGACGGGCACGTCACCTACGGACCGGTCGCGGAGGCGCACGGCATGTCAGCAGTGGATCTCGCCGAGGTGCTCAACTGAAAATCCCGCGCGTCATCCAGGCCTACCTCGACCATCTGACCGTCGAGCGTGGGCTGTCGCGCAACACCCTGCTCTCGTACCGGCGTGACCTCGACCGGTACGCCCGGGCGCTCGCCGAGGACGGGATCGACGATCTCGCCTCGGTGGGCACCGCCCGGATCACCGCCCACCTGGCCGCCCTGCGCGACGAGGGCCTGGCCGCGTCGTCGGCCGCCCGGGCGGTCAGCGCCGTCCGCGGCCTGCACCGCTTCGCCGCCCGCGAGGGCCTGGTCGCGGCCGACGTCGCGGCCGAGGTCCGCCCGCCCACCCTGGCCCAGCGCCTGCCCAAGGCGCTCGACGTCGACCAGGTCACCCGGCTGCTCGACGTGCCCGCCGACACCCCGCTCGGCCTGCGCGACAAAGCCCTGCTCGAATTTCTGTACGGCACCGGCGCGCGCATCTCGGAGGCCGTCGGCGCGGCCATCGACGACCTCGAGCTCGGCGACGACCCGGCCGCGATCCTGCACGGCAAGGGCGGCCGCACCCGATTGGTCCCGGTCGGCGGGTACGCCCAGGCCGCGTTGGGGGCTTATTTGGTACGAGGAAGACCGGCGCTTTCCGCCAATGGCCGAGGCACCCCGGCTGTGTTCCTCAACGCCCGGGGTGGACAGTTGTCGCGGCAGAGCGCGTGGACGATCCTGCACCGCGCCGCCGCCGCGGCCGGTCTGCCGGTCGAGGGGCCGCACGCCGTGAGCCCGCACACTCTGCGGCATTCCTATGCGACACATCTGCTCGACGGGGGCGCCGACGTGCGCGTCGTGCAAGAGCTGCTGGGGCACGCGTCGGTGACCACCACCCAGGTCTATACGCTGGTCACGGTGGACCGGTTGCGCGAGATCTACGCGACCGCACACCCGCGCGCTCGTTAGAGCATTGCGCACCCATAGATGGCGACACGCCGACAGGCTGGCCCGGATCGACGGCACGTGTGGCGTACAGTCGGGCATCGACTCCGGCTGTAACGAGTCGGGGAGGGGGCGAGGGCATGGCAGGTAACGATCGTGCAGAGGCCTGGACCTCGGCGCTCCGCGAGCAACAGGGTTCGATGGATCTCGGCGCCGACCTGGGACCGGCCGACCCGACCGCGTACACGATGCGCCGTCCGATCCCCGAGCCGATGCCGACCGACCGGCACGGCCCCGCGCGGATCATCGCCCTCGCCAACCAGAAGGGCGGCGTCGGCAAGACCACCACGACGATCAACCTGGGCGCGGCCCTGGCCGAGTACGGCCGCAAGGTGCTGCTGGTCGACTTCGACCCCCAGGGCGCGTGCTCGGTCGGCCTCGGCGTCAACCCGCACAACCTCGACCTCAGCATCTACAACCTGCTCATGCAGGACGACGTGACCGCTGAGGACGTCATCATCAAGACCGACGTCGCCGGCCTGCACCTGCTGCCGGCCAACATCGACCTCTCGGCGGCCGAGATCCAGCTGGTCAACGAGGTCGCGCGCGAGATGGCGCTGGCCCGCGTGCTGCGCTCGGTCCGCAAGGAATACGACTTCATCCTGATCGACTGCCAGCCCTCGCTGGGCCTGCTGGCGATCAACGCGCTCACCATCGCGCACGGCGTGCTCATCCCGCTCGAGTGCGAGTTCTTCTCGCTGCGCGGTGTGGCCCTGCTGCTCGACACGATCGACAAGGTGCGCGAACGGCTGAACTTCGACCTCGAGCTCGAGGGCATCCTGGCCACCATGTACGACTCCCGCACCACCCACTGCCGCCAGGTGCTGCAGCGCGTGGTCGAGGCGTTCGGCGACAAGGTCTACCAGACCGTCATCACCAAGACGGTCAAGTTCCCCGAGTCCACGGTGGCCGGCGCGCCCATCACCACGCTCGACCCGGCCTCGTCCGGGGCCCGCAACTACCGGCAGCTGGCCCGCGAGGTCATCGCCGCCAAGGCTGAGCGCGGCTGACCGCTCTTCTTCTTTTTGGAGATCCGTGCTCTACGCCCTTGGCGATCCGGTGGCGTTCGTCGCCCTGGTTCTCTCCTTCCTGCTCGCGCTCGTCCTGCGCTCCGTCGCCATCCGGCTGACCGCGCGCAGCCTCGGCCTGGCCGAACGACGCGATTCGATCACCCCGCGCCTGCGCGAGGACGTCGACCCGTTCGGCGCCGTGGCGGCCGCAATCGGCGGCATGGGCTGGGGCAAGATCCTCACCGTCGACGACGTGCCCCGCTACCGCGGCAAGGCCCGGGCCATCATGGTCTTCGCGGCCGGCCCGGTGCTGTGCATCCTGGTGTCCCAGCTGATCCTGCTCGGCTACGCCCTGGCGTACCCGGAAAACTTTCTGTCGCAGATCGGACCGGCCGACGTGCTCCTCGGCCTGGGCGGCGTGCCGTTCGTCGACCAGATCGTGTTGTCGCTGGCCGTGGGCCTGCTCTGCTTCGGACTGCTGGCCCTGATCCCGATCCCGCCGCTCGACGGCTTCGGCATCCTCTACAACGCCGTCAGCCGCCCCGGTCGGGGTATGCAGTGGATGCGCCTGTGGTTCGAGGACAAGAACATCGGCGTATTGGTGCTGCTCATCCTGTGTCTGTTCCCGTTCGGCGCGCCGTTCCTGCTGCTGATCCTGAACGGCCTGGGCCTGGTCTTCGTCCGCGTCTGGGGGTAGTCCCCGATTCGTGCCTCCGGTGGAAACCAGGAGGCGATCTGTGGCGCGTGGGGCGCACTCTGAAGTGGCTCCACTTTCACCTCCATCGGCTCAGCCACTCTTCGTAGCTTCACCGGCTCAGCTACTTCCGTCGGCCCATCCACCGTTCACCGGCTCTGCCAGCTTCACGGCTCTGCCAGCTTCACGGCTCTGCCAGCTTCACGGCTCAGCCAGCTTTGTCGGCCCATCCACCTTCGTCGGCTCGTCCACCGGAGTTGATCGACATGCGTAGCCAGATGCTCGCCGCCCGCGCCGCCGCCCTGTTCGCCAGCGACCTGCCCTGCGGATCGCGCCCGGACGCCACCCTCGTCGAGAACGCGATCGCCGCCTCGGTGCGCCGCGCCGGTGGCACCCGCGGCTGCGTGGCCGCCCTGGCCGCCGCCTACGGCGACTACCCCGAGACCGCCGCCGTCCGCATGCGCTGGGCGCGAAGTGTGGTCCAGGGTGCGTACGAACCATCGCCGGCACCCGATCTGGTGCTGGCCGCTTGATCGCGGGGGAGCGGCTAGCTCTCTGCTCGGCTGCCGCTCCCCGTTCGCGCAGGTCAGCGGGTCTCCGCCTTGTTGGGCCGCGCGTTGTTGGCCCGCGCGTTGTTGGCCTGCGCGTTGTTGGCCTGCGCGTTGTTGGGCCGCGCGTTGTTGGGCCGCGCCATGTCGGGCCGCGATTTGTCGGCCCGCGCCTTGTCGGTCAGCGGACGGTGATCACGGCGATCGGGAACTTGCGGTCGGTCTTGGTCTCGTAGTCGGCGGCGTCCGGCCAGTAGGCCCGCCACACGCCGTAGAGGCGCTCCCAGTCGGCGTCCTGGCCCGGCCGGACGACCCGGTGGTCGGCCTGCACAGTCTCGGCGCCGAGCTCGATGGTGACCGGACCTTCGAGGGCCTCGAGGTTGGCCACCCACTGCGGTTCGCTCGGCGCGCCGCCGGCGCTGCCGCAGAGCAGGTACGTGTCGCCGTCGGGCGCCGCGACGAGTGGATTGACGGTCACCTTGCCGGTCTTGCGCCCGGGCGTGTGCAACAGGAGGGTCGTCTTGCCCTCCCAGTGCCCGCCGAGCACGCCGTCGCGGGCGCGGAAGTCCGCGATGATCGTGTCATTGAACGAAGCCATGATCCAAAGAGTAGTTGACGGCGGGAATATCTGACTTCCGCGGTACTCGACCGAGCATCCGATATGGCCGGTGGTGAACAGTCACCCGGCCGTCGTGTTCTGCTCCCACCAGGTGGCCGCCTGTCGCGTCCCGCTCCGACTAAGTGGCCGCCTGTCGCGTTCTGCTCTGCCCAGGTGGCCGCTCGTCGCGTTCTACTCTGATTGAGCGGCCGCTTGTCGCGTTCTGCTCTGCCCAGGTGGCCGCTCGTCGCGTTCTACTCTGATTGAGCGGCCGCTTGTCGCCTTCTGCTCTGACCAGGTCGCCGCTCGTCGCGTTCTACTTTGATTGAGCGGCCGCTTGTCGCGTTCCGCTCCGACCAGGCGGTCGCTTGTCGCTTTCTACTCTCATCAGGTGGCCGGTCGTCGTTTTCTGCTTTGATCAGCCGGTCGGCGGGCCATCATCCACTGCTCGCTGCAGTCTTGGGCGTTGGTCAGTCAGTAACCAGCCGCTCTGTTTCGCGTTGATCTTGCAGTAACCCATCGCTCGTTCCCGCGTTGATCAACCAGTCACCCGTCGCCCCCTCCGACGTTGATCAACTGGAGCGATGGGAGTTGACCTGTGAGGCGGGAGCAGGTTGTCGGAGCCGTGGTCTACGGTCAGTTCGTGCCTGAAGAGTCGACCCATCCGCCCGCCGGGCCTCCCGTGCCGGTGACCGACGCCGCGCCGCCGGCTGTCGATGCCGTCCCGGCGCCGGCTGTCGATGCCGCCGCGACGCCGCTCGACGCCGACGACGGCCTGCCGATGAGCGCCCCGGTGAATGCCGACGGCGTCGCGGTGGACGCCGAGGGCAACCCGATCGACGACGGCAAGTTCCTCGTGCGGCTCGACAACTTCACCGGCCCGTTCGACCTGCTGCTGCAGCTGATCGGCAAGCACAAGCTCGACGTCACCGAGGTCGCCCTGCACCAGGTGACCGACGACTTCATCGCGTACATCCGGGCCATGGGCGACGACTGGGACCTGGGCGAGGCCAGCGAGTTCCTGCTGGTCGCGGCCACCCTGCTCGACCTCAAGGCGGCCCGCCTGCTGCCCGCCGCCGACGTCGAGGACGAGGAAGACCTGGCCCTGCTCGAGGCGCGCGACCTGCTCTTCGCCCGTCTGCTGCAATACAAGGCCTACAAAGAGGCCGCCTCGCACATCATGGAACTCGAGATCAACGGCATGCGCCGCTGGCCCCGAGACGTGTCGATGGAGCCGAGGTACGCCGAGGCCCTGCCCGAGCTGGTGCTGGGCGTCGGCCCCGAGCGCCTGTTCAAGCTGGCGCTCAAACAGTTCGCCCCCAAGCCCGGCCCGCCCGAGGTGTCGATCGCCCACATCCACCAGGTACGCGTCAGCGTCCGCGAACACGCCACCCTGCTACGCGACCGCCTGCGCCGCGCCGGCCAGGCAACATTCAGCCTGCTGGTCGCCGACTGCGAAAACACGCTGGAAGTCGTGGCCCGCTTCCTGGCCCTGCTAGAGCTGTACCGCGAGGGCCTGATCGACTTCGAACAGCCGGTCTCCCTCGACGAACTGACAGTCCGCTGGATCGGCGGCGACGCCACAGACGCCGACCTGGACATCGACGACTACGAGGGCACCAAACCCGACCCCGACGCCCCACCAGCAGAACCCATAACCGACAGCGACGTAACAGCCCTCCAAAACGCCCCCGACCCCGACGACGACCCGGACGACAACGAGCACGCCCCGTTCAGCAGGTCTCGCGCCGCAACCGACCCCGACGACGACTCGGACGACAGCGAGCACGCCCCGTTCAGTAGGTCGCTCGCCACAGCCGACCCGGATGACGACGCCGACAGCGAGCCCGCCTTCCCCGCTGGGATGCTCTCCGCGACCGACCTGACCGGTGGCGACGGCAGCGGGCACGCCCACTCCGGCGGGTTGCTCGCCACAGCCGACCCGGATGACGACGCCGACAGCGAGCCCGCCTTCCCCGCTGGGTTGCTCTCCGCGACCGACCTGACCGGTGGCGACGGCAGCGGGCGCGCCCGCTCCGGCGGGTTGCCCGCCACAACCGACGCGGACGATGACGACAGCGGGCGCGCCCTCTCTGCAGGATTGTCCGCCGCGACCGGCCCGGACGACGTCGCCAACGGCGAGCACACTCCCTTCAGCGGATCTCCCGCCACAACCGACCCGGACGACGATGCGTGGGAGCCGGACGACTCTTACAGCGAGGCGACCACACTCTCTGCCGGGTCGGCTGTGGCCGGGATCGATGCAGACGACGAGTCGTCGGAGCTGAGCGATTCCAGGGACGAGTTCGTTGGCGCGGCTGCTCTTTCCGCTGAGCCAACCGTTGCCGGAATTGACTCGGCTGACGATGCCTCGGAGCTGGACGACTTCGACGACGAACTCGGCGACGTGGCCACCCTCGCCACTGGTTCGCTCGCCGAAACCGACCCGGATGACGGTGCGGGGGAGCCGGACGACTCTCGTAGCCAGTTCGCCGAACTGACCTTCCTCTCCACCGAGCCTCCCGCGGCCAAGGCCGACCCGGATGACGCACCCCGTGAGCTGGGCGATCCCGACCTCGAGCACACCGACGCCATCCTCGTACCCGCTGGATCGGCCACCGACCTGCGTGATCACGCCGCCGATCTTGAGCCTGTCGAGGATGCGAACGGTGGCGATCTTCCCACTGGGGCTGTCGTCGGGGACGGCCGTGACGGCGTGGCCGCGCCTGGGCAGGGCATCGTTGGCGGCGTGGTGGACGCTGGCCGGCGGGCGGGTGACTCCGAGGGTGAGAGTGGGGAATCGCCTGGATCGGGTAACTCCGGGGCGGATGACCGACTTGACGTGGGCCGTCGGCTTGATGATCTTGGCGTGGAAGACGACGACGCGAGGGGACGATCGTGAGCGACGACGAGCGGCAGGACTCACTCGCGGCCCAAGCCGCCGCCTGGGTGCCGCCGTGGGAACGGGCCCCGAGAACGCCGGACCGCAACTATCAGGCCGCCGCTGAGGCCGGGGCCCGAGCGGAAGCCGACAATCCCCACTCCAACGCACCCCACGGCGACGCTGCCCGCAACGCCGACGTTGCCGAGGAAGAGGCGCGAGCTGAAGCCGGCGCGGAGTCAACCCCTTCTGACGTCGACAGCGAAGATGCGGACGACGCCGAGCGTGATGCTGCAACAGCAGCCGGCGGGAGCGAGGACGATGTGTTCGCGGGCCGGGTCGTGGCTGAGGAGCGTGCCTCCGGGGCCGTCGCGGATGTGCGGGCCGGCGGGGGACGGGCGGACTCCGGACCTGCGGTGGGGGCTCCGGAGGACACGGAGTCGATCGACGAGTCGGGGTTGTCGGATGATGACGACGATTTCGATCCGGCTTTCGAGGGGGCCAACCCGGTCGTTGCGACCGAGGACGACGCGGTGGGAGTGGACGTCGAGGTCGGGCTCCGAGAGTCGGTGAGCGAGGCCGAGCCGGTCGATGTGACGCCGGGGCCGGAGCTGCCCTTGCCGGAACCGATCGAGCAGGCCGTCGAAGCCGCGGACGAGAACGAGCCGGGAACTCCGGTCGATGCCCCGCTGCCGCCGGAAGGTGACGACGCGGGCGATGTGTTCGACGCGGCGGCCGACGATGACGTGAGCGACGACGGCGAGATGGATCTGCCGTTCGCCGACGAGGTGCCGGTGTCCGACTCCGAGGACGACCCGGAGGACGACGCCGTCATCGACCAGGACGACGCCGTCATCGACCAGGACGACGCCGTCATCGACCAGGACGACGACGCCACCGACGAGGAGTGGGACGACACCCCGGAAGAGCCCGCGGTGGCTGCGGCTAAGCCCGCTACCCCCAAGGCTGCGAAGGCTGAGACCACGAAGGCCGCAGCAGAAGAAGCTGCGGTTGCCGATACGGCGGTCACCGAAGCGGCGGTGCCGGGGCAGAAGCGCCGGGCGGCGAAGGTGGACGTCACGATCGACGAGGCTGAGCTGCGTACGCCGGAAATGGATCTTCCGGGGTTGACCGACGATGCGGAGCTGGCGGCCGCACTCGAGGCGATCATGCTGGTGGTCGACGAGCCGGTGGCCGAGCTGCAGCTCGCGCAGATCCTGGAACAGCCGACCGAGCGCATCGCGCTGATGCTCGACAATCTGTCGGCCCGCTACACGGCGGCGGGGCACGGGTTCGACCTGCGGCGGGTGGCCGGTGGCTGGCGTCTCTACACGCGGCCGGAATACGCGGCGTACGTGGAAAGGTTCGTTCTCGACGGGCAGTCTGTGCGGCTGACCCAGGCGGCGCTGGAGACACTGGCCGTGGTCGCCTACAAGCAGCCGGTGACCCGGTCGAGGATCAGCGCCATCCGAGGTGTGAACTGCGACGGGGTCATGCGTACGCTTGTCACTCGCGGCCTGATCGAGGAATGCGGCACCGAGAGCGAAACCGGGGCACACCTGTATCGCACGACCGGGCTGTTCCTCGAGAAGCTCGGCCTCAACTCGGTCGATCAGCTGCCGCCGCTCGCTCCGTTCCTGCCCGACGACGTGGAAGAAGTGCTCGATGCCACAGGCTGACACCGCCGAACGCCTCCAGAAAGTCCTGGCGGCGGCCGGTGTTGGATCCCGCCGCGCCTGCGAAGACCTGATCTTCCGCCGACGCGTCACGGTCAACGGCAAGGTCGCCAAGCTCGGCGACAAGGTCGACCCCACTAAAGCCGAGATCCTCGTCGACGGGCAGCGGGTGATCACCGACACCAAACTCGTCTACCTGGCCCTCAACAAGCCCCGAGGCGTCGTGTCGACGCTCGACGACGAGAAGGGCCGCAACGAGCTCGCCGACTTCGTCGGCCAGTTCGACGTGCGCCTGCACCACGTGGGCCGGCTCGATGCCGACTCCGAGGGCCTGCTGCTGATCACCAACGACGGTGAGCTGACCAACAAGCTCACCCACCCCCGCTACGAGATCCAGAAGACGTACGTGGCCGAGGTCATCAACGGCCCGCTGCCCCGCAACGTCGGCCGCCAGCTGCTCAGCGGCGTCGAACTCGAGGACGGCCCGGCCAAGGCCGACGGGTTCAAGCTGCTCGGCGCGCTCGGCAAGACCGCGCAGGTCGAGATCGTCCTGCACGAGGGCCGCAAACACATCGTGCGCCGCATGCTCGAAGAGGTCGGCCATCCGGTAACCCGCCTGATCCGCACGGCAGTGGGCCCGATCCGTCTGGGCGACCTCCGCCCCGGCGGCTTCCGCCACCTCTCCAACGCCGAGGTGGCCGCCCTGTTCAAGGCCGCCGGCGACAGCTGACGTCCACCGCTTCACAAAGGGGTCCGGAAAGATCCGGGCCCCCTTTGTGTTCTGGCTGAGCCAGCAGCACCCGTCATGCATACATCCCACCTCCACGCGCGTCGCCGGACTGCCCGTCTCTCCACGTCCCTCGCCCTGGAGCGTCCGACGGGTCGAGCGGACCCACGCCGAGCGTGTGAATCGAGGCGGCATGAATGTCATCCGGGACGGGCGCTACCTTGTCGTTCGCCGTGAGCAGTTCGTTGCGCGCTTTCCTCCTGTGCCGGACGACGAGTTGGAAGAGCTTCGGGAACAAGAAATCTACGTGACCGTGGCCGGTGGTCCGACCTACTACGCGACCCTCATGACGCTTGACGCCATTGATGCTGTGCTGCGCCGGTGGGCGGAGACCGGTGAAGCTGCGGGTGGCCGTTACTTCTTCTCGACGGACCTGGTCATCACACCCCGGCCGGGCATCACGGCGATGATCGAGGCGATCGAGGGGCTCGTCGCCGAGGGTGAGATCGCCGGTGCCTGCCAGGTCGTTCCCCATCCCTTGGAAACCGGCGACTCCTCGGACTGAGCGACCAGTTCTACCCCGCATGGAACTGCCAGACCTGGACAGGCCGAGGCGCTCTGGAACGGAATCAGCCGCGCGCCGGCATCGTCGTCCGGTCGACGAAGGTGGCTCTAAAGGATGATCACGACCTTTCCGACCGTGTGGTCGCGGGCGAATGTGGTCAGTGCTTCGACGGCGTCGCTCAGTGAGTAGGTCGCCGTGATCGTGGGGGACAGGGCGGCCACTTCAGCCATGCCGCCGAACCGGCCGTCGAGATCCAGCACCAGTTCGAAGCGGATGTCGGTGCGGTCGATCATTTCGGGGCGCGGTGGCGGGAACGTGATCGTGAAGAGCCGCCCGCCGGGGCGTAGGGCGGTGGCCGCCCTCTGCAGGCGGTCGGTGGGCAGCACCAGGTTCAGGGCCAGGTCGATGTCGGGCGGGTAGGGGTCGTCGTAGCTGATGACGCTTTCCGCGCCCAGCTTGCGGAGCAGATCCTTGTCATTCGGATGCCCGGTGGCGATCACGTGGGTGCCCGCCTGTTTGAGCAGGGGCAGGAGGGTGGTGCCGACGCCGCCGGTCGCTCCGATGAGCAGGACTGTCTCGCCGGGTTGGGGCTGGGCGGTCGCCATCAGGGCCCGTGCCGTCAGGCCCACAGTGGGCAGTGCGGCAGCCTCGATGATCGGCAGGGCCGCGGCGCGGTGCGTGATGAATGGGGTGCCTGCTTCGAACACCGCGTATTCCGCGAGCGCCCCGGTTGTCATCGATGGGTTGGCGCCGGCCATGGCGCGCAGGGCCCGGGGCACGGCGTGGCCGAAGACCTCGTCGCCCGGGCGGTAGGCGGTCACGTCGTCGCCGACGGCGGTGACGGTGCCGGCGAAGTCGTTACCGGGCACGTGCGGGAAAGTCAGCGGCGCCTGGGTTCGGTAGGCGCCGCTCGGGATGACTATGTCGCCCGGGTTGATCGACGCGGCGGCGATGCGGACCTGGATCTGGCCCGGGCCGGGATCAGGGATCGGTAGATCGGCGAGCACATAGCTCTCGGGCGGGCCGTAGTCGGTGGCGACGATCGCTTTCATGGAATTCCTCCCCGTGCAGAAGCGGACCGTGCGGTCACGTTAGACTCAAACGGACCGCCCGGTCAACTTGCTAATCTCGTGACCGTGACACCTGAACGGCCGCTGCGCGCGGACGCCGCCCGCAACCGATATGCCCTGCTCAAGGCCGCTTCCGAAGAGTTCGCGGCGCACGGGCTGGACGCCTCGGTGGCCGACATCGCCCGGCGCGCCGGCATCGGCAAGGGCACCGTCTTCCGGCACTTCTCCACCAAGGACGACCTGCTCGCTGCCGTCGTCATCGACCGGATCGACGGGTTGGGCCTGCTCGCGCGCGACCTGCTGACCGCCCCCGATCCGGGCGCGGCCCTGCTCGAGTTCATGGAGGCAGCAGCCGGCCGTCAGCGTCAGCTCGATTTGTCATTCCTGCGCGACGCCCACAGCGTGAACGACCTGCTCGACGACACGCGGTCGGAGCTGTTCACGGCCATCACGGCCCTGGTCGAGCGGGCCAAGGACGCCGGCGCCATCCGGCCCGACATCACCGGCATGGACGTGATTCTGCTGATGTGCGCGCCGAACCACGTCGTCAGCTTCGTGCCCGACGCGCCACCCGATCTGTGGCGCCGCTACCTGGGCATCATCTTCGACGGGTTGCGGCCCGAGGGCGCGCGCCCGTTGCCGGCCGCGAGCTAGTCGAGGGTCTGCAGAGCCTTCAGCACGGGCGCATAGAGGCGGGTCTTGATCGTCTCGAGAGTCGGTCCGGCCTTGTTGACCTGGGTCGCGGCGAGGGTGATGGCCGTGCTCAGCACGTCGGCCTCCGGTACTGCATGGTCGACAATCTTGCGTTCGTACGCTTCCTCGCCGCCGAATCGGCGGGCTGTGACCATCGCCTCATGGGCTGCCGGCGGGTTCAGGCGAGCCTGGATGAGAGCCGACATTCCGGGCGTGAAGGGGATGTTAATGTCGGCCTCAGGCAGACACCAGAAACCACGGTCGGCACGCATGATCCGCAGGTCGTGAGCGAGAGAGAGCATCGCGCCGGCGGCGAACGTGTGGCCTTGCAGGGCGGCGACGGTCACATACGGCGCGGTCAGCAAGCGCGAGAAAAGAGCTTGGACCCTCAGGCCGTACGGGGTGAATTGCTCGGGATTGTCGCCGAGCCACTCCAGGTCGAGGCCGTTGGACCAGATCTTGCCGCGCGCTGTGGTGACAAGCGCGTGCGGTCCGTCGGTCTTGGCGATCTCGTCGAGGGCGGACTCGACCCCGGTCAGCCAGTCGGGGTGGAAGCGGTTCTCGTTGTCGCCGAGATCGAGGACGAAGACGGCATCGTGGCGCTCGAGGGTGGGCATGACGACTCCCTTCGCGTTACTCGCGGGTAACATACCCTAGTTAGTCGCTCAGCGGTGGTCCGGGCACAATGGGAGGGTTGGTCGGGCAGGCAAACTCAGGAGGAACGGTGGCAGAAGTTGTACGGCCGGAAAAATGTGTGGTCGCGGTCGACGGCCCCTCCGGTTCCGGCAAGTCCACCGTGTCCCGGCGGCTCGCCTCCCGGATCGACGGCGTCTACCTCGACACGGGCGCCATGTACCGGGCCGTGACCTGGGCCGTGCTGCAGGCCGGCGTCGACCTGGGCGACCCTGACGCCATCGCGAAGATCGCGCTCGAGACCGAGTTGTCGATCGGCACCGACCCCACCGCTCCGCATTTCGCCGCCAACGGCGTGAACGTCGACGCCCCGATCCGTGGCGCCGAGGTCACCCAGGCCGTGTCGGCCGTGGCCGCGGTGCCCTCCGTACGCAAGCACCTGGTGGCTCTGCAGCGGGCGATCATCGCCGGGCACCCGCGGATCATCGTCGAGGGCCGCGACATCGCCTCGGTCGTCGCGCCCGACGCCGACCTCAAGGTCTACCTGACCGCGTCCGCGGCGGCTCGCGCCCAGCGGCGCAGCTCCGAGGACGCCGCCGACGTCGCCGCCACCCAGGCCGACCTGGCCCGGCGCGACCAGCTCGACTCCTCACGCAAGACCGATCCGCTGCGCCAGGCCGACGACGCCATCGAGGTCGACACGACCGGCATCGGCATCGACGAGGTCGTTGCGTACCTTTTGAATCTTTTGAACAGCAAGGTGAGTTCGTGAGCGAGGCTCCGATTTTCGAGGTCGACCAGACGGTCGAGGACACGGGCCCGGTCCCCGTCGTCGCCGTCGTCGGCCGCCCCAACGTGGGCAAGTCCACGCTGGTCAACCGCATCATCGGCCGCCGCCAGGCCGTGGTCGAGGACGTCCCCGGCGTCACCCGTGACCGCGTACCCTATGACGCGCAGTGGAACGGACGCCGCTTCACCGTCGTCGACACCGGCGGCTGGGAACCCGACGCCCGCGACCGGGCTGCGGCCATCGCCGCCCAGGCCGAGATCGCCGTCCAGACCGCGGACGTGGTCGTCTTCGTCGTCGACGTCACCGTCGGCGCCACGGACGTCGACGAGGCCGCGGTCAAGATGCTGCGCCGCTCCCACAAACCGGTCATCCTGGTCGCCAACAAGGCCGACAACCAAAATCTGGAGATGGAAGCAGTCTCGCTGTGGTCCCTGGGCCTCGGCGAGCCCCACACCATCTCGGCCCTGCACGGCCGCGGCTCCGGCGACCTGCTCGACGACATCCTGTCCGCGCTCCCCGAACCCCCGCCGATCGTCGAGGGCGGCCCCCGCGGCCCCCGGCGCGTAGCTTTGGTCGGCCGCCCCAACGTAGGCAAGTCGTCCCTGCTCAACCGCGTATCCAAAGAGGAACGCGCCGTGGTCGACTCGGTCGCCGGCACCACGGTCGACCCGGTCGACAGCCTCGTCGAGATGGACGGCGAACTCTGGCAGTTCGTCGACACCGCCGGCCTACGCAAAAGGGTGAATCAGGCTTCCGGTACGGAGTACTACGCCTCCCTCCGCACGGCCGGGGCGGTCGAGGCCGCGGAAGTAGCGGTAGTGCTGCTCGACTCGGCCGAAGTCATCTCCGAGCAAGACCAGCGAGTGCTGACCCAGGTGGTGGAAGCAGGTCGCGCCCTGGTGATCGCCTTCAACAAGTGGGACCTGGTCGACGCCGACCGCCGAATCTTCCTCGACAAGGAAATCGAGCGGGAACTCAAGCGCATCCCGTGGGCCATCCGAGTGAACATCTCGGCCAAGACCGGCCGGGCTGTCGACAAGCTGGCCCCCGCCCTGCGCCGCGCCCTGGCCTCATGGGAACAGCGGGTGCCGACCGGTGCCCTCAACCAGTGGCTGACGGCACTGACCCAGGCCACCCCGCACCCCGTACGCGGAGGTCGCGCCCCCCGCATCCTGTTCGCCACCCAGGCCGGCGTCTCCCCGCCGCGCTTCGTCCTCTTCACAACGGGCCCGCTCGACGCCGGCTACCAACGCTTCATCGAACGCAAGCTCCGCGAGGAGTTCGGCTTCGAGGGCAGCCCCATCGAGGTCTCGGTAAAGCCCAGGAAGAAAACAGGCCCGGGGGGTCGCGGCAAAGCCCACGGCTAGGACTTGCTAAGCTATCCGAGTTGCCGCGCGGTGTTGGTGCCGGGCGGCGGCGGGCTGTAGCGCAGCTTGGTAGCGCACTTGACTGGGGGTCAAGGGGTCGCAGGTTCAAATCCTGTCAGCCCGACGCAGGTCAGAGGGCATATCTCATAGATGGATATGCCCTCTCTTCATGCCTGAGTGACTAACTGGGTGACTACGAGCCGTGGGTGTCGTCCGGACCGAAGATGCGGTCCATGGCGACGGCTCCGTTGAGCAGCACCGGCCGGAGTTGGTGACGGTAGACGCTCTCGGTGATGGATGTGCCGGAGTGCCCGCATAGGTCGGCGATCTCTTCGAGGCTCATGCCGTTGTCGGAGAGCAGCGACACGAAGCTGTGCCGCAATTCGCGGGGTGTCCACTCAGCGGAGTTGAGTCCGGCCGCTTTGATGATTGGCCGGAAGGCTCGCAGCACATTATGCCGGTCGAGCTGGGTACCGGTCTTGCTGGCGAAGACGAGTGCATCACCGGTCGGTAGGCCCTGGCGTTCCCATTGGTCGGTGAGGACCTGGACGCAGCGGGCAGGCAGCGCGAGTGAACGGCGCGACTTGCGGGTCTTGGTGTCGCCGTCGACGCGTACCGAGCGCCAGACATGGACCGAGGGCGGGATCGGCGGATCGATGTCCGGTCGCCCTTCGAGGTCGACGTGTGCCCAGGTGAGAGCGCGTAGCTCTTCGGTGCGGGCACCGGTTAAAAGCGAGAGCACGACATAAGCGTGCAGGGTGCTGTGCTCGGCAGCAGTGAGCAGTGCCTTAGCCTGATCAAAGGTCAGGGACTTCGACGGTCGGCCGTCCAGCCCGTACGGCACCGAGCACAGGCTGACGACGTTGCGCATGACCTTGTCGCGGGCCATGGCACGGTTGATGGAGCGATTAAGGATCGAGTGCAGCAGGCGCAGGGTCCGTGTGCTGAGAATTTTCGACTTGGCGGCTAACCACCGGTCGATGTCGTTGGCGGTGAGGTCGCGGAGTTTGCGGGCACCGAGATCCGGCGCGATGTGAGTTCCCGACAACCCGGTGTAGTTGCCGACAGTGTTCGCGGCTTTTCCGCTCAACCCGTAGGCCAGCCAGTCCGCCAGAGCGTCGGCGACGGTGAATCCGGTGTGGGCGATCGATAGCCCGTCTTCGTACTCGCGGATCTTCTTCCGGAGTGCGTTGTTCGCTTCGGTTTTGGTTTTGCCGCTGGCTTTGCGGACGATGCGCTTGCCTGCCGGGGTGTAGCCGACCGTCACTGAGGCGATCCAGCGCTGTCGCGCTTCGTCCCAGTGCAACCCGCCATCTCCGCGACTTCGGCGTTTCGTCATGCGGCGACTCCTTTCGTGCTCTCCCGTTCCAGTAGGGAGACGTACTCGGTGATGGCCGACTCGGGCACTAGGCGGGTACGACCTTCTTTGACAGTGCGCAGTCGGCCGCCGCGGATGAGTTCGTAGATCACGGAGCGGCTGAGGCTCAGTTGCCGCATGGCTTCGGGGATGCGGTACAGAGCCTTCCGCTGGGGCTCGTTCAACGGCGTTCCTTCCTAGCGGGCAGGTGGTAATCAGGCGGCTTGCAGGGCCAGGGGTACAACGAACCCGGCTTCATGGGCGAGTTCTTCGCGGCCCGTTTCGTGTCGAGCGCGGGCCATGGCGGCGGCGGTGTTGGCGAGAAGGGCGTCGCCGTTGTTGTGCCAGCCGACTCCGGCGAAGGACAGGTTGCCGACGATCAGCGTCGTCTCGTCGAGGTGGTCGACGGCGCGCACGGTGCTGGGGTCGGTGGCGGCCTGGTCCTCGGTGCGGCGGTAGACGATGCGGGTGTCTCGGAGCGTGGCGAAGCGCACGACGCGGCGGCGAGTTTTGGTGAGGAAGTGTCCGGCGAAGCCGAACCGGTGTGCCCATCGACGTAGCCGCGCATACGGGTTGGTGGCCGGGCGGCCGCTGGTGGGTTTGGTGTCAAGGTTGGCTTGACGTTCGGCAACGCAGACGGGGCAGGCCCGGTAGCGGGTGTGGGTGCCGCAGTCTGGGCAATCCCACGGTTCGCCGAACGGGCCGCCGGTCGCAGTGCGGGGCCGGTCGCCAGGAGGCCGGGTACGAGCAGACAGGTCAGAGATGGGACGTCCGATTCGCCAGCAGGCGGCGACGAGTCGGGCGATGTGGTCGCCGTCGGGATCGTATTGGCCGATGGTGTCGTCGGTGATGCGGGTGGAGGAGAACCCGGTGGCTTCGGTGCTCTTGGTCGTGTACTTGGCGAGATAGCCGGCCTTTTGCGAGGCGAGCTGTTCGCCGACCATGTCGTCGGTGATGCTGCCGTCCCCGGCCAGGGTGAGGGCCTGAATGTCGAAGCCCTTGTCCGGGTCGCCCCACCGGACGTCCCAGCCTTCACGATTGTCGGGGTGTGCCGGGGTCGTGAAGGAGATGGTTCTCACCGCGTGGTGGAAGGCGGCAATGATGTCGTCGACGTCAACGCCTGGCGGGGGGATGAGGACGGCGTCGGGGTCGTCGGGGTGGACGCCGTCGAGGCGGACCAGGGCGTGGAAGTGCACGACGGCGCGGCGTTGCATCTCGGCGGCTTTGCCGTGGGTGAGCTGGGCGGCCGGGACCATGCGGACCTTGCCGCTCGGGGTGGTTTTGGCGACCGGGGGCAGGCCGCGGGCTTTGCAGAGCTGGGCGAGGTAGCGGTCGGCGGCTTGTTTGGTGCGGTGCCACAGTTCGGTGGAGAACAGGTTCCACACGACGTGGTGGTCGTAGTCGTAGCAGTCGAGGCACAGCGGTTGGCCGAGGGCGGGGTCGTCGGTGGTGTGGCGTCGCCAGCAGACGACCGGGTGCCCGTGTTCGCACGGTGCGGGGGTGTCGCGGCGAGCATGGCAGGGCTCGGCTTGGCAGGTGCAGCGTTTCCGGTTCGTGCAGGTGTGTTTGCGCACGACGCGGGTGTGCACGATGCCGAAGCTGGGGGCGGTGAAGGTGGGAAATACGGCCGGGTGTTTAGCGACCGTGGCCGGGATGCCTTTGCCACCAACGAGGAAGCTACGCAGGATCTGGTAGGCGTCGCGTTGGTAGGTGCGGGCGCAGGACGGGCAGACCGAGGCGAGGCGGGTTCCGCAGGCTTTGTAGATGGCAGCGTCGGGGAGCTGGTCGGTGTGCCGGGAGTCGAGGAGTCGGCCGGTGGCGGCTTCGATGCTGTCGAGGGTGCCGGACAGCCGGATCGGGCGGGTGCAGCCGGAGGCGGCTTGGACGTGCGACAGCCAGTCGAAGTAGTCCGGGCGCGAAGCACGGGTGAGGGCTTGCCCGGCGGCCGTGGAGTGGGCGGCCGGGGGTGTCCAACCGGTTGCGGCGTTCGACCCCGCACCCCGGGCAGAGTGCTCCCGGGGTGCGAGGTCCAGCGTCGAACTGGTCATGGTCAGGCAGCAATCCCGGTGTTGTCGGTCGGGTGCTGCGGGCCGTGGAGGCCGGTGTGGGTGAAGGTCACCGTGCGTTCGATGACGGTGATCCGGCAGGCCGGGCACCGCTGTTCGCGGGGCACGTGGCGCCGGCAGTCGATGACAGCGGTGGTACCGCCGCAGGAGACGGTGACCGGGTTGCGGCATGCGCCGCCGGGGTTGACGGCGACGATGGTGCGCCGGGTGTCGTAGGGGTGTGGTTCGTCAGGGTTGGCCGGGCAGGTGTGGGTGTAGTGGTGGACGTCGACCAGGTAGGCGGTCATCGGGCACCGCCGAGAGCGGGCACGTTGCCGTTGATCCGGGCCGGGTTGTCGATGGCGGCCAGCAGCTGGGCGGCGATAGCGGTGGAGGTGCCCAGGCGGGCGGCGAGCTCGTCGACGGTGATCGGCTCGGCAGACGTTTGCCGGTGCTGGACGATGACCATGCGGGCGGCCGGGACGAGCCGAGCCGGGATGGATTCGGTGTGTTCGCCATCGGTGATGGCCGGCGGTGCTGTCGGTGCGGTCGCGGCCGGGGCCGGAGGCAGGTCGACCGGTGCCGGTGTGTTGGGTGGCCCGGTCGACAGTGCCGGGGCCGAGGCGTCAGCTGGTGTGGTGACGTCGGTAGTGGCGGTACTCGCGGTGCGGGCCTTGATTTTATTGGCGGCGGCGAGTAGTTCGGCGGCTTGTTTGTCGATGGCGGTGAAGTCCGGGCGGATGCGTCCGGCGACGAGTTCGACGCCGATGACCAGGACGACGACCAGGGCGAAGACGATGCGCAGGCCGAGGTCGCCGGGGGCGGCGAAGTTGACGGTGGAGGACAGCAGGGCAGCGCCGATGAACACGGCCATGGCCCAGCGTTTGGCGTCCTTGGCGATGCCGTGGGTCCGGACGACGATCAGCATGGACACCATGGCGGTGTCGAAGATCGCCGGGGGTAGGTAGGCGAACAGGCCCGCGCCTTTGGTGGCGAGATAATGGGCCTGGTGCAGGTAGCTGGTCACGAGTGCGCCGATGAGCGTGAGCCGGTTGTAGCGCTTGACGCTCTCGATGGCTTTGAGCATGTTCGGCACGGCGCTCTTGGCGTATTCGGTAGCGAATTGTTCAGTCAGGCTCGATGCCGTGACAGGACCAGGGTCCGGGGCATCGGCTGGTGTGCTGCGTGTCTTGCGGAGTTTCATCGGATGCCTCCGCCGTTGGTGACGGGAACGATCGCGACGATCCCGTTGCACGTTTCGCAGCTGATGGCGGCCAGGTCGTCGGCGAGCATCTCGTTGATGCGGTCGTCGAGAGTTTCGAATTCGGCGGCGAACACGGCGGTGTCGCCGCATTCCTCACACCACCGCTGGGTGGGGCACAGCCGCAGCACGGGGCCGAGTTCCGGGTGGATTCCGGCGGGAGTCATGCCGTCGATGCACCACACACAGTCAGGTGCAGTGGTGTTGTCGTGGCGGTCGTAGAGGCTCATCGGGGTCCTCCGGGTTCGCATTGCAGGCATGCGCCGGTTGAGCGCGGGATGTAGTAGTCGCGGAGCTGGCCGCAGTGCCGGCACGTGCGCCGTGCTTGCAGGGCCTTGCCGATAGCGGCGAGCTGGGCTGGGGTGGCGTGCCGTTTGGCGGCGGCGAGGTCGCGGCGGTAGAGGTGCGCGGTGCGAACCTGTTTGCGATGCCGCCACAGGATTTGCGCGACGGGGTCGTTTCCGTTGGGGCGCAGGCCTTCCGCGCGGAGCTGGCGGCGGGTGGCCAGGTTGTCGGGGGCGTACCGGTACGGGAAGGTGGGGAAGCCGTAGTGGCTGCCGTCGGGGTCGTAGAACTCGATACGGATGCCGGTACGCGCACCGAGCGCGTCGAGAAACGGGTTGGTCAAGGCCGGGGCGGTCATCGGTCGTCGCCTCCCCAGCGCTGTTGGGCGGCTTGGCGGCTGATGCCGAGGCGTTGGCCGATTTCGGCCCAGGAGTAGCCGTGAGCCCGAAGGCCGGTCACGGCGTCACCGATGGCTTCGTCGAGCGGCCCAGAGAGGCCGACCATGTCGGTGAGGGCTTCCACATCGCCGGTGGCGACGCGGCGGGCGTAGGCGCGGATGATGCGCCGAACGAAGGCGGCGTATTCGTCGTTCTCGACGACATCCCGGCGACGGGGCTTGGGTGGCCGGCTTTCGCCGTTGCTGGGCTGAAGTGTCAAGGTCTGGTTGACGTAGGACAGGCTCACCGGGCACCCCCGGTGGGGTGGGTGGCCTCCCAGTCGTTGGCGGCATCGTTGAGGGCCTCGATGACCTCAGTGAGGGTTCGGCCGTCTTCGTCGTTCCAGCCTGCAACGACGTCAATCGCGCTGACCTGGTAGGCGAAACTGTCAATGTTTTCGTATTCAGGGCAGAGGTGGGAGGCAAGGACTCGCATAGCGCGGATGGCGTTGTCGGCGAGTTGGTCATCGACGGGGTCGATGTCGCTGAGGAAGTTGTCGGAGTCCAGGAACGGGCGACCGTATGCCGCAAACTTGATCGCTCCAAGGGAACAAGCGGGCGGGAAGTTCGCCTCAGCAAGGAGGTCGAAGAAGTCGCCCTGCAGCCAGCCGTACCGGGTCAGGTATTGAGCGGCACCGCGAAGCAGGTCCGCGGGTGTGGTCTCCTGGCTGATGACGATCGTGGGTGGATTTTGGGTAGCCTTCATGGCAGCCACGTCCCTCTCTCGGGGTGGTTGATGGATGGCTGGCAGGACCCGCCGTTGCTGGCGAGCGTTCGGAACGGGTCCTGTCGGCCGTGCGTTATGCAGTTGTGGGTTGGGCATCCGGTCAGCAGCCGGGGCAGTGCCGACGACGACGGCCGGTGCTGCGGGCCGCGAGGGCGGCGAGGATGGCGGCCAGGGCCAGGACGCTGAGGATGACTCCGGCGTGTGCGGCGATGAGTTCGACGAGCTCGCCGATCAGGTAGGCGGCCACGGCGATGAGTCCGGCGGCGGTGCCGGTGATCGTGGTGACGATGACCGCGATGCGGGTGCGGCGGGACCGCCGGACGCGGGTGCGGACGTGTTCGCCGACGGAGGTGACCCGGACGGTCCGCCGGTTGGTTTGGTGTTCGCGGATCCGGATGACGACCTGGAGGCGGTCGCCGGGTACCGGGCGGGGCGGGGTCAGAGCGACCAAGGTTCCGGCGTTGCGGTGGTTAGCCACGATGTTGGCGAGCTGGTCCGGGGTGCCGGTGACGGTGTGGTCGCGGGTGATGTAGTGGCCGGCGGCACGGTGGGGGACCGGTCGGCCGGTGCGGGTGTGGGTGGTCATGCGGCCATCTCCCATGCGGTTGTAATGGGTGGTGCGGGGGTAGTGATGCCGGAGGGGCGTCGCATCCAGGCGGCGTAGTCGGCGATGTTGTAGATCTGCTCGTCGCTCAGGTATGCGGCTTTGATCAGGTACGGGGCTCGTTTCCCGGCGCGGAGCAGTGCTTCTCCGGGGTTGTCGGGGTTGATTTTTGAGGCGTCGTAGCCCATGTCGGCGTGACCGTCTCCGAGGATGACGTCGGAGCTGCCGTTGGTGGTGCAGTGGAATGCGCAGCGGTAGCCGAAGAGGTCCCGCAGGCTGGCGGGGATGATGTCCCAGCTGGTGCGCTGGGTCGCGGCGATGACCGGCATGCCGCAGGCGCGGCCGAGTGAGACCAGGCCTCGCAGGAGTTGCTCGAACTCCTTTTGCTGTTCGGGTGTGCCGAGCACGGTGGTGAACATGGCGAGTTCGTCGATGATCGTGACGATGGTCGAGAGAAGATCTTCCCGACGGACTTTGCGCCGTCGTTGCGACAGGATCCACCGGTATCGGTTGTGGGCGACGGTGAGCAGCCGTCGCAGGACGCTGATGGCTTTGTCGATTTCGTCGCCGATGAATTCGTCGGCCACGTCGATGTAGGCGCCGAGTTCGACCCACTTGGCGTCGAACAAGACGAGGCGGGTGTTGTCGGCCAGGGCCGAGGTTCCGGCTGCCAGGTTGACGAGGCCGGATTTACCGCCGCCGGGTTCCCCGGCGATGAGCAGGTTGTGATAGACGACGTCGAGCATCACGTGCTCGCCGAATTCGTCGATGCCGACGAACATGGGGTCGAACATCGACAGGCCAGGGGCGACCGGTACCCGGCCTGTGCCGAGTGGATCGCGGGCGATAGTGGACATGGAAGTGGCCTCCAGTAGGCGATAAGCTGCGGAGACCGACGCGGAGGACGCGCTGCTTGGAGGCCGTTGCGGCCTTCGCGTCGGTTCCGATCTAGGCGGTAATCGGTGTGGTGATCGGGTCCCAGCCCGGAGCTGCACGCCGGATACGGCGGCGATGCGCTTCCTTCACGAACAGGGCCGCGTTGTGGGCGCAGGCCGACGCCAGCGTGAGGACGATGAGGCGTTGCGCCTCGGTCAGTCCGGTCTGGGTTTCGCGGGACGGGTCATAGCCGTCGAGCAGGAAGATGTTCATCAGCGTCTGTGACGCGGTCATCAGGTCGGTAGCGGTCTGCAGCAGGTGCGCAGCGACCTTGCGGCTGTTGGCCAGGTTGGCGAGCACCCACAGGTCCGCGTGCTGGGCGACGTCGCGGGCAGTGAGGCAGTTGACGTGTTCGGGCTGGTCGTAGGACGTCAGGTCGAAGGTCATGACAGGTGTCCTTTCAGTCCCAGGGGTCGAAGTCGTTGGTGTCGGCAGCCGGAGCAGGTTTGGCGTTAGCCGGCTTCTTGCCATTGGTGCTGGTGGCCGACTTGGCGGCCGTGGCGACCGGTGATTCGGCGGGGACGTCCGGCAGGTCGAGCGCGGCCGGGACGTCGGTGGGTGGCGTGTACGCGAACGGCATGCCGTCGATGTCGATGACATCGGGCAGGGGTGAGCTGACCTTGGCGGTCAGGACCTCACGGCGTTTGATGTCGAAGCGCAGGTAGGCGGCCTTACCGCTGTTGCTGGCGAGTTCGACCAGAGCCGAATCGGCGTGGCAGGTGACCGCGATTTCATCGAGGCGGTCCTGCAACTTCTTGAGCGACAGGCCAGGTCGCAGGTAGACCCAGACACGTTCCCCGACCGGGGTCGGGCGTGCCCACAGGATCAGCGGCAGGCTGCCGGACTTGTTGGCGATGATGAACTGCGAGAAACACACGCGCAGCCGGTGCCGGACGATGAAGCACCACACGAGGGCGATGACCCGGCGACGGATGACCGGGACAACGGCCGGTATGCCGACCAGGGGTACCAGGACGGCGAAAGTGACCAGGGTCGAGGTGGCATTGGCCAAGGCGATCCAGCCGTAGACGAGCGCCATTGCGGCGCCGATCTCAGGTGTCCACCACCAGAGCATCCGCAGCACCGGCCAGATCCGGACGAGCGTCCAGATGAAAAGGCCGGCTACGAAGGCGATGGGGAGGGCAAGCAGCCCGGCCAGGATCGGGTGCATGCGGTCGGACGCCACGGTCAGGGCGAGGATGCCGACGATTAGGGCGGTGATGATGAACGCCATCCGGGCGTTACGTGCTGAGGACCGCAGCACCTTCTGTTCGATGACGGTGACGGTTCCGGGCCTTCTGCCGAAACCGAAACCTCGGGTAGATTTGGACACGACACGTCCTCCCTGATGAGGGGTGGGATGGGTTGAGAAGGCGTGGGGTCGGCAGGTTCGCAGCCATTGACCGGCCCTACGTCGTTTCTTCGATCAGATGTCGAAGGCGGCGAGGCTGGCAGGGATGAAACCAAGTACCAGCCCCGCGCCACACTTCGGAAATGCTTCGGCCGTCATTGCGGCCGATGGTCGAGGATGCTGGAGAACCAGCGGGATTCCTGGACCGTCAGATTGACTCAGTAGAGATTCCGACCGCGATGGGTCGAGGGTTGCCACGGACACTGTGGCTTGGGTGTTCCGGTATTGCTCGAAGTGCTACTTGCTCGCCGAGGTACTCGTCAGGGGCTTCAGCGACGCCGCGCGGAACGCAGTGCCGTTACGACCGTTGGTAGCCCATGCCTTGGCCTCCAGCGCCTCGACAGCGACGAACTGACCAACCTCCACCGACGGAATCTCTCCTACCGTCGTGACGTTGATGACCTCGCCACCCGTCTCGTCGAGCGCGACGACCTGGGTCTGCCACATCGGACGGCCCGTTCCCCTCTCGGACCGCTGGTTGCCCTTCTCGTCCACCTTCGGCTGAGCCTTCTTCGCCACCGTGAACGTGATGCCGGTGGTGTCCACGTAGATCTTCACGAGGGATCCTCCCTGGTAGTGAGCACGTCCCCAGTGGACGCCTGCTCACCTTCAAGCTAACAACTGAATGGTCAGCGAGTCAACTGTTAGGAGTGAGATTCCTTGCAACTTCCACTCCTCGCGTGGCCGTAAGCCATGCCAGCAGGCAAAATGGCAGCAAGAGATCTGTTAGGCAACTGATATGCTGCCCAGATCAGACAGCGAGAGGTCAAACATGACATCGCATCCCCGCTTGACGCGGCCGGAGCCACTGCATCAGCAGATAGCTAGGAAGTTCCGAAACGACATCGCAGCGGGTGTACTGCACGACGGCTCGGTGTTGCCGGCCACCCGCGAGCTGGCAAAGCAGCACGGCGTCAGCGTCTTCACCATCAACGAAGCCATGAGGCTCCTAACGTCCGAAGGACTGGTTCGCAGCGAATCCCGATCCAAGAGGGTCGTAACGGCGCATGATCAGACTCGTCGGGACGAGATACGGCTTCGTCAACCCCGGGTCATCCTCATTGGTGGATATGCGGGCAGCGGCAAGACCGAACTTGGCAGAATCATGGCCCGGCAAACCGGCTGGCCGATGCTCGACAAGGACACCCTGACGCGGCCAGTGGTTGAGGCCGCATTGGAGATGCTGGGGCAATCACCGAACGACCGGGAGTCAGACACGTATCTCGAGCGCGTCCGGCCGCGAGAGTACGAAGCGCTGGCATCAGCAGCTACCGAGAACATCGAGTGCGGAAACAGTGCGATTGTCACCGCGCCGTTCCTCAAAGAGTTCAAAGACTCGAACTGGATTTCAAAAACGGTAGCCCGGTACGCGGATATCGGCGCACAGGTGACTCTCGTGTGGGTCTACTGCGACTTGGCGTCTATGCACACCTACGTGCGTCACCGAGGAGCAGCGCGCGACGCGGTGAAGCTGGCGAATTGGGACGAGTACGCAGCAACTGTGGACTTGGAAATCCGCCCGCAGGTACCGCACTACGTAATCGATAATTGCACCTCCAGCGAGCCCTTGCGAGACCAGGCTAAGCACCTGCTGAAGTCCGTCCTTGACGGCGAAGAGCTATGACCGAAGGTGTGATTCTCTACGGTCCTCCAGCCGCAGGTAAGGACACCATCACGGAGGCTCTGGTAGGGCTCAACCCGGCGTACCGGCTATTCCGAAGGCTAAAGTCTGGTCCCGGACGCACGACGGGTTACCGCATGATCGAACCCGGAGACCTTGCTGCGCTGCGCAAAGACGGCGAGGTCGTCTGGGAGAATCAGCGTTACAACGCCAGCTATGTCGTAGACCGTCAGGGGCTCGCGGACGAGCTCGCTGACGGTATCCCGATACTCCATTTGGGTCAGCCTGAAGCAATCCACAAGGTAGTCGAGGGGACCACAGCGACAAGCTGGCTAACGGTGTACGTATGGTGCCCTCGTGAAACGGCCATAGAGCGCATCATTGCGCGGGGGACTGGCGACCACCTGGCTAGGTTGGAAGCATGGGATGCGACACCAGTGCTACCAACAGCCCACGTCGAAATCAACAGCGCCGAGCTATCGCCGGAACAAGCCGCTCACGTGATCGATGCCGCTCGTGCGACGAGCTTCCGGTAGGAACACCGGTCAGCCGCCGAATAGCTGTTCAAACTTTCTGTACGTCTTCAAGGCGGCCCGAAGCGGGCCGCTCACTCCGTCGCTGGGGGCAGCGCACCGCCGCCCGCGGGGGATGCGGGCGGCGGCACGCTAAGCGCTCCCCAGCGACACTCGTGGAAAAGCGCGAAGGAGTCGGGCCTGCCGAAGGACTGGCGAAAGTCTCGGGTGCGGTCAAGGCGGCCGCCCGGGGTACGGCGTGGGCGGCGCGACCGAGCTGTCCACGCATGGCCGTAGCGCGGGGCGGGCCGAGAAGTGGTTGCGGTTACTGCGCCTCCGGCGGGGGCGCTCCGGCTCTGGGATGGCCGCACACCCCGTCACCCTCGGCCCGGGCAAGCCGAGCAGACCCCCGCCGGCGCCCACCGGCGTGGGTGCCTAGTGTCAAGGCCGTCTTGACGCGGCGGGTGCCGGCGGGGTCCCGCTCCCACGATGGGCGGGTCGAGGGTGACGGGATGGCTGAGCGAGCTCTCCTGTTATGGCCAGTCCGGGTCGGAGTCGGTGATGTCCGCGTAGTCGAGGGTCGGATCATCGTCAGTGGGATCACGTCTTGACGGCAGTCGGAAGCCGTGCAACTTCAAGCGAGAGGCGATACCGCCGATGTTGCGCTCGAACTCGTTGCTGAGTTCGAGCAGCGAAGCACTCGCACGATAGCGTTCTATGAGTCGGGCATCTTCGTCGGCCGACCACGGCTGCCCGGCCCGCGTATGGGAACGTCGGACTTCGTCGAGCTCGGCGGCGTATTCCGATTTGGTCAGGCCGAGCGCTTTGGCAGCACTGCTCAGCGTCATGGTGAGAGCTCTCGTGACCGGCACCAGGTCGCCGAGCGCGATAGTGCCGTGCAGGTTGCCCACCGTGCTGGCATCGACTTCGGTGGCGTCAAACGAGACGCTCGCTGTGCCGTCAGCGACAGTGACTCTGAGGGTGCAACGCCGTTCGTTGATCAGCATGTCGCGTGTGATGACGAGCCGGTCATTGGCTTCAGCCGCGTGGTTACCTTCCGCAGTCATGTAGTTACACTAGGGGCTCAATGTCGTCGATGCGACCGGCGGCCCGCTTGCCTGGAGGTTGTTCGGTGGATCAAGATCAACCGAGTGTAGATAAGAACGTACGCGCGATATATCTCGGCGCTAACACCGAAGCAGAGTTGTTCAATCGCGCGGCACAATGGGTTGCGAGCAAAGACGGAGCTGTTGAGATTCAAGCGGTTCACTGGCGACGGCATAGCTATGAACCGTCAGGCGACGATCCGATGCTTGAGTTGCACATCTACTTCGAGCCTCAGCCGGGTTGGTCGGACTGAATGCGGCTCTAGCTGCTATCTATCAGCGATCTAACCGTCTGCACTGGGCAGGATCCACCATGCAGGCGGCAACCCGGGTGCTGGAGGGGCAATCCCCAAGTGGCTCGAAACAATCCACTTTGAGGTATCACGATGTACCAGAATAACTAGCGCGTTGGCCAGGTGAGTGGCGGTTTCAACTACGTAACCACTGGAGCCCCCAATTGGCGTCAGAATTACTCTCGCATAGTCGTTGCCAATGAGCCGTTCCCGGCTCGCGATTCCTATGCTTTCAGGATCAAAAGCCTTCCATGCTTCGCTAAATTGCGCGGCTTCTATAGATGTGAACGCACGCCACAGTTCTTCAGGCTCTCGCCTAGAGGAGAGCGACTCGGCAAGCAGGGCGAGCTCCGCTTCATCATCGCTGATCTTGGTTTTGTTGTTTACTAACCAGTCCTGTACGCGACACAGCAGCCAGTTCGGTTCCGCCAGCTCCAGTGCTTCTTCGTACTTCCCCGCGTGTAGGAGGCTGACAAACCTCACGGCAACACCGACTTGGCCATAATCGGCATAACGCTCTTCTGCTTCTTCTGCAGACATTGCAATTGAAGCGGCAATCTTTTCTCCAGGATTCGCCCAGGTCAAAGGCGTTGCGTTCGCTGGTATTTCCGCGCTATCGGGAGCAATGTCTCGATTCATGAACATACCGGCTACTGAGATAAGCAGTAAGGCCGATATGGTTGCTGGGAAGATTGAATACCAAGCAAAATCGTTGCGGTTCCAGTAGTAAGTGACTGCTCCAAGTAGGCCCGCCAGTATGAGGGCAAATACGACGGTTCCCCATGCTACTGGCTTCTTAGGCGTTCCCAGCTTTTCGCCCGTAAGCCTTGCCACATCAACTACGATTCTTTTATGCATCCAGAGTGCGACTGGTGTGTGCTCTTTTAGAACCGTATTCGTGTCAAGCTCCTCCGCGAGGGCCAGATTCTCCTTGATATTCGTACGCAAACGCCGTTTGCGGCTGAGCACACCAACAGCGGCGCCTACTGGTGTCGCGACTGTAGCGACTGACTGAAGCAGTGCCACCCAATCCATTGCTTCCTGCTTCCCGCGAAGGGCCGAAGTCGTGATCTAGAACATAGTGGAGCAACCGTCGAGCCGCCGGCCAAACTATCTTGTCTTGTGGCTAGACTCCAGTTGATCTCAGCCTCCACGTCGCACGAGGTCGATCGACCCTTCTGGTTGCCACGCCGTTGGACACGACAGCGTGATCATCGATCGCCGTCCTTGACTTGTCCCCGCAGCCGTGAAGCATTGTCTGATGACTTCGTACGATCAACTCGTCGCGACCTTGCGCGAACATGCCCTCGATACGTCCAGTTTGGGATGGAGCGTCAAGATCCTTGGTGACTCGGTGACACATATCTTCGCCGCGACGAAGACTCGGCACTCCACGATGGCCGAGGCTTGGGCAGGCGCCCTCACGCTTTTCGAGAAGATCAAAGACACCGGATACAACCCGGTATACCGGATCGAGGTTGGTGTGGACTCCATGGACTGGCGAACTGAAGACGGTTCGCCAGATGGCTGGTACGGCACTGTGAAGACAGCGATCCGACCAGCCTCGGGTGACTAACTGGGTGACAATCGCGGGTGACGATGACGGATGTCCGTAGACGGCGGTGGACGAAGTCATGCAGGTCATCGGCATGTTGGCCGAGCTCACCCAAGATCATAAGTTGCCTGGGGGTCAAGGGGTCGCAGGTTCAAATCCTGTCAGCCCGACGTTGTGATGTCTCAAGACATCGGAAACGCCCGGACCTACGTTTTCGTGGGTTCGGGCGTTTTGTTGTTCGGGTTGGGCCGGGTGGCCGGCCGGTGGGCTGGTGGTCGCGTTGCGGGTCGATGGTGAGTTCTCTGAGGAGTTCGCCGGTGGTGGCGTGCAGGGCGCGGACGTCGAGGTTCTGGACGAGCAGGGTGACGTAGGTTCCGGCGTAGGTCTTGCCGACGCCGATGTGGCGCAGCCGGCCGGCGACGCGCAGGGTGACGGTGCCGGCTTTGCTGATCCGGTCTTGGCGGATCCGGTCGTGGGTTGCGGTGCCGCCGGTGCCGCCGGGGGTGGCTTTCGGGCGGGCGTGGTAGGCCGTGGCGGGGGTGGCCCGGTGGGGCAGGGATCAGTGGGGCCGGCGATGGTTGTACTCGTCGACGAAGGTGTCGATCAAAGCTTGTAATTGCGTGATGGTTACTGGTCGCGGTTGTTGGGCGTGGAGCCAGAGTTTAAGGGTTTGGTGGAATCGTTCGACTTTGCCGCAGGTGATGGGGTGGTTCGGCCGGGAGTTCTTTGCGTGATTTTCAGGCGGTGTAGTTCGTGTTTCAGGCCGTTGCGTCGCGGGTGCCGCGTTGGCTGCCGCCGGACAGCCGGGTGGTGAAGACCATGCCGTTGTCGGTCAGCGTGGACGCCGAGATCCCGTATTTGGCAACGGTTTCGCGGAACATGTGCAGCACGGTGGGGCCGGTGACGCGCCGGTGAGCGGTGACCCTGAGGGCGTAGCGGAAGTGGTCGTCGATCCAGCACAGGATTTCGATGTCGGCGCCGGGCCGGCCGTCGGGGTGGGTGAGCCGGTAATGGGTGAAGTCGGCTTGCCAGCATTCGTTGGGTGTTCCGCGGCGAAGCGGATGTAAGACGACCTGGGTCGTTTGGCCGGCTCCGCAACGACGAGGCCTTGGGCGGTGAGGTGCCGGGCGATCGTGGCTCGCGAGACCGTGACCTCGTGGGTGTGTTGCAGGTGCCACCGGATGGTGTCAGGGCCGGCGTCCAGTCCCCGTTCGGTGAGGTGTTTACGCGCGGCCACGATCAGCTCGACCGTCGATGGCTCGAGTGCGGTGGGTGAGGTGTGCGGGCGGCGTGAGCGAGGCTCGTAGGCGGCTTCGCCCTCGGCGCGGTAACGAGCCATCAGCTTGGACACCCAGCCCTTGGACATCCCGTAGGCACGGGCGACCTCGGCCTGGCTACGACCCTCGACAACGACAGCGGTGATCACGAGACGGGCTTTGGACACTCCACACGATCAACGCATCCAGCGTTTCCGATGTCCCGACACACTGTTGCCTATGTCTTGAGACAGGGGTTTCCTATGTCCTGAGCCAGGACACTGTCAGCCCGACAAAATCTAAGCGGTGACCTGCGGAAACGCAGGTCACCACTTTTGTTGGCGAAGTATGCCCCCCGAAAACCCCCCGTTTTGGGCGCGGCGTCCACGTGAATGGGCTACCTCTGGCCTGGACTGGCGGTAGGGTTCCGCCGCGTAGTTGGGGGAGACCGTTCCGTTCAAGGATCCTGCGTTTGACCCGACCAGATCATCTTGGCTGTCCCCGAACCCGGGCTGGCACCTCGCCGCCCGCCCTTTGCGGGATCACGGGGCCGTGGTGGCCAGGTCGTTGAGCGCGGCGCTGATGACGGGCCGGCAGATCCGCAAGGTGTCTTCGTCCGGCGCGTCGCCTCTGCGGATCTGCGGTCGTGGATGGACAATGATCGCTGACCTCGGCGGCCGCCAGGGGTTCATCACGGTGCAGGTACTCGCGGGGATCTACCAGACGTGGCACCACAGCCTCGACTGCGCCCGGGGCGTCACGTCGAGCGTGTAGCTGCGCGGTGAACCGTGCGCGGGCGTGATGTGCCGCCGTCGTGGGAGCCAACGTTGTCCCACTGGTCTGTTGCAGCAGTTTGCGCAGGTCGGCGGTGCTGCGGTAGACGGGGGAGGTCGTCGCCGCCGCATGTCACCCGGAGCGATGCCTTCGAGGGTGTTGTCGTCAAGGCCTTCGAGCACCCGCCGACGGCCGCCGCGACCCATGATCGCGACGGCCGTATCGGGTGGAATCAGCGCTGCCGGGTGAGCAGGCCGGGCCGGTAGGGCAGCAGGCCGTAGTCGCCGCCGGAGTTGGTGGCGCGGCCCTGGTAGAGCAGTTGCAGGTTGCAGGGGTCGATGGTGTTGGTCTGGTCGGCGCTGGTGCGCAGCAGCTCGCCGTGGCTGATGTCGTTGGTCCAGGTGGCTCCGCTGTTGGCCTTGCCCGCGAACGGGTTGTTGTAGGTGGTTGCGTTCGGGGTCCAGGTGCCGCTCAGGCTGGTCGCCGTGAACGAGCGGAAGTAGCGCTCCCACGAGCTGGTCCGGGCCTCGATGATCATCAGGTACTGGTTCTGGCCCTGTACCTTGTAGACCTGCGGCGCCTCGAAGATGTTCTCTGAGGTGTCGCTCATGATGGTGGTGTAGTTGGCGCCGAAGCTGCCGGGGAAGTTGCCGATCGGCATGATCTGGCGGTAGATCTTGCCGTTGTCACCGGCGAAGAAGAGGTACATGTTCTGGTCGTCGCCGATGATCGTCTGGTCGATCACGCCGGTGCCGGAATCGGTGATCTTCGCGGTGGACAGTGTTTGCGCGGCCGACCAGCCGTTGGCGTTGGCCGGGTTGGTCGAGGTGCGGTAGGAGAATGAGGTCGGGCCCCACTGGTGGGCCAGGATCCAGATGTTCTTGGGTGCGAAGTAGAACAGCGACGGCGCGACGGTGCCCTGGTTCATGGTGTTCTGGGTGGCCGAGCCGAGCTGGTTGAGGTTGTCGACGAGGCCGAAGTTCATCGAGCCCCAGCCGCCGGTGGCGCTGCTGCTGTGGGTGGTGGCGTAGACGAGCTGCTTGCCCTGGTAGGGGGCGATGGTGAAGTCCTTGAGGGAGGCCCATCCGGACTTCGGCTGGGCCAGCGGGCCGGTCGAGCTCCAGCGGTACGACGACGGCAGGGAACACGTGGCCGGCGGTGTCGTCGGGGGCGGCGTGGTCACCGGCGGCGTCGTGACCGGTGGGGTGGTGGCCGGCGGGGTGGTGGTGCCGCCCGTACAGGTCACGCCGTTGAGCGCGAAGCTCGAGGGCACCGGGTTCGCCGAGGTCCACGTGCCGCTGAAGCCGAACGACACCTGACCGCCGGTGGCCATCGAGCCGTTGTAGCTGGCGTTGCGGGCCGTGACGGCGGAGCCGGACTGGGTCACCGTGGCGTTCCAGGCCTGCGACACCGACTGCCCGGACCCGTACGACCAGGTCAGCGTCCAGCCGCTCACCGGGTCGCCCAGATTGGTGATCGCCACGTCGGCGTTGAAACCGCCCTGCCACTGCGACGACACGGCATAGCTGACCGAGCAGCCCGCGGCGGCGGCGTCGGCGGGCAGAGCCACGAGCGCACCGGTTGCCGCCAGCAAGCCGACACCGGCCGCGGTGACACCGGCCTTTCTGTTCCTGAGATGCATCGGGGTCCTTTCCTAGTGGGTCAGCACGACCGTGGAGATGCTGCGAGCGGGGACGGAGACGGTGACCTGGGCGCCGTTCACGCTGGTGGGCTGGGCCGCAGCGTTGTCCGTACGGGAGGTCAGGTAGTGCTCGGCCCGGGTGATGTTCTGCGGCGCCTGCAGCACGGCGTTGCTGACGGCCGTGTTCGACCGGTTGAGCACCACGAGCGTCGTCTTGCCACCGCCGGAGTAGGCAGTCACCTCGAGCGGGTTCGCCTTGGAGCTCTTGGCCAGGGCGACACGCTGGTAGCCGGGGCGGACGTACTTGGCGTACTGGGAGAACGCGTAACCCCGCTTGAGCGGAGCCCCGGCGGTGGTGCCGTACGCGGCCTCACCGTCACCGATGAACGAGTAGTAGCGCTTGCCGTACCACCAGATGTAGGCGTTCCAGTTCGATTCCATCGACTTGTGGACCGTGCGCATGATGTCGTCGAGCGTCTCGTCCCAGACGGCCTGGTTGCCCGGGTTGCCCCAGATGTTGGAGCCGTTGCCGTCAGCCTCGTGGAAGTTCCATTCGGTCATCCACACCGGCTTGTTGTTCTGTTCGGCCAGCGTGTACGGCTTGAGCCGCCCGGAGTCCTCGGTGCCGTAAAGGTGCCCGCCGATGTAGCCGATGTTGTTGCGGGCGCTCGCGTCGTTGAGCGTCGGGTCGGTGTAGCCGTAGTTCATGTTCACCGCCTCGGCCACCATCAGCTTGGTGTTCTGCACCTTGGCGCCCTGGTCGCGGACGAAGGTGCGCAGCTCGGTGCCGCTCCAGTCCATCGAGTCGTAGTCGGGATGCCAGTCCGGCTCGTTCTGCACCGAGGTGACGTCGATCGGCACGCCCTGACCGCGCATGTACTGCACGTAGCTGTTGAGGTGACCGGCGTAGTCGTCGTAGTAGTCGGTCTTGAGTTTGCCGCCGTTGACCCGGCTGTTGTTGGTCTTCCACGCGGCCGGGGCAGTCCACGGCGAGGCCAGGATCTTCACCCCGGAGCCGGACGACTTGGCCGCCTTGAGCGCGTTGACCTGCGTCGACCATTCACCGGAGACCGGCGAGATGCCCGTCCGTACGATCGACAGCCCCAACTGCCCCGCGCCGAGCCCGACCAGCGTCTGCGTCTCGGCCGTGGACCACGTGCCACCCCAGATCGGCGTCGCGGCGCCGAAACCGTCGACCGTCTGGTACTTGGTGGCCGCGTTCACCGTGATGTCCGCGGCACCGGTCGGTGGGGTGGTGGGTGGGGTGGTCGGCGGGGTCGTGGGCGGTGTGGTCGGCGTCGTCGCGCCGGTGCACGTCACACCGTTGACGGCGAAACTGGCCGGCGCCGGGTTGGTGCTGCCCGACGAGCCGCTGAACCCGAACGACACGGTCTGGTTGGTCGCGACCGAGCCGTTGTAGCTCGCGTTGCGCGCCGTGACGGCCGAGCCGGACTGGGTGACGGTGGCGTTCCAGGCCTGGGTGACGGTCTGGCCGGCGCTGTACGTCCACGTGACGGCCCAGCTCGTGAGCGGGTCGCCGAGGTTGGTCACGGCGACGTCGGCGTTGAACCCGCCCTGCCACTGCGACGACACGGCGTACTTGACCGAGCAGCCCGCGGCCGCGGCCCCGGCCGGCAGGGCCACCGCGACGGCGGCCGACGCCAGGAGCACGCCGGCGGCCGAGGCGAGGGCAGTGGTGATTCTCTTTCTCATCATGCTCCCTGGAATTGCGAGAAGAACTTCCAGACCTCGCCTTTGGTCCACGTCGTGACGCCGCTCTCGGCGGTCGTGCCGTCCACGTGGCCGGGCAGGTGGCCGCCGTCGAACGCGGCCCAGACGACCGGATGTCCGGCCCGGCATCCGGCGTACGCGGTGGTGATGTGGGTCCGGCTGCCGGCGGCCGGCTCCCGGGGATTCTGCGGGGTGCAGCCGTTGTTGGCGACGAACTTGTCCCGCAACGCCCGGCCCTGCGCGATGGACAGCACGTTGTCGCTGATCCCGTGGATGCCGAGGTACGCGACGGGCTGGGTGCCGCCGCTGCAGCCGCTGATCTGGGCGCCGGAGAACACGGCGACGGCGCGGAAGACCGTGGGCCGGGCACAGGCCAGGGCGTAGCTCATCCCGCCGCCGTAACTGAACCCGGTGGCGAACCGTAGCCTCGGGTCGACGCACAGGTCGCTCTCGAGGCGCCGGATCATGTCGTCGACGAAGGTGACGTCCTCGCCGCCGCTGTTGGCCCAGCCGGCGTTGAGGCCTTGCGGCGCGACCAGGATCGCGGTGTTGTTCGACTGCTCCTGCTGGCCGTAGTAGGACCACGCGGCCCCGCTGGTGCCGCCCGAGCTGACGTCGGTGGCCGACCCGCCCCGCCAGTGGAAGGCGAAGATGATCCGGTACGGGGTGCTGTTGTTGTACCCGCGGGGCACACGCAGGATGAAGCTCCGGCTCTTGCCGCCGCTCTGGATCGTGTGGGTGCCGTCGGCCAGCGTCGGAGTCCGTCCGCAGCCGCCGCTGCCCGTCGGGGGTGTCGTGGGCGGTGTCGTCGGCGGGGTGGTGGGCGGTGTCGTCGGGGTGGTTCCGCCGCCGCAGGTCACGCCGTTGACGGCGAAGCCCGTGGGCACCGTGTTGCTGCCGGTCCACGAGCCGTTGAAGCCGAAGGAGACGGTCGCGCCGGTGGCGATCGAGCCGTTGTAGCTCGCGTTGCGGGCCGTGACGGCCGAGCCGGACTGGGTGACGGTGGCGTTCCAGGCCTGGGTGATCTGCTGACCCGAGCCGTACGTCCAGGTCAGGGTCCATCCGTTGACGGCGTCGCCCAGGTTGGTCACGGCGACCTCGGCGCCGAAACCGCCCTGCCACTGCGAGGTCACGGTGTACCGGACGGAACATCCGGTTGCGGCCTGCGCCGGACCGGTCGCGACGGCGATGCCCGTGGCGGCCAGCACGGCGGCCAGGGCCGCGGCTTTGAGGGGGCCGAGATGTCGCACGACTTTTCTCCTTGTCGTCGGGTCAGGCGGTGGCGCAGCTCAGCGCCGGCGTCGAGGGGTTGCCCGTGGCCAGCAGGCCGAAGGTGGTCGAGGCGCCAGGGGCCAGGCCGCCGTTGTACGAGGCGTTGGCGACCGTCACGCCGGTGCCGCTGGTGGTCAGCGAGCCGTTCCAGACCTGGCTGACGCTCTGCCCGGAGGCGAGGGTCCAGCCGACCCGCCAGCCGTTGACCGCGCCCGAGCCCGCCGTGACGGTGACCTCGGCCTGGAACCCGCCGCTCCAGGTGCTGGTGGTGCGGAACGAGGCCGTGCACCCGGCGCCGGTGGGCGGGGGCGTGGTGCTGGGCGGCGGGGTGGTGGTGCCGGCCGGGGCGAACTGCCAGCGGTCGACGTTGAACAGGCTCCCGCTGCCCCCGGTGAACCGCAGGTACAGATCGTGGGTGCCGCTCACGGCGGCCGGGCAGGTGACGTCGGTGAAGGTCTGCCAGCCGCCCGTGCCGGGCACGGTGCACGTTCCGGCCAGGGTGCCGGTGCTGCTGTCGAGCCGCAGCTCGATCCGGCCGCCGCTTCCGGCGGAGGCGACCCGAGCCGTGAAGCTCGCGGATCCCGTACCGAAGGAAACGCCTTTGACCTTGATCCAGTCGCCGTTGTCGATGAAGCTGACGCTGCGCCCGCCGCCGCTCAACGCCTCGGTCTCGACACCCGACTCGGTGGCGATGGTCTCGGCCTCCTGGCGGCGGTACGGGTCCAGGGTGCCCACCTGCGGCGCCCCGGCCGTGGTCATGGTGATGGTCGGAATGGTGCCGTCGGAGCGATAACTGAACTTCTCCACCGCGACCGAACGCGTGTAACCGCCACCGCCGGGCAACGCGCCGTTGTGGTAGAAGAAGTACGAGCCGCCGGCGAAGTCGACTATGCCTGGGTGGTTGGTGAAACTGCTGCCCTGCGTGGGCATCACCGTCCCGCGGTAGGTCCACGGCCCGAGCGGCCCGGGCGCGGTGGAGTAGGCGATGAACTCCGAGCAGCACTTCGCGGCGAAGACCATGTAGTACAGACCGCCGCGCTTGTAGACCCAGGGCCCCTCCTCGTACAGGGTGGGCCGGTTGGCGTCACCGCTGCGGGAGCCGAAGCCCGCCGTGGTCAACGCGATCTTCGTCGGGCTGCCGCTGAACGAGATCATGTCCGGGTTGAGCTTGACGTACCACAGGTTGGGGTTGCCCCAGTACAGATAGGCCTGGCCGTCGTCGTCGATGAACACGGTCGGGTCGATCTCGTTGGTGTCGGCCAGCGGGCGGCCCAGCGCGTCCCGGAACGGGCCGGTGGGGCTCTCGGCGACGGCGACGCCGATGGCCATGCGCCCGGTGGCGCGCACCTTCATCGGGACGTACCAGTAGAACTTGCCGTTGCGTTCGACGGCCTGCCCGGCCCAGGCGTTGTCGCTGGCCCAGCTGAAACTGGCCAGGTTGAGCGGCGAGCCGTGGTCGGTCCAGTTGACCATGTCGGCCGACGACCACACCCGCCATTCCTTCATGGTGAAGTACGTCGAGCCGTCCTCGTCGCGACCGGTGTAGAGGTAGACCCGGCCGTCGTGCACCAGCGGCGCCGGATCGGCGGTGTAGATGGTCTGCACGATCGGGTTGTCGGCGCGTGCCGGCCCAGGAACGACGAGGACGGTCAGGACGAGCGCGCACAGGGCGAGCAGGCTGCGGACTCTGCTCATGGCGTGCTCACCGCGAACTGGTTGACGGTGACCGCGCCGCCCAGGGCCTGCGTGGCGTGGTTGAACAGGCCGAAGCGGTAGCCCATGAAGAACTGCCAGTCGTTGTTCAACGTGAAGGCCGGGCCCAGGTTGGTGAAGGTGGTGCCGTTGGTGCTGTACGAGAACGTCGCCGTACGCCCGGACCCGGGCCGGATGTCGGCGCTGACCCGCAGCCAGATCCGGCCGCCGCTGACCGCCGCGCCGGCCCGTTCGCTGCCGGTGCCGGTGGTCGACCACCCGCTGGTCGACATGCTCAGCCCGTCGGTCATCGAGACCCGGGTGGTGCCGTTGTCCTTACGGAGGCCGATCCACGCCGAGCGGTCGCGCAGCATGGCCAGGCCCGACCGGTCACCGTTGGCCATCGACGAGTAGTCGAGCTGCACGGTGGCCGTCGACGACGGGCCTTGGATGCGCCGGGTCAGGGTGTTGCGGGCGTTGTAGAGGTCGTTGGTGACGGTGGCGGTCGACAGCCGCAACCCGTTGCCCACACTGAACTTGGACGTGTCCGGGTTGTGGTTCCACTCGTACTGCGGGCCCAGCGTGCTGTCGGTGAACGAGTCGCTGCCGGTCATCGGGGCCACCGGGTGCCACGGCAGGTTGGGCCGTGGGTAGCTCGCCCCCCAGCGGCCGTTGACGGTCTGCAGCACGGGCCAGCCGTCGTTGCTCCACGTGATCGGGGCCAGCGTAGGCATCCGGCCGCCCGGGTAGGCGTCGGTGAAGGCCATGTACCACCACTGACCGCTCTGCGTCATCACGAGGCCGCCCTGGTGCGGCACCCCGCCGCCGGAGATCGGGCCGGGCAGGTTGAGCAGGACCTGACGCTGCTCGTACGGGCCGAACGGGCTGGTCGAACGCAGCACGTACTGGCCGTTGGCGGGCCGGGTGAGCCAGATGTAGTAGTAGCTGCCGCGCTTGTACATCCGGGCGCCCTCGAGCGTGCCGATGCTCGACGGCGTGGTGTAGACGGTCTGCGACCGTACCTCGGAGGTCAGGTCGGACGACAGCTGGGCGACGCTGATCGTCCCGTTGCCGTACGCCACGTACGGGGTGTCGTTGTCGAACAACAGCCCGGCGTCGTAGTAGCACTTGTTGATGCGCGCCTTCTTGGACCATCCGCTGCCAGCGTTGGCCGACGTGTAGACGTACGTGCGGTTGAACTCGGTGCAGCCCAGCCAGTAGTACGTGCTGTTGGCCGGGCGGTAGTTGAAGGCCGAGGCCCAGATGCCCTTGACGTACGCCCGGCCGCCGGACATGTCGTAGGCGCCGGAGTCGAAGTCGAGCCGGGGCACCGAGTGGCCGTAGTACTCCCAGTTGACCAGGTCGTACGAGCGCAGGACGGGCGCGCCGGGCGAGTAGTGCATGGTCGAGGCGGAGTAGTAGTACGCGTCGCCGACCCGGATGATGTCGCCGTCGGCGAAGTCCTGCCACACGACCGGGTTGGTGAACGTCGCCGGGGCCGACGGGTCCGGTGGTGGCGTGGTGGGCGGGGGCGTGACCGGGGGTGTGGTGACCGGAGGTGTCGTCGGCGTCGTGGCTCCGGTGCAGGTGACGCCGTTGAGGGTGAAGCTCGCCGGGGCCGGGTTGGCCGAACCGGATCCGTTGAAGCCGAAGGAGACGCTGCCGCCGCTGGGCACGCTGCCGTTGTAGGCGGCGTTGGTCACCGTCACCTGCGCACCGGACTGCGTGACGGTGCCGTTCCACAGCTGCGTGACGCTCTGCCCGGCGGTGAACGACCAGCCGAGCTGCCACCCGGTGAGCGGGTCGCCGAGATTGTCGACGGTCACGGCGGCGCCGAATCCGCCCTCCCACTGGTTGGTGATCGAGTACGTGACCCGGCAACCCGCGGCGGCCTGGGCGCTGGTGGTGACGGTGGCGCCGGCGACGCCGACGGCCAGGACGAGGCTCGCGGCGAGCCAGAGGCGCAGGCGGGTGCGGGTGCGGGACATCTTCGGCTCTTTTCTGGGCGCAGGGGTCCCGCCGGCCCGGCCACCCCGGGCCGGCGGGAGACGGGATCAGGCGGCGGCGCAGGTGAGGTTGCCCGGGCCGGTGCCGGTGCCCTGGAAACCGAACTCGGTGGAGCTGCCGGCCGGGACCTGCCCGTTGTAGGCGACGTTGCGGAAGCTGACCGCGCCCGACGTGCCGGTGTTCGTCGCGCTCCAGACGCCGGTGATCGCGCTGCCGGACGGCAAGGACGTGCTCACGGTCCAGCCGTTGACGGCGGCCGAGCCCGCGGTGACCTTGACGTTGGCGACGAAGCCGCCGTTCCACGAGTTGAGCGTGACGGTGGCGCTGCAGGCGCCGCCGGTCGGCGGGTTCGTGGTCGGCGGGGTTGTCGGCGGCCGGGTGGTGGGAGGCGTGGTCGTGCCGCCGGCGTTGAGGGCGTTCAGCACCGAGGTGTACGCGGCCTTCTTGTTGCCGGAGCCGTCGAAGAGCAGCGGGTTCTCGCCGCCACGCCACGAGTCGGTGTCCCGGATGCCCCACACGGTTATGCCGGTGCAGCGGGACACGGCCAGGCACGCCCTGGTCACCGTGGCGTAGATGTTGGCCTGGTTGCCGCCCTGGGCGACGTCGAGCTCGGTGATCTGCACGTCGACGCCGAGGTCGGCGAAGCGTTGCAGGTTGGCCTGGTAGGTCGAGTCGATGCCGGTGCCGAGGTGGGACTGGAAGCCGACGCAGTCGATCGGGACGCCCCGGGACTTGAAGTCGCGGACCATGTTGTAGATGCCGGTCGACTTCGCGTTGATGCCGTCGGTGTTGTAGTCGTTGTAGCAGAGCTTGGCGGCCGGGTCGGCGGCGCGCGCGGCGCGGAAGGCCGCCTCGATCCAGTCGTTGCCGGTGCGCTGCAGGTTGGAGTCGCGCCGACCGCCCGAGCCGCCGTCGGCGAAGGCCTCGTTGACGACGTCCCAGGCGTAGATCTTGCCCTTGTAGTGCGTGGCGACCTGGGTCACGTGGTTGATGGCGGCGTTGCGCAGCGCGGTGCCGGACAGCGACTGGGCCCAACCGGGCTGCTGGGCGTGCCAGAGCAGGGCGTGTCCGCGCACCTTGGAGCCGTTGGACAGGCCCTGGTTGAGGATGCGGTCGCCGTTGGTGTAATTGAACCGGCCCTGCTGCGGCTCGGTGGCGTCCCACTTCATCTCGTTCTCGGGCGTGACCGAGTTGAATTCCGAGGTGAGGATCCGGGTGTAGGTGGAATCGCCGAGCCGGCCGGCGGCGATCGCGGCGCCGTAATAGCGTCCGGTCTGTGCGGCCGAGGCGCCGAGGGTGCTGGCGGCCTCGGCGGTGCCGATCACCGCGATGCTTGCGGCGACCGCTGTGCTGGCCGCCGCCGCCAGCAGCAGCAGGCGACGGCGCCGGGGGATACGGGAGTTCATGGGGAACTGGCCCTTCTGATGGGGACGGGGCAAATGGGAGCGCTCCCACCTCAAAGGGTGATGTTGCCAGGATGTTACTGGGCATTCAAGAAGGTGATTGTCCGGCCGAATTTCCGCGACCGGCGTAACGCTTTTAAGAATTTTCTCGGAATGCGCCGGTCCGGCCGAACCGGCGTCTCGGATCCGCAGGCCTGACCCGTTAGAGGTGGCCAGCTCGATCAGCTCCGGCACCCGGGAACCGTCGGGGTGCCGAACCACCCGGGCGACACCCTCGCCGCCTCAACGCCCTGCAGGGCGCAACCACACGTACTGGTCGGGCGCGGCCTGGCACTCACACAACTCGACGCGCATCTGGACCGGTCTCGAGCGGCTGCTGCCCCGGATCGGCGCCTAGTTGCAGCGCGATCTCGTCCTGCGGGGGCTGGCGGAGAATCCGTCGGTCCCCGCCGCTGCGCTTCTGAGCCTGATGGAGCGCTGGCCGGAGCCGGTGGCCCGTGGGCTCGCGGCTCGCGCTTCCCTGCCTGTGGAAGTGCAGGAGCGGATGGCCGCCCACGAGTCGCGCCAGGTCCGGAGCGCTCTCGCTCGGCACGTGGGGCTGGCCCCGGCGCTTCGCGGCCGCCTGCTCACCGATCCCGATTGGCGGGTCCGCGTCAGCGTCTTCAGCACCCGGCATCCGCTCCCCGCGGAGTTGCTGATCCCGCTGATGACCGACCTGCTCGACCCAGCGGACGACGTGCTGCACACCAGCAACGAGCTCTTCGCGGAGCTCTTCTTCGCGGACTGGAAGCGGGTCGCCGTCGCTGCCCGGCATCCTGATCCGCGGGTGCGCCGAGCCGCGGTGCCCAACCTGCGGCGCGACGATCTGCCGGCCATGCTGGACGATCCCGATCCGGAAGTGGCGTCGGCCGCAGCCGCGACGATCGCCGAGCACGAGCGCATCATGCAGCCGGCCGACCTGCCCGAACACCACTGTCATGCCTTCTGGCACGTGCTGGAGCGGCCGCTCTCGCCCGCGTTGGCCGAGCAGGTGGCCACCTCCGACGACGTCGACGCCGTACGGACTATCGCCCGCAACCCCACGCTCTCGCCCGCCCTCGTCGAGTCGCTCTCACACCATCCGGCGGCCGAAGTCCGCGTCGTGATCGCCGGCCGGGCCGGCCTGACCGCCGATCAGGTCGCGGCCCTGGAGGCCGATCCCGATGACGCCGTCCGCCAAGCGGTAGCGAATCATGCGTACGTCTCGCAAGCGGAACAGGCGATCCTGGACGGACAGGCCGACCTGGAACCGGAGCTGGCCTCGCTGTGGGCCCGCTCGGCCAATCCGCGGCTTCGCCGCCGGGCGGCGCAGCGCGCGGACCTGCGACCCGAGGTGGTCGAGCGGCTCGCCGCCGATCCCGATGCCGAGGTGCGAGCCACGCTGGCCCTGAACTCATCCGGGGCCTCGGGTGAGTTGTTGCTCGGCTGCTTCCTCGAGGGGTGGCACCGGACCCAGCTGCTGGCCCGGCCGCAGTTTCCCCGGGCCGGGCTGGCCCGGTTCGCCGATCACCCCGATCCCCGCGTACGGGATCTGGTCGCCCACGACCCGGCCGCGGACCCGGCGGTGATCGACCTTCTGACCACCGACCCCGATGTGTTTGTCCGCCGGACGATGGCTCGCTGCCCCCGGCTGCCCGGCGACCGCCTGGTCACCCTGCTCGACGACGCCGAGCTGGCCGCCGATGCCGCCGCCAACCCGTCGCTGAACTGGCGCTCGCTGGGGATCTGGGAGGGTTTGGTCGACGAGAACGGCGGCAGTGGCCAAGGTGTCGGTGTCGAGGATTCGCCCGCGGGCTGAGGCGCCTCGTCAGCGTTTCACTGCCGACCGGCCGCTGGATCTTGCCAGAGGCTACGGAGAAGGCCGGCCAGGGCGTCGGCGCTGACCGGCTTCTGGAAATAGGGGGCATCAGGCGGGACGAGCCCGGTCGCCAAGGCGATGTGCCGGGGAACTCCGGTAGCGAACACGGTCTTGATGTGTGGGTGGGCGTCGGTGATGCGACGTGCCAGGTCGCCGTTCAGGTCACCGGGGAGCGAGAGGTCGGCGATGAGGACGTTGATGTCGGCGCCCTGCTGCTCGCATATGGTCATGGCCCCTCGAGGATCAGTGGCGGTCAGGACCCGGAATCCACGGACGTCGAGCATGCGACCCATCACGGTGCAGACATCGGGGTCGTCGTCGACGAGGAGTACGACGGGCTTGTTTATCCTGGCTCGGGTCGACACACAGGCACCTCTCGCTCGTAGCTGACACTATCGCGCGACTCTTCGCCATCGGATGCCTTCGGCGTTATCGGCCCACCCGCGCTGAGGAGCAGTGGCATGCACGTCCAGGGCGAGAACATCGGCCTGTCAGGAGAGGTCGGGCTTCAGGCCGGCGGCGAGATCGGCGACGGTGTGGGCGCGGATGCCGTCGACCGGACCGTCGGAGAACTCGGCCGCAACGGCGCGGACATGGTCCTGGGCGCGGGCGGCCAGGCCGTCGTAGACGGCGACGAACAACTCACGAGCGGGTTCCCGGGGCCATCCCGGTGGGAGTAGCTCGAGAGGCAGGCGCGGGTCGAGGACGGGCAGGCGCCGATAGGCGTCCATCACCTCGGTGCGGGCCCGGACCGCCTCGGCCCCGGTCAGCCGCCCGGCCTCGATCCGGGCCGGCCCGAGGTGCCAGTGCTGCCGGAAATCCTCGTACTCGCGGGCGATGGCCGCGGTGTCCCAGGCCTGCAGCGGCGCCCGGCCGGTTCGGGCGCCGAGCTCGACGTGGCGGGCCCGGAAGACGGTCATGGTGCCGGGGGCGAAGCCGGACAGGTGCGCCCGGGCCTTGTCCGGCAGATCGTGCGGTGAGATCCACAGACCGTCGTACAGCGGGGCGTACCCCATCCACCGCAGTTGATCGCGGAGTTCCTGTCGCCGCGTGCGTTCGGCCTGCGGAAGGGAGAAAGCGATCAGAGTCCAGTGCTGATCCCACCGTTCGGCGCCGGTGGCCGGCGAGACGATCGAGCTGCCTCCGATGGACAGGAAGGCGGCTGCCTCTTTGGTGAGCCGGTATGCGCTGCGCCGTCCCTGCCTCCGCACCTGCAGCACGCCACGTCGGGCGAGTCGGCTGATAGCGGTCCGGGCCCCGGCGGGGCTGACGCCCGCCTCGGCCAGCAGGGCGACGATGGCGGCCGACGGCAGCTCGGCCCCGGTGCCCAGGGTGTAGTCGGCGAGCAGGGTCACCGCCAGGTCCTGGGGTGAGCTGCCGGCCTGCCGCCGGGGCAGGCTCACCGTGCCCGTGGCGTCGTCGGGGAAGATCTCGTCGATGTCGTACGGCCTGGTCACGCGACGGCTCCGGCAGGATCGGGGGCTGGCGCCGGCGCCGGGCGGGGCGAACCCGCGCGGCCGGCGGCTCCGAGGATCTTCCCATGCCGGCCCGCCGCCCCGGGATCCCGGGGCGGCGCGCCGTCCGAGCTTCGGAACCGGGTGGACGACGTGCCGCCATGCCGTCCGCCCGGTCCTCAGCCGTGCGCGACTGCCCTCGTCAGCCGGTGGTGCAGGTGGAGCTGTTGAGGGAGTACGCCGTGGGGGCTCCGCTGTTGCCGGTGTGAGTGGCCTGGTAGCCGATGCTGATGGACGCGCCGGCGGCCAGGTTCGCGTTGTAGCTGACGTGGGTGGCCGTGACCCGTCCGGAGGTGGGCGCGTAGGAGGCGTTCCACCCACCGGTGACGGTCTGCCCCGTGGGCAGGTCGAAGGCCAGGGTCCAGCCGGTGATCGGGGCGTTGCCGGTGTTCGTGATCGTGAGGTTCGTGGTCAGCCCGGTGTTCCAGGCGTTGACCGCTGCGGTGACCCGGCAGGCCGAAGTGGTCGGCGGGGTCGTCGGGGGTGTGGTGGGCGGCGTCGTGAGCCCGAAGAAGGCGATGGCGGCCGCGGCCATGCCGGTGCTGGGCAGGCTGTGCCCGGCGCCTTGGATGCTGTAGGCCTCGACCTGGACGGTGCCCGCCGGGTCGGCCCAGCGGCGGCGGTTCCAGCTCGGCTGCGGGGTGTCGCTGGACGAGGGCGTGGTGCTGAGCCCGAACACGTTGGTCCACTGCTCGATCGACTCTTGCAGCAACGAGTACGGAACGAGGGTGTCGTTGGTGCCGTGCCACAGCTGCACCCGCGGACGGGCCCCGGTGTAGCCGGCTGACGCCTGACGGACGGCGTCGCCCCACTGCTGCGGCGTGCGGTTCATGCTGCCCCCGGTGCACTGGCCGCCGGGCGGATAGTCGGCCGCGTTGGCGAAGCAGGTGAACGGCACGCCCATGAAGGACGCGCCGGCCTTGAACAGGTCGGGGTAGAGGGAGAGCATGTGCTGGGTCATCATGCCGCCCGACGAGCTTCCGGTGGCGTACACGCGGTTCTGGTCGCCGCCGTAGCGCTGGCCGGCGTAGGCCACCATCGACGCGATCGAAACCGGGTCGCTGCCACCGTTGCGCTGCTTGGCGGCGGCCGACCAGGTGTCGAAGCACTTGCCGAAGCCGGCTTCCTGCATCGCGGACGGGTAGATCACGAGGAACCCGTACCGGTCGGCCAGCGCGGCGAATTCGCTGCCGGAATAGAAGCCCGGACCCGAGCCGCCACAGCCGTGCATGGCGACCACGATGGCCGGGTTGGCCGGGCGTGTGTCCGGAACATAGATGTGCATGCGCATCCCGCCCGGGTTGCTGCCGAAGCTGGTCACCTCGGTCAGCGCGGCCGCGAAGGCCGGCCGGGGCGCCGCGAGGGCGAGACCGGCCAGGGTCAGCATCGAGGCCAGGGCGTACAGCAGTCTGCGTCTGATCTTCATGATCGTCACTCCTGGGGGAGGCCGGGCCGGGCGCGCGGGATTGCCGCGGGCGCGCACAGCCCATGCGGAAAAGCTGGGGATCTCGGCCCGGCAGCCAGAGGTCACCCGGCGTCGAACGCCATCGGGACGTGAGGTGAGCTGCCCTGTCGTCACCGCACGGGCGCCGGAAGCCGGCGCCGACCGCTGTGCCCCGGCCGGGTCACGCGCACCCGGCGAACACGCGTCGTATGGCACTTAGCGTGCACCCAACACAGAAAACTGTCAATCAATGCGGCCACAGTGGATCACGGTGAAGCGTCGGCCGGATCGGTCTTCTCGGTGGCTCAGCCGAGCAGGGCCTGCGCCACGGCGCGGCCGGACAGCCACGCGGTCTGGGCGCGTGGGCGTCCGAAGGCGTCGCCGCAGAGCCAGACCCGGCCGTCGACGGCGTATCGGGCGTCGACGGGCTCGGGCTGGGCATAAGTCCAGCGGTGCACCTGCACCTCCGGCGCGGCAGAGAGGCCGAGCACCTCGCCGACGGCCTCGGCCAGGATCGGACCGGCCGACTCCGGGTGGTCGAGGTGCTGGGCGGCCAACCCCGGGGTCGAATGGGCGACCAGGACCGGGGCCCGGTCGCCTCGGCGGTCGCCGTCGTCGCAGACGGTGGCCAGGGCGGGGTGGTCATTGACGAAGGCGCCGTGCCACTCGCCCCATTCGCGGGACGGATACGTGAGAACGGCGGCAATCACCGGATTCCAGGTCTGCGCCTTCGCCGCCGCGACGATGGACGGCGGCGGTCCCAGCCGTACGGCCTGTGGACCGGGCATGGCCAGCACGACGGCGTCCGCGTCAGCCGGCACCGCGTCGATCGGGGCCGACAACGACACGTCGAGGCCGGCGGCCAGGTCGGCGGCCAGCGAGCGCAGGCCGCCGGGGGCCGCCCATCGCATCGGTCCGGTGGCCGGGGCGCCGCCGGGATGGACCCGCAGGGTGTCGGTCCAGGGCCGGGCGAGTCCGCGCGACTCCCACGAGCTCAGCTGCGCGGCGAAATCCGGATCGTCAGCGACCAGATAGGCGGCGCCGATGTCGGCGTACCGGCCGTGGTAGCGCTTGCTCGCGAGCCGGCCGCCCACCACCCGGCCACGCTCGACGACGCGGACCCGTGCCCCGCCCGCGGCCAGTGCCCGTGCACACGACAGCCCGGCGATGCCTGCGCCCACCACGACGACGTCCATGATCGGACTTTACCCGCGGCGCGAGGCGGAGCGAGCTGTGACGGAATCTCCGGCGACCTTGCTGTTTGCCACATCGCGGGTAACGTCGGCTCCGCGGAGGGGTTGTTGCCCCGGACCCGGCATGCCGCACGCCACGCAGAGGCGGGATCATGCCCCTGAATTCCGACGGCTTCGTTGATTCCAGCGATGATCTGACGATCATGTTCGGGCCTTGCCCGGCGACAGCCGGGCCCACGTGTGCCTGGCTGGTGAGATCGACATGGACGCTTCAGTCGTCCTGTCCCGGAACGTCGACTCGCAACGGGGCAGCAGTCGTGGAGGACCACGTTTCTTCCTGACCGTCTGCGGAGTGCACCCCGGCAAGAGAATGGCAACGGCCCGGGGAAACCGCAGCTCGTCCGAGGTCCGCCGCTGCCGGCATCAACGGCGCGACCAGGACCGCGAGCGCGCCCGGACGGCGGTGCAACGACGCATCGCTGTCCGGGCGTCCGGGTACCGTGATTTTCCGGCCACCAGGAAGTCCAGCCGAGCTGAGTCGCCGTCGGGACGGTCGGTCCGCGTGAAACCGGGCCACCGCGTCCGGTGCGGAGCGCGGCTGGCCACCATGGACGATTCACGACGGCGAAGAGAGTGTCAGCTCCAGGCTGTACATCGGCGCGACCCGCAGTATGGTCGATGCACCGCTCCCGACCCCGGCGGTGTGTCAGTAGCCAAGTGCCCTCACTGACCCGCTGAGGTGGGCCCCATGATCGAAGACTCTTTTGTCCCCGCCGACCGCTCGCCGGCGGTCGATGCGACCGCGGCAACGGTGCGGTCGCTGTGTGAACACCACGCCGCCGCACTGCTCACCATCGCGTCAGTTCTGCTCGATGATGTGGACGTGGCCTGCGAGATCGTTGCGGAGACGCTGGCCTCCGCCTGCCGGGAGGCGCAGGTCGTGCGGCTGGCCGAACCCGAGACCCGATCGCATCTCGCGCGGTCGATCTATCACCGCTGCCTGGGCCGAATTGCCTCGAAGGAGCGTTTCCCACAACTGTACGAGTGGGATCGCGGGCCGAAGACGGCGTCCCTGCCGCTCAGCCATCTCAGTGTCGATCAACGTGCGGTGCTCTCGTTGACTCTGTTCGGCCGGCACGGGTCACTCAGGCCGCGGCCACCGTGCGGGCGGCGGGCCCTCGCCTTCAACAGGCAGGCTCGTAGGCCTGCGCGGGGGGACGAGGACCCGGCGCGCCGATCACATCCCGGACCACACCTGTCCCGCCCGCTTCGTCGGCGGTTGGTTGTGGCCCTCGAGGACGGCCAGAGTCAGGACCAGCGCGGTGCTGACGTCGGTCGACCGAACCGCCCGCGGGGACAGGTTCGCGGTGGCCCACCCCGGGCCGGCCGCGATGATCGTCGCGCCGGGTTGAGCGTCGAGCACCTCGTCGATCTGGGCCGGGCCGGCGGTTGTCCGGTTCTGTGACCAGACGATGACGGCAGCCGGTTGCAGGCGCCGGGCCGCGGTGGCCAAGGCGGCCGGCGGGACGCGTGCGCCCAGCACACGACAAGAGACGCCGGATTCCTCGAGGGCAGCGACCAGCGTCTCCAGCGGTAACACCTGGAACTCCTCGTCGGCGCAGGCCAGCAGCACGGACTGCGGGGACGGGCGGCGCGGCCGGTTCCGGCCGGACAAGGCCGTCATGGCGGACTGCACGTAGAGGTGTTCGGCCGCGGCGTCTTGATCGTTGTCGCCGGTTCGTGATCCCAGGTATCGCCAGACCGGTTGCACGAGCTGCTCCCACGTCGAGACCACGCCGACGCTGTCGACGGACGTCTGCACGATCTGGACGATGAGGCCGGTGTCGAGGTCGATCGCGGCCCGGGCCAGGCGGCGCGCATTCGGATCGAACAGACTGACACGACCAGGCTCGACGCGGCCCGGACCGGACTGATCAACCGGCCTGGCGCCGGTGGTGGCGTCGGCGGATTCTGCCGCTGGACGGTTCGAGATCATGGTGGCTCCCGGGAGGACACATGCACAGAGTGATGTGTCGCCGGGGGCTGGGACGACTGGGTGAACCCAGTTTAAGCGCCACCGCGGCCGGTCGCACGTCCGGCCGGGGAACGATCGACTGACGCCCACACCACCTTGCCGCCGCGGGTCGGCGTGGCGCCCCACCCGGCGGCGATCGCGTGTATCAGCCGTAGTCCTCGCCCTCGTTCCAGAGGCGGGAGCTGCGGGCCGCCGAGCGTCAATTCACTCGAATGGGGAAATCGGGCGGCGTTGTCGCGTACGGCGAGGTGCAGGCCGGTGCCGGCGTGGGTCACGGTGGCGGTGAAATCTGTGCCGGCGTGTTCGACCGCGTTGGCGGCGAGCTCCGACATGATCAGGGCGCTGTCAGGTTCCAGCCGGGCCAGGTTCCAGGCGTGGCACGCCTGGGCGACGAGGTCTCGTGCGGCCCGCGCGGACGCCGGCAGCGGGGCCAGGCGGACCTGGAAACGGTCGGCTCGGGCGGCCCGTTCGGTGATCGCGACCCGCGCTTCCGCCAAAGTGGCGCACACCCGGGGCTGGGGCCCTTGCCGGTTGCGGAGTCGCCGGCTCAAGGCCGTCGCGGGGGACAGGCAGAACACCACCCGGGCCGGCGCCGGCGCGAGCCGGGCCTGCCGCCAAGCCGCGAGCCAGAACGGCAGACTGGCCGCGTGCGGATCGTCCAGATGTCGCAGATCGACGATGATCACGGTGGATGGCCCGGCCAGGCACAGCCGCAATCGGGCGGTGACCTGTTCGCCGAAAAACGATGACCACGGGCCGTGGGCCCTGAGCTCGATCACCGCCGTACTGGTGTCTCCCACGATGGTGACCCCCGTCCCGTCACCGCTGGGTGCTTCCGTCAGCAGATACGGAGGTTCAGGCGAGGAGACCGGCCGGCTGGGAACAGTTGGTGATTCCGCTGAGGAATGGAATGACTGTTGGTCTACCACTACAGTTGCTCCCGGCACCTAGGCAGAACATGGTGCGCTACCGGGGGCCGGGGTAGCCGGAGGGGCGATGTGTCGCTCCGCCCAGCACGACGGTATCTCAGCCGGCCCAGGTCCAGTACACCCTCGCGGATGAACCTGACCGGCGCCGGATGGGCGGGTTGTGGCGCGGGGCGTCGCCCGGTTCGGTCAGGCGTACGGTAGGAGTGTCGCCCGAGACCCCGGTGGTGCACTCTTCACCGGGCATCTGCTCGGTGCCATCCAGCAGTCCCCTCGGGAGGACGCCGTGGCTACCGAACTGTCATCGCTCAGCTTCGGCGGCGCCTGCGGCGAGAGCTGTCGGTGACCGGCTTTGATCGGCGTGAATGGCGTCGGCCGCTCAGGTCTCCGTACTTCGTCACCACCGGAACCTACGAGGGCGGGGTGTCGGTCAGGGTCATCGCTGACGCCAGCGCCACCGTGGTCGAGATGACGGTGCACGGCTTGTGGTCGGAGCACCTCGGCCACCAGATCACTGACGCCCTGCGGCACTGTCTGGCCGGGCCGTGCGAGGCGATCGTGATCGATGTTCGGGGGGTGGGTGATCAGCACGGGGTGAGCCTGTCGTACTGGCTGGCGGTGCAGCGGACGGCACGGCTCGGGCCGGCGCCGGTGCACCTGATGTTCTGCTCGCCCCGGGCGACGATGCTGGATTATCGGCTGCGGCATCAGGAAGAGGCTCCGCTGGTGTTTGCCAGCCTGTCGCAGGCGCGCATCGCGATCGGTGGCAAAGTGTCACGAGCCGACCGGATGCAGGCCCGCATGCTGTCTCGGCCCAGCTCCGTGGGAATGGCTCGCGACCTCGTCGCGCGGGCTTGTCACGCCTGGCGCCGGCCCGACTTGCAGCCGGATGCAGCGCTGATCGTGTCCGAGCTGGTGTCCAACGCCGTGGATCATGCCGCTACCGACATCGTGGTGACCGTGTTCCGGCGGGCCGGTCGGCTCCACGTCGCCGTCCGCGACGGGGACTCCCGGTTCCCGATCATGAGCGCGGCCCCGGGCCCGGCCCGGTCGGCCCCGGTAGCCGCCCGCGGGCGTGGTCTGAGAGTGGTTCACACGATCGCCGACGACTGGGGCGCCGTGCCGACCCACGGCGGCAAAGTAGTGTGGGCCACCGTTTCCGCTCAGCCTGGTCGCTAGGGAAAGATCAGCCGGCCCGCGGGCCCGGCGGTGAGGCTGATACCGGTTATTCCCGTCCCGCGGATGAGGGAAATAGGGGATAGCCTTGCGGTATATGGCTACCTACCGCACTGCCTCGACGCTTCTTTCCTCGGACGGCACCAGAACCCAGGGCACGGCCGCGCTTTTCAGCGAGCCCGGGCGCAAGGGCGGAACTCCGCCATGGGCCGGCGATTTCCGCCCCGCGAACGACGCCGTCGACCTCGGTAAGAGTGCGGTCGGACAGACCTTCACGCTGGAACTGCCCGACGGCAGCACCGGCAAGGTCGTCGTGCAGAGCCTCAAGAGCGGCCGAGGTGGCGTCACCCTGGCGTTGATGGGCGAGGACGCGCCGCCTTTCTGATCCCAGGGCCGGACGCCGCCGCTGACGGCGGCTCCTCAGCAGAGGTCCGCCGGTCAGCCGAGGGCCATGATCCTGACGTTCTGCATGGCGCTGGCCATCATGTGCCGGCGCTGGGCCGGCACGTACCGGCGGAGCAGGGGGAACTCGGCTCTCTCCTGATCCGCGGCGTGATCGAGCAGGCCGTCGCACACGGCCGCGAACCGGACCTCGAAGTCGGCCAGTCCGACTCCGAGCCGGTCCAGTTCGGCGAGCGAGCGGTCGAGCTGGTCGCCCTTCACCTGAAGGTCGAGGGCTACAGCGTCGCCGTCGGGGCCGAGGTTGCGAACGGCCGGGTGAGCGACGGCGACTTCCCCGAGCTGATGCCGATGGACGGCCTGGCGCAGAGCGGCGAGCGGATACTTCTTGCCGTCGCGACCAGCTCCCTGCACGTCGAGGCACAGCTGCCGGATCTGCTCGTGCTCATGACGCAGGACATCGACGACGTCGGGCGAGACGACGATCTGGAAAGTTCTCATGCCGACCCCTGACATGGGCGAAGCGGCGCCAGGGTCCGGGGCGTTGACACCGCTGACAGTACCCGCCAGGGGCGGGAGACTACCGAGGTGGGGAAGACGGCAACGTCCGCACCGGCCCGCTTCGGTGCTGGAGGGTGGAGACGAGCGCCAGGGTGGATTCAGCGCCCTGGTTCAGGTTGGGTCCGTGCAGGGTGAGCCCGTCGTAGCCGCCGCCGGTGGCCGGATCCCACATGGCCTGGCCGATGTCGTTGGCGCCGAGGAACCAGTCGACGGACTGGCGTACTCCGGTGTGCCAGATCTGGTCGCCGGTAAGAGCGGCGGCGGTGGCGCAGGCGTCGGCCAGCGCCGCCACCTCGATCGGTTGCTGGTCGTGGCGCAGCCGTGGGCCGCCGGACTGCCAGCCTGACGACGGAAGCACCGAGAGGTGGTCGTCGCGGGTCTGAATACGCAGCAGCCAGGTCAGCATGCGCAGACCGGCGGACCGGGCCGGTGGGTCGTCGAGGAGGTCGCCGGAGACGATGAGGGCTTCGGCGAGGGCGGCATTGGCGTAGGTGAGCCGTTGCTCCGGCCACGGCCAGCTCGGGTCGGGACCAGGATGACCGATGACGGCGCCGGCATCGACGAGCAGCTCCGCCGCCGGCTCGTTGTCCGCATCGGCGCGAAGCACCTCGGCGGCGCCGAGCGCGGCGAAGGCCATGGACCGCGGAGCGGTGGCCCGGCACCTTGCCCCGAGGTTGAAGGCGAGGAGGGCCTCGTGGCGGATCCACGGGACCGGGCTGCGGGCGGCGGCGGTGCCGAGGCCCCACAGTGCGCGGCCCCACCAGTCGCCGAGGCCTGGCTGGTCGGTCCAGTTGCGCTGGAACGCGAGTCGATTGTGGAAGGCGCCCTGGGCATCCTGCGCGTGGGTGAGGAAGCTCAGATAGCACTCGGCGAGGCGGAGCACCTCGGCCGTGGGAGCGGTCTGGCGGCTGGTGACCACCAGGCCACGGGCGACGTCGTCGGTGCAGTAACCGTGCTCGCGGCGGGCCGTGGCGTGGCGAGCGTGTTCGAAGAGGCCGGTGTCGTCGGTGAGCCGGGCCAGGTGTTCGAAGGTGGGGGCCGGAACGGTCCGGCCGGTGGCCGGCGCGGCGACCGCTGTCCGGACCGTCACCGGCCGGCCACAGCGACCGGGCCGGCGCCGGCGGTGAGCAGCGTCGCGGCCAGTTCGTGGTAACGCTGGGCGACGGCCGGCCAGCGGACGGCGGGTCCGCCGTGACCGTTGCGGTCGAGCAGGGTGGCGGCCAGCGCGGGCTTGGTGACGATCCGGCGGATCGCGGCGGCCAGGGCGACCGGCTTCTTGTGGGGTACGAGCAGGCCGGGCCCGTCGGTGAGCAATTCCACCGCGTGGGGGAACGCGGTCGCGACGACCGGGATGCGGGCCGCCACCGCCTCGACCAGGACACCCGAGGTGACCTGTTCGGTGGAGTCGTAGGGCAGCACCACGACATCGGCTGAGCGGACGAGGGCTCGCAATTCCGCATCGTCGAGGTAAGCCGATTCGTACCGCACCTGGTGGGCGACGCCGAGGGACGCGCCGAGCTGGTGGAGGCCCGCCCGGTACGCCTCGCCGTGCAACTCGACCACCTTGGGGTGGGTCCGTCCGGCCACGGTGTAGACGGGCGCCGGTTCGAGATCCTGCAGCAGCGCCAGGCTGCGCAGCGCCCACTCGATGCCCTTGCCCGGTCCCAGCAGGCCCCAGGTCAGCAGGTGAGGCTGGGTGTGCCGGCGTTCCTCGGCGCCGGCGTAGTCGGAGGCGCCGTGCGGGATCACGGAGACCTTGGCGGCGTCGACGCGGTAGCCGGCGAGCAACCGGTCGTACGCGGTCTTGGTGATCGTGACGACCGCGCCGGCCGACGCCACAATCTCTTCGAGCAGTGACTTCTGGCTCGGGGTGGGGCGGGTCAGCACGGTATGCAGGACGACGATGCTCGGCACAGTGAGCCGGTGCAGCACCGAGAGGACTTCTCCGCCGTCGCGGCCGGGGTAGATGCCGTACTCGTGCTGGATGACGGCGATGTCAAAGGTGTTGAGCACCTCGGCGGTCTCTCGCCAGCCGGCCGGTGTCGTCGCCGCCCAGGTGTGCACTACGCCGGGCGCGGGCGCCCGGTCGGTGCCGTGCGCGGCCACGCGGACGACGCCGCCAGGGATGCCGGCCTTGTCCAACTGGGCGGCCAGTGCGGAGTTGAAGGTCGCCAGGCCGCAGTGGGTGGGTGGGTGAGTGCTGAGGAATCCGTACCTGATCGTCATGTGCCGTGCCTTTCGGTCATCGGCCCGCAGCGGTTGCTCACCGGCCGGGTCGAAAGAGCGGAGCGGGCTCAGTGCCCGTCCTCGACGAGCAGCCGTTCGTAGACGGCCAGGTAGTCGGCGACCATCCGGCCGCCGCTGAAGCGTTCTCGAGCCCGTGCACGACAGCCGGCCCGGTCGACCGCGTGGATGGCGGCCACGGCTGCGACTGCATGGTCGACATCTCGTACGAGATGACCGGTGACGCCCTCGTCGAGAATCTCGGGCAGGGCGCCGCGCGGGTAGGCGATGACCGGCGTGCCGCAGATCATGGATTCCACCACCGAAAGACCGAACGGCTCGTCGAAGTCGATCGGATGCAGCAGGGCCGCCGCGCCGCCGAGAATCTCGGCCCGGTGCTGCGGTCCCACCGCCCCGAGGAAGACGACCCGGTCACCGTCGATGTGCGGTTCCACCTCCTCGGTGAAGTACCGCTCGTCCTGGACCGGTCCGCACAGGGTCAGCGGGCGTCCGGCCTGACGGGCGATCTCGATCGCCGCGGCGGTGCCCTTGTCCGGGTGGATCCGGCCGAAGGTGACCAGACCAGGCCCCCCGGCGGGGTGGAACGGAAGTCCCTCGACGTCGACGCCGTGGTACACCGTGGCGACGTAGTCGAGGTCCGGGCTGCGGTCGGCGTCCGAGATCGACACGAACGAGGAGTCACTTGTCCGATAGGCCGGCAGGATCCGGGGGCTGGAGAACCCGTGCACGGTCGTGACCAGAGGCGCCCGGCAGTGCTGCGCGAAGGCCAGGGGGAGCCAGTCGAGGTGGCTGTGCACGACGTCGAACTCGTGCGACTGCGCCAGGGCATGCGAGACGTGCATCGCCTCGGCTATCCGGCCGTCGGTCGACGGATCGTCCGCGTACCCGCGCGGGCACACGCCGTCGAGCCGGGCCGTGGTGATCGAATCCAAGGTTGCGAAGAGGGTCACGTCGACGCCCGCGGCCACGAGGCCTTCCGCGAGCAGCCCGGTCACCTGTTCCCAGGGGCCGTACGCTCGCGGCGGGGTCCGCCATGCCACCGGCCCCAGGAGGCCGACCCTCACGCGGGCCCGGATCCGGCCAACTCGGCCGGGTCGAGGTGGAGTGTGGCCAGCAGTCCGCTGTGCCGGACAGGATCGATGCGCTCGGGTAACTCCCGGTCGACGAAGTCGGCCCGGTGGTGCTGACCACGCTCACGAAGAACTGCGAGGACATCTGCCTTGGCGATAGTCATTGTCTGCTTCCTGGATTCACGTGCGGCGCGATGTGGGGCCGCCGGAGTCTGGAGCGACAGAACTGATGGTACGCCTGCCGGGTACGCCGTCCGCCCATCGCAGGTGCAGCTCGGCGGCCTGGTCAGGCTGACGCGGTGAGGTCGGGGACGTTGGCCGGGTCGGCGACGATGGCGGCGGTGAGGTCGGCGATGCGGGTGTTGCGGCGCCGGGAGTACGCCCGGATCAGGCGGAACGCCTCGTCGGGGCTCACGTCGAACGCGTGGATGATCACGCCTTTGGCCTGTTCGATGATGATCCTGCTCTCCAGGGCACGCTGGAGCTGGTCGGTCAGGGTCTGCGCGCGTTGCCGGGCGCGTTGGTGCAGCAGCCCGATCGCGGCGACGTCGGCCAGAGCCTGCACGATCGGCACGTCAGCGTTGTCGAAGCCGGCTCCCACCGTCGCCCCGAAGACGTTCAACGCGCCGATCACCTGCCGCCGCACCCGGAGCGGGAAGGCATGCACCGACTGGAATCCGGCCGCCACCGCACGGGGGGCGAACAGCGGCCAGCGATGGGACGCCGCGGGCAGGTCGGCGTTGATGACCGGACGGCCGGTGCGGAACGCTTCGAGACAGGGTCCTTCGTGGCTCTGCAGTTGGAAGAGTTCCAGCCACTTGGCGTTGTCCTGCGAGGCCGCCCTGAACTGCAGCTCGTCGTTCTCGTCGGCGAGCAGCATTCCGACGGCGGCCGCGCCGATCAGGCCGGCCGTGCGGACCGTGAGCATGTGCAGGAAGTCGTCGAGGTCGAAATCGTCGGTCAGGGTGTCGGCCACCTCGACGAAAATGTTCGACAGCTGACTGGTGGAGATGGTGGTCATGACGGGACCCGCCCGGTGGTCCACCCGCTTGGAGCGGCGCGGACCGGGGTGTTGACTGGCGACATGACGCTCCCGAGGTGACGTGTGGATGACACGCGACGCCGGGGGCTGGGGCGACTGGAACGACCGAACCGAGACCGTCTTGGTCGTTCACCGCGACTATACGCCGATGAGTGGGCACGGCCGACGATGCCCGAGGCCGGGGCGGCGCTCCTTCAGATCACCGCGCCGCGCGGCGCGACCTCGATCGCGGCGACGCCTCGGCCGTAGAGCACCACGAGGCGCTCGCCGTGTTTGGTGCGCAACGCTCCGGAGTCCTGGGCGAGGGTCGAGATCACGTGCTCCACCAGCTCGTCCTCGTCGGCGATGCCGGGTTCGTTGCACGTGATGTCCATGCGGTCGCCGCCGACGAGTCGTACGCGTAGCACTGTGGTTGCCATGTCATGACGCTACCCGGGTCGTGCTCGACAGGCCTCCGGCCCGGGGCGATCGGGCACCCGCCCGGGACCGGCTGTTCAGTCGCCGGGCGGAACAGATCGGCCGGTGCAGCTGTACCGTGTCGGAGTGACGCCCCTCGCGGGGCTGTCCGGGAAGACCACGTTCCTGCTGCCCCAGCCCCCGGTAGCGCACTTCAAGGTGTCCTGTCGAGGAGCAGTGTGATCGAGCAGCGTCCGGCTGTGCAGTCCGGGATCAGCGTCGACAGCGTCGAGGACGGCGCCATCATCGTCCTGGCGGTCCACGGCCGGTGGAGTGTGACGTTGCGGATCGAGACTTTCAACGTGCTGCGGCGTTGCCTCACCGCGCATCCGGCCGGTCTCCTCATCGACCTCACCGGTCTGGACGATCCCGAGGCTCTCAGCCTGCCGGCCGGAGCGAAAGCCGCACCATGCGCTGCGGGCCGGGAAGTGCCGGCGTAGCCGGCGGCCGGGCGGGTATGACGACCCCGTGGCAGGTCAGCGTCGGTTGTCGGCGGCCGGCGTCCTCTGGCGGCGGCTGCGTCACCGCGCCGGCTGGCTGGACCACCTGGTGCGGGCCGGCGTCCGGTACGACCGAGCTGACGGCGGCCGGCTGGCGGCCGCCGTGACGTACTACTCGTTCTTCGCCACGTTCGCGTTGGGACTGCTGGGCGTCGCCGTCCTCGGCTTCGTGCTGGACGATCCGGCAGTGCGCCGGTCCGTGGAGAGCTACCTCGCCGAGGACCTGCCCCGCGTGAGCGTGCAGGCGCTGAGCGATGCCCGGGGCACCATCGGCGTGATCGCTTTCTTCGGTCTGCCGATCACCGGGTGGTTCTGGATCGACGCGTTGCGGTCGTCGATCCGCCGGATGTGGGAGCTGCCGGAGTATCCGGGCAACCTGGCCGTCCGGGTGCTCGTGGACCTTCTGGTACTGGTCGGACTGGGTCTGCTGGTGATCCTCTCGCTGGCCTTGGCGTATGCGACAACCGCAGCCGCGAACGAGGCGGTGGAGGCAGCGGACACGAGCATCAAGCTGTCACAATGGCTGCTGAAGGCGGCCGGGCTGCTGATCGGCATCGGATTCAATGCGGTTCTCGCCGCGGGCGCGCTGACGGGAGTTTCCCGCATACGGATGCCGTGGCGCCGGTTGCTGGGGCCCGCGCTGCTGGTGGCGCTCGGGCTGCAGCTGCTCAAGACACTCGGTGGTCTGTACGTGCGGCTGACCGAGGCCAACCCGGCCTACCAACTCGTCGCGGGTTCGGTGGGGCTGCTGGTCTTCCTGAACGCGATCAACCAGTTGTTGCTTTTCGCGGCCGCGCTGACGGCGACCAGCGCCGCCGGCCGTCCGGCCGACCTCGCGGTCAAGGACGAGGACGAGACCGCCGCGCGAGGCGGTCCGGCCGGATCCGGCCCGGGCACCTGACGGCGGTGGCGCGGTTGTCGGGCCGGTCAGCGCCCGTGCTGCGCCGCTGCCGGCTGTTGCTCGGTGACCGTGTACTTCCGCAGGCGCGCCGGGCCGGAGCCGAGGCCGTAATAGGTGGCGAGCTTGTCCTCGTCGGCCGTGGTGATGCCACCGCCGTCGACCCGCGGACCGCCTTCGATCCGGGCCCGGTCGAACGGAACCTCGAGGCGGTCGTCGGCGAGAGTCGCCTCCTCCAGCGGCAGGAAGAACTCCTCGGCGCCCGTCACGCCGATCCGGACGCTGATCCATTCCGGTGCGCCGGTCCGGTCGTCGAGATACACCCGGCCGGCGGAGCCGATCTTCGTGCCGTCGGGGGCGCAGACGTCGACACCGTTCAGATACTGCAGGTCGCCCTGGGCTATCAAGGTGCTCCTCCCGATGGGCCGGCGTGCAGCCCGATAGAGACCGATGGTGTCACTGCGCCTTCTGCGCGGCGACGGCATCACGGATCTCGTCCGCTTCGCGCTGGGCCGCATCGGCGTCGTGGGCCAGGTCAGGGTCGGTGTCGGGCTGCGGCACGCAGAGCAGGAGCGCATTCGGCCGTACGGTGACCAGCAGTTCCCGGCCGGGTTCGATGAGGTCGCCGTCGAGCTGCCGGGGCTGAACCCGGTTGCTGCGGATCTGCACGCGGGTAGCGGTGAAGGTCTCCATCCGGGCGACGCTGTCCCGGCGGCGCAGCAGGTCCCAGCCGAGCGACACCCAGTGCCGCAGGGTGCGGGGGCTCAGGATGGCGACGTCGAGCAGTCCGTCGTCGGGCTGGGCGTCGTTGAGCAGTCGCATGCCGCCCTGCAGGCGGCCCACGTTGCCGACGATCACAGTACGGGGGCGGCGGGTGAACGAAAGCCGGTCGTCGAGGGTGATGCTGATCCGCATGGGACGGTCGCGCAGATGCTTGGCCGCTCCGGCAGCGTAGGCGAGCCAGCCGATGTGCTTCTTCGCCGTGCTGTTGGTCGCGTCGAGCATGTGGGCGTCGAAGCCCATGCCGGCCATCACGGCGAAGCTCTGCTCGCCGACGACGCCGACGTCGATCCGGCGGCGACCGCCCTGCAGGACGACCTCGACGGCGGTCGCGACGTCGCCGGTGAGGCCCAGGTTCGCGGCCAGCAGGTTGCCGGTGCCGGCGGGCAGGACGGCGAGGGCTACGTCGGTCCCGGCGAGGGCCGTCACGCACGCCATCACGGTGCCGTCGCCGCCGCAGGCGAAGACGAGCTGGGCGCCGTCTCGCACAGCTTGACCGGACTGTCCGGCGCCGGGGTCGTCGGCCGTGGTCTCCAGCCACATCGGCTCGGGCCATCCGGCGGTGTTCAGGGCGCCGGTGATGGTGTGGCGCAAGTCGTCGAGGTCGGCCACTTTGGTCGGGTTGACGACGACGGCGGTCCGCAGAACGCCGGGCTGTGGCGGCCGGGAGGTGGTCGGTGCACGCATGGGCGGGATGTCCTCGCGGTCGGTGAGGCGGGTGGGCGGATACCCGGCTGGGTCGTGCTCAAACGGTGGCGGGGCCCGGGTCCATCACGTGGCGTAGCCGAAGCAGCGATCGGGTGAGCAGCCGCGAGACGTGCATCTGGGAGATCCCGACCTGGCCGGCGATCTCGGCCTGGGTCTGGTTGCCGTAGAAATACAGGATCAGGATCGTCCGATCCCGTTGGTCGAGGATGGACATCGCGCGCTCGATCGAGGCCCGGGCCTCGACCAGCTGGTACTCGTGGTCCTCGGCGCCCAGAGTGTCGCCGAGCTTGTGATGGCCGTTCCGGCCGGTCGATGCGGACAACGACACCGCGGAGTAGGCGAGGCCGCCTTCGAGTCCTTCCAGCACCTGTTCCTCGGTGGCGCCCAGGTGCGCGGCGATGTCAGCCGCGGTCGGGGACCGGCCCAGTTCGTGCGTCAGCTCGTCCTGGCTCGTGCTGATCAAGAGTCGCATCTCCTGGATGCGGCGAGGTACCCGTACGGACCAGGCCCGGTCGCGGAAGTAGCGCCTGAGCTCGCCGAGGATGGTCGGGATGGCGAAGCCGGCGAAGACGACCCCGCGGTTCGGATCGAACCGGTCGACCGCCTTGATGAGTCCCAGGGTGGCGGTCTGGACCAGGTCGTCGAAGGGCTGCCCGTTGCCGCGGTAACGGGAGGCGAGCCGTACGGCCATGGGCAGCCACGTCTCGATCGCCTTGTCTCGCAACGCCGGCCGCGCGGGGTGCCCGGGCGGAAGGGCCGACATCGCCGTCAGCGGATCGGACGGCGGACAGCCGGGCTGGCGCTTCAGGCCCGAGGAGGTTGCACCGACAGCAGGCATGAATTCCCCTCGAAGAAGAGAGTCATCGATGCCGAAGTCTGGGGCAGCCGCCTTCGTGTGAAGGCTTGCGCGTTTGAGTGTAGACCCGTTTCTTGTTTCGTTCCCGCCGAGCAGGTGCCGGTGTCCGGGCTCCCGGGGTCCGGGGGAGCGTGGACGACCGGCGGTCAGCCGGTGGGCCCGGCCGTGGCCAGCAGTTCGGGCGTACGGCGGTTGTCGGCCGCATCGGCTGCGGCGTCCAACAAGGTTTCGGCCCACGCGGGACTCGCGTCCGGCGGCACGACCAGCAGGTCGAAACGGTCATGCCCGAAGTCGGTCATGACGGTGATCAGCCCGGCCGGTTGAGAGGTGAACCAGCCGAGCCGCACCGCCCGGCCGCCCGCGATGACCCGCCGCGGGTGCGGCTCGTCCCACTCGGCGGAGTTCAGCAGCACGTGTGTGATCTCACCGCGCAGGCCGGCCAGAGCCGTCACCAGAGCGGGAAGTTCCGCGGCCGCGTCGGTCGACCGGGGCCACCAGGCTCCGTCGAGGGCGGTGGTCCGGGACGCCACCGGGTCCATCCGCAGGCGTACGGCGTCGTCCGGCGCTCGTGGGGTGCGGGTCATCGTGGCTCTGGTCATCGGGGGTGCCCTCCTGTTGGCGACGTCCGCGCCATCGAGGGGCGGGCGCGATGCGCTCGTCGGAGGAGGCGTCGAGAAGCCGGTGTTCCTTCACAGTACGCGCCCGCCTCCGTGCGGCGCGTACTGTGGACGTTGACCGGTGGAACTGTCATCGGTGCCGGCTCCGGTCGGCGCGCGCGGCCGATGACCGTGTGCCTCACGGCCTCCGTGAGCCTCGTCCTCGCCTGTTCCGCGGGTCGGACCCGCGCCCGCGGCGGTCCCCGACGACGGGACGACAGTGACACCTCTGGAAGATCGATCCGATCCGGTTACCGCTCCCCGCCCGCGAGCCGGGCTCGAGCCGGCCGACGACAACGACCTGCTGCTCGATGACAGCTGGTGGCCCCGTTCCGACAACCTCGGTGCGCAGTTGCGTGTTCTGCTGCCCGCGCTCGATCAGCTCTGCGGACCGGTGACGCGCCTGTTGCTCGGCGCCGCGGGCTGGACGGCCCGGCCGCATCAGGTGGTGCTGGCCGACCGCACCGTCAGCCTCGGTTATCTGGCCGGTCAGCCGCGGTCGATGATGACCGTTCGCTGCCTCGACGGTGGCACCTTCACTGTGCGGGTCGCGCCGTCCGAGCCCGTCACCGCTCGGCACCTCGACCCTCGGTCGACCTGTTTGCCGCCCCGCTGAGCGGGTAACATCTATTTACTGCACTCACCGCCTCCGGCGGAGATGCGCCGGCCGTCCAGACTCCGCGGCCTCCTCGTCAGCTTGATGCTCGCCGGTCCCTTGAAGCGCCGGCCAGCAGGTTCTTAGGAGTCGCGCGATGAGCGCACCAGTGAAACAACGGCCGAAGTCCGCCGGTAGTGACTTCTCCACCCTGAACCGGAAGATCGCCGAGGCCGGGCTGCTCGAACGGCGGCCGGCCTATTATGCCGTACGAGCTTCTGTCGTGTTCGCTTTGTTCGTGGGCACCTGGGTTCTCTTTTTCCTGCTCGGCTCGTCCTGGTGGAACATCGGGGTGGCCGGGTTGCTGGGACTGGTCTTCTCACAGGCGGCCCTGCTGGCGCACGACGTGGCCCACCGGCAGGTGTTCCGCACGAAACGGCCCAGTGAGATCGCGGGCCGGATCGTGGCCAACCTCGCCGTCGGGATGAGTTACGGCTGGTGGATGGAGAAGCACACCCGCCACCACAACAATCCGAACCATGACGACCTCGACCCGGACGTGCAACCCGAGTTGCTGATCTGGGCCACCGAGTCGGCGTGGGGGCGCCGCGGGGTGAAGGGCTTCGTGAACCGTCACCAGGCCGGGCTGTTCTTTCCCTTGCTGACGCTGCTCAGCATCGATCTGCGCATCTCGAGTGTCAAAGCGCTGCGGCGGCCGGGCATGAAACGCCGGGGCCTGGAAGCGGGGCTGATGGCGCTGCACCTGATCGTCTATACGGCCGCGCTGTTCCTGGTGCTGTCGCCCCTGCAGGCGCTGGTGTTCTTCCTCGTGCACCACGCGGTGTTCGGGGTCTATCTGGGGATGACCTTCGCCCCCAACCACAAGGGTATGCCGCACCCGGACGGCACCGAGGACTATCTGCGCAAGCAGGTGCTGACCGCGCGCAATGTCAAGGGCGGCCGGCTGACCGACGCTGCCCTCGGTGGGTTGAACTATCAGATCGAGCATCACCTGTTCCCGGCGATGCCGACCCCGAACCTGCCCAAGGCGCAGCCCATCGTCCGGGCGTACTGCGAGCGGGCCGGGGTCTCGTACGAGGAGACCAGCCTGATCGAGTCCTACCGCCAGGCGCTGCGTCATCTGCATGCCGTCGGAGCTCCGCTGCGGGCTGCGAGCAGTGACCGGCGAGCTGGGAGCGGCACCGTCGCACCGACGTCCCGCTGAGCGTCCGCGTCCGGCCCGCGAACGGGCACTCTCGAACTTTTCTCGAAGTTGGTCGGTCCTGCGGGCCGCCGTCAGAGGGGGGAAACGGTCGGCCCGCAGGATCACCGTTCCGTCGTCCGGATCGGCAAACCGGTCCACGGACGGACGAACGGGTGGTTTCGCCCGTCACGACGCCGTAGCGTTGGCCACACGGTTCCCAGACCCCGGGCCGGTCGCTCCAGCCCCCGGCGGCACCTGATGGCCCGCGGCTCTGGAGCGTCAATGATCGGAAACATTCGTCATCCCGGACCCGCAGTGCGGGCCGGCGCGGACCCCGCGTCGGAGAGTCTCGCCCGGGCCAGCGATTCCACGCTGATCGAGCTGATCTCGCGCGGTCACGAGGCCGCGTTCGTCGCGCTGTTCGACCGGACCTCACCGATGGCCCGGGCCGAGTTGGGGAACCTGCCCGACAACGTACAACCCGGCCAGATCCTCGCGGCCAGCTACGTCGAGGTGTGGTGGCTGGCCGGCTGCCATCGCGCGCCGGAGGCCGACGCCACGATCTGGATCACCGGGATTGTCCGGCGGCGCGTCGGCGAGGCACTGCGATCGATGCGACCGGGCCGGGACCCGCTCTTGACGGGCCCGCGACCCAGTTACTCCGAACTGGAGTTCGCGGCCCTGCTCCGACGGCCGGTCGGCGACCGGCCGGGGGCCTGACCGCGCGGGCGGGCACACCACGACGGGGAGAGGTCAGCGACCGCTCAGGTCGGGCAGGTTCGGCAGGCCGGTGACGATGCTTTCGGCAACCTGGCTGAGCCGGTAATTGTTCTGGCGCGCGAAGTCACGGATCAGGGTGAAGGCGTCGTCCGGGCTCACCCCGCGGGCCTGGGCAACGATGCCTTTCGCCTGTTCGATGACGATGCGACTGTTGAGAGCGCCCTGCAGCTGGCTGGTCAGCACCTCGCCGTGGTGAATGGCGCGCTCCTGCAGGAGGCCGATGACGGCCACGTCGGCCAGCGACTGCACGATGCTGGCATCCGCCTCGTCCAGCTCGTTGGCGCGGCCGAACACGCCCATCGCACCGATGACTTCCTTGCGCAGGCGGAGCGGGAAGGCATGCACTGATTCGAAGCCGGCCTGGGCAGCACGCGGTGCGAACGCGGGCCACTTCTCTGCGGCCGCGGTCAGGTTCACGTTGGTCACTGGCTGAGCCGTTCGGAAGGCGTCGAGGCACGGCCCGTCCCCGTACTGGAGCTGAAACAATTCCATGAGGCGGGCACTCTCGTCGGAGGCAGCCATGAAGGTCAGCCGGCCGCGTTCGTCCGCGAGCATCAACCCGGCCTCCCCGGTGCCGAACAGGCCGGCCACCCGCCGGGTGAGCATCTGCAGGAACTCCACGACGTCGAAGTCGTCGACGAGCGTGTCGGCGACATCGACGAACAGCGTCGCGAGCCGTTCGGCGGAAACAGTGGTCACTGCGGCCTACCGCCCTTCCCGTACAACCGGACGACGGCGGTCACGACTGGCCGCTATCGAACGCAACCCTACGTGCCACCACGTCGCGCGCCACGTCGCCCAAGGCCCTGTCCTCGGCATACGCATACGCACGGAGCCGGGCCAGCGCATCCACCAACGAGATACCCAACTGCACCGCCACCATTCCTTGTGCCTGGAACAGCTCCGCCCGCTGCCCCACCACCTCGTCGTCCAAGCCGTCGGCGGCGGCCCCGGGCGCCGCCCGGGCCTGACCGTCGAGCAGCGTCGTCACCGCTATGTCGGCGAAGGTCAACGCTTCCCGGAACTCATCGTCGGTCAAGGACCCCGTTCTGGCGCGGAAGACATCGAGGGCCCCCAGCCGCGCCGAGCCGATCTGCAGCGGGAACGCGAACACGGCCCGTACCCCTCGGCCGTGCAGCGCCGGCGCGTACCCCGGCCACCGGACCATCGCCCCGTCCGAGAGATCAGGTACGAGAACAGGCTGCCGACCGGCGAACGCATCCAGGCACGGCCCCTCGCCCAGCGAGAACTGCAGCTCCTCGAGCAGTTCGTAGGCCGGCTCGGACACCGCGGCCACACCCCGCATCCCGCCGCCGGCCAGCACACTCACCCCGGCGCCGGAGGCGGACAGAGCTCGTTCGGCCGCGCTGCACAACCGGCGCAGAATCCCCGCGACGCCCTGGCGGTCACCGGGCCGGGCCGGCTCGTCCGCCACCAAGCCTGTCACCCGGGCGAGGAACTCATCCACGATGGTCATCGGCGGGCCGGCCGCGCCTGATCAGCGCAGCGGCCGGATGTGAGCTGCCGGTCATGGCCGCACCCCTTCCTGTCTGCGGGAACCGCCGAGGACCAGGGCAGCATCATTTCCTATTGTCAACCTCACAGTACGCCGAAACGGTGTCCACGTCGCAGCCGGGTGACCCGGGTCTGTTCAGGCAGGTCGGTCGCCCGTTCCCCCCGCCGTGGGGGTGGCGGTGAGCTGGACGCCGCCGGGGCGGACGGGGCCGGTGGTGTCGCGGATGCTGTCGTGGGCGGCTTGGGCGACGGCTTGTGGGGTGATGCCGAATTCGTGGTAAAGGCGTTGGTAGTCGGCGGAGGCGCCGAAGTGTTCGAGGCTGACGATGCGTCCGGCGTCGCCTACGATGTCGCGCCAGCCTTGGCCGATGCCGGCTTCGACGCTGACCCGGGCTCGTACGTCCGGTGGTAGGACTTCGTCGCGGTAGGTGGCTGGTTGCTGGGCGAACCATTCGCGGCACGGCATGGAGATCACCCGGGCGGTGATGCCGTCGTCGGCGAGCAGTTCGCGGGCGTCGAGTGCGATCTGTACTTCGGAGCCGGTGCCGATGAGCAGCACGTCCGCGGCGGTGTCGGGTCCGGCCACGACGTAGCCACCACGGGCGGCGCCGGCGGCGGGGGCGTACGCGTGTGGGCCGCGCTCGAGCACCGGCACGTTCTGCCGGGTGAGGACCAGGCCGGCGGGCCGGTCGGTGTGTTCGAGGATGGTGCGCCAGCAGATCGCCGTCTCGTTGGCGTCGCCGGGCCGCACGACGTCGAGGCCGGGGATGGCACGCAGCGCGGCGAGGTGTTCGATGGGCTGGTGAGTGGGGCCGTCTTCGCCGAGGCCGATGGAGTCGTGGGTCCACACGAAGGTGGCCGGCAGTTGCATGAGTGCGGCGAGTCGGACAGCGGGTCGCATGTAGTCGCTGAAGACCAGGAAGGTGCCGCCGTAGGGGCGGGTGAGGCTCTGCAGGGCGATGCCGTTGAGGATGGCGCCCATGGCGTGTTCGCGGATGCCGAAGTGCAGGGTCCGGCCGTACGGTCCGCCGGTCCATTCGCGGGTCTGCCGGGCGGACGGGATGAAGGAGGCTTCGCCGGTCATGGTGGTGTTGTTGCTCTCGGCCAGGTCGGCTGATCCGCCCCAGAGCTCGGGGAGGACCGGCGCGAGGGCGGCCAGAACCACCCCGGACGCCTTGCGGGTGGCCATACCCTTGGCGTCCGGAACGAACGTGGGCAGCGCGTCCGTCCAGCCGTCGGGCAACTGCCGTTTCTGCAGGCGGTCCAGCAGCGCGGCCCGGTCCGGGTGAGCGCTGCGCCAGGCCTCGAAACCCGGCAACCACTCCCGGTGTGCGCGGCCTCCGCGTTCGACGACCCTTCGGGTGTGCGCCAGGACGTCCTCGTCGACGGCGAACGTGACCTCCGGGTCGAATCCGAGCACCCGTTTGGTCGCCGCGACCTCGTACGCGCCGAGGGCGGACCCGTGGGCCTGGCCGGTGTTCCGCTTGGTCGGAGCGGGCCAGCCGATGATCGTCCGCAGCGCGATCAGCGACGGCCGGCCGGTCTCGGCCTTCGCCGCCTCGATCGCCGCCCGGAGCGCGTCGATGTCCTCGACGTACATGCCGGTCCGTTTCCAGTCGACGGTCTGGACGTGCCAGCCGTAGGCGGCGTAGCGAGCCGGGACGTCCTCGCTGAACGAGATGCCGGTGTCGTCCTCGATGGAGATGTGGTTGTCGTCGTGGAAGACGATGAGATTGCCGAGTTGCTGATGGCCGGCCAGGGAACTCGCCTCGGCGGTGAGGCCCTCCATGAGGTCGCCGTCGGAGGCGATCACGTACACGCGGTGGTCGAACGGGCTGCCTCCGGGTGCGGCGTCCGGGTCGAGCAGGCCGCGTTCGCGGCGTGCGGCCATGGCCATGCCGACCGCGCCGGCCAGGCCCTGACCGAGAGGCCCGGTGGTGATCTCGACGCCGCGGGTGTGGCGGTACTCGGGGTGGCCCGGTGTTGCCGAACCCCAGGTGCGCAGGGCGCGCAGGTCGTCGAGCTCGAGCCCGTATCCGCTGAGGTACAGCTGGGAGTAGAGGGTGAGGCTGGTGTGTCCGGCCGACAGCACGAAGCGGTCGCGCCCGAGCCACTGGTCGTCGTTCGGGTCGTGACGCATGACGTCCTGGAAGAGCAGGTACGCCAGCGGCGCCAGGCTCATCGCGGTGCCCGGATGGCCGTTGCCGGTTTCCTGCACGGCGTCGGCGGCCAGCAGCCGGGCGGTGTCCACGGCCTGGACGTCGAGCTCGGTCCAGCCGGTGGCGTCCGCGATCGGGGCCGTCACCTGCCGGGGGAGCGGGGGCGGGGAAGAGCTGAGCGGGGTCATGCCGATCTCCTCAGTGCTGCGGTGGTGCCCGCGGGCCGGGTGGGAGACGTGTGCGGACCGACATTGACGCCTGTCAGCAGCGTGCCCGGGGCGAGGATCGGTAAACCCGCGAGCCGTCGCCGGTTCCTGGACGACACGACCAGGATGCGACGTGCTCCCCTCCCGGATGAGAGACTCGAAGGGTGAATCGATCAGGACAGCCGGCTGCCGAGTGCGTCCGCGCCTAGGGTGGCCGCTCGGTCGCCGGTCGCACCGCCGGCGCGGGGCGCCGCAACCGCCGGCGCCGGCCACCGACCTGTTCCCGGCCCTGCTCGAGGACGATCTGGCCGACCTCTACGACGAAGCCCCCTGCGGCTTCGTCTCCACGCTGCCGGACGGCACGATCGCGAAGATCAACACCACCCTGCTCGTCTGGACCGGGTTGGCCCGAGCGGACCTGATCGGCCGGCGGCGCTTCGCCGACCTGCTCGCGCCCGGCAGCCGCATCCTGTTCGAGACCCGCTACGCACCCCTGCTGCGGCTGCAGGGCGAGGCCAAGGGCGTCGCCCTCGAGCTGCGTACCGGTGACGACACCTCGCTACCGGTTCTGATCACTTCGACCGTCAAGCCGGGGCACAACGGCGCCCCGCTGCTGATCCGGACGACTGTCTTCGACGCGCGCGAGCGACGCGCCTACGAGAACCAGCTCCTGCAGGCCCGGCAGGCAGCCGACCAGGAGCGGGACCGGCTGCGCCTGCTCGTCGCCGGTTTGCAGCGCAGCCTGTTGCCGGTGACGCTGGCGGTTCCGCCCGGCATGACGACGGCCTCGCACTACCACATGGCCTCGGCCGACGAGGTCGGCGGCGACTTCTACGACCTCTTCCCGCTGTCCGGTGACCGGTGGGGCTTTTTCCTCGGCGACGTCCGTGGGAAGGGGGTGGTGGCCGCCGCGGTGACCGCCGCCGCCAGGTACACGTTGCGGGCGGCTGCCGTCTACGACTCCGAGCCGATCGCTGTGCTGCGCAATCTCAACACCGTCCTCTACCAGGACTACGCCGCGCCCGGACACCGGCACTGCACCGTCATCTTCGGGATCCTGGAGCGGAGCGACGGCGGCTACACCGCCACCGTGGCCTCTGGCGGCCACCCACCGGCCCTCGTCGCGCGGGCTGACGGTTCGGTCGCCTACCAGCCCACCGACGGTGGCACGCTGGTCGGCATCCTGGCCGAGCCGCGTCTGGTCGCCCGGACGATCCCGCTGGGGCCGGGCGACACCCTGATCCTCTACAGCGACGGGCTGACCGAGGCGCGCACCGGGACCGGCGCGCGGTACGGCGACGAGACGCTGCGGGAGTTCGTGGCGGAGCAGGCGCCGACCAGCGCCCCGACGGTCGTCGAGGCGCTCGCCGGCCTGCTCACCACGTTCGCCGAGGTCGACGACGACGTCGCGATGATCGCTCTGACCGTGAACGCGGCCGGTCGGGACCGGTGAGCGCGGCGGGGTTCGGACCGGACCGTGTGCCGGAGACCGGCCGGGCACGCCGAACGGCGGCCCGCTGAACCAGTCGGGCCGCCTATCGCGCTGCGCAACGTGCCAATCCCGGGTGCCGCGGACACACCCCGCTCCGGCCGCCGACGCGGTATTGCGGATAAAGCATGGAAGATCGGGTCCCACGGATCGGAAGCGAGGTGACGATCGGCTGGCTGTTCAAGGCGCGCTCGACGCTGCCACTGCATGTGTCCTGCGTCACATTTGAAACAGAACGGTCGCGTCAGTTCGTGGAGACACTGAAATCGGCGGCGACGTGAGGATGACCAGCATGCGCGACGAGTTTCAGAAGATCGAGTGGGCCGAGCCGCCAATGGGTGATCTCGTGAGCGACGCAGTCTCCCAGGGCCGCCGGATGCGGACCGCCCGGCGACTCCGGGTGAGCGGCGCCGGCTTGGCCGTGCTCGTCGTGGCCGGTCTGGCGGCCACCTTCGTCGTCCGCAGCGCCGCAGCGCCGGCCCCCGCGGCAGTCGTCGCGGCGGCCCCGGCTCCGAGCGTGAGCAGCGCCGCTCCGGCGACCGGGAGTCCTCGGGTCAAGGGCACCCCTGCCGGCCTCCTGAAACTGTTGGTGGACAACCTGCCGGATGGCAAGACCAGCCAGTACGCCGGTGTCGTCGAGGGCGGCGACGTGTCGGTCCAGACCTTCCTCGACCGGGGCCAGGGGCCGGGGATGATCCGGCTGCACGTGATGACCCGCACCATGTCCGAGCTCACCGGCGAGAGGTCTGCGCTCAGAGGCACCTGGATCCCGTTGGGTAACGGCGCCGAGTACCAGACGATAAGCGTTCCGGGCAATTGCGTTCAGCAGACCATCGTGTACGTCCGGCACGCTGACGACACGCTTCTGCAGTTCGACCTGTACGGATGCCCTGAGCTGGGCGGCAAGAAGATGCGGCCGGCCCTGACCGCTCGCGAGGCCGCCGAGGTGGGCGCGGACCCGCGGTGGGGTGTGAAGATCGACCCGGCCCTCAACAAGCAGGGCGCTGCCGCCTTCCCGCACCTGCCGACGGAGTTCGACAAGTGAGCAAGGCCGACGACGACTTCGTCGACTAGGCCCGCACCTCGGCCGGCCAGCTACGGCGCACCGCTTACCTGCTGTGCCGTGACTGGGATCTGGCAGCCGATCTGACCCAGACGACACTGGCCCGGATGTTCGTCCAGTGGCCGCGGATCAGCCGGCGCGACAACCCGCACGCGTACGCCCGGCAGGTGCTCTCCCGCGCCTTCTTGGACCACCACCGGGCGAAACGCTCTCAGGAGGTGGTGACAGCGCAGTTCAACGATGCACCCGCAACAGGAGAGGATTCCGATCTGCGGCTCACGCTTCTCGACGCGCTGGGCCACATACCACCGCGGGACCGGGCCATCGTGGTGCTGCGCTACTGGGAAGACCTCAGCGTCGAGTCAGTGGCGGAGATGCTCGGACTGCCGACCGGCACAGTGACCTCTCAAAGTGCCCGCGCGCTGGCTCGACTTCGTCAACTGCTCGGCCAACCGGCCGGACCGGCACCGGGGAACTCGTTGTTCGCCTGAACGCCAGGCGGGTTCGTGTCTTCATGCCGCCCCGCAGACTCGCCTGATCGATCGGCCGGTGCCGACACTGTGGGAGATCGTCGACCGGGGCGGGCGTCGGCCGCGTCGCGCAGCTCCGTCGTGATCTCGTCCGGGCGGAACGTGCCACCCCAGCCGTTGAGCTCTCCGCGCTGTCTCGTGGTGAGGGAGGCCATGCCGGAATGCAGGCGCCTTCGACCAGAAGCAGTTTGGCCGGACCCGAGTAGGTGCTCGTCATACCTGAACCGTACGGCCTCGGCGGCGGACCGGGCCGGACCGGCGGTGCTCGGCCGGACCCGGTGGCCGCGACGATCAGTGGCCGGTGGGCGGGATTTTCGACGACGTGGTGCTCTGTTCCGCGCGCTTCAGGCGTTTCGCCGTCTGCTTTTCCTTGATCGTCTTGCCTTTTTTCTTGACGTTCGTTTTGGCCGTCGAATCCTTGGACATGGTCGAACCTCCCGGAACGGGTCGGTGTGCGTGCGGCATCGTGCTGGCCTGACGGGCTGGACAGCCGCTGGTCCGGCGCGGAAATCGTGCGGCACAGTGACCCTACGCTGCTTTTCGCGGAGCGGCCGGTCCGAGAATGAACGCGTCATTTAATCGGCACGCTTTCCGGCACTCCGTCGGGTGTGAACTGGGATAGCGTTGCGATATATGGCTACCTTTCGCAGCGCCTCGACACTTGTCTCCTCCGACGGCACCCGCACCCCGGGGACGGCGGCGCTGTTCGCCGAGCCGGTCCGCAACGGCCGGGCTCAACCGTGGGCGGGCGACTTCCGGCCCGCGAACGCCAGCGGCAACGGCCCGAAGGACGCCGTCGGAAAGACTTTTGTGTTGGAGTTGCCCGACGGCAGCACCGGCAAGGTCGTGGTGCAGCAGCTCAAGAACGGCAAGGGTGGCGTCACGCTGGTGCTGATGGGCGAGGACGCGCCACCGTTCTGATCCGGCGACCCCGGGTTCGGCGCCGCTCAGCCGCCGCCGGGAGCAGTCCGGTGCTGAAAGTGGAAATCAGGACGAGTGTGGACTCGGTGCCCTGGTTGAGGTTGGGACCGTACGGTGTCAGCCCGTCATAACCATCTCCGGAGGCCGGATCCCACATCTAGCTCCTGGTCCACAAAATCGACCCGCGCCTGCTGGCCCCGGCCGGACTCTGGAGCGACACTGCACGCCTACGAGTACCGGCTGAGCGGGCCGGTCTCAGTCACGCATCCGCCGGGCGATCTCGGCCCAGACGGTCTTGCCGGCGTGGCCGGCCCAGCGGACGGGCCGGTTGCCCCATCGGTGTGCGGTCGCGGCGACGATGAGCAGCCCGCGGCCACCGGGCCGGGCCGGTGCCGGGTTCGTCACCCGCGGAGACCGCGGATCGGTATCGGTGACCTCGATGAGCACGGCGTCGTGGCGGCGGCTGAGGGTCAGTTCGCCGCCGTCGTCGGTGTGCCGGCTGACGTTCTGGACCAGTTCGGTGGTGACCAGCAGCACGTCGTCGGTCTGGTCGCGCATGTCCCAGTCGTGCAGCGCCCGCTCGGCCAGGCGCCGGGCCTGGGCCGCCGACGTGGTCGGTCCCAGCGTCATCCGGCGGTTGTCACGGGAGCCCGGCTGAAGGTCGGCGAAAGCGGCGGCCTGGGCGGCCACCGCCGGCCCGGCGGTGGTGACGGCGTTGTGCGCCGCGCCCGGGATGTCGGCGGTGGCGGTGGAGCCGGCCAGGGCGGACGCGCGGGTGATCCAGTCGGGCGAGGCGATCGAGTCGAACTGGCCCCGCAGCAGAATGACCGGCGCCGTGACGAGGGGGAGGCGGCGTTCGATGTGATGATCGACGGCGTGCCCGAGTGTCCGCAGTACGCGCCGGCCGCCGGCGTCGCGGAAGTCGGCCAGCAGCATGGGAACCTGCCGCGGATCCTCGCGGACCAGATCGAGCAGCCACCGGCGGATCTGCGCGCCCGCAGTCGGCGCGGCCGGGTCGACCGTCGGCCCGACCAGGATGAGCGAGGTGACCAGATCGGGACGCTGGATCGCGAGCTCGACGGCGACCTGACTGCCGAACGAGTTGCCCAGTACGTGCAGGCCGCTCAGGCCGGTCGCGTCCATCCACGCGGCCACGGTCTGGGCGTGCTGCTCGGCGGTCAGCACCGCCGACGGTGTGCCGGAGAGGCCGAAGCCGGGCAGGTCGGGCACGTAGACCGAGCCGGGCAGCGCGGCCGCGGTCGGCATCAGATAGCGGTGCGACACCGCCAGGCCGTGCAGGAGCAGCCATGCGGGCTGCGCTTCGCCGGACGCCACGCGCTGCCGGACATGCAGAGCCAGACCCCGTACGGTGGGCATCTCGCTGACAAAACCGTCGGCCGGCGCCGGGGCCGCGCGGGCCATCCGCCGTTCGGCCGAGCTCATGCGAGCGGGAGTGGTCATGACGTCGGCCGCCCGGGACACGGTGGCGTCACTGGCCCGGTGCTGCGCAGAGGTCGCGCCGGGAACGGATCACGGTGTGCCGGTCGGTCATGGGGTGCTCCTCGAGTTGTCGGTGTGGCGGCGAAGGAGGACTGCGGCGTCCGTGAGCAACCCGCGATGGTGGTCCGCGCCGAGCGTGCTGTTGATGGTTGCGCGCAACTCATCGAGGTCCGGCACTTCGGTGGGTTCACGACGACGGCTGACAGTGTCGGTGCAGGCATGGCGGACGTCCTCGTGGAGGCAGGAAAGGGTCGGAAACGAGCATCGCCGCCCCCGGTATGCGGGGGCGGCGACGACGGCAATCCGATCAGGAATTGTCGGGCGCGCGGGTGCAGGCCCGGCCTGCCGATGTGACGCTCAGCGCTTGAAGGCGTCCTTGATCTTCTCGCCGGCCTGCTTGACCTTCGACGACTTCTCGTCGGCCTTGCCCTCGGCCTTCAGGTCCTTGTCGTCGGTGGCCTCGCCGACGCCCTGCTTGGCCTTGCCTTCGGCTTCCTGAGCCTTGTTATCGATCTTGTCATCGAGTCCCATGATGATCCTCTCCCGCGCTCACGGTCTGGCCTTGCCGGTTGACGCGGCCCAGTCGAAGCAGCGGTTCCGCAGTGTGGGTGCCCTCGACGGACGACGCGAAACACCCGGGGCGGGCCGAAGCTGTTTGCCCCCGGGCGGCCCGGGTATCGACCGGGCACAGTGCTCGATGCCGTGGCCGCCTTGCCGGCCGCTCGCGGCGGCCGTCCGGACCCCTGCGGCCTGCTGTCCAACCGCGTTTCTGTCCGGACGCCCCGGATCCGCCCCGCTTGTCGCCGGCGGTCCGCTGCGCCTTTCTGTTGTGAAGGAGCCGAGCAATCCCCATGGTCTGGGCCGACACCGCTCGTCAACGAGCACGCGCACGACTCGCCGCCGCCCGGCGCGGGCCCGTGATCCCCCCGTTCACCGCCGCCCCGGAACTAGACGGGGGCGGCTCCCCGGTGATGCTCGTCGAGCACACCGCGACCGTCGACGACGGAATCCCACGCGGGGTGCGTACGGCGGGCGCCTGGGCCTGGCGGATCATCCTGCTGGTCGCGGTCGCCTATCTGCTGATCCGCGTCGTCAGTCTCCTGCGGGTGGTGGTGATCCCCGTGGCGGTGGCGCTGTTGCTGGCCGCCATGTTCGAGCCGGTTGCGGCCGCCCTGCGCAAGCGCGGGACGAACCGGTCGCTGGCGGCGGGGCTCGTCCTGCTCGCCGCGCTGCTCGTGGTGTTCGGCGGCCTCGCGCTGATCGTGCAGACCGTCATCGCGCAGATCGACGATCTGAGCACCCAGATCGCCGACGGCATCACCGAGGTGCAGACCTGGCTCGTGCAGGGCCCCCTGCACCTGTCGCAGACCCAGCTCAGCGACGGCCTGGACCGGCTACGCACGGCGATCACCGACAACCAGGGCGCGCTCACCACCGGCGCGCTGAGCACGGCCACCACCGTCGGCGAGCTCGTGGCCGGCTTCTTCCTGGTGCTGTTCACGCTGTTCTTCTATCTGCGCGACGGCGGCCAGATCTGGACGTTCCTGTGCCGGCTGCTGCCCCGCAGCGCCCGTATCCCGGCCGCCCGTGCCGGGCACTATTCCTGGCACACCCTGGTCTCCTACGTGCGCGCCACCGTGCTGGTGGCCCTGGTCGACGCGGTCGGCATCGGCATCGGCCTGGCCGTGCTGGGCGTCCCGCTCGCGTTGCCGCTGGCGGCCCTGGTCTTCCTGGGCGGATTCATCCCGGTGATCGGCGCCACGCTGACCGGCACCGTGGCCATCCTGGTCGCCCTGGTCACCGTCGGCCCGGTAAAGGCCCTCATCGTGCTCGGCATCGTGATCGCCGTGCAGCAGCTGGAGGGTCACGTCCTGCAGCCGGTGATCATGGGCCGGGCGGTGGCGCTGCACCCGCTGGCCGTGATCCTCTCCATCGCCACCGGCGTCCTCGTCGCCGGGATCGTCGGCGGGCTGGTCGCCGTCCCGCTGCTGGCGGTGGTCAACACCGCGGTCCGTTATCTGGTCAGCCATCCGGGCGGGGAACCCACCCCGGACCGGGAGCCGCCGGGCACCGAGCGTCCGGACACGCCGGACACCGGCACCGGTGAACCGGAGCCGGCGCTGCCGCCGGTGGCGTCGTCGGTGAACTCGGACACCGGGCCGGTGGCGCCGTCAGCCTCGGAACTCCGATGAGGTCTCGTCGCTGACCGTGTACTTCCGCAGTTGCCCGGTGCGGCGCAGGCCGTAGTAGGCGTTCAGCTCGTCCTCGTCGGCCGGCGTGAGGTCGTGGTCCGCGTCGATCTGGGGTGCGGCCGCGATCTGGGCCGGGGCGTACGGGATCTCGAGCCGGTCGCCGGCGAGGACGGCCGCGCCCACGGGCACAAAGGACTCCCCGGCACCGCCGGTGTGGATGCTGATCCACTCCGGCTCGCCGGTGCGGTCGTCGAGATAGACCTGACCGGCGGAGCCGATCCTCGTGCCGTCGGGGGTGTGGATGGCGACGCCGTTCAGGTACTGCAGGTCGGATTGAGTGATCATATTTCCTCCTGGTGGGGCCGGCGGCGGATTGCCCGGCCGGTTGGTGTTCAAACGGCTCAGGGCAGCCGGGCCGGCCGGTCGGGCAGCAGCCGTTCCTCGTGGTCGAGCTCGCGTTCCAGGACGCGCAGCCCCTCGTCGGGCAGTTGTCCGGCGTCCCGCCGGCGCAGCAGCTCCTCGCGCTGGGCGTCGATCGTCACCCGGCGGACGTGCAGAGCGGCCTCGTAGCGCGGCGAGATCGGCGCGTCGGTCGAGTCGCTGTCCCGCAGCAGGGCCAGCCGGCCCTCGTAGCGCGCGAGACGGGCGCGCAACTGGCCGCTCATGGTGTCGATCGCCTGACCGGAGATGTCGTGGTGCTCCTGCCCCCGCAGCTCGGCGAGCGCGGTGAGGGCGGCCTCGGTCGCGGCCGCGCGCGCCTCGTTGCGCAGGCGGGCCTGGTCGTTCTGGTCGGCGTGCAGGCCGAGCCGGCGTACGAGCGGCGCGAAGGTGAGGCCCTGGCCGACCAGGGTGACCAGGACGACGACGAACGCGCAGAACTGCAGCAGATCGCGGTTCGGGAAGGGCGCGCCGGTGCTGGTGATCAGCGGCAGGGTGGAGATCGCGGCCAGACTGATCACACCCCGGGTGCCCGACCAGCTCAGCGCGGTGACCTCGCGGCCGGTCAGCCGGTCGGCGCCCCGGTCGCCGCTGCCCAGCCACAGGTGCAGGGAACGGGGCAAGGACTGGGTCAGCAGCAGCCACAGCGGACGCAGCACCAGGACGACCCCGACCGTGATGCCGACCGCGGTGACGATGGTCGCCGTGTCGTACTGCGACAGACCCCGGATGACCGCGGGCAGCTGCTGACCGATCAGCAGAAAGACGAAGCCCTCGAGCAGGAAGTCGACCAGCCGCCAGACCGCGTTGGTCTGCAACCGTCCCGCGCCGGAGGCCGAACGCGGCGTGTGGTGGCCGACGATCAGGCCCGCGACGACCACCGCCAGGACGCCGGACACCTGGAACTCCTCGGCGAGCAGGTAGGCGGCGAACGGGGTGGCCAGCGAGACGGCGTTGGCCATCAGCGGATCGCCGCTCAACGGCCGCGACAGCAGACGCTTGGCCCACGCAACCAGTCCACCGGCGGCAACCCCGCCCGCCGTGACCAGCAGGAATTGGCCAAGGGCAGCCGGCGCCGAGAAGCCGCTGCCGGTGGCCGCCGCGACGGCCACGGCCAGGATGGTGAGGGCGGTCGCGTCGTTGAGCAACCCCTCGCCCTGGATCAGCGTGACGATGCGGGGCGGCAGCCCGACCTTGCGCGCGACGGCCAGCGCGGCGACCGGGTCGGGCGGTGCGACGGCCGCGCCGACCGCGATGCCGGCGGCCAGCGTGGCGCCGGTGACGAACCACGAGAACCCGACGCCGATCAGCAGCGAGGTGAGCAGGACGAGGATGACCGACAGGCTGGTGACCGTGCGCAGGTTGCGCCGGATCGCGATCAGCGACGAGTCGAGGGCGGCGCTGTACAGCAACGGCGGCAGCACGAGGGTCAGAATGACGTGCGGGTCGAGGGAGATGTTGGGGCCGGGCAGCAGCGCGTAGGCGATCCCGATGATGGGCAGCAGGGCGGCGGCGGGCAGACCGGTGCGGTTGGCGACCCAGCGCACCAGCACGACCACGGCGACGGCGGCGAGGACGAAAACCACGTACGGTTCGATGCTCACCGGGTCTGCCTTTCGTGGTCGGCGAACATGGGGCGGTTCAGCTGTTGTCCGGATTCAGTGCGTGGCAGAGCCGCCGCAACGACCGAGCGATCAGCCGGGAGACGTGCATCTGGGAGACTCCGATCTGCCGGGCGACCTCGGCCTGGCTCTGGTGGCCGTAGAAGTGACGGATCAGGATGGTCCGGTCAGGGAACGGCCCAGATTCCGTCAGCTCGTTCTGGGCGGCCATGATCAGAAGGCGCAGCTCCTGTAGTCGGCGGGGCGCCCGGACGGCCCAGGTCGACGTGGCCAGAATGTCGGACGGCGAGGCGTCGAGCGGACAAAGAACGCCGGAGGGGCCGCCAGCAGGTCCAGGCATGAGCTTCCCTCGATGCAGAAGGGTGTCGATGCCGAGGTCTGGGGCAGCGAGAGTCGTCGCAGTCTCGCGTACATCAGTGTAGCCCGGTGTGAGACAGCCATACTGACGGGCCGGTTTGCCACCCCGGCCCCCGGGTATTCGATGGGGACCGCAAATCCGCTCCGGCGATGAGCGGCGGCCGTCCAGACTCCGCGGCCTGTCATCAGGCCTTGTCTGTCACTGCGGAATCCCGTACGAGGCAGGCAAGTTTTTTCTAGGAGTCGCGCCATGAGCGCATCTGTGACGGCACGCCCCCGGACGACCGGCAGTGATTTCGCCGCGCTGAACCGCCAGATTGTCAATGCCGGTCTGCTGGAGCGGCCCCCGTTCACTACGCCGTACGAGCGAGCGTGGTGACCGCGATGCTCGCCGGCGCCTGGGCCGCTTTCGTCCTGATCGGCTCGTCCTGGTGGACCGTCGCCGTGGCGGCGCTGCTCGGGATCGTGTTCTCGCAGGTCGCCCTGCTCGCTCACGACATCGCGCACCGGCAGGTCTTCCGCACCAAGAAGCCCAGCGAGGTGGCGGGCCGGATCGCGGCCGACGTCGCCGTCGGGATGAGTTACGGCTGGTGGATGGAGAAACACACCCGCCACCACAACAACCCGAACCACGACGACCTCGACCCCGACGTGCAGCCCGAGTTGCTGATCTGGGCGACCGAGTCGGCGTGGGGCCGGCGCGGGATCAAGGGTTTCGTCAACCGGCACCAGGCCGGCCTGTTCTTTCCGCTGTTGACGTTGCTCAGCATCGACCTGCGCATCTCCAGCATCAAGGCGCTGCGGCGCCCGGGTATGAAGCGCCGCGGCCTGGAGGCGGTCCTCATGGCGATGCACCTGGTCGCCTACGTCACCGCGCTGCTGCTTGTGCTCTCCCCGCTGCAGGCGCTGGTGTTCTTCCTGGTGCATCACGCAGTCTTCGGTGTCTACCTGGGGATGACCTTCGCGCCCAACCACAAGGGCATGCCGCACCCCACCGGTCACGAGGACTACCTGCGCAAGCAGGTGCTCACCTCACGCAACGTCACGGGCGGCCGGCTGACCGACGTGGCCCTGGGCGGCCCCAACTATCAGATCGAGCATCACCTGTTCCCGGCGATGCCGACCCCGAATCTGCCCAAGGCGCAGCCCATCGTCCAGGCTTACTGCGAGCGGGCCGGGGTCCCGTACGAGGAGACCAGCCTGGTCGAGTCGTACCGGCAGGCCCTCCGGCACCTGCACGCAGTCGGAGCCCCGCTGCGCGACGCGCGCTGAGCGTACAGACCTTGCTCGGAAGTGGGTCAGTCCTGCGGGCCGTCGTTGGAGGGGGATACGGTCCGGCCCGCAGGACTGACCTTTCTGTTCCCGGCTGGACGACTGGGTGGTCCAGCTGCCGCAACGAACTGGAGGTCGCGGCTCTGCTCGGGCGTCCGGTCAGCGGCCACCCAGGTCGGGCAGGTTCGGCAACCCGGTGACGATCGTGTCGGCCACCTCGCTGAGCCGGCGGTTGTTGCGGCGGGAGAAGTCACGGATCAACCCGAACGCGGCGTCCGGCGTCACGCCCCGGGACTGAGCCACGATCCCCTTGGCCTGCTCGATGACGACGCGGCTGTTCAACGCGCCCTGGAGCTGGCCGGTGAGTACTTCACCGCGGCGGATGGCGCGTTCCTGCAACAGACCGATCACGGCCACGTCGGCCAGGGACTGCACGATGTGCGAGTCCGCCTCATCCAGTTCGGTGCTGCTGCCGAACACGCCCATCGCCCCGATCACCTGCTTGCGCAGCCGCAGCGGGAACGCGTGGACCGACCGGAAGCCGGCCAGGGCGGCGCGCGGAGCGAACTCGGGCCACTTCTCCCCGGCCTCGGCCAGGTTCACATTGGTCACCGGTTGAGCCGTGCGGAAGGCGTCGAGGCAGGGGCCGTCGTTGTACTGAAGCTGGAACAACTCCATGAGCCGGGCGCTCTCGTCGGAGGCGGCCATGAAGGTCAACCGGTCGCGGTGGTCGGCCAGCATCAACCCGGCCTCGCCGGTGTCGAACAGACCGGCCACCCGGTGCGTGAGCATCTGCAGGAATTCGACCACGTCGAACTCGTCGACGAGCGTGTCGGCGACATTGACGAACAACGTCGCCAGCCGCTCGGCGGAAACAGTGGTCACAGCGTCTACCGCCCTTCTGCGGTGCGGTGCCGGCGGTGGTCATGACCGACCGCCGTCGAACAAGACCCTACGCGCCACGACATCGCTTGCCACGTCCCCAGGGGCCTGTCCCGGCCGGGCCGTCTCGACCGGGACAGTCTGCGCGGTGAGGGTCACTCGTCCGCCGCCCGGATAGCCGGGGCCGGTCGCGGGCCCGAAGTCCGGCCGGCAGACACAAAGACGGAACAGGAGGGCAGTGAACGCGGAAGGTGCTACCACCAGCATCATTGGGCATAGAGGTCTCTCAATGGAGAGGTCTTCGATGCCGAAGTCTGGGGCAGCGAACTCAGTCGGAGTCTCGCGTGCCTCAGCGAATACCCGTCAGGGCGTTTCCGCGCATCGAGCGGGATACCACTGTTCAACTGCCGGGCCGGGGGCGATGGGCGGGGATGAATGACCGGACGGTCAGCCGGAAGCAACCGCTCTGGACGGCCGGCCCGCAGAACGTCCCGGACTTCTGGGTCCGGGACATCCGTTCCCCGAACGGAGGATCAGGTGGTTTCGGCCACCGCAACCCCGTAGCGTTTGTGGCTCGGCTCATCGAACGAGCATGTCGCTCCGGACCCTGTCCGCGTTCGCCGCGTTGTTCGATCGGACTTCCGGCGCCGTCCGCGCCGAGTTGGCAAACTCTGCGGCGTCTCAGTTCCCCCGGGTTGAGCGAGGAGAGCCGGAACGGTACCGCCGAGGCCGGGCCGGCTCACCGGCTTCCGTGCGTCCATGGGGTCCAGCCGATGTCCCGGTGAGGCCGCCGGAAAGCGAACTCCACACCTCAGGCTTGGCCCGCGGATCGGCGACCCTCCTCACGGGCGAGCTCCAGCATCCGGGTCATCCGGCGGCGGCGCAGGCGGACCGCCGTGCGCAGGGCCAGCGCCAGTGCGACGACCGCAGCCGTCAGGATGAGCTGCGCCCACGGCAGCGCCCAGGTGGTCACCGTGACGGTCGTCGGGGCGGCGACGGTGCTGGTTTCTGTGGTGCCGAGGATCGACGGGGTCAGCGTGAGCGTGGTCCGCAGCCGGCCCACTGCCCACACTCCGCCGATCCGGACGTCTGTCATGTGATTGCTGCCGGGCAGCAGCTGTCCCCCGCTGACGTTCCGGCCTCGGACGTGCGCGCCGAACAGTTCGGCGACCTCGGCCCGGCCGCGGGCCTCGACTCGGACGTTGCCGGTGTTGGCCGCCGCGTACCGCACATGGATCGTGCCGGAGCGCAGCGGATTCCAGGAGCGCTCGTAGCGGACCCTGACTTGATCAGCCGACAGGGCCGGGCGGAGCTCGCCGCCGGCACGCAGCAGCACCCGGAACCCGACGCGACTCTCCACTTGCACCGTGCCCGCGCCGCTGGCGATCGACGCGGCGATGCCCGCCGGGTGGTCGCCCGGGGTGGCGTTTCGCGGCACGGTGATGGTGAACGGCACCACCTTCGTCTCGTTCGCCGCGACGGGCACCGTTTTCTGCACGGCGATCCAGGTCCCGCCGTCTGTGGACGGCTGGTCCGAGGCGAGCATGTTGAAGCGGCCCTTGTCCGTGAGGTACCCGTCGGCTGCAGTGAGGGCGAAGACCGCGGCTGTGTTGCTGAGGTTGCGCACCGCCAGGTGTTCGGTGACCACCGCACCCGGTTCCAGGTCGCGCTCGATCCAGCGACGGCCGTCCGGGCCACCGGCGCCGGCCGGCTGGACCGTCCAGGTGAGCGTGGCCCGGGCCGGCTCAGCGGTCGCCGCGTCCGGGGTGAGGGGAATGGCGAGGGCCGCGACGAGGAGCGCGGTGAGCGCTCGGCGCGGGAGGTGGACAGTCAAGGCGGAGTCCTTCGACAACGGAGGCCGGCGGGGGCCGTCGTGGCCCCCGCCGGATCGGATCACTCGAACAGGGAGATCGTCAGGGTCCCTCGGTACGAGCCGGCGGCCACGTCCGCCGGGGTTCGCAGGTACAGGTCGGCGTTCACGGTGTACGAGTCGCCGGCGACCTCGGCCGAGTCGTACGTGGAGACCAGGAGTTCCTGGTCGGTCAGGCCGACGTTGTTACCGGGCTGGGTCGGGTCATCGATCACCGTCACGACCTCTTCACCCTCGGTGACCTGGCCGCTGTTGCCTCCGTCGATCAGGCGCGGCTTCCAGCCGAGGTGACCGGCGCTGATCGGGGACTGCCCGGCGGCACCGGTGAAAGAGCTCGAACTGCCCAGTACGGCCCAGTTCGCGCCGGCCGGCACCTCGTCCGCGGTGCGCGTGTCGGTGACGGTCACCGTCGGCAGGGTCCCGGTGAACTGCCGGACGAGGAGGTCCGAGCCGTTCTCCCGCAGGGTGACCGCGTTGCCGGCGATGCTGAGCGCGAGCACGCCCGGCTCCTCGATCTCAGGAATGTCGACGGTCAGCTCGACGTCGGTCGAGTCGCCGGGCTCGGCCTGGACAGCCGACGGGAAGGCGGCCGCGACGACGGTGACCGCCCCGACGACTATGGGGCGCAAGCGGTTGCGTGCGTTCATGTGTACTCCAGAAAGGGCATGTTTACTCCGGACGGGAACAGAGGGTCAGCTGCCGCAGGTCTCGGCGGCGTAGTCGGCGTTGACGGTGGTGGTGACTTCCTTGCCGCCGACGGTGGCGGTGGCCCTGACGGTCACCGAACCGGCCGGGACCGTCGCCGCCCGCACCGCGAACGACTGGAAGGCGGCGGCGCCGGGAGCGACGTCGGCGAAGGACCGGTTGCCGTACCGGGTCTCCACGACGACGTCGACCGGCGAGTCGTGGTCGTTGAGCACCCGTACCGCGACGTACGCCTTGCCGGCGATGCACCGGGGCTGGGCGGTCACGGTGACGGGCACCTCGGCGGAGCGTTCGTTGTAGACCGCCGCCACGTCCGCCGCGCTCAGGGTGGACGTGTACATCCGTACGTCGTCCATCAGACCGTCGAACGCCACGTCCGGGTAGCCGTTGCGACCCAGCCAGTTGTTCGTTGTCGGGCCGACCTCCGTCATCCCGACGGTCAGGTCGTTCCGGGTCGCGATCGCCTCGCCGTTGAGGTACAGCGTGCCGGTCGAAGCCTGCCGGGTGAAGGCCACGTGGTTCCACTCGCCGGCGGCCACGTCCCGGACCGGAGTGGCGTAGATCCGCTCCTCCGGGCCGGTCTTGCCCTTGAAGGTGACCGCGAGTCCGGTGTTGCCGGCGGCCTGGGTCTGCATCTGGATCTGGTAGTAGCTCCCGGCGTTGCCGAGCCCGTCACCGATGTGGAACAGGCCGGTCCAGTTGCTCTTCGTGTCGGGGCGTACCCAGAACGCGGTGGTGAAGTTCGCCGCGCCCATCAGCAGGTTGTCCGGCAGGTCGACCGCGTTGCTGTTACTGCCACCGGGCAGGTCGATCGCTTTGCCGAGCACACCGTCGGTGGACCAGCCCGTGGACCCGGTCAGGACGGCGGGCCCGGCCCCACCTCCGACGCCGGTGTTGGCGGCGGTGGTACCCGCGCCCTCCTCGAACTCGTACCGGACAGGAATTCCGGTGGCCGTTGGCGGTGGGGCGTCGTCGCCCACGATCACCAGGTCGTCGACCGTCAGGCCGGCGTCGGCTCCGGTAGCTTTCAGGCTGAGCTTCTGTGCAGCCGTCGCGGCCGTGAAGGTGCCGGCGTACGTGCCGTAGGCGGCCGTCGAAGGCAGGGCTGTGGTGGCGGTGAGCGTGGTGTTCAGGTTGCCGATCGACAGGGTGGCTGTCGCCGCCCCGGTCCCGGCAGATCGGGCGTCGCGTGCGTAGCGCAGCGAGATCCGGTACGTCCGGCCGGGGGTGAGATCGTTGACTGTGCGTTCGATGCTGCCCGCGGTACCCAGGCTGAGCTGGTAACCGGTGAGGCCGAGGCCACCCTGGCCGGTGGCGGTGCCACGAACCAGCTGGACCGGGCTCTCGACGGTCCACGGCGACATCCGGTTGTTGCCCGCGGCGACGTCCACGGTGGCCGGCGCGGTGTTGGTGCGCCACTCGGCGGGCACCCGCGGGTACTCGAACTGGTCGACGATCCGCGGGTTGAGCTGCGTCATCGCGACCGACGGGTCGATCTTGACGATCTTCGCGGCCGACGGGGTGCCGTTACTGTCCCAGACGAACAGCATGTACGACCCGGGCGGGGCGTAGTTACCGTTGACCGGCGACGTGATGTTGACCGTGTTGCCGGACTGGCTGAACGCCAGGTCCTGGAAGTTCTGGTCGTTGTTGAACCCGTGCGTCACCGAGCCGTTACGGACCAGCGTGACCCGGGAGACCGTACCGGTCGAGGTGACCTGGAAGTTGCCGTTGTAACCGATCTTCTCCGGCGCGGTGTTGATCACCGGGCGCGAAGCGGCGCTGTTGCCGTCGAACAGGTACCCGGGCGAGTAGTACTCGACGTCCGTGTAGTTGCGCGGGCCGGGGACGCCACCGCCACCGATCATCACGCGGCCGTCGGGCAGGAGCAGCGCCGTGGAGTGGTAGAGCCGGGCATGCTCGTGCGGGAGGGCGACCTCGGTCCAGTTGCCGGTCTCCGGGTCCCAGATCTCGGGGTTGGTGATGTACCCGCCGTTGCCGTTGTTCTCCCGGCTACCACCAGAGACCAGCACCTTGCCATCGGGCAGCAGTGTCGCGGTGGCCCAGTGACGCTGGTACTTCATCGGCTGGGTCGCCGTGACGACCGGGCTGGCGGTGCCGCCGGTGATGTCGACGGTGAAGGCGCCGCGGGCGCCGTCGGGGCCGCCGCCGTTGGCCCACCAGCCGCCACCGACCTGCAGGATCTTGCCGGGGCGGTACATGACGGCGGTGGATGTGGCACCGACCGGGTTGCCGTTGGCGCCCTGGTTGGCGATGTCGCCCGGCAGGGTACCCCGCAGCGCGATCTGGCCAGTGCCGCCGTTGCCGGCGGGGTTGAGCTCGTACATCTGCGTGCCGGTGATGTTGAACAGCGTCCCGGTCGTCGGGGCGACGAACGCCCGCGGGTACCACCAGCGGTTCTCGTCCTGGCCGGGGTGGTCGGCCCCACCGTCACCGTACGCGGCGGTGCTCCGCGCGCCGGTGAGCAGCTTCCAGCCCGAGCCTGACTCCGGGGTGTAGATCTCGGGGGTGAGCACGCCCGGGCCGCCCGGACCGCCTCGGAGGCTTCCGCCCTGCACGACGACGTCACCGTTGGGCATGGTGGTGCCGGTCGGGTACCAGCGGGGGATGTTCATGGGCGCTTCGTTCTGCAGCCCGTTGTTCGTGCTGTAGCTGGTGACACCGAGCGCGGCGTCGTTGGGGGCGTTGCCGCCCATGCTGTCGTCACCGCCGACCGTCATCGTGGAGTGGTCGTGCGGGCTCTGCACCTGCATGGAGCAGAACAGGTCGGTGTACGTGGTGTTCGGGATGATGCCTGCGCGTAGGTTCGCCAAGGTTCGTGGCTGCGCGGGGTCCCAGATGTCGACCTCCATGTGGCCGCCCTGGGTGACCGAGGAGTTGCCGGTCCAGTCGTACGGCGTGGTGTCGTTGCCCCAGCCGCCGACGCTGCCGAAGGACTGCACCCGGCCGTCGGAGGTCAGCGCCATGTTGATCGGGACCAGCGGCCACGGCGTGACACCGCTCCAGGCGCCGGCGATGTCCTTGACCGGCGGCGAGCAGTCGGCGGCCAGCAGACCGGCGGCGTACGCCAGGCCGTTCTTCATCTGGGCGCGCATGTACGCCTCGGAGTAGGCGCTGCCCTCGTGGCCCATCGAGGTGTACCAGGACCGGCCGGAGTCGATCTTCTGGCACCAGGTGACCGGGTGCGAGGAACCCTGCCGGCCCATGCCGTAGGAGGTCTCATCGGCCTCGATCAGGGTGCGAACCCACGGTGCCGGGTTGACCACCCAGTCGTACCACTCGTCGCTGCGGGTGATCGAGGCCGTGACGCCCTGGGTGAGCGGGTGACTGGTGTCCTTCACGAACACGCGGCCGGGGCGTACACCGGGGTTCTCCGGGTGTCCTTCGGAGACGGCGCCGACCAGGCGGGCGTAGAACGGGTTGACGTCGTGCTCGCTCTCGCCGACCGACCAGCCGGTGTAGTGCAGGCCCATGTAACCGCCGCCGGCGCGGATGTACGCCTCCAGCGCGGACCGCTGCGCGGCGTTGAACAGCACGCCGCCGGTCTGGGCGAAGACGACGGTGTCCTTGTCGGCCAGGTTGCTGGTGTTGAAGACCGAGGGGTCGTCGGTCTCCTGGATCTCCACCTGCTGCCCGTACTGCGTGCCGAGTTCGTTGACCAGGTCGCGCACGGCCTGCCGCGCCTGTACGTGGGAGGCATGGAAGTTGGGCTTGTAGAACAGCAACACGTTGAGCCGGCCGTCGGTGTCAGGGGCGGCGAGTGCTGTGGCGGGGAAGGTGACGGAGGCAGTCGTCGCGGCGACCAGCGCCAGCACGACAGAAGCTACGGCGGCCCGGCCAGACAGGCCATTGAGCAACGCAGCTAAATCTTTAAATATGCGGAAACGGGCAGACCTGTAGGGCGCTTTCATACGGGATCCCTTGAGGTTCGGCGGACGTGGCGGCGAGGCGGATACCACCACGGAGGGCCTGAACGTAGGACACGCCATAGTGCACAGTCAAGAACTGCGTCTACATATGTGGATTAGAAATTCTCGCGTCCGCATATGAGAATTGAGTCCGAATTCTTGAGATATACAGCTCGATCAACACTTTTCTCAGTCGTGCGAACGTGGGCCCCTGGGACAGATCCCGGGGCCCACGTTCCTGATACGACAGCGTGCCTACCGGCGGCCTGAATACAGCTGCGACACGTTGTCGGCGGAAAGCTCGTAGCCGTACAGGCGGAAGTCGTCGATCAGCCCGTCGAAGCGGGGGTCGCCCCAGCTCGTTCCGCCGATGAAGTTGGCGGTGGTGTTGCCGCCTACGCCGACGTTGCCGATGCCGATGCCGAAATTGGTCCGGGTGGCCTGGAGTACGCCGTTGAAATAGATCTTGCCGGTCGAGCCGTTCATCGTGAACACCACGTGGGTCCACTGGTTGAGCGGCAGGTCTCGGCCGGCGCCGAGGGTGAGACGTTCCTGTGCTGCCGCTCCGGACGCCTTGAAGGTGGCCCCGAACCCGGTGGTTCCATTGTTCGTGCCTGACTGGAGCAGGAAGAACGTGTCTGTGCTGCTGCCGATCTGCAGCAGCGGCACCCAATTCGGCAGAGTGTCCGGGCGTGCCCAGAGGGAGACGGCGAACTGGTTGGTCAGCCCGGCCTGGATGTTGTCGGGCAGCCTGACCTGGTTGCCCGAGACCGCGCCGCCGCCGGGCAATGACACCGCGCTGCCGATCCGTCCAGCTGCCCAGGACGTCGTGCCCTGCAGCGTGGCCGCGCCGATCGACACCTTGGTTCCCGAGTTTCCGGCGGTCGCGCCGGTGTTCTCATCGAAGGTGTAGCGGACGGCGTTGCCCTCGTTGTACATGGCCGCCACCTCCGGACCGCTCAGCGCGGATGTGTACGTCCGTACGTCGTCGATCAGACCGTCGAACGCAGCGTCGCCGTACCCGTTGCGGCCCAGCCAGTTGTTGGCGGTCGGGCCGATGGCGCTCATGCCGATGGTCAGGTTGCTACGGCTCGCGATCGCCACGCCGTTGAGGTAAAGCGTGCCGACCGCACCCTGCCGGGTGAATGCCACGTGGTTCCACTGGTTGGCTGCCACGTCCCGTACGGGATTGGCGTACACCCGCTCCTCGGGTCCGGTCTTCGCCTTGAAAGTGGCGGCGAGCCCGGTGTTGCCGCTGGCCTGGGTCTGCATCTGGATGTGGAAGTAGCTGCCGGCGGAGCCGAGTCCGTCTCCGATGTGGAACATGCTGGTCCAGTTGTTCTTGGTGTCGGGGCGTACCCAGAATCCGGTGGTGAAGTTGGCCGCGTTCTGCAGCAGGTTGTCCGGCAGGTCGACCGCGTTGGCGGTGCTGCCGCCGGGCAGGTTGATCGCCTTGCCGATGACACCGTTGGCCGACCAGCCGGTGGTGCCGGTCAGGACGGCGGCGCCGGGGCCACCGGGGGTGCCGGTGTTGGCGGCGGAGGTGCCCTGACCTTCCTCGAACTCGTAGCGGACCGCGCCACTCGGCGGCGCCGGTGGTGAGCAGTCGGCGCTCAGCAACCCAGCGGCGTACGCCAGGCCGTTCTTGATCTGGGCGCGCATGTACGGTTCGGCGTACGCCGAACCTTCGTGGCCCATCGCGGTGTACCAGGACCGGCCGGAGTCGATCTTCTGGCACCAGGTGATCGGGTGCGGGCTGCCGTTGGCGCCGCCGCCGTAGGACGACTCGTCGGCCTCGATCAGGGTCCGGACGTTGGGCGCCGGGTTGACCACCCAGTCGTACCACTCGTCGCTGCGGGTGATCGAGGGCGTCACGCCCTGGACCAGCGGATGGCCGGTGTCCGGTGTGAACACGCGACCCGGCCGGACGCCGGGGTTCTCCGGGTGGCCCTCGGAGACGGCGCCGACGAGGCGGTAGTAGAACGGGTTGACGTCGTGCTCGCTCTGACCGACCGACCAGCCGGCGTAGTGCAAGCCAAGATAACCGCCGCCACCACGGATGTAGGTCTCGAGAGCACTGCGCTGCTCTGCGTTGAACAGCACGCCACCGGTCTGCGCGAAGACCACAGTGTCCTTGGTGGCGAGGTTCGCGGTCGTGAAGGCCGCCGGGTCGTCGGTCTCCTGGATGTCGACCGTCTGGTTGTACTGGGTGCCGAGCTGGGCGGCCAGGTCACGCACCGCCTGCCGGGCCTGCACGTGGGAAGCGTGGAAGTTGGATTTGTAGAACAGCAGCACGGTGAGCCGGCCGTCGTCGGCCGGAGCCGCTGCTGCTGTGGCGGGCACCGCCGAACCGGCAACCATGGCCAATGCGACGAACCCCGCGGTGAGCGGGGCGAACAAGCGAGGCATTTTCATAGGACATCCCTGGGGATCGGCATGGCGAGGGGGACGGGTACCACGGCCGGAAGGAGCCGACGAAACAATGTGTAACACAAGAAGAAGAACTACGTCTATATACATGAACCTGAATTGATTTGGTTCGCGTATGTGAACTTGTATCGAGGACGGTCTGGCGGGCCGGCGCTTGGGTGGCCGGTGACCTGCGCGGTGGCGAGCCAGGTCGCGGTGGCTACGAGTGCGGGTTCTCCAGGGGGGTTCCGTCAGGCCAGTAGCTGCTCGGTGACCGTCCAGAGGCGACGGGCCTGTGCTGGGTCGAGCATGGCTGAGTTTGCGTCTGAGGGGATGTTGTCCGCGGTCAGTGGGCGGACGGCGTCGTCCAGGGGCGCGACGTCGTTGTCTTTGAGGTACAGGCCGCCGAGTCCGTCGAGCAGGGGGCTCACCGCGCCGAAGACCAGGGTTGCGGCGCCTTGGGCGAGAGTTTTCTTGCCGGCTTCGGGGTTGATGATTGTCGCGCCGTTCTCGTCCACGAGGCCCTGCGCCCGGTAGGAGGGGAGCTGGCTCGGGTGGTGCGGGCCGGGGCCGATGATGACCCCGGGGTGGGCTGCGAAGGCACGGATGCCTTCGTCGGCGTACCGGCGGTCGAGTTCCACGGTGAAGAGGACGTTCGCTCGTTTGGACTGCCCGTATGCCGCGCCCGGGTCGTAGCCGGTGCTGAAGGCGAGGTCGTTCCAGCGGATCTCGCCGAAACGGGCGGCACCCGAGGTGACGGTGAGCACCCGGGCCCCGCCTGCTTTCCTCAGGGCCGGTAGGAGCGCCCGGGTGAGCTGGAAATGGCCCAGGTGGGAGGTCGAGAACGAGAGCTCGTTCCCGCGGGTGTCGAGGCGCAGTTCGGGGCTGAAGAGCATCGCGGCGTTGTTCACCAGCGCGTGCAGCGGGCGGCCCGTCGCGAGCCACCGTGTCGCGAAGGCGTCGACCGAGGCGGGGTCGGTGAGATCGAGCTGTTCCACTTCGGCGTCGATCTCGCCCAAGGCGGCCCGGTGGGGGTCGCGGGCGGCGACGGTCACGGACGCGCCCGCGGTGGCGAGGGCTCGGGTGACCTCGCGCCCGAGCCGGCCGTGCCCGCCGGTGACGATCACTTCCCGGCCCGTGAGGTCGATGCCGTCGAGGATGTCGGTGGTGGTGGAGGCGGCGGTGAATCCGCTGCCGAGGGGATGCTGGTCCTTGATCACGATGGGATACCTCAATGCTGTCCGGGTTACTTGGAGTCGATGTGCCCGACGGGCTCGGCCGGCGTGGCGGTGAGCTCGGACCAGGCCTTGGCGTCGATGCCGAGAGCCGTCCGCAGGAAAGCCGTGGTGGTGCGGCGGACCAGGTCGACCCGTTCAGGGCTCTCGTCGCTGGTCAGGGTCGACGAGTAGTCCTGGATGCCGCCGAGGGTGTGCTCGCCGCCGTGCAGGGTCACCAGGTGCTGGGCTCCGGGGCTGTGGTGGTAGATGTCGGTGAACCAGTCCGGGCCCCGGGTGGACAGCTGCGACTGGTCGTTGTCACCGGCGACGACGATCGACGGGGTGGTGAGCTGGGTGAAGTCCGGGGTCATGAACGCGAAGTTCTCCTGGGCGAACGGGGTCAGGTCGCCGCGGTTGAGTCCGGTGGTGGCGAGCAGGACCCCGGCCTTCACCCGGTGGTCGGTGCGGTCCTCGCCGGGTTTTCCGTCGGCGTCCAGGACGCGGGCGCCCAGCAGCATGCCGATGGACTGGCCGCCCCAGGAGTGGCCGGCCACGGCCAGGCGCTCCCGGTCGACGCGGCCGGTCAGGCCGGGCACCGCGGCGATGATGGTGTCGAGCTCGTCGATGACCTGCTCGAGGTCGTCGACCCGGGTCTGCCAGATCGTCGGGTAGCGGGGGTCGGCGGGGGTCAGGCCGAGGGTGGCGGAGTCGAGGAACGTGGGCTGGACGACGACGAAACCGTTGGCCGTCCAGTGGTCCACCAGCGGGTCGGCCGCGGTCATCGACTGGCTGAACCCGTGGGCGAAGACGATTACCGGGAGGTCCGTTCCCGTGACCGGTGCGGTGATGCGGACCTGCAGGTCGTCGCCGCGAGTGGGGGCCGCGAGGGTCACGGGACGCACGCTGATCACTGGGGTGCTGAGGGTGGTTGACACGGTGGTCCTTCCGGAGAGGGGGCCGGCCGAAGCAAAACGGATCGGCGTTCCACAAACGTACGGAACGCCGATCCGTTTCAGCAATGAGAAACGGATCACTGTTCCGCGAAGCTGGGCGGTGTGCGATGATCACGAGGTGACCAGCCCACGGCGACGTCGTGATGTCGAGCGGAACCAGCGGGCCCTCCTGGACGCGGCGGCGGCCGTGTTCACCGCCTCGGGGGTGGATGCTCCGGTTCGTGAGGTCGCGGCAGCGGCCGGGGTCGGCGTGGCCACCCTCTACCGGCATTACCCGACCCGATCCGAGCTGGTCGTCGCGGTGTACCGCCATCAGATCGACGCGCTCGCGGAGGCCGGGCCCGCCCTGCTCGCGTCGGCCCCCACCCCGTTCGCCGCGATCCTGAGCTGGATCCACCAGTTCGTCGATTTCCTCGGTACGAAGCACGGGCTCGGCCGTGTCTGGGAGGGCGACGCGGCCGGCTTCACGGCGCTGCACGTCCTGTTCGTGGAGCGGCTCGTCCCCGTGCTCACCGGCATGCTGGAAGCCGCCCGGGCGTCCGGCGAAGTGGTGGCCCCGATCCCCGCGTACCGGCTGATCCGCGCGGTCGGCGATCTCGTGGCGTTCTCGTCGCCCGACCCCGACTACGACGTCCGGCAGATGGTGACGCTCCTGGTCAGCGGGCTGCGACAAGACCAGCCCGAGCTCGGCCCCAGCGCCTGAGGAACGACGCCGTACGGACTATCGCCCGCAACCCCACGCTCTCGCCCGCCCTCGTCGAGTCGCTCTCACACCATCCGGCGGCCGAAGTCCGCGTCGTGATCGCCGGCCGGGCCGGCCTGACCGCCGATCAGGTCGCGGCCCTGGAGGCCGATCCCGATGACGCCGTCCGCCAAGCGGTAGCGAATCATGCGTACGTCTCGCAAGCGGAACAGGCGATCCTGGACGGACAGGTCGACCTGGAATCGGAGCGCTGGGCCCATTCGACCAATCCGAGTGGAGGGCTGGACCGACGAGGATGCCGGTTGATCTCAGTTGGCGACGCGGACTTCGATGTCGGTGAAGGTGACGCCGAACGGGCCTTTCCGGGCGTCGGGGGCGCTGACCACCCCGAGGTCGAAGCGGCCGCCGGTGAGGTCCGGCTCGCCGAGTTTCTGCTCGCCCAGCCGGATGCCGTTGTTCCCGACCCGTACGACGTCGTTTTCGATCACCAGCTGCGGGTGCATCTCGGGGCCGGTGCCGGTGACAGCCCAGTCCTGCAGGACGACGCTGTCGCCGCTGGCTTCTTCCTCGGCGTGCAGCTGCCAGACGCCCGGGCAGGCGTCGAGCCGATAGCGCATGGCGGGCGTCGAGGCGAACCAGATGCCCAGGCAGCTGCCGGCCCGGTCGAGGCGACCCGTCACCTCGACGGCGAAGACGCCCTTCACCTCCACGTCCGGGGCCGAGCAGCGCCAGATGCCGGGATCCTGGTTCTGGATCCCCAGGCCGTCGTTGCTGAAACGGCAGTACGTGCGGCCGTTCTGGACCGAGGACGGCTTCCACTCGCCGTCGGTGACCAGAGGATTGGAGATCGCGAGGGTGCCGTTCGGCAGGACCATCGCCGCTTCTTTCACGCTCTTGCTCTGATCATCTGTGTTGCCTTGCCGGAGCGCGATTCCTGTGCCGGCGGCGAGGGCCAGGGTCACGACTGCGGCGACGACAGCCTTACGGCGTGGCCTCGGTGCCCGGCGGGTCTTCAGCATCCCGGCGACCGCCGTGCGAATCTCGGGCTGCTGTGCGAACAACGTACGTTCGCTGTCGGGGCCGATCAGGGCCTGGACCAGTTCCCGGGCAGTCGGACGGTGTTGCGGGGAGGCGGACAGAGCCTGCTGTACGAGGTCGCGCAGGCTCCCGGTCAACCCGTCGAGGGTGGGCTCGCCGCTCATGATTCGTCCGAAGACCCCGACCGCGGAGTCCGCGTCGAAGGGCGCCTGGCCCTGAGCCGCGTAGGCGATCACGCAGCCCCACGCGAACACGTCGGTGGCCGGGGTGACCGCATCGGCGACCGCCCCGAAGCGCTCCGGCGCCATGTAGTTGATCGTCCCGACGACCTCGCCGGTCCGGGTGTGCTGGGTCGTCGGCTCCAGCGCCCGGGCGATACCGAAGTCGATCACCTTGGGGCTGCCCGGCGCGAGCAGCACGTTGTGCGGTTTGAGGTCGCGGTGGATGACGCCGGCGTCGTGGATGGCGGCCAGGGCCGTCGCGACGCCGATCGCCAGAGCGTGCAGGTTCGAGGCGCTCAACGGGCCGTGCCGCGTCACCTCGTCGGCCAGCGACGGCCCGTCCACGAACTCGACCACCAGGTAGGGCTGGGCCGCGTCGGGGTCGGCCTCGAGCACCTCGGCCGTGCAGAACGGCGGCACCTGCCGGGCCCGGGCGACCTCGGACCGGAACCTCGACCGGAACCCGCTGTCCCCGGCGTGCTGCGCGTGGATCACCTTGACCGCCACCCGGCGGCCGTCGCGGGCCCGGGCCTCGTAGACCACGCCCATGCCGCCGGCCCCGAGCCGGCCGATCAGCTGATAGGTCCCGACGTACGAGGGATCGTCCGGACGCAGCCGGCCGTCGCGCTCGGACATGCCCTCTCCCGGTCCATCGTGGATGATCCGGGACACCCTATCGGGCGCGACGGGCGCAGTGGGATCGCCGTCCGCCCGGCCACCCGGAATGACACCAGGATCGGCATGACTGCTGACGAGCACGCCGTACGCGCCGCCGAACTCACTGCGGAAGCGGAGCGGCTCTACCAGATCTGCCTGGTCGACTATCAGACCAACATCAACGAAGACGACCACTCGGACGAGCCGTACGTTCCCGGCGCCGACCTCGCGATGCTCACCGCCACCACGCAGCTGGCCCAGGTCCACGCGACTCTCGCCCTGCGGGGCCCGGCTCGACCAGGCGCTCGGTGAGAGCATGATCACGGTCGTTCGGCTCTTCCGCAGAAGATCTTCGCTGGTGAAGGGTGGTGGGCGACAACGCGTGACAGGAGTCCTCGATCATGGCTGATGCCCCGGCCGGTGGTTACGTCCAGCTGCTCGACCCCGACGGTGAGCACGCCGGCAGCGTCACCACCGAGCAAGGCGTCACCTACTCGGTCGATTTCACCGACGAGGAGTACCGGGAGCTTTATCGCGACTTGGTGATGGTCCGCCGGCTCGACGCCGAGGGGGTGGCGTTGCAGCGGCAGGGCGAGTTGGGCCTGTGGGCGAGCCTGCTGGGCCAGGAAGCCGCTCAGATCGGCTCCGGCCGGGCCCTGCGGCAGCAGGACATGGCGTTCCCCAGCTACCGCGAGCATGGCGTGCTGTACGCCCGGGGGATGGACCCGATTCTGCCGTTCAGCCTGTTCCGCGGCGTTGACCACGGCGGCTGGGACGCCACCGGGCACAAGTTCAACAACTACACCCTGGTGATCGGGGCGCAGACCCTGCACGCCACCGGCTACGCCATGGGTGTCCGGATGGACGGCAAGACCGGCGGGCCCGACGGTGAGGCCGTGATCGCCTACTTCGGCGACGGCGCGACCAGCCAGGGCGAGGTCAACGAGGCGTTCGTCTGGTCCTCGGTGTTCCAGGCGCCGGTCGTGTTCTTCTGCCAGAACAATCAGTGGGCGATCTCCTTGCCGCCGGAGCGGCAGACCCGCCATCCGATCCACCGCCGGGCCGACGGGTTCGGCTTCCCGGGCGTACGGGTCGACGGCAACGACGTTCTGGCCAGCTACGCGGTGACCCGGGCGGCCCTGGACGACGCCCGGCTGGGGCGTGGGCCGGCGCTGATCGAGGCGTACACGTACCGGATGGGTGGGCACAGCACCTCCGACGACCCGACTCGTTACCGGGCCGCCGCCGAGGTGGAGGCGTGGAAGGCCAAGGACCCGATCCGCCGGGTGAAGGCGTTCCTGGTCAAGCAACAACTGGCCGACGACGACTTCTTCGCCCAGGTCGACGCCGACGCCGGCAAGATCGCCCTCGACCTGCGCGAACGCGTCATGTCCCTGCCCGATCCGCAGCCGGTCGACATGTTCGAAAACGTGCACCCCGAAGGCTCCGCCGAGGTGGCCCGGCAGCGGGCCGAATTCACCGGCTACCACGACTCGTTCGGCAGCTGACCGGCATCAGTCGCGCGGGCGGGCAGGCCCCGACGCAGCTTCCAGCCGATCGGGACCGGAGAACCGCCGTACCATCCACTTGCGATCATGCTCCTGCTGCGGTTCTCTGAAATATCTTGTCGGCACGCTTGGTCGTGAGGTCGCCTTGTTCGACACCACCCGCTACGACCGGGAGGTGTTGCGCCCGCTGCGAGGCATGCATGGCGAGCTTCCCGCGGGCGACCTTCTCGCCCGCTACGCGATCGACCCCGGCATGGACGCGGCCGAGCTCGCCGCCCATCTGACGGAGGTCCGGGCCTGGTGGGCGGAACGAGCCAAGGCACCCGACTTCCGCGCCCAGGTCTGTCAACGGCTCCTCGCAGCTGACCGGGAGCTGCGTGCTTCCGCCGGCGACGCGATGATGGTTCCCGAGTGGTGGCGCGAGCAGGATCGGCACGTAGCCACCGCTTTCATCCCCGCCGTGGGGGCCGAGTCGCCACTGATCGAACGGGGTGAGGCGTCGCCCGCGGAGTACGACTGGCGGGCCGGCGCCCGTTCACTCTTCTGGGGGACGCTGGCCCTGCTCGGCCGCGGACCGGTCGCCGCAGCTGGCACCGGGGTGGCGGAGTCGCTGGCGACAGCTGTGGCCCCCGAGCCGGAGTCGCCGACCCTCGTGCCGCATCTGCGCGCCCGGGCGGTCGCCGCCGACGGCAACCACTGTCAGGTCGAGGTGTCGTGGTCGAGTGATCATGACGACGTTCTGGTCCGGCACGCTCCCGGGCCGCCGTCGTTCCCGGCCGGAGCCGAGGTCGCCTGGCCGTGCGAGTGGGGCGCCGAAGTGCCCGGCGAGCCCGCTACCCGTGACGGCCACCACGTGATCGGCCTGCGGGTGCCCACCGGCTACCGCGTCTATGTGCCGTTCACGGTGACCGGCGACCGGGCCCGTGCGGGGCGCCTCATCGGGCTCGACGTCGCCCCGCCGGTGCGCGAGCTGCGGGTGGAGCGCGACGGTGACGCGGCCGTGGCCACCTGGATCTGGCCGCCGGACACCACACTCGCCTCGGTCGAGTGGGCCGGCCAACGGCATCGGGTCACCCGGGACGACTACGAGGCCGAGAACGGTTTCACGATCGCCGACGCCCGCTTCGGCGGCGAGGTGGTGGTGCGGGCCCTGGCCGCGGTGGGTGGCGGCCTGGCGTTGTCGCCGGACGCCCGGGCTCCGGTCGCGCCCGCGCCGCCGCGCGTCACCTACGACCTGGTCCGTCGACGCCGCCTGTGGGGCACGGCGGATCTGGTCCTCACCCTCGAGACCGACCGCGACTGCTCCGGCATGGTGCTTGATCTCGTGCTTCGCCCCGGCGACTTCTGGCCGACCGGCCCCGGCCAGGGGCAGCTTCTGGCCCGGTTCACCCAACTCGAACTGCACGTCGAGGAGCCGCTGACGCTCACCCGGCCCTGGCCGGACGTTCCCAAGCACGACCGCCCCTACTGGATCCGGGCCTTCGTCCGCGAGCCGGCGCGGGTGGCCCTCATCGACCCGCCGACCGACCACCTGAGGTATTCATGACCAAGCTGAACTGCCCGTTCTGCTACAACACGATCCGGCGGCGGTCCGAGCTTCACTTCATGTGCCGTGGCCGACCGACCGGTGCCCGCCCGGCCTGCCAGCCCGAGCTGGACCAAGTTCGGAGCAATCTGACCGGTTTCAAGGAGGCGACGCTGCCCACCTTCGAGGCGGTCAGTGAGAACCTCATGTTGCCGTTCACCAAGGCACACTGCCCGAAGTGTGGCGGCGAGACAACCACGCGGGCGTGCTCGCACTGTCACACCCGGCTGCCGATGGAGTTCGGTCTCGACGCCAGTCCGATGGTGGCGATGGTCGGTGCCCGTGGCACCGGCAAGACCGTCTACCTGACGGTCCTGTCCAACGAGCTGCAGAAGCCGAAGATCCGTTCCGAGTTCGCCGCGACTGTCCGGCCGATTGGCGAGGGCCAGGACGGATTCGGCGCACAGGACCAATGGGTGCGGGAAAGCATTCATCAGGTGTACGAGGATCGGAAGCTCTTCTCGACCACCGCGCAGGCGGTCGACGGGCGGAAGGCGCCGATCGTGCTCGAGTGGCGCGGCCGGCACAACCGGCGGTTCGTGTTGCGCAAGTTCCGCACCAACTACCTTTCCTTCTACGACACCGCGGGCGAGGACCTGACCGCCGACGACGTCACTTTCAAGCTGCATTACCTGCGTGCGGCTGACTACCTCATCCTGCTGCTCGACCCGTTCCAGTTGCCTGAGGTGCAGCGTCTGCTCCGGCTGCCGCCGGCCGCGCTGCTGCACGTACGGGAAGGAAAACCGCCGATCGACGTGCTGGCGCGGGTCACCGAGGCGCTGAAACAAGGCGACCACTGGAACGGCCGGCACATCACAGTGCCGGTGGCGGTGGCATTTGCCAAGATGGATGCGTTCAATCAGCATCTGCCCGAAACGCACCCATTGCGAGCTCGGCGGCGAACCCTCGGCGGCTACGACGAGAAGACCGGACGCATCATTCACGAAGAGATGAAGTCGCTGCTGCACGAGTGGGGTGGCGACGAGATCGACGCCCACCTGAGCGGTCACTACCGCTCCTACCAGTATTTCGCCGTCTCGGCCCTGGGTGCCGAACCCGATTACGAGAATTACCTGGTCAATCCCCGCGGCGTGCGGCCTGACCGGGTCGAGGAGCCGCTGCTTTGGCTCATGCACAAGGGTGGGTTGGTGCCGAGGGCCGCCTCGTGACCGGCCGCTTCGACACGTACATCTACACCAACTGCCGGGCGGGCGACGGGCTGGCGCAGCGCGACGGTTTCCAGTTCCAGGCTGCCTCACCCGGCGCCGACCGCCAGGCCATGCCGTTGGTGCAGCGCCGCCTCCTCTACGAGCCGTCGCCGGTGTGGATGCGGGAACGGCGCCCGGTGGCCGACTATCCACCGTCCTTTGCGCACGTCCACGACGGGCGGCTCTGGGCCACCGCCGCAGGCGTCTATCTAGGCCGGGAGTCAGGCGGCGGGCGCGAGGGAAATCAGCTGACCCACGCGATCGCGACCGACGACCCCCGGGCGTACGGGTTGATCCGTCCCTCGCAGTTGTCCGGCGCCCCCTTCTGGACGACCGTGCCCGCGCCGGCCCAGCAGTGCCCGCCGCTCGACCCGGGATGGGAGCCGGGACCGTTCGGCGTCCTCGAGGCTCAGCGGTTCGTGCTCGCCCAGCACGGGGGTCGCGCCCTGCTCACGGCGCTGGTCTCCCATCTCCGCCGCGACCGGCTCGACCCGCGGCGTGTGCTCTTCCTGGCCCGCGAACCGGAACTGGTGCTGCGCTGGATCACGGCGGCCACGTTGCTGGTGCCGCATCAGCAGGCCCTCGGCATCGATTTCAAAATCTTCACCCTGAACCCGGCGTACGCCGACCACCGCATCCTTGCTGTGCACCCTGACTGGTCGACGGGCTCGGTCAACCTCGACAACCAACTCGGCTACGTGGTGTTCGACCTGGTGCGGCACGACTGGACGCCGGTGACGACCGACCCGGAGAGCCGCCGCTGGGTCGAACTGTTTCTGGCCGAGGACCCGTACGACATCGTGGACGCGGTCGAGATCGCGGCGGCCGCCACAGTGGGGCACCACGCCGTGGCGGCCACCGGTACGTCGTTCGGGCTGGCGGTCGTGCTAGGACGCCCGCCCGAGCCGGAGGCGGTCGGTGGGATCGTCGACTGGCTCGGCCAGGCGCCCGCTGATCTGGTCGCCCGGTACGGCGCTGACCTCGTGGACCGGCTGCTCGAGCCGGCCGTCCAGCTCAGCATCGACGATCTGGACGCCCTCGAAGCGGCGGCCAGTGCCCGCTTGCCGACCCGTGCGGCGCGGGTGCGCCTCGTGCTGCTGCGGGCGGAGCTCGACGAAGTGAGCCGCACGGTCGAGGTGCAACCGGACAAGCTGACACCGCTCAAGCCGCCGAGTTGGATCAGTGCGCACGAGAACGAGGCGGTCGATCTTCTGGCCACCGCGATGGCGTCGGCCGGACCGGCCCACTTCGAGATCCTGCTGCGCCTCGCCGCCCGCTTCGGTGTCACTCCGCCGCACAGCCTTCTCGATCCCGGCCTCCAGCGGTTCGTCGAGGCCTGGGCGCGGGGGCCGCGACCTGAGTACAACCCGCGGCGGTGGGCTGACGGCGAGGAGGTGGAGCGCAAACTGCGCCGGTTGCTCGAGCGCTCGATAGTGAACGGCAACACCACCGCCGCCGCCGTTGGCGACCTGTGGTGGGAGACGCTGACTCCACTGACCCAGCTCGAGACCGCCCTGGACCGCGCGCTCGCCGCCGCCGCCATGCTGAACCTCAAGCAGCCCGCCCGCGACCAACTGGCCGACCGGATGTTCGCCGCTCTGGACGGCTCGCCGCCACCGGCCGGGGCGTTGGCCGCTCTGATCGGCGTGCTCTGGGCTCGCGCCCTGCCCACGCCGAAAGAGGCGAGGCGGCTGCTTCGCCTGCTTCCCGCAGCCGGCGCCCTCACCGACGACCACCTGCCCGCGTTGGCCTACGCGATGCTGCAGCGGGAGGTCAGCGACGAGGTCTTCCTGGTGGCCTACATGCTGGCCGCCGAGAAGCAGACGTGGCAGCCCACGGCCGCCGTGGCCCGGCGGATCGCCGAGGAGCAGAACGTCCGGTGGGTGCTGGTTCAGTTGAGGAAAGGGAGCCGGGACATCGCGCAGTTGACCGCCGCCATGGAAACCGTGCCGCAGCACACCGTGACGATGAACTATGACCGGCTTCTGTACGCGATGGTGCGCTGCCCCAACCCGGTCGCCGCCCTTGCCGTCCTATCCGTACTCGACGACCATCCGGACCTGCCAGCCGATTTCACCACCGAGATCACCCGGGGCATCATCTCCGAGGAGCAGCGGCCGGCACAGATGGCGCTCGCTTTTGTCCTGCATACCGAGCCGTACGAGGATCCAGCCGTGCTGCCCGTCAGCGAACGCCAGATCCTGGCCCGCCTGACCAAGGCGGTGAGCGACTTCGCGGTCCGTGCGTCGGCGGCCCGCCTGGAAAGTGTGGGGCGGGAGATCGAGAAGGTGGGTGGGCCATGGCCGGACCGGTGGGCAGACTTCCTGCGCCGCACGCGCACGCGGGGCGTGCTCCGCCGCATCATCGGCACGGACTCCTAGCTGCCCTTACTCCTCATCGTCGAGCAGCAGGCGCGCGCGCAGGGCCGCGCGGTGGGCGGCGTTGTGGTCGCCACGCTGGTCGTGCAGCCGGGACAGACTCTGATAACTGTTGATCAGCTCGGCCCGGAGCCCGACGTCGAGCGGCTCGGCGGCGTGCAACTGATCGCGGAGCAGGCACGCCTCGGTGAGAAGGGCAACGGCGCGTTCCAGATCGCCGCCCAGCGCGATGACCTGGGCCTGAACCGCGAGAGCGCCGGCCAGGGCGTTGCCTTGCCCGGGCAGCTGACGGTAGGCCTTCACCGCCTCACCGAGTGCCTCCGCGGCCGCGTCCGGGCGTTCCAGCTCGGCCAGCAGCAGGCCGCGTCCGACCTGGGCCGCGGCCAGCCCGGGCAGCTGTCGGAGGTCGCTCCGGGCGAGCTCGCGGTACAGCACAACCGCTCGCTCCAGCTGTGCCAGCCCGGCCTCGTGCGAGCGGAGGTCGCCCAGGTCCATGCCGTAGGCGCTGCGGGCGTACGCGAGTCGTGCGCGGTGTCCCGGCGGGTCGGCCGCGGCCAGCGCCTCGTATCGTTCGACCGCCTCGGCGCAGGCCGCCACGGCCAGGTCGCGCTGGTCCCGGAGGCGCGCCTGAGCCGCCTCGACGAGCAGTGCGTCGGCCAGCGCGGCGCTGTGGCGGGCTGGTTCGGTCTCGGCCAGGTCGCGGTAGCGAGCGACCGCCTCGCGCGCCGCGTCCGCTGCCTCCTGGATGCGCCCCAGCCGGCTCAGGATGCGGGCCTGCTGCGCCAGTGCGTACGCCTCGTCCGGGCCGGTGGCCCCCGGCCCGGAGCGCAGCCGCTGGTAGTACTCGACGGCCTCGGCGATCGCCGAGTAGGCGTGCAGGGGCTGTCCCGCCTGGTCGAGGCGTACGGCCCAGGTCACCAGCGCCCGGGCCAGGGCCGCGACGGCCTCGTCCGAGCTGGGCGCCGCGGAGAGCAGACCACGGCGCTGCCCCACCTCGTAGTCGGCGGTCCGGAGGGCCATCTCATCGCGACCTTCCCGTTCCCAGATTCGGCCGCGCTCGCGTACGGCGTCGGCCAGCGCGGTCCGGTGCGGGGCGCTCGAGGCGGCCAGCCGCACGTACCCTTCGGCGAGGTCGCGGGCCCGGTCGATGCTCTGACCAGCGAAGATCGTCGAAACGTCGGGCACCTCGTCGACGATCGCTCGCAGCACCGCCACCGACGTCGACGCATCGGCGACCGTCGCCCGGGCCAGCTCCAGCAACTCGGCGGTGAGCCCGCCGGTGCTTCTGGCCACTTCAAGCAGCCGGGCGCAGAGTGCTGGTTCTCGACTCGTGGCCGTCCAGAGTGGAACGGTGAGCGCGGGGGTCACGCGGCAAGCGGGTACCAGGAGCTGCAACGCCCGCCCCGCCTGACGCTCGGACACTGACGGCAACAGGTTCAGAAGGCCAGGGTCCCGCCGTACCGCGGGCAGAACGATCCGCTCGCGCACCGGGGCCGCGAGCAGCGACCAGTAGCGGTCGGCTTCTCCCGGATACAGCTGGTGCAGCCACGCGGCGATGCGTCGGCTCCCCTCGTACTCACGGACGGTTCCGGCCAGCTGTGCGACCGTGCGGGCCTCGCTCGCCGAGTCGGCGCCGAACAATTGAGCGGCGGCAAGGTAGGCATCGAGCTGCCCGGGGTCGGCGAAGGTGACTTGGGCGTGGACGGCGGTCTGCTCGGCGTGCACGCGCTCCCGGGCGACGAGAGCCTCGACTGCCGGCGTCGCGCTGGCTCCCACGAGCCCGTGCAGGGCAGCCAGGGCGACCTCCAACGGGGTCACGTCGTCGTCACTCAGCCGACCCGGAACCGCGCGACGGGCGCGGAACATCGCCGGGTCACCCGCCGGGAAGATCCGGATGCCCAGGTCGGTGACGGCCTGGTGGTAGAGGTCAGTCCGATCCGCAGGCGAGCCGAACCCGCCGATGGCGAGCCGGACGTCGAGGTCGCGGGTCCACCCGCCGGTGTCGCGGGCCAGGAACAGCGTGCGGACGTGCGGGTCGGGCGCCGGCGGGGGCTCCAGTTCGAAATCGGCGTGATCGACGATCAGCAGTGCCGGCCCCACGCCGGGCGGTACCCGGCCCCATCCGGTTCGCCAGCCTTCGATGCTCAGACGTGCGGCCAGTTCGACGGCGAGCCGGGATTTGCCCGTCCCGGCCCGACCGGTGACGAGGGCGGCCGGGGCCCCGGCCGGATCGGCACACCACTCCATCAGCCCGGCCAGGGCGGGCGGGGCCACATAGCTGACGGCGGTCTTCTGCGGGGCGAGCAACCGGGACAGGTCGACTCCGGGGCCGGGTCCGGGAGCGGAGGACTCGGTGACCGGCAGCGTGCCGGGCGGCGCGGTCGGGTGGCTCGTGCGGCGCAACCGGGACTCGGCCCGCTCGATGTGGCTGCGGGCCAATTCGGTGATCGCGAACGGGCGGCTCTCGTCAGTGATCACTCCATCGCCCGCGCCCGGAGTCAGTGCGGAGAACCAGCCGTGGTGGCCGCTCTGCTGCTGCACGGCGGCTGAGACGCGCTCGCGGACGCGCCCGGCCTGCAACAGCTCACTGACCGAGAATGTGCCGATCAGCAACTGCGGCACGCCTTCCACGAAACGGTATAGGCCGCGCTGGCTGTCCTCGACATGCAGTAGCCCGCTCAGCAGTACCTCAGCCAGGTGAGCCGACTGTACGCGGTCGAACATCGCGTGGTGTACGTACCGGATGACCTCTATTGCCGGGTCGCCCAGCGCCACGTAGCGGGCCAGGTCGTAGGCCTCGTTGGAGGCGGCCGCCCGGAACTGGCGCACGCGCTGCGCGGCCGACAGCGCCGGCCGCGGAATGGCGACCGCGCGCTCCGGCGGGCGCCCACTGACCCAGGTGACCGCGGCCGTGGCCGACGGGCCGCCGGCCACCAACGCTGTCCAGCGGCCCAGCCATTCCGGGTCGATCTCGAGCACCGGCACCGCGGTGCCCTCTTTCTCGCCGTGGCCGCCGAAAGGTACGAAGTCCAGGTCGCTGTTGGGAGCGCAGGCACGGGGGGCGGTCAAGGTGCCGGCCACCGTCCGAGCCCACGTCCGTTGCCACAGACGCTCGGGCAACGGCTGCAGGATCGCCGCCGGCCCGTGCCGTCCCCACTCGTGCAGCATCTGGCCGGCCAACCCGGACCGCCAGACCGGGCCGACACAGTCGCTGATGACGAGCACGATGCGCCGATTACTCGGATCGACGAGCCGGCCGGACGGTAACGGACGGCCCCGCCAGTCGGTCAAGCCGTCCTCGGACAGGCGGTGTTCGGCCACCTGCCGGAAAACGCCGGACTCGCGTAGCGCCGACACGATCCCCGCAGCCAGGTCCTGCCAGATCGCCATCGAGTCGGTGTGGTCGACGACCACGGCGGCGTCCAACCAGAGCCGGCTCGGCGGCCGCATCACCACCGGCCACGCGGAGCCGACCGGGTGGTCCGCGGCCAGCCGGGCGGTGGCCTCCTCGTCCAGCGACCCCAGACCGAACGACGGCACCCGGCGCAGCAGCGGACGCAGTGCTCGCTGAAAGGCGAGGCGGCCGTCCAGCGCGGTCGCCTTGGGAACGTCCTCCATCCGGGCCTCGCGCCCGCCCGCCGGACTCGCGGCCGGTGGCCGATAGATGTGCAGCGGCTGCTTCTCTCGCGGCTCCTCCGGCGGCCGCACGGGCGGAGGCTCAGGTATGGGGGAACGAGCCTGGGGGGCCGGAATCGGCTCGGGCCTGCGCGACTCGTCCGATGTCGGCGCCGGCGGCCGGGGTGACGCGGCCGGAGTGATCTGCGCGGCCAGCCAGAGGGTCTCGGCGAGTTCCCGCGGAGTGGGATCCACACCGCCCCGGCACAGCGCCTCGCGCAGATCCTCGAGATTCATCGTGGCGTCAGTGATTGCATCAGAGCCTGCTCCAGCGCCTCGCGGGTCGCGCTTCGGCTGAGGCCGGCCGTATGAACCAGATAGATGGCGTTGAGCAGTTGGTCGGTGGCGAGCGACGACGGTTCCTGCTCGTCGAGGAACCGCTGGATGATGTCGCTGCTGTCCTCTTCCATATCGGGCAGGTGCGCGGCGACGATCGCCTTGAGTTTGGCCGCGCCGGGCCGCTTGATCTCGACCTGCACACAACGTCGCAGGAACGCCGGCGGGAACTCGCGCTCGCCGTTGCTGGTCATGACCACGACCGGGAACTGGCTGCACCGCACGTGGCCGTTGCGGATCAGCGCCTGGTCGGCGCCGTCGGCCGTCTGGACCCGCGCCTCCGCGTACCGGTCGAGCTGACGCAGCAGCTCGGTGATCTCGTACTCGCCGTCCTCGAGCGCGGTGAGCAGATCGTTCGGCAGGTCCAGGTCGGCCTTGTCGATCTCGTCGATGAGCAGGACTCGCGGCCGTCGGCGGGGGAGCAGCGCGGTGCCCAACGGGCCCAGCCGCAGATAGCGGCCCAGGTCTTCGTCCCACGTCCGGTTGCTGCCCTCATTGCGGCTGGACGCGTATAGCCGGGCCAGCGGGTCGTAGTGGTAGAGCCCGTCCCCCAGCGTGGACTTGCTGGTCACCGTCCACCGCAGGACGCGCCCCAGGCTCAGCTCGTGCGCGATCGCCTTGGCCAGCGTGGACTTGCCGGTGCCGGGCGGCCCGGTGACCAGTAACGGGCGGCGCAGATAGAGCGCGGCGTTGACGAGTTTGACCGTCTCGGGATCGGGGCGATAATGCTCAGCGGCGCGGATCTCCTTGGGCCGGGTCTCCGGTACGAACGGCAGATCCTCGGCCGGATCGGCTTCGAACCCGCGCCAGGGCGGCGGTGCGGGCAGTCCGTCGATCAGATGATGCGGATCGCCCGATCCCTTGTATACGTACCACGCGTTGCTCTCGGTTTGGTTGGACACAGGCACCTCGTCAGCTCGCCGCGAAACCCAGGCGCACGAGGCGCCGCCGGGCATCGTCGCGCAGCAGCGCCAAGCCGCTGCCGCAATGGGTCGGGTCTCCACTGGCCACGGCCTCGGCTCGCAGCTCGCGTATGCGATGAGCGACCTGGTCGAACGTCACGCCGCGAAGACGGTCGGTCAAATTTTCCGCGAACAACCGGCCCGCGCAAGCTTCATGGCCGGCGCTGTCGCCGGGCGAGCACTGACCCCGCCGCCATATCAGCACCGGCGGCCCGATCTGGACCGCCTCGCCGACATGCTCGGGCGCACTCCATTGACAAGTCAGGCCGATTACGAGCGGGCCGTCCGGCCCTTCGAACAGCCAGCCCTGGAAGGCGTCAGTCGTCGTGGGCGCCTCAGTGTGGTCGCGCCACCGCAGTTCGTCGCCGAGGTCGGCGAAGTGGTCCCGCAGCAGACCGGCCCGGTGGCTCAACCCCGCTGGGTTGGCGTGATTGAACCAGTGCAGGTCTCGCACCACGACCGGGCGCGAGATGCCCAACCGGGCCCGGGCCTCGGCCAGGTTCATCCAGTCCTCGACCGGCTCGGACAGGAAATCGGAAGGCAGGACGAACTCGACGGTGAACACGCGCAACGGCATCTGGACCACGGCGTCGTGGAGCGCGCTCTCTACGGCGGAACGCCACTCTGTCGGCAGGAGCCCGTTCGCCTCGGCGACCACTTCGCCGAGTTCCCCGTCCGCGTCGGTGACGAGCCAGACCTTCAGGTCGTACGTCGCGATCTTGCGCGCCGCTGTCGCCTCGAGCTTGACGACGATTGCGCCCTCGTGGGCTGGCTCGGTGACCACTGTCGGGATTTCGCCGGAATACAGGTGGGCGCCGTGCCAGTGCCGCGCCTCGGCGGTGCCGATCTTGACGAGCAGCCCCGCCAGGTTGTAGCGCATTTCGTCGTCGTCCAGCATGGTCGTCTGGACGACCAGCGACTCGACCACACCGGCCAGCGTGCTCAGGTTGCCGGGCATGCTCGGCACCTTGGCTCGCATCATAGTGAGTAACTGCCGGATCCGGGCCTGCGGCAGTTTGGCTGCTGCCACTACCGCGCGCAGCTCGGTGTAGGCATGCGGTGTCAGCGTGCCGAGCGGAATTATCCCGTCGAGTGCGGGACAGACCTCAGCTATATGCGCCACCGGCACGATGGCCCCGATCCGCTCACTGCGGGCGGCCTTGCGCACCATGCCGACTACCTGCTGGGTGTTCTGATGACGGGCCGCAGCGCCGCTGAAGCCTTCCTGCAGCCACGGGCCGAACGCCTCCTCAGCCTGCTGTACCTGGACGTCGCCGCCGAGGTACTGCTGCGGTCCGGAATGGAAGCTGGTGTAGACACCGCTTTCCTCATAGCTGCGCGGAAATCCGTAGGCGTCGAGGGTCTCGCCACTGTAGATTTCCAGTGCGGCGTGCGGCGCGAGCGGAGCGGGATCCACTCGTACGGGTGTGTCCAGCTCGAGCACGGCGACGTCGGCTTCATCGGCGGCCGGTGACCACCACGGCCCGGTGCGCAGCACGGTAGCATCGCGTGCCTGATCGCCGCCGAGCGTCACCTGCGCGCGGGAATGGTCACGCACCACGTGCTCGCAGGTCACCACATGCCGGTCGTCGACCAGGAAACCACTGCCCCGCCGGTGCGCCGCCGGGATGTCGATCCGGGCCTGCCAGCGCGGCTCACTCATTCGGGACCGGTGTTTTCGTCGTCATCGGCGTCCAACGACGGCCGGCCGGCTGCAGGTGACTGGCCCGACCAGGTCATGCGTACGACGATGTGCCCCTCGGCGGCTGTCTTGGCAAACACCGCGGACCCGGCTTCGGCCTTGAACTTGACGCCGAACTCGAGTTCGATCAAGTGGGGCGTGTCGTCCCCCGACCTCAAGGTGTCGAGGGCCTTGATCGCGATGCCGCGCACGCCGTTCAGCGCCTGCTCGAGCGTCTCACGCGCTTTGAACATCCGCCCGTCGAACGACACCTCGCCAAAACCTGTGTCAGGGGCATCGATCTCGATCATCACGGCGCTGCCGTCGTCGGCTTGAACCTGCATGAGCTCGCTTGGCACGTCTGTCCCTCCAGGAGGCATCAGTGACGTGAGCATCCTCTGCCGATCGTCATAGCGCTATCAGCTATTTGTCCGGTGTGCGTACCGGATGAGGTGGCTAGCGACAGCGCTTCGCCGACTTGTTTGCGTAGTCCTGGCGACGCCAGTAGATCGAGTTCTACGGACGCGAACCGAATCGACGTGGATCTGGCTTCGGTGCCAGCCCGAGGGCCGCTGTTGTCTAGATTAGGTAGGCTTGCCTAAGTTGACCTTAGGATTCGTCGCGGTCGAATTCCTACCACGAGTGGATCTGACTGTGCTCTTGCGACTTTCCGTGTCCTGGTCGCCCTTTTCGTTGCTGCGACTGTGGTTGCGGCGCTGTCCCCGGCCCTCGCGGCTGATGCCGGATTTACCCGGCAGCCCGGGCCGCGGACTGTGGCCGACGGAGGTGCTGTCACGTTCTCCGTCGAGTATCCGGGGGCGCTGTTCTATACCTGGTATCGCACGGACGCCAAGGGCAGCGTCCCGCTGCCCAACAGCAATGCCGCCGATTACGCCTTCACCGTTTCCATCGTGGACAACGGTGCCACGTACTCGGTGCGGGCTTTTGATGCTCAGTTCGTAAAGCACAAGTCGGAGGAGGCGAAGCTGACTGTGACTCCAGTTGCCGCCGGCATTGTCGAGCCGCCGCGTGACGCTTCTGTGCAGGCATATCAGACGGCTCGATTCGCTGTCACCGTCGGTGGCACCGGGCCGTTCACGTACCAGTGGCAGCGGCGGAAGGGCGGGGACTGGGCGGCGATCGCGAAGGCGACGGCGGCCGAGTACGGCTTCAAGAGCCGACGACGGCGCGCAGTTCCGCGTGGTTGTCGGCAACGGGCACGGGCCGGCGATCACCTCGGCCGCGGCCACGCTCAGCGTCGTCATGGTGGGGGCAGCCTCGAACCCGTCTCGCGGGCCAGTCTCGAGCTCGGCGTGAACAGCATCTATCAGGGTGGGAATCCGGCCAACGACGGCTGCAACTTCTTCTCCGCGGGCACCCAAGCGCAGTTCCAGGGCCGGCAGGGAAATGTGCGGATCGTGCACCGGCAGCCCGACGGCAGTGCCCAGGCTGTTTCGAATGCCACGAAGTGCATTCCGAGTGTGGGTTCGCTGCTCGATCAGCGGGCCTTGTTCACCGATGGCACCGGCACGGCCAACTCCGTGACCGGCGAGGCGACTCAGCGCTGGAGCGGGGTGTTCACCGCCAACGCGTACGCCGGAATGGTCACCTGGTTCTTGCAGGATCCGACTCTGACCATTGCCGAGGACGGCACCGGAACGCTCACCGCGACCGCCGGCGGGCTGGGTTCCGACCGTGACGATCCGAACCAGACGGTGCCGATTCCGCCGCGGGTCGTCACCGTGGCCACGTTCGATCAGGTGCGCCTGGATGCCGAAGGCGGCGTGCAGATCTCGCCGCAGTACACCGGGGTCGACTATTTCCCGCTCGTGGACGGTGTGCGGTCGGCCGCTTCGGCGATTCCGGCCGAGGTCAAGGCGCAGCAGCCGGACTGGGGATCGTGGCCCGAGTCGTTCGTCGATTTCCAGTACGAGACCGGGCTGTTCAGCTATTGGCACAGCAGTGGGCTGCACGGTGACGCCGACAAGCCGCCGTTCGAGTTCACCGCGCAGTTCGACTCCGCGCCGGTCGTCAAGGAGGTGCCGGTGATTCTGGCCAATCCGTCGACGACCGCTTCAGCGCCCTACGTCGAGGGCCGGGATCTCACCATCACGGCCGACCTCCCGGCCCAGCGTCCAGCCCATCGCGACCGACCCGCAGCCCGATCTGCCGGTGACCTATACCGACCTGACCGGCCAGCCGGTGACCACCACCGACACGAGCCGCATCCTGGCCCTGGACGCCGACGGGACGCTGGCCACCACCGTCTACGCCCTCGGCCTGGGCGACCGGCTGGTCGGGCGGGACGTCTCGACCGGCCTGCCCGAGCTGGCCAACCTGCCCCTGGTCACCCACAACGGGCACGAGCTCAACGGCGAGGCCATTCTCGACCTGCGGCCCACGGTGGTGCTGACCGACTACAGCATCGGGCCGCTCGAGGTCCAGCTGCAGCTGCGCGACTCGGGCCTGCCCGTGGTCATCATGAGCGACCAGCGGTCGCGGGCGCAGATCGGGCCGCAGATCGAGGCCGTGGCGACCGCCCTGGGGGTGCCGCGGCAGGGCCAGGAGCTGGCCGCCCGGGTGCTGCGCGAGACCGAGGCGGCGCGGGCCCGGGTGGCCGAGCTCGTGCCGGCCGATCCGGCGAAGCGGCTGCGGATGGTGTGCGCCGGCGCCGAACAGACAGTCACCATGCCCGGCCGCCTCGGGCTGCCGGGCCGTGAGATTGTGCTCGACCCGATGCCCGAGATGTCGCCCGCGAACTCGCTCACGTTCTCGGTCGACGTGCCCGACCTCTGGCCTACTTTTCGTACGGCGGCCGAGGTGAGCCTACGACCCGTGCCGATCCGGCCGGGCGAGGTGTTCGCGGCCGGCACGCCCGAGGCGACCCGGTCCGCCTCGGCCTGGTCGATGCCGTGGCCCCAACTGGTCGTGCTGCTGCTGGTGGTGCTGGCCGGGCTGTGGGTGGCGTGGCGGGTGCGGGCCCGGCGACAGCGCCGCGAGGCCCCGAGCCAGTAGGCGCTCCAGGTCGCGGCCATCGTGCGGGAGACGGTCCAGGCCGTGCTGAGCGCACGCGACGAGAAGCCCGCGCCGCCCCCGAGGCCTGATCAGAAGACGTGGCCGAGCAGGTCGATCTCGCCGGTCGGCCAGGTCGCCCCGCTCACCGGCCGCACCATCATCTCGTGCGGGGTCACCGACCGGGCCAGACCGATCGTGCGATGGTCGTTGATCTTCACCCAGCTCAGCGGGTTGTCCACCCGCGCGAAGCCGTGGCGCCGGTAGAGGGCGTCCTCGTCGGCGAACAGGATGACGAAGTCCAGGCCGCACGCGGCGGCGTAGGAGGTCACCTCGTCGAGCAGGCGGCTCGCCAGCTTCTGCCCGCGACTGTCGGCCCGGACACAGAGGTCGACCACCCCGAACGTACGCAATATCCGGTCGCCGACCCGGATCACCCGGAGCTCGACGCCGAGTTGCGCCAGCACGGCCGGGCCGGCCGTGACGACGTACCGGAAATGGGGTGGGATCTTGAAGTAACTGCGCTCGGGGTAGCCGGGGAAACAGGCGCCGAGCAGGCCCTGGAGCGAGAGATGCAGGTCAGGGGGGTATCTCGGCCTCGGCCCACCGCTTCAGCTCGGTCGTCACGCGCAGACCCTAGCGTGAGAAACGGTCGGAGTCGGTCGGGTTTCTCCCCTTGCGCCGGCCGGCCCGCGATGATCGACATGGGTGAGCAGGAGCGGCCGGCCGAACGGGGGAGCGACGGCACACGAGCGGTGGCGTCGTCGTTGGGCCGCCCGCTCCTGCTCTACCGGTCGGCCAGCAGGCGATGAAGGTCGTCGGCCTGGTCCATGTCGTGCTCGATGTAGAGGTTCAGAGCCTGCTCGAAGTACGTCCGACCCGAGGCCCGGTCGCCCTGCTGGTCGAGGGTGTGGCCGAGTCCGGTGTACGCCCGGGCCCGCTGCTCGGCCAGGCCGCCCTCGCTCGCGATGGCCAGCGCCGCCTCGAAGTGGGCGATCGACGACGCGAGCCGCCCGGCCGCCCGGGTCGCCTCGCCGAGCCCGTTGAGGATGTCGGCCTCGGCCACCCGGTCGCCGGCCTCGCGCTTCATCGTCAGGGCCTGCTCGTGCAACGCGATGGCTCGTTCGGGCTCGCCGCGGCGGGTGTGCACCAGGCCGAGCGCGTCGAGCGCCTCGGCCTCGATGCTGCGGTTGCCGAGCTGCCGGCACAGATCCAGCGCCTCACGGCAGTGCTCCTCGGCCTCGTCGAGCCGGCCCGACCGCGCCTCGAGCGTGGCCATGTTGCTCAGCCCCTTGGCCGTGCCGTGAAGATCGCCGACCTCGACGTGAACGGCCAGCCCGCGGGTCAGGAAGCCGACCGCCTCGTCGAAGTGGCCGAGCGTGCCCTCGCTGTACCCGAGGTTGTCCAGGACCCGGGCTTCCCCGATCCGGTCGCCGGCCTCCTGGTAGAGGGCCAGCGCCTTCTCGTAATGGACTTTGGCCGCGGCCGGGCCACGGTGGTAGAACTCCAGATTGGCCCGGTTGATGACCGCGTGGGCCTGTCCCCGCACGTCGTTGATGCTGCGAACAGCTCGGCCGATCGCCGCAGACGGTCGGCCGCGGGCTCGGGCCGGCCCAGGTTGGTGTAGGCGACACCCATGGCGTTCATGGCGTAGGCCTGGGCCCGGGCGTCACCGGTTCCGTGGTCGTTGATGGCCAGCAGGTCGCGGTAGCTGGTGTTCAGCAGATGACGGAACAGCACCTCGGCCAGGCGGCCGGCGTGGGACGGCCAGCCCTGGTCGGCGGCGTACGCGGCCACCGCCAGCAGCGTGGAATGCTCGGCTCGCAGCCAGGCCGCGGCGTCCTCCGGGCCGGACAGGACGGGCTCAGGCGTATGGGTCTCCGGCGCCTGAGGCCGGCGGTCGGCGCCGGTGGGATACAGGATCGTCATCGCGGCCACGGCGGTGGCCAGGTAGTGGTCGAGCAGGCGAGTCACGGCGGCCCGGCGCGCGGCCGGTCGCTCCTGCTCGTGGGCGCGCTCGGCGCCGTGGATGCGGATCAGGTCGTGCTGGGTGTACCGGTTGTCGCCGGCCAGGTGGATCAGATGATCGTCGTACAACTGCCGGAGCCCGGCGTGCACCGGTTCCAGCTCGCCGCCGGTCAGCGCGGCCGCCGCATAGGCGTCGAAATCCTCCGCCGGGTGCAGCGCCACCAGCCGCAGCAGACGCTGCCGGTCCTCGTCCAGATTTCGGTACGACCGGTCGAGCGCGAGGGCCACGCCGTCGTCCAGCCGCCCGGCCCGGCGACGCTCGTCGAGCCACTCCGCGTGATCGGCCAGGCTCCAGCCGGGTTTGGCCCGCACCTGGGCCGCGACCAGGCCGAGCGCGAGCGGCAGCCGTCCACACAGCTCGGTGATGCGGGCCGCGGCGTCCGGTTCCTCGCGGACGGCGTCCGCCCCGACCTCGCCGGTCAGGAACCGCAGCGCCTCCGGCGGCTCGAACACGTCCAAGGTGAGCGAGACGGCCGGGCTCAGCGCGTCGAGGCTGCGGCGGCTGGTGACCAGGACCGCGCAGCCCGGCGCGGCCGGCAGCAGGGGCCGTACCTGCTCGGCCCCGGCCGCGTTGTCGAGCACGATCAGCGTCCGGGTGCCGGCGAGTTTCTGCTGGTAGAGCCGTTGGCAGGCCGCGAGGTCGGGCGGGACGGCCGAGCCCGGCACGCCGAGCTGCCGCAGGAAGCCGTCCAGCACGGCGACCGGATCGGCGGGCGGATGACCCGGGTCGGGGTCGAACCCGCGCAGGCTCACGAACAGCTTCCGGTCGTGCGGAAGAAGATGAGCGGCCCGTACGGCCAATTGGGTCTTGCCGACCCCGGCCATCCCCGTGATCGCGGTGATCACGACCGGCCCGTCCGGGGTGAGCGCGTCGCGCAGCCGGCCCAGTTCGGCCGTACGCCCGGTGAACAGCGACAACTCCGGCGGCAGGGTCCCGTGCACGCGCACCTGGGACGCCGCCCGCCGCCGGCCCGCGACCGCCCGCAGGGCCTGGTGCCACTGCGCGAGGTAGCCGGGGTCGGGCTGCAGCACCTGGACGATCGCCGTCACCAGCTCCGCGCTGAGCCGCCGCCGCCCGGGCCGGAAACAGTCGCCCACGGTGGTCCGCCCGACCAGCTCACCGGCGGGACGGCCGGCCCGGCGCCAGGCGGCGTTGACCAGGGTGGTGATCCGCGCGTACGACGGATCGCCGGCCCAGACCTTGAGCGCGCCGAGCCGCTCGGTCAGCTCGTCCACCGTCATCGCCACCCCGGGGTCGGGCGGTTCCCGGTCGCCCGGCGCCTGCTCGGCCGAGGCGCGGGTCAGGGCCCGGTGCAGCGTGGCCAGGCTGGGCACGCGGGCGCCGCCGGCGTTCGCCACCATCTCGCGGTGCAGCGCGGACACGTTGCCACCGAAGTGGGCCAACCGTTCGAGCAACGCGGCATCGACGTCCACCAGTGGCAACTCCAAGATCTATGAGCCTCGGCCTACCACTATGCGACATGAGACTCGCTCACGAAAAGCGCAGCGCGTCGGTGGCCGGGCGGTGTTCGTTATATTTTCCGGCGTGACTGGGGGAGAGGCTCGGGTGGTCGCCGACCGGTACCGGCTCGAGAAGATCTTGGGCCGGGGCGGCATGGGCGCCGTCTGGCATGGTTACGACCTGCTGCTCGACCGGGACGTCGCGGTCAAGGAGATCTATCTCCCGGGCGCCGACCACGGGCTGATCGACCCCGACGACCCGCGCATCCGGCGCGCCATCCGGGAGGCCCGGGCGGCGGCGGGGCTGCGCCATCCCAACATCGTCACCGTCCATGACGTCGCCCTCGACGGCGGCCGGCCGTGGATCATCATGGAACTGGTCGACGGGCCGTCCCTGGCCGAGGTCATCACGAAGTCGGGGGCGTTGTCGTCGGCGCGGACCGCCGAGATCGGTCTGCAGGTGCTGGACGCGCTGAGCGCGGCCCACCGCCGCGGCACCGTGCACCGTGACGTCAAGCCGGCCAACATCCTGATCGACACCGATCGGGCCATGCTGACCGACTTCGGCATCGCGGCGATGGAGGACGCTTCGGTGCTCACCATGACCGGGCACATGCTCGGTTCGCCGGCCTACATGGCGCCGGAGCGGATCAACGGGGACACCGCGGCCCCGGCCGCTGACCTGTGGGCCCTCGGCGTCACCCTGTACACCGCGGCGACGGGCCGGTCACCGTTCCCGGGTGAGGACACGCAGTCCACCATCATGGCGATCCTGACCCGGCCGCCGCCGATGCCGGTCGGCGTCGAGGGCCTCTGGCCGGTCCTGGCCGGGCTGCTGGAGAAGGACCCGGCCCGCCGGCTGACCCCTGATCGGGCCCGTCCGCTGCTGACCGCCGCGACCCGGTCGACGCGGCCGCCGCCGACCGGTGTGTCACAAGTCCGGCTCCAGGAGACGCCGACCCCTTCTCACCAGCCGCGACAGCGGGGCATGCTCCCCGCCCACTTCCCGGTCCAGCTCGTCGGGCTCACGGTGGGAAACCGGACCGGCTACACGCTGCGGACGTACGTGCCGAACGACGACGGGTGGGCCCGCCCGGTCTTCACCAGCGCCGGCGGGAAGCTGCTGCTGATGCCGCGACCGGAACAGGCGGCCGGGTTCGCGCTCTCGACCCCGGAGCACGACCTGGCGGGAATACCCCAGTGGAACCGGCTGCGGGAGTCGATGTCGCACGGCTATCTGTCGTTGCTGGACGCCAACCGGTACGACCTGAGCGTCGCGGCGGTCAGCCTGGAGATGGACCCGGCCCGATGGCTGCCCGACCTGATGGTCCGATCGGGCACGATCGCCCGGGAGCTGATGCTGGCCCTGGACATCAAGGAGGCCTACCCGTTCCTCGGCGCCGGCGCCCCGCTCGACCGGTTCGACGGCGAGTTGCGTCAGGCCGGCGTCCGGCCGCACCGCCGCCACATCAAACGGTGGCAGCACGTCGACCGTGGTCTGCTGGCCGGCTGGTGGCAGTCGGTCAACACCATCATCGGCGGACGCCTGGACTGGAAGGTCTGAGGAGCTCTCCTCGAACACCGCCAGGGCCAGATCGAGCCCGGGTCGGGAAGTGGCGGTAGAGCACGCCCTGACCGACGCCGGCCTTTTTGGCGATGGCGCTGAGCGGCACGTGGTAGCCGCGCGGCCCGCCACATGGCCCGCACCATCGCTCGGGATGTGGACAAGGTTCGATACGGTCACTTCGGGTGATGGTGTCAGCACGAGGAGGTACGAGATGGCCGGCCCGATCGATCCGTCCGGCCTGGGCGGCCCGCTGGCCGACGTGGTGGCCGCGCTCGGCCGGGCCCGAGCGGCGGCCGGCGGGCAGGACGAGTCAGAACCGCCTGTCGGTACGGGTGTGGCCGCCGACGGACGGGTCCGGGCTCGGGCGGTGCGGCCGGGGCGCATCGAGAACCTCGAGCTGGACCCGTCGGCGCTGCGGCTGGGCGGCGCAGCGCTGGCGCACGAGATCGAGATCGCCGTCAACGCCGCGCTCGCCGACCTGCAGAGCGGGGCGATGGCCGCCGCCGGACAGACCGACCTCGGTGCGCTGAGCGACCAGCTCAAGGACATCCAGGCCGGCGCCGAGCGCCAGTTCGCGCGGCTGACCGCGTCGCTGGTCGAGGCGCAGGAGCAGCTCACCCGCCGGGCCGGCGACCGATGACCGGCTTCATGATCGACCCCGAGCGGCTCTCGGCATCCGGGTCGGCCTTGCAGAGCGTCGCGTCCCGGCTCTCGGCGGAGCTGGCCTCCTTCCGGTCCGAGCTGGCCGGCTTCGGTGCGCCGTGGGGGAACGACGACCTCGGCGCGCTGATCGGCGCCGCCCATGACGAGGTGTCGTCGTGGGCGTTCGAGTGCTATCAGGACGCCCTGGACGAGATGGCCTCGGCCGGCGCCGACGTGGTGGACATCAGCGCGCAGCACCTGGAGGTGGACCAGAACGTCAGCCGCCGGTTCCGGGGGCTGCTCGGTGAGCTGGGGCGCTGACCCATGGGCATGGAGATCCCGGGCGAGCTCCGATCGCTGCTCGGCGTCCTCGGCTTCACCTGGCCCGAGGCCGACGAGACTGCCTTGGCCGAGATGGGCCGGGCCTGGATGGCGTTCTCCGACCGGCTCGAGTCGATCGTGGCCGACGCCACCTCCATCGCCTCCGAGGTGTGGACCGAGCACGAGGGTCAAGCCGTCGCCGCGTTCCAGGCCTGGTGGGCCCGGGAGGACAGCCCGGCCCCGGCCCTCCTCGACGGCGCGAACGCGGCCACTCTGACCGGCACCGGGCTGATGATCTGCGGCGGGATCGTGCTCGCCCTCAAGGTGGCGGTGATCGCCCAGCTCGCCATCCTGGCCGTGCAGATCGCGCAGGCGGTGGCGACGGCGGTGCCCACGTTCGGCGCGAGCCTGCTCGAGATCCCGATCTTCCAGCAGCTGAGCCGCGTGATCGTCGGGAACCTCGTGGAGGACGCGATGGTCAAGCTGCTGGACGGCTGACCGGTCATGGCCAGTGGCTCCGGCAAGCTCATGCGGGCCGCCTTGCGGTTCCTCCACAAGACGCGCCGGCGGGACCGCCCGGACCGGATGAACCCGCACTTCACGACCCACACCATCGGCGGCGGCGACGTGAAGCCGGGAAAATCCAAGGGCACCGGCTACCACTACCGGCCCGGCGGGCAGGACTTTCCCGACCGCCGGCTCGTGCCCGGCTCGAAGGTCACCTACTCGAACGGCGTGTACAAGGCGGAACCTGAGTTCTTCGACCCGACCCTGAATCCACCGGACGGAGCCTGGAAGGCGAAGGCCGGCAACGACGGCGTCAGCACATTCTTTCCGGACGACTGGACGCCAGCTCAGGTGGACAATGCGGTGGCCGGCGCATTCAAGAACTCGACGCCGTTCCCCGGCAACATGTGGGTCGGTACCTACAATGGCGTAACCATCAGGGGTTATTACAACGAGTCCGGCGGCTTCACGCACGGCTGGCCCGTTCCGTAGCGCACCGAGAGGCTTGCGGTGAGTGTTGTCAGTTTTTGGCTCGACCCCACGTACCGCCAGCCCGCCTACCGGGTCGAGGACCAGCGGTACGACCTTCTCGGTGAGTGGCTGACCGCTGATCTTGGCACCTTCTTCCTGGTAACGCTGGATGCCTTGGCTATGGCGGACGAGGTGGCCCGCGGGGAGCCGCCGTTCGAGGCGTGGAGCAGTGAGAACTACGAGGTTTCGTTCACACCGTCGGCGCTGAGGATCAAGAACTTGTGGGTGCCGGGGGCCGAGGGCGAGTTTCCGGCCGAGGTGGCCCGGGCGGCGATTGAGGACTACTGGCATTTTCTGGTCGCTCGGCCTGAACGTCCAGCTGTCCGGGAGCACCGTCCCGATCTGCCGGAGTGGCAGGCCGACCTGCTGCGGTGGGAGGAGAAGTGGGGCCTCGCCCACCCGTACCGGGGGCGGTTCTTCTAGGCCAGGCGTGCGGGTTCGAGGGGGATGGCGGTGAGGGGGCCGGGGCGGCCGTAGAGGAAGCCCTGGCCGTGTCGGCAGCCGAGGTCGATGAGCATGGCGGCCTGGGACGGGTCTTCGATGCCCTCGGCCACGGCGGTCAGGCCGAGCGCGCCGAACAGCTGCCACAGGGTGCCGAGGATGTGGACGGCGGCCGGGTCGCGGGCGATGTCGCGGACGTACGTGCGGTCGACCTTGACTATGTCGGCCGGGAAGCGGTGCAGGTAGCGCAGTGAGGCGTAGCCGGCGCCGAAGTCGTCGATGGCGATGCGGATGCCGAACTCGCGCAGGCGGCGCAGGGCGCCGATCACCTCGGACTCGTCGGCCAGCACGTTCTCGGTCACCTCGAGGACCAGCTGGCCCGGGCGCAGGCCGGCCTCGTACAGCGTGGCGGCGACCTTCGACGGGAACGAGGCGTCGAGCATCTGCGAGGGTGACACGTTGACCGACAGGTACGCCGTCGGCGAGCCCGGCCACGCGGCGAACTCGGCGCACGCGCGGCGCAGCACCAGCAGGCCGAGGTCGGCGATCAGGCCGGCCCGCTCGGCGACCGGGACGAACACGTCCGGCGGCACCGGGCCCAGGCGCGGGTGCTGCCAGCGGGCCAGCGCCTCGACGCCGGCCACGCGGTGGTCGTCCAGCGCGACGATGGGCTGGAAGGCGACGTGCAGCGTGTCGTCGGCCAGGGCCTGCTGGAGTTCGGCCCGCCACATCACCTCGCGGTCGAAGCCGTGCCGCATCGAGGGCTCGAACATCGCGTACGCGTTCTTGCCCTGGGCCTTGGCCGCGTACATGGCGAGGTCGACGTTCTTGCGCAGGTCGGCCGATCCGGTCCTGCCGTCGGAGACGGCGAGGCCGGCGCTCGCGCCCAGCCGGACCGTGCGCGGGCCGACCTCGATCGGCTCGTGCAGCAGGTCGAGCAGGATCTGGACCTGGCCGGTCAGGTCGTGGACGCGGGTGGTGAGCACGGCGAACTCGTCGCCGCCGAACCGGGCCACGGTGTCCGGCTCGGGGAAGCACCGGCACAGCCGGTGGCCGACCGCGTGCAGCACGGTGTCGCCGGCGTCGTGGCCGACCGAGTCGTTGATCATTTTGAAGTCGTCGAGGTCGAGGTACATGATCGCGACCGGTTGCCCGGCGCCGAGCGCGTCCTCGAGCCGTTCCAGGAACAGCGCCCGGTTGCCCAGCCCGGTCAGCGAGTCGTGATAGGCCTGGTGCCGCAGGGTGCGGGTCAGCGTCGAGTTGTGCAGCAGCGTGGACAGTTGCCGCAGCAGGATCAGCAACAATCCGATCATCAGCGGTACGGCCTCAGGGGCGTCGACCCGGATGCCGGCCAGCGTCTGGACGGCGACGACGAGCGCGGCCAGCCCGAACGGCGCGTACGGCAGGGCCGTCTGCCAGCGGGCCGTCACTCCGGTGTGGTCGAACGTCATCGGGCGCCTGGTGGCCAGCCAGCCGGCCGCCGCGCAGGCGGCGAACGCGACGAACCAGCCGGCGTCCGAGTTCTGGCCGGTGGTGTACGTGCCGGCCGACGTGTCCAGGGCGAACAGCACGTCGCTGACGGTCATCCCGGCCAGACCCATGAGCAGCAGCAGGCCGACGCTGCGGCTCTCCCGGCGGGTACGGGCGGCGAGCAGCACGACGACGGTCGCGAGCACGATGTCGGCCACCGGGTAGGCGACCGACACCGCGAACGCGAGCAGCGAGTCGGCGCCGGCCTCCCAGACCTCGCGGACCGTCAGGGACCAGCCGATCACGAACAGGGCACAGGCGACGATCAGGCCGTCGAGCAGCACGGTCAGCCGGGAGCCGATCGACGTCCAGCCCGCGATCAGCCACAGCCCGACGGTGGCGAGCAGCGGGAACAGCAGGTAGCCGACGTCGGCCGGCGAGGGGAAGAGCACCTCGGCGTGCACGACGAGCTCGTTCCACGACCAGTAGAAGTTGCCCACGCCCCAGCTCAGGCTCCCGGCCGCGAGCAGGCGCCAGCCGATCCGCTCGGGCCCGTCGACCTGGCGGGACGCGGTGAGACAGGGGATCGCGCCCAGGCAGGCGAGAAGACTGCTGCCCAGCTGCGTGTACGGTGCGGCGGGCGTCCCCGACAGGAAGAAGATCGGTACGCCGGCGGCGAGACACAAGGCAACCAGCGCGGCTACATGTGGCTGCTGACTGCCACTCACTTTCACGCGGCGCAGTCTCACATGTACCGGCAGTCGCCTTCAAGACGTGATCGTCGATCTCCCTCAGGCCGCTTATTTGTCATAGAGCGAGCGGCGCAGCTCGGTCGCCCGGGCGGGCCGGGTGACCTGCACCGGACGGCCCAGATTGCTGAAAGTGGTGGTGGCAATGACGGGTTGGTGCTGTCCGATCTCGATGAGCGTCCTGATGGAGGTGACGTCGCCTCCGGCATTAGTGGTGAGGGTGTAGGCGACCCATTGGCTGCCCTGCTTGAAGCGGTAGAGCGGCGCCCCCAGCGGCAGGTAGGTGAGGGCGCTGGGGGTGATCTCGAGCAGGGCCGAGCCCTCGTAGGTGCGCGCGTCGAGGCGGTGCGTCGAGTGGATGGCCGCGGCGAAGCGGGTCAGGCCGCTGGGGTCCTTCGGATCGGCGTTGCGGTAATGGTTGGACGGGGCGAGCCGGGTGAGATCGGCACGGGTCCAGCGGTTCGTGCCTATGCGGTTCTCGTAGCTCTCGTCGCCGATCACGAGCATCTTGCCCATCCGGGCGTTCTTGCCGCCGGAGATGACGTACCCACGGCTGTTCTTCCGGGCTTTCGGATCGTGGCTGCCGAAAGCGGTGTACTTCTGGCCGTCCCAGTAGTCGCCCTTCACGGAATAGCTGTAGGTCGTGGTGGAGAGGCGGCGCAGGGCGATCTTCACCGCGTCCGCGGGGGGCAGCTCCGTGGGCGAGGGCGCCGCCGTCGCGGGGGAGGAGGCCGGCGCGGCCGCCGTGGCGTCCGGGCCGTCGCAACCGCCGAGAAGGAGCGCTGTCAGGGCGGCAAGTACAGGAACGATCCGGGACGGGTGGCGGCTGTTCGGCGAAGGCACGGGGACACGGTAGAGGATCAAAGTGGAGGTTCGAGTCCCCGGTATGCCGCGATTTGGGCGACGAACCGGATATGCCGCCGGTCTTTTATCGGCGTCAATGGTGGTACTGCCCGATCGGGCCATCCCGGGTCTCCGGGCCGCACGTTACGTTCCGGAACGACGCGTCTCACGGGAAGTCACTGTGGTCTATTGATCAAATGATCCGGGGGAATCATGCGCAATATTGTTCGTAGAGGGGTGGTCGGCGTCGTTTCGACCGCCACGGCCCTGCTCCTGGTCCTCGCCCAGCCGGTACCGGCGAACGCCTCGTCGCTCGACGACGTGTTCGCCAAATTGCTGGTCAAGCAGGTGACCGGCAAGAACGCCAAGAAGCATCTCGACGCCCTGCAGGCCATCGCCACCGCCAACGGAGGGAACCGCGCGGCCGGGACGCCGGGCTACCGGGCCTCGCGCGACTACGTGGCCGGCAAGCTGCGCAAGGCCGGCTACAAGGTCACGCTCGACCCGATCAACTTCGTGCAGGGCTGGACCGAGAACAGCCCGCCCACGCTGACCCGGACCGCACCGGACAGCAAGGTGTACGTGCCCAACGAGGACTTCTTCACCTTCCAGCCGTCGCCCGCCGGCGATGTGACCGCGCAGGTGCAGGCGGTCGACGTCACGCTGCCGCCGACTCCGACACCGACCTCGACCAGTGGCTGCGAGGCGGCCGACTTCACCGGCTTCGTCGCCGGCCGGATAGCGCTCATCCAGCGCGGCACCTGCCCGTACGCCACCAAAGTGCTGAATGCGGGCCGGGCCGGCGCCTCCGGAATCATCATCTTCAACGAGGGGCAGCCGGGTCGCACCGACGCCTTCGCGATCGACATCGGGGAATGGCGGGCCGGCATTCCGATGGTCTTCGCCGACTTCGCCGTGGGCAACGAGCTCGCCGCCCTTGCCGGCGCCACCGTGCGGCTCAAGGTCGATGCGACCCTCACCCTGGGCACCGATCACAACGTGATCGCCGAGACGCGGCTCGGCAATCCGAAGAACGTCGTGATGGTCGGGGCTCACCTCGACAGCGTGCCGGCGGGGCCGGGCATCAACGACAACGGATCGGGCTCGGCGGCGATCCTCGAGACGGCCTTGCAGATGCGCAATTACCCCGTACGCAATAAGGTCCGCTTCGCATTCTGGGCGGCCGAGGAAATCGGGCTGCTCGGTTCCGATCAGTACGTCGAGGGCCTCACGACCGCGCAGCGCGACCGGATCCGGCTGTACCTCAATTTCGACATGGTGGCTTCGCCCAACTACGCCTACAAGCTGTACGACGGCGACGACTCCGACGCGGTGGGCTCGCCGGCCGGACCGCCCGGATCGGCGCAGATCGAACAGCAGCTCGCCCGCTTCTTCGACCGTCGCGGCCTCGGCCACGTCGGCACCGACTTCGACGGCCGTTCCGATTACGGCCCGTTCATCGCGGTGGGCATTCCCGCCGGTGGCATTTTCACCGGCGCCGAAGGCATCAAGACACCGGCCGAGCAAGCGTTGTTCGGTGGCACCGCCGGCGTCGCCTACGACGTCTGCTACCACCAGGCGTGCGACACGATAAGCAATCCGAACTTGACCGCCTTCGATGTCAATGCCGACGCCATCGCCGATTCGACGGCCCGGTACGCCTTCAACACCAACGCGATTCCCTGACGTCGCCGTCCCGCCGCTTCACCCGGGTGCGGCCCGGGCGAAGCGGCGGGCCAGATGGGCGAAGGCGTCGATCAGCTCGCCGGGGCCGACGACCTCGATGTCGGCGTTGTAGCGCGCGATCGCGGCGGCCAGGGCCGGCCACGACCAGGAGCCCAGGGTGAGCCGGGTGCGGTCGGGGCCGGCCTCCTCGACGAGGCCGTCGCGGGTGTAGAGGGCCACCGTGGCGGCGGGTAGGTCGAGGAGCACGGTGCCCTGGCAGGGCCAGTTGGCGGACGTGTCGCCGGAGCCGCGGAACTTGCCGATCACGTACGTCGCGACGTCGCCCCCGGGTAGGTCGCGCCGGGTGAATCGGGGGCCGTTCGGGGTGCGTACGGAAATGCGGTCGGCTCGGAAAGTGCGCCAGTCCTCGCGGTCGAGGTCGTAGGCGATGAGGTACCACCGCCCGTCCCACGTGATGACGTGGTGGGGCTCGGCGCGGCGCGGCGGTCGGCCGGTGTCATCGGGGCCGTAGTCGAAGCGCAGCACCTCGTTGGCGTGAACGGCGGCGCTGATGGCCAGCAGCACATCGCCGCCCAGCGGGACCGGGGGACGGCTGGCAGGGCGCTCGACGGCGTTCACCTGCAGGGCGGCGACGCGGTTGCGCAGGCGGGCCGGCATGACCTGCCGGATCGTGGTCAGGGCCCGGCTCGCGGCCTCGGCCAGGCCGTCGTTCGATCCGGTGGCCGCGACCTGCAGGGCGATCGTGAGGGCGACGGCCTGCTCGTCGTCGAACAGCAGCGGCGGCAGTTCGGTGCCCGCGCTGAGCCGGTAGCCGCCGTCCGGGCCCTTGATCGCGGCGATGGGGTAGCCGAGTTCGCGCAGCCGGTCGACGTCGCGGCGCACGGTCCGCAGGCTGATGTCGAGGCGGTCGGCCAGCAGCGTGCCGGGCCAGTCCCGGCGGGCCTGCAACAGCGACAGCAGCGCGAGAAGCCGGGCGGAAGTTTTCGGCATGCCCCGATTCTGCCCGAAGTAGGTGTCACATCCTGTCACCTATGGGGGCTGAACGCGCACGATCGCGGCGGGGGCGCCGGCTCGATCAAGTTTGGTGGCATTCTGTGAGTCATGCGGCAGCGGTGCTCACTCTACGTAGACGTTGGGTACCTGCTGACCTCGGCCGCGGTCCGGGTCACCGGGACGTCGCTGCGCAACGGCATCCATGTCGACTACGAACCGTTGATCGCCGAGCTGGTGCGGCAGGCCGAGACGACGTCGGGCCTGTCGGTGCTGCGGGTGCACTGGTACGACTCGGCCAAGGACGGGGTGCCCGACCCCCGCCAGCAGCGCATCGGCGAGCTGCCCCGGGTCAAGCTGCGGCTGGGCCGCTTCGGCCTCGACGGCCAGCAGAAGGGCGTCGACCTGCGCATCGGGCTCGACCTGGTGACCCACGCCCGCAACGGCGCGGCCGACGTGTTCATCCTCGTCTCGGGCGACGACGACCTGACCGAGGCGGTCGAGGAGGCCCAGGTCCACGGGGTGCAGCTGCTCCTGCTGGCCGTCCCCAACAGCGACAACAAGCCGCACGGCATCAGCCGGCACCTGATCCGGGCGGCCGACGGGCTGGAGATCCTGAACCCGGCCGCGATCGACCGGACAGTGATGAAGGTGGAGACGCCACCACCCCCGCCCGTCGTGCCCAAGCCGGCCGTCGTGCCGTCCCCGCCCAGGGTCACCCCGAAAGACCTGGCCGGGCTGGGCCGGCCCGGACCGCCGGACGCGCCCCGCCCGCCGGCGGCCGTGATCGCCTACAGCTCGGCCACGGGCAGCGCGCCGCAGGTGGGGGCCGAGTACGACGATCCGGCCGAACTGGCCGAACAGATCGACTCGGTCGTGGTCAACGTGCTGACCGCCTTCCGCAAGTCGGCCAGTGCCGAGGCCCTGGCCGAACTCGAGGCGGGCCAGCCGTCCATCCCGCGCGACATCGACAAGGCCCTGCTGACCGACCTCTCCGACCACCGAGGCGAGTACGAACTGAGCGAACGGGTCCGCCACCTGCTACGAGCCCAGTTCTGGAACCGCTACGACGAAGCGCGGTCCCGTAGAGGGTGAGCATGGTGGCGTCAGTGTCGTAGCCCTTCAGCCGTAACAGGTCACGGGCCGTGGCCAGGCGCTGAAGATGATGGTGGCCGATGCTCAACGAACTCTCGGGTGTGCCGGGCGTGGGCCTCTTACAGAAGTACAGTTCCGGGAACTGTACTTCTGTAAGCTAGCTCCGAACCTCTGCGGTGCCGCACGGGATTTTGTTGCGTGTTGTTGGTCTTCGATGGTTGCATGTGCGCGGCTGCCCCTCCGGCGCCTGTCGGGAGGGGTTCGTGCTGGCTGGCCTTGGTCGTACGGTGTATGTCCGGCGCTTTGTTGTCGTGGCTGTGTGGTTTGTGGTCGCGGTGGCGGGGGCCGTGTTCGGTGGGTCCGTTTACGACCGTACGGAAACGGCTGGGGCTCCGGACTCGGTGGCTCAGGACCGGTTGGATGTGCTGGCGCCCGAGGGGGAGCGGGTCGTCGCCGTCGTTTCGGGGCGGGACGTCAATGCCACTGGGCTGATCGACAGCGTCACGCGGATCGCGTTCGAGATCCGGGGCCTGTCGGGAGTGGCCGAGGTGGACGACTCGTACACCACGGGCCGGCGGCAGATGTCGACCGATGGTCAGAGTTCGCTCGTCACCGTGGAGTTGCAGCCGGGGCTGAGCGACGACGAGGCCCTGCGGGTCGCTGATCAGGTCAGTTCCGCGCTGCGCCGCATCGATGCGCCCGAGATTCTGGTCGGGGGTGGGTTGCTGGCCGAGCGGGAGTTCGGCGACCAGGCCGTCCGGGACGCTGCCCTCGGGGAGTCGGTGGCTCTGGTCTGCGTCGGGATCCTGCTCGTCCTGCTGCTGGGTGGGCTCGTGGTGGGACTGCTGCCGTTGGTGGCGGCCCTGGGCGCCGTCGCGGCCACACTGCTGACGCTGACGGGACTCACCAGTCTGCTGCCGGTCAGTGAGTACGCGGTCAACGTGGTCACGCTGCTCGGGATCGGGCTGGCCGTCGACTACAGCCTGCTGATGATCGCCCGGTTCCGCGAGGAGCGGGCCGCGGACGCGCGGGCCTCGGTGGGTGAGCTCATCGAACGTACGGTGGCCACGGCGGGGCGGGCCGTGCTGGTGTCGGGGTCGGCGGTGGCGGCGGCCCTCGTCGGACTGTTCGCCTTCGGGGACCCGTTGCTGGCCGCGATGGCGATGGGTGGCGGGCTGGTCGTCGTGCTGGCCACAGCGGCGGGGCTGACGCTCGTGCCCGCACTGATCGCGGTCGCGCACCGGCGCATCCCGGCCCGGCGGCCGGAGCGGGGGCCGGGACTGCTGGCCCGCTTGGCCGGCTTCGCGCAGCGGCGGCCGAAGGCGGTGGCAGTGGCGACGGCGGCCGGTCTGCTTGCGCTGAGTGCTCCCCTGTTGTCCGTGGAGTTCGCCAACTCCGACGTCCGGGTGCTGCCCCGATCGAGCGAGGCCCGGCAGGCGTACGAGGCGACCCAGGACAAGTTCGCCGATCCGCCCAAACAGCCACTCACCGTGCTGGTCGAAGCCGGCGCGGACCGGCCCGGCGTCACCGAGCTGTTCGACGCGATGGAGCAGCTGCCCGGAGTGTCCGACGTGTTCGTACGCTCCGACGCCCCGCCCGGGGTGAGCATCGCCGATGTGGTGCCGAGCGGCGCCGTCGACGGCCGGCCGGCTCAGCGGCTGGTGGCCGACCTGCGCGCGCTCGACGGGCCCGCCCCCGTGCTGGTCGCCGGGCCCACGGCCGAACTGGTGGACGCGAAACGGTCGGTGGGCGCGCGCCTGCCCGTCGCGCTGGCCATCATCATCGTGGCCACCGGCGCGCTGCTGTTCGCCCTGACCCGCTCGGTGGTCGTGCCGGTCAAGGCGATCGTGATGAACCTGCTGACCTTGCTGGCGACCATGGGCGTACTGGTCGCGGTCTTCCAGTGGGGCTGGGGTGCGGGGCTGCTGGGCTTCGAGTCCTGGGGTGCGCTCGACCTGACCACGCCACTGCTGCTGTTCGTCTTCGCGTTCGGGCTGTCGATGGACTACGAGGTCTTCCTGCTGGCCCGGATCAAAGAGGCCTGGGACCGCGACGGCGACAACGACCGCGCCGTGCTGGCCGGCATCACCGCCGCCGGTCCGGTGGTGACGACGGCCGCGCTGGCCATCGGCCTCGTCTTCCTCGGCTTCGTCCTCGGCGACCTGGTCCCGGTGAAGGAGATCGGCGTCGGCATGGCCGTGGCCGTCCTGCTGGACGTCACGGTGGTCCGCGGCCTGCTGCTGCCGGCCACGATGTCATTGCTGGGGCGCTGGAACTGGTGGCGCCCCGGTGCGACTGCTGCGGCGCAAGCGTCACGAAAAGCGATGGCCGGCTCCGACGCACCTACCTAGAGTGGCCGGTGCCGCCAGCACTGCGAAAGGTCGTTCATGTCATTGACCAAGCGGCCAGATCGCCGCTTGGTGCGAACCGACGATTCCTGGCTGACCTTGCCAACCCGGCCGGCGTGCCGGTCGAGATCTGTGCCGGTCCCGGCGTTCCGATCGAGACGGCCGCCGTTGACGAACTGCTCACCGTGCTCGAGACGGCGTCCACGCTCAGGGACCTGGCCCGGGCCACACCCGGGCTGGAGGTCGAGCCGCGCCTCGACCGGGTGGTGTGCACCCCGGACTTCCACAAAGGCGCCGGTATCCCGATCGGCACGGTGCTGCGCACGATCGGCGCCGTGGTGCCGCAGGCTGTCGGCAACGACATCAACTGCGGCATGCGGGTCGAAGTCACCTCGCTGACCGTCGACCGGTTGCGCCCGCACCTGGACGCCTTGGAGGGGCGCCTGCGTCATCTGTTCTTCGAGGGTGGCCGCCGCATCGGGCTCACCTCCGCCCACCGCGAGGGCCTGCTGCGTTTCGGGCTGCCCGGGTTGCTGGCCGAGGGTGTTCCGGCCGGCGCCGACGGAGCGTGGCGTCAGGTCGGTCCCGACGACACGACCGGCACCGAGGGGAGGGTGCATGCCGCCGGCTACCCGGCCGCCTCGGCCGACGCCTTCCGGGACTGGATCACCAGCGGGGGTGGAACGAGCTACGACAGCATCATCGGCAGCGTGGGCGGGGGCAATAACTTCGCCGAATTGCAGTACGTGTCGCAGGTCCACGACGGATCGGCGGCGTACGCGTGGGGGCTCGCCCCGGGCCGAGTGGTGCTGATGGTGCACAGCGGCTCGCTGACGCTGGGCCATCAGGCCAACGCCACCGGCCGGGACCAGGCTCGGGCCGCCTGGCCGCGGACGGTGCCGATGCCGTCGAACCGGATCCTGCCGATGGTGCTCGACGAGCGCAGCGCGGCGGGCCGGGACCGCTATCTGACTGCCTTCGACAACGCGGCGAACTTCGCCCTCGGCAACCGGTTCTTCCTGGCCATGATGCTGCGGACCGGGCTGGCCGACGTGGCTGGTGAGCACTCCTCCCGGCTCGTCTACGACTCGCCGCACAACCTTATGTGGCCGGATGCGGACGGATCTGTGCTGCACCGCAAGGGCGCCACCCCGGCCGGTGACGAGCCGGTCATCGTGCCCGGTTCGATGGGTGCCGCCAGCTATCTGTTGCGCGGACTCGGCAGCGCCCGCGCCCTGAGCAGTGCCTGTCACGGTGCCGGTCGCAGCATTCCCCGGGGCGCCACAGCCCGCGGCAGCGATGCGGAGCTGGACGCGTTCCTCCGGGACTTCCGGGTGGTCACCCCGCTCAACCATCGCGACCCGGTGGTGGCCGGTCGACGGAACGTCATCGCGGCGTGGCGCCGGGACCTCAAGCAGGAGGCGCCGTGGGCGTACAAAGAGGTCGGTCCGGTCGTCGACAGCTTGCGCGGGGCCGGTGTCGCCCAACCGGTCGCGGAGCTGCGACCGCTCCTGACCGTCAAAGGCTGACGACCCGCGAGCTCACGGAGTATGCCGAACACCTCGCCTTCGGATAGCCTCAGACATTGGCATCTGTCGATGGAGGTGGCTCATGCGGCTCTCCGTGGTGGCTGTGGTGACGGCTCTGGTGGTGGCTCTGGTGCCGGCGGTTCCGGCGCAGGCGGCGCCGGTGACGATTGCGAACGGGACGCAGTTCACCGATACGTCGGGGGCCGGGGTGCATGCGCACGGTGGTGGCGTGCTCAAGGTCGGCTCGTACTGGTACTGGTTCGGGGAGAATCGGAACGCGGACGACACGTTCCGGGCGGTCTCGGTGTATCGGTCGGCTGATCTGCGGACGTGGGAGTTTCGCAACAACGTGCTCACGTCGGCGTCGGCGGGGGAGTTGGGCAGCGCGAAGATCGAGCGGCCCAAGGTCGTGTTCAACGCGTCCACCGGGCGGTTCGTCATGTGGATGCACAAAGAGAACGGCACCGATTACGGCGAGGCCCGGGCGGCTGTCGCCTCATCGAGCACGGTGGACGGCGCGTACACGTATCACGGCAGTTTCCGGCCGTTCAACCAATACATGTCGCGGGACATCACCCTCTATGAGGAGGGCGGCGTCGCGTACATGATCTCGGCGGCCGATGAGAACCGGGATCTGCAGATCTATCGGCTCACCGCCGATTTCCTGCAGGTGGCGTCGCTGGTCGGCAATTTCTGGGACAACGCCACCCGGGAGGCGCCCGCGATGTTCAAACGCAACGGCGTCTATTTCCTGCTGACTTCCGGCACGTCGGGGTGGAATCCCAACCAGGCCAAGTACGCCACCGCGACCAGCATCAGCGGGCCGTGGTCGGGCTGGACCGATGTTGGTGACTCCACGACGTTCGGTTCGCAGCCGGCCTTTGTGCTGCCACTTCAGAACGGTTTCCTCTACATGGGTGACCGGTGGGCCGGGGCCTGGTCGGGGCCGGTCAACGACTCGCGCTACGTCTGGCTCCCGATCAGCTTCCCGACCAGTACGTCGATGTCACTGACCTGGTATCCGACGATCACGATCGACGCCGCGGCGGGCACGGTCACCGGCAATCCGGCCACCTATTACCGCGTCACCAATCGGGGCAGCGGCAAGGTGATGGACGTGGTCAGCGCCTCGATGGCCGACAACGCCGAGGTCAAGCAGTACGCGTGGAACGGCGGCGGGAACCAGCGGTTCGAGTTCCGCGACGCCGGCAGCGGCTACTACCAGGTCATCGCCCAGCACAGCGGCAAGTGCGTCGATGTCGCGTCCGCCTCCACCGCCGATGGTGCCAACATCATCCAGTACACGTGCGGCAACGGCGCCAACCAGCAGTGGCAGCTGGCGTCCGACGGCACGCTGCGAGCTCGGCACAGCGGCAAGTGCCTGGACGTGGCGGCCGACGGCACCGACCTGCGGCAGAACGCCTGCGGCACAGCCACTAACCAAACATGGACCCGGAGTTCCTGACCCGCTGCCAGCCGGTCGGGGTGTGTTCGATGGCGCCGGCCTCGGCGAAGGCGTCGAGCCAGCCCTGCATCGGCCAGAAGCCCCAGCGGGCCGCGAACAGGCGGCCGTTGCGCAGGATGTCGTCGAGGTGCTGCCACGGCGGGGACGACGTCGGGTGGTACTGGTGGTAGGCGTGGGCGCCGCCGACCCAGACCAGGGGGACGGCGGCCTTGCGGGCGGTCCAGGCCAGGTCGGTGTCCTCGCCGCCGTAACCCTCGTAGGCCTCGTCGAAGCCGCCCAGCGCTTCCCAGGTCGGTGCGGTCACGGCGAACGAGAGCGACCAGAACAACCGGTAGTCGTCCGGCCCGGCCACGACGGTCTCGCCGGGTGGCGGGGCCGGACGGGCCGGGTGCGGCGCGGTGAGAGCGGGCAGCGCGTCCACACGAGAGGGAGTCACACCGGAACGTAGGTACGTGACTGGGCCGCACAGCAGGGCGTCCGGGTGGGCGCCGGCCGCGGAGCGGTAGCGCGCGAGCAGCTCGGGCCCCGGGAGGCAGTCGGCGTCGAGGAAGACCAGCAGGTCGGCGGCCCCGGCCGCGCGGGCGCCCTCGTTGCGCCCGGCGGCCAGCCGCATGCCGTGCGGGCCGGGTGGCACGTGCCGCACCACGGCGCCGGAGAACGGTGGCGGGGGCTCGGCATCGAGCCAGACGACTACCCGGCGTACGGGAACGCTCTGGAGAAATGCCTGTTGGCGGCGCACATGGTCGAGCCGGGCCTCGGAGCAGAGCGTGATGACGGCGGTCATGGGCCCACCTGTGCGATCGTGTCGGCGGCCCGGCGGGCGGCCCCGCTGACCTCCCACTGGGTCCAGTCGGGGCGCAGCGAGCGGGCCCGGTCGAGCACCGCGGGCCAGGCGCCGGTGCCGGGCCAGGCCGGTTCGACCACGGCGAGCCGGCGGGCGGTGAGGATGCGGCCGGTGGCGACCTGCTCGTCGAACGGGCGGGGCTGCGGGACGATCACCGCCCGGGCGCCGGCCGCGGCGAGGTCGGCGATGCTGTTCTGGCCGGCCGCGGCGACGACGACCTCGGCCCGTTGCAGCGCCTCCCACGGGTCGTCGACCCAGGTCGACGCCGTGCCGCCGGCCCGCTGCCAGTGCGTGCCGGGAGTGGCGGCGGCGGCTGCGGCCAGGTCGCTCTCGGCCACGCCGCCGCCCAGCACGAGCACTGTGCCGGGGTCAGGAGAGATTTCCCGCGTACGACCGTCGAAGCGCGAGATACCGCCGACCTCGACGATCTTGCCCGCCATATGAGAGCGGTGCACGCCCGCGGGCCACGGCGCCAGCACGCGGGTCGCGGATGCGTAGGCGAGCCGGTGCGGATCGTCGCTGCGGTCGCCGGGCTGGGTGACGACCACCGTGGGGACGCCCAGCAATCGTACGAAAAGGGCGACTTCGACCGACACGTCGATCACGAATCGGTCGAAGCGCCGGTCCGCGACCGCCGCCGCGATGGTCGCCAGGCGGCGCGCGTGCCCGGCGTGCCCGAGCGGCGCCCAGTGCAGCAGCCCGCCCACGGTCGGGTCGGCCCCGGCCGGATCCCCGTCGTCGTCGCGATCGAGCTGCATCCAGGTCGTCGCCGGCGGCAAGCTTCTCGGCGGCGGCATCGAGCTGAAGACGACCACCTCGCCCGGCAGGTGCGGGCGCACCGCGCGGAAGCGGGTCAGGTGCCCGGCGCCGTGGTGGTGGACGTACCAACCGGTCAGACCCATGCGCCCGCTCCGGCCAGGTCGAAGACGGTCTCGAGCTCAGCCGCGCGGTGCTCGAGCGAGAAGCGGGACACGGCCTCGGCCCGGGTCCGCCGCCGGTCGCCCGTGTGGGCCAGGTGCTCGGCCGCCCGGGCCAGGGCTTCGGCGTCGCCCATCGGCACGAGCCGGACCGCGGACGCGGTGCCCGCGACCTCGCCGATGCCGCCCGTGTCGAAGGCCGCGACCGGTGTGCCGGTGGCCAGCGCCTCGGCCACGACCAGGCCGAACGGCTCCGGCCAGAGCGGGGTGACCAGGGCGCAGGCGCTGCCGCCGACGAGGTCGGCGAGTTCGGGCCGGCCGAGCGGGCCGAGGTAGTCGGCGCCGTGGCCCAGGTAGGGGCGGATGTGCTGCTGGAAGTACGGGACGTCACCCACGCGGCCCGCGATCCGCAGCGTCCGGCCGGTGCGCCGGGCCGCCTCCACCGCGACGTGGACGCCCTTCTCGGGCACGATCCGTCCGAACCAGACGAGGTCGCGGCCGCCGGGCCCGAGCCGCCAGCGGGTGGCGTCGATGGCGTTGGGCATCACCCGGGCCTCGACGCCGTGCTCCCGCCATTCGGCCGCGGTGTGGGCGCTGACCGCGAACACGCGTCCGCGGTGCTCGGGCGCGCCGGCCGCCGCCACCAGCCGGGGCAGCGGCGGGGTGTGCAGCGTGGTCACCATGGGCACGCCGAGCCGTTCGGCCCAGGTCAGCGGCTGTGGGTGCAGGCTGTGGTTGTCGACCAGGTCGATCGAGCCGGCGTGGCGCCGGATGAAGTCGAGGGCCGACTCCAGGGCCGGCAGGGCCCGCTCGAGGTGCCCGGGCGGGAACGTGGAGTCGGTGGCCTCGCGCTCGTCGGGCCAGACGACGGCGGGCAGCCGGAACTCGGCCGGGGCGTCCTCCTGGAACTGCGAGCCCTCGACCGCGCACAGCAGCACGCGGTGACCGCGGGCGCGCAGCATCCGGACGCGGTCCCACACCATGGCCTCGAGGCCGCCCGCGTGCGGTTCCCGGATCGGGTGGCGCAGCGGCGCGATGACGGCGATCGTCCGGGGCCGGGTGCTCATGCGACCCGCTCGTAGAGGGCGGTGTGAGCGTCGGTGATCGCGGCGGCCCCGGTGATGCGCTGCCGGCGCCGGTCGGCCACCCGGGCCGCGCGGGCGGTCGAACCCGGACGGGGGGACTCGGAGAGCAACCGCCGCACGGCCCCGGCCAGCGCGGCGCTGTCGCCGGCCGCGAAGACCGCGAAGTCGTCCGGATGCTGTTCGCCCACGAAACCGACGGGCGGTCCGGCCACCGGGACGCCGAGGTCCCAGCACAGCTCGGCCCAGCCGGAGTGGGTGCCGGTGCGGTACGGCAGCACGGCCACGTCGAGGTCGGCGATGGACCGGGCGAGGGCGTCGTCGTCGAGCCGCTCGGTCCGGCGCAGCTCGGCCGCCGGGTGCCTGGTGACCAGGGCGGTGACCAGGTCGCGGACGGCCTCGTCGCGAACGCGTTCGTTGACGTGGACGCGGGCCGTGGCCGGGATGCCGTGCGCGCGGAGCCGGTCGACGGCGTCGAGCAGCGTCGCGACGGCGCGGACGGCGTCGGTGCCGGGGCGGATGTCCCGCAGGTGCACGCCGAGCACGTACGGATCCGAAGGCGTGCCGGTCGGGGCGTACGCGTCGAGCGGGAGCACGTGCGGATGCGGGATCACTTCGGCCGTACGCCCCCAGCGCCTCTCGATCGTGGCCGCCGCCCCCGGGGTCAGGGTGACCAGGCCGTCGGCCGCCCGGACGAGGACGTCGAGGTGCTCGAGGTGCGGCCGCTGGTCGACCAGCTGCGGGTTCTCCAGGTCGTGCAGCGTGTAGACGAGCGGGCGGCCGCCGGCCCGCAGCGCCCGGACGAGCGAGCGCAGGTGCCCGGTGGCGTACGACTCCGTTCCGAAGTGCACGTGCATGACGTCGAAGCGTTCCGCGTGGGCGGTGACCCAGGCGGCGTCGAACATGACGGGCGGCCACCAGCGCCCGTCCGGAGCGCCCGGCGGCGGCGGGTCGGGCAGCAGGCCGACCCGGGCCCCGGCCAGCGCGTGCCGGACGTACAGGTGGCCGGCCGGGATCGAGGCCACCCGTAAGGTGGACAGGGCGGGTGCGGCGACAAGCGTCATCGGGGCGTCCTCGAGGTCGGTCGGGCAGGTGCGACCGACGCGAACTCAGGGGCTTGTCGAGAGGGTCGGCAGGGGTATTCCCTTGCCCTGCGGCAAGTAACCCCAAGATCGCTGAGAAGATTCCGACACCATGAGACGGCCCCGACGGGGTACTGCGACGGCATGGCAGCAGCGCAACCCGACCCCCGGACCAGGCACTACGGGGTCTTCTACGGTCTCGACGAGCCCACCGGCGACGGCCCGGTGGCCCTGGTCATCGGCAACTGCCAGGCCGAATCGCTGCGACTCATGCTCGACGGGGGCGAGCTGCGGACCGTGCGGCTGCCGCCCGTCCACGAACTCGTCGCGGACGACCTGCCGCACCTCGCCCGCTGGCTGGCCCGGACGACGCTGCTGATCACCCAGCCGATCCGCGACGACTACCGCGGCCTGCCGCTCGGCTCGGCCCAGCTGCGGGAACCACTCGGCCGCGGCGCTCTGACCGTGCGGGTGCCGGTGATCCGTTTCGCCGGCCTCTACCCGGCCCACGCCATCGTGCGGCCGCCCTCCGACCCGAGCCTCGTGCCGCCGGTCGTCGCCTATCACGACCTGCGGTTTCTCGCCCAGGCGGCCGGGCTCCGGCTTTCGCCGTTGCAGGTTCCGGCCGTACGGGCCATCGCCGAGCACTCCCTGGAGCAGCTGCGCTCGCGGGAGGTCGCGCACGGCACGGTGATCGTCTCCGACCTGTTCGCGGCGCCGTCGTTCGCGTTGATGCGCACGCTCAACCACCCCGGCAACCCGGTCTGGGCGGTGCTGGCCGCGCGCGTCCGAGCCGCCCTGGGCCTGTCCGAGCACGTCGTCGATCCGGGGCGGCCGCTGCTCGACTCCGTCCACGCGCCCCGCGAGGCGGCCGTCCTCGAAGCCTGGGAGATCGACGACCAGGAACGCCCGCACTGGGTGGTCGGCGGCAATGTCGTCGAGACCGAAGCCGTACGGGAAGAGCATTTGATCTGGTACGAACGGCATCCCGATGCGGTGCAGGCCGGGCTGAACCGGCACGCGGACGCGCTGCGACTGCTGGGTGCGGCATGAACGCGCTGCCGGCCCTGGCCGTGACCGCGGACGAGCGCCACGGCGTCACCATCGCCGCGCGCGACCTGGCCACCGCGGTGGAAGCGGCCACCGGCGTCCGGCTGGAGGAGGATGCCGCCGCCCTGCTCGGCGACCACCCGCCGGAGCGGGCCCACCTGCACTTCACCGACCGGCTCTGGGCCGGCTCGCCGGAGGAGGCGGCCGCGGTCGTCGAGCGCATCGCGGCCCGGACGGCCCTCACCGTCACCTTCCACGACGTGCCGCAGGCGTCCGACGGCCCGCGCAACCGGCCGCGTCGCACCGACTGTTACGCCCGCGTGGCCGCGGCCGCCCGCGGGGTGGTCGTCAACAGCCGGCACGAGGCGGCGCACCTGGCCGAGGCCGGCATCGTGCCCCGGGCCCTCGGGGTCGTTCCGCTGCCCGTCACTCCCGCGCCGCCCGCGCCCCGCCCGCAGAAACGGCATCCCGACGTCGCTGTGCTGGGCTTCTTCTATCCCGGCAAGGGGCACGCGGAAGTGGCCGACGCCCTGGCCGCGGGGACGCGGCTGACCGTGCTCGGCGGTCCGTCGGCCGGGCACGAGGACGACCTGCGGGCGTTCACCGCGCAGGCCGCGGCCCGGGGTGTCACGGTCGAGGTGACCGGCTTCGTGCCGGCCGAGGATCTGATCGCGCGGTGCCGGGCGGTCACCGTGCCGGTGGTGGCCCACCGGCACTTCTCGGCCTCGGGGTCGCTGGCCACCTGGATCGCCGCCGGTCGCCGGCCCCTGGTCATCGACGGGCGCTACACCCGCGAGATGGCCGAGCTGCGGCCCGGGACCGTGCACCTCGTCCCGGCCGACGGGCTCGCGGAGGCGCTGGCCGGCGCGTTGGCCGACCCGGGCTCGACGTGGCTGGCCGCCGACGCGGTCACCCGGCCCCACCTCGACGACACCGCCGAGGCGTACCTGCGCTGGTGGACAGGAGACATCGCATGGTGAACGGCCGTTCCGTGCCCGGCAACCAATGGGACCGGCTGGACGGGATCGAGCCCGAGCAGCCGCCCGCGGTGTCGGTGATCGTCGTGCACTACGAGCAGCAGGCCGAACTCGACCGGACCCTGGCCGCGCTCGGCCGGCAGACACACCCCGCCGGGCGTACGGAAGTGATCGTGGTCGACGACGGCTCGGCTCAGCCTCCACGGGTGCCGGCCGGGGTGCGGCTGCTGCGCCAGGCCGACGAGGGGTTCCGCGCGGCGGCGGCCCGCAACCTGGGCGCGTCGGCCGCGAGCGGGGACGTGCTGTGCTTCCTCGACGCCGACACGGTGCCCGAACCCGAGTATCTGAGCCGCATGGCCCGGCTGCCCGCGCTCGCCCCGGAGGCGGTCGTCGTGGGCCGGCGACGGCACGCCGACCTGGCCGGGCTGCCGGTCGACGCCCCGGTCGAGCAAGCCGGACCAGCGGCCGAACTGCCCGAACCGCAGTGGTTGCGCGACGGCTACCGGCTCTCCCGCGACCTGCTCGACGCCGACGACCGGTCCTACCGCTACGTGATCAGCGCCGCGCTGGCCTGCTCCCACTGGTTCTTCGAGCGGGTCGGCGGATTCGACGAGAGCTTCCGGGCGTACGGCGGCGAGGACTGGGAGTGGGCGTATCGGGCTTGGCGGGCCGGGGCGCTGCTGGCCCACGCGGCCGACGCGGTGGCCTGGCACGACGGGCCGGACTGGGCCGGCCGCGACCTGGACGACCCGGCCCGGCGGGCCCGCAAGGACGCCGAGACGCTGCTGCTGACCGACCACATCCCGGTCGCGGGCTCGCGTGGGCGCGGCGTGCGCAGCGCCGGCGCCGACGTCGTGGTCCGGCTGGCCGCGGCGCCGTCACCCGCGGCGGCGTACGTCTGTGTCGACTCGCTGCTGGCCGTGCTGCCCGCCGCGGTGGTGTGCGTGCCGCCCGACTACGCGGACCTGTTCGCCGCCGACCAGCGGGTGCTCACCGCGGACGCCGAACCACCACCGTCCCGCGTCGTCATCGACGTGCCGTCCGCGGTCCGCGTCGACCCGGTAGCCAAGGAACTACGCGAGGCAGTGGCCACAGTGGGCGTCGGCACCCTGGGCACGGTGCTGCTCGGCCCACTCCGCATCGACTCGGCGCGCGCCCGCTCCCGCCGCACGACCTGGGGCTTCGAGCTCTTCGAGACCCGCGTTCACCCGGACGCCGCCCTGACTCCGCTGGCCGCCGACCCCGGCCTCGCCGGTTACCTGGGCGGCTGGTCCTGACCATCCGGAGACGTCTCCGATAGAATCGCCGGCATGGTTCGTTCGGATGCTCGTGAGAATCGGGCTCGCATCCTGGCCGCGGCGCGGGCGGCGTTTCTCGAGGACGGGGAGACCTCGATGAACCAGATCGCGCAGCGGGCCGGTGTCGGGCCGGGCACGCTCTATCGGAACTATCCGAACCGTGAGGCGCTCGTCCTCGACATCTATCAGGACGAGATCGACAAGCTGGCCGACGGGGTCACTGCGCTGCTCGAGGCGCATCCGCCGGTCGAGGCGCTGCGGCTCTGGACGCTCGAGCTGGTCGGGGCCATGCGGCAGAAGCACGGCCTGGGCGGGGCGCTCAGCGCGGCGGCCCACCAGTCCATCACCGAACGGTCGTACGGGCCGGTCATCGCGGCCATCACCCGGCTGCTCGACGCCGGGCGGCAGGCCGGCGCCATTCGCGACGATGTCGAGCCGGGTGATTTCCTGCAGCTCACCGGCGCCCTGTGGCGGGCCGCGCCGGACCGCACCGAACCCATCCTGGGGCTGGTGCTAGACGGTCTGGCCCGGGGCTGAGAACGCGAAACGGCGGGCCGCCGAAGCGGACCGCCGTTCTTGACGCGTTAGATCAGAGCGGGCGGATGTTCTCCGCCTGCGGGCCCTTCTGGCCCTGGGTGATCTCGAATTCCACCTTCTGATTCTCGTCCAGGCTGCGGTAACCCGAGGACTGGATGGCCGAGAAGTGGGCGAAGACGTCGGCGCCGCCGTCGTCGGGGGTGATGAAGCCGAAGCCCTTGTCGGCGTTGAACCACTTCACGGTGCCTGTCGTCATGTCTGCCCCTTTGCAGGCTGTGTGAGTCCGCACTGTGCGGACTCGCTCGCCGCCGCGTTTGATTGCCCGCGCCGAATGACACGACAAAACGAAAGGCGCCCGGCGGGTTCGGATTACCCCATCAGGCGCCGGTAACGTCTACGGAAAATCAAAACTGCAACGCGAGGACCCTAGCACAGCGAACGCCGCCTGTGGCCCTCATGAGTCGAGCCGCAGATCGGGGTGGCGTCCGGCCACCGTGCGCAGGCGCCAGCGGTGGGGGAACAGGGCCAGCAGCGCGTCGTCGCGGACACGGGTCATGACCTCGACGTTCGACTCCGTCCGCAGGATCTCGCGCCCGGCCGCGTCGGTGCGCGCCGCCACCTCGTACGGCAGGTGATCGAGTTGCACCTGCACCCCGAACTCGGACTCGAGGCGGTACGTGGCCACCTCGAACTGCATGGGCCCGACCGCGGCCAGCACGGGCGCCTGGTCGCCCCGCTGCTCGGAGCGCAACACCTGCACCACGCCCTCGCCGTCGAGCTGCTCGATGCCACGGCGGAAGCGCTTGAAGGCCGACGTGTCGTTGGTGCGCACGACGGCGAAGTGCTCGGGCGGGAACGACGGCAGCGGCGGGTACTGCACCGGGGTGTCGGTGTAGAGCGTGTCGCCGATGCCGAGCGCGGTCGCGTTGACCAGGCCGACCACGTCGCCCGGGAACGCCTCGTCGATCGTGTCGCGGCCCTGGCCGAAGATCTGCTGCGCGTACTTGGTGGTGAACGGCTTGCCGGTGGTGCCGTGCTTGACGATCATGCCCCGTTCGAACCGGCCCGAGCAGATCCGCATGAACGCCACCTGGTCGCGGTGGGCCTTGTTCATGTTGGCCTGGATCTTGAAGACGAACCCGGAGAACGCGCCGTCGACGGGCTGGTCGGCGCCGGTGGCGGTGGGCCGGGCGGTGGCCGCCGGGGCCAGCTCGACCAGCACGTTCAGCAGCTGCCGGACGCCGAGGTTGGCCACCGCCGCCCCGAACAGCACGGGCGTGCTGGTCGCGGCCAGGAAAGTCGCCTGGTCGTGGTCGGCCCCGGTCATCGTGAGCAGGTCGAGCTCCTCGGTCGCGGTCTCCCAGTCGGCGCCGTAGCGCTGCGCCGCCTCGGCCCTGTCCATCTCTTCCTCGATGGCCAGGTCGGCGCCGCCGGGGGAGCGTTCCATCCGGGTGAACACGCCGGTGCGGCGGTCGATGACGCCCTGGAAGTGCCCGGCGATGCCCACCGGCCAGGTCAGCGGGGTCGGCTTGAGCCCGATCCGCTGCTCGATCTCGTCCATCAGGGCCAGGGCGTCGTGGCCGGGCCGGTCCCACTTGTTGATGAAGGTCATCACCGGGATCTGCCGCTGCCGGCACACCTCGAACAGCTTCAGCGTCTGCGGCTCGAGCCCCTTGGCCGCGTCGAGCAGCATGACCGCGCTGTCCACGGCGGTCAGCACCCGGTAGGTGTCCTCGGAGAAGTCGGCGTGGCCGGGGGTGTCGAGCAGGTTGATCACGGTGTCGCGGTAGGAGAACTGCAACGCGGCCGAGGTGACCGAGATGCCGCGCTGCTGCTCCATGGCCATCCAGTCGGAGACCACGCCGCGGCGGTCGCCCTTGCCGTGCACCGCGCCGGCCTGCCCGATCACGCGCGCGTGCAGGGCCAGGGCCTCGGTCATGGTCGACTTGCCGGCGTCGGGGTGGGAGATCACCGCGAACGTACGCCTCCGGCCCGCTTGACCGGCCACGCCGGTCGCCGACGCCAGCACGTTCTGACTCACGTTGCGCTCCCCATCCTCACAGCCTCGCCGATCCGTTGCGACGGCCCTGGAGAAAGGTATCTCCTTGCCAGGCGGCCCCGAAGCCGACCGGGCCGTGACCGCTCCCACCATGACGACACAAAGTAGCTGTACGCTCGCATCTTCCTGGCGGCTGGTACGGGGACAGGGGCGCGGCATGATCGATGGCACGCTGGTCACTCTGGCCCAGGCCGCCCGCGAGGCGATGCGCCAGGCCAGCGCCGCCCTGATCGCGTCCGACCCGACGCTGGCCCAGCAGGTGACAGTGCGGGACGCCGAGATCGACGTGCTCGCCCGTGTCCTCGACGACCGGGTCTACGAGCTGGTCGCCCAGCAGCACCCGGACGGCGACGACGCCCGCCGGCTGCTGAGCGCGCTGCGGGTCGGCGCTCACCTCGAGCGGATGGGCGACCTGGCGGTGCACGTGGCCCGGGCCACCCTGCGACGGCACCCGGTGCCGGCCGCGGCGGCCGAGCTGGCCGGGATCCTGGGGCAGATGGGGGCCGCGGCCGACGATCTGGCCGGCAAGGTCGTGGCCGCCCTGGCCGACCGGGACACCGAGCTGGCGGGCCGGCTCGACAAGGACGACGACGCGATGGACGAGTTGCACCGCCGGCTGTTCACCGTGATGCTCAGCCCGGAGTGGCCGCTGGGCGTCGAGGCAGCCATCGACGGCGCCCTGCTGGGCCGGTTCTACGAGCGCTACGCCGATCACGCCGTCGACATCGGGCGGCACGTCCTCAGGCTGTACGGCGACGGCTCTAAGCTTGCGGAATGAAGGTTCTGTCCATCCAGTCGGCGGTCGCGTACGGCCACGTCGGCAACTCCGCGGCCGTGTTCCCGCTGCAGCGCATCGGGGTCGAGGTCGTCCCGGTGCCCACGGTGAACTTCTCCAACCACACGGGCTACGGGGCCTGGCGCGGTCCGCTGATCCCGCCCCCGGACGTGGCCGAGATCCTGCTCGGGGTGCAGGATCGGGGCGTCTTCGGCCAGATCGACGCCGTGCTGTCGGGCTACCAGGGCTCGGTCGGCATCGGCGACGTGATCGTGGACGCGGTGCGCCGGGTCAAGGAGGCCAACCCCGCGGCCGTGTACGCCTGCGACCCGGTGATGGGCAACGCCAAGTCGGGCTGTTTCGTCGCCCCCGAGATCCCCGAGCTGCTGCGCGACCGCGTGGTGCCGGTGGCCGACATCATCACGCCCAACCAGTTCGAGCTGGGCTTCCTGACCGGCACCGAACCGGCGAGCATCGAGTCGACCCTCGCCTCGGCCGACCTCGCGCGGGCCATGGGCCCGTCGACCGTGCTGGTGACCAGCGTCGAGCGGCCCGACCGCGACGAGGGCACGATCGAGATGCTGGCCGTCGACGACGCCGGCGCCTGGCTCGTGACCACCCCGCACCTGCCGTTCAAGGCGAACGGCTCCGGCGACGTCACGGCGGCCCTGTTCACGGCCCACTACGTCGCGACCAAGGACGCGGGGGTGGCGCTGGAACGCACGGCCTCGAGTGTCTTCGACCTGATCGAGACCACGTACCGCTCCGGCGAACGCGAGCTCCAACTGGTGGAGGCTCAGGAGTTCTACGCCACCCCGCGCATGCAGTTCAGCGCCCGGCAGGTGCGATAGACCCTTTTACCCGTACGGGTTGAAAGGGATGCCGGAGGGTTTGGCCGCGTTCAGCAGGTACTCGAACGAGCCGTCCCGGATCTTGAGGCCGGCTGACCCGAAGTCGGCCGCCATGAGCTTGTCGCGCAGCTCGAGGCTGGGCCAGCCGTTCCAGTCGACCAGCGGCGGGTAGCGCCAGTTGTGGTAGTGGTTCTCCGGCGGCTCGTCGTTGCTGTTGGCCGGCCGGAAGAAGTGGGTGGACGGGCCGTCCTTGTGATAGACGGCCTTGGGGTGGGTGCCGTCGAACCGCACCTGCGACCGGGGGTAGGTCACCTGCGAGCTGTGCTGGGTGGTGGTGACGTACTCGACCTGGTTGCTCGCCTGGTTCACCCACGAGACGACGTGTTCCCAGTCGTGCCGGTGGCCGCCGAGGCCGCTGCCGGCCACGGCCTGGTCCTTCTCGAAATAGCTGGCGTAGACGATCGCGCACCAGCCGTTGTTGCACTTCGACCGGGCGTACGTCTGTGAGTTGTCCAGATCCCACTGGTCGCGGCAGCTGCCGTTGACCGCGCCGGTGGTCTTGAGCCCGCCGTTGAGCGTGCCGTCGGGGCCGATGGCCGGGGTCGCGTAACAACCGTCGACGTCGTAGTCGTACGCGGGGGAGAAGGCCTGTTCGTAGCCGCCGGCACTCTGCGGCAGGTTGGGCGGGGGATCGGCGAGGGCGGGGGCGGCCCACACCGCGAGGATGACCGCGGTGAGGCCGGTGGCGGCCCCGATCCGGGCCAGGGAACGACTACGACGCATCGGCGACGCCCTTCGGGTCGGCACGCCGTGGGGCCGGCGTGTCGGTGGGATCTTCACCGAAGCGATAGAGCCTGGTCAATAGGCGTCCTATGTCCAACCAGGACCGTTATCGGCACCGTCGGTTATCAAACCGTTACATGGTGATCCCTTGCTTGAAACGAACCACAGGACCGAAGTTTGTACATGTCATAAACAAATTTCGATGAGCTGGTCGGGCGCGAGTCCGGCCGGCGCCGCGGGATGGTCAATCGGCGGGCCGGACCGACTGTCAATTGTCTACAAAGGACAAGGGAGATCTCGTGCCCCGTCGACGATTTCGCCATCCTGGGCGAAACCTGCTGACTGCTGCCCTCATGTCGTCCGCCCTGCTGGCCGGAAGCCTGATCGGCACTCCGGCCGCCTCGGCCGCTCCCGCCCCGGCCGCCGCGGCGGCCGCGGCCGAGCCCTACTCCGTTCTCGTCTTCTCGAAGACCGCCGCCTTCCGGCACGACGCGATCCCGGCCGGCATCGCCGCTGTCCAGCAGCTCGGCGCGGCCAACGGCTTCAGTGTCGACGCCACTGAGGACGGCGCGGCCTTCACCGACGCCAATCTGGCCAAGTACAAAGCCGTGATCTGGATGTCGACGACCGGCGACGTGCTCAACGCGGAACAGCAAGCCGCGTTCGAGCGCTACATCCAGGGCGGCGGCGGCTACGCCGGCGTCCACGCCGCTTCCGACACCGAGTACAGCTGGCCCTGGTACGGCGAGCTGGTCGGCGCCTACTTCAACGCCCACCCGGCCAACCAGCAGGCGACCGTCAAGGTCGAGGACCACGCGCACCCGTCCACCGCCTCGCTGCCGGACAAGTGGTCGCGCTTCGACGAGTGGTACAACTTCCGGACCAACCCACGCAGCAAGGTGCACGTGCTGGCGTCCCTGGACGAGACGTCCTACACGCCGGGCACCGGCGCGATGGGCAGCGACCACCCGACCGCCTGGTGCCGCGACTACGACGGCGGCCGCACCTGGTACACCGGCGGCGGCCACACCCAGGCGTCGTACTCCGACCCGCAGTTCCTGGCCCACCTGCTCGGTGGCATCCAGACCGCGGCCGGGGTGGTCGACGCCGATTGCGGCGCCTCGCTCACCAGCAGCTTCGAGAAGGTCTCGCTGGACGCCAACACCAGCAACCCGATGGAGCTGGACATCGCGAAGGACGGCCGCGTCTTCTATGTGGAGCGCGACGGGCGGGTCCAGATCATCAAGCCCGACACCGGTCGTACGGTAACCGCGGTTGACCTTGATGTCTTCACCGGCAACGAGGACGGCCTGATCGGCATCCGCCTCGACCCGGACTTCGCCACAAACGGCTGGGTCTATCTGTACTACGCGCGCAACGACGGCATAGCGCGCAACCTGTTGTCCCGGTTCACCGTCACCGGCGACACCATCGCCACCTCCAGCGAGAAGGTCGTTCTCGAGGTCACCACGCAGCGCAACACGTGTTGCCACGCGGGTGGGAGCATGACCTTCGACAAGGACGGCAACCTCTACCTGGCCACCGGTGACAACACCAACCCGTTCGAGTCGAACGCGTTCACCCCGATCGACGAGCGGGCCGGCCGGCAGGACTACGACGCCCAGCGGACCTCCGGCAACACCAACGACCTGCGGGGCAAGGTGCTGCGGATCCACCCCGAGGACGACGGCACCTACACGATCCCGGCCGGCAACCTGTTCGCCCCGGGGACCGCGAAGACCCGTCCCGAGATCTACGGCATGGGCTTCCGCAACCCGTTCCGGATCGGCACCGACCCCAGGACCGGCGTCCTCTACGTCGGCGACTACGGGCCGGACGCCAACGCGTCCAACCCCAACCGGGGGCCCGAGGGCACGGTCGAGTGGAACATTGTCGGCAGCGCGGGCAACTTCGGCTGGCCGTACTGCACGGGCGCGAACTACGCCTACAACGACTACCAGTTCCCGTCCGGGCCGAGCGGCGACAAGTTCAACTGCGCGGCGCCGGTCAACGACTCGCCCAACAACACGGGCCTGACCAACCTCCCGGCGGCCCAGGTCGCCACGGTGGACTACGACTACGGCGGCAACCCACTCTTCCCCGAGATCGGTGGCGGCGGCGCCCCGATGGGCGGACCGGTCTACCGCTACGACGCGGCGTCGACCTCCGAGCACAAGTGGCCGGCCTACTACGACGGCAAGGCCATGTTCGGTGAGTGGAACCAGTCGAAGATGTACACGATGCAGGTCGCGGCCGACGGCAAGTCGCTGGTCGACATCAACCAGCTGCTGACCGGCATGAGCTTCGTCCGGCCGATGGACTTCGAGTTCGGCCCCGACGGCGCGCTCTACATGATCGAATGGGGCAGCGGCTTCGGCGGCAACAACGACAACTCCGGCGTCTACCGGATCGACTACATCGCCGGCGCCCGGGCTCCGATCGCGGAGGCCAGCGGCACCCCCACCTCCGGGCCGACACCGCTGACGGCGAAGTTCTCGAGCGCGGGCTCCCGTGACCCGGACGGCGGCGCGCTCACCTACGCCTGGGCCTTCGGCGACGGTGCGACCTCGACCGAGGCCAATCCGACCCACACCTACACCGAGGCCGGCAACTACACCGCGCAGCTCACCGTCACCAACCCCAAGGGGCGTACGGCGGTGGCCAATGTGCCGGTGACGGTCGGCAACACCGCGCCGACGGTCTCCATCGAGTTCCCGCCCGACGGCGGCTTCTTCGAGTGGGGCGACCAGGTCAAGTACACGATCAAGGTGACCGACCCCGAGGACGGCACGATCGACTGTGACCGGGTCGAGCTGCAGGTGCTGCTCGGCCACGACGAGCACGCCCACCCGCTCGAGCAGCACACCGGCTGCACCGGCACCGTCCAGACCGCGCTCGCGGCCGGGCACGGCGCCGAGGCCAACGTGTTCGCTGTGTTCGAGGCGACCTACACCGACAACGGCGGCGCCAACGGTGTCAAGGCGCTGACCGGTCGCGCGATCGAGCAGCTCCAGCCCAAGCGCAAGCAGGCCGAGTACTTCGCGGCCACCGGGCGGGTGCCCGGCAGCACGGGCGGCGGCGACGCCGGCGTGGTGCGGGAGACCACCACCGACCCGTCCGGCGGGGGCCAGAACATCGGCTTCATCGAGGACGGCGACTGGTGGTCGTTCGACCCGGCCAGCCTGACCGGGATCGACTCCATCCGCTTCCGGGTCGCCTCCGACGTGGCCGGCGGACGGATCGAGGTCCGGTCCGGGGCCGCCGACGGCCCGCTGCTCACCACGGCCACCGTGGCCAACACCGGTGGGTGGCAGAACTTCGTCGACGTCACGGCGCCGGTGACCGCCACCAGCACGGAGTCGCTGTTCTTCGTCGTCCGGGACCCGGCCGGCGGGGCGGGCTCCCTGATCAACGTGAACTGGGTCGACTTCCTCGGCAAGGGTGTCACCTCGAACGCGCCTCCGGTGGTCAGCGCGACGGCGACCCCGTCGACCGGCACCGCGCCGGTCACGGTCGCCTTCGACGGCACCGCCACCGACGCCGAGGGGGACACGCCCCTGACGTACGCCTGGGACTTCGGCGACGGCAGCTCGGCCACCACCCTGGACGCCAGCCACACGTACACCACACCGGGCAATTTCACGGCCACCCTCACAGTCACCGACAGCCGGGGTGCCAAGGCGTACACCAATGTGCCGGTCAAGGTCGAAGCTGCGACCACGGCCTGCCCCGGGGTCCGCTCGGACGACTTCCTCGGGAACGAGCTCGACCGCGACCGCTGGACGGTGGTCCGGGAGAACCAGACCTTCTCGGTCGGCGGCGGAGTGCTGAAACTGCCCACCGCGGTGGGCGACCTCTACGGCGGCACCAACGGCGCCACCAACCTGGTGCTGCAACCGGCACCCGGTGGCGCCTGGCAGGCCACCACGAAGGTCACCCTGCCCGTCACGGCCAACTACCAGCAGGCCGGGCTGATCGTCTATGGCGACGACGACAACTACGCCAAGCTCGACGTGCTCTACAGCGGCTCCCGCCGGGTGGAGTTCATCCGGGAGAACGCGGCGACCCCGCGCAACGAGAGCAGCGACGCCACCGCGGCGCCGGCCGGCGACGTGGTCTACCTGCGGGTCAGCAGCGACGGGACGAACCTGACGGCGGAGGCCTCGGCCGACGGCGTGACGTTCACCCCGGTCGGACGGGCGGCCGCGCTGGCCGGCATCGTCAACCCGCGGGTCGGGGTGTTCGCCCTCAACGGCAACACCGAGGCGCCGGTGGTGGACGCGGCCTTCGACTGGTTCCGGATCACGCCGGACGAGTCGGTCAAGCCCGCGCCGTCGGACGAGTTCAGCGGAACCGCGCTGGACAAGTGCCGCTGGGACGGGATCATCCGGGAGGACGCGGCCGCGTACCGGGTCGCTGACGGGGCGTTGAAGGTCGACATCTCCAACGGCGACATCTACACCGGCAGCAACACCGGGCCGACGAACTTCTTCCTCCAGAACGCGCCCTCGGGCGACTGGACGGTGGAGACGAAGGTCGACGGCAGTCTGCTGAACGAGCAGTACCAGCAGGCCGGTCTGATCGTGTACGGCGACGACGACAACTACCTCAAGCTCGACTACGTCCTCGACAACACGGCCGGGCAGACGCTCAGCCGGCGACTCGAGTTCCGCAGCGAGATCGGGGCGGCCGTGCAGGATCCGCAACCTCAGGCGGGCAGCCTGACGTCGGGGATCTGGTATCTGCGGCTGGCCAAGGTGGGCACCACGTACACCGGCTCGTACTCGGCCGACGGCACGGACTGGACCGCGTTCCAGAGCCTGACCAACGCCGCCGTCGGGACCACCCCGAAGGTCGGCCTGTACACGCTGGGCGCCAACCAGACCGCGTCGAAGACCGCGTCGTTCGACTACTTCCGGCTCAGCACGGCCTCCGCCGACAGTACGGCGCCGGTCACCACGGCCGTGGTGTCCGGAACCCCGGTCGACGGCTGGCTCACCGGCGCCGCCACGGTCACCCTGACCGCGACGGACGCCGGGTCGGGTGTGGCGAGCACGGAGTACCAGCTCGACGGGGCCACGGCCTGGACCGCTTACACCGGCCCGGTGGCGGTCAGCGGGGACGGCGGGCACGAGGTGCGGTTCCGCTCGACCGACAGGGCGGGCAACGTGGAAACGGCGAAGTCGGTCGCGGTGAAGATCGACAGCACCGCGCCGCTCACCACGGCCCAGTTCGCGCCGGCCAACGACAACGGCTGGCACAACGGGGCCGTCCCGGTCACGCTGACCGCGGCCGACGCCGGCTCGGGCGTCGGCAAGCTGGAGTGGTCGCTCGACGGCGGGCCCTGGACGGCGTACACCACCCCGGTCGACGTCAAGGGTGACGGCCAGCACGAGCTGCTCTACCGCGCCACCGACAAGGTGGGCAACGCCGAGACGCTCAAGTCGGCCGTCCTGCGGATCGACGGCAGCAAGCCGACCCTGCTCGTGTCGGGTCTGGCCCACGGCCAGCTCTACGGCGACAGTCAGGACGTACGGGTGTCCTGGCAGGCGGTCGACCCGAGCTCGGGCATCCAGAGCACCTCGGCCACCCTCGACGGCCAGGCGTTCACCAACGGCGCCCTGCTGTCGCTCTACACCCTGCCGCTGGGCCTGCACGACCTGACCGCGACCGCGGTCGACAAGGCCGGCAACCGCACCACGACCACGGTGCAGTTCTTCGTGGCGACCTCGTTCCGGGACATGCAGAACCTGATGGACCGGTTCAAGGCGACCGGCCGCCTGACCACCAAGGCCCACAAGGATCTGACCAAGAAGATGGACGCGATCCGCAAGGCGGAGGCCGAGGGCAAGGACGACAAGGCGATCAAGGAGCTGAAGGCCTTCAAGACGCTCGTCAACGACAAGAAACTGGTCACCGACACCGACGTCCGGGACACCCTGCTCCGCGACGCCAACGCGATGATCGAACGGCTCGGCGGCACGGCCAACGCGGCCGCCAAGGGCTGGGTCAAGGGTGACCCGACCCGGAAGAACCGCTGGCGCTGACCCGACAGGGCCCGTCCTCTTCCCGAGGGCGGGCCCGCCCGGCTCGCAGAAAGGAAATGCGATGCGCCGTACGGGTGCCGCTGTTCTGACCGGACTGGTGCTGGCGTTCGTGCCGGTGGCCGGCCCGGCGTGGGCTCACGAGGGCAAGCTCGAACTGGAGGTGTCCGGTGACGGTGCCACCGGCGTCATGGTGCAGGCCAAGCACGCCGACGGCCACCGTCTCGAAGAGGTGGTGCGGCTGGTGATCAGCGCGAAGGCGGCGAACGGCCACGAGGTCGGCCCGATCCAGCTCGAACCGGCCGGAGAAGGGCAGGGCTTCTACAGCAGCGGCCCGATCCTGACCCCGGGCGACTGGCGCGTGACGGTTCGGGCGCCCGCGCCGTACACCAGTGAGGCGACCGTCGCGGTGCGGGCCAAGGCCGCGCAGACGGACCCGGCCGTGGCGGCCCCGGTCGGCTCGCCGGCCGAGGCGGGGGCCTGGTGGCGGTTCTGGCCGCTGGCGCTCGGGGTCCTCGTGGCCCTGGCCGGCGCGGCCACGTTGTCGGCCCGGATGCTGCGGCGCCGGCAGCCCTGACCGCAGCCTCGGCGACACGCCGAGAAAATCTGGGTGCAACCTCCTAGATTTTGGCGGAAAGCTGGGCTAGATTTTCTCTCAGCAGAGAACGAGATCGTTGGAGACGCCGACGAACGGACCGAGCGTCAAGCAGGGCCCCTGACCCATGTCGGGGCTCGCTCGGCCGGTGGCGGAGGTTTCGCCATTGCACGCAAGACCTTGACGTTTTTCCAGGTCAGGGCAGATGGCTCGTCGCACGTGCTCGAGGCCGTGCAGGTACGAGATGGGGCTTCGGCGCCGGCGAGCAGCACGACCGAGAAGAGAAGCCGAGGAAAGGGAGGGAACGAGCACCGTTGGATCGCCCGTCGCCAGAGCGCACGGTTTCACCTCTGGGGCGGTCACCGCAGTTTCCATCGAACGAGAGGTGGTCTCCGGTCACGTATTTGCGATCCTCGCACCCGATGTCGCCGACAGCGGCTGGTGCGGATACGACAACCCGACGAACCTGTCGGTAAATGGTGTTTACCCGTTAACCCTGGGCCCCGGCGATCTGCGCCGGGGCCCTCGTTCTGGAACAGGATGTATGCCCTCAAACACCGATATGTTCGGCGACGACGACTACCCCGCCTACACCATGGGCCGCGCCGCGGAAATCACCGGCGCCTCGCAAGACTTCCTCCGCCGCCTCGACGAGGCGAAACTGATCGCCCCCACCCGCTCGGCCGGCGGCCACCGCCGCTACTCGAAATACCAGCTGCGCCTGGCCGCCCGCGCCCGCGAGATGGTCGAACAGGGAACCGCCCTCGAAGCCGCCTGCCGCATCATCATCCTCGAGGATCAGCTGGAAGAGGCCCTACGCCAGAACGCCGAATACAAGCGCCAACAAGAAGCCGGCGCCTGACCGGGTCCGCTGAACCGCGCCTCGCTCCCACGTGATCCGCCCGGCCCGACCGCGGGGTAGTGCTCGGCAGTCTCCATGTGAGCAGACGAGGGACTGGCACTGTGGAACCCGACCGGCCCCACCGCCCTCCGCGCGCTCGGTCCAGGTCTCGCCTGGCGGCGCCGCGGACTTCCACTCTCTGGACCGCACCACCACTGTGAACGAGGTGCCACCGGCAACTCGATGCTCACGTGAAACTGCTTGATCGCGCTGCTGCCGAACGAAATGCGCGAGATCCGCCGGCTTCGCCCCGCTCGGCCCTGATCGGCTCGCGCGGCGACGAGCACGGCGGCGACGATGAACCGCCGTGGACGCGGCCGGCCGGGGTCAGTGGCCCAGGACGGCCTTGAGGAGCGAGATGGCCGCGGCCACGGCGGCCAGGGCCAGGCCGGCCAGCAGCGTACGGAAAGAGGGCTTCTGCGACCGGAGCCGTTCGACCAGGAAACCGACGAGCGCCATGCGGACCAGCAGGTATATCTCGGAGATCAGGGTCGCGGCGCTGCCCTCGATCCAGTGGGCCCAGGCCGCGGCGAGCAGCAGGCAGGGCAGCACCGCGGAGGACACGACCGGCTGCGAGTCACGAAGCTCGTGCCGGATCTCGTGCCGGGTCATGGGCGCGCCGGCCCGGGCGTTGTGGCCGACGATCTCCGAGAAGACGTGGGCCAGGTAGGTCGAGACGGCCACGCCCAGCACCAGGGTCAGGGCGTGCCCGTGCGCCGCGTCCTCGTCGGTGAGCGGCACCAGCGTGGCGAACACGATGATGTTGCCGTACAGGTAGGCCGAGATCCGGGCCGCCGCCCGCTCACCCGAAAGATCGCCATCGGCCCGGTACCGGACCACCCGGTCCCGCAGGTTCGGCCCCTCTTTGCTGATCACCACCCCATCGTCGCGTACGACCGCCTCGCGATCACGCAAGAGACCGGACTCCGCGCGACACGCCGGCAACCATCGGGCGGTAACGTGAGGGCTTGCTTTACACGATGCCGGCCCTGGACGAGTCGGATCGTCGTGTCCTGGACGAGTTGAACGAGATGACGGCCGGGCTTCAGGCGGGTCTGCGGACCGGGCCGCGCTGGGCTGGGTATCTGCGCCGGGACCTTTTCGCGGCCGCGATCCAAGGCTCCAACGCGATCGAGAACATCGTGATCAGCGGGGCGGACGCTCGGGCACTGGTGCAGCACGCGCCGATGTCGGCCGCGGTCCGTGAACGGACGTGGCAGGCGGTCATCGGCTATCGGGACGCGATGACTTATGTGCAGCAGACGCCGGCGATGGATTTCTTCGAGTACTCGGAGACGTCGCTGTCCACGCTGCACTTCATGATCGCGAGGTATCAGCCCGCCAAGTGGCCGGGCCGGTACCGGCCCCGCGGGATCTATGTGAGCGGGGCCGACCGGCTGGATGGGGTATTCACGGGCCCGGACGCGGGCCTGGTCGCCGGGCTCATGGGCGAACTGGTCGAGTGGCTGCGGGGCGGGGATCTCGGGGCTCCGGGCTGTGCTCGGGCGGCACTGGCTCACCCCAATCTTGTCGGCATTCAGCCCTGGCGGAAAGGCAACGGCCGCACCGCGCGAGCGCTGCACACATTGGTGCTGACGCGGGGTTCCGGGTGGCTGGGTACCGGGGTGCCGGCATCCGCGGCGGAGTTGGGCCCCGAGTTCTCCTCGATCGAGGAATGGCTGGGCTGGCCCACGAATGCAGTTCTCTACTTCCAGGCGTTGCGATCTGTTCAGCAAGGTAGCTTCCAGCCGGAGCGCGACGCCCATTCGTGGTTGAAGTTCGTTTTCACCGCGCATCATCGGCAGGCTCAGAGCGTGAAGCGGCGGTACGACTGGACCGTTCGGTTGTGGAACGACTTGGCGCGCCTGGCCGACGAACAGGGACTGCCGGAGCGGGTGGTGTCCGCTCTGTATGGCGCGGCTGCCGGCGAGGTCCGGCGCACCACGTATCAGCAGGACGAGGGTCTCAGCCGGGATCAGGCCATCCGGGGCATCCAGGCCCTGACGCGGGCGGGTCTGCTGGCGCCCCGGGGCAACGCGACGACCCGGGTCTACGTACTTGACGGCGTCGCGGCCGACATGGCTGAGGCCGCGGCCGTCGCCGTTCGCGGATTCGGGCGGGATCCCTACGACGAGGGTCGGTAGCACACCTCGGCCGTAATCGGCTGCCCTGCGGGCGACGTCTGCGGGCCACCCTTGTCTTCCTCGACTCGGCCGCGCACACCGACCTCGACCCGCTCCCGCCCGACGCCCGCCTGCGCCCCCTGTCCAGCCGCAAGCCAGCCCTGTGGATCACGCCTGCGGGGCGTTCTTGTGGTTGGGCATTGATACGGCCCATTTTGTGCGGACACCTCGGATTCGTGGGCTGGCACCGTCAAGGCGGCCGACGCGGTCGAGCGGGAGGCTCCGGCGCGTTCGGATGAAGGAGCGGCAATCGACGTACATGATTGCGCTTGTGTGACGGGATCCGTACGATCGTGTTACCGGCCGTGATGAAACGTTTCACGACACACTAAAAGGCGAGCGGCATGTCTGGACATGTTGCGATGACGCCCGCCCGGTCGGTGGCCACTCCGTCACACGATTCGATCGGGAGGGTGCGACTTGAAACGAACAATTCTTCTGGCGACCGCGATGCTCATGGTGATCGCCGGGACCGAGGCCCCGGCCACGGCCGCGGGAGCACAGACCGCCGCGCAAGCGGCGCTGGCCGTCACCGGGCTCACTGTGGAGGGTGTGCAGGGCGCGCTCGGCATCGACACGCCGAATCCGCGGCTGGGCTGGCAGATCGGCTCGGCGCGGCGTGGGGTCACGCAGTCGGCGTACCAGATTCGCGTCGCCTCGACGGGGGCCAAACTCGCCGCGGGCACTGCCGATGTCTGGGACAGCGGGCGGAAGACGGGTGCCGAGTCGACGCTGGTTCCGTACGCGGGAAAGGTCTTGACCTCGGCCACGCGCTATCACTGGCAGGTGCGGGTCTGGGACGACGCGGGACGCGCCTCGGCCTGGAGTGCCCCGTCCTGGTGGGAGACGGGTCTGCTGACGGCGGGGGACTGGCACGCGAAGTGGATCGGGCGGGAGCGGCCCACCGCGACCTGGACGGACTACACAGTGGACGTGCGGCTGACCGTCACCAAGGATGCGGCGGGCGTCTTCTTCCGGGCCAAGAGTGTCAACGACGCCTACATGTGGCAGCTGGCCAACTTCAACAACGTGCCGGTGCTACGCCCGCACGTCAAAGTCGGCGGCAGCTGGCAGCTGATCAGGGAAGTGCCGCTGGCGATGGCGCCGGGCGATTTCAACCGTCCGCATGATCTGCGGATCGAGGCGGCCGGCCCGACCATCACGACGTTCGTCGACGGCACGCGCGTCGACACCACCGAGGACAGCCGGCAGAAGAGCGGGACCGTCGGGCTGCGCACGTCCGGCACCGAGGCGGCCGTCGTCCACTCGGTGAAGGTCACCGTCGGGGGCAAGGTCGAGATCGACGCCGATCTGACCGGTGGCACCAATCCGTTCACGGCGGGCACGCCGACGCCGCAGGGGCTCGAGGTGACCGGGTCGGTCGAGACGTTGCTGGCCGACACGGCCGGGAAACCGTTGCTGCGGCGGGAGTTCCGCGTCGACCGCAAGGTGCGCCAGGCCCGGATCTATGCGACAGCGCTCGGTGCGTACGAAATCTCGCTGAACGGCACCCGGGTCGGTGACCACCTGCACGCGCCGGGCTGGACCGACTACAACAAGCGGATCCAGTACCAGACGTTCGACGTCACCGGTCAGGTCGCCGCGGGCGAGAACACCCTGGCGGCCATGCTGGGCGACGGCTGGTACTCCGGCTCGATCGGGTGGTTCGGCGACAAGCAGTACGGCGAGCGGCCTCAGCTGCTGGCCGAGCTCCGCATCGACTACACCGACGGCACCTCGCAGACCGTGGTCAGCGACGGCAGCTGGCGGGCGGCCGACGGGCCGGTGCTGCGCGGCGACAACATCCACGGCGAGACGTACGACGCCCGGCTCGAACCGTCGGGCTGGCGCACCTCGGCCTTCGACGACGCCGGGTGGTCCGCGGCCACCGTCGGCAGCGACGCGCCCACCCAGCGGCTGGTGGCCCAGGTCGACCCGCCGGTCAAGGTGACCCAGGAGCTCGCCGCCAAGACCCTCACCCAGCCCCGGCCCGGCGTGTGGGTGTTCGACCTCGGTCAGAACATGGTCGGCGCGACCCGCTTGCGGGTGCGGGGCGCCGCCGGGCAGACCGTACGCATCCGGCACGCCGAGGTGCTCAACCCGGACGGCACCGTCTACACCGCCAACCTGCGGACGGCCCAGGCCACCGACTACTACACGCTGAGCGGTCAGGGAGCCGAGGTGTACGAGCCCAGGTTCACGTTCCACGGCTTCCGGTACGTGGAGCTGACCGGATACCCCGGCACGCCCACCCTGGCCACCGTGACCGGCCGGGTCATGGGCACGGCAGCCCCCTTCACCGGCGAGCTGACCACCAGCGACCCGATGGTCAACCAGTTGCAGAGCAACATCGTGTGGGGGCAGCGGGGCAACTTCCTGTCGATCCCGACCGACACCCCGGCCCGCGACGAGCGGCTCGGCTGGACCGGTGACATCAACGTGTTCGCCGAGACGGCCACGTTCAACATGGACTCGCTCAGCTTCCTCACGAAGTGGCTGGCCGACCTGCGCGACGCCCAGTCGGCCAACGGGGCCTACCCGGATGTGGCGCCGCGCAGTTGCTGCGGTGACGGGGCTTCGGGCTGGGCCGACGCCGGGATCACCGTGCCGTACACGTTGTGGAAGCGCTACGGCGACACGAAGGTGCTGGCCGACCACTACGACTCGATGCGCCGCTACATCGACTACGTGCAGGCCACCAGCAGCGGGCTGCTGCGGCCCGCGGCCGGCCCCTACCTGGACTGGCTCAACCTGGACGACCCGACCCCGGCCGGGGTGGTCGGCACGGCGTACGCCGCGTACAGCACCCGGCTCTTCGCCGAGATGGCGGCGGCGCTGGGCCGCACTGCCGACGCCGACAAGTACGGCGCCCGGGCCACGGCCGTCACCGACGCGTTCGCTCAGGCCTACGTCGGGGCGGACGGCCGGGTCCAGGGCGACAGCCAGACCGCGTACGTGCTGGCCCTGAGCATGGGTCTGGTGCCGGCCGAACGCCGGGCGGCCGCGGGCAACCGGCTCGCGGAACGCGTGGCGTCGCGCGGTTACCACCTCTCGACCGGCTTCCTCGGCACGCCCGACCTGCTGCCGGCACTCTCCGACACCGGTCACCTGGACGTCGCCTACCGGCTGTTGACGAACAAGGACTACCCGTCGTGGGGGTACGAGATCGCCCGCGGCGCGACGACGATCTGGGAGCGGTGGGACTCCATCAAGCCCGACGGCAGCTTCGGCGACGTCGGCATGAATTCCTTCAACCATTACGCGTACGGGGCCGTGGGCGACTGGATGTACCGGACTGTCGGTGGCATCCGGCCCGACGACAAGTCACCGGGGTACCGCCACGTCACCATCGGGCCCAAGCCGGGTGGCGGCATCACCTCGGCCCGGGCCACCTACCAGTCCCGGTACGGGCAGTTCGTGAGCAGCTGGAAGCTCGACGTGGCCGGGCAGATGACGCTCGACGTCACCGTTCCCGGCAACACGACGGCCACCGTCGAGATCCCGGCGGCCAGCCGCTGGGCGGTCACCGAGGGCGGCCGGCCGGTCGGCGGGGTCACGATGGCCGGCGGGAACGCGGTGGTCACCGTGGGCTCGGGCAGCTACAAGTTCGCGGTCGACACCGTTCGCGGTGACCTCGGCGAGGCCCGGGTGTCGGCGGAGTCGATCAAGAAGCAGGCGCCGGCCCTGGCGTTGACGACCGCCGCTGCCGATCTCAGCTACGGAAAGGTGTCCGCGAACGCCACCGCGGCCGCTGTGCACCTGGCGCTGGCCGCGGCGGCCGACGTCGAACGCCACACCCACGACGCCGGGGTGAAGGCCAAGGTGGCCGATATCCGGGCGCGGCTGTCGCGGGTCTCGGCCGCACTGGTCGGTGCGGTCGCCTCGCTGAGCGTGCCGCCGGGCGATCTCGCCCCGGGCGACACGGTCCGGGTCGAGGCCAAGCTCGAGAACAAGGGTCAGGGCGCGCTCACCGACGTCCGGATCGATCTGCCGGCTCCGGCCGGCTGGACAGTGCGAAAGGTGGGGGCGACGACTTTCGATGTGCGCGTCGGAGCAGGCCAGACGCCCGGGCCGGTCGAGCTGGCCGGGACCGTGAGCTACCGCCGCCCGATCGGGACGGCCACCCTGCCGATCAAGGCCACGATCACGGTCGTACCCCCGGTCGAGATCACCGCCGTCACAGCCGGTCCGGTCGAAGTCGTTCCGGGCGGCGCCACCACGCTCAGCGTCGCGCTGCGCAACCGCTCGACCATCCGGGCCCAGGGCAGCGTGACGGTGACCGGGTGGCCCGGAGTGACGGAGCAACCGTACGACCTGGCTCCCGGCCAGACACGGACGGTGGCGGTGCCGACGACGGCGCCGCTGACCGTGACCGAGGGCCCGGCCACACTGACCGTCGACGCCGGGGGCGCCGAAGCGGCCACGGACGTACGGGTGGTCGTGGCGGTGCCGCCACCGGGCGCGACTGATCACGCCGACCTCGGGGACGGCGCCTCGGAGCAGGCGCACAACCTCAAAGCCTCGGCCGAGTCGGGCACCAACACCGAGGCCGGTCTGACCCGGCGCTACACCTACCAAGGGGTCGCGGGTGGCTACTTCGAGTTCGACCTCGCGGTCGAGCCCGGGAAGCCGTTCGTGCTGCGGGCGATCGAGACGTACGACCGGGCCCAGCTCAAGGACTACGACATCCTGATCGACGGCGAGGTCGTGCACTCCCGCGCCTATCAGCGCACCGAGGGCGGCGTGGGCAAGGTCAGCTACCAGATCCTGGTCGACCGGGCCGACCTGACCGCGGACAGCAAGGTGCGGGTCCGCTTCCAGGAGGACGCCGAGGGGCGTAACTACGACCCGTCGATCGCCGACGTCTGGTCGCTGCCGGTGACCACCGGCTGAGCAGGCCGTGGGCGGCAGGGTGACCTGCCGCCCACGGTGGGGCCGAGGAGAGCGCGGACGCTAACAGCCAGTTCCCCCGCTTGCGCGGAGGTTCCCGAATTGAACGGAAGAAGGAAGCGCCCACATAGCCTCGACCCCGGCAGTCTAGGCCGGAATCAGCTCGCCGAGCCGGGCCGGCCCATAAATCTCCGACCCGTCCGGAAGCTGCTCCGGGGCGGTCAGGCCGACGAACGTGACCGGCTCGTCCACCGGCTGCCCGTCCCACACACGCACTTCGGTCTGCGCCCGCCACAGGTCGACCAGGTACGACACGGTCAGGTAGCGCCGCTCCAGCAGCGCCCGTACCCGATCAGCCGTGGTGAACGTGTTCTCCTCCACGCGGTTGAACGACGGCCGGCCCGAGAGGTACAGGTGCAGCCACACGGCCTGCCAGCCGTCCGGGCCCGGCACGAACACCATCGGCAGCGCGACCCGCCCCGACCCGCGCATCGACGAGCGAGCCCGCACCGTACGCGCGTCGAACGGCGCCCCGCGCTGGCCGGCCGCCCGGGTCTGGTAGCCGAACATCGACTCGGCCACCCGATCGAACGACTCGCCCGAGTAGATGTGCACCTGCGGCACCACGTACGTCCCGCCCGGCGTCAGTGGCACGTCGATGAACTCGGTCGCGCCCTCGGGCGCCTCGGTGAGGTCGCCCGAATGCACCACTCCGTCGTGGTGGTAGTTCGTCCACGAGACCTGGCCCGCCTCCCGGAAGTTCTCGTCGAGCAGCAGCACCGACAGGTCGTAGTCGGTGTCCCGGCTCGTCTGCCGCCAGTACGTGAAGAACCGCAGCACCTCCCCGGTCACGGTGGCCCGCGAACCCCGCGGCAGCACCGCGAAGCCGTCCTCGGCCGCCTTACCGGACAGCGGCAGGGCGACGTCGAGCACGGCCGGGTCGACCAGGACCGGCCGCTCCCACCGCGTCAGCCGGGCGCCGATCTCGGCGTCGAGCCGAGCCGACAGGTCGGCGATCAGCTCGGGCGGCAGCGGCGGCCGCCGGTCCGGGCCGACCCACGAGTTACGGGAACGGCTGGCGTACAACCGGGCCGAGGCGGGCGTCAGCCGGTTGCCGACGTGCTCGCGCAGCGACAACAGCACCCGGCCCGAGGCCGTGCCGAGCGCCTCCGTGACGGCGTCGACCACGACGGCCCGGTCCGGCCCGGTCGACTGGCGCAGCAGCCGATCGGCCGAGCGCAGCAGCAGGCCCGGCGCGGCCGACAGCGCGGTCGCCGCGGCACCGATCTGCCCGGCCCCGAACGCGGCTTCGGCCCGGCCCGCGATCGTGCGGACGCGAACCTCGCCCCGCGCCACCGCGAACACCTTCTGCGCGTGCGGCCACTGCCCGAACTCGTGCGGGTGCAGTCGCTCGCCCAGCCGCTTCCACGGCTCCGCGTAGCGGCCGACGTCGGCCAGCTTGCCCTCGGCGACCTTGTTCAGCGCGGCCAGCAGGACCCGGCGCTCCGGCCGCCGGAAGGCCCGGAACCGCGTGGCCTCCCGCAGCGACACGTCGCCACCCGAGGCCTGCACGGCCAGGCGCAGCACGTCGGTGGTGGTGTCGACGGCGACCAGCGGCCGCCCCAGGACCAGTCGGATCCCGTTGAGCACGGCCCGGTTCTCGCGCACCGGAATCTCGTCCGGCTGGGTGCCGTCGGCGCAGGCCAGCGCGAGCTCGCTCAGGATCGCGAGGTCGGCCTCGCCCAGCGGCGTCGTACGACCGGCCAGGGCCAGATAGAGCCGCGAGGCCTCGGCCTCGACCGTCTCACCGAGGTGCAGGATCGTCACCCGGTCGCCGGCCGTGGCGACCAGCTCGTCGTGGGCGGCCAGCAGTTCGGCGTACGTGTGCTGGTAGGTGCCGTACCCCGGCAGCTCGAGCAGGTTGAGGCCGGTGGCCGGGGCGTCGCCGGCCATGACCGCCGCCGCCAGCCGTTCGGCCCAGAACTCGACGGTGTCCGGCACGTCGTGCGGGAAGCCGAGGAAGTAGGCGTTGTGCCGCACGTGGTCGCCGACCAGCTCGCGCACCGCCGAGACGACCGTGGCCGCCAGATCCATGGCCGGCGCCGGGGCCAGCGCGCCCACGTGCTCGAGCAGGGCCCGCGAGGCCGAGAAGCCGACGTCGAGCAGGGCCGCGTCCAGCTGCCGGGCCACGGCCCGGCCGTCGCCGGCGGCGCCGGTGCTCGTCGGTACACGCAGGGTCTTCTGGATCATCATCTTCTCGAGCACGCGGTCCTCCGTTCCACGGTCGTCGTTTGTGGGCCGCCGGGGACTCGAACCCCGAACCCTCCGATTACGAGGAGAAGGAAGCGTCGCCATGACCGCACGAGGCGGGGAGCGATGACGCTGTTCAGCCAGATGCTCTGCCAGTTGAGCTAGCGACCCGCAAAATGATCACACGGCCCGCCGCGGTTGCGCGAGCGGGTTTCAGGGGGCGACCAGGCCGGTGCGGTAGGCGACGACCACAGCCTGGACGCGGTCGCGCAGGCCCAGCTTGGCCAGGATGCGGGCCACGTGCGTCTTGACCGTGGCCTCGGACAGATGCAGGCGGGCGGCCAGCTCGGCGTTGCTCAGGCCGTGGGCCAGCAGCTCCAGCACCTCGAGCTCGCGTGGGGTCAGCGCGGCCAGGTCACGGTGCGGCGGCGCGGGTTCGGTGTCGTGCTGGGCGAACCGTTGCACCAGGCGGCGGGTGATGGCCGGGGCGAGCAGGGCGTCACCGGTGCGGACCAGGCGGACGGCGCCCACCAGTTGCTCGGGGGTGACGTCCTTGAGCAGGAAGCCGCTGGCCCCGGCGGTCAGGGCCGCGTACACGTACTGGTCGAGGTCGAAGGTGGTGAGCATGATGACCCGCGGCGCCTCGCCGGCCCCGGTCAGGATGTGGCGGGTCGCGGTCAGGCCGTCCATGACGGGCATGCGGATGTCCATCAGGACCACGTCCGGGTGGTGCCGGCGCACCGCGTCGACCGCCTCGGAACCGTTCGTGGCCTCGGCCACCACCTCGATGCCGTCGGCGCTGAGGATCATCCGGAAGCCCGCGCGGACCAGCGCCTGGTCGTCGACGACCACCACCCGCAACGGGTCGGTCATGTCGCCTCCAGGGGGATTCGGGCCCGTACGCGATAGCCGCCGCGCAGCCGCGGGCCGGCCTCGAGCGTTCCACCGTAGACCGCGAGCCGTTCCCGCAGTCCGATCAGCCCCTGCCCGCTGCCGGTGGCGGTCGCCCCGCCTCGTCCACCGGTGTCGGTGACCTCGGCCTTCAGGACGTCCTCGGCGTACTCGACCAGCACCCGCACGGCGGCGCCGGACGCGTGCTTGACAGTGTTGGTCAGCGCCTCCTGCACCAGCCGGTAGACGGCCAGCTCGACGCCGGACGGCAGCGACCCGCGCTGCCCGCGCTCGACCAGCTCGACCTCGACCCCGGAGTCGCGCACCCGGTCGACCAGGGCGGCCAGGCCACCGAGCCCGGGCTGCGGAGCCAGGTCGTCCTCCTCGCCGGGCACCGTGAGCAGCCCCATCACGTGGCGCAACTCGGTCATCGCGGCCCGGCCGCTGGCTTCGACCGAGAGCAGCGCGGTACGAGCGTCCTCGGGCGTGGTCTCCATGACCTTGCGGGCCGCGCCGGCCTGGATCACCATCACGCTGACGTTGTGGGTCACCACGTCGTGCAGCTCGCGGGCGATCCGGGCCCGTTCGACCTCGGTCGCCCGGCGCAGCGCCTCGATCTGCTCGTGTTCCATGGCCGCCATCCGGGCCCGGCCGTCGTCGGCGTGTTTCCGCCACCGGCGCAGCCCTTCGGCGGCGACCCCGATCGGCAGCAGGATCAGGAACGGCACGGCGCTGTCGGAGACCGAGCTGGCGTCCGACTGCAGCCCCGCATGCAGCAACGCGGCCACCGGCAGACTGGCCAGAGCCGGGATTTTGTACGGGCTGAAGACCGCCGCGCTGTAGCCGGCGATCACACAGGCGAAGAACGAGAGGCGCAACGCCGACGGATCGTCATCGACCACCACGGCCATGGCCAGCACGACCCAGAGCACCGCCAGCGGGTAGCGGCGGCGGAACACCAACGGCAGCACGACCAGCATGATCAGCACCGCCGTCCAGCCCGTGTTGGGGTTGTCCTCGACCGGCAGGAACGGCGGCCACACCGGGTCCGGGGGCGTCGGGGGCACCGGTCGGGCCGGCAGGTCCAGCATCCGCGGATCGAACTCGACCCGGTACGGCCCCCTGCTGTCGGAGCGCCCGGAGGCGAGCGCGACCAGGCCGAGCCCGGCCGCGAGGAGCAGGTCGAACAGCTGGCCCCGGCGCGACAACGGCGGCAGCGGCCCGGCCGGGCGGGCCAGCGACCGGACGGCGGCCCACAGCCTGGTGCGCATCATCGACCGATTCTCGCCGCCGCACCGGGTCGAGGGCATCCTTCCCTGGACTACATCGCAGGGATGACGCCCTCGCGAAGATGCCTCCCGCTGCCGATGTGTCCGGTTCGGACTCGTCCCTAGCGTCAGGCCCATGACTACGCCATTGATCGAACTGCATGAGGTCACCCGCCGGTACGACGAGGGACCGCCGGCCTTGAACGACGTGTCCCTGAGCATCGCGCCGGGTGAGGCGGTGGCGATCCTGGGCCCGTCCGGCAGCGGCAAGTCGACGTTGCTCAACCTGGTGGCCGGGCTCGACCGGCCCAGCGCGGGCACGGTCACCGTGGACGGGGTCCGGGTCGACCAGCTGGGCGAGGCGGCCTCGGCCAAGTACCGCCGGGCCCGGATCGGCCTGGTCTTCCAGTTCTTCAACCTGCTCGACGACCTGACCGTGGCCGACAACGTGATGCTGCCGGCCCAGCTGGCCGGGATGAGCCGCGGCACGGCCGAGCGCCGGGCCACCGAACTGCTCGGCCGCCTCGGCGTCGACCGACACGCCGCCGCCTACCCCGGCCGGCTGTCGGGTGGGGAACGGCAGCGGGTCGCCGTGGCCCGGGCCCTGATGAACAAGCCGGCGTTGCTGCTGGCCGACGAACCGACCGGGGCCCTCGACACCGCCTCCGGCGAGGACGTCATGCGGCTGCTGACCGAGCTGCACGCCGACGGTCAGACCGTCGTCCTGGTCACCCACGACCTGGTGCTGGCCGAGCGGTGCGCGACCCGGACGGTGCAGCTGCTCGACGGGCGGGTCGCCACCGACACCGCGCTGGAGGTGCTGCGATGAGCGCGTTGTCCCGGGTGGTCCGCTCGGGGGTCGGCCGCAAGCGGGTCCAGACCGTGGTGATCGGCCTGGTCGTCATGATCGCGGTGACCTCGGCCGTGCTCGGCGGCTCGCTGCTGGCGGCCTCCCAGGGGCCGTTCGACCGGGCCTTCGACCAGCAGAAAGGCGCGCACCTGAGCGCCCAGTTCGACCCCGGCGCGGTCACCGGGACCCAGCTGGCGGCCACGGCGGGCGCGACCGGGGTGGCCGCGTCGGCCGGGCCGTTCCGCACCGCGCAGGTCGAACTGATAGACCACTTCGGCCACCCGGTGCCGCCGATCATCGTCGTCGGGCGGGCCGACGCGGGCGGGACGGTCGACCGGGTGGTGCTGGACGAGGGCCGGTGGGCCACCGCCCCGGGCGAGATCGTGCTGGCCTCGGGCGACCGGATGCGGTTCGGGCGGGGGGTGGTGGGTCGGCAGTGGAAGGCCGGTGACACCCAGCTCACCGTGGTCGGGATCGCCCGGTCGGCCAGCGACACGGCCGGCGCCTGGACCACCCCGGCCCAGCTCGCTGCCTTCGCCGGGGACGGTCCACGTACGTACCAAATGCTGTATCGCTTCTCTGCGGCCGACACCGCGGAGCAGGTCAGCGCGGGCCGGACGGCGATCGAGAAGCTCGCCCCGATGGCCGGTTCGGTGTCCTGGCTGGACATCCGCCGCGACGCGATCAGCGACACCATCCTGCTGGTGCCCTTCCTGATCGCGTTCGGCCTGCTCGGCGTGGTCATGGCGGTGCTGATCATCGGCAACGTGATCGCGGGCGCGGTGTCGACCTCGACCCGCCGGATCGGCATCCTCAAGGCCCTCGGCTTCACCCCGGCCCAGGTCACCCGGGCCTACGTCGGTCAGGCGCTCATCCCGGCCGCGGTCGGGGCGGCGCTCGGGGTGGTCGCCGGCAATCTGCTGATGCTCCCGATCCTCGCCCAGACCAACCAGCTTTACGGAACGAACGACAGCGGCGTCTCGCCCGCGGTCGACGCCCTCGTGGCCGGGGGCGCCCTGGCCCTGGTGGCGCTGACCGCCGTGGCCGCGTCGGCCCGGGCCGGGCGGCTGCGCAGCGTCGACGCGCTGGCCGTCGGCCGCACCCCGCAACCCGGCCGCGGCCGCTGGGCGACCCGGTTGACCAGCCGGCTGCCGCTCCCGCGACCGGTGACGCTGGGCCTGGCCCACCCGTTCGCGCGGCCCGTGCGGGCGGTCAGCATCGTCGCCGCCATCGCGTTCGGCGCGGCCGCGGTCACCTTCGCGATCGGGCTCGGCACGTCGCTGAACCGGGTCCAGGAGGTCGAGGACCTCGCCGACATCCAGGTCAACGCCCTGCACGAGAAGGGGGCGCGACCGGGCCCCCGGGAGCCGGAACCGTTCGACGACCCGGCCGCGATCGAGCAGACGATCGCCGGGCAGACCGGCACCGGCGGCTTCATGGGCGTGGCCCGCAGCGAGATCACCGCGGCCGGGATCAGCGGCGACCTCGACGCGGTGGCCGTCACCGGGCCCGATTCGGCGCGCTACTACCGGATGGTGTCGGGCCGGTGGCTGACCGGACCGGGGCAGATCATCGTGTCGACGCCGTTCCTGACCGCGGCCGGTAAGGAGGTCGGCGACACCATCACGCTGACCAGCCACGGGGTCGCGGTGCCGGCCACCATCGTGGGCGAGGTGTTCAACCCCGACAACGACGGGATGCAGGTCGTCACCGACATCGCGACCCTGCGCGTGGCCGAGCCCGAACTCGTGCCGTCGACGTACTACGTCTCGGTGCTCTCCGGCACCGACATCGAGGCGTACACCGACAGTCTGAAGGCGGCCCTGCAGCCGGAGGGCGCGATGGCCGACGAACTCAGCCACGGGCCGGACGAGATGGTCATCATCGTCAACACGCTGACCGGGCTGCTCAGCCTGATGCTGATCGTGGTGGCCGGTCTGGGCGTGATGAACACCGTCGTGCTCGAGACCCGCGAACGCGTCCACGACCTGGGCGTGCACAAGGCGCTCGGGATGACACCGCGGCAGACCACGGCCATGGTGATCGCCTCGGTGGTGGTCACCGGGGTGATCGGGGGCGTGGCCGGCACGGCGGTCGGGGTGCTGCTGCAACGCACGGTCATCACCGAGATGGCGAGCAGCGTGGGCTTCCGCCTGCCGAGTTCGGTCCTGGACGTGTACGGCTCGGGGGAACTGCTCCTGCTCGGGCTGGCCGGTTTGGTCATCGCGGTGGCGGGCGCCCTGCTGCCGGCCGGCTGGGCGGCCAAGACCCGGGTCGCGGTGGCCCTGCGGACGGAATGACCCCGGCTACTCGCCGGACAGGGTCGGCCGGGTCGCCATAATGACGAACTCGGCGCCTGGTAGCGGCCCTCGTCGATCAGGCGATGGGCCAGGTTCAGGCCGGCGCCGGTCTCGACCTCCTCGTCCGGCAGCAGCGTGCGGGTGGCGTCCAGCAGTGCCACGACCGAGGCGGCCGGGGCGGGTCCGGCGCCCGGCGGCGCTAAAGTCGGCGTCGGCCGGGTGCCGGATCTTCATGGCGCTTCAACGGGGGAGGGCGCAGTGATCGATTGGGCCGGGTTCATCCCCGCGGCAGTGCTCGTTTCGCTCATCCCGGGGGCCAACCAGCTGCTCGGCTTGAGCAACGCGGTCCGGTACGGCCCGGCCCGGGCGCTGGCCGGCGTGGGCGGGCGGCTGGCCGCCTTTGTGGTGCTGATCGCGCTGGTGGTGGCCGGGCTGGGGGCGGTGCTGGCCACCTCCGCCACCGCCCTCGAGGTGATCAAGTGGGTCGGTGTGCTCTATCTCGTCTGGCTCGGCATCACCAGCCTGCGCAGCGCCGCCCGTGACCCCGGCCCGTCCCACATCGAGGGTGCGGGCGGCGGAACGCGCTCGATCGTGGTCCGGGAGTTCGTGGTCGCGATCAGCAACCCCAAGGCTCTGCTGCTGTTCGCCGCCCTGCTGCCCCAGTTCGCCTCATCAGGCTTCGAGATCGCCGTCCTCGGCCTCGCCTACCTGGTGGTGGAGCTGGTGATCGGCCTGCTCTACATCGCGGTCGGCTCCCGGCTGGGCGCCACCGGCATCCCGGCCCGCACCCAACGCCGCGTCGATTTCGGCGCCGGCGTCGTCTTCCTGGGCCTGGCCACCCTGCTCGCCGTCGACGACCTGGCCTGACCGCGCCAACTCGTTCCTAGGGTGGGCCTGCTTGAGTGCCGTGGGGAAGGTGGGCTGGTCGTGCCGACTCGTTCCTAGGATGGGCCGGCTTACATGTCGGGGGAAGCTGGGCTGGTCGTGCTGACCCGTTCCTAGGACGGGTCAACTTGAGTGCCATGGGGAGGCTGGGGTTGGTCGAGCCGATCCGTTCCTAGGGTGGGTGAGCCTGGTCGCCTCGGAAGATTCGCATTGACCGGGTCCAACTGTTCCTAGCCTGGGCGAGCCGGAGACCGAGCCTAGCGGCGCAGGCGGATGAGGGCGGCCAGCAGGGCCAGGGCGGCGGCGGCCGCGTACATGGGGGTGGTCAGGCCGTAGGCGGTAGCCAGCGCACCGCCGAGCAGGGCGGCGAGGGCGGTGATGCCCGTGCCGGCTATCCGGAAGACGCTGGTGACTCGGCCAAGCAGTTCGTCGGGGGTGGCTTCCTGGCGGGCGGACATGAGGGCGACGGCGCCGATGCCGCTGGTGGCTCCGAAGAGGGCGAGCAGGGCCGCGGTCAGCCACACGTTGCCGCCGAGCGCGATGCCGGCCCAGGCGATGGCTTGGCCCGCACACGACAGGGCGAGCGCGTGCCAGTGGCTGAGGCGGCGGGTGAGCGGCTCCACCCACCATTCGGCGGCCAGGGCGCCGGCCGCGCTGGCTGCGATGAGGATGCCGTACCAGGCGGGGGGCACCCGCAGGACCTCGGTGGCGTAGAGGACGAAGGTGGCGAAGGCACAGACGAACGCGCTGTTGTTCACGCAGGCGGCCACGATGAGGAAGCGCACGTCGCGATGGCCGGTGACGAAGCGTAGGCCCTCGCGGATGTCAGCCGCGATGCTGGTGCGGGGGCGCTGGATGTGCAGCTCGGGCAGCTTGCGTACGAAATAGGCCGAGGCCAGGAAGCTGAGCGCGTCGGCCGCGAAGGGCAGGCTGCGCCCGAGGGCGAAACCGGCGGAACCGAGAGCCGGTCCGGCGAAGCTGCGGCCGATGGTGTCGTATGCGGCGAACCGGCCGTTGACGTGGGTGAGCACGGCCTTGTCCCGGCCCACCAGCACCGGGATAGCGCCCTGCGCGGCCGCGTCGAACAGGCAGGTGCCGATCCCGATGGCCAGCACCGCCACGACCAGTACGCCGATGCCGGCCTGGCCCGTCAGCAGCAGGATCACCAGCGCGACCAGGATCGCGGCCCGGGCCAGGTCGGCGACGATCATGGTGCGGCGGCGGGACCAGCGGTCGGCCAGCGCGCCCGCGGGCAGCCCGAACATCAGCCAGGGCAGCAGCACCGCGGCCGAGACGACCGACAGCGTGAACGGGTCACTGGTCAGCGACGCGGCGAGCAGCGGCACCGCGACCGTGAGCGCGCCGTCCCCAGTGACCGAAATGGCCTTGGCGGCGAGCAGGGGAGCGGCACGCCGGATACCGGCGTGCCGCTCGGACACCTGATGGGTGCTCACGCGTACAGGATCGCAGTCAGGCGAGGGGGCGCCGGATCTCGCCGTCCTTCACACCTGCGGCGAAAGCGTCCCATTCGGCGTCGGTGAACGACAGGATCGGCCCGTCGGTGTTCTTGGAGTCGCGGACGCCGACACCGCCGGACACGAATGCCACCTCGACGCAGTTCTCGTCCCAGCTGCGTACGCTCTTGATCCAAGTGGCGTCGGTGAAGTCGAGACCCTTGTCCATGGTTCCTCCCGTGATCAGTGCGCCTCTCGGGTGAAGGCACTGACCGGCAACCTAGGACCGGTTCGCCGCGGGTATCTACCACGCAGGTGCGTGCAAGTTCGGGTCAGTTGCGGGGTTGGACCAGGCCGTTGTCGTACGCGAAAATCACGGCCTGGATGCGGTCGCGGGCGCCGATCTTGGCCAGGACCCGGCCGACGTGCTTTTTCACCGTCGATTCGGTCAGGGTGAAGCGTTCCGCGATCTCGGTGTTGGTGGCGCCCTGGCCGATGGCCTCGAGCACCTCGCGTTCGCGGTCGCTCAGGGCGGCCAGCCGAGGGTCGAGTTGTGCCGCCGGGGCCGAATCCTGCAGGTACGCCGTCATCAGTTTCCGGGTCAGGCTGGGCGCCACCACCGAGTCACCCTCGGCCACGGCGCGGATGCCGGCCAGCAGCTCCTCGGGGCGGGCGTCCTTGAGCAGGAAACCGCTGGCCCCGGCGCGCAGACCGGCGTACACGTATTCGTCCAGATCGAAGGTGGTCAGGATCAGCACGTGGGTGCGGGAGCCGGCCGCGGTGATGCGGCGGGTGGCCTCGATGCCGTCCATGCCGGGCATGCGCACGTCCATCAGCACCACGTCGGGGTGGGTCTGGTCGACCATCCGCACCGCCTCGGCGCCGGACGACGCCTCGCCGACCACGATCATGCCGGAGGTGCCGTCGAGCAGCATCTTGAAACCCAGGCGCTGCAACGGTTGGTCGTCGGCGATCAGCACGGTGGTCATGCGGGCTCCTTCAGTACGACGTCGACCAGCCAGCCGCGTTCGGCCGGGCCGGCGGTCACCACCCCGCCGTACAGGGCGGCCCGTTCCCGCATGCCGACCAGGCCGTGGCTCGGGGCCGCGGGGGTGCCGCGGCCGTTGTCCCGCACCCGGACCCGTACCTCGCCGTCGGCCGCCGCCAGCGTGACGTCCGCACTGGCGCCGGGTCCCGCGTGCTTGAGGGTGTTGGTCAGTGCTTCCTGGACGATGCGGTAGACCGCGAGTTGCACGCCCCGGCCCAGCGCGTGCAGGTCGCCCGAGGTCGAGTAGGTGACCGGCAGCCCGGCCGCCCGCACGGTCGGCAGCAGCCGGTCGAGGTCGTCGATGCCGGGTTGCGGGCTCAGCTGGGGGTCGGCGTCCTGGTCGCGCAGCACGCCCAGCACCCGGCGCAGCTCGGCCAGCGCCTGCCGGCCGGTGTCCCCGATCAGGCGCAGCGGTTCCGCGGTCTGCTCGGCCCGCGCGGTGGCCAGGGCGGCCCCGCCGTCGGCCAGGCCCACGATCACCGACACGTGGTGGCCGACGATGTCGTGCATCTCGCGGGCCACCCGGGCCCGCTCGTCGGCCACGGCCAGGCGGGCCCGCTGGTCCCGCTCGACCTCGAGCCGGGCGGTCTTGTCCTCCAGCTCGACCAGGTACGCCCGGCGGGTGCGCACAGCGACGCCCGAGGCGACCGCGGCGAACGACGTGCCGAACACGAGGAACAGGGTGAGCAACCGGTTCTCGGCCACCGGGTTGACCCAGTAGATCTCGCTGATCAGCAGGGCCAGCGTGATCGCGGAGGACCACGCGATGGCCCGCCACGAGCTGCGGGACGCCACCCCGAACAGCAGCACCAGCAGGATCACCCCGGCCCCGACGGCCACGTCGAGCAGGCTCTGGACCAGCTCGACGGCCGCCGCGACCAGGAACGCCGGGAACGGGTAGCGCCGCCGCCAGTACAGCGGGGTCAGGATCACGAGCGTCGCGATCGTGGCCGGCAGCGGACTCTCGATGATGTTCGGGATGCTGAAGAGCACGATCGGAACGGCGACCACGGTGTCCATGACCCACGGGCGGCGCCGGTCCGACGCGCGCAGCCGCGCCTGCTGTTCCACCAGCCATCCCTGCGTGCTCATCAGCCCATTGTCCCTTTACGCGTCGGACTTCTTGAGCCGGAACGCCGCGGCGACCAGGGTCAGGATGACGTAGCCGGCGAAAACCGCGAGACCGGTCCACGGCGCCAGGCTGCCGTCGGACTGGGTCAGGGCCATGACGGCGTTGCCCGCGTTGCTCGGCAGGTACGGGGTGATCGCGTCGGCGATGGCGTCGGGCAGCAGCGCGGCCAGGCCGGGCACGATCAGTAGCAGACCGGCCAGGATCGCGATGGCCCCGGCGCTGGACCGGACGAGCATGCCCAGCGCGACGCCGAGCACCGCGACCAGACCCAGGTAGAGGCCGGCGCCGAACAGGACTCGCAGCACCCCGTCGTCACCCAGGGCCATTTCGGCCACGCCGTTGTTGAGCACGGCCGAACCCAGCGCGAAGGCGGCGAAGGCGCCGGCGGTCATCATGACCACGGCGGCCAGACCGGCCACGAGGCTCTTCGCCCACAACACCGGCGTCCGGCGGGGCACCGCGGCCAGGGTGGCCCGGATCATGCCGGTCGTGTACTCGCTCGCGCCCAGCAGCGCGCCCAGCACGCCCACGGCCAGCGCGGCCATGATGCTGCCGGACAGGGCCAGGTCGACCGCCGACAGGTTGTCGCCCGAGAACGAGGCCGAGGCGATCGCGCCGAACGCGATCAGCAGCAGCACCGAGATCCCGGTGGTGATCCAGGTCGAGCGCAGGGAGGAGAACTTGGTCCATTCGGCGGCGACGACGCCACCAGCGGTGATCTTCATCGGGCGGCCTCGTATTCCACAGCGTCGCGGGTCAGGTCCATGAACGCCTCTTCCAGCGAGGCGTTCTGCGGGGTCAGTTCGAACAGCGGGATGCCACGGGTGGCCGCGGCCAGCCCGATCTCGCGGGCGGAGGTGCCGGTGACGAAGAGTTCTTCGGCGCCGGTCGAGGTGACAGTGACGCCGGGGGCGGCGATCACCGTGCGCAAGGCATCCGGGGCGGCGGTGACGACCCGTACGCCCTCGGAGGTGACGAAGTCGGCCACCGTGGTGTCGGCCAGCAACTTGCCCCGGCCGACGATGACCAGGTGGTCGGCGATCAGCGAGACCTCGCTCATCAGGTGCGAGGAGAGCATCACGGTGCGGCCCTCGGCGGCCAGGCCGGAGAGCAGGGTGCGCACCCACAGCACGCCCTCGGGGTCGAGACCGTTGACCGGCTCGTCCAGCATCACCACGGCCGGGTCGCCGAGCAGCGCGGCCGCGATGCCGAGCCGCTGGCCCATGCCGAGCGAGAACGCGCCGACCCGCTTGTGGGCGACCTCGGACAGGCCGGCCAGGGCCAGCACCTCGTCGACGCGGGAGCGGGGGATGCCATGCGTACGGGCCATGGCCAGCAGGTGGCTGACGGCCGTGCGGCCCGGGTGCACGGCCTTGGCCTCGAGCAGCACCCCGATCTCGTGCAGCGGGGCCTTGGACGACGCGTACGGCTTGCCGTTGACCAGCACGTCACCCGAGGTCGGCCGGTCCAGCCCGACGATCATCCGCATGGTCGTCGACTTGCCGGCGCCGTTGGGCCCGAGGAAGCCGGTGACCTGTCCGGGCTGCGCGGTGAACGACAGGTGGTCGACGACGGTCTTCGCGCCGTACCGCTTGGTCACTTCGCGTACCTGAATCATGGTGACAACGCTAAATACGTTTGCTGCCAAGATCGTGGTACCGCGGGCGGCACTTGTGGGCCGCCCGTGGTACCACGGTGCTATCGGCCGTACACGTTCACGTCATAGAGCGAGTAGCCCCATCCGGTCGCGCGTTGGGTGCCCAGCACGCGGACGAAGCGGCCGGTGGCGTTGACCGCGACGTCGTCGATGCCGCCGTTGCCGGTGGTGGTGGAATAGACGGTGGTCCAGGTGCGACCGGTGGGGGAGGTCTGGATCTGGTAGGACCGGGCATAGGCGGCCTCCCAGGTCAGCTTGACCCGGTTGATGGCGCGAGCCTGGCCCAGGTCGAGCCGGAGCCACTGCGGGTCGCTGTGGGCGCTGCCCCAGCGGGTGCCCGCGTCGCCGTCGGTGGCGTTGGCCGCCAGGTGCAGGCTGCCGGGCTCCACGCTCGAGGCCACCCCGCGTACGCCCCGGGCCAGATCGACGCCGGGCGGCTGGGACGGGCCGTCGGTCTTGATGCGGATGTTGCGGTAGCTGATGTCGAGCCCGGCGCCGTCGTTCTGCACGCCGATGTAGCCGTTGGCGATGTTGCGGTCGCTCAGGTAGTCGTTGACCTTCACGCCGTTCAGCCAGACCTCGACCCGTTGACCGTGAACGGCGATCTCGTACGCGTTCCAGGAGCCGGGCGGGTTCAGCGCGGCGTCCCGGACCGCGGGGTCGGGCGCGGCGAAGCTGTAGACGCTTCCGGTCGTACGGGAAGGGTCGGCGTCGGTGGCGTCGATCTGGATCTCATGGCCGTCGGCGACCGGCTTCCACGGGTCGCCCTGGGGGTCGGGGAAACCGATGAAGACGCCGCCGTTGTCGTCGCCCGGCATCATCCAGTCGAGCTTGAGCGAGTAGTTCTCAAATGTGCGTACGGGGTACCACAGCAGCCCCATGCCGCCTTGCGAGCTGATGGTGCCGTCGGCGAGGGTGAACCCACCCGGGCCGGCCTGCCGCCACTGGTCGAGGCTGGCCTGCGTACCGTCGAACAAGGGGGTGTAGCCGCTCTCGGGCCGGCAGTCGGCCGGGCGGTTGCCCGCCGCGATCTGGATGCCCCCGAGGATCTGGCGCAGGAAGAGCGGTTCCGCGTACGACTCGTCGGTGTGGCCCAGCCCGGTGTACCACGCCCGGCCCGCACCCACGTTCTTGCACCAGGTGATCGGATGATCCTCGCCCATGTTGCCACCGGAGTACGAGCTCTCGTCCAGCGTCGCCAGCACCTTGGCGCCGTCCCGGGGGTTGGTGCGGTAGTTGTACCACTCGTCGTAGCGCGACCACGCCTGCGGCAGGTGCGAGGTGGAGGCGCTGCCCCGGTCCTCGACGTGGACGGTGGCGGTCTGGTTGGCCGGGTGCGAGTGGAAGTACGCGCCGACCAGGTTCGCGTACCAGGGCCAGTCGTACTCGGTGTCGGCCGCGGCGTGGATGCCGGCAAAACCGCCGCCGTTGTTCACGTACGCCTCGAAAGCGGTTTGCTGGGCGTCGTTGAGCACATCGCCGGTGGTCGAGAGGAACACCACGGCCTGGTAGCGGGCGAGATTGGCCAGGGTGAACTGGCCCGCGTCCTCGGTCGCGGTGACGCTGAAACCGTTGGCCGCGCCCAGTTGCTGGATGGCGGCGATGCCGCGGGGGATGGATCCGTGGCGGAACTGGGCGGTCTTGCTGAAGACGAGAACCTCGGTCAGCGGGGCGGCGGCGGACGGTGCCGGCACGGCCAGGGCCGCTCCGACCAGAAGAAGGGAGGCGGCGGCTTTCTTCCAGTACATGCAGGGGACTCCAACCGGCTCGGGGAAAGGTCGGCGGTGACCTGTAGTAAACATGGGATGACTGTGAGGGTCAATCACGCCCGTCGATTCTTGGAAACGCCTGAAACGTTGAGCTGCCGGGCGACATGTTGAGGTGTGACAGAGATGCGAGAACAGCGGGACAGACGAAGGTACGAGGAGGTGTACGCGAGCACGTACGCCGACCTCGTGCGGTTCGTCGTCCGGCGCGGCCACCCGGTCGACCAGGCCGAGGACGTCGTGGCCGAGGCGTTCGTGGTGGCCTGGCAACGGCTGGCCGACCTGCCCGGCGCCCACGGTGAGGCCCGGGCCTGGCTCTTCGGCATCACCCGGCGGCTGCTGCTGGCCAAACACCGCACCGAGAACAGGGGCCGGCTCCAGATTGCCGGACCGGTCGCCATGGCCGGGCACGACGACCTCGTCGCCACCTCGGTCGACCTGGCCAGCGCCTGGACCCGGCTCGGCCCGGCGCACCAGGAGGCCCTGAGCCTCTCGGTGTGGGAGGGCCTCAGCGCCGCGCAGGCCGCGAAGGTGCTGGGTGTCTCGCCGGTGGCCTTCCGGATCCGCCTCAGCCGCGCCCGGCGTCTGCTCAAGCAGCACCTTGCTGTGCCCACTCCGATGCCCTCCGCCAGCGAAAAGGGATACGCGTGATGACGATGGACGAACTGCTCCGCAGCCACGACCCGGCCCGCGCCGTCCCCGACGACCTGGTCCACTCACCCCGCGCCGCGGCCACGCTGGCCCGGGTGATGGCAACCGAGGTTTCCGCCCGGCCGCCGCAGCGGCGACGCGTGGCCCGGTTCGCGCTGGCCGGCGCGCTGGCCGTGACCGGGGTGGTCGCCGCCGCCCCGATCCTGGGCACCGACGAGGCGGCCATCGCCACCTGGGACGCCGAACCCCGCCCGGCCACCGCGACCGAGACGGCGGAGAACGTGCGGCATTGCGCGGAACTGACCCGCATCGGCCCGGCCGGCGGGCGGCCGATGGTAGAGGTCCGCGGCAACTGGGTGATGACCTACCTGACATCGGCCACCGGTGAGGCCCAGTGCCTGCGGTCGACGGTGCTGACGGCCGAGTACCCGGACGGCGAGGGCGAGGCGATGTCGGGCCCGCTGCTGCCCGCCCCGGCTGCGGACGCGCTGGCCACCATCGGGGTGCACAAGACTTCGGGCGGCGTCGCCTCAGGCACGCAGTTCATGGTCTCGGGCCGGGTCGGCTCCCGCGTCACCGCCATCGTCTTCGACACCCAGGACATGAAGGTGCGAGCCACAGTGCAGGGCGGCCGCTTCGCCGCGTGGTGGCCCCAGCGCAAGCCCGCCAGCATCGCCGGCCGCCTGCTCGACAACACCGGCTACAACGGCTCCCCCAACCCGAAGGTCACGATCACCCTCGACAACGGCAAAACCATCACCACGAACATCAAGGACTACGACGTCAACCAGTAGGCGCCAGGCGGGCCCGGGCCCGGAAACGAACCCGGCCCGCCGAGCCGCGCGCAGATGCGGTGGCAAACGGCCGCGGGTCGGTCGTGGCGCCGGGTGGGCTGCGCGACTGGTCAACCTTCGATGTTGCCGCCGACGACCGACAAAGGCCGAGTTGCTGGGGAGCGTGTGATCGAGTTCCGCCAGCTGGGCCCGGTCGAGATCCGCGTCGGCGCCCGGCGGCTCGAGGTGGGTCAGCCCCGGCAGTATGCCGCGATCTTGCCCGCGCGGATCTTGCCGGACTGTCCGCGGCCGGATGCCCGCAGCCGGACTGCCCGTTGGCATGACGAGTCAGAACAGCGACGTCAGTGATTCCCCTTTGCGGATGACTCGGGGGGTGCCGAAGGTGGGTTCAGGAGGTTTCTGGTTCCCAGAGGAGGAGTTGGCGGTGGTGGGTGAAGCCGTTTCGGGCGTAGAAGTCGACGGCGCGGCGGCCGGAGTGGACGGTTACGTGTTGGAGGCCTCGGCGGGCCGACTCGGCCAGGATCGCGTTCATCAGGGCGGCGCCGATTCCCTGGTTCCGGTAGGGCTCGCGGACCATGACCGACTGGACGTCGCCGTACCAGCGTTGCGGTGATTCGGGGCCGGGGATCCGTTCGGCGATCAGCAGCCAGGCCGCGCCGACCACCTCGCCGTTGGTCTCGGCCACGAATGGCAGGTGGGTGTCGGCGTGGGTGGCCATCCAGGCCGTGAACGGGCCGGGGTCGTCGATGTCGCGGAGTTCGGCCAGCGCCACCGCGTCAGCCGGGCCGCCTTGGCGCACGATCATGAGGTGGCCTGGTTGATCAGGGGCTGGAGCAGCGTGGACATGGTGGCGGCGGCGCGGTCGGGGTCGCTGGTGACGATCGCGTCGACCAGGTCGGCGTGCAGTTGGGCCAGGTCGTCGGTGTCGCCGGCCACGTCGTGCAGTTGGACCTCTTCGAAGACGCCCAGCAGGCCCTCGTAGACGTCCTCCAGCAGCGGATTGTGGGTGGCCGCCACCACCGCGCGGTGCAGGGCCGAGTCGGCTCGGACGCGTTCGTGCAGGTCGCCGCTTTTCCACGCGGCTTCGCGTTCGGCCAGCAGGGCCCTCAGAAAGTCGGCGTCGGCCTCGGTTCGGCGCTGGGCCGCTATGCGGGCCGAGGCGGCGTCCAGGGCCAGCCGCAACTCCAGGCTGTTGCGCCGTGACGTCGAGGCGACCCGGCGCGAGACCGACGAGCGCAGGTCCGAGGTCGACACCACGAACGTGCCGCGGCCCTGTTCGCGGCGCAGGATGCCTGCCGTGACGAGGGCGCCGATCGCCTCGCGGACCGTGTTGCGGCCGGCGCCGCTCCATTCGACCAGCTCGGGTTCGGTCGGGATCTTGCTGCCCAGCGGCCACGTGCCATCGGTGACCTGGGAGCGGAAGAGTTCGGTCACGCGGGTGCCGAGGCCGGCGCGATCAAAAGGCACGGGGTGCAGCCTATCCGGCGCTCGCCGGAACCGGGCGGCACGCGGCCCAACCGGCCCGCAGCGTGATCAGCAGGGTGGCCGCGAGCAGCCCGTACGTCAAATTCCAGCCGCCGCTGGCCTGGTGGATCACGCCCAGGGCGAGCGGGCCGACACAACCGATGCCGTAACCGACTCCTTGCACCAGGCCGGACAGCTTGGACGCGCTCTGCGAGTCGGCCGCCCGGGCCCCGATCAGGGTCAGGCAGAGCGGGAAGGTGCTCACACCGAGGCCGAACGCGGTGGCCCAGACGAGAGCGCCGGCCGCGGGGGCGACGAACATGCCCGCGTACCCGATGCCCATCAACCCCACGCAGACCGCGACGATCGGATAGGGGTTACGCAGCCGGGTGGTCAGCGGGGGTACGACGAAGGCGGCGATCAGCCCGAGGCCGGCGAACCACGACAGCAGCAGCGCGCTCGCCGTCGTGCTCAACCCGGCGTCCTCCAGCATGGCTGGGAACCACGTCACCAACGTGTAGACGTGCAATGTGGTCATCGCCATCAGGCCGATCAGACCCAGAACCGATGGCGTACGCCAGGAGACGCTGACCGCCGCCACGGGTGCGGCCGGGGCCCGGCCGCCTGAGCGGGGCATCGTGACGAACCACAGCACCGCCGCGGCCGCGGTCACCACGGCCCAGCTGCCGGCCGCCGTGCGCCAGCCGTACGCGCTGGCCAGAGGCAGGGCGAGCAACGGCGCCGCCAGTTGACCGATCTGCAGCAGCACCATGTACATCGTGCTGACCGCGTGCAGGCGCTGCGGGAAGTGCTGCTTCACGATCGGGATCAGGATGACGTTGGACGCGCCGACCCCGGCGAACGCGATCACCGTGGCCACGATCATGACGGTGGGCGACCAGGCCACGGCCCGCAGCAGGATGCCGGCGGTGGTGGCGGTGACCGCGAGTGCGGCCGTGCGTTCCAGGCCGAGCCGGCGGGCCAGCGGGGGAGCGGCGAACGCGGCGACGGCGAAGCAGGCCGTCACGATCGTGCCGATGGCGCCCGCGACCACCGGACCGAAGTGCAGATCGTCGGCGGCGTCGCCGGTCAGCACGCTGAACCCGGTCACCGCGGTGCGCAGGTTGAGGGCGGTCAGCGCGACGGCGAGCAGGATGCCGCGGTGCAGCCGGGCGGGGGCGAGGACAGTGGTGGACACCGCGGCAGTCAATCATGGGATGATGGGATGAATCCAGATCGAGTAGCGAGGCTCACGTGGATGGCTCGTGCTGTCATAGAGCCCGCTCGAGCAAACATGTGATGTTAGCGTTCACGCCCGGGTCCAGAGGATCAGGCGATCGGCCGATTCATGTCGATCTCCCGGCGTGGTTACGGTCCACAACGTACTCGTTGTCCGGACCGAGCTCGGGTTTCCAGCCGGTTCCGTCTGGGCCGGTGCCAACCTCCCCTGGCGCCGACACAGGCTCCTTTCCGCCACGCCGTGGCGGCGTGGCGTCGTGCCTAGGGAACGAGGCGACATGTCATGAGAACGTTCGCGCGCGCCGGGGTCGTCGTGCTCCTCGGGCTGGGTCTCGGCCTGGCCTCGAGCTCGTCGTCACAGGCGGGCGCCAAACCGTCCATCAGCAAGGAAGCGTACGGAAGCGTCGGGGGCCAGGCCGTCGACCGTTACACCCTGAGCAACGGCAAGTTCCGCGTCCGCATCCTCACGTACGGCGGAATTCTGCAGACCGTGGAGACTCCGGACCGGCACGGCCGACTGGCCAACGTCACGCTGGGCTTCGGCACCCTCGGCGGCTATGTCACGTCGAAGAACCCGGCCTACTTCGGCGCACTGATCGGCCGCTACGGCAACCGGATCGCCAAGGGCAAGTTCACCCTCGGCGGTCAGACCTATCAGCTGGCCATCAACAACGACCCCAACTCGCTGCACGGCGGCAACGCCGGCTTCGACAAGCGGGTCTGGACGGCCACCCCGGTCGCGGGCAAGAACACCGTCGCCCTGCGGCTGAGCTACGTCAGCCCGAACGGCGAGGAGGGCTACCCGGGCACGCTGCGGACCACGGTGACCTACACGATCACCAAGGACCGCGGCATTCGGATCGACTACCACGCCACCACTGACAAGGCGACTGTCGTCAACCTCACCAACCACGCCTACTGGAACCTCGGTGGTGAGGGCACCGGTACCATCGACGACCACAAGCTGCAGCTCAGGGCGTCGCGCTACACGCCGGTCGACTCGACGTTGATCCCGACCGGCAAGCTGGCCGCGGTGGCCGGCACGCCCATGGACTTCCGTAAGGCCACGGCCATCGGCGCCCGCAACCGCAGCAGCTTCCAGCAGATCGTGTACGGCCGCGGCTACGACCACAACTGGGTCCTCGACCGCCACGGCAAGGGGCTCGAAGTGGCCGCGCGGGTCAGCGACGCCGCCAGTGGCCGCACCCTGACGATCAGCACGACCGAGCCGGGCATCCAGTTCTACGGCGGCAACTTCCTCGACGGCACGCTCTACGGCACCAGTGGCCGGGCGTACCGCCAGGGTGACGGGCTGGCGCTGGAGACACAGCACTTCCCGGACTCGCCCAACCACGCGAACTTCCCCTCCACCGTCCTCCGTCCCGGGCAGGTTCTGCGGTCCACCACCGTCTATCAATTCGGCACCCGATAGGGGCTTGATATGAACGAAAGAGTCGAGGAGGCCGTCTCCACCCTGGATCTGCCGCGGGCGACGCGGCGCCGGCTGCTGAAGGGCACTGGTCTGTTCAGTGCCTCGCTGGCCGCCGGCGCTCTGCTCAGCGCGTGCAGTGACGACAAGGCCGCGGCGGCCGGGGCCATGGGCAACTTCCCCGAGACCCCGAAGTGGAAGTTCACCTTCGTCAATCACGTGACCACCAACCCCTTCTTCACCCCGACCCAGTACGGGATGGAGGACGCGGCGGCCCTGCTGGGCATCGAGAAGCCGCAGTGGACCGGCTCGCAGAACTCGATCGTGGGCGAGATGGTCAACGCGCTCAACACCGCGATCAGCGCCAAGGTCGACGGCCTGGCCGTGGCCGTGGTCGACAAGGACGCCTTCCGCGCGCCCGTCGACCAGGCGCTGGACGCCGGCATCCCGGTCGTGTCCTACAACGCCGACGGGGCCCGGGGCGATCCGGGCACCAACCGGCTCGCGTACATGGGACAGGGTTTGTACGAATCGGGCTACGAACTGGGCAAACGGGCGCTGGAGACGGTCAGCGGGGGTGAGGTGGCCGGGTTCATCGCCACGCCCGGCGCGCTCAACATCCAGCCGCGCATCGACGGCGCCCAACAGGCGATCAAGGACAGCGGCAAGCCGGTCACGTTCACCCCCGTGGCCACGAACGCCGACGTGACCAAAGGCCTTTCGATCATTGACGCGTACGCCGTCGGGCACCCCGATCTGAGCGGCATGCTCGCCGTGGACGCGGGTTCGACGGCCTCGGTCGGCCAGACCGTGAAGAAGTACGACATGCGGTCGAAGAGCCTGAAGGTGGCCGGCGGTTTCGACCTGATCCCGGAGAGCCTGGCCGGGGTCAAGGACGGCAACCTCGACTACACGATCGACCAGCAGCCGTATCTGCAGGGCTTCCTGCCGGTGCTGGCGCTCTACTTCTACAAGGTGTCGGGCGGGCTGCTCGCGCCCAGCGAGACGAACACCGGGCTGTTGTTCGTCACGAAGGACAACGTGGAGCCGTATCAGAACACGAAGTCGCGCTACGAGGGCTCGACGACGGACAAGGTGCTCGTGCCCCGCACCGGACCGATCGCGCATGGCTGACACCGCGCAGAGGTCGGCGGAGGAAGCGCCGCCGCGCGCCCCGAAACGGGTGCTCGACGCCTTCCTCCGCCGGCGCGAGGCCAGCGTGCTGCTGGTCGCCCTGGCCCTGGTGGTCTATTTCCGGGTGGCCAGCGACGTCTTCCTGAGCCGGGACAATCTGGTCAACATCGCCCAGGCCACGGCGCCCACCGCGATCATCGCCGTGGGCATCGTGCTGCTGCTCGTGGCGGGCGAGATCGACCTGTCGGTGGGCATCGTGGCCGCGTTCGCGCCGTTCCTGCTGCACTTCGCGGTCGACTTCTACCGCGTGCCGGTGCTGCCGGCCTTCGTGCTGGCCCTGGCCGTCTCGGCGTTCATCGGGCTGGTGAACGGTTTCATCGTCACGCAACTGCACGTGCCGTCGTTCGTGGTCACGCTGGGCACGTTCTTCGCCGTGCAGGGGCTGCTGCTGATCACGTCGCACGCGTACCCCGTACCGATCCCGGACCCAGCCAAGGGGACGTTCCAGACCTGGCTCGGGGCCGGACCGTGGGCCAGCATCACGTGGGCCGTGCTGATCGTGGCCGTCTTCCATGTGGTCCTGACCCGTACGCGCTGGGGGTTGCACACGATCTCGGTCGGCGGCAATCCGGTGGGCGCGACCGAGGCCGGCATCCGCGCCTCCCGCATCAAGATCGGCAACTTCATGATCACCAGTTCCCTGGGTGGCCTGGTCGGCATCATGGAGGCGTCCCGGATCAACACGATCGACCCCAACATCGGCGGCGGCACCACGCTGACCTTCTATGCCATCTCGGCCGCGGTCATCGGCGGCACGGCGCTGGCCGGCGGCTCCGGCACCATCGTGGGCGCGCTGCTGGGCGCCCTCGTGCTGGCCGAACTGCAGAACGGGTTCAACCTGATCGGCTACAGCGCCAACACGATCTACCTGATCCTCGGGCTGGCCATCCTGGCCTCGATGATCGCCAACCAGTACCTGTCCCGGTTGCGGCGAGCGGGGAAGTCATGACGACACCGGCCTTGGAAGCGCGGGGCATCGCCAAACGGTTCGGCGCGCTCACCGCCCTGAGCGAGATCAACCTGCATGTCGACCCGGGGGAGGTGCTGGGGCTGATCGGCGACAACGGGGCCGGCAAGTCGACCCTGATCAAGATTCTCTGCGGCTACCACCAGCCCGACTCGGGCCAGATCCTCGTCGCCGGCCAGGAGGTCACGTTCCGCAGCGTCGACCACGCCCGGTCGCTCGGTGTCGACACGGTCTATCAGGACCTGGCCCTGATCAACGAGCTGTCGGTCTACCACAACATGTTCCTCAACCGGGAACTCGTACGGTGGCCGCTGCTGAACAACCGGGCCATGAAGCGCCGGGCCGAGCAGCGCCTCAGGGACATGGGGGTCAATCTGCCCGACGTCGGGGTCGAGGTGGCCAAGCTCAGCGGCGGGCAGCGCCAGGCGATCGCGGTGGCCCGGTCGGTCTATTCCGACGCCCGGGTCCTGCTGCTCGACGAGCCCCTGGCGGCGATGGGGGCCAAGGAGGGCGCGATGATCCTCGATGTGATCCGCGACCTGCGGGAACGCGGCGACGTCTCGGTGATCATCATCGCGCACAACTACGCCCAGGTGCTCGACGTGTGCGACCGAGTCAATCTGTTGCAGCACGGCCGGATCACCTTCGACAAGCGGGCCGCCGACACCTCGCTCGAGGAGCTGACCGAGCTGGTCGTGGCCGACTACCGGAGGCGCCGGTAGCCGGCCACGAGGGGATCTAGCCCTTGATGCCGTGCACCGGGGGAACGGTCAGCGTCCGCGCCTCCGGGGTGCCGCCCAGGATGATCTGGCGCAGCGCCGAGTTGTTGGTGGTGTCCAGCTCGGCCAGCTTCTTCTCGGGGTTGGCCAGCACCTGGATGTAGTACGTGCCGTTGGGCAGGTCGGTCACCTCGAACGACTGGCCCGGCCGGTACTGGCTGTAGGTGTCGCCGTTGCCGATGTCGAGCACCTCACGCACCGCGATGGTGGTGTTGGCGCCGCACGACGTCGACAGGTCGGTGTTCTCGGGCCGCCACTTCGCGCCCGCGATGGTGAAGTCGACAGCGTCCGTGTTGGCCAGGCAGAACGCTTCCTTGCCGCTGCGCACCGAGAGCTTCTGGGTCGAGTCGAGCAGGTTGTACTGCGCGAAGTCGGTGAAGTGCCAGTGCAGGTGGCCCTCCCGGTTGTCCCACTCCATCGTGCCGGCCGGCCGGCTGCCGACCTGATTGCCCTTGGCATCGAAGAAGTACTGGTACGCGTCCATCAGCTCGGTGCCGGTGCGGCGGAACCCGTCGACCAGCAGCGGCGACGTGCCGGCGTTCCACACGGTGGCGCCGAAGTTCACGTACCACTTGCCGTCTTCCTGCTCCAGCGCGATCTCCCACGCGGGCAGCGAGCGCAGGTCGGGACGCGGGCCGCCGGACGGGGCGGCCTTGAGCGGGGTGGGCCGCTTGGCCGGCGCGCGCAGCTCGTTGACGTACGAGGAGACCTGGCGCTTGGCGTCACCCTCGGCGTCGTGGATCGAGTGCTCGTCGGGCGCGGCCGCGGCCTGACCGGCGTCGGCCGCCTTGATCCGGGCCAGGCCGCCCCGGTCGGTGTCGCCCTCGACCACGGTCACGCCGACCTGGGCCGTGCTCTGCGCCTGGGGAATGCCGAAGAGCTTCTGGTAGACGGGGTTCACGGTGGCGGTGGCGGTGTACTGCCCGACCGGCAGGTCGAACGACTCCGCGTCCGGGTCGTACACGGGATAGTCGTCGACCCGGGCGTCCCAGCCGGCCTGCACGCCCCAGACCGCGCCCAGCGTGAACGGGTTGTAGCCGCCGCAGCCCTGCGGGTACGGGTTGGCCGCCGGGGCGTCGGGCCGGGTGCGCGCGGACGAGTACCCGTTGCCGCAGAACGGCGTCTTGTACTCCTTGACCACCGTGCCCGCCGGGTCGGCGATGGAGATGGTGGTGAAGTCCTTGAGACCGTTGAAGTCGGGCACCAGCTCGGCCGGCACCGTGACCTTCGTCTTCTTGCCGTTCTTGACGACGACCCGCTCGGCCTTGATCGGCTTGTCGTAGCCGGTGCGCTTGGCCCAGATCTCCAGCGGGTCCTTGCCCGCGATGACGTGCAGGCCGAGGTCGAGCGACAGGTAGCTCTCGCCGTCGTCTTCGTAGCGCTCGGCGGTCACCTGTCCGGTGGCGGCGACGAGCGACAGCGGGGCCGGGGTTGCGGCGGCCTGGGCCACCCCTACGCCGGCGGCGGTGAGCCCCAGCGCGGCGGCCACGGCGCCGTACGTCATGAGGCGCGAACGCCGGCGGCGCTTCTGCAACGGATCGGACATGGGGTCCTTCCGGTCGGGCGGCCGCCGGGCGGGCGGCCGCTGCCGGACCATCCAAGGGACCCCCCTGTGAGGTTCCTGTGAAATCGACCCCCGTTGGCACGAATCCGTGAGAAATATCCATCCATGGACATGTTTGGTGGCCCGTCCGCATCGGCCGAAAGTTGGATACGGCCGTCCTGGGTGGATGGTCTTGACAACGTTGTCAGCGCGGATCAGGCTGTCGATCTCTGTTCCGGGCGCATCCACCGCGCCCGCTCCCCCTGGAGATACCCATGAAGTGGATCCTGGCCGCTGCCGGGGCTTTGCTCGTGCCGGTGGGACCGGTCGTCGCCGTGTCCCCGGCGTACGCCACCGTCAAACCCGGCAACTTCACCTCGTCCTTCGAGACCACCGACCAGCAACCCGCGACGAGCACTGTGGAGCTCGACCGCGGCCGGCCGGTGCAGGGCAACCTGACCGGCAACTTCCGCGTCGCGCTCCCGGGCAGCCTGCTCGAGCGGGTCAGCGCGGTCACCGCCAGCGCCGAGAACGCGCCCGGCGAGACCGCGGTCAAGCTCACCGACGGCGACAGCTCGACCAAATGGCTGGCCTTCGCCCGTACGGGCTCCGTCACCTACCAGCTGGCCCAGCCCTCGACCGTCGTGAAGTACTCGCTCACCTCGGCCAACGACGCCCCCGGGCGCGACCCCCGGGACTTCACCGTCCAGGGCTCGGCCGACGGTTCGCAGTGGACCGACCTCGACACCCGCACCGGCCAGAGCTTCGCCGGCCGGTTCGCCACCAACACCTACACCTTCACCAACACCACCGCGTACGCGTTCTACCGGCTGAACGTCACGGCCAACTCGGGCGACACGATCGTCCAGCTGGCCGACTGGGACATCAGCGACGGCACGGACACGCGGCCGCCGGCCACCCCGATGGTCAGCGTGGTCGGGGCCGGCCCCACCCGCGGGGCCAACATGCTGCCGGGCGCCGGCTTCACCGGAACGGCCTCGTTGCGGTACGCGGGCGGCGCCGAGGGCAACGGACGGGCGTACGGAACCAACAAGCTTTTCGACGTCAAGATCCCGGTCGGCCCCAAGACGCGGCTGAGCTACAAGATCTTCCCCGAACTGACCGGTGAGAACTTGCAGTACCCGTCGACCTACGCGGCGGTCGACCTGCACTTCACCGACGGCACCTATCTGAGCCGGCGCTCGCCGCTCGACCAGCACGGCTACCCGCTGACCGGTGCCGGGCAGGGCGCTTCGAAGGTGCTGCTGGCCGACGAGTGGAACGCGGTGCGGACCGAGCTGGGCGCGGTCGCCAACGGCAAGACGATCGACCGCATCCTGCTCGCCTACGACAACCCCGGGGCCACGGCGGCCACCCGCTTCCAGGGCTGGCTCGACGACCTGACCATCGTGGGCGCGGCCACGCCGATCGACGGCTCGCGGCTGACCAACTTCGTCGACACCCGGCGCGGCACCAACTCGTCGGGCGGGTTCTCGCGCGGCAACAACCTGCCGATCACCGCGGTGCCCAACGGCTTCAACTTCCTGACCCCGGTCACCAACGCCGGGTCGGATTCCTGGGAGTACGTCTACCAGCGCGACAACAACCCGGCCAACCTGCCGTTGCTGCAGGGCCTGGCGATCTCGCACCAGCCCAGCCCCTGGATGGGTGACCGCAACCGGATGTCGGTCATGCCGGTGCCGTCCGGCGGCACGCCCGGTCCGCTCGCCTTCAGTCACGACGACGAGATCGCGCGGCCCGACCTCTACAGCGTCAAGCTGCAGAACGGCCTGACCGCCCAGATGTCACCGACCGACCACGGCGGCATCCTGCAGTTCGGCTTCCCCGGCCGGCCCACCGGCGCTGTGGCCTTCAGCAACGGCAACTTCAGGTTCGGTACGGACGGAAGTGTCACCGGCTGGGTCGACAACGGCAGTGGGTTGTCGGCCGGGCGTAGCCGCATGTTCTACGCGGGCACGTTCGACCGGGCGCCGACCGGAACCTCGTCCACCGCGGCGACCTTCGACACTGCGGCGAACCCCCAGCTCACGTTGCGGTTCGCCACCTCGTTCCTCTCGGTCGACCAGGCCCGGCGCAACCTCGACCTCGAGGTGACCGGGAAGAGCTTCGACCAGATCCGGGCCGCGGCCACCGCCGCCTGGAAGGACCGGCTGGGCCGGGTCGAGGTGCGCGGCGCGAGCGAGACGCAGCTGGTCACGCTGTACTCGAACCTGTACCGCCTCAACCTCTACCCGAACTCGCAGTCGGAGAACACCGGCACGGCGGCGAAGCCCCGCTGGCAGTACGCGAGCCCGGTGTCCGCCGCGACCGGGGCCTCCACCCCGACGGCGACGGGCGCCAAGATCGTCGACGGTCAGATCTATGTGAACAACGGCTTCTGGGACACGTATCGCACGGTGTGGCCGGCCTACTCGCTGCTCTACCCGGACATCGCGGCCAAGATCGCCGACGGGTTCGTGCAGCAGTACCGCGACGGGGGCTGGATCGCCCGCTGGTCGTCGCCGGGTTACGCCGACCTGATGACGGGCACGAGCGCGAATGTCGCGCTCGCCTCGGCGTACCTCAACGGTGTGAAGTTGCCCGACGCCCAGGGTGCGTACGACGCGTCGGTGAAGGACGCAACGGTCGCCTCCGGGCGCAGCGCCGTCGGTCGCAAGGGCCTCGAGACGTCGCTGTTCCTCGGCTACACGCCGACCAGCACCGGCGAGTCGGTGTCGTGGGCGCTCGAGGGGTTCATCAACGACTACGGCATCGGCAACATGGCGGCCGAGCTGGCCCGCGACCCGTCGACGCCGAAGGCCGAGCGGGAGCAGCTCAAGGACGAGTCGCAGTACTTCCTGCAGCGGGCCCGCAACTACGTCAACCTGTTCGACCCGAAGACCAAGTTCTTCCAGGGCCGGAACGCGGCCGGGACGTTCCTCGACGGTGACCCGCTCGACTGGGGTGGCGTCTACACCGAGACCAACGGGTGGAACTTCGCCTTCACCGCCCAGCAGGACGGTCAGGGCCTGGCCAACCTGTACGGCGGCCGGGCCGCGCTGAAGAAGAAGCTCGACGAGTTCTTCGCCACGCCCGAGAAGGCGGACCGGCCCGGCGGCTACGGCGGCGTCATCCACGAGATGCTGGAGGCCCGGGCCGTGCGGCTGGGTCAGCTCGGCATGAGCAACCAGCCCTCGCACCACATCCCGTACATGTACAACTACGTGGGTGCGCCGTCCAAGACGCAGGCCATCGTGCGCGAGATCCTGCAGCGGCTCTACGTGGGCAGCGAGATCGGGCAGGGCTACCTGGGCGACGAGGACAACGGCGAGATGTCGGCCTGGAACATCCTGAGCTCGCTCGGGCTGTACCCGCTGCAGGTCGGCTCGGACCAGTGGGCCGTCGGCTCGCCGCAGTTCACCCAGATGACGGTGCACCGCAAGAACGGCGACATCGTGGTCAAGGCACCTGACAACAGCACCAAGAACGTGTACGTGCAGGGCCTGAAAGTGAACGGCCGCGCGCACTCCTCGCTGTCGGTGGATTCGTCCGCGCTGGTTCGCGGCGGCACGCTCGAGTTCAAGATGGGCCCGTCGCCGTCGTCGTGGGGCACCCCGCCGTCCTCCTTGACGACGGGCTCCTCCGCGCCGAAGCCGTTGCAGGACATCACCGGGCCGGGACTGGGCACCGCGTCGGCCGACAAGTTGTTCGACGACTCGTCGTCCACGCAGGTGACGTTCGCCGACGGCACCCCGGCCATCACCTGGGCCAACCGGGGCGGCAAGCAGGCGCCGACCTGGTACACGCTCACCTCGGGGGCGGCCGCGGGCGACCCGGCCGACTGGAAGCTGCAGGGTTCCCGCGACGGGATCACCTGGAGCACGCTCGACTCCCGCCGGGGCGAGGTGTTCACCTGGCGTAACCAGACCCGGCCGTTCAAGATCGACCGGCCCGGCCGGTTCACCCGGTTCCGCGTGGTCGTCAGCAAGACTGCCGGTTCGACGCAGGCCAATCTGGCCGAGGTCGAGCTGCTGGCCGGCGGGGACGTCCAGCTCGGGGGAGGCGCGGTCACGGTGACCGGTGCTGATCTTCCGGCGCTTTCCGGCGTTGCTCTTGCGGCGCCGTTGGCGACTGTCACCGGGGGCGCGGCTGCCTCGTACCAGGCGACCATCGACTGGGGCGACGGCACGCCGGTCACCACGGGCACGACGGCGCTGGGGTCGCGGGCGGTCTACAACGTGAGCGGCTCGCACACGTACGCCCAGCCCGGCCACTACCAGGCGGCGGTGACCGTCACCGACGGGACCAGCCAGGACTCGGCCACGGTCGGGATCGACGTGGCCTACGCGCCGGCCGGCGGCCTGCTCGCCTCGTTCGACAACACGTGCATCGGCGACGACGGGGTGCGCGCGGCCGACTGCGATGCCAAGTCGTGGGCGTACTCGCGACAGGCGCTGGCCACGGCCGGTGTCACGCCTGGTCAGCCGGTGGACGTGCCGGGCACGGCGCTGAAGTTCACGCTGCCGGTGGTCCCGGCCGGACAGCCCGACAACGCGACCGGCAGCGGACAGACGATCAAGCTCGATCTGCCCTCGGATGTTCGGACCATCTCGTTCATCGGGGCCGGCACGCAGGGCAACCAGAGCACGAACGGCACGGCCCGGTTCAGCGACGGCAGCACGGCCACGATCCCGATCCAGCTGAGCGACTGGACGCTCGGAGGCAACCCCAACGGCACCCCGTCGTACGGGAACGTGGTGGTCGCCCGGACGCCGTACCGCCTGCTCGGCACCAACCGGGACAGCGCGCAGCCGTTCCTGTTCGCCACCGCGCCGTACGAAATTCCGGCGGGCAAGACGCTGACCGCGGTGACCCTGCCGGCCCAGAGCGGCGACCCCGCCTCGGCCGGGCGGATCCACGTGTTCGCGGTGGCCGACGACGGCACGCCCCGGCCGCCGCTGGAACTGACGGCCGGTGCCGACCGGACGGCCACGGCGGGACAGGAGGCCACGGTCGCGCTCGGATCCTCGGCGGCCGGGGTGAACGCCCGCGTGCAGTGGGGCGACGGCACGGTTCCGCAGGACGCGACGGTCGACGCGGCCGGGGTGATCAGCGGGAAGCACACGTACGCGCAGCCGGGCACCTACAAGGTGCACGTCACGGCATGGGATGCGGTTTCCAGCCGTACGGCGACGTCGACCGTGACGGTCGGGCCGGCCACCGCGTCGACGGCCGTGACGACCACCGTCCCGTCGGTGGAGCGCCCCGCTCCGCCGGCGTTCCACCCCCAGGTGAGCCTCTCGGTCACTTCGGGTCCCCGCGGCACGGCCATCACGGTCGACGGCACGGGCTTCGCCCCGAACGAGACGGTCAGCGGCGTCCTGGCCGGCCAGGAGGTGCCCGCCCTGCAGGCCAACGCCGACGGCATCATCACCGACGCCGTCGTCAGCGTGCCCGGCGCGGCCGCCGCGGGAACGGTCGCCATCACCCTGACCGGCGCTGACTCGGCCACAAAGGTCGAGCTGCCGTTCACCGTCACCGAGCACAACTGAGAAAACGCCCCCGTCGGCCCGCCAGCCGGCGGGGGCCCTCAGCGCAACGGGCGCCAACGCGTTACTCACCCCCCACACCGGCCGTCCCGGCCTTCTCACAGCCGGGGCGGCCGGTGCTCATTTCATCCGCCGCACCGACCTCTGCCTGCTCGTGGCCGGGATGGCCGGTGCTCATCGGCGGGAGTGGCTGATGTCGGCGAGAATTCCGGTATGAAGAAGCGCAGCCGTCTGTCCCTGCCGCTCGCCGTCGCTGTCCTGGCCGGTCTGCTCAGCGCCGGATGCACGATCCGGGACGCGATCTGCCGGTCGGAGGAGTACCCGGTCGCGGCGGTCGACAGCACCACCGGGCGGGCCTGCGTGGCCGACGGCGAGGAGCCGCCGACCGGGTTCGTGCGCTTCCCCGAGGGCAAGGAACCGAAGCACGTCGACGACGAGTGGGACGTCTACTGGCGCAACCACAAACTCGACGAGCGCGGCGTCGAAATGGCCTGAGCCATGTCCCCCGTTCGGGGATAGCGCGGCGCAGCCCCGCGGGCCAAGGTGACAAGCATGGGGCGACCCGACGTCTTCATCAGCTACGCCGGCGCCGACCGGCCGTGGGCCGAGTGGGCGGCGCAGGAACTGGTCCGGACCGGCTTTGTGGTCGAGATCGCGGCCTGGGACTGGGCCGCGGGCGACAACTTCGTCCTGCGGATGAGCGACGCCGTGGCCGGGGCCGAGCGGATCCTGATGCTGTGCAACGCGTTGTTCGGGCTGGGGGACTTCGCGGCGGCCCGGGAGATCTGCGAGGACGTCCTGGCCCGCCGGCGCCGTGTTCTCGGTGAGGACCATCCGGACTGCTTGACTTCGGCCAACAACCTGCTGAACGTGCTCTTCATGCTGGGCGAGCGCGAACAGGGACGAACGGTCGGCGAGCAGACGCTGGACCACCACCGGCGGATCCTCGGCGATGACCACCCGGACACCCTGACCACGGAGGCGAATCTGGCCGAGGGACTGTCGATGTCGGGCGAGAACGATCGGGCGCGTGCCCTGGCCGAAGACGCACTGGAGCGGCGACGGCGGGTACTCGGTCCGGATCACCCCGACACGGTCGCCACGGCGGAGTTGCTCGCCGCGATTCGGCAACAGCCCTGAGGAACAACTACGCCGCTCGGCGAAGCCGTGAACGGCCGTCCAGGTCCGGCCCGGATGCCCATCACCTCGGATGTCTCCGCCGGTCAATCACTCCGGGACCCGATCGGCGGGCATCGGCGCACGAGGATGGATCCCATGTTTCTGCCTATAGGGGACTGTGGATTAATCTGTGGATCACCTATCGGGGAGAGATGCATGAGACTCATGAAGCTGGCCGTCGCGACCACCGTCGTCATCGCCGCTGTCGCGGGTTGCGCCAAGGAGGACACCGGTGGCACCACCGAGAGCGGCGTCGCGCTGATCAAAGCGGGCACCCTGACCACCTGCACCCACCTGCCCTACGCGCCCTTCCAGTCCAAGGACGACAGCGGCAAGGTCGTCGGCTTCGACGTCGCGCTCATCGACCTCGTCGCCACCAAGCTCCAGGTCACCCAGGCCATCGTGGACACGCCGTTCGAGGGCATCAAGTCGGGCGCCGACCTCAACTCCGGCAAGTGCGATGTGGCCGCGGCCGGGATGACCATCACCGACGAGCGCAAGAAGGTCCTCGACTTCTCCGACCCGTACTTCGACGCCACCCAGGCCTTGGCCACGCCGACCGGCAAAGAGGTCAAGACGCTCGAGGAGCTCGTCGGCCGGCGGCTCGGCGTGCAGGGCGGCACCACCGGCGAGGACTACATCAAGACCCAGGTGAAAGAGAAGAACCTGAAGATCGAGGTCGTCTCGTACAAGGATCTGGCCGCCCTGCAGCAGGCGCTGGCCACCAACCAGGTCGTCGCCGCCGTCAACGACCTGCCCGTGTGGAACGAGTACATCAAGGCGAACCCGGGCAAGGTCGCCGTCGCGGCCGGCTTCGACACCGGCGAGCAGTACGGGTTCGCCGTCAAGAAGGGCAACGCGGCGCTGCTGAAAGAGGTCAACGCGGCCATCGCCGCGGCGAAGAGCGACGGAACGTACGACAAGATCTACGCGGAATGGATCGGCGAGAAGCCGGCGGCATGACACTGACACCTCGCCGGCGGCGCCGGATCATCCGCGTCGCCGGCTACGTCGTCTTCGCGCTGGCGATCGTCGGGTTCATCGCCGCCGCGGACTGGGGCCGGCTGTCCGACGCGTTCTTCCGGTCGGACGTCGCGGGCAGCATGTTCCCCGAGGCGATCACCGTCGCGCTGCGCAACACCATCCTGTACACGCTGCTGGCGTTCGTTTTCGGGCTGACGCTCGGGCTGGTGCTCGCGTTGATGCGGCTGTCGTCGATCCTGCCCTACCGGTGGTTCGCCACGGCGTACATCGAATTGTTCCGGGGTCTGCCCTCGCTGCTCGTGCTGTTCATGGTCGGCTACGGCGTCCCCCTCGCCTTCCCCGACCGCGAGATCCCGGGCGGCGTGTACGGCTCGGTCACCGTCGGCCTCGGGCTGACCGCGGCCGCGTACATGGCCGAGACGATCCGCGCCGGCATCCAGGCCGTCCCCAAGGGCCAATTAGAAGCGGCCCGTACGCTCGGCATGTCCCACCCCCGGGCCATGATCTCGATCGTCCTGCCGCAGGCGTTCCGCATCGTCATCCCGCCCCTGACCAACGAGATCATCCTGCTCACCAAGGACACCTCCCTGGTGTACGTGCTGGGGGTGACCTCGACGACGATCGAGCTCACCAAGTTCGCCGGGGACACGCTCAACACCAAGGTCAACCCGACCCCGCTCGTGGTGGCCGGACTGCTCTACCTGGTGATCACCCTGCCCCTGTCACAACTGGTGCGCGGGCTGGAGCGCCGGGCCGCGAGGGAGAGGTGACCGGCATGCCGGCGATCGAGATCGAGGCGCTGCACAAGTCGTTCGGCCGCCTGGAGGTGCTGCGCGGCATCGACCTGACCGTGGAGCCGGGCGAGGTCGTCTGCGTCATCGGCCCGTCCGGTTCGGGCAAGTCGACGCTGCTGCGCTGCGTGAACCTGCTCGAGGAACCGACCAGCGGCACCATCCGGCTGGCCGGGGTCGAGGTCACCGACCCGGACTGTGACATCGACGCCGTACGCAAGGGTGTGGGCATGGTGTTTCAGCAGTTCAACCTGTTCGGGCACCTGACCGTCCGCGAGAACGTCACCATCGCCCAGCGCCGGGTGCTCAAGCGCAGCCGGGCCGAGGCTGACCGGATCGCGACCGAGAACCTCGACCGGGTCGGCCTGGCCGACAAGGCCGCGGCCTATCCGGCCCAGCTCTCCGGCGGTCAGCAGCAGCGGGTCGCCATCGCCCGCTCGCTGGCCATGGAACCGCAGCTCATGCTGTTCGACGAGCCGACCAGCGCGCTCGACCCGGAACTGGTGGGCGAGGTGCTGGCGGTCATGCGCGGCCTGGTCGCCGACGGCATGACCATGCTCGTGGTCACGCACGAGATGGCCTTCGCCCGCGAGGTCGCCTCCCGCGTCGTCTTCATGGACGACGGCTTGATCGTCGAACAGGGCCCGCCGGCCGAGCTGTTCGGCCAGCCCCGCGAGGAGCGCACGCGCGCCTTCCTGCACCGCGTCCTCGAGCCGACCCAGGTCAGCGAGTCCGAGATCGGCGCCCACCTCACGGACTGAGCAGCCGCACCGGGTCGCCGCAATGGCGGCCCGGCGCCGGTCGCAGTACTGCACTCGGTCTGCCCCTCGGCCAAGGTCACCGTCTCGTCGAGCGCGGCCTACTGCCCTGATCAGCTCCACGATCGCCACATGGCTTGACCTTGACACAGTGACAAGGTCTTCACTGGGGTCATGGCACTCGACGCGACCGAATCCTCGACACGACTTCAAGCGGCGCTGGCGGCCGGCTCGCGGGCCGATCCCGGGATGCTCGAGGCGCTGGTCGAGCGGTGTGCGGTCGAGCCCGACTTCTTCGTGCGGGACATGCTCACCTGGGCGCTGACCCGGCTGCCGGCCGCGCTCACGGTGCCCCGGCTCGTGGCCGAACTGCGATCGCCGATCGCGCAGGCGCGCAGCCAGGCGTTGCATACGCTGTCGAAGATCGGGGACGAGAGGGCGTGGCCGGCGATCACGCGGTCGCTGCTGCGGGAAGCTGACGACGAGGTCGCGCGGGCGGCCTGGCGTACGGCGGTGGTGCTGGCCCCGGACGGTGACAAGGAGGGGCTGGCGGTGGAACTGGCTACGCAACTGGGTCGCGGTGACCGGACCGTTCAGCTGAGCCTGAGCCGCGCGCTGGTCGCTCTCGGGGATGTGGTCGAACCAGCGCTGCGGGACGCGACGGGCAGTGCCGACCCGGCGGTGGCGGCCCATGCCCGGGCCACCGAGACCCTGCTGCGCGACCCGGAGGCGGGGTTCGACTTCGCCGTGGCCGAGGCCACCCGGGTGGTGGCGCTGGGGCCGGACAAGTGCTGATCGGCGACGTCGCCCGGCGGTCGGGGGTCAGCACCCGGATGCTGCGGCACTACGACCGGCTCGGGCTGGTGCGCCCGACCGGTCGTACCGTCGGCAACTATCGCGAGTACTCGGCCGAGGACATCCGCCGGATCTTCCACGTGGAGAGCCTGCGGTCGCTCGGGCTGTCGCTGAAGCAGATCGGTTCCGCTCTGGAGGATCCGGGCTTTACGCCGGCCGCGTTGGTGAGCGACCTCATCCGGTGGACCGAGGAGCGGCTGGAGCGGGAGCAGGAACTGCTGCAACGGCTGCGGGCGGTGGAGGCCACGGCTCCGGCGGACTGGCCGGACGTGCTGCGGATCGTCGAGCTGATGCACGGGCTCGACTCGCTTGACGCCGCGCGGCGGCAGCAGGCGGTGCTGGCCCCGGCCGACGATGTGCCGGTGCCGGTCGAGTTGCTGGCGGGGGCGGTGCTGGCCGAGGCCGACACCAATGTGGCGGGGGCGCTGCGGTGGGCGCTCGCGCGGGCGGGCGATGACGGACTCGACAGTCTGACTGTCGGACTGCGTTCGGATGATGTGAACATCCGGCGGCGGGCGGTGCTGGCGATCGCCGGGCTTTCCGGCTCGTCGTCGGCCGTGCTGGCCGGCGCCCTGGGGGACGAGGATGCGGTCGTACGCCGAAATGCTGCCCTGGCCTTGGGCCGGCGCGGTGTGAGCTCGGCCGTGCCGGTGCTCGTCGACATGGTGGTTTCCGGAGCCAACGACGTGGACGCAGGGGAGGTGCTGGGCGCCTTGGCCGCTGATGCTTCCGTGGGGCGGCGGATCCTGGCCGATTATGTCGACGCGCTGGCCGCGCCCACGGCGGACACCGCGGTGCGGATCCGGCTGACTCAGGCCCTGGTGGAGATGCCGGGGCCGGCCGCGCAGGACGTGCTGCGACGGCTGGCCCACGACGATGATCGGTCGGTCGCCCTGGTGGCTTCCGCTTTTGTTTCGCTGGCTACGGGTACTGAGCGTCGAGCAGACCGTTGATGTATTTCTCGATGTTCGGGTAGCCGGTCTGGTCGAAGTCGCCGTTGGCGTCGTTGGTGGACGGGTTCAGGCCGTATTTCGTTTCCCAGGCGTCGGGCAGGCCGTCGCCGCGGCCGCCGGTGGCCGCCGCGCCGAAGCCGACCGCGCTGGGGAACGCTTTTACGGGGCCACTCGGCGGCGTCGTTGTCGGTGGTGGCGTGGACGGCGGTGGTGTTGTCGCAGGCGGTGTGGTCGGCGTTGGTGGCCACGACCGCGCCCGAGGTGGGGGTTGGCGGTGAAGCCCCAGCGTGATTCCCCGCGCCGCCCTCGGCCTCATGTTCCTCCGGGGTGAGCAGAGCGCACCCGGTGACTGGTCGTTCCTCTGGTTGTTGGGCGCCGCCTTCGTCCTCGGCGCAGCGGCCACGGCGGTCCTCTCCGTCCGCGCCGTTCTCTGGTACGCGCTGGTCTGGGCCGGGTTCGCCGCCGCGGGCGCCCTGCTGGGTGGCCTCGGCCTGCTGGTCGACCTGGCCGAGGACTTCCCGGTGCCGATCGCGCTGGCCGGTTTCGCAGTCACTGGCGCCGCCCTGGTCGGAGCACTGCTGCTGGCCGTGAACGCCCGCCCGTGGACGGCCCTGATCGTGCTCACCGCGGCCGCCGCCGTCGGCGGACTGTCCGCCGTACTCGCACTGGAGGAGGCCTACCTCGACCTGACGGCCCGCCAGAACCTCATCGTGGCCGTCGCCGGCACGACCCTCGCCGGCGGCGGCGGACTCGCGCTGCTCACCCTGGCCCCGATCACCGCCGCGCACGCCTCGGACTGGTCGATCCTCCAGCGCCTCGCGGCCGGCGGCCTCTTCGTGGGCCTCGGCGGCGCCGCCCTCTATCTGCCCGGCGTCGTCGTGCATCTGTGGCGCGAATCCCGCTGAGCCGCCCGGTTTAGGTAGATGTCATCTACGTAGATGGCATCTACCTTGTTGCGGCGGTCAGCGGCCGGTGGCGCCGTCGATCTGCTCGCGGAGGATGTCGGCGTGGCCGGCGTGGCGGGCTGTCTCTTCGATCATGTGGGTCAGGGTCCAGCGCATGGTGGGGGCTACGCCCCGGCCGCCGGGGTGGGGGGCTGGTCGGGAGAGGTCGGTGTAGGTGTCGATGACCTTGTTCGACTCCTGGATGGTTTCTCGGTAGTCGGCCAGTAGTTGGTCGAGGGTCTCGGTTTTGGTGGGTTTCAGGGTTCGGCGCAGGTTGGTGATCGGGCGGTCCAGGAAGTAGAAGCCCTCCACGTGGGTCAGGTGTTTGATCAGGCCCAGCACGTTGGTGCCGGAGGGGACGCCGGGGGTGCGGACCTGGGGTTCGGGCACTCCTTCGGCCTTGGCCGCGATCGCCTCGCGCAAGTAGTTGAGGAAGCCGAGCAGGGTCGCCTTCTCGTCGGGGTCGGTCCAGGGCGGGCCGGTGTCCCTCATGCGGCGGCCCTCCGAATGATCAGCACGTTGTCGGTGACCTGGGCCGTCCGGCCGCCGGGGCCGGTGGCTTCGCGCTGCGGCCGGTCGGCTCGGGCTACTGCGAACTGGGCTGGGTCCAGGGCCAGTTCGGCGGCGACCTCGGTGGGGGTGGGGAAGTGCGTGTCGGGGTCCTGGTTCCACGACCAGGGGGCGATCGAGCCGTGATCGACCACCAGCAGCCGGCCGCCGGGGTGCAAGGCGTGGGCCGCGGTGCGCAGCACCTGGGCGCGGTCGAGGGGGAGCGGGGTCTGGAAGTACTGGGCCGAGATCAGGTCGAACGTGCCGGACGGGAAGGTCTGCGCCAGGTCGTGCTGCTCGGCCGTGATCGGGAGGCCGTGGCCTCGTACTTTATCGACGGCGGTGGGAGAGATGTCGACCGCGGTGACCTGCCAGCCGCGGCGGGCGAGCCAGACCGCGTCGCCACCGGCGCCGCAGCCCAGGTCGAGCGCGGTCCCGGGGGTCAGCGGGGAGGCCACCTCGACCAGCAGCGGGTTGGCGCGGCCACCCCAGGCTTGGTGGGCGCGGTACTGCTTCTCCCAGAATTCTTCGGCTGTCATGGGGCCAGCGTCGCCGCTCCGCTTCCGAGGTTGCAAGAAAAGTTGCGGATCCGCACGATGGGAGGATGGGGAAAGTTGAGGAGGACGTGCTGGCGGGGGTCGGTTCGCGCCTGCACGCGCTGCGGCGGGCCCGCGGCACCACGCTGGCCGACCTGGCCGCCGAGACGGGGCTGACCGCGAGCACGTTGTCGCGGCTCGAGAACGGGAAGCTGCGGCCGACCCTGGAGCAGCTGCTGCCGCTGGCCCGGGCGCACGGGGTGCCGCTCGACGACCTGGTGGCGGCGCCGCCGACCGGCGACCCGCGGATCCATCTGCGGCCGATGCGGCGGTTCGGGCTGACGATCGTGCCGCTGACCCGGCGCGCGGGCGGGGTGCAGGCCTACAAGGTGGTCTATCCGCCGGCCGGGCGGGCGGCCACGACCGAGATGCAGAGCCACGACGGGTACGAGTGGTTCTACGTGCTCAATGGGCACGTCCGGTTCCGGCTGGGCGAGCAGGAGTACGAGCTCGGCCCGGGCGAGGCGGCCGAGTTCGACACCCGTACGCCGCATTGGATCGGCAGTGCCGACGCCCAGCCGGCCGAACTGCTGACCCTGTTCGGCGTGCAGGGCGAGCGCGCACATCTCTCCGCGCTCGCCCCCTGAGCGGTCAGCTCGTCGGCGGCGCTGTCGTGTAGACGGCGGGATCGCCCTGCTTCAGCCAGATCTGCGGGTTGTCGATCGGGGTGAACGCGCGGTCGCCGCCGGGTTCCCGCGTGGTCGGCACGGCGTCGCCGTTGGGCCGATGCATGATGAAGTTGACCGGTTCGGTGTCGTCGACGAGCGGGATTTCGTACGTGGCCCAGCCCGCGTCGACGCTCGAGGCCGGCCAGGGCTTGTCCCAGGCGATCTCGGCCAGGACGGTCGGGTCGACGGCCTCGCCCCACAGATGCAGACCCCAGTCGGCGTAGTCACCGGCCGGACGGAAATAGTGCACGGTGGCCACGGTCTGCGGCGGGCCGGCGTAGCGGACCGTGCGGACGGCGCTCACCACCGTCGGATCGCTCAACACGGCCCGGTAGCGGATCTGCGTGCCCGCGGCCAGATTCAGCGGCGACAGGTCGTCGAAGACCGTGTACGCGGGCGACGACGAATCCCGCCCGATCGTGGTCCAGGCGCCGCCGGCGACGCTCCGCTCGAACCGCACCACGTGGCTCGCGCGGTCCGGGTCGGCGACCGCGCGCACCTCGACCTCGCCGCGCACGTTGGCCCCCTCGGCCGGCGCCTCGATGGTCAGGGCCGGGGGCGGCACTTTGGCGGCGCGCGACGAGCTGGTGCGGCTGTGGCCGGCGTTGTCGAGCACCACGGCCTTGTATTCCACCGTGGTGCCCGCGCGCAGGCCGGACACGTCGTGGAAGACCCGGTAGGGCGCGTTGTCGTCGGTGCCGATCGGGGTCCAGGCGCCACGGCCCGTACGGGCATAGAAGGTGACCTCGGCGAACGACGAGCCGCCGAGCGAGGCCGAGACCTGCATGCGCGCCCGCGACTCGGCCGACGGCGCCGGGGCGGCCAGGGTCACCGCGGGCGCGGCCTTCGAGGCGGGGATGCGGCCGGTCGACGCGTAGACGACCGTGGACAGCGCGGGCACGGTCAGGGTGAGCCGCCGGTCAGCCGCCGAGGTGGCCGTGGCCGGACCGGACCCGTACACCCGCTCGAACTTGCCCTGGGCCAGATAGGTCGGGACGGCGGCGGTCTGCGGGGACGTGCTGTTGTTCAGGGCGACCACGTATTCGCGCTGGTCGGCGCGGGAGAACGCGTAGACGCCGGTGCCGGTGGCGGCGTACCGGTGCTGGTGCGCGCCGTCCCGCAGCGTCGGATGCCGCTTGGTCAGCGCGGCCAGCCCGGCGATCCCCGCGTACAGGGGATGGGTGGTCACGAAGTTGTCCTGAGCGTGTGTGGCGGCGGTGCCGATCAGATCGTCGTCGAGGTATTCCGGCACGCGGCTGGCGAACAGCGTCTGGCGGGCGTCCTGGTCGCCGCCGGGGCCGGTGAAGCCCTGCTCGTCGCCGTAGTAGATGACCGGGTTGCCACGCGAGAAATACATGAGCTCGTGGGCGAGCCGGTCGCGGGCCAGCCAGGTGGCATCCCCGGCGCCCGGGTTGTCGGCCTGCACGAAGCTGCCGATGCGGCCCATGTCGTGATTACCGAGGAACGTGGGCAGTTGATAGACATTGGAATCGGCGTCGGTGTACCAGTCGTCGCCGGCGAAGAACTGTTCCAGTGCTGCCGCCGATTGCCCGCGCGAGGCGTAGTTGCGGGCCGCGTCCTGGAACGGGAAGTCGAGCACCGCCTGCATGCGGTCTTTCGTGGTGAACTGCGAGGTGAAGCTCTTCGAAGTGTCGAAGACCTCGCCGAACATGAAGAACTCGGGCTTGCCGTGCTTGCGCGCGAACGACAACACCTCGGGCCCGAACTTCTGCCAGAACTCGTCGTTGACGTGCTTCATGGTGTCGATCCGGAAACCGTCGATGCCGAAGTCGGCGATCCATTTCTCGTAGACGTCGATCATGCCGTTGACGACGCGCGGGTGCTCGGTGAACAGGTCGTCGAGGCCGAAGAAGTCGCCGTAGAGCGAGTTCTCGCCGACAAAAGTCGTGTCACCCCGGTTGTGGTAAAGCGTGGTGTCGTTGAGCCAGGCCGGAACCTTGACGTTTCGTTCGGCCGGGTCAAGAACGGGTGTGTACGGGAACGAGGTGGCCGGATCGAGCCGCGGGAACGTCGCTTTACCGGCGTGGTCCCGGTCGTCGAACGGGCGCCCCTGGGCCGTCTTGTAAGGAGCGACATCTTTCGACACGTACGGCTGCCGGGCGCCCGATTCGTAGCCGATGACGTCGGCCGTGTGGTTGGTGATGATGTCGAAGTAGACCTTCATGCCCTTCTGATGGGCGGCGTCGATCAGCGCCTTCAGCTCGGCATTGGTGCCCAGATGCGGGTCGATCTGGGTGAAGTCGGTGATCCAGTAGCCGTGGTAGCCGGCCGACGGGCCGTCCTCGAGTTGCACGGCCTTGTTCTTGAAGCTGGGCGTCAGCCAGATCGACGTGGTGCCCAGGCCCTTGATGTAGTCGATGCGGCGCAGCAGGCCGGCCAGGTCGCCGCCGTTGTAGAAACCCTTCCTCGTCGGGTCGAAGCCCGAGACCAGCGGGTCGGCGCCGAGGCCGCCCTGGTCGTTGGCCGTGCTGCCGTTGTCGAACCGGTCGGCCATGACGAAGTAGAAGTTCTCGTCGGTGACGGGCGCGCGCAGCGAATGCCGGCCGGGCAGGCTGCTGCCACCGGAGGCGGCGGCCGGGGCGCTGATCACCCCACCGGCCAGCACCGCGGACAACAGAACAGCAAGCCTTCGACGGATGCGCATCGAACCTCCCGAACCGGGGCCGTGACGGGTCCGTCATCGAATGTAGTGGATTCAGGCGCCGCCACGCCGAGCGTTGACCAGCCAACATGCCGCGATAAAACGTACGTCCGTGCCGTTGACGAAGCGGTCGAAGGCGGGGCGCACCGTATCGACGACCTTTGCGGTGGTTTGCGCGTCCGCCTCGGCCAGGGCCAGGCCCACGGGGCCCAGGCGGGTGAAGTAGCGGACCAGTTCGGGCTCGGGAAAGGCGCACTCGATGTCGACGGGGTCGATGGTGATGTCGAGCCAACCGGCGTCGTCGAGGATGCCGCGGACCTTGCCGGCGTCGGCGAACCCGAACTGGCCGGGGCCGTCGGGGCGCCGGGGCGGCAGGTCGGGCAGCAGGGGCGCGGCGGCCCGCTCGGCGGTGGTCATGAACGGGTTCTGCTCGATGTCCCGCCAAGCCACGAAGGTGAGGGCGGCGTCGGGGGTCGCGGCTCGGCGCAGGTTGGCGAAGGCGCGCACGGGATCGTCGAAGAACATGACCCCGAACCGCGAGATGACGGCGTCGAACGATTGCGGCTCCCACTCGTGCTCCTGCACATCGGCGCAGAGAAAGTCGAGGTCAGGGGCTCGGGTTTCGGCGGCGCCGATCATCGAGGCTGAGATGTCGACTCCCTGGACGCGGGCGTCCGGGGCGAGGCGCTCGGCCACCGCGACCGTGGTGCGCCCCGTGCCGCAGCCGACGTCCAGCACACGGCGGCGGGCCGGGTCGACCGAGTCCACGAGCAGATCCTCGATGGGCTGGTACATGCCGTCCATCAGTGACTGCAGTTGCACCCAGGCCTGGCCGGACGGCCCGTTCCAGCGCGCCTCGCCTCCGTACCCCGATGTCCCCGTGCTGGTCATGCCGGCCTCCCCGCTGTGCAGCAGCGCCCGTCGGGCGGTGATCCGAGAACGGTAACGCGAGGGGTCGGTCTCAGTGCGTGACCGGCTCCAGGCAGCCGAACTCGGCGGCGGCCCCGGTGACCTCGACCAGCAGCCGCTCGGGCCGGACGTCCCCGATCACGCAACCGGCCTCCGGAAAGCGAACCTCGAAGACTACGCCGGGCGGTTGGCGCATCTCACTGACGCCCACGTCGTCGGGGCGCAGGCCCAGGTCGAGAAGAGCCTTCCGGGCGGACGCGGGATCGAAGTCGCCGGCTTTCCGTAGCGCTGCCAGGTTCGGCCGGATCCGCGCCGCGAGGGCATCCCCGGTCGCCTGCTCGTCGGGGCTGAGCTCGTGGCGCTGCTTCCACCCGTTGTTCTCGGCATTGTGGGGCGCCCCGTCGCCCGCCGGCCCTTGATCGCCCGCATCGCCCCCAGCCGTGGACGCGGTCGGCACCGAGGCCGACGGCGACGGCGGCAGTGGCGCCGCGTCACCGTCACCCGCGCCCGGACGCGCACACCCGAGTGCGACCAGCCCAGCTACAGCCACCGCCAGCCACCGGCGCCTTGCCATGGTGCGCCCCCGTTCGTCCGCCCCCGCATCGTAAAGGCGCGACACAAACGCGGTTGACCCGTGGCGGGGCTGACGGACGATCGTGCGGCCCTGGAGCGGATCGCCGGCCAGGAACTGCCTCGGGGGTGGTCCGTTGCGGAGCTCCGGTCTGCCGCCCGACCCGGATCTGCGGGAGATCGCCGCGTTCGTGCAGGCGGCCGAGCTTCATTGCCCAAAGGACTACCGCCACCGGTTCGATCCGATGGTGGCCGAGCACATCGTCCGTCTCATCGTGGGCGAGGAGGTCCCGCTCGACGGGTTACCAAGCGGGACCTCTACGCCGTGTTCACGGTGTTGCTTCAGTACATCGCCCTGGTGCCGAAGCGCGAGAAGTGGGCCATGCGCGCTCTGGTCACCGGCGCCGAGAAGCGCCTTCGCTGAACGCTCAACCAAGCAGCTCCCATTCGGCCAGCTGGGTGGCGGTGGCGCCGTGGTTGGCCGTGATCTGCAGGCGGTAGCGCGAGTAGGCCGTCGTGTTGGGGATGACGAAGGCTCGTGTCTGGCGGCGGTCGGCGAAGTCGAGGTTCGAGCGCGTGTCCACCGTCGTCCACGTGGTGCCGTCGTTGGAGCCCTGCAGTGTCCAGCTCCGGGGATCCCGTTCGGGGGCGTCCTCGGCCGAGGTGAGCGTGTACTGCTTGACCGCGGCGGCGGCGGGCAGGCGGTATTCGAGCGTGCCCGTGCCGGCGAACGTGAGCCACTTCGTCAGCGACGTGTCGTCCACGACCTTGGCGGCGGTCTCGTTGGGAGCGTTCTCGCCGCTGGCGGTCACCGTGCCGCCGGTGGCCTTGTCGGCCAGCGGGCGCGGGGCCGTGGTGCCCGTGGTGAGCGAGGGGGGCACGTCGTTGGCGCCGGTGCCCCACGACGACGGGTTGGGGCCCATCACGAAGCTGAGCGTTCCGCCCGCTTGCAGGTCGGCGTGGGTCAGGTAGTTCTTCGTGTACGGGGTGCCGTTGAGCGTGGCGCTCTGGATGTACCGGTTCGTGTCGCTCACACCGGGCGCGGAGACGGTGAACGTCCGGCCGTTCTCGAGCGAGACGGTGGCCGACGGGTGCAGTGGTGCGCCGATCGTGTAATCGGTGCTGCCCATTCGCGCGGGATAGAAGCCGAGCGCGCTGAACACGTACCAGGCCGACATCTGCCCGTTGTCCTCGTCGCCGAGATAACCACCGCCGTTGCCCGCACCCGAGCCGTACAACTTGGTCAGCACGTCACGGACCCGGTTCTGCGTCTTCGCAGGCGTGCCCGCGTAGTTGTACATGTAGAGCATGTGGTGAATGGGCTCGTTCGGGTGGGCGTACTGGCCCATGTTCGTGTCGTACGCCTCGCGCATTTCGTGAATGACACCGCCGTACGAGCCGGGCAGGTAGTCGCGGGAGGCGGCGAAGACCGAGTCGATTTTCGCCGACATCTGCGCGCGGCCGCCGAACAGATTGGCCATGCCCTGCGGGTCCTGCGGCGCCGGGGTCGCGTAGTGCCAGGGCGCGCCCTCGGTGAATTCGTAGCCCCACTCGTTGGGTTTGAAGGCCGAATCAGCCGTACGCCAGGAGCCGTTGGACTGCTTGCCGCGGTAGAACCCGGTCGACGCCGAATACAGGTTCGCGTAGTCGAGAGCCCGGTTCTCGAAGTACGCCGCGTCCTCGGTGAAGCCCAGCGCCCGGCCCAATTGCGCGATGCCGAAGTTGTTGTTGGCGTCCTCGAGCGTCCACGAGGCGGCCTCGCCCCGGACGTCGGTCGGCACGTACCGCTTGAACGTCGACACCTCGAGGCCCTTGCGCCCCCGCGAACCCGACGACGAGTACACGGCCGCGTTCTTCACCATCGACGCGTACGCGGCCCGGTAGTCGAAGTTGCGGACACCCTTCACGTACGCGTCGGCGAAGGCCAGATCCTGGTTCGTGCCGACCATGATGTCGATGTAGCCGGGGCCGGACCAGCGCGGCGTCCAGCCCCCGTTCTTGTAGGCATTGACAAAACCGTCGAGCATTTCGCCAGTACGCGTGGGCGTGAGCAACGTATACAGCGGCCACACTGCCCGTGCGGTGTCCCAGAAGCCGTTGTTGACGTACATCTGCCCGTCGTGCACGGCGTTGTCGTACGGGCTGAAGTACTTCCGCACCCCGTCGACCATCTCGGACATGTTGTTCGGGTACATGAACGCGCGATACATGTTCGAGTAGAACGTGACCTGCCGATCGGTCGAGGCGCCGTCGAGGCGGACCTTGCCCAGCGTCGTGTCCCACCGGGCCGCGGCCTCCTCGCGTACGGTGTCGAAGCTCTTCGCCCCGACCTCCTGCGACAGGTTGGCCGTGGCCTGAGCGACGCTGATGTACGAGGTCGCCATTTTCAGCGTCACTTGCTCGTTCGCGGTCGTGGCGAAGCGGATCCAGCTCGTGACCCCCTGCCCGCTCACGTTTCCGGTGGCGGCGATGGCCTTGTCGACGGTCGCCGAGAAATAGAGGCGCGGACCCTTGTGGTCGAGATAGCCGGTGATCGTGCGGGCGCCGGCGTTGACGCTGATCGACCCGCCGACCTTGTCGATGGTGTCGAACACGATGACCGATTCATTGGCGGCCGGATACTTGAACCGCATCACGCCGGCGTGGTCGGTCGGCGTCATCTCGGCCGTGATGCCGTACGTGTCGAGCTGCGTCTTGTAGTAGTGCGCCTTGGCCACCTCGTTGCTGTGGCTGAACGTCGATTTGCGCGCGTCCGGCGTCGTTTTGATCGAGCCGGTCATCGGCATCACCTGGAGCTGGCCGTAGTCACCGATCCACGGGCTGGGCTCGTGGCTGACGCCGAAGCCCTGGACGGTGCTCGAGTTGTACTGGTAGAGCCAGCCGTCGCTGTTGCCGTTGGTGATCGGCGTCCAGAAATTGAAGCCGTTGGGCACCGTCGAGCCCGGGAACGTGTTGCCGCGCGAATAGCTCACGTCGGAGTTCGAGCCGCGGCGGGTGTCGACGAGGTCGGACAGGCGGGCGGCCGGCGCCTCGGTGGTGATCGCGAGGTCGTCGAAATAGCCGCGGAACGTACCCGTGTTGGCTGGTTGGTCGTACCCGATCAGGATGCGGTCGACCGTTTTCCCGGCGACCCACTGCCCGATCGACGAGGTGACGAAGTTCCACTTGTCGAAGCCGAGCACCGACCCGTTGCCCTGGAACGACGGATGCACCCGGACGCCGTTCTGATCGACCGCGCCCGAATCGCGCAACCGGCTGCCGTCGGTGAAGACCAGATCGACCGCGACGTCCAAATGACCGCCCGACTGCGGATAGACCCAGTACGAAAGCGTGGTCGCCGCCGTCACCGGCAGGTCCACGTCGAATATCCGGTTGTACGAGTACGACGAAGTGGTGCTCGTGTCGTTGCCTGAATACATCAGCGCCGAGGCGCCGGCGTGCGTGGTTTCGTTGCGCGGCGCGCTCTCCATGCCGGTCAGCGCGCAGCAGTAGCCGCCGATGCCGGCGCTGCTCTCGACGCTGTTCGACCAGGTGGGCTGAGGGTCGCCGGCTTCGAAGCCGGTCACGAAGTCGCCGGGGGCGGCGGCCGCGGGGGTGGCGACCGCGACGCCCAGGCCGGCGGTCAGCAGGAGGGTGGCGAGCCAGGGGAGTGTGCGTCTGCGCATGGCGGGACCTGCCGTTCGGGGCCGGACGGGTGACAACGATGTCAACGTTTCGGGATCGTAAACTTTACGATCGAAAATCGTCAATGGACCGTTCGGTACGATGCCCGCGTGCTCACGTACACCGCCGGATTCCTGCTGTTCCTGCTCGGCATCTGCCTGTCGCTGGCCTGGCACGAAGCGGGCCACATGCTGGCCGCGCGGGCGTTCGGCATGAAGGTGCGCCGCTTCTTCGTCGGCCGCGGCCCGACGGTGTTCTCGTTCCGCCACGGCGAGACCGAGTACGGCCTGAAGGCCCTGCCGATCGGCGGCTTCTGCGACATCGCGGGGCTGACCAGCCTGGACGAGCTGAGCCCGGACGAGGAACGCCGGGCCATGTGGCGCTACCCGGCCTGGAAACGGACCACGGTGATGCTGGCCGGCCCGGTCATGCATGTCGTGCTCGCGGTGGCCGTCCTGTACGCGATGGCGGTCAGCCTGGGCCTGCCCAACCTCAAGCCGGTGACCGAGCCGGTGGTCGCGACCACCACGTGCGTCGGCGCCGTCTGCCCCGCCGCCGAGGCCGGCCTGCGCCCCGGCGATCGCATCGAGACCGTGGCCGGCGTGTCCACCCCGCTGTGGCGCGACGTCCTCGTGGCCGTGCAGGCCGCCGACGGCCCGACCGAGCTCACCGTCCGGCGCGACGGGTCCCCGCTGACGCTGACCGTCGACGTCACGCGCGTGCCCCGGGCCGGCGGCGCGATCGGCATGATGGGCGCGACGCCCGTGCCACCACCGGCCTATTTCCAGTACGACCCCCTGGCCGCGACCGGCGCCACAGCGGCGTTCACCGGCGACCTGATCTCCGCCACGGTGACCCAGCTGGCCGCGTTCCCCGAGCGCGTGCCCGCGGTGGTCAAGGCGATCGGCGGCGAACGCGACCCCGACATCCCGATCAGCATGGTCGGCGCCAGTCGCCTCGGCGGCGAGGCCGTGGAGCGCGGCCTGTGGGGCACGTTCCTGCTGCTGCTGGTCAGCCTCAACCTGTTCATGGCCGTGTTCAACCTGCTGCCGCTGCTGCCCCTGGACGGCGCCCACATCGCCGTCGTCTGGTTCGAACGCGTACGCGACACCCTGCGCCGCCTACGCGGCCGCCCCGCCGGCGGCCCGGTCGACTTCACCCGCCTGCTCCCGGTCACGATGGTGCTGATCGCCCTCGGCGGCACAGTGATGGCCCTGACCATCACCGCCGACATCGTCAACCCGATCCGCCTCTCCTGAGGCAAAGCCGCTACGCGGCCCGCCCTTCACCGACCGCCGTCCTGCGAGGGGATGGGGCGTGGCGGCGTCCCGTAACGGGATGGGCGCGGGTGGCGGATCCAGCTCTGGCCGTGTTCCGGGGTGTAACCGGCGCGGCGGCCTGGTTACGACTCGCCGGCCAGCAGCTCTCGCAGGACAGCGACGTCCGGCTCGTCGAGAGACGCCGCGAACTTGCGGAGGGCGGCCTGACGGTCGGGAAGGCCGGCCAGGGCGGCCCGCATGCGGGATGCGGCGGCGGTGGCCGCGTCCTCGGTCGGCCAGTACTCGTGGCCGCGGCCGGCGCGACGTCGTTGCACGGAGTCCTTCTCGTGCAGGCGGGTGAGGATCGTCTGAACCGTGTTGTAGGCCAGATCGTCGCCGAGCGCTTTTTGGACCTCGGTCGCCGTCATCGGCGTGGCAGCCGATCGGAGCACGCTCACGATCTCGGCCTCCAGGCTGCCCGGCGCTCTCCGTCCGTCCTTCGTCGTCACCTTCGCTTGACCTCCCGCGTCAGGATAGCCCCGGCCCGCGCCGCCCCCGAGATCCGCGGATGTGGCCTGCGCGACGCCCCCCCGGTCGCGAGGACGGCGATCCGCGCGAGGACGGCGATCCGCGCGTGGGGAGGGCGATTCGGGCGCGATGAAAGGGCCCGGGCGCGGCGCAAGGTTGTTACGCGCGGACGACGTGGACGGCTCGGGCCAGGGCGTACGGCAAATGGACCTCGCCGCCCGCGGCCGTGAGCAGCACACCGTCCGGGGCGCGCTGCACCTCGACGTCGCGCCCGGCCCGCAGCGCGTGCAACAGACCCGCGTCCTCCTGGGCCGACTCGCAGATGCGGGTCACCACGGCCCGGCTCACCGGCGCCGCATCGGCCAGCCGGTGTTCACCCCGCGGCCGCCGCCCGGCCGACCGCGGCCCGCCGATCCCCGACAGCCCGGGGATCGGGTTGCCGTAGGGCGAGACGCCGGGCCGGCCGAGCCGTTCGTACAGCACAGCCTCGGCCCGCTCGCTCATCACGTGCTGGAACTGATCGGCCTCGGCGTGCGCGTGCTCGTACGGCACCCCGAGCACCCGCACCAGCAGCACCTCGGCCAGCCGGTGTTTGCGCAGCACCGTGGTGGCCTGGCGGCGCCCCCGCGGGCTCAGGATCAAATGGCGCCGCGGATCGGTGCTGACCAGCCCGTCACGGGTCATGCGTTCGACCATGCGGCTGACCGTGGGGGCGGAGCGGCTCAGGCGTTCGGACAGTCGGGCCCCGATCGGCGGGACACGGTCTTCCTCGCATTCCAGAATGATGCGCAGCGACATCCCGATGGGGTCGATCAGCTCCGCCATCGACCGATCCTACACCTTGTAGGAGAGACTCAGACCGGTACGGCGATGATGCTCCCCTCCCGGGCGGCCCGCCGGGCGTGCTCATAAAAGTCGGGCGCCGCGCAGGCATAAAGGGTGTTGCCGCTCAGCGCGCAGGCGTACACGTTGGTGCCCGGCCGCACCTCGTCGGTGATCTCGCCCCCCTCGACCACCCGGATCAGGCGCCCGCCGACCGCGTCGGCCACCCACAGCCCACCCTCGGCGTCGAGACACGAGCCGTCGGGGGCCACCGCGAGCTGGGCGATCGCGCCGGAAACGCTCAGGTCGGTCGGCAGCGGCCCGAACTCGGCCCACACCCGGCGGTTGACGAGCGTGCCGTCGGCGGCGAGGTCGAAGGCGGTGATCCGGTTGCCGAAGGTCTCGTTGACCAGCACCGTGCCGCCGGGGGTGAGGGCGATGGCGTTGGGGAACCACAGGCCCGTGGCCAGCTCGGTCACCGTGCCGTCGGGGTCGGCCCGGTGCAGGGCGGCCGGTTCGATCGGGTCGCCGGCCATCAGGTCGAAGCCGAAGTTGCCGACGTAGGCCCGGCCCTCGGCGTCGACCGCCATGTCGTTCAGGTGGCCGGTGGCGTGGCCGCTCAGATCGGCGTGGGTGACCAGCGTGCCGTCGGGCTCGCGGCGCAGGATCCGCCGGTCGCGCATCGAGACGATCAGCAGGCGGCCGTCCGGCAACCAGCCCAGCCCGGACGGCTGCTGCTCCACCGTCGCCTCGAGGCGCAGGTCGGTGCCGTCGGCGCGGGCCGACATGACCCGTGAGGAGTAGAAATCGGAGAACCAGAGGCGTCCCTCGTGCCAGCGGGGCGCCTCGGTGAAGGTGAAGCCGTCGACCACGGTGGTGACCTCGTCCGTCATCGCCCGATGATCCGCCCGCGCCCGGCGGGCCCGCAAGGCCCGGCCGCCGGCCACCCCGGCGTGACCCCTCCGTGTGTCAGTGGACACGTATTCGTCATTTACTCGTCATCGTTCACTTTGACCCCGTAGCTTTTATCGCTGCCCCGGGCTGGCTCGCTGCCGTGCGCCTGGCGTCGGTGACTATGAGCTGGAAAGGGTGCACGCCCGGTGACGGTGACGACTGACCTGCAACTGATCGACCTGCCCGGATTCGACGTCGCGCCTGAGGCCCCAGCTCTTTTCCGCAGCTGGTCAGCGCCCCTGCGGCGCACCCTCGTGGACATCTTCGACGCGACCGTGCAGGCACACCCGGGCGGCCGGGCGATCGACGCGGGCGGCACGGCGCTGACCTACCGCGAGCTGGCCGACGAGGTCGAGAAGCTACGGGTCACCCTGAGCGGGCACGGCCTGGGCGTCGGCGACCGCATCGGGATCCGGGTCTCGTCCGGCACGACCGATCTCTACCTCGCCATCCTGGGGACGCTGGCCGTCGGCGCGGCCTACGTGCCGGTCGACGCCGACGACCCCGAGGAGCGCGCGGAGCTGGTGTTCGCCGAGGCGGGCGTGGCCGCGGTGCTCGGCGACGGGCTGAGCGTGTCGATGCGACGTACGCCCGAGGGCGGGGCCGGACGGCCCGGACCGAACGACGACGCCTGGATCATCTTCACCTCCGGCTCCACCGGCACGCCGAAGGGCGTGGCCGTCACCCACGCCGCCGCGGCCGCCTTCGTCGACGCCGAGGCCCAGCTCTTCCTGGCCGACGACGACGCCGAGCCGATCGGGTCGCACGACCGGGTGCTGGCCGGGCTGTCGGTGGCCTTCGACGCCTCGTGCGAAGAGATGTGGCTGGCCTGGCGGCACGGCGCGTGCCTGGTGCCGGCCGCCCGTTCGCTCGTGCGCAGCGGCGTCGACCTCGGCCCGTGGCTGGCCGAGCAGCGCATCACCGTCGTCTCGACCGTGCCCACCCTGGCCGCGCTGTGGCCGGTCGAGGCGCTCGAGGACGTCCGGCTGCTGATCTTCGGGGGCGAGGCCTGCCCGCCCGAGCTGGCCGAACGGCTGGCCGTCGAGGGGCGCGAGGTCTGGAACACGTACGGCCCGACCGAGGCCACCGTGGTGGCCTGCGCGGCCCGCATGACCGGCGAGGGACCCGTACGCATCGGTCTGCCGCTCGCGGGCTGGGAGCTGGCCGTGGTCGGCCCGGCCGGCGAGCCGGTGGCCATGGGCGAGACCGGCGAGCTGGTCATCGGCGGCGTCGGCCTGGCCCGCTACCTGGACGCGGCCAAGGACGCCGAGAAGTTCGCCCCGCTCCCGTCTCTCGGCTGGGACCGGGCGTACCGCAGTGGTGACATCGTGCGGGCCGAGCCCGAGGGCCTGCTGTTCCTGGGCCGCGGCGACGAGCAGGTCAAACTGGGCGGCCGCCGGATCGAGCTGGGCGAGGTCGACGCCGCCCTGCAGGCCCTGCCCGGCGTGGCCGGCGCGGCCGCCGCGATCAAGCGCACCGCCGCCGGAAACCAGCTGCTCGTCGGCTACGTCGTGCCGCGCGAGGGGTTCGACGCCGCGTCGGCCGCGGAGCGCATCCGTGAGCAGTTGCCGGCCGCGCTCGTGCCGCTGCTGGCCGAGGTGGCCGAGCTGCCCACCCGTACTTCAGGCAAGGTCGACCGGGCCGCCCTGCCGTGGCCGCTGGCCACCGCCGGGGGTGACGACGCGGCCGAGCTGACCGCGACCCAGGCCTGGCTGGCCGACGGCTGGGAGCAGATCCTGGGCGTCCGCCCGAGCGCGCCCGGCGCCGACTTCTTCAGCAACGGCGGCAGCAGCCTCAACGCGGCCCAGCTGGTGGCCTGGATCCGCCGCGCCCACCCACAGGTGGCGGTGGCCGACGTCTACCAGCACCCGCGTCTGTCGCAGATGGCGGCCGCGCTCGACGCGCTGGTGGCCACCGAGACCGTACGCCGGGAGATCCGCCCGACGCCGCGGCGGGCCGGGCTGTTCCAGGCCCTGCTGATGGCGCCGATGCTCGCGCTGGTCGGGCTGCGCTGGCTGACCGTCCTGGCCGCGCCGGCCAACCTGGTCCCGTGGGCGCCGCACACCTCGTGGTGGTGGATCGCGGCGAGCGGAGTGCTGCTGTTCAGCCCGCCGGGCCGGATCGCCGTGGCCGCCGGGGGAGCCCGATTGCTGCTGCGCGGCGTCGGCAAGGGCGACTACCCCCGTGGCGGCAGTGTGCACGTGCGGCTGTGGGCGGCCGAGCGGCTGGCCGACCTGACCGGCGCCACCGGTGTGGCCGGCGCGAGCTGGATGATCACCTATGCCCGGGCGCTCGGCGCGCAGATCGGCCCCGACGTCGACCTGCATTCGGCGCCGCCGGTGACCGGGCTGCTCAAGCTGGGCCGGGGCGCGGCGGTCGAGCCCGAGGTCGACCTGTCCGGCTACTGGGTCGACGGCGACGTCGTGCGGGTCGGCAAGGTGCGGATCGGGGCCGGGGCCCGGGTCGGCGGCCGGAGCACCCTCATGCCGGGCGCTCGGGTCGGCAAGGGCGCTCAGATCGACGCCGGCTCGACCGTGACGGGCGCGGTGCCGGCCGGCAAGCGGTGGGCCGGTTCGCCCGCCGCACCGGCCGCCGCCAAGAACAGCGCGGACTGGCCCACGGCCCGGCCGCCGCGCCGGTCCCGCCTGTGGGTGGCGGCCTACAGCCTGACCGCTCAGGCGCTGGGCCTGCTGCCGGTCGTCGCGGCGCTGCCCACCCTCGCGCTGCTCGGCTGGGTGCTCGCCGACGGTGGCGACCTGAGCGCCGCACTGCTGATGGCCCCGGCGGCGGCGGTGGCCTGGTTCCTGTCGTACGCGTTGCTGGTCCTGGTCGCCGTCCGGGTGCTCGGCCTCGGGCTGAAGGCGGGCTATCACCCCGTACGGGGAAGGGTGGCCTGGCAGGTCTGGACCACCGAACGGCTCATGGGCATGGCCCGGATCGCGCTCTTCCCGATCTATGCCAGCCTGTTCACGCCGGTGTGGCTGCGGCTGCTGGGCGCCAAGATCGGCCGCAACACGGAGCTGTCCACGGTCCTCGCGCTGCCCAAGATGACCACGGTCGAGGACGGCGCGTTCCTGGCCGACGACACGATGGTCGCCACCTACGAGCTGAACCACGGCTGGCTCCGGGTCGGGCCCGCCCGCATCGGCAAGCAGGCCTTCCTCGGCAATTCGGGCATGGCGGCGCCCGGCCGTTCCGTGCCCAAGCGGGGCCTGGTCGGCGTGCTGTCGTCGGCGCCGCGCAAGGCCAAGAAGGGCTCGTCCTGGCTGGGCTCGCCGCCCCTGCCGCTGCGCCGCACGGTCGAGGCGGGCGACGCCGGTCTCACGTACGACCCGCCGCTGCGGCTGAAGCTGGCCCGCACCGCGATCGAACTGTGCCGCATCGTCCCCGTCATGATCGCGGGCGCGCTGGCCGTGCTGGTGCTGGCCGCGCTCGGATTGATCTGGCAGACCACGGCCCTGTGGGTGGCCGCCCTGGCCGCCGGTCCGGTGCTGTTCGCCGCCGTGCTCGCCGGCGCGCTCGTCGCCACCGCGGCCAAGTGGCTGCTGGTGGGCCGGTTCAAGGTCACCGAGCACGCGCTGTGGACGTCGTTCGTCTGGCGCAACGAGCTGGCCGACACGTTCGTCGAGGTGCTGGCCGCGCCCTGGCTGTTCCGCTTCGCCACCGGCACGCCCCTGCTCAACGTGTGGCTGCGGACCCTGGGTGCGAAGATCGGACGCGGCGCGTGGCTGGAGACCTTCTGGCTGCCCGAGTACGACCTGGTGCGGCTCGGACCCGGCGCCACCGTCAACCGGGGGTGCGTGGTGCAGACCCACCTGTTCCATGATCGGATCATGGCCATGGACGAGGTGACTCTGGGCGCGGGCGCCACGCTCGGCCCGCACGGGATCGTGCTGCCCGGCGCCGGCATCGGCGCGCGTACCACCGTGGGCCCCGGCTCGCTGGTGACGCGCGGCGACGCGGTGCCGCCGGACAGCCGCTGGCTGGGGAACCCGATCGCGAACTGGTTATGACCCCACCGGGCGTCGACTTCTCGTCCGACTCGTACCTCCCCGGGCACGGCAACGGCGGGTACCGCGTGCTGCGGTACGACCTCGACCTCGACTACCGCGTCGTCTCCAACCGGCTCGCCGGCAAGGCGACGATCACCGCCCAGACCGTGCAGGGCCTGTCCCGGTTCAGCCTCGACCTCGGCCAGTTCCGGATCCAGGACGTGCGCGTCGACGGCCGCCGCGCCACCTGGACCCATCGGGCCGGCAAGCTGCGCGTCAAACCGGAGAAGCCGATCGGCTACGGGGCGACGTTCAAGGTCGAGGTCCGGTACGCGGGCACGCCGGTGCCCATCTCGGGCCGCTGGGGCGACATCGGCTGGGACGAACTGACCGACGGCGTGCTCGTGGCCAGCCAGCCGATCGGGGCGCCGTCGTGGTTCCCGTGCAACGACCGCCCCGACGACAAGGCCACGTTCCTGGTCACGCTGACCGCGGCCACCCCGTACACGGTGGTGGTGACGGGCGACCTCGTCTCCAAGCGGCGCGGCGCCGGCACCACCACGTGGGTCTACGAGCGCAACGAGCCGACCGCGCCCTACCTGATGAGCGTGCAGATCGGCCGGTACGAACTGATCGACCTCGCGCCCGGAGCCGGCGTTCCGCAGAGGGCCGCCGTTCCACCCCGATTGCGTACGGTGTTCCGGCACGACTTCGGCCGCCACGGCGAGATCATGGCGGCCCTGGAACGCCTGTTCGGCCCGTACCCCTTCCGCGAGTACGTCGTGGTGGTGGCCGACGACGACCTCGACGACCCGGTCGAGGCGCAGGGCATGGCCGTCTTCGGCCGCAACCACCTGGACGGCCGCCGCACCCACGAACGGCTGGTCGCCCACGAGCTGGCCCACCAGTGGTTCGGCAACAGCCTGACGGTGGCCGACTGGCGCCACATCTGGCTCAACGAGGGCTTCGCGACGTACGCCGAGTGGCTGTGGTCGAGCGTCTCGGGCGGCCCGTCGGCCGAGATCCACGCCGCCCGCTGGCACATCTGGCTGCTGTCCCACCCGGCCACCGTCAGCATCGCCGACCCCGGCGTGGACCGGATGTTCGACCCGCTGGTCTACAAGCGCGGTGCCCTGACCCTGCACGCCCTGCGCACCACGATCGGCGACCCGGCGTTCTTCGCGATGCTGCGCTCCTGGGTGGCCGAACACCAGCACCGCACGGTCACCACCGACCAGTTCCGCCGGCACGCCCAACGCTTCTCGGCCACCCCCCTCGACGACTTCTTCACGGCCTGGCTCGACCGCCCGGCCCTGCCCCCACTCCCGCGCCCCGCGGGCTGACCCGTGCTGCGGTCTTGTGCCGAGCCGTGGAAGATGGGTCCGATGCTTGCTTCGATGGAGGCCGTGCGGCGGCTCATGGATCTGCGGCACCGGGGGCGGGCCGAGGACCTGCCGGCGGTGCTGGCGGCGGCGGCGCCCCTGCTCGAGGCGGAGTCGGCGACTGTGCTGCTGGTTGATTACGCGCAAGAGGCGCTGCACCCGCTGCGGGGTACCGTGCCCGATCGGGTGAATGCGGCGCCGGTCGACGGCACAGCGGCGGGGCTGGCCTTCACCACGGCCCGGCAGCAGTGGGAGGACGGGACTCTCTGGTTGCCGCTGCTGCACGGGGCGGAGCGGCTCGGCGTACTGGAATTTCGGGTCAAGGCCTATCCGCCGGAGTCGGCCCGGCACGACCTCGAGGTGATCGCGGCCCTGGTGGCGGAGCTGATCGCCAGCCGGCGGTTCTACGGGGACGCGGTCGAGCACACCCGGCGGCGGCTGCCGATGCAGCTGGCGGCCGAGATCATCTGGAACCAGCTGCCGCCGCTGACCTTTGCCGTGGACGGGACCATGGTCACGGCCGTGCTCGAGCCCTGTTACGACGTCGGGGGCGATGCGTTCGACTACGCCGCCAACGGGGACATTTTGCACGTCGCGCTCTTCGACACCGTCGGGCACGGGATCAGTGCCAGCGCGCTGACCACGTTGACGTTGAACACGTACCGTAATGCGCGCCGGTCGGGGCTCACGCTGGCCGACACGTACCGGTCGATCGACAAGTGGATCCGGGCGCAGTACCCGGGCGCGTTCGTCACCGCCCTGCTGGCCGAGCTCGACATGGCCACCGGGGCGTACCGGCGGATCAGTGCCGGCCATCCGGCCGAGCTGTTCCTGCGGGGTGGGCGGGCCCTGCCCTCGTTCCCGACGCCGAACGCGTTGCCGCTCGGGCTGGGCGCGATGATCGACCGGGCCCCGGCCGTGGTCGAGCAGCAGCTCGAGCCGGGGGACACGCTGGTGCTCTACACCGATGGCATCACCGAGGCCCGGGACGCGTCGGGGGCGCTGTTCGGGGCCGACCGGCTCAGCGAGTTCCTGCTGGGCGCGATGCGCGACGGCGCTCCGGCCCCCGAGACGATGCGCCGCTTGATCCAGACCATCATTTCGTACGAGGCCGGCGAGCTCCGCGACGATGCCACGGCAGCCATGCTGCAATGGCGACGCCATCCGTAGAGTTGGGCCATGGGTATCGACTTCGCCCCATCGGAAAGATCGCGCCTAGGGGTCGAGTGGGAGATCGCCTGCGTCGACCGGCGCAGCGGTGAGCTCAGTCCGGCGGCGCCGCACCTGCTGCCCCGGCTCGGCGGCGCGGCGTCGTTCCCGCACGTGACCAACGAACTGCTCACCAACACGGTCGAGGTGGTGAGCGCGCCGCAGTTCCGGGTGCGGGACGCCGTGGCCGACCTGACCCGGCTCGTCGGCCGGGTGAGCGAGCTGGCCGAGCCGATGGGGGTCGACCTCATCTCGTCCGGCACGCACCCGTTCAGCCAGTGGTTCCAGCAAGAGGTGACGCCGGGCAAGCCCCGCTACGACACCCTGATCGACCGCACCCGCTGGTGGGGGCGGCAGATGATGATCTGGGGCGTGCACGTCCACGTGGCCGTCGAGGACAGGCGCAAGGTGCTGCCGATCATCGACGGGCTGTTGACCTACCTGCCGCACTTCCAGGCGCTGAGCGCGTCGAGCCCGTTCTGGGCCGGCGAGAACACCGGGTACGCCTCGAACCGGGCGCTCATGTTCCAGCAGCTGCCCACGGCCGGGTTGCCCCCGCAGTTCACCGAATGGCAGCAGTACGAGGACCTGGTCGCCGACCTGCAGCACACCGGCGTGATCGAGGAGTTGAACGAGCTGCGCTGGGACATCCGGCCGTCGCCCCGGTGGGGCACGATCGAGGTGCGTACGTTCGACGGCATCTCCACGGCGGGCGAGATCGCCGCCATCGCCGCGCTGACCCAGTGCCTGGTCGAACATTTCTCGCGCGAACTCGACGCCGGCCGCGAGGTGCCACGCATGCAACCGTGGTTCGTCCGCGAGAACAAGTGGCGGGCGGCCCGCTACGGCATGGAAGCCATCATCATCCAGAACGCTTCGGGCGACGAGCTGCTGGTCACCAAAGACCTGGAGGAGCTGTTGCCCGCGCTGGCCCCGGTGGCCGAAGCCCTGGACTGCGTGGCCGAACTCGACAAGGTGCACGCCATCATCGACGGCGGCGCCAGCTATCAGCGCCAGCTCCGCGTGGCCGCCGCCAACAACGGCAGCCTCAAGGCCGTCGTCTCCTCCCTCGTCCGTGAACTCCGCGAGGGCCGCCCGGACTGACGGCCGGCGACCGGCGCGCAGCATGCGCGAATGTCGGTCGTGTAAGGAGTGTCCGGGTCTGTCCATCGTGACCGGATGTCTGGAAGAGTGGACGGTCGCGGTGATACGTGTCGATGTGCTGGTCGTTGCGCGCAGTGGTCTGCGTCGATGTGCGGCAGGTGGAAATGGGAACGCTCCCATGGGGACTTTTGACTGAGACTCCTTTACTTCCATCGATGTGAGTCATAAGTTGCTCACATCAGACCGAAGTTTTGATTTTCCCGAGAAAAGTCCGTAACACGCGCTCGGCGGCCATGGCGGCGACCGGCCGGGCGTGGGCAGCGCCGTGCCCGAGAATCGCGGACGCCTGCATGCCCACCTCTCGACAGCAACACGTTCCGGCCCGGCCGGTGACGTTGGAGGACGCGTATGACAGACAACGTTGTCAACCGAGACGGAGAGGGTCGAGACAACCATCTCCGCCGCCGCTCCCTGCTCGCCGCGGCCGGGGTTCTCGGCCTGACCGGCGGCGCGGTCGCGGTGACCCGGGGAGAGCCGGCCACCGCCAAGGCCGCGGCCGGCGTGACCAAGAAGATCACCATCTATGCCGAGAACCTGCCGGGCGGGCTCATCGGGTACGGCCTGACCCGGGGCGGTGCGACCGTGCCGGGGCCGGTGCTCGAGATGTACGAGGGTGACACGCTCGAGATCACCCTGGTCAACACGACCACCCAGCGGCTCTCCATCCACCCGCACGGGGTCGACTACGACGTCAACTCGGACGGTTCGCCGTTCAACGACTCGTTCAACGATCCGGGCGAGACCCGCACCTACATCTGGCGTTCGCACGAGATGACCACTGTGGCCGGTCGCCGGTTCATGCCCGGCAGCGCCGGCTACTGGCACTACCACGACCACGCGCTGGGCACCGACCACGGCACCGGCGGCCTGGCCAAGGGGCTGTACGGCGCGCTGATCGTGCGGCGGCGCGGCGACATCCTGCCCGACAAGCAGATCACGGTCGTGTTCAACGACATGCTGATCAACAACAAGACCGCGCCCAACACGCCGATGTTCGAGGCCAACCTGGGCGAGCGGGTGGAGTGGATCGCGATCGGGCACGGCAGCCTGTTCCACACGTTCCACCTGCACGCGCACCGCTGGGCCGACAACCGCACGGGCATGCTCGAGGGCCCGGCGGACCCCAGCCAGGTGATCGACAACAAGGACCTGAACCCGGGCAGCGCGTTCGGTTTCCAGGTGCTCGCCGGCGAAGCGGTCGGCCCGGGCGCGTGGATGTACCACTGCCACGTCCAGTCGCACTCGGACACCGGCATGGCCGGTGTTTTCCTCGTCCGCAATGCCGACGGTTCCATGCCGCCCGGCGCGCAGGAGGCGATCGACCGGTTCCAAGGCCACCAACACAAGGCCGCGACAGCAACGGCACCCACGCACGAACACGGAGGGACTGGCTCATGAGGCTCAGACCGGCCGCGGCGATGGCTATGGCCGCGCTTCTGGCGATCGGCATAGCGCCGCCCGCACAAGCGACACCCGCGAAGGCGAAAGCCGCGGCGCCCGCCAAGCCCAAGGTTCTCGTCTTCTCGGGAGCGGCGGCGGCGCAGCAGGACCCGGTGGTGAAGGCGACCGCCACCATCAAGGAGCTCGGCGCGGCGCAGGGGCTCGACGTCACGTCGAGCACCGACCCGGCCGTCTTCAGCCCGAGCGGCCTGGCGGCGTACCGTGCCGTCGCGTTCCTCTCGGCCGACGGCGTGGTCCTTTCCGGCGTACAGGAAACTGCTCTCAAGGCCTTCGTCAACGCGGGCGGCGGGTTCCTCGGGGTCGGCGACGCGGCCCGGGCCCAGCTCGACTCGACCTGGTTCACCGGCCTGGTCGGCGCCCGCCCGGCCGGCGCGATCCCGGTCTCGCACCCGGTCGCGGCGGTCACGGCCAGCGGCGAGAACGCGCCCAACGAGACCGCCGTCAAGGCGAGCGACGGCGACGCCAACACCAAGTGGCTCGTGTTCGCGACGACCGGCTGGCTCCGCTTCGAACTGGCCGCCCCGGCCCGGATCACCGGCTACGCGCTGACGTCGGCCAACGACACGCCCGGCCGTGACCCCAAGGACTGGACCCTGCAGGGCTCGGCCAACGGGCAGACCTGGACCGACGTGGACCGCCGCACGGGCCAGACGTTCCCGGAGCGCTTCCAGATCCGGCGCTTCGATGTGACCACCCCGGGCGACTACAAGTACTACCGCCTGAACGTCACGGCCAACAGCGGCGAGCCGATCGTCCAGCTGGCCGACCTGCGCCTGTTCACCGGCACCACCGAGACGCCGGCCCCGCCCGCGGTCAACCGGGCCGTGGTCAACATCCTCGACCGCCAGCACCCGGCGACCAAGGACCTGGGGCTGAACCTCGCGCGCGAGGACCGCTGGTACAACTGGGAGACCAACCCGATCGGCCAGGTGCACACGCTGGCCCAGGTCGAGGAGCGCCACTACAACCCGGGGCTGGGCGCCAACGGCCCGTTCCACCCGGTCTCGTGGTGCCGTGACTACGACGGCGGCCGGTCCTTCTACACCGGCATGGGGCACACCGAGGGTTCGTACGGCGAGGAAGCGTTCCGGAAGCACCTGACCGGCGCGCTCGGCTGGACCAGCGGCATCGTCCGCGGTGACTGCAAGGCCACCATCGCGAGCAACTACAAGGTGGAGCGGCTCACGACGACCAACCAGACCGGTCAGCTCGACCAGATCGGCGAGCCCCACGGCCTGACCATCACCCCTGACGGCACGGTCTTCTACGTCGGCAAGGCGGCCTGCCCGACCGCGCCGGTCGTCCCGTGGACCGACCCCAACGTGGGTCTCGGTTGCGGCACCATCCACGCCTGGGATCCCGTCACCAAGACGGCCAAGCTGCTCACCACCCTCAAGGTGATGGGACACCGCGGCAGCGGCGACGAGCTCCAGAAGAACGAGGAGGGCCTGCTCGGCATCGTGCCGGACCCGAAGTTCTCGGAGAACGGCCACATCTTCGTCTACTGGATGCCGCACGAGTCGATCGACCGTGACAAGCGGATCGGCCAGCGCACCATCTCCCGCTTCACGTACGACAAGACGGCCAGGACGATCGACCAGTCCACCCGCAAGGACGTCCTCAAGTGGCCGGTGCAGATCCACAGCTGCTGCCACGCGGGCGGCGGCATGGCGTTCGACGCCAAGGGCAACCTGTACGTCGGATCGGGCGACAGCAACTCCTCAGGCGGCTCCAGCGGCTACTCGGGCAACAACTGGACGCAGGACTGGCAAGGCGTCTCGTTCCAGGACGCGCGCCGCACCTCGGGCAACACCAACGACCTGAACGGCAAGATTCTCCGCATCCACCCGGAGGCGGACGGGACGTACACGATCCCGCAGGGCAACCTGTTCCCGCCGGGGACCGCGAAGACGCAGCCCGAGATCTACGTGATGGGCGTCCGCAACATCTCGCGCCTGCAGATCGACCCCAAGACCCAGTGGCTGACCGCCGCCTGGGTCGGACCGGACGCCTCGTCGCCCAGCCCCGACCTCGGCCCGGCCAAGTACGAGACGGCCACGATCATCACCGAGGCCGGCAACCACGGCTGGCCGTACTGCATGGGCAACCGGCAGCCGTACCGTGACCGCAGCAACACCGACGCGACCCAGCTGACCGGCTGGTACGACTGCAACGCCCCGAAGAACAACTCGCCCCGCAACACCGGCCTGGTCGACCTGCCGCCGGTCAAGGACAACATGATCTGGTACTCGCCCGACGGCGGCGGCCCGGTCTTCCCGAAGCGCGAGGGCAGCGACATCCCGTCCTACAAGGCCGCGGAAGCCACGTACACCCAGCCCTACCTGCGGGGTGGCGGCCAGGCGGTCATGTCCGGCCCGACGTACCACCGCGAGCTGGTCGACGCCAACAGCACGGTGGCCTGGCCGTCGTACTGGAACGACAAGTGGTTCATCGGCGACCAGTCGAACTCGGCCAACCGCGTCGCGGTCACCGTCGACCCCGACGGCGTCGCGACCGGGCAGCCCCCGGTGCACGCCGAGACGCTCCGCGCGATCATCCCGGCCGGTGGCAGCAGCACCACGCTGCAGTCCTGGATGGACGCCAAATTCGGCCCGGACGGCGCGCTCTACCTGCTCGACTACGCGGGCGGCTTCTTCAGCCTGCACAGCAACCAGAAGCTGATCCGGATCACCTACCAGGGCGGGGCGGCCACGCCGACGCCGGCCGCTACGTCGACCGCGGTGCAGAACAAGCCGCTGACGTACGCGTTCAACGGATCCCGCTCGGGCGGTCTGTCGTACCAGTGGACGTTCGGCGACGGTGGCACCTCGACCGAGGCCAACCCGACCCACACGTACGCCAAGGTCGGCAAGTACACGGCCACGCTCACCATCACCTACGCGGGCGGCGTCAAGTCGACGGTCTCGACGGTGGTCACCGTGGGCTGTGTCGTTCCCGACCCGGCCACGACCGTACGGCTGGACGCGGTTGACACCGGGGTGGCCAACCGGACCGTCGGCGAGGGTTGCACGATCGACGACCTCATCGACGACGAGAGCACCTGGGCCACGCACGACGGGTTCGTCCGTCACGTGACGGCGGTCGCCTCCTCGCTGTCCGGTGACAAGATCATCTCTGCTCGGGAAGCCGGCGCGCTGACCCGGGCGGCCGCCTCGTCACCGATCGGCACCGAAGGCCACACCGGCTACGTCTCGATCTACAACGGCACGCCGGAGTCGCTGACCGACTGGGCCCAGGCCCCGACCGGGCAGTTCGCGATCCAGCCGGACGGGTCGCTGCGGCCCAGCGGCGGGCTCGGGATGCTGTATTACACGAAGCCCTTCAAGGACTTCTCGCTGACGCTGCAGTTCCGCGACGTCGCACCCGGCACCGGACGGGCCAACACCGGTGTCTTCACCCGCTTCCCCGACCCGCGGATCCCGCTCGCCGAGCGGCCCGAGGGATGCAGCACCACCGGCTCGGCCCGCACCTCGCAGGCCTGGGTGGCCATCTACTGCGGCCACGAGGTCCAGATCTACGACGGTGAGACCGGCGAGGTGCAGAAGACCGGCTCGATCTACAACTTCGACCCCAACCCGCTCTCGGCGGCCGGCGTCACACCCAAGAACGTGTGGAACCGGTACGAGATCAAGGTCGTCGGCCAGCACTACACGATCATCCGCAACGGCACGGTCATCAACGAGTTCGACAACACGCCGGGCAAGCAGAGCTCGCGTGCCGGTGACCCGCCGACCGACCTGCGGCAGTTCACGGAAGGACTGATCGGACTGCAGAACCACGGCGACAACGACATCGCGGAGTTCCGTGACATCCGGGTGCGTGCCCTGTGAAGCGGATCCTCATCGCGCTCCTCGGAGTGCTGCTGACCTTCACCCTGGCCCCGGCTCTGCCCGCGGCGGCCGCCGGAACACTGACCTGGACGACCGACGGTGACGTCACCCGGTACAAGTCGGCGCCGACCACGGCCAGCGCCGGTGAGACCACCATCGTGTTCGAGAACAGCGTGGCCACCGGCAACAACGTCGGCATGCCGCACACGCTGACCTTCGACACGTCGACGCCGGGCTACAACCACGACGTCACGCTCAACATCCTGGCCAACCCGTTCGACGCCAACGACGGACGGCACGAGGCAACCGTCACCCTGACCCCGGGGCGCTACCGCTACTTCTGCGCCATCCCCGGGCACGGCACGATGGTCGGCGAGTTCGTGGTCACCGACGGCGACCCCGACCCGGACACGACGCCGCCGACGGTCTCGGCCGCGGCGGCCGGCGCCCAGGACGGCGACGGCAACTACGTCGGCACGGCCACCGTCACGGTCACCGCGTCCGACAGTGGTTCGGGTGTCGACACCGTCGAGTACTCGCTCGACAACGCGGCGTTCCAGGCCTACACCGCACCGGTGCCGGTGACCGCGGTCGGCTCGCACAGCTTCCGCTACCGGGCCACCGACAACGACGGCAACGTCTCCGCGATCGGCACCCTGTCGTTCGCGGTGGTCGAGCCGGAGCCGGACGAGGACGTCACGCCGCCGACGGTCGACCACAGCCTGGCCGGCCCGCAGGACGACGAGGGCAACTACCTCGGTCAGGCCACCGCCACGCTGACCGCCAGTGACGCCGACTCGGGCGTGGCACGGATCGAGTACTCGCTGGACGGCGGGGCCTTCACGGCGTACGCGAATCCGGTTGTGGTTTCGACGCCGGGCATGCACATGCTGCACTACCGGGCGACCGACAACGCCGGCAACACGTCGGCCGAGAAGATGGCCCACTTCACGGTGCTGCCGGCCGAGGAGCCCGACACCACGCCGCCCACGGTCCTGGCCGAGGTCGACGGGGAGCAGAACGACACCGGCGGGTACATCGGCTCGGCCACCGTCACCGTGACGGCGACCGACACCGAGTCGGACGTGGCCTCGATCGAGTACGCGCTCGACGCCGGCGCCTGGACCGCGTACACCACGCCGGTCGTGGTCAGCGGGCTCGGCGCGCACACGGTCAAGGCGCGGGCCACGGACACGGCGGGCAACCGCTCGGCCGACAAGACGGTCACCTTCACCGTCGTGCCGACCGGGGGCGGCGGGGACTGCGAGGTTCCCGACACCCGGGCCACCGTGGTCATCGACGGCGACGACACCGGCATCGAGAACTACACGCTCAGCGACGGCTGCACCGTCAACGACAAGATCAACGAGTACGGCGACTACCGCGACCACGCGGCGTTCGTCCGGCACGTCGAAACCGTCACGGCCGCGCTGGTCACCGGCGGCACGCTCACCAAACGGCAGCAGGGCACGATCGTCCGCGCGGCCGCCCGTTCCGACATCGGCTCATGAGAGGCACCTCCATGCGTAAACGTCTTTCCCTCGTCGTCGCCGCCGGTGTCCTGGCCGGCCTGACCCCCGCCATCCCGGCCAGCGCCGCGCTGGTCACCCACTGCATCGGCACCGGCGGCGCGGTGACGGTCCCGAACGACCTGTACGTCCCGGCCGGCGAGTCCTGCTCGCTGACCGGCACCATCGTCACCGGCAACGTCAGCGTGGCCGCGGGCGGCAACCTGGTCGTCAGCGGCGGCAAGTTCTCGGGCGACGTCCGGATCGCCGGCAACGGCTACTTCGACGCCTCCGACACCGACGTCACCGGCCCGGTCGTGCTGGCCGCCGGCGGGTACGGGGTCTACCTGCGCGACGCCGCCACCGGCGCCGTCACGGTGCGGGCCAAGGGCACCACCACGGTCGACAGCTTCCTGTTCACCGAGGGCGCGACGGTCACCGGCAGCGTCAACGTGCAGGCGGGCGAGGTCCGCATCGACAAGAACACGTCGATCACGGGCGGCCTGACGAGCACCGGCACGTACTACACCGACGTGCACGACTCGTTCGTCGACGGCGCGGTGTCGGTGCTGAACAGCAGCACGGGCAGCGTCTTCTGCGGCAGCTCGATCCGCGGCAAGGCGACCTTCGCCGGCAACCTGGGCGCCGTGCAGCTGGGCCCGAACGGCCCGCTCGACTCCTGCGCCTCGGGCGGCTTCTGGGGCAAGGACGTGAGCGTCACCAGCACCACCGGCGGCGTCACGGTCGACGACAACATCATCGACGGCGTCCTGACGGCCACCGGCAACACCCCGGCCGCCCAGATCGCCGACAACAACCGCATCCGCCGCGGCGTCGTCACCGACCCGCCGGCCGCCGCGGCCCGCTCGGCGCGCGCCGCCGCGCAACCCCGCACCGACGACACGGCCAAGGCGGAAGAGCGCCGCACCGACGCCGTCCAGGAAGCCAAGGCAGCCGGCCCGGCCGACCTCTGATCCTTCCACCACCCGGCCCCGGATCGTCCGTCACGATCCGGGGCCGGCCCCTGTACGCGTAACGGCGCTGCGGCCCGGGCCTGCCTCCGGATTCTCGCGGCGCGTCGCGCGCTTGGGGCGTGGCGCCAGCACTCGCCTCGAGGCGGCGGCGGGCACCTATGTCGTCCAAGCCCGCATGGACTGGTTGCGCAGCCCACCTCTGACCCTCACCCTCGACGCCCAGTCGTCGGTCACGCTGACGGCCGCACTCACGGAACAATCCATGACCTTCACCGGCGCCTTCATCCGCCCCGGAACCGCGCTGGACCCTCGCGCGGGCTGAGCATCTCCGGCAGCCCTGCCGGCTCGGTTGTCCTCGGTATAGCTCGTCGTGCGGTCGACGACGACGAGCCACCGGGCGGCGTTCGGCTCTTGTGCAGGGCTGACCGGAGCGGTGGGATACGGACATGGCTGAGCCGTCTGTTGAGCGCCGCATGTGGGCGCTGTTCGAGCCGCTGCACGCGGTGACGTACTTCGCGCCGGGGGCGGCCGCGGCCTTCGAGAACAAAGGACTGACCGGGTTCTGGCGGCGGTACTTCGCCGGGCGGGCGGCGGCGTTCGGGGCGGTCGGTGCGGGGCCGGTGACTGCTGCTTTCTTCGGTTTTGCGCCGGCCATGGTGGCGCGGGCCTTGCCGAGTGTCTGGGGGCGGATCAGCCCGCGCGAGGCGCTCGCCGCTCGTACGGCGGGGGCGACCGCCACGCTGACCGAGTTGTTCGCGGGGGAGCAGCCGGCCGAGGTGGCCGATCTGCTCGAGCAGGCGGCGCGGATGGCCGACCTGGGCGGGCGGGTGCTGGCCGCCGCCCACGCCGATCTGCCGTGGCCGGACGACGCGGTCGGGCGGCTGTGGCATGCGGCCACCGTCCTGCGGGAGCACCGGGGCGACGGGCACGTCGCGGCCCTGCTCACCGCGGGGGTCGACGGCTGTGAGTCGCTGGTGTGGCGGGCCGGCCTCGAGGGTGGCCGCCTGCGGGAGGTCACCCAGCCCGCCCGCGGCTGGACCGACGACGAGTGGCAGGCCGCCGCCGACCGCCTGCGGCAGAGGGGCTGGCTCGCGGCCGACGGGTCGGCGACGGCGGCCGGTCGGGCCGCGTACGGCCGGGTCGAGCAGCTCACCGATGAGCTGGCGGCGAGCCCCTGGCGGCACCTGGGCGCGGCCGGGACCGAGCGCTGCGCCGAGCTGCTGGCGCCTCTCGCCGGTCGCGCCTGGCACGTCGTGCCCGAGGACAATCCGATCCCGCTACGACGCGACGGACGTTAGCCAGGCCGGCAGGTCGGTGTGGCCGAGCTGGGCGGCGGGGCCGGGGAGCAGGGTGCGTTCGCGCATGCGGGCGCCCATCATCGGGCGTACGGAATCGTCGGTGACCACCTGGCGCGGGTCGGCGGTCAGGGTGAGCAGGCGGCGGGCGAAGTCGTCGAGGGCGTAGATGTCGGGGCCGGCCACCTCGATGATGCCGTCGGCCGGGGGTTCCACGGCGATGGCGGCCAGCAGGGTCACCAGGTCGGCCACGGCGATCGGCTGGACCTTCGTGGTGGGCAGGCGCACCGGGTCGCCCTGCACGAGCGCCTGCAGGAACGGGAAGAACTGGGTGCTGCGCACGATCGTGAAGGGCACATCCCCGTTTCGTACGGCGTCCTCCTGGGCCAGCTTCCCGCGGTAGTAGTCGAGGTCGTGGTCGCCGTCGACCCCGACGATGGAGAGCAGCACGTGGTGGCGTACGCCCGCTTTGCTCTCCGCCGCCAGCAGGGTGGCCGCCGAGGTGCGGAACGAGTCGATGTCGGGGAGGTTGGTCACGTCGACCACCGCCTGGGCCCCGGCCATCGCCTCCTCGACCCCCTCGCCGGTGATCGTGTTGACGCCGGTGGCCAGGTCGGCCACCACCACGTCGTGACCCTGGTCCTGCAGCACGGACACCAGCGTGCGGCCGACCATCCCCAGGCCGCCGACTACAACGATTCTCATGCGGGGCACGCTAAGCGGGACGAGTGCCGACCGAGTGCCGTGGCGGAAACGTGACATGGCGCAAGGTCGCCACGGGGGTGACCGGGCGGCAGTCATAGCCTTACTTCAATGCGTTGGTGGGACGCTGAAAGGCGGGGCATGACGGATAGTGTGGTCATCGGCATTGCTTCCTCCGCGGACGGGCGCCGGAGACTGGCCCAGATGCTGGGCGACAGCGAAACCATTCTGATCGTGTCCACACCGGACCAGGCACGGCAGTTCCTCGATGTGGTGGCGCCGCTGGGCGGGGAGGTCCCGGAGGGCCTGCGCGTCGACTCCGACCGGCGGGTGTTGTGCTGGCTCGATCAGGAGGTCGCGCTGACACCGCTCGAACACGATTTCCTGCGGTGCCTCGTGACCGCGCCGGGACGGGTCTGGACGTACGAGAAATTGCATCTGGCGGTGTGGGGCAACGATCACGTGGGCCGGGGCTCGGACATTCACTCGATGGTGCGGCGGGTGCGGGCCAAGCTGGCCCGGCTCGGGGCGGCGGCGACCATTCACGCGATCCGCGGGGTCGGCATCCGTTTCACCGCTTGAGAAACCGGCCCGCCCGCGATGTCCGCGGACGGGCCGGTTCTTTCTTCAGGAAATCAGCAGCGGGTCGGGGCGAGGGCGAAGTTCTCGACCTTCGGCTCGGCCGGGGCCACCTTCGTCGTCCGGGTCTGCGGCTTGTAGCCGTCCTTGGCGGCGATCATCGTGAGCGGGTTGTTGCGCTTGTCGAGCCAGTGCGCGTACTGACCCTGGGCGTCCGTGGCGAACGTGAGCGACGTCGCCCACGAGTCGACCTGCACGGTGGCGCCGGCCAGCGGAGCCCCCGTGCCGTTGCAGGGAGCGCTGGAGACCGTGCCCATCAGCTTGGCCCACGTCTTCGGGGGCAGCGCGTTGAGCGTGACGCCGACCGGAGCCACGGTGTACGGGGTGTTCTCCTTGATACCGACCGAACCGGTGTACGTGCCCGGCTGGTCGACGGCGGCGGTGATCCCGACCGTGACCGTCAGCTTCTTGCCGGGGGCCAGCGTGGCCTCCGACTTGTCGAGCGTCATCCAGCTGACGTCACCGGCCGCGCCGCACTCCTCGAGACCGGGCAGAACCTCGCCGCTGGTGGTCGGGTTGAAGCCGCCCGACGAGCCGCCGACCTTGTAGAAGCCGCACGCCGCCGCCCCGCGGTAGCGGGCCGTGTTGGCGTTGGGCAGCGCGGCCCAGGCGCCGGCGGCCGGGTCGTACGCGAAACCGGCGTTGGTCACCGCGCCGCCCTGCACGCCACCCACGACGAGCAGCCGGCCGTTGGCCGCGGCGTACGAGCTGGCCCACTGGTCGGCCGGGGCGTCGGCGATCGCGGTCCACGAGCCGGTGCCGGGGTCGAACGAGTAGCTTGCCTTCTGCGAGGCGGCGCCGTCGTTGCCGCCGGTGCAGTAGAGGACACCGTCGATGCCGCCGCACGAGGCGAAGCCGACTGACTTCGGGTAGTCGGCCACGGTCTCCCAGCTGTCGCTGCCCAGGTCGTAGCGCACGACGTCGTTCGACATCGGCGTGCAGTCGGCCGTCGTGCAGCCGGCCACCGCGTACAGCTTGCCGTCGACCACGGCCTGACCCGCCGCCGAGCGCGGCGCCGGGTTGTCGGCCTTGCGGGTCCAGGCGTCCGCCTCCGGGTCGTACGCCCAGGTGGTGGCGGCCGGTCCGGCCGGGCCCCAGCCGCCGGTGGCGACGATCTGGCCCTCGAGCACGCCCACGGTGAGCGCGCTGCGGGCCTCGGGCAGGTCGGCGATCGGCGTCCAGGCCTGGGCGACCGGGTCGTAGACGTGGTTCGCCTTGTAGGCCGCGGTGCCGTTGGTGCCACCCAGCGAGTAGACCTTGCCGTCCAGGGTGACGACCCGGTTGTCCATCACGACCTGCGGGTACTCGCCGATGGTGGTCCACGGGTCGGCCAGCGGGCCCTGGGGGGCGACGGCGGCCGCCTTGAAGGACGTCTTCGAGGCGTACGAGACCGAGGTGCTGATCCGCTGGGCCGGAGCCCCCGGCGCGCCGAGGATCTCGCCCAACGAGGTGCGGGAGCCGTCGGCCTTCAACATGTCGAAGCTGCCGTTGCGCTCGGACAGCTTCACCTCGACCGGCCGGGTGCCGGTGTTGGTGACCGTGAACTTCTTGGCCGCGCTGCCGTCCGGCATCCGCACGTCCGCGCCGACCGTGGCCGGGGTGACCGCGAGCTGCCCGGCGCCGAGCTCGAAGGCGGCGGTGGTGGTCCAGTCAGCCTCGACATCGACCGTGTCGGTGTCCGTGGAGTAGTTGTCGGCCGTGGCCTCGTAGGTGCGCGAGCCGGGCTTGGCCAGCAGCCAGAAGAACCCGTCCGGCAGGGCGGTGTCGTCCGGGGTGGCGACCGTCGTGACCTTCACGGCGGCGTCGTTCTTGTCGGTGACGGTGGCGCCGTTGACGTAACCGCCGGTGTTGCCGTCCTTGACGTGACCCACGACCAGGCCGCCGTCGGCCGGGACGCACTCGAGCTGGCCCACCAGCACGTTGTCGACCTTCCACCACCAGGCGTACGAGCCGTCGTAGTAGTGGAACCGCACCTGGACCTTCGACTGGCCCGCGGCCTGCGGGATCGCGATCGAAGTGCGCTTCGGGCCGGGCACGCTGGCCGTCTGCTTGAGCACGTTGGTCCAGGTGGCGCCGCCGTCGAGGCTGAGGTCGACGTCGCCCGTCTCCTCGCCGTACTGGCGGTACTCCTGGTCGAACCGGATCACCGGCGCCGCCACCCCGGTCAGGTCGACGACGGGGCTGACCAGCGAGGTGTCCTGGGTGTGACCGGAGCCGTAGCCGTCGCTGTCGATGATGGCGAAGCCGCCGTCACCACCGGTGTTGTTGCCACGCTGCTTGACGTCGGTGAACTTCCAGGTCTGACCCTCACCGGCGTCGTCGACCACGGTCCAGCCGCTCGGGGCGGTGGTGCCGTCGAACGACTGGAAGTCGCCCTTGGTCGAGTTCTCGTAGCCGGGGGCCAGCGTGCAGTCGTCCTGCGAGGCGGGCACGGCCACGTTCTGGGTGACGTTCTTCGACCCGACAACCACGTCCTTGGTCACCGGTTGGTAGCCCGGGTACTGCGAGGTGTAGGTGATTTTGTACGTCGAACCGGCCGGCACCTTGAAGCTGTAGCGCCCGTTGGACGGGGTCGTGTAGTCGGAGACGCCGCCCGGTCCGGCCACCGTCACCTTGGCGTACAGCGGCCAGCCGTGGCCGGAGCCGTCGGTCACCGCGCCGCCCACCGATACGGTCGGCACCGCGGCCAGCGCCACGTTCAGGGTGGTGGTCCGGTCGGCGGTGACGCTCGCGGCCACGGTCTTGGCCGAGTAGCCGTACGCGGCCACGGTGACCTGGTAGTCACCGGCCGGCAGCCGCGTCGAGTACGTACCGTCACTGCCCGCCGAGAGCTCCCGGTCGGCCGCCCCGGTCAGGGTCAGCGTCGCGTTGGCGACCGCCGCGCCCGTGGCCGCGTCGGTCACCTTGCCGGCCAGCGTGCCCGAGTCGCCGGTGGGCGCCTGGGAGATCAGCTCGAGCGCGTCGAGCCGGCCCTCGCCGAACACGTTGTTGTCGTCGGCGCTGCCTCCGCACTGGCTGTTGTCGCTGTCGATCGCGGTGCCGTCGAGCAGCGCGCGGGTGGCGGCGACGTCACCGACCAGGGCCGGCGCGGCCGACCACAGCAGCGCGACCGCGCCCGCCAGGTGCGGCGTGGCCATCGACGTGCCGCTGATGCTGTTGTAGCCGTTGCCGGGCCAGGTCGAGCGGACGTTGACGCCGGGCGCCGAGACGTTGGGCTTGAGCTCGCCGTTCTGCCCCGCGCCGCGGCCCGAGAAGCCGGCGATGGTGTTGTCCACGCCGTACGCGCCGACCGAGTAGTTGCTGACCAGGCTGCCCGGCGAGCCGCTGCTTTGACAGCTGGGCCCGCTGTTGCCGTTGGCGAACACCCCGAAGATGCCGGAGGCCGTCCAGGCCGTCGTGATGTCCTCCATGAAGGGCTCGTTCGACGGGTTGATCGTGCCCCAGGAGTTGTTGATGACGTTGGGCCGCTTGCTCGCGTCCGGGTTGGCCCCGGCCGAGTCGGTCGGCTCCAGCATCCACTGACCCGACTCCACCAGCGCGGTGTCGGACGGGCAGCAGCCGTTGGCGGTGATCCACCGTACGCCCGGCGCCACGCCGACCTGATTGGCCCCGTCCGCGCCGGCCATCGTGCCCATCGTGTGGGTGCCGTGACCGTCGGCGTCGCACGGAGCGCCGGAGCAGGCGCCGGCCGCGTCGAACCAGTTGTAGTCGTGGGTGAAGGTGCCGTCGCCGTTGTTGCCCCGGTAGGAGCCGACGAGCGCCGGGTGGTCGAACTGGACGCCGCTGTCGATGCTGGCGACGGTGATGCCCTCGCCGGTGCTGCCGTACTGCGACCAGACGTCGTCGGCGTTGATGTTGGCGATGCCCCACTCGACGGCGGCCGCCGCCTTCTGCTGGACGCCCTCGACGACCTTGGGCTTCTCGACCTTGACCGGCGCGTAGAGGCCCTCGACCTCGGGCCGCGCGGCCAGGCTCTGCACCAGCTGGGGCGAGCCCTTGCTCACCTTGATGGCGTTGGTGGCCCAGAACGTCTGATAGACCGCGCCGCCCTTGTCGAGCTCGGCCCGGACCCCGGACTGGCTGCTCGCGGCCGACTTCTTCAGGGCCGCGGCCACGGCCGTACCCCGCTCGTCCCAGTCCTTGATCTTGCTGGCGGCGCCCAGGTCGGCGCGGGCGCCGAACCTGATCCAGAAGTCGCCGCCCCCGCGCTCGGCCATCTGGGCCGCGAGCTCGGGCCTGATTTTGTCTTTGGGGGCCGCGGCCTGGGCGCCGGCGCCAGTCGCGACCGACCCGGCCACGGCAAGCAGTATCGCCATGCCCGCACCGATCAGCCGTCGGTGATGTGGACCTGTTGCCATTCCATCTCCTTCGAGGCGGCCCGGGATCGGGCCGTGGTGAGGAGAAGCAGGGTGAGCCCCTGCCCCGGGCGGGCCGGCGGGTCACGCCGGCCGCCCGAACTGAACGCTAGGATCCACAGATTTCGATGCTCAACCATCCCGCCGAGCAATACGTGAGCAGTTCGTCAGCAGGTTGCGTCGCCGATGAGGTGCACCTGGACGCCCAGCGCCGACAGGAAGGCGGCCTTCGCCGCCAGCGCCTTGTCGGCCGTGGCGGCGTCGGGGGCGTACGCGACGTTGAGGTGGTTCGCCTTGTGGCGGGCCATGAACTGGTCGCGGGAAACGCCGTGCAGCACCGCGTGCATGATGGGCCAGGCCGGGGTGGTGGCCTGCGAGCGGCGCTCGGACTCCTCGGCCGGCAGGGCGACGGCGGTGGCCCGGCCCAGATCGGCCTGCACAGTGTCGTCCTGCACGAAGATCCGGCTCCAGACGACCTCGCCCGGCTTGCTGATGCCTTTGATGGTCGAGCCGCCCAGCGGGAAGTAGACCGGGTCCTGCCGCCGGCCCACCGCCTCGGCGTAGCCGGTCGCGAAGTGCGACGGCGGCACGGATCCGGAGATCTCCCACACCCAGACGAACTCGCCGTCGTACTCCTCGCCCCAGCGCACGTCGTGCAGCGTGGTCGCCGGGTCCAGGCCCATCGCGGTCCACAGCCGGTTGGTGACCAGCGCGTCCACCGCCACGCCCTCGTCGGCCTCGTTGAAGTGGGGCAGCGGCACGCCGTCCCAGAGCACGCGAGTGCCGTCGCGCGAGGTGACCGGCGGGCGGTCGGCGTTGTTGAGCAGACCCTCGGCCAGGTCGGAGGCGGGGGAGAGGTCCTTGAGGCCCTGCTGGTATTGGATGCCCACGGCGTCCAGGCCGTAGTCGTCGCTGATCCGCAGCGCGGCCACGTACATCTTGTACTGCCAGCGCAGCTGCGCCTCGGTCAGTTCGGTCGCCTCGTCCGTACCCAGGTCGAACTTCATGCCTCTGGCCGTCAGCCACGCCCCGACCGCGTCGGCCTCGGCGTCGGGCACCCGCTGCATCTCGGCCCAGAGCGCGCTCTGCGACAGGCGCTCCTTGTAGATGCCGAGCGGGTTCAGCAGCTCGTCGTCGATGATCGCGTTGTACATGCCCATGCAACCCTCGTCGAAGACGCCGATGATGGCCTTGTCGGCGAGCAGTTCCGCGGCCAGCGCCCGGCCGAGTGTGGTCTCGGCCGTTTCCTCGAGAGCAGGCAGATTGCGTACGTGGGAAAGGTCGTGCTCGATCGCGCCGGACTCGACCCAGCTGCGCAGGCCGGCCCGGAACCAGTCGTCGGTGAAGTCGACCGACCAGATCGTCGAGTACGCGACGCCCATCTTGGCCAGTCCCGCGTTCACGCCGAGCAGACCGACCAGGCCCGGCCAGTCGCCGGCGAAGTTGGCCACCGTGAGGATCGGGCCTTGATGCGTACGCAATCCGGCCAGCACATGATGGCTGTACTGCCACACCGCCTCGGCCACGATCAGCGGCGCCCCGGGCGGGATCGACTTGAACACCTCGAGGCCCATCCGCTGGCTGTCGATGAACCCGTGGCCCTTCTTTTCCTCGTACGGGTGGGCCCGGCGCACGGCCCAGCCGAGCTCGGCCAAGGCGGCCGTGACGGCGGCCTCCATCTGCTGCTGGATAGGCCACCCGGCCCGGTTGGCCGCGGGGCGCAGGTCGCCGCTGGCGATCAGGTAGGCGGTGCGGGGCTCGGCGGCGGGCCGCGACGGTGCGGCGGGGAGGGTGTAAGTGCTCATGGGGTCCTCCGTTGGCGGGTGGCGAGCGTGTGGGCGATGCTGCGGGTGGCGGGGTAGAGGTCTCGGTAGAGCGCGTACAACTCGTCGTAATCGTTGGCGTGGCGGGGATCCGGCTCGACGATCTCGGCGGGCGGGTTCCAGGCGTTGATGTCTTTGTCGCCGGCGGCCAGGAACGCGGCGCCGTAGGCCGCGCCGGTCGTCACGCGGGGCACGACCTGGGCCAGACCGGTGACGTCGGAGACGATGCGCGTCCACAGTCCGCCCCGGGTGCCACCGCCGACCGCGACCACGCGGCGGATGCCGGCCTCCTTCAGGGCCTCGACGTTGTGCCGTACGCCGAACGCCGTTGCCTCCAAGGCCGCGCGGTACAGGTCGCCGCGGGTGTGGTCGAGCGTCAACCCGGCGATCACGCCGCGGGCGTCGGGGTCCATGACCGGCGTCCGCTCGCCGGCGAAATACGGCAGCATAAGCAGCCCTCGGGCGCCCGGACCGGATTCCTCGGCCTCCTGAAGCAGTTGGTCGTACGGAGCCTGGCTCAGATCGCGCAGCCAGGCCGTGATCGCGCCCGAGGTGGCCATGCCGCCGGCCAGGTTGCGGGTGCCCGGGAAGGCGCCGACCGTGCCCCACAGGGCCGGGTTGGTCAGCGGGCGGTCGACGGTCGCGATGAGGAACATCGTGGTGCCGTACATCAGCATCAGGTCGCCCGGGTTCTGCGCGCCGACACTGACCGCCTCGGTCCAGGCGTCGATCGTGCCGGTGATGACCGGGGTGCCGGCGGGAATGCCACCGATCGTCTCCCGCGTGACACCGGCGACGTCGCCGGGCCAGGCGAGCGGGGGCAGGTCCAGGCCGGGCGCGATCCGCTCGGCCCACGGGCGATACCAGTCGAGGGCGTGCGTGTCGAACAGCGGCGTGCACTGACTGGCCGAGTGGTAGTCGAGGGTGTACTCGCCGGTGAGCTGATGGACCAGCCACGACGCGGGCATGAAGAGCTTCTCGCCCACTTGCTCGTGTCGCGCGAGCCAAAGCAGTTTGGGGCCGACGGCCTGGGTCGAGAGCACCGAGCCACAACGTTCGAGGATCTCGTCGCCGAGCTCCTCGGTCAGCGCTTCGATCTCGGCCGTGGCGCGGGTGTCCACCCCGTACAGAATGGCTTTTCTCCGGGGCGTGCCTTTGCTGTCCGTGATCAGGACGCACGGGCCCATGCCGCTGACCCCGACTGCCTTGACCGTGACTCCGGTGGTGAGTTCCTCGGCGAGGGAGAGGAACTCGTTCCGCCAGACGGCGGCGTCCATCTCGACGTACCCCGGTCGCGGCCGTTCGACCTCGTGCTCGCGCACGGCTTGCCGGACGACGACGCCGTCGCTGTCGACGAGGACGCCTTTGCTGCTCGAGGTGCCGATGTCGACACCGAGGAAGAGGCTCATCTCTGCTCCACCGCTCGCAGGACCACGGTCTTGGCCGGGCTGGTGTCGCCGCCGATGCGTTCCAGCAGCAGGGTGGCTGCGGCCTCACCCAGCTCCCGGGCCGGGACGTCGACGACCCGGATGCCGCGCCGGCCGAACGACGCGAACGGCAGATCGCCGAAGACGGCCAGCCCGAAGCCCGGGGGGTCCAGCCCGGCGTCGTGCAGGGCGTCGAGGGCGCCCGCGGCCATCAGGTTGTTGGCCACGACGGCGGCGTCGGGCGGATCGGGCAGTGCCAGGAGCTCGGCCATGGCCTGCCGGCCGCCCTCGACCCGGTAGTCGGCGTAGCGCAACAGGTCGTCCAGGTAGGCCGACCCGGTGTGCCGGGTCGCGGCCTGACGCCAACCGGCCATGCGGAGTTGCGCGGTCTCGACCGAGACGGGCCCGGTGATGCAGGCGACCCGCGTGTAACCGGCCGCGAACAACGATTCCGCGGCCGACCGGCCACCGGCGCGGTTGTCGACGGTGACCGCGTCGACGTCGGCCCGAGCCAGGCTGCGATCGACGGCGACCACCGGCCGCTGATGCGAGACGAGTCGGCCGACATCGCTGGCGTCGTCGGCCGGAGCGAGGATGACGCCGGCCATGTGCTCGGCGACGGCGATGTCGAGATAGGTGGCCTCGCGTTCCGGGTCCTCGTCGGTGTTGCACAGGACGACCGAGTAACCGGCGGCGCTGGCCCGGTTCTCGACGCCGCGGGCGAGCGCGGTGAAGAACGGGTTCTCGATGTCCGGGATGATCAGTCCGATCACGGCCGAACGCCGTCCCCGCAACCGGCTGGCGGTCCGGTTGGGGGTGAAGGCCAGAGCTTCGGCCGCGGCCCGCACGAGCCGCTCGGACTCGGCGGATACTCTGGCGCCGTTGAGGACGCGGCTGACTGTTGAGGTAGAGACGCCTGCTCGGGCCGCCACCTCGTAGATCGTCACCACGCGCGGTCGTATTCGGGTTTCCGTACACCGGCCTGCTGGACGTCGCCGGGTTGTCCACAGTCGGCGCTTGTCCACAGGCTGTCGTCCGAAGATCGCTCACAATCGGCAGAATGGGCCGTGGCCGGGGGCCCCCAAGGGAGGGCGGGGTCTGACTTGGTCCTGGCGGCCGTGCGGGCGTTCTGGCGGGCGTCGATCTCGGCCAGCAAGTTCGCGGTCTGCCGGGCGGCGATCGTCAGCAGCAGCGGGGCGACGATCAGCGCCAGTACGCCGGCCGAGGCCACCGCGGCGAACCCGGCCAGCACAGTCAACGCAGTCAGCGTCACCGCCCACGAGGGGCGGTACGCGGCGAGTATCGACCCGCCGCGTACCGCAGCCAGGCCACGCTTGCCCCGAACCGCACCGTAGGCGAGCGCATAAGGCCCGACGATCACGACAGCCGCAGCCGGCAGCACGCCCCACGGGGCGAGCAGGGCCAGACCGGCGGCCGACAACAACAACGCCAGTACCGGATCCGGGCGGCGCAGAGCACCCCGTTCTCCGTTGGCGACCCCCGCGGCGAACGAGGCCACGCTGGTCAGCGCGAGCATCAGCGGCAGGACCGTGGCTGCGGCCAGCCAGCCCGGGGCCCCGCCGAGAAGGGCGGCTGCGAGCGGGGCGGCCGACAGCAGGGTCAGCGCGCCGGCCGCCAACGTACGGGGAAGCTCGTGCCAGAACGCCGTGGCGCCGGACCAGGTCTCTTTGACCAACACATCCATGGCGGACCCCTCAGAGTTTCAGACCGCTGGACGCGATCGACTGCACGATGTAGCGCTGCGCGGCCAGGAAGACGATGAGCACGGGGACGATCGCCATCGCGATGCCGGCCGCGATCGTGCCCAGGGAGCCGGTCGAGAAGCGGCCGGCCAGCAGCACCAGGCCCACGGGCAGGGTCTGCCGCTCGGTGTCGCTGATCATGACGAGGGGCAGCAGCAGGTCGTTCCACCAGTACGTGAAGCACAGGATGCCCAGGGTGGCGATCGACGGGCCGGACAGCGGCAGGATGACCCGGGCGAACGTCCGGAAGTGGCCGGCGCCGTCGAGTTTGGCCGCCTCTTCCAACTCGTACGGCAAGGCCATGAAGTGCTGGCGCAGCAGGAAGATGCCGAAACCGCTGAAGATGCCGGGCAGGATCAGCGACCACAGCGTGTTGGTCAGTCCGAGCTTGGACATGACCAGGAACAGCGGCACGATCGTCACCTGGATCGGGATCATCAGCGAGCCGATCACGACCGCGAACAGCACGCCCTTGCCTCGGAAACGCAGGCGGGCGAAGGCGTACGCGGCCGTCGCGCACGTGACGATCTGGGCCACCGTGACCGTGGTCGAGACGATGATCGAGTTGGCGAAGAACCGGAAGTACGGGACCTGGTCGGTCACCTGGCCGAAGTTGTCGCCGGTCAGGTTGGCCGGATCGAACGTGGGCGGCAGCTTGTACAGCTCCGCGTCGGAGCCGGAGAAGGCACCTCGGAAGATCCACAGGAACGGCGCGGTGATGGCGAGGGCGGCGAGCGCGAGGATCGCGAACGTGGCCACTCGGCTGAGGATGCGGCTCACTCGTAGAACGTCCATCTGCGTGAGAAGCGGAACTGGATGGCGGTCAGCACGATCAGCACGAGCATGAACGTGATGCCGATGGCGCTCGCGTAACCCAGGTCGAAGTCGCCGAACGCGCGGTCGTACAGGTACTGCACGATCGTGCGGCTGGCGTCGCCCGGGCCGCCCGAGGTCAGCACCCGGGGCTCGGCGAAGATCTGGAACGAGTTGATGGTGTTGATGACGACCAGGAAGAAGATGGTCGGCGACAGCAGCGGGAACGTGATCCGCCAGAACCGGGTCCAGGCGTTCGCGCCGTCGACGATCGCCGCCTCTTTGAGCTGGTGCGGAATCGCTTGCAGGCCGGCGATGTAGACCAGGATCGAGAAGCCGATGGTCTTCCACGAGTTCACGATGATGATCGAGATCGGCGCCCACGCCGACGAGCCGAGCCAGTCGATGCGGTCGACGCCGAGCGTGCCGAGCAGGTAGTTGACCAGCCCGAGGTCCTTGTTGAGCAGGAACCGCCAGATCAGGGCGACGGCGGCCGCCGAGACCACGAACGGGAACAGGAACGACAAGCGGAACACGCCGCGCAGCCACCTCGGCATGCGGGTCTCGAGCAGAACCGCGAGCAACAGCCCGAGTACGACGTTGACCGCGAGGATGGCCAGGGCCATGTACACGGTCGACCCGTACACACGCAGCAGACGCTCGTCGGTGAACAATCGCTCGAAGTTGTCGAGGCCGACGAACGTGCCGTCGCTGAGCAGGTTCCAGTCGTAGAAGCTCAGGTAGAGCACGCCGGCCGTCGGGGCCAGCACGAAGACCAGGAAGGTGACGATCGAGGGGGACAGGAACGCGAGGGCCGCGAACCCGTCCTTCCGCGACTTTCGGGGAGAGGCCCCCCGGCCCGGAGCCGGGGGAGCCTGACGTTCGGTCATGAGGGCAGTCATTTCAGCAGGTGACGATGCTGCTCAGTTCACCCTGCATGGCCTTGAGACCGTCGGCGACACTCGTCTCGCCGGCGAAGATCAGCTGAAGGTGACGCAGGACGGTGGACTCGAACGCGCTGTACTTGGCCGGGGCCGGGTACGGCACGAGAGTCGGGAACTTGTCGATGCTGTCGTAGTAGAGGTCGGAGTTGGCGGGCAGGACGCCGACCTTCGAGATGGTCTGGGCCAGCGAGCGCCGCGAGGGGATGGAGTCGCCGGGCTTCTCGGGCGTGCCCACGTACTGCTTCTCGATCTGTTCGCTGACCGTGAACTTCTGGTACTCCCAGGCCAGGTCGGGATTCTTGGACGACTTGAGGATCGGGTAACCGGCCCCGCCGAAGACGGTCTTGTACGTGTCGCCCTTCGGGTAGAGCTGGATGTCGAACGACTTGAATCCGGCCGGCAGGAACGTGCCGATCGGCCAGCGACCGGCGCCGAACATGGCCACCTGGCCGTTCTGGAAGCGGGTGAACACGTCGCTCATCGGCATCGGGGCGGGGGAGACGCCGTCGGTGATGAGCTGGCGCAGGAACGACACGGCCTTGGTGACCTGGGCCGTGTCGGCCGTCGCGGCGCACACGTCGTCGCTGGTCAGGTTGCCGCCGGCGTTGGCCACCCAGGGCATGATGCCGGGGAAGATCTCGTTGCTGGCCCAGGTGAAGCCGTACGTGTCGGTCTTGCCGTCCTTGTTGGTGTCGGCGGTCAGCTTCTTGGCCGTGGCCTGGAAGTCCGCCCACGTCCAGTCGGCCTCGGGCGGCTCGACCCCGGCCTTCTTGAACACGTCGGTGTTGTAGTAGACGACCATGTTGTTCCAGCCGTACGTCAGCGTGACGACGTCTTTCTTGACCGTGAACCCGTCGATCAGGCCCTGGGCGATATCGCCGGTGATGGCCTTGGCGTCGGCGTCCTTCTCGAGGTACTCGTTGATCGGTCTCACGAGGTTGTTCGCGTGCACGAACTGGGCGCCCTCACCGGAGATGACCATGAGGTCGGGCCGCTGCCCCGAGGCGATCAGCGTGGCCACGTTGGCGTAGTAGGTGCCCCAGTTCTCGCCGGTGACCGGCGTCAGCTTCACCGTGGTGCCGGCGTTGGCCGCCATGAAGGCGTCGGCAGTGGCCTTGTTGCCGGTCTCGGCGGCCGGGCCGTAGTTCCAGTAGACGATCTCGAGCGACTTGTCGCCGCCCTCGGCCGCGCTGTCGTCGTTCGAGCACGCCGTGATGGAGGAGACCGCGAGCGCGGCGACCGCGCCTACCGTCGCGAGTTTTCGTAACGAGGTGTTCATGAGCCTGCGTCCCTCTCGAATTGGGAGCGGAATAGAGGCGGTGCGGTGCGCCACAGTGAAGTCCAAGAAATCGATTTCGTCAAGGTCCCTTCTTGGGCGGGATTCCAGCGCCGTGATCAGGGAACTTCGACCCGGGATCGATTGCAGTGCTAGGCCAGCTCGGCCCGCAACACGACCGTGCGGGGCGGCTGGGCGTCGCCGCCGATGCGCTCCAGCAGCATGGTCGCGGCCGTCGTGCCGAGGTGGCGCGCAGGCAGTCTGACCTGAACAACTGCCGGTGGCGTGAGGAACATGAAGGGCAGTTCGCCGACCACGGCCAGACCGAACTTGGACGGGTCGACGCCGGCCTCGACCACCGCCTGCAGCGCGCCCACGCCCATCAGGTTGTTGGTGGTCAGCACCGCCTCGGGCGGCTCGGGCAGGGCCAGCAGGTCTTTCATGGCCGCGTAGCCACCGTCGGCGCGGAAGTTGGCGTGCCGCAGGTAGCCCTCGGGCATGGCCGCCCGCCGCGTGGTCATCACCTGCCGCCAGCCCAGGAACCTGTCCTCGGTCGACTCGATGCCGACCGGCCCGGCGATGCAGGCGATCCGCCGGTGGCCGGCGTCGAACAGGGCCGTGGTGGCCGCGATGCCGGCCGCCCGGTTGTCCACCTTGACCGCGTCCACCGGGTACGGCGTGGTGCGGTCGACGGCCACCACCGGGCTGCCCAGCGAGGCGATGGCGCCCAGGTCGGCCTCGTCCGAGGCGGGGGCCAGGATCACGCCCGCCATCTGCTCGGACGCGGCGATCTGCAGGTAGCGCAGCTCCTTGCCGGGGTCGTCGTCGGTGTTGCAGAGCACGACCGAGAAGCCGGCTTGCTGGGCCCGGTCCTCCACGCCCCGGGCCAGCGCGGTGAAGAACGGGTTCTCGATGTCGGGGATGAGCAGGGCGATCACCTCGGAGCTCTGCTTGCGCAGGCGGCGGGCGGTCTTGTTGGGCGTGAAGGCCAGCTTGGCGGCGGCCTCGCGGACGGCCCGCTGCTTCTCCGGCGACACGGTGTTGCCGTTGAAGACGCGCGAGACGGTCGCGGGTGAGACGCCGGCGAGCGCCGCAACCTCGTAGATCGTGGCCATGGGCTCACCCTAGTTGACAGTCCGTGAGCTTCGATCTACCTTCGCTGAAATCGATTTCACTCTCGGAGGTTCTGGATGCGGTTCACCGGAGACGCGCGGCGCGCGGTGGCGTTCCCGCTCGGCGGGCTCGGCACCGGGCACGTGGCGCTGTGCGGGGACGGTGCGTTGCGGCAGTGGCAGCTGCTCGGGGTGCCCAACCACGACGCGCTGCTGCCGGACAGCTTCTTCGCGCTGCGCGTCTCGTCGCTCGAACCGCCGGCCGACGTCGTCCGCCTGCTGCAGTCCGAGCCGCCCGCGTACACCCCGGCGCCCAACGTCTCCGACGGCGTCTACGCGGCGCCGGATCGCCGCTGGCCGCTCGTCGAGGACACCATGTTCGAGGCCGCCTACCCGTTCGCCACCGTCGACTACCACGACAGCGCGCTGCCGGTGGCGGTCACGCTCGAGGCGCACACCCCGTTCGTGCCGCTCGACGTCGACGCCAGCTCGCTGCCGCTGGTCACCTACCGCTTCACGATCCGCAACGACAGCACCGAGTTCCGGCACGGCTTCCTGCTCGCGGCGTTGCAGAACGCGACCGGGTGGGACGGCGTCACCCCGATCGACGGCACCCGCGGGGCCGGCTACGGCGGCAACGTCAACCGGGTGCTGAGGCGGCCCGGCCAGAGCGGAGTGCTCATGGACCACCCCGGCTTGGCCGAGGACGACCCGTCGGCGGGCGAGATGCTGCTCTGGACGGACGCGCCGGCCGCCGTGCTGCCGCGGGCCCACGACGCCGACACGTTGCTGCGCTGGGTCGAGACGCTGCGGCTGGCCACCCCGACCCAGCTCGGCGACTTCTCGCCGGCCGCGCTGCGGGCGGCCCTGCGCGACGGTGCGTCGCCGATGCGGGCGCCGGTCGGTCCGAGCCCGGCCGGGCACACGTGGGACGCCGGGGTGGCGGCCGCGTTCGCGCTGCCGCCCGGGGAGTCCACGACCATCGACATCGTGCACGCGTGGTGGTTCCCCAACCGGTACGCCGATTTCGACCGCTTCGGGCCGCAGCCGACTTACGGTCCGACGCGTTTCTGGGTCGGCAATCACTACGCGACCCGATTCGGCGGGGCGCTCGACGTTCTCGACGCCTATCTGGCCGATCGCGAGGAACTCGACGCGAACTCGCGGGCATGGGCCGATGCGGTGGCGACCAGCGATCTGCCGCAGCCGCTGCTCGACACCATTGCCACCCAGCCTTCCCTCGTACGATCCCCGAGCATCTTCCGCACGGCCGACGGCCGCACGTTCGCGTTCGAGGGCGCGCTCGGCGCCTCCACCCGCAACTGGAACGGTGACGCGGGCGGCTCGTGCCCGCTCAATTGCAATCACGTCCTCAACTACGAGCAGGCGCTCTCCCGGCTGTTTCCGGCGATCGGCCGCGACATGCGCGAGACGGAATTCCTCGTGCAGTCCGCCGACGGGTCGATCCCGCACCGGGTGGTGCTGCCGCTCTATCTGCCGCAACTCACCGGAGTAGCGATCGGCGGGCCGGCCCGACCGGCGCTCGACGGGATGCTCGGCGCGGTTCTCAAGACCTATCGCTCGGTGCTCGACGGCGCTGGGAACGACTGGCTGTGCGAGCAATGGCCGTCATTGTCGTCGCTCATGGCGTACATCTCGGGCGAGTGGGACCGCGCGGGCGACGGGGTGCTGCGGGGCGAGCAACCGGTCACCTATGACATCGCGCTGCACGGCCCGAACATGTTCGTCGGCGCGCTCTGGCTGGCCGCCTTGCGCGCGATGTCGGCCATGGCCACGCTGCTCGCCGAGCCGGACCCGTTCTCGGCTGTCTTCGAAAAGGCTGCCCCGGCGTACGACGAATTGCTGTGGAACGGCGAGTTCTATGCGCAGCCGAACACCGGTGAGGCGTACGACTTCGGCCCCGGGTGCCTGTCGGATCAGCTGCTCGGTCAATGGTGGGCCCACGAACTCGGACTCGGCCATCTGCTGCCGGCTTCGCGCGTACGTCAAGCTCTGCTCTCGATCGTCCGATACAACCTGCGAACGGGTTTCGAACCGCACGGCTACCGGTCGTTCGCCGACGGCGACGAAACGGGTCTGGTCGTCTGCAGCTGGCCCCACGGCGGACGCCCCGCGGTGCCGCTGCGCTATTGCGACGAGGTCTGGACCGGCGTCGAATACCAGGTCGCCGCCCACTGCTTCTACGAAGGCCTCGACGACGAGGGTCTGGCCATCGTCCGCGGCGTGCGCGCCCGCTACGACGGCACCCGCCGCAACCCCTTCAACGAAATCGAATGCGGCGACCATTACGTACGGGCCATGGCCGGCTGGTCCCTGCTGACCGCCTGGACCGCGCGCGACCGCCCCGGCCGCTTCCCCCACGTGTCGGGCACAAGTTGGGGCACCACCGGTTTGTCATAGAACTGTCACGCCCCCGCGGATCGCCCGCCACAGCCGGACGGCACGGTGATCGGACCAGCCGCCGGCCCGGAAGGGGCAAGCCATGTACCCGATCCCCGGCCCCGACGACGGCGAGTTCGACGTGGCCACCTGGATCGCCCGCATGACGGCCGACGAGCACCTGGCCGAACAGGTGGCCCAAGCCCTGAGATCCAACCCCCGCGTCCGCGGCACCCGCCTCGAGATCACCGTCCAGAACGGCGTAGTCATCCTGGAAGGCACCCTCGACTCCACCGACGCCCGCGAAGCCGCCCGCGTCACCGCCTGGACCATCCCCGGCGTCCACGACGTCTGCGACGCCTTGGCCGCGAGCTAGTGTAACTGTAGTTATAGTAAGTACGGTTACACTAGCTGCGTGGAGAAGCCGGTAGACATCTTCGATCGCGATGCCGAATGGGCCGAACTGGTCCGCTATGCGCGATTACCGCAGCGTGGGGCCACGCTGGGTGTCGTGTCGGGTCGTCGCCGTCAGGGAAAGACGTTCCTGCTCGACGCGGTGGTCAGGGCCGGTGGCGGCTTCATGTTCACCGCAACGGAATCGTCCGAAGCGGATGCGCTGCGACAATACGGCGATGCGTTGGGGAGTTTTCTCGGCGAGTCGACGCCGCTGCGCTTCGCGAACTGGGACGAAGCGATCACCCGCACGATGACTGTGGCCCCGAACGGTCCGTTGCCGGTCGTGATCGACGAGTTTCCGTTCCTGGCGCGGGCCAGCCCCGCTCTGCCGTCGATCATCCAGCGCGCCCTCGATCCGGCCGGTCAGCGGATGAACACCCAGGTTCGGTTGCTGCTCTGCGGTTCGGCTCTCTCATTCATGGGCGGCTTGCTGTCAGGTACCGCACCGCTTCGGGGCCGAGCCGGCTTGGAGCTGGTCGTCCGGACTCTCGACTACCGCGCGGCGGCCCGGTTCTGGGGGATCGGCGATCCCCGGACGGCATTGCTGGTCAATGCGATCGTCGGCGGCACCCCGGCCTACCGCCACGAGTTCACCCAGGACGACACCCCGGCCGGGCCGGACGATTTCGACGATTGGGTGGTGCGAGCCGTGCTCAATCCCGCCCGGCCGCTTTTCCGGGAGGCTCGCTATCTGCTGGCCGAGGAACCGGATATCCGTGATCCCGCGCTTTATCACTCCGTGCTGGCCGCGATCGCGAACGGCCGCACCCGTCGCGGCGAGATTGCCAACTATCTAGGCCGCCAGCCGGCGGACCTGACCCATCCGCTCGGCGTCCTCGAAGACGTCGGCCTGGCCGTCCGGGAGGACGACGCCTTCCGGAACAACAAAGGGGTTTATCGCATCGCGGAACCGCTGATCGCGTTCTATCACGCCGTCATGCGGCCGGCCTGGGGCGACTTGGAGCGTGCGGGACGGGCGCGTCAGGTCTGGCCCCGCCTTCAGCGAACCTTCCTCAGCAAGATTGTCGGGCCGCATTTCGAGTCCGTCTGCCGGGACTGGGTGCGGTGGGAAGCCGATGCGGACACCCTTGACGGCTTCCCGTCGCGGGTCGCGGCAGGTGTCGTGAACGACTCGGCCGCCCACACACAGCACGAGGTGGATGTCGTGGTCCTCGGACGCGACGACGACGGCAAGGAGGAGGCTTTGGCCATCGGCGAAGCCAAGTGGAACGAGATCCTCGGGGTAGGTCACCTGGAGCGGTTGGAACACATTCGGGCCCTGCGGGGCAGCGCATGCCGGTTGCTGCTGTTCAGCGGGGCCGGATTCACCGACGACCTCAGGGTCAGGGCCGACGGCGATCCGGGCATTCAACTCGTCGGGTTGTCCCGGCTCTATGGCTGACGGCTGATTTTTGTCGTACCCCTCTGCTTCGCTGGCGACACGGTCAGTTGTTGGCGGGCGAACGGGCGATGGTTGGTCGAGCGACCATCACTCATCGTGGTGTGGCGCGAGTGAGGGGAGTGCCTGGTGGAGACGGCGGAGGTCCTGGCGGCCGAGCAGAAGTACTTCGACCATGTGTCCGATCATCGGGAACGCATGCGTCGCGGGCTGCTCGAGGCTCCGGGGGCCGCGGCCAACGCGGGGGCCGCCATGCGGCTGCGCAAGGACGCCGAGGCGCGGCTCGAGCGGATGGGGCAGCCCGACGACGCCGTCGCGGTCGGGCGGATGGACGACGAGGACGGCTACGTCCTGTACGTCGGTCACAGCACCATCACCGACGACAACTCCGAGGTGCTGGTCGTCAACTGGCAGGCGCCCGCCGCGGCCCGCTACTACACGGCCACCCACGCCGACACCGGCGGCCTGGCGCTCAAGCGCACGTTCGAGTGCAGCGGCAACACGATCGAGTCGTACAGTGATGTGGTCTTCCAGCAGTTGGCGGCGGCTGTGGCCGAGCTCGAGGCGCCCGGCGACGCCCTGCTCGACGACCTCAACCGCGACCGCACCGGCCAGATGCAGGACATCGTCCGCACCATCCAGGCCGCCCAGTACGACCTCATCCGCGCGCCCCTCGACCAGTTGCTCGTGATCCAGGGCGGGCCGGGCACGGGTAAGACCGCCGTGGCCCTGCACCGGGTGTCCTGGCTGCTGTTCAACCACCGCGACGCGCTGTCGGCGGCCGACGTGCTGATCGTCGGGCCGAGCCCGACGTTCACTCGCTACACCCGCACGGTGCTGCCCAGCCTGGGCGACATCAGCGTCGTCCAGCGCGACATCGGCCAGTTCCACCCGCCGGTCCGGCGCGGCCGCACCGAGGGGGCCGGGGTGGTGCGGCTCAAGGGTGACGGGCGCCTGGCCGGGCTGCTGCGGCGCGCCCTTTACGACCGGGTCGGCGTGCCGGCCGACCAGGCCGCGGTCGAGGCCCACGTCGACGGCCGGCCCGTCGTGTTCACGGCCGACGAGATCAACCAGATCGTGGCCCGCAGCCGCCAGACGCCCGGTTCGTTCACCCAGCAGCGCCAGATCTTCCGCAGCCTCATGGTCAACCTCGGCCTGGACCGCGCCCGCGAGCGGCGGCTCGGCGTGCGCACCCCGCTCGACCAGCTGATCGAGCGGATCTGGCCGACGTTCACGGCGCCGGCCTTCCTGCGCGAGCTGTACGGGTCGCGCGACCGGCTGATCGCCGCGGCCGGCGAGGAGTTCACCGCTCGCGAGGTCGCGCTGCTGCACCGCCGGCCCGGCGAGCGGATCACCGAGGAGATCTGGAGCGAGGCCGACCTGCCGCTGATCGACTATCTCGAGTCGCTGCTGCACGGCGTCGAGGAGCGGTTCGCGCACATCGTCGTCGACGAGGCCCAGGACCTCTCGCCCATGCAGCTGCGGTCGATCGCGGCCCGGTCGTCGACCGGCTCGATGACCGTGGTCGGCGACATCGCCCAGTCCACCGGCCTGTGGGCGCGCGACGACTGGGACGACATTCTCGAACACCTGCCCGCCCAGTTGCCGCAGGTGACGGCCGAGCTGCGGTACGGCTACCGCGTGCCCCGCCAGGTCTTCGAGCTGGCCGAGCGTCTGCTGCCGATCGCGGCCCCCGGCATCACCGCGCCCCAGGTCGTGCGTGACGGGCCCGCCGACCCGGTGTTCCGCCTGGTCGACGACGACAGCCGGGCCACGGTGGCGGTCGAGGCGGCGATGGCGCACGCCTCTCACGGGCGGTCGGTGGCCATCATCTGCCCGGCCGTGCACCGCCCGGCCATCGAATCCGAACTGGCCGTACGCGATGTGGCCTGGCGGGCGGCTTCGCGCAGCGAGCTCGGCCAGGGGGTCAACCTGGTCAGCCCGCACGAGGCCAAGGGCCTCGAGTTCGACGCCACCGTGGTGGTCGAGCCCAAGGACATCGTCGCCGAGGACGAGCGCGGGCATCGGCTGCTGTACGTGGCGCTGACCCGGACCACCCGCTACTTGCACGTGGTCGGTGTCCTGCCCATGATCGGCGCTGCCCAGCCGCTGTCGCTGAGCGGCCCCGAGCAGGACGACGACCTCCCGCCGCCCGTCGAGCCGCCGGCGTTCAGCGAGCCGCCGGTGTTCAGCGAGCCGCCGGTGTTCAGCGAGCCGGCGTCGCTCGTCGAGCCGCCGTCGTTCGGTGAGGTCTCGTCGTTCGTCGAGCCGCCGTCGGCCGGGCAGCCGTTGTCGTTCGGTGGCGACGAGGACAGCGACTTCCCGGCGGCCGATCATCGCGAGCGGGAACGGCCGGTCAGCGACTTCGAGGCGACCCGGGCGATCATCGTGCCGTCCGTGGTCGGCACCGCTTCGGTCCCGTCCCCGCGCGTCGAAGTCGTGCCACCGGAGTTCCGCCCGCCGTCAGCGGCGCCGGCCGTTTCGACGCCGCCTGCCCCGGTGTCGCCCGCGCCGACCATGCCCGCGCCGGCCGCGCACACGCCGGTGACGTCCGCGCCGGCGGCTGTGGCGCCGCCGGCGCCCGCTCGGACGGGGAGCTTGTCGGCGCAGATCGTCGAGCTGGTGGCGGCCGAGCTGGCCGGTCAGGTGCGCGAGAACGTCCAGCCCGCGCAGTGGCGGGCCGTCCTCGACCGGGTCGGCGAACTGCTGGCGGACGAGTAGCGCGCCGGCCGCGTCGTCTCGCGCCCCATCGCCGTACCCGGTGATGAGTTTCCGCCGCCGTGCCCGTCTCACTTATGACGGCACATGACGAGGCGGAAGGATGACGTGATGAGTGCGGACACGAAGCTGGGCGAGGTCGACGAGCCGGCGTTCTCGGGGCTGGCCGAACGGCACCGACGCGAGCTGCACGTGCACTGCTACCGGATGCTCGGCTCGTTCGAGGACGCCGAGGACACCGTGCAGGAGACGTTCCTGCGGGCCTGGCGGCGCCGCGAGACCTTCGAGGGCCGGTCGACGTTCCGGGCCTGGCTGTACCGGATCGCCACCAACGCCTGCCTCGACCGGCTGGCCCGGAACCGCCCGGAACCCGCGACCGGCGGCGAGGTGCTGTGGCTGCAGCCCTACCCGGACAGGCTGCTCGACGAACTGCCCGCGGGCGACGCCGACGAGCCGGAGAGCCTGGTCGTGGCCCGGGAGACGATCGAGCTGGCCTATCTGGTCGCCGTTCAGCACCTCGCGCCCCGGCCCCGTGCCGTGCTGATCCTGCGCGACGTGCTGGGCTGGCCGGCCAAGGACGTCGCCGAACTGCTCGGCGACTCCGTCAACTCGGTCAACAGCGCCCTTCAGCGGGCCCGGGCCGGCCTGCGCGAGCACCTGCCCGCCGAACGCCAGGACTGGACCGGCGGCGGCGACGAGGACGCCGGCACCCGGGAGCTGGTGCGCCGCTTCACCGACGCCAGCGTGGCCGCCGACATCCCGGCCCTGACCGCGATGCTGCGCGACGACGTCCGCACCTCGATGCCGCCCACCCCGGGACTGCAGGCCGGACGGGACGAGGTCGTGCGGTACTGGGTCGAGAGCGGCTTCGCGGCCATGACGGGCCTGCGCGGCGTCCCGACCCGGGTCAACCGGCAGCCCGCGGTCGCCTTCTACCACTGGCGTCGGGCCGAGGCCGCCTACCGGCCGCTGACGCTCGACGTGTTGCGGTTCACCGGCGGCCGGATCACCGAGATCACCACGTTCCACAGCGACCAGTTCCCGCGGCTGGGCCTGCCGGAGCGGCTGCCGGCGGACGGCACGGAGTAATCCCCGTGCGGACGCTCACGCTGCGCGGTGGCGCCCGCGTGGCGGTGAACGCAACTGAGTGGCACGACGCGTTCGGCGTCGTCACCCACGGACGTGTGCAACTCGAGCTGCGCGACGGCGAGCCCGGCCCGGTCCTGGGCCGCGCGGCGAGCTTCTGGCTGCGCGGCACCGGCGTCCGTGCCCTGCGCAACCCCGGCCGCCGCCCGGCGCGGCTGCGCATCATCACCCCCGGGAGCCACGCCCGCCCGGCGTCCCCACAAGATCAACTTCCTGATACCGGAGAAACCCATGAACACCCTGTCTGACTCCCGGATCGTCGCCCACCCGTTCCGCGCGCTCGCCATCACCGGCGTCCTCGCCACCCTCGCGGCGATGGCGGCCACCACGGTCGCCGCTGCGCTGGCCCGAGCGGCCGGTGTCACGTTCGAAGTCTCCGCCGGCGAGACCGTCCCGCTGGCCGGGATCACCACGGTGACCGGGTTTTTCTCGCTGGTGGGAGTAGTCCTCGCGGCCGCCCTGTTGCGCTGGAGCGCCCACCCGGCCCGGCGCTTCGTGGCGACGACAACGGCGCTGACCGCGCTCTCGCTGATCCCGCCCTTCCTGGCCGGAGCGACCGCCGCGACGTCGTTCACCCTGGTCGCGCTGCATCTGGTCGCGGCGGCAGTGATGATCCCCGCCCTGACTCGGAGCCTCCGCTGACGTCCTTTCTCGGCGGGGGCGGGAGCCGCAGCCGGCCCCGGCGCGCCGCGCCGGGGCCGGACGTGTCATACGGTCGTACAGACGGTGCCGTTGAGGGTGAAGACCTGCGGGAACGCGTTGGGGCCGCTGTAGGAGCCGACGAAGCCGGCCGATGCGGTGGCCCCGGCGGCCAGGGTGCCGTCGCTGGTCACGCGGACCGTGCGGCCGGTCTGTTCCCAGGTCGCGCTCCAGCCGCTGCTCACGCTCTGCCACGTGGTGGGCCAGGTGAAGGTCAGCGTCCAGCCGTTGACCGGGGCGGCGGCGTTGTTGGTGATGTCGATCGAGCCGACGAAGCCGTTGCCCCAGTCGTTCGTGTCGCGCAGCTTCACCGTGCAGGCCGAGGTGGCGGGGGTGCCGGTGGTGAACGTCAGCGGCGGCGAAGCGGCCGACAGGCGTCCGGCGTTGTCCCGGGCCAGCACGTTGACCGTGTAGCGCCGGCCCGGCTCCAGGTTACGCACGGTCAGCGACGTGCCGGTGGTCTCGCCGAGCAACTCGCTGACGCCGCCGTTCTGGCGATACACCTCGTACTTGAGCCCGGGCTTGCCGGCCGGCCACGAGATCGTCGCGGTGCGGTCGGTCGTCGTGGCCGTCGGTGTCGCCGGCGCCGCCGGCGCAGCCGCGTCGGTGCGGGCCGGGTGCAGGGTGACCAGCGTTATTGAGTACGGGGCCAAAGTCTGCGTTCCGGCCGTGCCACCCGGTGCCGTGGTCACCGCGTCGTCGCCGTTCGCGAACGTGGACACCGTCGGGGCGCCCGCGGCCGGGCTGAAGCCGTGGTAGTTCAGCTTCACCGTGCGCGATTCCGTCTCGTCCTTGTTGATCAGCAGCACCGCCACGTCGCCGTTGGCCCGGCGGACGGCATGGGTGCTGACCAGCGCATCGTCCGCGCCGGTGCCGATGAACCGGTCACCCGTACGCGCGAAATCGCCCATCAGCGACAACGCGTGGTACGGCGCGAACGGCGTGTTCATCGGCGGCTGGCAGACCGAGTTGTCGGCGTTGCAGTTGCCGCTGGAGAGCAGCCCGTAGTCGTCGTAGTCGGTCTCGCCGGCCACGGTGGAGATGTCGCCGAGCCCGTTGTGGACGTTCCACCAGTGCACAGTGAACACGCCCTGGGCGAGCAGGCCGCTGTAGACGTCGGCCAGGAACAGCGCGCCGGGCTGGGTGTTGCGCCCGATCTCGACGTTCGTCTCGGTCATGCTGATGCCGATGCGACCCGCGGGCTGACCTCCGTACGTGTCAATCTGCTTTCTCAAGAGGTTGACGGCCTCGGGGATGTGCGCGGACTTGGTCAGGGTCTCGGCCGGCGTGCTGCCGCCCGGGTACCAGTGCACGTCGGCGAAGTCGATGACCGAACCGGCGCGGGTGAGCACCTCCTGGTTCCAGCTGCTCGCGTCGCCCGGGCCGACGATGGCGTCGGGCCAGTTGCCGGGCATGGTCAGCACCGCACCGATCTTGATGCTCGGATCAACGGCCTTCATGGCTTGCGCGTACGCGATGACGGTGGCCGCGTATTCCTTCGGGCTCTTGTCGGCGTGTTCGTCGGCCTCCCACGCCGACCCGTAGTGCCCGTTGCCGTAGTTCTCGTTGCCGATCGTCCAGTACTTGGCGTCGTACCCCTTGGTGATGTTGGCATAGCGCACCCAGTCCGCGGCTTCCTGAGCGGTGCCGGTGCCGTAGTTCGAAATGATCATCGGCTGGGCGCCGGTGCTGCGCGCCCCGGCCATGAACGTGTCGAAGTCGGTGTCCGGCGCGACGTAGCCGCCGGGCGCGGTGTGGTCGCGCCAGTGGTAGATGTCGGCGTACGAGCCGCCTGGGTAGCGCAGCATCTGCACGCCCGCGTCCCGCATCAGGCCGGAGACGGCGGGGGTGCCGAGCTGGGAGTCCCAGATGGCGTGGTTGACGCCGAGCGCGACGTCGCTGACGGCGGCGAGACCGGCCCGCACGTCGACGTCCACACGGGTCTCAGCAGCCGCCCGCGTGGCGGCAGGTGGTGCGGCGACGGCGACGGGTGGTGCAGTGACGACCGCCGCCAGGACGGCGGCACCGGCCAGAACGCGGCGCACGCATCGGGCGCGTCTGTGGATAACTTCGGGCCTCGCCTTGACAAGCGCGTAGGTTGGGCCCGCCCCCAGGTCGGGCGGGGTGGGGTGAGTGGGGGGTCGGGGAACGCTCATGACGGATCTCCACGAAGGACGTCGGGCTGGGAGCGCTCCCATATTCCGGCCACCCAATGACGAATGTCAATCATTTGAACTGCCACCCCACCGCGGATCCGCCGGTCGTGGCCAGGAATGCATCTTTCGCCGCACAATGGAGGCGTGCCGCAGTTACACAGCGATGTCGACCAGATGGGCGCCAGCCTCGTGGTCCGACTCGACGGCGAGCTCTCCGCCCGGACGGCCCCTCAGGTCCGCACGATCCTGCTCAAGTGCCTGGCCGACCGCCCCGACGTTCTCGTCGTCGACCTGTCCCGGCTGACCGTGCGCGAATCGTTCGCCCTGTCGATCTTCCGGGCCGTGGCCAGGCAGGCCGCGCTCTGGCCCGGCACACCCATCGCGTACTGCGTCCCGCCGGCCGAGATGTCTGGCGTGTTCGCCGATCTCGGGCGGCCCGCCGTCTTCACCACCGTCGAGCAGGCGCTGGCCGCCAAGCCCCGCCAAAGCCTGCCGTCGCTGGGTGAGAGCCTGCTGCCGGTGGCCGGGGCCACGGCCCGGGCTCGTGCGCTGGCCGGCGAGGCGTGCGAGCGGTGGGAGCTGCCGCAGGCCTCGCCCTCGGCCCGGCTGATCGTCGGCGAGCTGGCCACCAACGCGATGGTCCACGCGCAGACCATGTTCGACGTGCGGCTCATCCTCGGCCGCCGCTATCTGCTGATCGCCGTGCGCGACGGCTCGCCGGCCGTTCCGCGCATCGACTTCGGCGAGCGGGACGAGGTCGCCACCGGCCGCGGGCTGATGCTGGTCGAGGCGGCCGCCGCGCGGTGGGGGAGTGTGCCGGCCGAGGGCGGCAAGGTGGTGTGGGCCGCGCTTTCCGTCCGGAACCGTGCGGACAATCTTGGTCCAATCGGGTGATGGTGCCGCGTTTTTCGGATCGTTTGCCGCAGAATCGATGACGGGCGAGCCGGTAGGACGGCGATGAAGGGGCCTTTCGAGGCACGCAAGCACGACGAGGGCGACGGCGTCGTCCGGATCTCCGTACACGGCGAGATCGACGAGGACGTCGGCTCCGCCCTGTCCCTGATCATCCGGAACGCGGCGGCCCAGGGCGGCCTCCGAGTGCTCGTGATCGATCTGGAGCGCTGCTCGTTCCTGGCCGCGGCCGGGGTGCGCAGTCTGCTCGACGGACGCCGGGCGGCCTGGGAGCGGGGCTGCGCCTACCGGGTCGTCAACGCCAACGGGATCGTGGCCCAAGTCCTCGAGGCGGCCGGCGTCCCGGATCTGACCCACCGGCTCGGCGTGGGCGCTGTGAGCCTTGACACATCGTGGTGGCTCCGAGAAGGGTTGTAACCCCGATCGAGGAGCTGGCGTGGCGACTTCCGACGATGTGAGCAAGGTGGCGCGGGCCTTCCCCACCCGCTATCTGCCCGGTCCCCAGATCCGGGACATGCCCGACGAACCGCGCGGTTACTGGCGGCTGATCGGCCCCGGCATCATCGCCGCCGGGGTCGGGCTGGCCTCGGGCGAGTTCGTGCTCTTCCCCTACATCGCCTCGCAGGTGGGGCTGGTGTTCGTGTGGGCCGCGCTGGTCGGCCTGATCACCCAGTACTTCATCAACATGGAGATCGAGCGGTACACGCTGGCCACCGGCGAGACCGCGCTCACCGGGTTCAGCCGCTACTGGCGGCACTGGGGGCTGTTCTTCGCGATCCTCACCTACTTCGCCAACCTCTGGCCGGGCTGGGTGACCAGTTCGGCCACCCTCACCACGTACATCTTCGGTGGCAACCGCACGGTGATCGCGGTCTGCATGCTGATCGTGATCGGCCTGATCCTGACGCTGGCGCCGGTGGTCTACGTCGCTCTCGAGAAGGCGCAGATGCTCAAGGTGGCCGCCGTGCTCACGTTCTTCGTGATCGCAGCCATCTTCGCCGTCGGGGCGTCCGCCTGGAGCGACCTGCCCCAGGTGGTCACCCAGCCCCGGCTGCCGATCGACGAGCTCGGCTTCGCGCTGCTGCTGGGCGCGCTGGCTTTCGCGGGCGCCGGTGGCGGGCAGAACCTGGTGCAGTCCAACTGGATCCGCGACAAGGGCTACGGCATGGGCAAGTACGTGCCGCGGCTGGTCAGCCCGGTCACGGGCCAGCCCGAGGCCGCCCCGAGCACCGGGTACGCGTTCGAGCCGACCCCCGAGAACCTGCGGCGCTGGCGCGGCTGGTGGAAATTCGCCAACATCGAGCAGCTCAGCACGTTCGTGGCCATCACCTTCGTCACGATCCTGTTCACCTCGCTGCTGGCCTATTCCACCGTGTTCGGCCGCGACGGGCTCGAGAACAGCATCGGCTTCCTCGAGGTCGAGGGCCAGGTGCTGGCCGACCGCGTCGGCTCCTGGTTCCAGTACCTGTTCTGGATCATCGGCGCGTTCTCGCTGTTCGCGGCCGCGCTCGGCATCGTCGACTACACGAGCCGCCTGGCGGCCGACGTCATCAAGACCTCGTACGCGCGAAACGCCAACGAGAGCAAGGTGTACGCCGGTCTGGTCTGGGGCCTGGTCGCGATCGGTATCGGCGTCCTGGTGGCCGGCTTCAGCCAGCCCATCCTGCTGCTGGTGATCTCGGCCGTGGTCGGCGGCTTCATGATGTTCATCTACTCGGCCCTGCTGATCCTGATCAACCGCCGCATCCTCCCCGAGCCCATCCGCGTCCGCGGCGTCCGCCTGGTCGCCCTGGTCTGGGCCTTCTTGCTGTTCGGCCTCCTCTCCGTCCTCACCTTCGCCGACCGCATCGGCGAACTCTTCGAGTAGCCGGAACGACCCGGCGACGGGTCCGGGCCACGACCGGCTCGAACCCGTCGCCGAGCCGGTCCTCGTCGTCCCGCCGTTGCCGCGGGTACGGTCTTCGGTGTGGCGGTCGAGGCGGTCGAGCAAGGTGGTTCCGTTGCCCGGCCGGCTGGGTGACGGTCGCCGACACCGGCGTCGGCTTCCCCGAGGTGCCGCCCGTCAGAAGCGGACCTCCGTCCCCCTGGTCCGACGGAGGGCGCGGTCTGTTCCTGATCCGGAAGCTGACGCAGAGCGTGCGCATAACTAACGGCGCGACCGGATGCACCGTCACCATCACCGTGGTTCTGCCGGCGCAGGGTCTTGCGGTCGCAGCCTGACCAGCTATTTGCTGGAATCGCGAGGCTGACATGACAAATGTTCGCGTATTACTCACCGAAGTCGAAAGAACACGTGTTCGAATTGCAGCAGTCTGATTCGTGTACTCGTCAGTATTTGCTGGTAGACAACAGTTGTGTCCGACAACTACTACGCCATCGTCTGCCCGCCACCTGACGTCGACGCGGACGGAACCGTGAGCGCGGCCGTGTGTCTGAGCGGAGAGTTCGACCTCGGCGCCGGCGACGATCTGCGGGCGGCGATCCTCGGCGTTGTCACCGGCGGGCGCGCGACGTCCGTGGTTGTCGACCTGACCAACGTGACGTTCATCGACGCGGCCTCGGTCGGCGTCTTGTTCGACAGCCGTTCCACCGCGCGGCGACGGCATGTCGAGTTTCGGATCACCGAGACGCGCGGCGTGGTGCGGCGCGTGCTCGACGTGCTGGACCCGACCGGCGTGCTCCGGCTGAATCGCCCGGACCGGCGCTCCGAGGGCTGACAATGCCTCCATGCGGGTGCGCGTGGAGCAGGTGTCGTCGCTGGTTTTCGACGACGGGATGCCGGTGCGGGCGGCCTCGGCCGTGGCCCCGTTCGGTGACGGGTGGCTGGTCGTCCAGGACGACGCGACCCATGCGGCCTGGGTGCGGGCCGGGTCGGTGACGCCGGTGCGAGTGGTCCCGGCGGTGGACGGACTCGAGGTGTTCAGCTCGGTTGCGGGCACCAAGCACCTCAAACCCGACTTCGAGGCGGCCGTGGCTGTGCCGTCGGGCGGTGTGCTGCTGCTCGGTTCGGGGTCGACTGCCGTGCGTACGCGGGTCGCCCTGGTCACTGCGGGCGAGCCGGTGGTGGCCGATCGGCCCGCGCTGTACGCCGCCGTCGCGGACTGCCTCGATCTGCCTGCCGGTCAGCTCAACCTGGAGGGCGCCTGCCTGGTCGGCGGGCGGATGCGGTGGTTCCAGCGGGGCAACCTGGTCGCCGGCGTGCCGAGCGCTTCGGTCGACGTCGACCTCGCGGCCCTGCTGGGCGCGACCGAGGCCGGGCCGTCCGCCCTGTCCGGCGTACGCCGGTACGACCTCGGCCTCGCCCGGGGCGTAGCCCTGTCGATCACCGACGCCGTCGCCTTGCCGGACGGGAAAGTGCTGGTCAGTGCCGCCGCCGAGGACACGCCCAACGCGGTTGACGACGGGCCGGTGGTGGGCGCGGCGCTGGCCCTGCTCGACGACGAGACAGTGGTGGCGGTGGCCGAGCTGCCGGCCGTCGACGGGGTCGTGCCCAAGGTCGAGGGGCTGGCCGTGCGCGAGATCCTTCCGGACGGGGTGCGGCTGCTGGCCGTGGTCGATGTCGACGACCCGCTCGTGCCGTCGCGGGCGTTGGAGATCACTCTGTGGTGGTGATGATCCGCCGTGAAGTGGGTAAACGCCGCACCATGAAAATCTGGCCTGGCTCGCCGTACCCGCTCGGGGCTTCCTACGACGGCGGGGGCACGAACTTCGCCCTGTTCTCGGAGGTGGCCGAGCGTGTCGAGCTGTGCCTGTTCGACGACGACGGCACCGAGACGCGGATCGACCTGCCCGAGCGGGAGGCGATGGTGTGGCACGGCTACCTGCCGCGGATCGTGCCGGGTCAGCGGTACGGCTACCGCGTGCACGGGCCCTACGACCCGGCGAACGGGCTGCGCGGCAATCCCAGCAAGCTGTTGCTCGACCCGTACGCCAAAGCCATTGACGGTCACAACGACTGGAACGAGGCGCTTTTCTCGTACCGGTTCGACGATCCGGACGCGTTCAACGACGACGACTCGGCGCCCTATGCGATGAGGTCGGTCGTCATCAACCCGTTCTTCGACTGGGCCAACGATCGCCCGCTGCGCATCCCGTTCCATCAGACGGTCATCTACGAGGCGCACGTCAAGGGCATGACCCAGCGCAATCCGCGCATTCCCGAGGACGTGCGGGGAACCTATTCCGGTCTGGCCCACCCGGCGATGATCGAGCACTTCAAGAAGCTGGGCGTCACCGCCGTGGAACTGATGCCCGTGCACCAGTTCGTGCACGACAGCAATCTGGTCGAGCGCGGCCTGCGCAACTACTGGGGTTACAACACGATCGGCTTCTTCGCCCCGCACAACGACTACGCCTCGTTCGGCGGCCGCGGCGGGCAGGTGCAAGAGTTCAAGTCGATGGTGAAAGCGTTGCACCGGGCCGGCATCGAGGTGATTCTCGACGTGGTCTACAACCACACCGCCGAGGGCAACCACCTCGGGCCCACGCTGTCGTTCAAGGGCATCGACAACCCGGCCTACTACCGGCTCGTCAACGAGGACAAGCAGTATTACTACGACACCACCGGCACCGGGAACAGCCTCAATGTGCGGCACCACGAATCGCTGCGGCTCATCATGGATTCGTTGCGGTACTGGGTGACCGAGATGCACGTCGACGGTTTCCGGTTCGACCTGGCGGCCGCGCTGGCCCGCGACTTCCACGAGGTGAACCGGCTGGCCGCGTTCTTCGACCTGGTCAATCAGGACCCGATCGTCTCGCAGGTCAAGCTCATCGCCGAGCCGTGGGACGTGGGGGACGGCGGTTATCAGGTCGGCGGTTTCCCGCCTCTGTGGACCGAATGGAACGGCAAATACCGCGACAGCGTACGGGATTTCTGGCGCGGCGAACCGGCGTCGCTCGGTGAGTTCGCGTCCCGCTTCGCGGGCAGTTCCGACCTGTACGAGATCGACGGCCGGCGGCCGATCGCGTCCATCAACTTCGTGACCGCGCACGACGGCTTCACCCTGAACGATCTGGTGTCGTACAACGAGAAGCACAACGACGCCAACGGCGAGGACAATCGCGACGGTGAGAGCCACAACCGGTCGTGGAACTGCGGGGCCGAAGGCCCGACCGACGACTCGGACATCGTCGGGCTGCGGGAAAGGCAGAAGCGTAATTTCCTGGCCACGCTGCTGTTGTCGCAGGGCGTGCCGATGATCGCGCACGGCGACGAGCTCGGGCGCACCCAGGGCGGCAACAACAACGTCTACGCCCAGGACAACGAGATCAGCTGGATCGACTGGGAGGACGCCCGCCACCACGACGTGCAGACCGTCTTCACCCGGCAGCTGACCCGGCTGCGGGCCGAGCACCCGATCTTCCGGCGGCGCCGCTTCTTCACCGGCGCCCCGGCCGGCGACTCGAACCTGCCCGACATCGCCTGGCTGCGGCTCGACGGCACGCCGATGCGGGACGAGGACTGGTCACCCGAGGCCTCGCGGACGGTGGCGGTGTTCCTCAACGGCCACGGCATCCCGGAGGCGGACGCGCTGGGCGAGGCCATCGTCGACGACTCGTTCCTGACCCTGTTCAACCCGTCGCCCGACGAGGTCGAGTTCAGCCTGCCCGACCCGGCCTACGGCCAGACCTGGGAGGTCGTGATCGACACGGCCGACCCGCTGCTGGCCAACGCCGGCACCCTCAAGGCCCAGGAGGGCGTACGGGTGCCGGCCCGCGCCATGCTCGTCCTGCGCTGCCAGTATTAGGGTCTGTTTCGCGGCGGGGGCGGGGCTGCGGCGAGGCCCAGATCCCGCCTGGCGGCGTCCCGTGAAAGCCCGGTTCCAACACCGGGAGCCGGACTTCCACGGGCCACCACCAGACGAAATCTGGACCGCGCCTCGCTCCCACCCCCGCCGCGAAACAGACCCTAAGCCTTGAACAGGCGTTCCTCATCGAGCGCCGAGGTCTGCACCACCAGCACGTCGCAGACCGCGTTGCGGACGACACCGGCCGGCGCCGACCCGAGCAGCTGACCCTGGCCGGCGCCGAGACCACGGTTGCCGACCACGATCAGGTTGGCCGGTTTGTTGCCGACGACGCCGAGCCAGAGCACCCCGACGAACGGGAACAGGAACAGGATGACCGCGATGGGCGGATGGACGACGATCGTGGTGACGTCGACGGGTCGCCCGGCAGTCGCAAGGCCTTGACCTGGGCGGCCGCCGAAGCCGCGGATCACGGTGCCGACCTGCTGGTGCTCAACGTCTGGGAGCACACCCTGCTGCCGCCGGCGGGCAGCGTCAGCGTGTCCGAGCGCATGGCCCCCGAGCCCAGCCAGGCCACCACCGACGAGCTGATCCAGGTGATCAAGGAAGAGCGGTGACCGTCGTCCGGTGAACGGCCAGGAAACTTAATATTTACGTGTGTCAATCTCCCGTGTCGGGGTCAAATGCGACATGATCTCACGTATCGACAAGTGTGAATGCTTGTCATCGTGGGGAGGAAACACGTGAGAGTTGCTGTCGCGCTGGCCGGCGCCATCGCCCTGGTCAGTGGGAGCCTGGTGGTCACCGCCACAAATGTGCAGGCCGCGCCGGTCACACCCGGCTCGTCCCTGCTCGACCAGGCCGGTTCGGCGATCAAGAAGTCCGGTCTCGACCGTTACGCGGTCCACAGCAGCAAGAAGGGAACTGTCCGTTACACCCGCACCTACGACGGACTGCGCGTCGCCGGCGGTGATCTGGTCATCCGGACCAGGAGCGACGGCACGTACGCCGGGTCCTCGGTCGGTCTGACCAGGCCGCTGACCCTGGCCACCAAGCCGTCGGTGACCGCCGACAAGGCGGCCGCGACGGCCAAGGGCGAGTTCGAGGGGTCGATCACCAGCACCGGGAAGCCGGAACTGTTCGTGGACGCGACCAGCGGCCTCGGCAAGCTGGCCTGGGAGACCGTGATCACCGGCTGGCAGCCCGACCGGCAGACGCCGTCGCGCTTCCACGTCATCTCCGACGCCCTGAGCGGCGCGGTCATCGGCTCGTACGACGAGATCGAGCACGTGGCCGGCACCGGCAACAGTATCTACTCGGGCGAGGTCGCCGTGGAGTCCACCGCGGCCGGCGCCTCGTTCAACCTGGTCGACCCGACCCGGGGCGGCGGGCTCACCTGCGACATGAACAACCGCACCTCGGGCGCCTGCGCGACGTTCACCGACGCCGACAACACCTGGGGCACGGGCGCGCCGGCCGACCGGCAGTCGGCCGCGGTCGACGCGCACTTCGGGGCCGCGGTGACCTTCGACTACTTCAAGGGCGTGCACGGCCGCAACGGCATCTTCGGCGACGGGCGGGGCGTGCCGTCGCGGGTGCACTACGGCAGCAACTACGTGAACGCGTTCTGGGACGGCGCCCAGATGACCTACGGCGACGGCACGGGCAACGCCAAGCCGCTGGTCGCGCTGGACGTGGCCGGGCACGAGATGTCGCACGGCGTCACCGAGAACGTGGTGCCGGGCGGGCTGACCTACTCCGGCGAGTCGGGCGGCCTGAACGAGGCCACCAGCGACATCTTCGGCAGCATGGTCGAGTTCCACGCCGACACCACGGCCGACGCCGGCGACTACGACATCGGCGAGAAGATCGACATCAACGGCAACGGCTCGCCGCTGCGCTACATGTACAACCCGACGCTCGACGGGCGTTCGCACGGCTGCTGGTCGACCAGCACGCGCAGCGTGGACGTGCACTACTCGTCCGGCGTGGCCAACCACTTCTTCTTCAACCTGGCCGAGGGCAGCGGGGCCACCCCGTACGGAACCTCGCCCTTGTGCGGTGCGGCCGACCCCGTGACCGGCATCGGCCAGGAGAAGGCGGCCAAGATCTGGTTCCGGGCGCTCGACTCGTACTTCGTGTCGAACACCGGCTACGTCAACACCGCGAACCCGGGCAACACCGCGCGGGCCTACTCGCTGTCGGCCGCCGGCGACCTGTACGGCTTCTGCAGCGCCGAGTACAAGGCCGTGCAGACGGCGTGGACCTCGGTGAACGTGGCCGGTACGGACGAGCAGTGCTCGACCGGCAACGACTTCTCGGTCACCCTCGCGCCGGCTGCTGTGGCCCTCGGCCCGGGCGAGTCGGCCACCGTCACGGCGACCACCGCGCTCGTCAACGGCGAGGCCGAACCGGTCACCTTCACTGCCGGTGCCACCCCGGCCGGCGTGACCGTCACGTTCGAGCCGGCCACCGTCACCGCGGGTGAGTCGACCACGATCACGGTGAGTGCCGACGCCACGGCCGCCCGGTCGAGCGGACCGGTCCGGATCACCGCCACGGCCCCGTCGGTCACCCGCACCCGGGACCTGGCCGTCACCGTCAACAGCGGCGCCAAGTGCGCGGGCACCAACGCCACGGTGGTGCCGATCCCCGACAACTCGACGGTAACCAGCTCCATCACCGTCGACGGGTGCACCGCCGCCCCGTCCACGACCAGCGGCGTCGAGGTGCACATCCGGCACACGTACATCGGTGACCTGGTGGTCAGCCTGGTCGCGCCCGACGGTTCGGCCTACGTGCTGCACAACCGGGCCGAGGGCAGCACCGACAACATCGACAAGACGTACTCGGTCAACCTGGCCGGCGAGACGGCCGACGGCACCTGGACCTTGCGGGTTCAGGACGCCGCCAACCTCGACACCGGCAGCCTGACCAGCTGGACCCTCTCCCTGTGACCGATCGCCTGTCTCCCGGGCCGGCCGCCCGGGAGACAGGCGCTCACCGAGGGTCGGTGACCCGGCCCAGGAACAGGATCGTGCCGGTCTCGCGGTCGGAGATCGTGAACAGGAACGGCCGGTCGACCCGGAACTCGATCGTGTCCATCCGGGCCGAGGTCACCATGACCCCGCCGGTGACGGCCGCGGCCTCGGTTCCGGCCTCGTCAACCCTTATGTACGTCTTCTGGACCACGCTGCCGACGGCCGGGGCGGCCGGCGACATCGGGCGGAAATCGGCGCGGCCCGGCATGAAGGCGGTGCGCATGCCGAGCTGCTCGAGCGGCTTCCTCAGACCGGCCGACCAGCGCAACTCGAAGCGCGGCAGAGCCAGCTCGTCGATCGTGACCGGGGCCAGGCTGTCGACGGCGGCCCGCCACTCGGCCGCGTCGAGCTCGGGTTCCCCCTTGTCAGGTAGCACGATCTCCATGCCGAACCGCTCGTCCTCGCCGTAGGGCAGCCGGATCATGCGATAGCCGGCCCGTTGCGTGTACGGGAAGGTCCGATCCCGCAGGTGCATTGTCGGGACGTCGACCGGGCCACCGGGGGTGGCGAACGACACCGGGCGGGTGTCGGCCTCGTCGAAGCTGGTCGTCCACCGGCCCAGGAAGTACACCGTGTTGAGCAGCACGAGCACCGCCTGCGGGTCGGGCAGCCCCAGATCCCGGGCGATCCCCTCGATGCGCCCGTTGGTGTTCTCGCGCACCCACTCGTCCATGGCCTCGGCCGTCTGCGGCGAGGCGAGGTCGGCCTGTTCGAGGGTGGCCCCGAACGTACGGCGGACGAATTTCACATAGTCGTCCTCGAGCGGGCCGTCGCTGTAGAGCGCGTTCGCCACCGACAGGGTCACCTCCTCGGTGTCGGCCAGCTCGCGCAACAGGGCGCCGACCCGGGGATCGCGGCCCGGCCGCAGGCCGAGCACATGGGCCATCTCGGTGGCGGTGTCGCCGTCGGCGCCGGCCGAGATCATGGCCAGCAGCAGGGCGGCCGACAGGGGCGACGTGACGGTGTTCGACCCGTCGACGGCCACGGCGTCGAGCAGGTCGAACGCGAACTTGTCGACGGCCCGGCCCACCTCGCCGGCGTCGGCCGGGGTGAGCTCGTCGACGAGGTCGGCATCGATGCGGGCGGCGTCGCCGGGCGGGGTCCTCCCACCGCAGGCGGAGGCCAGGAGCAGGCCGCTGATCAGGGCCGCGGCGGTCAGGAGACGGATCACATCTCTTCGACGGCGAGCGGGCGCCAAGGGTTCCCGGGCACTTGAGAGGCTTTTCACCTTTGGCCCTTCGGGCTTGGCCGTACGGGGCCCGGGGTGGCTACCGTCGGCCCGGTCCACGAACGTGGACGCCCCGGGCGGAACGCCGAGTCCTTGCCGCCGCCCCGCGGGAAACGAACCCAGGCATGGAGCGGGGGAACCACACGTTCCTCGGCACGCCGACGCGTGCCTCGGGGTGAAGCCGCCACGTGCGGCCGGGCGCCTCGGCCCGAACCCGACAGCTCACCTCGCAGGCGTGGAGGTAGCTTTCTCATGGCAATTGCACAGAAGACCCGGGTCGCGCTCGGACTGGCCGCCGCTGGTGTGGCCGGCGCGGTCAGCCTGATGGGCCCGGCCGCCCCGGCTCAGGCCGCGGTGAACTGGGACGCCATCGCCAAGTGCGAGTCCGGTGGCAACTGGAGCATCAACACCGGCAACGGCTACTACGGCGGCCTGCAGTTCAGCCGCAGCACGTGGAAGGCCTACGGCGGCACGAAGTACGCCTCGACCGCCAACAAGGCGACCAAGGCCGAACAGATCAAGATCGCCGAGAAGGTGCTCAAGGGTCAGGGCATCGGCGCCTGGCCGACCTGCGGCAAGAAGGCCGGAGTCAAGACCACCGCCAAGAAGTCGACGGCGGCCAAGAAGGCAACGGCCGCCAAGAAGTCGACGGCCAAGGCCACGGGCAAGCACTACGTCGTCCGCTCCGGCGACACCCTGGCCAAGATTGCCGCCAAGAACCACGTCAAGGGCGGCTGGAAAACCCTCTACCAGCTCAACAAGTCGATCCTGGACAGCCCGAACCAGATCTTCCCCGGTCAGCGCCTGGCGCTCTGATTCACGTGATCCCGGCCCGGCCCGATTGTGGACCGGGCCGGGATCATGAATTGTCGCCGGTCATTCGAATTCAGATCTTGAATGAATATCGTCGTTGATCTCGGTCATTTATGTGATCGTTGTGCAAGGTGCTCGATTCTGTAACACTGTGGTAGCCGGGCGTGGCACTCGATAATTGTGATCCTTTTTAGACGGGGGTCGTGAGTTGGCGCGGAAAAGATCGAGCTCGGCCATCGTATTGCCTGATGGGAGGCCTTCTCACCGGCCACCGGCCACGTGAGATGACAGCCCCCGACAGGGCCACCGGCCCCGCTCCGGCGGAAAGTGACACCTGGCCCGATGTGACTATCGGGATCATCGCCGCCTTGGCGATCGAGGGAGCGGCAATGCGCACGTTAATGGCCGGCCCGCGCACCGTTCGCATGATCGACGACCCCAATCAATACCGCATGGGCCACCTCGACAGCGCGGAACCCGGCCGTCCCCACCGTGTGGTGCTGGTGACGCTGGCCGAGGACAACACCCGCAACGCGGCCGCGACGTGCACCGACATGCTGCGCAGCTTCCCGCACATCCGCTGCGTGATCATGGTGGGTATCGCCGGTGGTGTGCCGTCCCCGCGCCGGCCGCGGCAGCACGTCCGCCTGGGCGACGTCGTGATCGCGCTGGACGGCATCGTGGACTACGGCCACGTACGCCAGGGCGCGGACGGGGCCGAGGAACGCCGCCCGGTCGGCGGGATAGCGATGGACCTCAAGCGCATCGCCCACCGGATCGAGGAGGACCAGATCCTCGGCGCCTCGCTGGACTGGGCCCGGCTGCTCCTGCCGCCCGACGACTACCCGATGGCCGTCTTCGCCCGGCCCGCCGAGACCACGGACCAGTTGCATCGCGGCCGCCGGGTGATCCCGCACCCGCAGAGGAACGAGTCCGGCCACCCCGACGGCGAGCCCAAGGTCCACTTCGGAGCCATCGGCTCGGCCGACGTGCTGCTGAAGAACGGCGCGCTGCGCGACCAGTTGGCGGAACGTCACCGGGTGCTGGCCTTCGAGATGGAGACGGCCGGCGTCGCCGCGGGCGTGGCCAACCGCGGGGTCAACTGGTTCGTCGTCCGGGGCATCGTCGACTATTGCGACGAGTTCAAGAACGACCTGTGGCACCAGTACGGCTCGCTGGTCGCCGCCGGGGGAGTGCGGGCCCTCCTGGCCCAGTGCCCACCTTTCCCGGTGTGGCGGCTCGAACGCGACGGCGCCCGCCGGCTGCTCCCGGATCCCGAGATGGACCGGCTCCGGGAGTATCTCGGCCAGGCCGCGGGGGTCGACGGCGTGGCCGCCTGGCAGGCCGCCGTCGGCGGCCTGGCGCCGCCGCCGGCCGACCACGAGTCCCTGGTCGAGATGGCGGCCCGGCTGGCCGCCCGCAACGCCGGCCCCGACCGCATCCCGCCGCTGATCCGCTTCGCCGAACACGTCGCCGCCCGGGCCGCGCACCGGCTCGGCGGCCAGATGCGGGCCTGGACCGACCGGGTGGCCCGGCAGATCCTGCAGATCGGCGAGCTCATCCCCGCCTACCGGCAGTCCGTCGACGAGACCGTGGCCCGGGAACGGGGCGCCGGCCGGCCGCCGATCCGGCCCTGCCTGCTGATCCAGATCGAGCGCGACGGCATCGAGAGTGGTCGCTGCGAGGTCCGGTACTGGATCCAGCGGCGCCTGCGGCACTGGGACCCCGAGCCCAGCGATCCCCAGCAGACCACGTTCCGCGAGCTCGAACGCGTGCTGCAGCAGGCGATCCGGCATGCCGAGTCGAGCTGGCACGACCTCGACGAGCCGGTCGGGATCGAGCTGCTGCTCCCCGTCGATCTGCTCAACACGGCCGTCGAGTGGTGGCACACCGAGCTCGGCTCGGCCGCGCCGGTGCCGCTCTGTCTCGACTACCGCGTGGTGGTGCGCAGCCTCGACCGCATGCGCGCGCCGCACCGGCACCGCGTCTGGAACCAGCGCTGGCGCTCGCTCTGGCAGAACCCGCGGCCGCCCCGGGTGCAGCAGGGCCGGTCGGACGCGGACAAGGAAGGGCTCGGCCCGTGGACCGCCCGGCTGCGCGAGAACCTCGACGTGACCGCGGTCGTGCTGGGCGCCTCGCCGGAGGAGGAGGCGGGCGGCCAGGAACTCCAGTCGGCGCTGCGCGCGGGCATCCCGGTCATCCTGTGGGACCACCGGCCGGGCGCCCTCGCGTCCGAGATGGCGCAGCTGCTCGGCCGGGTGACCGCCGTGCCGCCGGGCGAGCTGATCGACCGGGTGCACGCCCTGCGCCACAACGCCGGTCTGCTCGCCTCGGCCGCGCAGCACCGGCATCCCGGCCGCCATCTGGCCGTGCTCTGGGACGACCCGGACCGCAACGTCTACGACACGGGGGCTCAGCCATGACGATTCCCGAGCAGCCACCGGGCTGGTGGTTCTATCGCGGCGACGGCATCCCGGCGCCCGGCGACGAGCGGCTGCGCCTGCCCGACCCGCCGGCCTGGCGGACGTTCGACGGGGGACCGGTTCAGGCCCCGCCGCCCGAGGACGACGCCGACATCAGCCGCAAGCTCGGCCGGTTCGACACGCTGCCGGTGCGCCGGGCCTCCCGGGCCGAGTGCGACATGGTGAACGCGGCCCTGTGGCTGCGCCGGCCGCTGCTGGTGACCGGCAGCCCCGGTACCGGCAAGTCGGCCATCGCGTTCCGGATCGCCCGGGAACTGCGTCTGGGCCGGGTGCTGGAATGGTCGATCACCAGCCGCACCACCCTGCGCTCCGGCCTCTACGAGTACGACGCGATCGGCCGGGCCCAGGACTCCCGGTCCGGCCCGGGCGGTCCGGCCGGCATCGGTGACTTCATCCGGCTGGGCCCGCTCGGCACGGCCCTGCTGGCCTACGAACGACCCCGCGTCCTGCTCATCGACGAACTCGACAAGAGCGACATCGACCTGCCCAACGACCTGCTCCACATCCTGGAGAACGGCCACTACACGGTGCCCGAGCTCGTGCGGGTGAGCAGCCGCCAGCCCCAGAGCTCGGTCTACACCGACGACTCGGACCGGATGGCCGCGATCCACGAGGGACGGGTGCTTTGCCGGGCCTTCCCGATCGTGCTGATCACCAGCAACGGCGAGCGGGACTTCCCGCCCGCGTTCCTGCGCCGGTGCCTGCTGCTGAACCTGCCCGCCCCGGGCCCGGAAGACCTGGCGGCCATGGTCAAGGCCCAGCTGCCGGCCCTCGAGAACGGCCAGCGGCAGTTGATCGACGACTTCCTGGCCCGCCCGGCCGACGACTTCCTGGCCCGCGACCAGTTGCTGAACGCGGTCTACCTGACCGCTTCGGGGGTCTACGACCACGACCGCGAGGCCTGGCAACGGCTCGTCACCGACATCTGGCACTCGCTGTCGCTGGAGAGATAGGACGATGAGCGGCGCCGGCCGGGAACGCGCAGCCCTCCACGCGGAGCAGTCGCGCCCGGACGCGTACCAGGTCGTCGACGCGATCTGGCTGACCGCGATGATCAATGGTGAGAGCGGCCCACCGGACGAGACGCGGTGGCCGGACAAGCGCCCGGCGTCCGGCGACGCCGGCCCGGCGTCCGGTCGCCCGGCCGGCGCCGCGGCCACGGCGCCGCCGCTCCCGCCCGCGCCGAGCCCGCACGATCCCGGAGCCGGCTCGGCCGAGGGGCTGAGCCGCCACCCGGCCGAGATTCCCGGCTCGGCCGAAAGCGTCCTGCGCGGCGCGCTGCCCGCGGGGCGCCGCATCGCGCGTGCCCTCAATCCGCTCAAGCGGCGGGTGCGCTCGCACACCGAGACGGAACTCGACGAGGACGTCACCGCCGAATGGGCGGCCGACACCGGCGTGTGGTTGCCGCGCTACCGGTCGGCCCAGGAAAGATGGCTCGGGCTCACGCTGATCATCGACGCCGGCCCGTCGATGACCGTCTGGCGGCCCACCCTGACGGCGTTGCGGTTCACGTTCGAACGGCACAGTGCCTTCCGAGCCGTACGGACGTTCCTGCTGTCGGCCGATGACAGCGGAGCCCCCCGCCTGCACACGCCGAGCGGTGGCGCGCACAGCCCGGCCGAGCTGCTCGACCCGTCCGGGCGGCAGATCTACCTCGTGATCACCGACGGCCTCGGCGCCGTGTGGCGGCACCCCGCGCTCGAGGCCCTGGTGCGACGCTGGAGCAGCGGCGGACCGCTCGCCGTGGTCAACCCGTTCCCGCAGCGCCACTGGCGGGCCGGCAACCTCGTTCCGCGGCTGTGCCGGTTGCGGTCCCCGCGCCCGGCCGCCCCGACGGCCGAACTGCTGGTCCGCTATCCGGGCGAACTGACCAACCTGTTCGACCCGCCGGTGCCTCCGGGATCGCTCGCGGTGCCGCTGCTCGAACTCAGCCCGCGCTGGCTGCGCTGGTGGACCCGGCTGCTGACCGGGACGCCGGCCTGGGTCGACGCCACCGTGCACGTGGTTGACCCGGGCACGCCGCCCGACCCGCCCGACCCCGGTGACGAGCCCGAGCCCGAGGCCGCGGTGCTCGGCTTCCGGCGGACCTCACCCGGGGCCTTCCGGCTGGCCACCCTGCTGGCCGCGGCGCCGCTCGAACTGCCGCTGCTGCACCGGCTCCAGCGCGTCCTGCTGCCCGGATCCGAGACCCATCACCTGGCCGAGATGCTGAACAGCCCGCTCGTCCGGCCGGCCGGCGACGGCGCCACCTTCGAGTTCGCCGACGGGGTGCGACCGGCGCTGCTCGCCTGCGCCAACCGGGACGACTCGGCCCGGGTCCTGCGCACACTCGCGGTCCACCGGCCGGGCCCGGACCGGACCGGGACGCGGCTGGCCCAGGTGATCGAGGCGCCGGACAAAGCGCCCGCGCCGAGCGTCACCGACGACACCGTCGCCCTGTACCGCATCGAACTCGTGGTGCTCGACGCGCTGTCCGGCCCGTACGCCGCACGGGCCCGGCGGCTGCGCGAGGCGATCAACGCTTATGACAGGCGGACCGGAACGCCTGCCGAAGATCTGACAACCGAGGACCGTGCCTTTCCCAGCACGGACGTGGCGGAAGGCGGTGATCCCGTGCCCGCAACACCGGAACCGGAGCGCCCTCGTGCTCTGGCGGACGAACCCCCGTTCCCGATGCACGACGATTTCGGACTGATGAGCAGCCTGCTGCCGGACGAGCGGCCGCTCTCGCTGCAGGAGATCGTCGAGGGGCAGAGCCCCGACCAGGCCCCGGAGGTGTGGGGGAACGTGCCACCCCGCAACCCGGTGTTCACCGGCCGGCGCGCGCTGCTCGAACAGCTCGAGACCCGCTTGCGGACCCAGAACGTGGCCGCCGTGCTGCCCCAGGCCCTGCACGGCGAGGGTGGCGTCGGCAAGTCCCAGATCGCCATCGAGTACGCCTACCGCCACCGCAACGAGTACGACGTCATCTGGTGGGTGCCCTCGGAACGCCCGGCCCAGATCCTGGCCTCACTGATCGAACTGGGCAACCGGCTCGACCTGGACGTGGGCAACGAGGTCATCTCGGCCGTGCCGAAGATCCGGGATGCATTGCGAGCCGGTTCTCCGTACGGAAATTGGCTTCTGGTCTTCGACAACGCGGAGACCCCGGAGACCGTGCGGGGCTACTTCCCCGAGGAGGGCACCGGGAAGGTCCTGATCACCTCGCGCAACCAGGAGTGGAACGAGATCGCCGAATCGCTCGAGGTGGACGTCTTCACCCGGCCCGAGAGCGTCCGGCTGCTCCAGCGGCGCAACCCGAACCTGCCCGAGGACGACGCGGACCGGCTGGCCTCGGCCTTGGGCGACCTGCCGCTGGCCATCGAGCACGCCTCGGCCTGGCTGCACACCACCGGCATGGCTGTCGGCGCCTATCTGCAGTTGATCCGCGAGAAGCAGGACCAGATGGCCGAGCTCGACCTGGCCCCCGGCTACGAGATACCGGTGGCCGCGGCGGCCAACGTCGCCCTGGACCGGCTGACCGTCGAGAACCCGGCGGCGCTGCAGCTGCTGCAGGTCTGCTCGTTCTTCGCGCCCGAGCCGATCAGCCGGGACCTGTTCGAAGGCGTCCGCGGGGCCATGGGGGCGCCGGAACTGGACGAGACACTGAAGAACCCGAGCCGGCTGAACCGGGCCATCCGCGACATCCAGAAGTACGTGCTGGCCCGGATCGACCATCGCAGCAACAGCCTGCAACTGCACCGGCTGGTGCAGAAGGTGCTGCAGGACAGCATCCCGGCCGATCGCCGGGCCCTGATGGAGCACGGCGCGCACATTCTGCTGACCGGCGTCAAACCGGGCGACCCGGCCGACGCCGAGAACTGGCTGCAGTATCAGGCGCTCGCTTCGCACCTCATCGCTTCCCGTGCCTGGGCCTGCGAGGACGACTGGGCCCGCGACGTGATGATCAACCTGGTCGCGTTCTACTACTACTGGGGCGACTACCGCAGCGGCCGCGACCTGGCCGATCAGATCGTTGAGGACTGGCGCACCAGGCTCGGCCCCGACCACCGACAGACCCTGCGCACGTCCAAGTGGCTCGGCTACTACTGGTGGGTGCTGGGCGACTTCGAGGACGCCGCGGCCATCCACCGGGAAAGCCTGGAGATCTACGAGCGCACGGTCGGGCGCGAGGACGAGGGCACCATCGACGCCATGGTTATGTTCGCCATGACGTTGCGGGTCTCCGGCCAGTTCACCGAGGCCCGGGACCTCGACTTCGAGGCGTTCCGGGCGGGGCGGCGCTATCTCGGCGACGACGATCCCTACACCCTGGGGGCGGCGCACAACCTCGGGGTCAGTCTGCGGCTGACCGGCGAGTTCCGGGTGGCGCGGCAGCTCGACGCGGACACCTACCGCCGGCGGATCGCCGTGCTCGGCCACGACCACCCGGAGACGTTGCGGACACTCAACAACCTGACGATCGACGAGCGCGAGTGCGGCGAGTACGTGCGATCCCGGCGCATGGTGGAAGAGAACTACAACCGGTACGCCCGGAAGTTCGGCGTCGGACACCAGGAGACCATCCGGATCGCCCGCAACCTCGCCGTGGCCCGCCGCCGGGCCGGTGACCACGAGGGCGCGTTCAAACTGGCCGAGGACACCATGAACCGGTTCCGCGACCGGTTCGGCCCGACCCAGCCCGACACCATCGCGGCCGCCCTGAACTTCGCCGTCGACCTGCGCGAGTCGGACGACCTGCCGCGGGCGCGGGAACTGGCCGAGCAGACCGCGGCCGACTACCGCGAGACACTCGGCGCGGAGCACCCGTACACGCTGTACGCCCGGACCAACCTGGCCATCGTCCTGCGACTGCTCGGCCGGGCCCAGGAGGCCGAGGTGCACGACCGGGCGGCGTGGGAGGCGCTACGGCTCAAGTTGGGCGACCGGCACATCCTGACCCTCACGTGCGGCATCAACCTCGCCAGCGACCTGGCCGCGCAGGACCGGCACCAGGAGGCGTACGACCTGGACGCGGAGATCCTGGCCCTGTGCCAGGACCTCATCGGCCGGATGCATCCGTCGACGCTGGCCTGCTCGCTGAACCTCGCGTTCGACCTGACTGCGCTCGGCCGTGACCAGGAAGGCACGGCCCTGTTCGACCGGACGATCGGAGACTACATCCAGGTGCTGGGCGCGGAGCACCCGGCGATCGTGGCCGCCCACGCCGGGGAACGGGCCAACTGCGACGTCGACCCGATGCAGTTCTAAGGCAGAACCGTGCCGAGGCGGCGGGCCACCTCGACCGGGGTGACCGCCGTACGGGCCGCCGTCGCGGCATAAACGGCACGCACCAGATCGGGACGCCGGTGCAGGGCCGCCGCGGCGAGCCGGTCGCCCTCGGCCTCGAGGCTCATGGTGAGGCCGACCCAGGCGCGGGCCTCGTCGTCCGAGATGGGCGCCGAATCACCGGGATCAAGACCGTCCAGGGCGCCCGCGAAGGCAGCCAGGGCCGCTCGGCTGTCCTCGGCCAGCAGGGCGTTCTCGCCGGCGGCGACCGGATCGGCCGGCGTGGCGGGCGTCGCCGGCGCTAGCAGTTGGCGGCGGGCCACCGCCGGAATCCGTTGCCGCCAGCGCAGTTCCGGGTGCGGCGCGAGCACCGGCGGGCCCGGGGCCGGCTGTTCGGCCCGGCCGGCGTACGCGGTGATCTCGTTCTCGCTCGGGCGGAAGTGCCGCAGGCGCCAGCCGATCCGGTGACTGTCGGCCGTGAGCTGGGCCAGGCGGTCGACGTGGGAGCCGACGGCCTCCGCCGGTTCGGACTGCCACTGCGTGACCTGGTCGCGCAGACCCTCGACGAGTTCCCGGCCGGCCGGGGTGAGCCCGGTCGCCGACAATCCGATGTGGACGGACTCGGCGGTCTGGCGAAGGGCGTACGCGTACTCGAAGGCGGCGATGCGGCGCTCGTCCCCGTCCACCGTGCGCAGGCGGGTGCGCCAGAACCGGGCGATGCCGAAGAAGGCGTAGATCCCTTGCAGCAGACCGGCCAGCGGTCGCGGGTCGTCGCGCCAGGGGGCGTAGTAGACGGAGCCGTCGTCCTGATCGGTGAGGCGGATCAGGTGGAGCAGCGCGCCCAGCTTGATGTGCTGGTATTCGTGGATGAGGGACACGGCCATCGTTACCGCGTCGGGCGGCTCGGAGACCATGACCGCGCCGAAGGCCTCGCCGTTGGAGGCGCTGCGGGTGTCCCAGCCGGGCAGGTGCTTCAGCGGGACGATGGAGGTCACGCCGTCGGCCATCGCCGCGGCATCGTCCGGGTAGTCACGGCAGAGCAGCCGCCAGGCATCGTCGAGCAGTTGCTGCCAGCGGGCGAAAGCCGTCTCGTCGAGCCGGGCCGGCGCCACCGGGTCGCCCAGGTCGCGCAGTGGATCGACGTCGTCGAGCCACACGGACAGTCGCAGGCCGTCGCCGACATCGACCCGGCGCAGGGCCCACCAGTTGTCGCCGTCGCCGGCCGGTGGCACGACGATCTCGCGGTGACCGTCGTGGAGCGTGATCCGGCCGTCCTCGGTCGAGGCCATGACGGTCGCCGAACCGGCACCGGGGAACCGGGCCAGACCGAACGTGGGGATCATGACGTGGCCGTCGCGCAGCGGCAGCCGGGTCGACCACGTGAGGCCGGCTCGGGCCGCGCCGGCCAGCGCGAGCGCGTGCACCACGCCGAGGTCGACGAAGAGCGGCTGGTTGCTCCGGGCGCCACCGTGCAACCGCCGTAACGCGTAAGCGCAGCCGCTGCCGACGCCGGGATCCATCAAAAGATCCCGGAGGGCGTCGGGGGCTTCCTGCTGGGCTGCGGTGATGATCTCGAGGACGGTCGCGACGGGCGCCAGCGGTTCCAGGTCGTGGGGCCGGTCGGCGAGTTCGTTGAGCAGCGTGCTCACCAGCAGGAGGCGGCGGCTCTCCTCAGTCACGCGGAAGTCCTGCGTGATCTCTGCTGAGCCGTCCCCTCGGGCCAGCACGGCGAAGGACCCGGCGGAGAGCCGGTGGCGGGCGACGGTGCTCATTGTCTGGCGTTTCCTCCGAGGGCGGGGAGTGCGGGGGACGGGGTGTCAGTCGGCGCGCCCTGGCGGCCCCGACCCGATGTTGACCCTGGGGCGCTCGACCTGGCTGATCAGGACGCGACGAAACGGCTCCAGGGCATCCTGGAGCGCCCGCTGACACAGCTGGTCCATGGTGGTGCCGCGGAGATCAGCGAGATCCGTCTCCATTGCCGCTGGAGGCTTGTTCAAGGTTTCCTACCGAATCCCGTTAAAACACGACATAGTGAGCCTCCAACCGTACCGGATTCAGGTTGCGGACATGCTGGGAACACGCCGCTGCGCCCCCTCGTAAAACGGGCAGATTATCGGATGCGTGACGCCGCACAATCCTTCGGACGGTATTCAATTTTTCCGATCGCGGCCCTTTTTGGGCGCCGCCTGTCGTGACGACGCCGTTGCGAGCCCGGGCATGACCGGTTCGGGCGGCAGCGGGCGGCGGCCCCGACGCAAAGGTTCAAGCCGTATGGCCGCCGTCGCAGGGGATAGTCTAGTGACAACTGGGCATGAAGCAAATTGTGTTGTCGGGTAACCGTCTCAGAGGAGGCGGCGGATGTCGCCGTACGTGCGGTAGAAGCCGCCGCGCGTGGCCTCGCGGATGCCGGTCACCACGTAGCGGCTGCCGCGCTCGCGGATGCCTTTGGGGAACTGGACCTGCCAGTCCTGGTGGTAGCCGGACGAGACCACGCGGATGCGTAGGCGGCCGCCCTCTTCGACGCACTCGACGACCACGCCGTCGGCCACGTCGTGCACGACCTCGACCGTCGTGGACGGGATCACGGCGGCCATGCGGGGCGGGGCCTTCACGTCGACCGGCTGGGGGATCGTGCCCGCCACGGCGGCCTGGACGGCCGACTCGCTGGCGTCGATGCAGGACAGCGAGCCGTCGGTGGTGACGATGTAGAGGCGCTCGTCGTGGTACTGCATCGAGTAGGCCGAGCCGCACCCGGTGGACAACTTCCACAACCGGGTGCCCGAACTGTCGAAGCAATAGATCGACGAGCTGCTGTCACCGGCGAAGACGTAGCGGCCGCCCTCGGCCGTGGCGCACGAGAAGACCGGGGCGTCGCACTCGTACGTCCGCCGGTGGACGCCGTTCTTGCCGAGCTGGACCACCTGGCGCCGCCCGGTGCCCGCGTACAGGGAATCGCCCTCTTGCCAGCCGAAGAGCACGTTGCTGGTCCTGGTGTTCCACAGCTCTTGCCCGGTGCGCCAGTCGTAGCTGGTGACGCCGTTGGAGTGCCCGTGGTGCACGGCCCGGGTGTCGCAGCGGACCATCCACGCGCTGGAGCCGTGGCCCGGGCGGCGCCAGAGGAACTCGTCCTCGTGGTCGATGGCCGCGATGCCGCCGCCGGAGTCGGAGACGCCGAGCACGCCGTCGTGGATGTCGACCCAGTAGATGTCGATGTCGGGGGCGATGCGGTAGGCCAGGCGCGGCACCTTGCCCGAGAGGTCGTAGACGTTGCCGTCGTCGCAGCCCGCGTAGATCCAGTCGTCATCGGCGACCAGGCACTTGACGCCGTCGGGCAGGCGGAACTGCTGGAGCACCTCGGCCCCGTGGCTCAGCGTGGTGATCAGGCCGCTCTCGTTGCCGACCATGCACACGTCGTCGTCGACGAAGATGCCGAAGGCGGGGCTGCCCGACTTGTAGCGCCACAGCATGGGCGCGCGGGTGGTGGCCGTGGAGCGGGTGCTGACGATCTGGCGGCGCGAGACGGACCGCCGCTCGCGCACGCCCTGGACGGCGGGCGCGTAGCCCTTGCGGACCTTTTCGCCGATCTTCTTGGCCGCCTCGGCCGCGGCCTTGTCGGTCGTGGTGAACGAGGACTGCTTGACCTGGCCGCGGTCGCCGATGCGTCCATAACGGATCGTCAGGTCGGTGCCGTCGACCGTCACCTCGTAGAACTTGTGGGCGCTGCCGGAGTCTTCGGAGAGCTCGAGGTACGTCGTGTCGGCCGGCATCCCGGGCCACCTTTCGCTTCGGGGCGAGTTGATGGCGCAGAAGGTAGCGGAGCCCTACGACAATTTTCACGGCGGCCGGTTGACAGTGGATGGGAGCGGTCCCAAACTGCATAGACCAATCTCTATGTGAACGCTAACAGAGGATCGCTCATGTCCCGACCACGATGGATCGCCGCCCTGGCCGTCTCCGTGCTGGCCACGACCGGTGCGCTCGTCGGATTCACCCGGGCCGAGGCGGCGACGGTCAACACCTCCGCCTGGTACGTGCTGGTCAACCGCAACAGCGGCAAGGCGATGGACGTCTACAACCTCGCCACCAACGCGGGCGCGGGCATCGCCCAGTTCACCCGCAACGACGGCAACTGGCAGCAGTGGCAGTTCGCCGACGCGGGCAGCGGCTACTACAAAATCAAGAGCCGGCACAGCGGACTGGTGCTCGAGCTGCCCAATGCCAACGACGGCACCCAGTTGATCCAGAACACCGACAACGGCAGCACTCGCCAGCAGTTCACGCTCAAGGATTCGGCCGGCGGATACGTCCGCCTGCTCAACCGGCACAGCGGCAAGGCCTTGGACGTCTGGGAGTGGTCCACGGCCGACGGCGGAATCGTGTCGCAGTTCGCGGATGCCGACGGCGCCAATCAGCAATGGCAGATGGTGCAGGTCGGCAGCGGGGGCGGAACCGGCAGCGGCTGCGGTTCGGGCACGTTCCAGTCGGAGGTGACCGTCAGCGGCAGCACGTGGACGGCTCGCAATGCCTCCGGCGCCAGCGTTTACAGCGGGACGGACTTCCGCGCGGCCGTGCAGGCCGGCATCGGCAGCCTCACTTCCGGTCGTACGTCAATTCAGCGAGTCGTCGTGCGGGGCAACGGATCCATCGGCGCCGGCGCCCGGATCTCCCTCGCGTCGTACACCTCGTTGTCGGTGTGCGGAACCATCAACGTGACCGGATCGGGCAGCGGAGACTACGCGCCCATTTACGCGCGCGGCGTCAGCAACATCGAGGTGCCCTATCTGAACGTCACCGGCGGGCCGATCTACGGCATCTTCATGCGCAATGTCAGCAACGTGTGGCTCGGTCAGATCGACATGCGGCTCAGCGGCGGCCTCGGTGTGCGCATCGACAACCGCGGCAACACCGCGGAATGGACCCGGAACGTCAAAATCGACAACGTGTACGTCTCCGGGGCGTCGTCCCACGCGGTCGAGACGTACGGGGTGGACGGCATCACCATCGGCACGGTGACCGCCCGCAACGTCGGCGAATCGGGTCTGCTGCTCAACCAGACCATCAACGCCACAGTCGGCACCGTCGACGCGGAAAATGCCGGTTCCGGTACGGGCTACGCGGCCTTCAGGATGGCCAACCGCAACGGCCGGATCGGCGACTCGTACTCGAACAACATCCGCGTCGGAACGGTGAAGGCCCGGGGCGGCGGCCGCGGCATCTTCTGCGTCTCGGAGAGCGGCGGCGCCACCATCGACCGCGTCGACATCGCCAACACTGGCAACAATTCCGTCCTCGTCGAGAACTGCTACAACGTCGTGATCGCCGGCGTCTCGGGCACGATCAGCGGCGGGGGAGAGGTCCGCATCGCCGCCCGCAGCGAGTTCCCGCCCTCGTCGGGCATCCGTTTCCAGAACCTGTCGGTCTCCAACACCAACATCACGTGGAGTCCGTGCCAGGGCAGCAACAACACCATCAGCAACGTGACCCGCACCAATTCGACCCTGACTTGGTGTTGACCGGGTCCATCCGGGGAACGTGCCCGGCATGAGCCGATTGTTCAGAGCACTCGGGCAGGCGGCCCTCGGCGGTGTGCTTCTCACCGCGGGGGCCGGCCACCTGACCACCCAGCGCCAGGAATTCCAGGCCCAGGTCCCGTCCTGGTTCCCGGCCGACCCCGACAAGGTCGTGGTCGTCTCCGGTTTCGCCGAACTGGCGCTGGGCGCGGCCCTGCTGGCCACCTGGCGGCAGCCGGCCCGTTCTCTGCTGGGCAAGGCTGCTGCTGCTTTCTTCGTGGGCGTCTTTCCGGGCAACATCGCCCAATTCGTCGAGCGCAAGGACGGCTTCGGCCTCGACACGGACACCAAACGCGCAGTACGCCTGCTCGGCCAGCCGGTTCTGGTCGCCTGGGCCCTGTCGGCCACGCGTAGGGGCTGAATATGCCAACCCTGAGCGTGGACCCAACCGCGGGCTGAGCGAGCGCGAAGTCCTCCCGACAAAGGGGGAGGACCCAAATGTTCCGCAAACCTGTAGTGGCGGCGGCCGGTGCCGCGGTGATCGCGGTGGCGCTCGCCGGGCTCGGGCCCGCGTCGTCGGTGGCCTCGAGCCACCGGGAGGCGCCGCTCATCGCCAGTGATCCGGCCGCGGACAACACCGACGTGTACGCGTTCGTCAGTCCCGAACGGCCCGGCTACGTCACGATGATCGCCAACTGGATCCCGTTCGAGGAGCCGGACGGCGGGCCGAACTTCTACCCGTTCGCCACCGACGCCGCGTACCGCATCAATGTGGACAGCGACGGCGACGCCAAGCCCGACGCCGTGTTCCGCTGGACGTTCAAGAACGTCGACCAGCGCGGCAACAACACGTTCCTCTACAACAACGGCCCGGTCACCTCGCTCGACGACGAGAACCTGCTGTTCAAGCAGACCTACACGCTCGAGTCGTCGTTCGACGGCCAGCCGTTCAAGACCCGGGTCCAGGACGCCCCGGTGGCGCCGTCCCGGATCGGCGCGGCCTCGATGCCGGACTACCAGAAGCTGCGCGACCAGTCCACGATCCAGCTCGACGGCGGCTGGAAGCTGTTCGCCGGTCAGGCCGACGACCCGTTCTTCCTCGATCTGCGGGTCTTCGACCTGCTGTACGGCGGGGATCTGAGCGAGACGGGCCAGGACACCCTGGCCGGCTACAACGTGAACAGCATCGCCATCCAGGTCCCGTTCAAGGACGTGGCCCTCGGGGGCGACGCCGGACGCAACCCGAACATCGGCATCTGGAGCACGACCGAGCGCAGCCGCTCTCGGGTCTCCGACGGACCCGGCCGGGGCGACCGGGTGCAGGTCTCTCGGCTCGGCAACCCGCTGGTCAACGAGGTCGTGGTGCCGGCCGGGCTGAAGGACGCGTTCAACTCGATCTCGCCCGACCAGGACGCCGGGATCCCGGCCGTGGTCAAGAGGGTCACCGATCCGGAGCTGCCGAAGCTGATCGAGAAGATCTACAACGTCAAAGCGCCGGCCCCGCCCCGCAACGACCTGGTCGAGATCTTCCTGACCGGCATCACGACCAAGGCCGGCGGGCCGATCAAGGCCGACCTGAACTCGCAGCTCAACAACAAGGACGTCGACCCGAACCGGTTCCGCCCGTCGGAGATGCTGCGGCTGAACCTGACCGTGCCGGTGACCGCGGATCCCCAGCGGCTCGGCGTGCTTGCCGGTGACCTGCAGGGCTTCCCGAACGGCCGCCGGCTGACCGACGACGCGCTGGACATCGCCGTGCAGGCCGTCGAGGGCGCGGCCCAGAGCGGCAAGCTGGTCGACGCGCTCGCCGCGGGCGACAACGTGGATGCCAACGACAACGCCTTCAGCGAAACCTTCCCGTACGTTGCCCTGCCCAACCAGGGGGCCGTGAACTCGGGCCGCGACAAGGCTTCCGCCACTGCACCCGCGGTAGCCGACCGCACGGAGACACCGGATCTGCAGCCGGCTTCCGCGAACAGCATGCTGCCCAACGGCTCCGCGCTCATCTTCGGAGTCGGCGGCGTGGGCGCGTTGCTCGTCATGCTCACCGTCTGGTGGTTGATGAAACGTCGCCGCCGAACGGCCCCGATCACGTCCAGCAACGATCCGACGATCCGGTTCTGACATGAACCGTCCGGCAAGGGCCGCCCTGACCGTCTCGGTCGCCGCGCTCGCCCTGTTCACTGTCGGCGCTGTGTTCGGGCTGCGCGAGCAGGCGCAGCCCGGACCACGGGCCACGATGGTGACCCGCGTCGACCAGCGGGCCCAGACCATCGAACGGGCCCAGCAACGCCTGCGTACGCTGCCCGGCGACTACCGCACCTGGGCCGAGCTCGGCCTGGCCTACGTCGAGCAGGCCCGCGTCACCGCCGACCCCAGCCGCTACCCGCTGGCCGAGACGGCGCTGCGCCGCTCGCTCGCCGTCCGCGACAATCCCGACGCCCACACCGGCCTCGGCGCCCTGGCCAACGCCCGCCACGACTTCGGCGCGGCCAGGACCTCCGCGCAGCGGGCGCTCAAGACCAACCCCTTCGACGCGTACGCCTACGGTGTGCTCGCCGACGCCGAGACCCAGCTCGGCCACCCGCAGGCGGCGACCGACGCCGTGCAGCACATGTTCGACCTGAGGCCCGGCCTGGCCGCGTACGCCCGGGGTTCGTACGACCTGGAACAGCGCGGCCGCCTCACCGAGGCCGACGACCTGATGCGCCGCGCCGTGGCCGCCGCGACCGACCCGGCCGACCGCGCGTTCTGCCACCACCAGCTGGGTGACCTGGCCTGGTTCCGCGGCGACCTCACCGCGGCGACCGCCGAATACACCGCCGGCCTGGCCGCTGACCCGTCCTACCAGCCACTGCTGCGCGGCCGGGCCCGGATCGCGGCCACCACCGGCCACCTCGAGGCCGCGATCGCCGACGCCGCCACGGTCGCCGCGCGCACCCCCACCCCCGACACCCTTCTCGAGTACGCCGAGTACCTGCGCCTCGCGGGCCGCAGCGCCGACCCCCAACTCACCCTGGCCGAGGCCGCCCACAAAATCTTCGAAGCCAACGGCGGCCGCGACGACCTGACCGCCGCCCAGCTCGCCCTGGCCCGCGGCGACACGTCGAAAGCCGTGATCGCCGCCCAGTCCGAGTGGAAGCGCCGCCCGTTCGCCGAGGTGGCCGACGTCCTGGCCCGATCCCTGCACCGGGCCGGCCGCGACGACGAAGCCCTGCCGTACGCCCGGAAAGCGGTGGCCTTGAGCCCCAACAACGCCGCCTACACGTTCCACCAGGCCCAGATCGCGCTGGCCCTGGGCGACCGGCCCGCGGCGCGCACCCTGCTGACCCGAACCCGCGACCTCAACCCGTACTTCTCACCGACCGACGGCCCGACCGCGGCCGGAGCCCTGACCGAACTGGAGGCCCAGCCGTGAGACGCCTGCTCGTCGTGACCGCGCTCGCCGCCGCCGGTTTCGCCGCCCTACCCGCGGGCCCGGCCGCAGCCCACCCCCTGGGCAACTTCTCGGTCAACCGCTCGGCCACCCTGACCGTCCACCCCGACCGCATCGACGCCCTGGCCGTGGTCGACCTGGCCGAACTACCTACGCTGCAGGACGCCCCGGCCTCCTGCGACGAGGCCGCGGCGGCCCTGACCGTGACGGCCGGCGGCCAGAGCCTGCGCTGGTCGATCCGCGACGCCGCCCTGACGTACGCGGCCGGGGCGGGCGGCCTGAAGACCAGCCGCCTCGAATGCCGCCTCTCCGCCCCGGCGACGGTGAACGAGCCGACACGCGTCGACGTGACCTACCGCTTCCGCGACGACCGCATCGGCTGGCGCGAGCTGGTGGCCACCGCTTCCGGCGTACGCCTGGAGGGTTCCCCGCTCCCGTCCGCGAGCCCGACGAACGCCTTGCGCTCCTACCCCTCGGACCCGCTGACGTCCCCCGCCGACATGCGCTCCGCAACCTTCACCGCCGCCCCCACCACGGACCCCGCCCCCGCACCCGGCCCGGGTTCGGCCGCAGGGGCCGGGCCGGCGATCGATCGTCCGTCCGGCGTGCTGGCGGGCTTCGAACAGAGGCTCGACAACCTGGTCGGCGGCGCCCGTTTGACCCCGCTGGTCGGTGTGCTGGCGGTGCTGCTGTCCCTGCTGCTGGGCGCCGCCCACGCCGCCCTCCCCGGCCACGGCAAGACAGTGATGGCCGCCTACCTGGCCGGAAGCCACGGCCGCCCCCGGGACGCAGTCCTGGTCGGCGCCACGGTGACCTTCACCCACACCGCCGGAGTGATCGCCCTGGGCCTGTTCCTGACCGCGGTGACCGGAGTCGCCGGCGAGTCCGTGCTGAGCTGGCTGGACCTGACCAGCGGCCTTCTGGTCGCCGCCGTCGGCACCGGCGCCCTCATCTCAGCCCTGCGCCGCCGCCCCCGCACCCACGAGAAGCCGACCGGCGAGGAGCCCACCCACGCCCACGATCACACCTCCGCCCACGACCACACGCCGCACGATCACTCCGACGGTCATGATCACGCCCACGGCCATGCGCACGATCTTGCGCATGGGCACCATCACGGGCCCGGTCGGTGGGGGCTCGCGGGGCTGGGTGTTGCCGGTGGGCTCGTCCCCAGTCCGTCGGCGCTGATCGTGCTGCTGGGGGCGGCGGCGCTCGGTCGCACGGTGTTCGGGGTGCTGCTCGTCCTGGCCTACGGCTTGGGTATGGCCGCGACGCTCACGGCGGCAGGCCTGCTGCTCGTGCGGCTGCGCCACCGCATCGAGGGCCGATGGCGTTTCGCCGCCCGCTGGCGAGCCGTCTCGCCCCCGGCCACGGCAGCCCTGATCATCGTCGTCGGCGTGGGGCTGGCCGGCCGCGCGCTGGCCGGCGTGGCCTGAGGCGCCGGACCGGCAACAGCGCAGCGTCGCGATGGCCGCCCGGACCACGGACCGCGCACGAGAACGAGCGGTTGTGGGCGCGGTTCGTGATGAACGCGGCGGATGGGCCGGGTGGGCTACTTGTCTTGGTAGGTGGGGTAGCCCGACCGTTCGACCAGGTTGCCGGTGGCCTTGGTGAAGGCTTCGTAGATGTCGTCGTCGAAGTGGTTCTGCCAGTCGCCGGCCTGGCCCTTGCGGTAGTGGGAGACCTTGGCTGTGCCCTGGCGGTCGTTCATCTTGGCGAAGCTGTATTTTTCCAGCGTCTGCGCCAGTTCGGCCGGGGGCAGGTGGATGCCGCAGTGTTCCAGCAGCTGTTCCATCTCGGCCGCCTGGTTCTCGCCGGTCAGGTCTTCGTAGCGGACCAGCCGCACCTCGGGCGTCGGCGGCGCGTCGATCCACGAGCGCAGCACGTTGAAGCGGCCCTTCTTGGCCAGGTCGTCGATCAGCCACAGCATGCCCTCTTTGCGGGGCTTGTCCATCAGGACCTTGCGCTGTTCGAGCACGTCACCCATGGGGCCGTGGGAGTTGCGGGTGGAGAAGTAGCTGGACACCACCATGTCGCGGGGGTCGCGCATCACGAAGAAGGCGCGGTATTTCTCGGGTTTCGCCATTTTGTCGAACCGGGCCCGCGGGATGAACATCGACAGGCCGATCCGTCCGCGCGGCACGACCTGGGGGTGCTTCCAGCCGTAGAAGCGGGGGTCGTACGTCAGCAGGCCGCTGTGCCGGTAGACGACCGGGTCGCTGAAGACCGCCTTGATCCACTGGCTCGCCGTCTTGCGGATGGCGCAATGGTAGACATTTTGCACCTCAGTGCGCGTGGCGACGGGCACGGTGAGCCGCAGCCGGGCGTTGTACGCCTCGAGCATCGTGCGTCGCGCCAGCACCCGCACCGGTTCGGGTGCGTTCTGCTTGGCGTACATGACAGCGCTGTTGAACATCGTCCGAGCCTGGGTCCTTTGCGTACGTAAAGGCGACGCCTATCAAAATAAGCGCGCAAGATTATGATCTTGCGCGCTTACGTGTGCCCGGACTTTACAACAAATTCGATCAAGTTGGTGAGATCGGGGCCTGGGAGTCTCCTGTGTATCGAGGCCGCCCAGGCCCCGGAGTCAGGCGCGAGCTCGTAGCATGCGGCGCAGCTCGTCGGTGTACTCGAGCACGGTCTGCCGCACCACCGGCACGGCCTCGGCCGCGGCCTTCTCGGCCCGCGACGGGAAGTCCTCGCCGGTGCCGAAGCGGGGCAGCAGCCGGCTCGAGAACACCATGGCCGGGATCATGCCGCCCTTGTCGAAGCTCGGCAGCAGGCTCAGATACTTCTCGCCGTACGGGGCCAGGATCTGATCCTGCCCCGGCCGCCAGAACGCCCGGGCCACCGCGCCCATCGACCCCACGCCCACGGCCCGCTCGACGGCCAGCGTCTGCCAGACCGCGGCCTTCTCGCCGGCGTCCGGCTTGGCCGCCCGCACCTCGAGCGCGCGGAACTCGGCATCCGGGTCGGGATCGTGTTCCAGCAGCTCACGCACCTCGTCGTCGGTGTCGCCACCCAGTTCGGCCGCGCGCACGAGGCACCGCCAGGCGAGATCGTGGTCGTCGCCCGCGGCCGAGCGCAGCGCGGCCAGCGCGTCCAGGTCGGCCGCCGTACGGGCCATGCCCCGCAACGCCACCTGCCGCCGCCCGGGCTGCTCGGCGAGCCGGGCACACGTCGCGAAGACCAGCGCCATCAGCTCGGCCCGGTCGGCGTCACCGGCCCACAACTCGGCCGCGTCGCCGGCCCGGCGCAGATAGGGCTCGATCACCGTGTCCGAGGTCTCGACGGCCAGGACGGAGGTCAGGCAGCGCACCGCCTCGGCCGGGCTCGCCTCGCCGTTGGTCAGCATGTCCCACACCGTGGCCACCGCGACGCCGCGCGACACCGGCGACGGCAGCAGCCCGGCGTCGTTGATCAGCGTCTCGCGGTGGGCGGCCGACGGGCGGGTGGTGGCGAAAGTCAGGTCGTCGTCGTTGACCAGGTAGAGGTCGGCCCCGGCGGGCAGCGTCACCGGCGTCTCGGGCCCCTGCACCTCGACCAGCTCGAGCGCCTCGCGAGTCAGACCCTGAGACCCCTTCGCGTACGCCCCGATCCCTAGCACCTGCGGCCGCGGCGGCCCGGCCGGCCCGGTGCCGCGCAGCACCCCGTCGGCCAGCACCAGACGGTCGACCCCGGCCGTCTCGAGCCAACCGGCCCGCCAGGCGTCGAGGTCGCGCCCGGACGTCTCGGCCAGCGCGTCGATCAGGTCCTGCAGGGTGGTGCTGCCCCAGGCGTGGCGGGCGAAATACCGCTTCATGCCGGCCACGAAGTTCTCTTCACCGACGTACGTCATCAATTGGTGCAGAACCGCGGCGCCCTTGGGATACGTGATCGCGTCGAAGATGGACGCGGCCTCGGCGACGTCGGGCACGGGCTGGCGGATCGGGTGCGACACCGGCCCCTGGTCGGCCAGGTAGGCCGTGAGCTTGTCGGCGGCCAGCAGCCCGACCCAGGCGTCGGTGTAGCGGGTGGCCCGCACGGCCGCCCAGTAGCAGGCGAACTCGGCGAACGCCTCGTTGAGCCACAGGTCGTCCCACCAGCGCATCGTCACGAGGTTGCCGAACCACATGTGCGACATCTCGTGCAGCAGGACGACGGCGAACATCTCTTGCTCGGCCGGGGTCGGCGTGGATCGCTGGAGGAACGAGTCTTCCCAGGTGACGCAGCCCCAGTTCTCCATCGCGCCGCCGAAGTCGGGCATGAACACCTGGTCGTACTTGCGCTGCGGGAACGGCAGCCCGAAGACCTCGCCGAAGAAGGCCAGCCCCTGCTCGGTGACCGTGAACAGCTCGTCGGCGTCGCGGTCGAGCATCGGGGCCAGCGACCGGCGGCAGAACAGCCCGAGGTCGTAGCCGCCGGCCTCGCGCCGCACCTCATGCAGCGGGCCCGCGTTGACCACGGTGTTGTACGTCGCGAGGGCCGGCGTGTCGGGGAAGACCCACCGGCGTACGCCATCGAGGGTCTCGACCACCGGATCGCCGGAGTTGCTGGTCACGGTCCAGGCGGCGGGCGCGGTGACCGTGAACGCGTGCGGCACCTTGAAGTCGGGCTGGTCGAAGCAGGCGAACAGATAGCGGCCCTCGTCGGGCGCGAACGTCGTCCAGACGTAGACCTCGCCGTCGGACGGGTCGACCGACTTGTGCACGCCGGGGCCCTCGGTGGAGTCGGCCTGCACGGACTCGACCCGCAGCACGTTCTCGGCGGCCAGGGACGGGAGCTCGATGCGGCCGTCGACCGGGGGCGCCAGCGGCTCACCGTTGAGCGTGGCCGACACGACCGCGGCCATGCAGTCGGCGAACGTGGACGCCCCGGGCTCGCGACAGGTGAACGTCATGGTCGACACGCAGACCACGCTGGAGCCGGTCGGCAGGTCGGTGAAGTCGATCGAGATGTCGTAGCGCTGCACATCGATCAGCGCGGCTCTTTGCTCGGCCTCGACCTGGGTCAGACTGCTCATGCCGACGATCGTAGGACTTCGTTTACGGATTCGCGCGTGGGTTAAACCGGACAGCGACGTTGATCTACGGAAGGCGCCCGCATGGTGGTGGCAGTACTCGTCCTGTTCTCGCTCGGCGGCCTGGCGGCCTTGGGGGTGTACGCCCATCGCCAGCACGAGCGGGCCGACGACCTGCCGCCGGTGGTGATCGAACCGATCGAGGACCTCACCGAACAGGCCGAGGCGGTCGGCGCGGCGGCCGAGCGGGCCCGGCACGAGGCGGACGAGGCTCAGCTGCTGGTCGACTCGGCCGAGCAGACCCGCGACCGGGCCGAGTACCGCTACCGCGAGGCGCAGTTCGGTCCCGGCCCGGACGAGCCCCGCCACCTGGTCGAGCGGGCCGCTCTCGACGCGTACGGCCGGGGCGATCTCTCCGCGGCCCAGCTCGACGCGATCTGGCGGCACGTCCCGGGCGAGACCCGCACCGGCGCCCCGGAAGAGGTGGTGCGAACGGCCCGGCAGCGCTACGAGCACGCGGCGGCCGAGGCCGTGCGGGTCCGCCAGCAGGCGTACGTGGCCGGGGTGGCGGCCGAGGTGCTGACCGAGGAGGAGCGGGTGGCCGCGAACGAGCTGCTCGAGGCGAAGCGCTCGACCCGCGACGGCCTGCCCGGCCTGTTCGCCCCCTAACCGGGCCGCCGTCGCCGTTCGCCGGTCCACACGCCACGTTCGTCGAGGTTGCGGACCTGGCGGTCGGCGTCCGCGGTGAGGTGCCGGATGGTCAGGGCGCGAGCGGCCTCGGTGTCGCGGGCGGCGAAGGCGGCCAGCAGCTCCTTGTGGGCCCGGCGCAGGCCGTCGCGGTCGGGCGGGTCGGCCGGCGCCGGGGCGCTGCGGGTCGCCGGGTGCAGGAACCAGGTCAGCTTGCGTGAGTCGGCCTGCCCGTTGACCAGGCGGTGGAACTCGTGCTCGCGCTGTTCGATCTCGGCCGGGCGGCGGGCCCGGCCCAGGGCGCGGTCGGCGCTCACGAGCTCGTCCAGGGCGGCCGGCGTGATCCGGGCGGCGACCCGGGCCGCCAGCTCCCCGGCGATGCCGGCCTGGATCTGGAACAGGTCACACACGTCCTGACGCGACAACGGCGCCACGACGTAGCCCCGGTTCGGTTCCAGCTCCACCATGTCCTCGCCGCGAAGGATCAAGAGCGCTTCCCGTACGGGGGTCACGCTGATCCCGAGCCGGCCGGCCACCTCCTCCAGGCGGACGCGGGTGCCGGGCCGCAGCTCGCCCGCCATGATGCGCCCGCGCAGCTCGGCGGCCACCTCCTCCACCGCTCCCATGAGGAGGGACCGTATCAAGATCAACGCGGGTGGCGGTGCAGATCGGCGCAATCCGGAAAACGTGAATGTCAATACACCGAGCGGGCTCCGTTAAAAGAGCGTGCGGGGCCGCGGTCGTTCCACATAGCATTTCTGGCACAGCCACAACGGGGAATCGCACCCTCGGAGGCTCCCATGACCAACTCCGACAACTTATCGACGGCCCTGCTGGCACCCCGTGGGCCCACGATCCTGCGCGTGGTCGTCGCCTGCGACCACCCCCTGACCCGGACCGGTCTCGTCGCGTTCCTGGCGTCCTGCCCCGACATCGACGTGCTGGCCGCGACCGGCAGCGGCCCGGAAGTGGTCCGGGCGGCCGCCGAAGCGCTCGTCCTGGACGTGGTGCTGCTGGAGGTCCCGGGCGCCGACGGCACCGCGATCGAGCTCATCGGCCGGCTCGGGACGGGCGGCTGGCCGGTCCGGGTGCTCGCGCTCGCCGCCGGCTACACCCCGCAGCTCGCGTGGGCCGCCGTGCGGGCCGGAGCCGCCGGTTTCCTGCTGCTGTCGCGCCCGCCCGAGGTGCTGCTCGGGGCGGTCCGGGCCGTGGCCACGGCCGGGGTGTGGCTCGACGACGTCGTCGTACGGGATCTGTTGCTCGAACCGGTGAGCCGGACGGCCGACACCTCCCTGATCCGCCGCCTGACCGTGCGCGAGCGGGAGGTGCTCGTGCTGCTGGCCCACGGACTGGGCAACGCCGAGATCGCCGAACGGCTCTGGCTCAGCGACGGCACCGTCCGCACCCACATCGGCCGGATCCTCATGAAGCTGGAGTGCCGCGACCGCACGCGGGCCGTCGTGGTGGCCTACCGCTCCGGGCTGGTGCGCGTCCTGCCGGCCGAACCCGTCCCGGCGTGAGCTCGTGACGGCCGTCGCACGTGACGGTCGTCCCTCTTCCGTCGCCGGGCCGACGCGGTGGGTAGTTGGCGGGACATGAGCGCAGCCACCGCACCCACCGCCCCGCCCGGGCTCACCCACCGCCAGGTGCTGCAGGTCCTCGGTGGCCTGCTGCTCGGCCTGTTCCTGGCCTCCCTCGACCAGACCATCGTCGCCTCGGCCATCCGCACCATCGGCGACGACCTGCACGGCCTCAGCGCGCAGGCCTGGGTCACCACGGCCTACCTGATCACGGCCACGATCTCGACCCCGCTGTACGGCAAGCTCTCCGACATCTACGGCCGCAAGAGGTTCTTCCTGGCCGCGATCGCCATCTTCGTGGCCGGCTCGGCGGCCAGCTCGTTCGCGACGTCGATGTACCAGCTGGCCGGCTTCCGCGCCTTCCAGGGCCTCGGCGCGGGCGGCCTGTTCTCGCTGGCCCTGGCCATCATCGGCGACATCGTGCCGCCCCGCGAACGGGCCCGCTACCAGGGTTACTTCCTGGCCGTGTTCGGCACCTCGAGCGTGATCGGCCCGGTCATCGGCGGCTTCTTCGCCGGCGCCGAGAACATCCTCGGCATCACCGGCTGGCGCTGGGTGTTCCTGGTCAACGTGCCCATCGGCATCCTCGCCCTGGTCGTGGTGGCGAAGGTCCTGCGCATCGACCAGGTGCGCCGCGACCACCGCATCGACTGGTGGGGCGCGATCTGGCTCTGCGTCGGCCTGGTCCCGCTGCTCACGGTGGCCGAGCAGGGACGCGCCTGGGGCTGGGGCTCACCGCGCGCACTCGTCGCGTTCGGGATCGGCGTACTGGGAATCGGGCTCTTCGTGTGGGCCGAGAAGCGCATGGGCGAGGACGCGCTGATCCCGCTGAGGTTCTTCCACAACCGCACGTTCAGCCTGACCGCGGTGGGCGGCTTCATCGTCGGCCTCGGCATGTTCGGCGGGCTGGCCCTGCTGCCGCTCTACCTCCAGATCGTCCGGGGCGCGACCCCCACCGAATCCGGCCTGCAACTGCTGCCGCTGACGGCGGGCCTGATGATCGGCTCGATCGTCGCCGGCCAGCTCATCAGCCGAACCGGCCGCTACAAGATCTTCCCCGTGCTGGGCGCGGCGCTGGCGGCGGTCGGGCTCTATCTGATCCACCTGATCGGCGTGAGCACCCCGTTCTGGCAGACGGGCATCTACATGGCCGTACTAGGACTGGGCCTCGGCCTGATCCTGCAGCCGATCACGCTGGCCGTGCAGAACGCGATGTCCCCGCGCGAGATCGGTGTGGCCACGTCGTCGGCCACGTTCTTCCGCCAGATGGGCGCCACGGCGGGCACGGCGGTCTTTCTCTCCCTGCTCTTCTCCACGGTCGGCACCAACATCACCGACCGCTTCCGTACGGCGGGGCCGGCCTTCGAACAGGCCGTGTCGAACCCAGCGGTGGCGGCTGATCCCGCCAACCAGCCGGTGATCGACGCTCTGCGGGGCGGGGGCGAGATGAACTCGGGCGCCCTGAACGACACGTCGTTCCTGAACCACGTCAACCCGGTGCTGGCCTACCCCTTCAAGGCCGGCTTCTCCGACTCCATGGACATGATCTTCCTGATCGCCGCCGCCGTGATGGCCCTGGGCCTCCTGATCTTCCTCTTCCTCCCGGAGCTGCCCCTGCGCACCAAAGCGGGCCTGGAGGCCGTGGAAGAGGAAGCCGCCCTGGGCTCGACGGCCGCGGAGGCCGACACCGCCGCTCCGCCTCGGTAGGGCACCTCGCGGGCGGCCGCCGGGACGACCGTGCATCGCGGTTGTCCCGGTCCTGCCCGTCGAAGGACAGCCGTTGCTGTATTCCAGGATTCCCGCGCCGGCCGGCCGGTGTACCGCTCCCCACGCGTTTGTCGGAGGAATGATCGCCGGTCGGAGACCCTCCGGGCCCTTGACGCGCGACGGGCGGCCGGAGCCAGGCCGTCCTAGCGGCGGCGAGGCGGTGGGATGTGGGCGCGGCCTGACGTGGGTGGCCGGCGTCGGGCCGTCCTAGCGGCACCGAGCCGGTGGGACGTGGGCGCTGCCGACGGAGTAGCCGATGTCGATCACCACGCCCGACGCGAAAGTCACCACATCCGCCGGCCTGAAGTTCTCGGATTTGGATGCCGCCAGACCCGTCAACCGGCGCGGGCGTGCTCGAGCGCGAATTGGCATGCTCGCTCTTGTGGATAACTCGGCACCCGTTCGTTGACACAGTCGTAAGGTCACCCACCAAGCCCCGAGGCGGGAGGGGGCTGTGGATGGGCGGTACCGGCGCTATGAGCAGCGGCTCGAGACGGGGGAGAGCCAGCCGGTCAGCGTGGTGCCGAGGGTCTTCTCGACGTCCTTCGGGGTCTTGATGGCTTCGAAGAACTTGGCGTCGGTCGACTTGGCGTGCATCTGGGTGGCCGCCTTCTTGCCCGCCGACTTCAGGTCGGCGTCTTCGCTCGCGGCGGTGGCTTCCTGGACCGCGGTGGCGAACGACGCCAAGGACTGCTGAGCGGTGGCGATCGTCTTGCGGTCGGCCACGTACTTGGTCAGGGCCTCGGCGAACGGCGCCATGTTCTTCTGGTACGCCTGCCCGACCGCCTCGCAGGTGGTGCGGAGCGCGGCCGGCGCGGTCGCGACCGGGGCCGGGGCGCCCGAGGCCACGGGGGCGCCACCGGGGGACATGGCGGTTCCGCAGGCCGCGGCGGCCGACACCAGCCCGAGGACGGCGGCGGTGCGGAGCGTGCGGCGCAGCGGGGCGGCGGGGGAGTAGCGCATGGCGGGTGCCTCCGGGGACGAGGTCGGAACGACGGGCGACGAGGTCGGGACGACGGGGGACGTCGGGTCGATGGGAGCGCTCCCACCGACCCTGCACCCTAACTCTTCCAGCGAGACTTGTCGATCAGTCTCGATTGGGCAGGCGTTCGGTGACCTGTTGCAGCAGCCAGCCGTTGCCGTCCGGGTCGGTGAACGAGGCGTAGCTGCCGTACGAGCGGCCCTGCGGGTCGGGTCCGGGCTGCCGGGTGCTCGTGTCGAGGCCGCGCAGGCCGTGCCACGTCTCGCTGACCTTGACACCGCGGGCCAGCAGGTCCTGGCGGGCCTCCTCGACGTCGTCGACGACCAGCAGCAGGTCCTGCGAGGAGCCGGCGGGGGCGGCGGTCAAACCGACGCCGAACTGGATCGACGCCTTCGAGCCGGGTGGGGTGAGCTGCACGATCCGCAGGTTGTCGTTGATCGGGAAGTCGGCGTCCAGGCGCCAGCCCAGCGTCTCGTAGAAGGCCTTGGCCCGCTCGACGTCCGACACGGGCAGGACGGTGACCTCGAAGCGGTAGTTGATTGTCATGTCCCCAGGCTGGCCCGCGAACCCCTGGCCTCGCCCCAGGGAGGCACCCTGGTCTTGCCCCGGGCGGCCCATGCATTGAATACTGCAAATGGGAGCGCTCCCACCGTCCCTCCGCTCCGATCCCCGGGAGTACATGTGTTCCGTACCCGAGTAACAGCAGGCCTGGCCGCGGTGCTGGGCCTGATCCTGGCGCTGCCACCAACGGCCGCAACCGCAGCTGATCCGCCGGCAGAAGCCGCAGCCGCCCCCGGCTCCGACTGGCTGCACGTCAACGGCAACCAGATCGTCGACGCCGCCGGCAACCCGGTCTGGCTCACCGGCGTCAACTGGTTCGGCTTCAACGCGTCCGAGCGCGTCTTCCACGGCCTCTGGTCAGCCAACATCACCGAGATCACCCGGTCGATGAGCCAGCGCGGCATCAACATCGTGCGGGTGCCGATCTCGACCCAGCTGCTGCTGGAGTGGAAGAACGGTCAGGCCGCCGCGCCCAACGTCAACACGTACGCCAATCCGGAGCTGGCCGGTCTCGACAGCCTCGAGATCTTCGAGTTCTGGCTGGACCTCTGTGAGACGTACGGGATCAAGGTTCTTCTCGACGTGCACTCGGCCGAGGCTGACAACTCGGGGCACATCCACCCGGTCTGGTACAAGGGCACGGTCACGCCGGAGCTTTACTACCAGGCGTGGGAATGGGCCGCGACCCGCTGGAAGACCAACGACACGGTCGTCGCCTTCGACCTCAAGAACGAACCGCACGGTACGCCCAATGACACCACCCGCGCCAAGTGGGACAACTCGACCGACATCGACAACTGGAAGAACACGGCCGAGACCGCGGCCCGCCGCATCCTGGCCATCAACCCGGACGTGCTGATCCTGGTCGAGGGCAACGAGGTCTACCCGCGCGAGGGCAAGACCTGGAACTCGCCCAACACGAACCCCGACCTCTCGCCGAACTATTACTACAACTGGTGGGGTGGCAACCTCCGCGGCGTACGGGACTATCCGATCAACCTGGGGGCCAACCAGGACCAGCTCGTGTATTCCCCGCACGACTACGGTCCGCTCGTGTTCAACCAGCCGTGGTTCGACAAGCCGTTCGACAAGGCCTCGCTGACCAACGACGTGTGGCGGCCCAACTGGTTCTACCTGCACGAGAACGGCACCGCGCCGCTGCTGATCGGCGAGTGGGGCGGCCGCCTGGGCCAGGACGCGCGGCAGGACAAGTGGATGACCGCGCTGCGCGACCTGATCGTCGAGAACAAGCTGCACCAGACGTTCTGGGTGCTCAACCCCAACTCGGGCGACACCGGCGGCCTGCTGCTGGACGACTGGAAGACCTGGGACGAGCAGAAGTACGCGCTGCTCAAACCGGCCCTGTGGCAGCACGGCGGCAAGTTCGTGAGCCTCGACCACCAGATCCCGCTGGGCGGTACGGGCAGCACGACCGGCATCAGCCTCGGCCAGCGCTACAGCGACGGCGGCGGCGAGGGTGACACCACGGCGCCGAGCGTGCCCGGTCAGCCCGCGGCGACGAACGTGACGGCCACCGGCGCCACCCTGACCTGGGCCGCCTCGACCGACAACGTCGGGGTCACCGCGTACGACGTGCTGCGGGGCGGCTCGGTCGTCGCGACCGTCTCGGGAACGACGTACAACGTCACGGGTCTGACCGCGTCGACCGCGTACACGTTCAGTGTCCGGGCCCGCGACGCGGCCGGTAACCTCTCGGCCGCCTCGGTCGCACGCACCGTGACCACCACGGCCGACGGCGACACGGGTGGTGATCAGGGCTGCTCGGCCACGTACAAGACGACCAGCTCGTGGACCGGGGGCTTCCAAGCCGAGGTCACCGTACGGAACACGGGCACCACCAGCAGCAGCCGGTGGACCGTCTCGTGGACGTATCCGAGCGGCACGACCGTCGCCTCCCTGTGGAACGGCGTGCTGACCACCCCGGCCGTGACCGTGCGCAACGCCGACCACAACGGCGCCCTGGCCGCCGGCGCGAGCACGGCGTTCGGCCTGGTCGGCTCGGGCCCGGCCGCCACCCCGGCGGTGACCTGCACCTCGAGTTAGTGGGGCGTGGGGACCCGCGAGTGCTCGGGGACCGTGAACCAGAAGATGCTGCCACCGGTGGGGTTGGCGTCCACGCCGACGTCACCGTGGTGGCGCTCCACGATGCGGTGCACGATCGCGAGCCCCAGGCCCGTACCCGGATAGTTCTCGCTGCCGCCGACCCGGGTGAAGGCGTCGAACACGGCCGCGCGGTCGCGGTCCGGGATGCCGATGCCGTTGTCGCTGACCTCGCAGCGCCAGCGGCCACCCGGGATCGGGAACGAGCCGACCCGCACCCGCGGCTCCCGATCGGCCGGCGTGTACTTGATGGCGTTGCCGATCAGGTTGTCCAGCACCTGCCGCAGCAGCGTGGGGTCGCCGTAGACCGTCGGCAGCTCGCCGACCTCGACCGCGGCCGGGCGGTCGGCCGCCCGGTCGCGGGCCACCTCCTCGGCCAGGCGGTGCAGGTCGACGGGAACGGTGGACATGGGCCGGTTCTCGGCCGTGGCGTAGTCGAGCAGGTCGTCGATCAGCACCCGCATGTTGTCGGCGCCCTTGCGCAGCCGGGCCAGGAAGTCGCGCTGGGTGCTGTCGAGGCGGTCGAACGCCTCCTCGTGCAGGAAGTCGGCGTACCCCATGATGCGGGCCAGCGGGCTGCGCAGATCATGGGCCACGACCCCGGCGAAGCCGACCAGCTCGGTCTCGCGCTGCCGCAGCCGGTGCTCGACCACCTCGCGCTGGGCGATGTCGTCGCGCAGGGCCGTGGTGGCCTCTTCGACCCGGCGCAACGCCCGGTTCCGCGAGCCGACGATGCTGCCGGTCAGCGCGACCAGCAGGGCGGTGAGCACGAGCCCGATCAGCCAGGCGATCCGGTCGAGGCCGCGGTCGGTGCCGGCCAGCAGCCGTTCGGTGGCCTCGACGCGCAGGTTCCAGCTGCGCTGGGCGACCGGCACGGTGGTGTCGAGCGCGCCCACCGAGGTGTCGAGCCGTGTGTTGGGGCGGGCGCTGGCCATCGGGATGGGGTCGCCCGCGGCCCCGTCGAGCAGTGTGACCGCCACCAGGTCCCCGGCCGCGCCGGCCACCGCCTCCTGCAGGAAGTCGCCACCCCGGGTGCCGAGCACCAACCACCCCCGGAACCGCCCGAGATCGGGCGCGGTGGGGGAGGTGGAGTACACCGGAGCCACGAACACGAACGACAACTGCCGGCGTTCCGGCGGCAGGCCGGCGTCCTTGAGCAACCGGTAGGTGCGGCTGACGGTCACCCGGCGGTCCTGCTCGGCGATGTCCATGGCCTCCACCGCCTCGACCGAGCGTGAGAGGTCGAGCCCGGCCGAGTTGCCCGTGTTGTCCAGCGACTTGTCGAGCACGGCGAACCGGTGCATGCCCGAACCGGTCGGACGCAGCTTGAGATCGGGCGAGCCGAGCTTGTGCCACCGGTCCTGCAGGGCCGTCACGTCCGAGTCCCGGGCCGGCACGACGAAGGCCAGCCCGGTGGCGCCGGGCAGCCGCTGCCGGTCGACGGCGGCGGTGATCGCGGTGAATTCGGCCGTCTCGAGCTGGGACTGGGCTCCCACGGCGGCGGCCAGGTCGGTCAGCGAGGTGACGTACCGGTTGACCTCGGCCGCGATGGCCTGGGCGATGATCGACGTCCGCTGGGTCAGGGCGCGGTCGAGCCGGTCCTGCTCGATCCGGCTCAGGGCCAGCGCGGCCAGGCCGGTGCCGACCAGCCCGACCGCCGCCACCAGCACCAGCACCACCACAGAACGGTTCACCCCGGTCCACCACGGGCTGTGGGCGGCGGCACTCCGGATCACATTTTCCGACGTTACGCCGGATATGCGGACCGCATGCCGGGTTCAGTCAGGCTTTTGCCGGGTATTCAGGCCGCCATGGCTCGACCCATCTGGACCGGCGCGATCACTTTCGGCCTGGTGTCCGTGCCCGTGGCGATGTACTCGGCCACGCACGAGCACGACGTGGGCTTCCACCAGTTCGAGAAGGGCACGGCGGACCGCATCCGGTATCGGCGGGTCAATGAGCGTACGGGCAAGGAAGTCGACTTCGACGACATCGTCAAGGGCGCCGACGTCGGCGGCGGCGACTACGTGATGCTCGACCAGGACGAGCTGGACTCGGTCGCGCCCGGCCGCTCGCGCAGCCTCGACATCCACCGGTTCGTCGAGCTGGCCGAGATCGACCCGTTGTACTACCAGAAGACGTACTGGCTCGGCCCTGGAAGTGAAGAAACCGCCAAGGTGTACGGCCTGCTGCGCGACGCGATGGCCGACACCGGCCGGGCCGCCATCGGCACGCTGGTCATGCGGGGCAAGGAATACCTGACGACGATCCGCGCCGACGGCACGCTGCTGGTGTTGCAGACGATGTTCTTCGCCGACGAGGTGCGCGACCCCAAGGACCAGCTGGACGAGCTGCCTCGCCGCAACACGGCCAAACCAGCCGAGATGCACATGGCCCAGCAGCTGATCGACTCGATGTCGGGCCCATGGAAGCCGGCCGACTTCCGCGACACCTACACCGACCGCGTCAACAAACTGATCAAGGCCAAGCACAAGGGCAAAGAAATCAAGACGGCCGACCCCGCCCCCGACCCGACAGCCGCCTCCGACCTCTTCGAGGTCCTGCGCCGCAGCGTCGAAGCCGCCTCGAAGCGCCGCACCACCACCGCCGCCGCCGCCGCCGGCAAAGCGAAGCCCGCACCCGCCCGCAAGGCGAAGCCCGCCACCGCGAAAGCCGACCTCAAGGACCTGTCGAAAACCGACCTGGTCAAGCTGGCCCGCGACCTCGACGTGCCCGGCCGCTCGAAACTGGCCCGCCCCGACCTCGAGAAAGCAGTCCGCAAGGCCCAGCGCAAAGCCGCCTAGCGCTCGGTCAGAACGCCGCCGGTTTCCACGTATTCGGTGCCGGTTTCGGGGCAGAGCCAGGTGTTGTCGCCCGTGGGGGTCAACGGGCGGCCGGCGCGGCCGACCCAGCCGATGCGGCGGGCGGGGACGCCGACCACGAGGGCGAAGTCGGGGACGTCTTTTGTTACTACGGCGCCGGCGGCGACCAGGGCCCAGCGGCCCACCGTGACCGGGGCGACGCAGACGGCTCGGGCGCCGATGGCGGCGCCCTCGCCGATGGTGACGCCGACGGCGGTCCAGTCGTCGCCGGACTTCAGGCGGCCGTCGGGGGTCACCGCGCGGGGGTACTCGTCGTTGGTCAGGACTGCGGCCGGGCCGATGAAGACGCCGTCGGCGAGGCGGGCCGGTTCGTACACGAGGGCGTGGTTCTGCAGTTTCACGTTGTGGCCGAGGGTGACGCCGGGGCCGACGTAGGCGCCCCGGCCCACGTTGCAGTTCTCGCCCAGGGTGGCGTCCTCGCGGATCTGGGCCAGGTGCCAGATCCGGGTGCCCGCCCCGATTTCGGCGCGTTCGTCCACGTCGGCCGTCGGGGCCACGGTCACGCCCTCGCGGTTGCTCATCGGCGGTCCTTTCCGGACTGGAATTGACGGGCCAGCTTAGTGACTGCACCGGTCTCGGCGACACCGGAACATCGACAGTTCGGCTCACTTCCGTCCGATGGTCGGCGTCCGGTCCGGCCGTCAGGCCGATCGGGTCGGCCGAAGGTACCGCGCGCCCTCCCGGCTTCCGACGGTTTTCCGGCACTTCTCTTCCGGCGGACGGCAACGCATCGATAGCTTTCCGTCGAAGCACCGTCCACCGTGCACGAAACGCCCAACGAAACGGGATATCCGTGACTGTTTCACCAACCGCCCCGATCGGCGTCGCCGTCGTCGGAGCCGGGTACTGGGGCCCCAACCTCGTCCGCAACTTCCAGGCCGCGCCGGCGTTCCGGCTGCGGTGGCTGTGCGATCTGGACGTCGACCGGGCCCGCCGGGTCCTCGGCGGCTACTCGACCGTGCAGGTCACCGCGCACCTCGACGAGGTGCTGGCCGACCCCGAGGTGCACGCCGTCGCCATCGCCACCCCGGCCGGCACGCATCTGCCGGTCGCGCTGGCCGCCCTGCGCGCCGGCAAGCACGTCCTGGTCGAGAAGCCGCTCGCGGCCACGTACGCCGAGGGTCTCGAACTGGTCGAAGAGGCCACGAACCGGGGACTGACGCTCATGTGCGACCACACCTACTGCTACACCCCGGCCGTGCTGCGCATCCGCGAGCTGCTGCACTCGGGCGAGCTGGGCGAACTGCACTTCCTGGACTCGGTGCGGATCAATCTGGGCCTGGTGCAACGGGACATCGACGTCGTCTGGGACCTCGCGCCGCACGACCTGTCCATCCTCGACTTCGTTCTTCCCCCGGGCGTACGACCGGTGGCCGTGGCCGCGCACGGGGCCGACGGCATCGGCGCCGGCCGGGCCTGCGTGGCCTATCTGACGCTGGAACTGAACAACGGCGCCATCGCCCACATCCACGTCAACTGGCTGTCCCCGGTCAAGATCCGCACGACGATCGTCGGCGGCTCGAAGCGCACCCTGGTCTGGGACGACCTGAACCCGAGCCAGCGCATCGCCGTCTACGACCGTGGGGTCGATGTGGCCTCGCCCGACGAGCTGGGCGCCGACGAGCGCCGCGACATGCTGGTGTCGTACCGCTCGGGCGACATGGTGGCGCCCGCCCTGGTCGAGCGAGAAGCCCTGCGGACCATGGTGGACGAGTACGCCCGGGCCATCACGACGGGAACTCCGGCCCTGACCGACGGGCGGGCGGGTCTGCGCGTACTGGAAATTCTGCGGGCAGCCTCGGTCAGCCTGACCGAGGGCGGCACGATGATCAAACTCGACGAAGGGCGTATGGCGTGACGGGCGTGCAGATCGAGGGCGCACGGGCCCTCGTCACGGGCGGGGCGGGCACGATCGGCTCGCACGTCGTCGACGAGCTGGTGCGCGGGGGCGCGGCCGAGATCGTCGTGCTCGACAACTTCGTACGCGGGCGCCGGGCGAACTTGACCTGGGCCCTGGACAACGGGAACGTGACGCTGATCGAGGGCGACATCCGTGACCGCGACCTGGTGAAAGAAAGCACCGACGGTCAAGACCTGGTCTTCCACCTGGCCGCCATCCGGATCACGCAGTGCGCCGAGGAGCCCCGGCTGGCCAACGAGGTGCTGGTCGACGGCACGTTCAACGTGGTCGAGGCGGCGGCCGAGGCGGGCGTCAAGAAGCTGATCGCGTCCTCGTCGGCCTCGGTCTACGGCCTGGCCGAGCAGTTCCCGACGACCGAGCGCCACCACCCGTACAACAACGACACGTTCTACGGCGCGGCCAAGGCGTTCAACGAGGCCACGCTGCGCAGCTTCCACGCCATGAAGGGCCTCGACTACGTCGCCCTGCGCTACTTCAACGTGTACGGGCCTCGGATGGACATCTACGGCCTTTACACCGAGGTGCTGATCCGCTGGATGGAGCGCATCGAGTCGGGCACGCCACCGCTGATCCTGGGCGACGGCCTGGCCACGATGGACTTCGTGCACGTGGCCGACATCGCAAGGGCCAACATCCTGGCCGCCCGGGCCGACGTCACCGACGAGGTGTTCAACATCGCCAGCGGCACCGAGACCAGCCTGCGCGAGCTGGCCCAGGCGCTGAGCGACGTGATGAAGAGCGACCTCGAGCCCGAGTTCGGCCCGGCCCGCGCGGTCAACGGCGTCACCCGCCGCCTGGCCGACACCAGCGCCGCCGCCGACCAGCTCGGCTTCCGCGCTTCGCTGACCCTGCACGAGGGCCTCGAGGGCCTCGTCGACTGGTGGCGGTCCTCGAAATGATCCCCGTGATGATTCCGCACCTCGGCGAGGAGGAGGCCCAGGCCGCCGCGGACGCCGTCCGCTCCGGCTGGGTGGCGCAGGGCCCGCGGGTCAAGCAGTTCGAGCAGGAGTTCGCGGCGCTCGTGGGCGCGTCCCACGGCGTGGCCACCAGTTCCTGCACCACCGCGCTGCACCTGGCGCTCGTGCTGCTCGGCATCAAGCCGGGCGACGAGGTCGTCGTCCCGTCGTTCTCGTTCATCGCCACCGCCAACGCGGTCCGCTATGTCGGCGCGACTCCGGTCTTCGCCGATGTCGACCTGGCCACGGGCAACATCACGGTCGAAACCATTGATTCCGTACGTACGCCGAGAACTCGCGCGGTCATCGCCGTGCACCAGGGCGGCGTCCCGTTCGATACGGCCGCGCTGCGTAAAGCGGCCGACGGCTGGGGTGTCCACCTGGTCGAGGACGCGGCGTGCGCGGCCGGGTCCACGGCGTACGGGCAGCCCGCGGGGACCGGAGCGGCCGTCGCCGCCTGGTCGTTCCACCCGCGCAAGCTGCTCACCACGGGCGAGGGCGGCATGGTCACGGTCGACGACGCTCTTTTCGCCGGGCGTCTGCGGCGGCTGCGCGAACACGGGATGAACGTCTCCGCTGCCGACCGCCACGCCAGCTCCCAGCCGGTGCTCGAGGCCTACCTGGAGACGGCGTTCAACTACCGGATGACCGACATCCAGGCCGCGATCGGCTTGGTGCAGCTCGGCCGCCTGCCCGGCCTGGTCGCGCAGCGCCGTTCGCTCGCCACCCGGTATCACGAACTACTGGCCGACATCGAAGGTCTGGTGCCGGTGCGCGACCCCGCGTACGGCCAGACCAACTACCAGTCGTTCTGGGTGCTGCTCGACGGCTTCAAGACCACCCGCGACGAGGTGCTGGCCGAACTGGCCACCCGGGGCGTCTCGGCCCGGCGCGGCATCATGGCCGCGCACCTCGAGCCCGCGTACGCCGATATCACCCCGCCCCCGCTGCCGGTCACCGAGCGGCTGACCCGCAACTCGCTGATCCTGCCCCTGCACCACAAGCTCACCGCCGACGACCAGGAGCACATCGTCTCCGTCCTGCGCGGGCTGTCCCGGTGAACGACCTCGTCATCGTCGGAGCGGGCGGCTTCGCGCGGGAGACCGCGGCCGCCGCTCGGCCCGACTGGAACGTGCTCGGCTTCCTCGACGACGACGAGTCGCTGCACGGCACCACCCGCTCGGGGCTTCCGATTCTCGGCCGCGTCGCTACGGCCGCGGACATGGCCGCCGCGGTCGTGGTGTGCGTGGGCAATCCCCGCAATTTCACGGCCCGGCGCAGCATCGTCGAACGGCTCGGCCTGCCCACCGAGCGGTACGCCACCGTGGTGCACCCGCTCGCGTCGGTCGGCGCGGGCAGCGAGGTCGGCCCCGGCAGCGTCCTGCTGGCCGGCACGGTCCTCACGGCCGATGTGAGCGTCGGGGCGCACGTGGCCGTCATGCCGCAGGCCGTGCTCACCCACGACGACCGGGTGGCCGACTACTGCACCATCGCCTCCGGGGTGCGCCTCGGCGGCGGCGTGCTTCTCGACGAGGGCGCGTACGTCGGCGCCGGCGCGCTCGTCCGCGAGGGCGTGAAGGTCGGGGCCTGGTCACTGATCGGCATGGGCGCGGTCGTGCTGCACGACGTGCCCGCGAGCGAGGTCTGGGCCGGCAACCCGGCCCGGCAACTTACAAGGAGCTAGAACATGTCCCGGATCCCGCTCGTCGACCTGGCTGCCGCCCACGCGGAGGTGGCCGAGGAGGTCGAGGTCGGATTCAAACGCGTCATCGCGGCCACCGCCTTCGTCGGCGGGGCCGAGGTGGCGGCGTTCGAGCAGGAGTACGCGGCGTTCAGCGGCGTGCGGCACTGCGTCGGCGTGGCCAACGGCACCGACGCCCTCGAACTGGCCTTCCGTGCTGTCGGGGTCGGCCCGGGGGGCGAGGTGATCCTGCCCGCCAACACGTTCATCGCCACGGCCGAGGCGGTCGCCCGCACGGGCGCCCGGCCGGTGCTGGTCGACTGCGACCCTCGTACGTACCTCATCGACACCGAGGCCGCGCTGGCCGCGGTCACCCCGGCCACCCAGGCGATCGCGCCCGTCCACCTGTACGGCCAGATGGCCGACGTGGAGCGGCTGCGCGCGAGCGGCGTCCCGATCGTCGAGGACGCCGCCCAGAGCCAGGGCGCCACCCGCAACGGACGGACGGCGGGCGCCGGGGGCATCGCGGCGACCAGCTTCTACCCCGGCAAGAACCTGGGCGCCTACGGCGACGCCGGCGCGGTCGTCACTTCCTCCGAGGAATGGGCCGATACCGTCCGCACGCTCGGCAGCCACGGCGGCCGGAAGAAGTACCAGCACGACCTGATCGGCGTCAACAGCCGCCTCGACGGCCTGCAGGCGGTGGTGCTGCGGGCCAAGCTGGCCCGCCTGGCCGACGGCAACGCCCGCCGCCGGGCCGCCGCCGCCCGCTACCACGAGCTCCTGACGGACGTCGACGTGGTGCGCCCGGCCACCGACGACGGCAACGAACACGTCTGGCACATCTATTGCGTACGCATCCCCGACGGCCACCGCGACGCCGTGCTGGCCGAACTCAACGCCCAGGGCATCGGCGCCGGCATCCACTACCCGTTCCCGGTCCACAAGACGGGCGCCTTCGCCCACCTCGGCGGCTCCTTCCCGAACGCCGAGGCGGCCGCCCCCGAGATCCTCTCGCTCCCCATCTACCCGCAGATCACGCCGGACCAGCAGGCCCGGGTGACCGAAGCGCTTGCCGCCGCTCTACAAAGGTGAGAACGCTATGTCTGTTGTAGATCGCGGATCGCCTGAACGGCCGGACCGCGACCCCCGCTCGGTCGTGGAATCCATTTCGACAGCTGATGGTGAGTGCTCCGCGCCGATCACTACGGTCACGCTGAACTCCCTTTTCCTTGCTCCCTCGGCGTAGAGGCGGCCGTACATATGAACAGAATCCGCGCGACCCTGGCGGTGGGCGCCGTCGGTGTGCTGATCACCGCAGTGGTCACCGTGGCTTTTCCTCAGGCCGCGGCCGTCGCCGCGACCTGTTCCCCCAACCCGGTGGTGTGCGAGAACCAGTTGGCCGGCACCTCGCCGTCGGTGTGGCAGATCGACGGCGTCGGTGACGAGACAATCCAGGGCTTCGCCACCGACATGAGCGTGAACGCCGGCCAGACGGTCGGTTTCAAGGTGCGGGCCGAAGCCGCCTTCAAGATCGATATTTACCGCCTCGGCTACTACGGCGGCAACGGTGCTCGCAAGATCACGTCACTGCCCGGCACCTACCCGGCGCAGAACCAGACGACCGAGTGCGTAACCGACCCCAACACTCAGATCTACGACTGCGGCACGTGGAACACGGCGGCCACCTGGACCGCACCGGCCACGGCCGTCTCCGGCGTCTACTTCGCCTTGCTGACCCGCCCTGATGACGGCGGCACCAGCCACATCACGTTCGTGGTGCGCGAGGACGCCCGCAACTCCGAGGTCTTCTTCAAGACGTCCGACGCGACCTGGCAGGCCTACAACAAGTACGGCGGTGCGGACTTCTACGGCGGCCCGAATGGCCGGGCCACGAAGCTGAGCTACAACCGGCCCTTCGCCACCCGGGGCGTGCTCGCCGGGCGCGACTTCCTGTTCAGCAACGAGTACCCGGCCATTCGCTTCCTGGAGCGCAACGGGTACGACGTCACGTACACCACCGACGTCGACGGCGATCGCAACGCCGCCCTGGTCTCCAACCACGAGATCTTCCTGTCGGTCGGGCACGACGAGTACTGGTCGGGCCCGCAACGCGCGGCCGTCGAGGCGGCCCGGGACACCGGCACCAACCTCGCCTTTCTGAGTGGTAACGAAGTTTACTGGCGCACCCGGTGGGAGCCGAGCAAGGACGGCAACAACACGGCCCACCGCACCATCGTCTGTTACAAGGAGACGTGGGCCAACCAGAAGAGCGACCCCACCAACGAGTGGACCGGCACGTGGCGTGACCCGCGCTACGCCGAGCCGGCCCAGGGCGCCGGCCGGCCCGAGAACGCGCTGACCGGCACCGCTTTCATGGCCAACAGCGATGACCTCGACCTCTCGGTCCCGGCCGCCCAGGGTAAGAACAGGTTCTGGCGCGGCACCACCGTGGCCACCCAGTCCGCCGGTTCCACCATGTTGCTGGCCCCGCACACGATCGGCTACGAGTCGGACGAGGACCTCGACAACGGGTTCCGCCCGGCTGGCCTGATCCGGCTGTCGACCACTGTCGGCGAGACGCCCGAGTACCTTCGCGACTTCGGCAACACGGTCTCGGCGGGCGAGACGACGCACCACATGACGCTCTACCGCGCGCCCAGCGGCGCCCTGGTCTTCGGGGCAGGCACCGTCCAGTACGCCTGGGGCCTGGACGCCAACCACGACAGCGCGTTCGACCCGATCGCGCCGGCCGACTCCCGGATGCAGCAGGCGATCGTCAACCTCTTCGCCGACATGCACGTGCAGCCGGCCACGAGAATGAGCGGACTGGCCGCGGCCAGTGCCTCCACCGACTCGACCGGACCGACGACCACCATCACCTCCCCGGCCTCGGGCGCCTCCGTGGCCAACGGGGCCAACGTGACCATCACCGGCTCGGCCGCCGACAGCGGCGGCGTGGTGGCCGGCATCGAAGTCTCCCTGGACAACGGCAACACGTGGCACCCGGCCACCGGCACCACCAGTTGGACGTACAGCGGCCATGTCGGCGGCGACGGCACGGCGTCGATCCGGGTGCGGGCCACGGACGACAGCGCCAACATCGGACCGGTCGCCACCCGGTCGGTCACCGTGACCGGCTCGGCCTCGCTGTTCGGCAGCCGGGTGCCCGACACCCCGGCCACCAGCGACGCCGACGCCGCCGAACTGGGCGTCCGGGTGACTCCGCAGACCGACGGCTTCATCAAGGGCATCCGGTTCTACAAGGGCACCGGCAACACGGGCACGCACAACGGCACCCTGTGGTCGGCCGACGGCGACCAGCTCGCGGGCGGCACGTTCGTCAACGAGACGGCGAGCGGCTGGCAGACCCTGACCTTCTCGCCCGCGGTGCCGGTCGTCGCCGGGACCATATACGTCGCCTCGTACACGGCGCCCAACGGGCGTTACGCGGCCGATCCATGGACCTTCGCCTACCAGGCCCACCATTCGCCCCCGCTGAGCTCGCCCCGCAGCACCCAGACGTACGGCAACGGGGTGTACGGCAACCCGGGCTCGTTCCCGGTGCGCTCGTACAACTCGGCCAACTACTACGTGGACGTGCTGTTCGACTCGTCGGCCCTGACCCCGCCCACGGTCAGCACCGTGACGCCCACGCCGAACGCGATCTACGTGCCGGTGTCGGCCCATCCGACCGCGACGTTCAGCAAGCCGATCAACCCGGCCACCATCCAGTTCACGCTCACCGGCCCGGGTGGTGCCGCGGTGTCTGGAGCGCTGGACTACGACGCCGCGTCCAGGACGGCCACCTTCGCGCCGTCCGCGCTGGCCGCCGGCCAGCAGTACACAGCCACGGTCACGGCGTCCGACACCAACGGCAACCCCTTGCCCGCCCCGCAGACCTGGTCGTTCACCACCGACCCGGGTGCCACGACGGTGAATACGCTGTTCACGGCGGCCGACAATCCGGCCACGACCGCGGTCAAGGAGTCGGCGGCGATCAGCGTCGGCATGAAGTTCACCCCGAGCGCGGACGGCGTGGTGATCGGTGTCCGCTTCTACAAGGGCGCGGGCAACGGTGGCACGCACAAAGGCAGCCTGTGGACGGCGGCCGGTGCGCGGCTGGCCACGGCGACGTTCGTCAGCGAGTCGGCCGGCGGCTGGCAGACGGTCTACTTCGCCGAGCCGGTCGAGGTGAACGGGGGCGTCCAGTACGTCGCGTCGTACTACGCCCCGCGCGGGAACTACGCCGCGACCAGTGGCTACTTCTCGACCGCCCGGACCAACGGGCCGCTGAGCGCGCCGGCCGGCCAGAACGGCGTCTACGTGTACGGCTCGGACGCATTCCCGGTGACCTCGTGGTCGAGCACGAACTACTGGGTCGACCCGCTCTTCGTGGCCTCGCCCCCGCCGCCCCAGCCGGAGGTCCCGGCCGGCGCGACGACGGTGTTCCCGGCCACCGCGACCCCGGTCAACGCCAGCTGGAACGACCCGGGGAACCTCGAGGTCGGCCTGAAGTTCACCTCGGATGTGGCCGGTCAGGTGAACGGTGTCCGCTTCTACAAGGGCGCGGGTAACAGCGGGGCGCACAGCGGCACGCTGTGGACGGCCTCGGGCGCGTTGCTGGCGTCCGGCCCGTTCGTCGGCGAGACCGCTAGCGGCTGGCAGACGATGTTGTTCACCTCGCCGGTGACGATCACCCCGAATACCCAGTACGTCGTCTCCTATCTGGCGCCCAACGGGCGGTACGCGGTCGACGTGAACGGCCTGTCGGCGCCGGTGGTCAACGCGCCCCTGCGCACGGTGGCCGGTGGCGGTTCCTACAAGTACGGCGGTGGCTTCCCGGGCAGCGCCGTCAACCACAACTACTGGGTCGACGTGATCTTCACGCCGGTCAGCTGAGAGGGGAACGAGTGAAGCTCGCGGTCGGGGAGGAAGGCTCGCTCTTCTCCCGCGCCGGCCGGGCGCTGGGGTGGAGCTTCGCCAGCACGGCGCTGGCCAAGCTGAGCACCCTGGCGATCGGCATCGTGCTGGCCCGGCTCCTCGGACCCGAGGAGTTCGGCACCTTCGCGGTCGCCACCGTGGTCCTGCTCGCGGTGCTGAGCTTCAACGAACTGGGTGTCAGCCTGGCCATCGTGCGATGGCCGGGCGACCCTCGCGAGATCGCCCCGACCGTCACCACCATCTCGGTCGCCTCCAGCGCGCTGATCTGCCTGCTCTGCTATCTGTTCGCGCCCGCCTTCTCGGCGTTGATGGGGGCGCCCGACGCCACCCCGGTCGTTCGCGTGCTCGGGCTCAGCGTGCTGGTCAGCGGCCTGGTGGCGGCGCCCGTGGCCATGCTCCAGCGCACGTTCCGCCAGGACCGCAAGATGATCGCCGATCAGGTGGCGACGTGGACCACGGCCGGCATCTCGGTGGCCCTGGCCGTCGGCGGGGTGGGCGCGATGAGCCTGGCCGTCGGCCAGCTGGCGGGCTCGATCGTGGGCGCGGTGCTCTACATCGCGTTCGCGCCACGTTCGCTGCGCTTCGGGTTCGACCCCGGCCGGGCCCGCGCGCTGCTGAAGTTCGGGCTGCCACTGGCCGGATCGAGCATCGTGGTCTTCGCGGCCACCAACGTCGACAAGGTGGTCGTCGGGGCGGTGCTGGGCCCGGTGCCGCTCGGCTTCTATGTGCTGGCGGCCAACCTCGCGAACTGGCCCGCGACCATGTTCTCCCAGCCCGTGCGGGCCGTGGCGCCCGCTCTGCTGGCCCGCCTGCAGTCGGATCCGCCGGCCATGCGCGCCACCTTCCTGTCGACCGGAGGGCTCCTGGCCGCGCTGACCCTCCCGGCCTGCGTGGTGCTGGCCGCGGCCGCCGGGCCGCTGGTCACCCTGGTCTACGGCGCGGTCTGGGCCCCGGCGGCAACCGTGCTGACCTGGCTCGGACTGCTGGCCGCGCTCCGCATCCTGTTCGAGCTGGTCTACGACTACTTCGTGGTCCTGGCCCACACCCGGGTCGTGCTGACCGTGCAGGTCGTCTGGTTCGCCGCCCTGGCGCCCGCGCTGTATTTCGGTGCACAGGCGGGCGGCGCGGCCGGAGCCGGTGCGGCCGCCTTCGCTGTCGCGGCCGTGGTGGTCGCCCCCATCTACCTCTACGAACTGCACCGTACGGGGGTGAGCGTGGCCGCATTGGGCGCCCGGCTCCTCCCCGCCGGGCTGGCCGCGGCAGGCATCGCGGCCGTGACGGTGCCGGCCGTGACGATGCTCGGCTCCAACCTGCTCAAGTTGCTTATCGCCGGTGTCGCCGCGGGCGCCGCCCTCGCCTTGCTGCTCTATCGCCTGCGCGACTCGGTGCGGTCGTTGCGCTCGGTGGGGGAGCCGGTCGCTGCCTGACGGGCCAGGGTGACCTGATTGAAGTCCTCCGAGGCGCGGGTGCCCCGCAGTGCGCGGTAACGCCGGCGCAGCTTGTGTGCGGTCACCCCGGCCATCGAGCGCAGCGCCTCGGCGCTCTGCCGGGCCCGGCTCGGCCCGGAGCGGGCGGCGGCGAGCGCCTCGGCATAGATCTCTTCCTGCACGACGGCGGCCCGGGCCAGGCTGAACCTCTCGTCGGCCAGCCGACGCCCGTACGCCCCCAGTTCGTTCCGCCGGGTCTGATCGGCCGCCAGCGCGCGCAGGATCGGGGCCAGCTGCTCGGCCCCGCCCGAGCCGTCGCCGACCCCGTACCAGCCCTGCTGCAGGAAGAGGCCGACGCTGTCCGTCGTGAGCAGCTCCCAGAAGCCCTTCTCGCCCTGGACGACCAGGGGGCGACCGAAGGCCAGCGAGCGCAACGCCGAACCACCCATGCCCAGCATGATGTCGGCCATGGCGTAGGCGGGCCGGGGGTCGAAGATCTCGCCGGTCAGCACCACGGCCCGGCGGCCGGCCCGAGCGTTCGCCTTGGCCGCGTGCTCCTCGACCGTCGCCCGGGCCGTGCCGTCACCGACCACGGTCAGCCGCAGCGGCAGGTCCCGGGCCAGCTCGCCGATCACGTCGACGGCGGTGAGGACCCCTTCCAGCTTCAGCTCGGGCACCAACCGGCACACGACGACCACCTCGACCGGACCCGGCGCGAGGTCGTGGGCGGTGCGGAAGGCCGTCACCGGATGGCCGGGAGCGTTGGCCACCACGTCGACCGGCGGCTCGATCAGATGCACCGGGCCGGGCCGACCGGCCGCCGCGCGTTCCTGGATGGCCCGGGTGCCGACGACCAGGGGCATCGACCGCGGCAGGAAGGGAGCCACCGACATCGACATGACCGTGCACACGGCCGCCGCTCGACCGAGGGGGAAAGCGGCGGCCGCGGCCTCCAGTCCCGGCGGCCACTCGTAGCCGTGGACGACGTCGACCGCCTCCTCGTGGACCAGGCGGCGGAGCTGACGTGCCACGGCGGGGGAGGGGCGGCGCCGGGCCGAGGATACCGGGATGTGCCGGAGACCGAGCTCTCGCACCAATCGCACGAGCGGGCCGTCGTCGCCGACCACGGTGACCTGATGCCCTAGATCCCGGGTGGCCGCGGCGAGCTCGATGGCGTTCAGCTGACTGCCACCCATGGCCATGTCATGCGGATAGACCAGGACATTCAACCGGTCGCGGATCATCGCGAATCCACCTATCGTTCATCGATTGGCGCAGATTGTAGAAAGTGGACGTGATGCTGCGGCACCATCGAACGGTCGGCGGTCCGGTCTGATCCACGGTGGAGTTCGGACCTTCCGGCGGATGACCGGACGCCGATCAGCGTCGATAGGCTCGCGGTTGACTGCGCCGGCTCGTCATGGGGGCGAAGCACGGAGCGACGGCGACCTGGCTAGGAGAGACCGCAGGTGGATTTCTGGGACCTGACCAAGCTGGTTTTCCGACGGTGGTACGTGGCGTTGCCGCTGCTGGTGGCCACCGGCTTGTTCGCGGTCGACACGGCCAAGACCGTCCAGCCGGACTACAAGGCCACGGCTTACGTGCAGCTCATCCCGCCGCCCGAGGCGTCCATCACCGAGAACATCAAGGCGCTGCGCAATCCCTGGCTCGACCTGGGCCTCGGCTCGCTGGCCACCGCCTCGACGTACGCCACGGTCGACAAGAAGTTCCTCAACGAGCTGAAGACCAAGGGCATGAGCGACAACGTGGTGATCGAGGCCGGCTATCCCGAGCCGATCGCGACCATCGAGGTCATCGGCACCAGCCAGCAGATGGCCACCACCACGGCCGACGCGGTGGTCGCCAAATTCACCAGCATCGTCCGCTCGCTGCAGGACGACTACGCGGTGAAGACACCGGGACGTATTCTCACCCGGCGGCTCGACACGGGTAACAACCTAGAAGAGACCGGCGGCAAGGTGAAGCGGGCGCTGGTCGCCGTGCTCGGCGCCGGGGCCCTGGCCACCGGCGGTATCACCGTCGCGTTCGACGCCCTTATGCGCCGCCGCTCCCGTCGCAAGGCACTGCGCGAGGAGGGTGTCGCGCCCGAGACCACCTCGGCGCCCCCGCCGGCCAAGCCGGCGGCCGCCACCACCTCGCCCCAACCTCGCGAGGCCGACGCCGAGGCCGGTCTGCAGACCGTGCGGCTGCCGGTGAGCAACGGGGCCAAGACCAACGGGAGCGCCGAGGGAAAGCTGCCCGGTGACTCCACGGTGCGGCTGCCGTCCTCGGTCTACCCGAAGCCGAGCAAGGAGACGGGCAGCAAGCGTTGACCGCACCGCCTGCCGTCCACCCTGGTGACCTCGAGCCATCGCTGGTCAACGGCCACACCTACCTCACCCGGCGGCGGGTTCTCAAGCTCGACGCGGCCACACTGATCGGGCTGATGCTCGTCCTGCTGACCTTCATCCCGGCCCGGCTGATCATCCCGGGGACGACCGACGTCGGCCGCCCGGCCATCGTCATCTGCCTCGGGCTCTTCGTATGGTGGGTGCTGAGCCGGCTCAACCCGCACCTGGTGCTCACCGGCAACCAGCCCATCCGCTGGGTTCTGCTCATCTACTGGCTGTCGATCCTGGCTTCGTACGGCACGGGTTTCCTGCGCGGTCTGACCGGCATGGAGGCCAACTCGTCCGACCGCTGGCTGATCAGTGTGGCCGCGTTCAGCGGGGTGATCCTGGCCGCGGCCGACGGCATCAGCAACTGGGACAGGTTCCGCAGTGTGCTGAGCGCCTTCGTCTGGTGCGCCGCCTTCCTGGCTCTGGTCGGCCTGGTCGAAACGGCTCTGGCCCGCGACGTCACCCAGTTCCTGGTGCTGCCCGGTCTGGCCGAGAAGGGCCCGGCGCCTGAGTTGCAGGCACGCGGAGGCGGACTGCGGGTGGCCAGCAACACGACGCACTACATCGAGCTCAGCGCCGTCCTGGCCACGGCCCTGCCGTTCGCGATCCACCTCGCTCGGTTCGCGGTCTCGAAGGGGCAACGGCGTCGCTTCGCGATCGCCGCGCTGCTCATCGGCGCGGGCATCCCCGCCACCATTTCCCGTACGGGAATCGTGGCCGTGCTCATCATGGCCGTGTGCCTCATGCCGCTCTGGACCTGGCGGCTGCGCTACAACGGCATCATCACCTGCCTCGCCATGCTGGGGGTGCTGGCCGCGGTCAAACCCTCGTTCGCGGCCACGCTGCTCGACATGTTCACCAACTACAGCGACGACCCGAGCATCACCTCCCGCACCGAGCGCTACGAGCTGGTGGGTTACTACTTCTCGCAGACTCCGTGGTTCGGCCGGGGCACGGGCACCTGGGTGCCGCCTCAATACCAGTACCTGGACAATCAGTGGCTGGCCACCGCGCTCTGCAACGGCATCGTCGGCGTGGCCGCGCTCGCCCTGCTCTTCCTGACCGCGCTGGTTCTTGCCTACATCGCCCTGCGACGGGCCTCGACACCCGAGGACAAGCACGTGTGCGCGGCGCTGATCAGCACCCAGCTGATCGCCATGTTCGTCTCGGCCACGTTCGATTCGCTGTGGTTCGACACGTACGCCACGGTGGTCGCCCTGACGATCGGGTTGTGCGGAGCCGTCTGGCGGTTCACCCACCCGGCCCGGCACATCAGGACGTCGACGCCCGGGCACTGACGCCGAGCAGGCCGGCCAGCATGGCGGCCCGCCGCTCCCAGCTGTGCCCGGCCGCGAACTTCCGTCGCCGGACCGCCAGCTCGTCGCTGGGGGGCGTCGCGAGCGCGGCCGTCGTCGCGGCGGCGAAGGCGGCCGGCCCCGAGGCCTCGGTGATCAGGCTGGTGCCGAGCCATTCGTTGGCCGGCAGGGGAGTCGCCACGACGGATCGTCCGGCGGCCAGGTATTCCAGCGTTTTCAGCGGGAAACTGGCCCGGTTGAAGGCGGTGTCCGCGTACGGTAGAAGCCCGGTTCGCATCAGCCGCAGATAACCCGGAAGCTCGTCGAACGGCTTGGCCCCGACCCAGCGCACGTTAGGCCGCGCGCACAGGGCCTCGAACCGCTCGGTGCGGTAGCCCGGCACGGCCGGGCCGACCAGCAGCAGCGACGCCCCGGTGGCGGCCACCGCTTCCAGCAGCTCGAGGTCGATGCGGTGGTTGAGGTGGCCGACAAAACCGGCTACCGGTCCCGGCAGGTCCACGTCGGCCGGGGTGGGTGCCTGCTCGACCTCCGTGTACGCCTCGGGAAGGCAGCCGTTCGGGACCAACTCGGCCTGGTGGCCCTGCTCCCCGTAGCGGTCCCGCAGCCCCGGCGAGACCACGGCGACCGCGTCGGCGCCCCGCATCGTGCGAGCTTCGTCCCGCAGCAGCCGCTCGCGCGACTCGCCCAGCAGCTCGGCCCCGGCCGGCAGGTCGTCGGTCACGAAGAACAGACGCCGCCGGGCCGGCAGGACCCGCCACAGCGGCGTCACCCGGCACGACACGATGCCGGCGACTGTCCCCGTGCGGCCGTACAGCTTTCGGACGGCGGCACGGGTGCCCCGCTCGACGAGCGGCCGGGTGAGCCGCTGGACCACCGGCCGGTGCATGCCGGGCTGTACCCGGGTGACGGCCCGGGCCAGCCGCGGCCCCAGCACCTCGAGGCGGGGCCGTTCGGCCAGGGTGGCCGCGAAGGCCGGGTTGCGCAGCGCGGTCAGCACCGAGACCGGCGGCTCTACGTAGAGCACCGGCGTGTGCCGGCTGAGCGCCTCGGCCATGTGCCGGTCGGTGCCGGCGGGCCCGTACCAGGTGCTGTTCGCGAACCAGACGACCAGATCCTCCAGGTTGCCCTGAAGAGCGGGGACCGCCACGTGTCTCCTCACCTACGGATTGACCGGCTGGCCGGTGTCGGCCCAGGTGTTGCCGCGCCAGACGTTGCCCTTGCCCTGCGCGTCCCAGTACGACACCGGACCGTACTGCCCGCTCTTGGGATAGACCTCGCGGCTGAACACGTTGTTGATCACCTGGATGTTGTACGAGGTGCCGAGCTTGCCCGCCCCGGCGTACAGCGCGTATCCGCCCCCGGCCATCAGGTTGTTCTCGATCAGAGCGTCGTGCTGAACGCCGAAGTCCTGGAATAGGGCCAGGGCCGCGGTCTGGTCGAGCGTGTTGATGATGGTGTTGTTCCGGATCACCAGGCGTTTGCCCGACGGCGGACCGGAGTTCGACTGGATCATGTCGGTGTGGTCGCCGTCGAAGTAGATCGGGTCGTGCAGGTAGTTGCCCTCGATCAGGCCGTTGTTGGTCGAGATCGCGTCCGACATGATCGACATGTCGTTGCGCAGTATTCGGATGTCGCCGCCCTGGTTGAAGATGGCGTGCTGCAGCCGGTCCTTGCCGTTGCCTCGGATCTCGCTGTCCTGCACGGTCAGGCCCGAGGCGCCCTCGCGCTGGATGATGGCCCACTCGCCGGCCGTGATGAGCCGCGAGTTCTTGATGGTCACATTGTCGGCCTCGACGCTGATGTCGGCCCGCATGTCGACCCGGTCGATGACCGTGCCGGCCTTCTGGATCCGCAGAACCTTGCTGCTGGCCGCCTTGAGCTTCGTGCCGGGCCGGAGGCCGGTGTTGCTCGCGCTGGGGAAACCGTTGCGGGGCTTGGGCGCCGCCGCCTTGGTGGTGCTGCCCGGCTTGGGCGAGGCGTCAGGCGGGGCCGAGCTGGACGCGGGCGGGTCGCTCACGCTCGCGCTGGGCGGCGCGGAAGGCACTCCGCTGCCCGAGGGAGCTGGTAGCGGCCCGGCGGTGGCCGGAGTGCCGGTCGAGGAGGGCTGATCGGCCGCGGTGGCGACGCCGGGGCTGTCGCCGCCGGGAGTGACGAGGGCGATGACGACCAGAACCGCCACGACGAGAACGCCGGCGACGGCCACGAGGACGGCTGGTGACCGCAATGGCGTGCGCACAGAACCCCCTTCAGGGCCGGGACATCGGCACTCTATCGATGGTCACCGGTGCACTGCAGGCCCTTCCGGGCTGGTCCGCGCTCTCTTCGGTCAGCCGCAACCGGCCGGGCGTACGAGATGCACCGCCATTGTGGACGCTTGGGCGGGCGCGGTCCGGAAGGTTACGGTGCACCCGGCGAGGAAAGGAGCCGTGGATGCGTTCGCAGTCCATCAGGGAGCGGGTCGTCGACCGCAACGAGTCCTTCGGGGGCAAGCGCCGGGCCCGCCGGTGGGACTGGCTCGTCCGCGAATTCCCTGACATCGACCAGATGTCGGTCATCGACCTCGGCGGCGACGCCAACACCTGGATGCAGTCGCCCCTGCACCCCAAACACGTGCACGTGGTCAATATCGACACGCCGCCGGCCGAGGTGCCGGACTGGATCACGGCCGACACCGGTGACGCCTGCGCGTTGCCGGCCGAGTTCGACTCCCGCCGCTACGACCTGGTCTTTTCGAACTCGGTCATCGAGCACGTGGGTGGTCACGAGCGCCGGCTGCGGTTCGCCGAGTCGGTGCACCGGCTGGCCCCCGCGCACTGGGTGCAGACGCCCTACCGATACTTCCCGGTCGAGCCGCACTGGATCGCCCCCGGCATGCAATTCCTGCCGGTGCGGGCCCGGGCCGTGTTCGCCCGCCGCTGGCCGCTGGCCCACGTCCGCTCGGCCGACCTCCGCGAGGCGCTGACCGGCGTGCTCTGGACGGAACTGCTCGACCGCAGCCAGATGCGCTACTACTTCCCGGATTCGGCGGTCCTCGGTGAGCGCTTGGCCGGACTCACCAAGTCGCTCATCGCGGTGAAGAAGTCCTGACCACCGCCGGCGACCAGGCGTCCGGCACGAGCACGCGAGGGGGTCCGGCGCCGTCGGCCGGCGTGGCCCAGATGTCGCTGGTCGCCGCGCCGGTCGCACCGTCGCGGGGCAGCCCGTACAGCACGGTCTTGTCGTCCAGCCACTCGGCCTGGTCGTCGACACTGCGGGTCTCGGCCAGCTCGGTCTCGACTCCTGTGCGTAGGTCGTAGACGGCCAGTCGCCAGTGGCCCGGGGCCATGCCACCGTGCTTCTTGAATGCGATCCGGGTGCCGTCGGGGGACAGGGACGGACATTCGACATCTGTACGGATCGAATCGAGCCGTTTTTGGGCCAGGCTGCCGCGGACCAGCCAGGTCTTGCCGCCCGAGGCCGCCGTGGCGTAGAAGCGGTCGTCGTCGGCGAACGTGACGCCCCAAAAGTTGCGGTCGGCGGCGGTGATCCGCTTGCCGTCGACTAACAGCCGGAACGTCTCGAGGTCGCTGCTGCCCTTGTGGCCGATGCGGGTCACCACCGTACGGGTGGAGAACTGGCCCAGCGAGGCGTAGGAGTCGCCGTAGACGAAGGTGGTGGTGACGGCCAGGGCGCCGTCGCGCGACAGTCGCACGCGGCTCGGCAGGCCGGTCAGCGGCAGGTCGCCGGTCGCGGCCCAGTCCGGGCCGAGAACGTGCGCCTTGTATGTGTTGGTCAGCCCCCGCCGGGCCGAGAGGCAAACCGAGCGCCCGGCCACCGCGTACGCCCGCTCGCAGGATGCCTCGGTGAACGCCCGCGGGCCGTCCGGCGCAGTGAGCGGAGCGACCGCCAGCTTGCCGTAGCCGCTGCCCAGGGCGGTGCTGCGGAAGACGATGTGAGGTGCGGTCAGCGCGGCCGCGAGGTCGGTCACCGGCACGGCCGGCGCCGAGCCGGCTGCCGAGGCCTGGTCGCGCTGCACTCGCAGCACGTAGAAGCCGGCCGCGACCAGGGCCAGCACAACAACGCCGGCCAGGGCGGCCAGCCGGATCCGCAAGGTCACGCCGGAGCCTCCGAAGTGCGCATGAGCCGCCAGGCGAAGGGCAGGGCGACGGCGAGCAGCAGGCCGACCACCAGCAGCGCGTGGCCCCGCCCGAAGAGCACCCACAGGCTGCCGAAGGCCAGCGCCGAGACGAACCGGGAGAGCGCGACGACGGTCTGCGCGGCCGCGATGCCGCTGCCCCGCACCTCGTCGCTGACCAAACGGCTCACCAGCGCCGGGAGGACGCCGTCGGTCGCTGCGTAATAGGTGCCGAGCAGCAGCAGAACGAGAACCGTGGTCACGAGGCCGCCGAGTTGCCCGCCGGCCGCGAGGTAGGCCGCCAGCAGCGCGACGTGCCCGCCCACGAAGACCCGGGCCCGGCCGATCCGGTCGGCCAGCCGGCCCAGCGGCAGCGCGAAGATCAGATACGCCACGTTGGTGCCCACGTAGAGCAGCGGGAAGAAGCTGGCGGTGAGATCGTCCCGCTGCTGGACGGCCAGATAGAGGAAGCCGTCGCCGACGGTCAGCATGCCCAGCAGGCCGGTGGCGAGCAGCGGGCGGCGGAGCCGGGTGCCGCTGATCTCGCGGAATGCCTGCCGCAGCCCGGCCTTGGCCGTCGCCGCACGGGTGCGTACATCCGGCACGAAGAGTACGAGCACGGCGAAGCCGACCACCGCGAACGCGAAGGAGACGACGAACACGGAGTCGTAGCTGCCGGGTACGAGTGCGAGCACCGCGAAGGCGATCAGCGGGCCGAGCGCGGCGCCGATGGTGTCCAGGGTGCGGTGCACGCCGAACGAGCGCCCGAGCTGGGCCGGGTCGGACGACTCGGCGATGATCGCGTCGCGCGGGGCCGTCCGCAGGCCCTTGCCGAGCCGGTCGGCCGAGATCACCCCCGCTATGGCGGCGAAGCCGTGGGCCGGCAGGAGCGCGATGCGGCTGACGGCCGACACGCCGTACCCCACGAGGGCGATCCATTTGGGATGCCCGCCCCGGTCGGCGGCGTAGCCCCCGCCGATCCGTACGACTGCGCTGACACCCTGGTAGATGCCGTCGACTAAACCGTAGGCCAGATAGCCGAGCCCGACCGCGGTGGTCAGATAGAGCGGAAGGACCGCAGCCACCATCTCGGACGAGATGTCGGTGAACATGCTGACCACGCCGAGGAGAACTACGGTGGTCGCCACCCGGCCGGTGCGGCCCGCGGCGGCCGCCGGCCGATCGCGTACCGAGACGTACACCTATTGCCCTACCTCTCCTGCTGTCGCCGGTATTGCCCGCTCCACCTTGACTCACAAATGGGTACCCGCGGCAGTCGGCCGTCCGGCCGAGCCTCCACATCCGACGGTTCGGCCGATGTGGCCGTCCGGTGCGTCCTGCCGTTCGGTTGGCGACAGAGGGTGGCTTCCATCGACGCGTCTCGCAATACTGCGAGCGTGATCAGCGTGGTTGTCCCGGCCCACAACGAGGCGCCGGTGATCGGACGGTTGCTGCGGGGGCTCCTGGCCGGCGCCCGGCCCGGCGAGCTCCAGGTAGTGGTCGTGCCCAACGGATGCGCCGACGACACCGCGGCGGTGGCCAGGTCCTTCGAGGTCGAGGTCGTCCCGCTCGAGACGCCGGGGAAGTACGCCGCTCTGCGGGCCGGGGACGAGCGGGCCACCGGGTCCGAGGTGGTCTATCTGGACGCCGACGTCGAGATCGGCGCCGATGATGTCCGGCGGCTGGCGACCGCTCTGCGCGAGCCGGGCGTGCTCGCGGCCGCGCCGGAAAGAGTCGTCGCCACCAACCGTTCTTCGTGGCCCGTGCGCTGGTACTACGACGTCTGGCAGCAGCTCCCGGTGGTGCGGGACGGCTTGTTCGGTCGTGGGGTCATCGCGGTGTCGGCCGAGGCCCGGCCGCGGCTGCGGGCCGTGCCCGACGTGATGGGCGACGATCTGGCTGCCTCGATCGCGTTCACCTCCGACGAGCGGCGGGTGGTCTCGGGTGCCCGGGTTGTCGTGCACCCGCCGCGCACCCTGGCCGACCTGGTCCGGCGCCGGGTCCGCTCGGTCACTGCCACGACCCAGCTTCAGCAGGCCCAGCCGGGCGCGGTCGACTCGGCCCGCACGACCCGGGCCGATCTGCTCGGCGTCGTGCGGGCCCGCCCGTCGGCCGTACCCAAGCTCGTGGTGTTCCTGGCCGTCACTGTGTACTCGCGCCGGCGGGCCCGCCGGGCCGTGCGCAGCGGCGACTTCACGACGTGGCTGCGCGACGAGAGCAGCCGGGCCGCATGAGCTCCCGGGTCGCTGTCATCGTGGTGAGCTACAACAGCGCGGCCGTGCTGCCGGGGCTGCTGCACTCGCTCGAGGACGGTCTGCGCGGCCTCGACTGGCGACTGTATCTGGCTGACAACGCCTCAGCCGACGACAGCGTCGAGATCACCCGCAACCTGGTGCCGGCGTGCCACATCGAGCAGACCGGTCGCAACGCCGGTTACGCGGCGGCCTTCAACGCGGCCTTGAGCCAGGCCGAGCCGTACGACGCGGTGCTGCTGCTCAATCCGGACGTGCGGCTGAAACCCGGTTCGGTGGCCACCCTGATGGGCCGGTTGGGCGCGGGGGTCGGCATCGCCGTGCCCAGGATCCTCGGCGAGGACGGGCATGTCGCGTACTCGCTGCGTCGCGAGCCCACCGTTCGCCGCGCGTTCGGCGAGGCCGTGCTCGGTCAGCGGGCCGGCCGGTTCCCGGCGCTGGGCGAGACGGTCCTCGACCGCGAGTCGTACTTCCGGGACGGGCCGGCCGACTGGGCCACCGGCGCGGTCATGCTGATGTCGCGCGCCTGCCTCGACGCCTGTGGCCCGTGGGAGGAAAGGTTCTTCCTGTACTCGGAAGAGACCGAATTCGCCCTGCGAGCCCGGGATCGCGGCTTCGCGACCGAGTTGGTGGCCGAGTCCGAAGTCGTCCACATCGGTGGTGAGTCACGGGTTTCGCCCGCGTTGTGGAGTTTGCTCACCGTCAACCGGGTCCGGCTCTACCGCATGCGGCACTCCGCGCCGGCCACCGCGATGTTCTGGTCGGCCGTCTTCCTGCGGGAGGCCTCCCGGGCCGCGCTCGGACACCCGCGCAGCCGCCGGGCCGTGGCCGCGCTCGTCCGTCCGGCCCGGCTGCCGTTCCCGCCGCCGTAACCATTTGTCCACGTCGAAGGCATGTGCTCCGGCACATGCCTTTTTCTGTGCGGCCCGACATCACCGGAACGGGCGAAGAGCCGACCTGAACCGTTGATTCCACATTGACCGTTCTGAGTGGTTGATGGCCCGCTCGGGCGGAGTAATCGGGTGGGTCCGTGCGAATGGGTCGTAACGGCTTGTCAGCTAGTAGTCACACCTTCCGACGGGGCGAGCGTCCTCAGTAGCCTCACGTTCGGCTCCGCAGAACCGTTGGCGGGCAAGCCTTTCCGGCCCGCCGGCCGCTCGCACCTCCGGAAGGACGACATGACGTCAGCACCCGCGAGATACGTCCACCTCGACGGCGAGACGGCCGAGCTGACAAATCGGCTCATCGCGCTCGCCACCCGCGGACTACCTGCCATGTATCGCGCCGAAAGCGACGAGTTTGCCTTCACTCGCGTATTCACGCCCGGAAATGCCGGGTTCAGCGCGCATCTGTCCGGGAAGAGCCTGAGATATGCCGCGATCGTGGCCCTCGGGGTGGGTTGGCTGCCCTCGGCCGAGCAGCCCGCGTTGCTCGGCGGGCACGACCTCGACTCGTTCGTCGCGCGGCTGGTCGAGCAACAATCCACCAGCACCAACCTGGGCGACATCGCGCTCGTGGTCTGGGCCGCCGCTCAGACGAGCCACCGGTTGCTGCCCGACGCCTTGCTCCGGTTGAGCGAGTTCGACCGCCGTACCGCTCCCGAGTACGTCGTGGAGGCGGCCTGGGTGGTCTCCGCCCTCGCCACCGCCCGCGGTCAGGCCGACGTCGAGGAGCACCTGGCCCAGGCCCGGAAGCGGTTGCTGGACAGCGTTCGGCCCGGCAGCCCGGTCTTCCCGCACGTGACCGGGCCCGGCCTCGTGAAGCCCTACCGCGAGCACGTGGCCTGTTTCGCCGATCAGGTCTACCCGATCCAGGCCCTGGCCCGTTTGCACCACTCAGGGGCTGACAAAGAGGCGCTGGACGCCGCCCGCACCACCGCCGAGCAGATCTGCCGCCTGCAGGGACCGGACGGGCAGTGGTGGTGGTTCTACGACGCCCGCACCGGTGACGTCGTCGAGGGCTATCCGGTCTACACCGTGCACCAGCACGCGATGGGGCCGATGGCGCTGCTCGACCTCGCCGAGGCCGGCGGCGGCGACTACGCCGAGCCGATCCGCAAGGGCCTGCGCTGGCTGCTCGGCCCGGCCGAACTGGGCCCGGGCGGCGAACCGATGCTGCTCGACGAGCCGGGCCTGACCGTGCGCAAGGTCTTCCGGGGCGACCCACGCAAGATCGTCCGCGCCGCGCACACGCTCACCACCAAGGTCCGGCCGGGGCTGAAGCTGCCGCTGGTCGACCGCGTCTACAAGCCGGCTGACCTGGATCGCGAGTGCCGGCCGTACGAGTTCGGCTGGCTCTATTTCGCGTGGCTGGCGTCCCTCAACGCGCCCGCGAAGCAGGCAACGGCCGAGAGCGCGGGGCGGTGACCGGCATGACGACGAGCACCGAGCTGCGGCGGGACCTGTTCGGCGTACCGCTGGATGCTTTGACTTTGGAAGAGACCGTGCAGCGCTGCCTCGACTCGGTCGCCACCGGCGAACTGCTCGAGGTGGGCGTGGTCAACGCGGCCAAGATCGTGAAGATGCGGGGCGACGAGGCCCTGCGCGACGCGGTCACCGGCTGCGGCCTGATCGTGGCCGACGGGCAGTCGGTGGTGTGGGCCAGCCGCGTGCTGGGCCGGCCGCTGCCCGAGCGGGTGGCCGGCATCGACCTGTTCCAGCGCCTGCTCTACATGGCTGAGCTGCGCGGCCACTCGGTCTACTTCCTCGGGGCCAAGCCCGAGGTGCTCGAGACCATGGTCGAGCGGATCCGGCGCCAGCACACGAAACTGGCCATCGCCGGCTACCGCGACGGCTACTACCCGGCCGAGGAATCCGCGGCGGTCGCCGACGCCATCAAGGGCAGCGGCGCCGATCTGCTGTTCCTGGGCATGACCTCGCCCAAGAAAGAGGTCTTCGTGGCCACCCACGGCGCCCGCACCGGGGCCAAGGTCGTGCACGGCGTGGGCGGCTCCTTCGACGTGCTGGCGGGCGTCGTCAAGCGGGCGCCGGTGGCCTGGCAGCGGATGGGCTGCGAGTGGCTCTACCGCGCCCTGCAAGAGCCTCGCCGCCTCGGCCGGCGCTATCTCACCACCAACGTCGCCTTCGTCGGGCTGGTCGCCCGCGAGTACATGCGCAAGGGGAACTGACATGCGAGTCGTCATCGCCGGCCAGGGCTACGTGGGGCTGCCGCTGGCCGTCCGCGCGGCTGAGGTCGGTCACGAGGTGATCGGGTACGACGTCGACACCGCCCGGATCGGGCGGCTGGTCGCGGGGGAGTCGTACGTCGAGGACATCCCGGCCGAGCGGCTGCGCGCGGTGCTGGCCGGCGGCCACTACCGCCCCAGCATCGACGCGGCCGACTGCGCCGGGTTCGACATCGCCGTCATCACGGTGCCGACGCCGCTGCGGGACGGGGCGCCCGATCTTTCGTACGTCGAAGCCTGTGCCGAGATGCTCGGCGGCCACTTGCGCCCGGGCACGCTCGTGGTGCTCGAATCCACCACCTATCCCGGCACCACCGAAGAGGTCGTGGGCCCGATCCTCGAGAAGGCCTCGGGTCTGACCGCCGGGATCGACTTCGCGCTCGGCTTCAGCCCCGAGCGCATCGACCCCGGCAACCCGTCGTGGGGCCTGGTCAACACCCCGAAGGTCGTCTCCGGCATCGACGAGACGTCGCTCAAGCGGGTCAAGGAGTTCTACGACACGGTCGTCGAGACCACCGTGACCGTCTCGTCGACCCGCGAGGCCGAGCTGGCCAAGCTCATCGAGAACACCTTCCGCCATGTCAACATCGCGCTGGTCAACGAGATCGCGATGATCTCGCACGACCTCGGCATCGACGTGTGGCAGGCGATCGACGCGGCCAGCACCAAGCCGTTCGGGTTCATGCGGTTCACCCCTGGCCCCGGCGTGGGCGGGCACTGCCTGCCGATCGACCCGTCCTACCTGTCGTGGCGGGTGCAGCGCGCGCTCGGGCAGAGTTTCCGCTTCGTCGACCTGGCCAACGACATCAACAACCACATGCCGGATTACGTCGTACGCCGCCTGATCGACGTTCTCAACCGGCGGCAGCGCTCGGTCTCGGGCAGCCGGATCCTGTTGCTCGGCCTGGCCTACAAGAAGAACACCGGTGATGCGAGGGAGTCTCCCGCCGTACGCGTGGTGCAGTTGTTGCGTCAGATGGGGGCCGAGGTACGGGTGGCCGACCCGCACGTGGTCGAGGCCGTGCACGGCGCCGACGACCTGACGATGGTCGCGGCCGACGCCGACGAGCTGCGGGCGGCCGACGCCGTGGTGCTGCTGGCCGACCACGACGAGTTCGACTACGACCTGATCGGCCGCGAGGCCCGGTGCGTGCTCGACACCCGCCGCCGGCTGTCCGGCGACAAGGTCGAGGTGATCTGAGCGTGCCCCGGATCATCTGCGTGGCCGGCGCCCGGCCCAACTTCATGAAGGTCAAGCCGGTCATGGACGCGCTCGAGGCCCGTGGGGCCGAAGTGGTGCTGGTGCACACCGGTCAGCACTACGACGCCGCGATGAACGACGTGTTCTTCGCCGATCTCGGCCTGCGCCCTCCCGACCGCCACCTGGGCACCGGCTCGGGCACCCACGCCGAGCAGACGGCCCGGGTCATGACCGCGTTCGAGCCGCTGGTCGACGAGCTGCGGCCGGACGCGGTCGTGGTGGTCGGCGACGTCACCTCGACGCTGGCCTGCGCACTGGTCGGAGCTAGGGCCGGGGTGCTGGTGGCCCACGTCGAGGCCGGCCTGCGCAGCCGCGACTGGAGCATGCCGGAAGAGGTCAACCGGCTGGTCACCGACCGGCTCAGCGACCTGCTGTTCGCGCCCTCGCCCGACGGCGTCGACAACCTGCGGGCCGAGGGCTACCACGACGACCAGATCCACCTGGCCGGCAACGTCATGATCGACACGCTGCACGCCAACCTCGACCGGGCCCTGTCCTCGGACGCGCTGCACCGGCACGGGGTCACGGCCGGCGGGTACGCCCTGGCCACGCTGCACCGGCCGGCCAACGTCGACGACGCCGCCGTGCTCGACGGGCTGCTGCGGGCGTTCGGCGAGGTGGCCCGGGAGCTCCCGGTGGTGCTGCCCGTGCACCCGCGCACGGCGGCCCGGCTCGAGTCGGCCGGCGTACCCGAGGGGCTGCGGCTGTTGCCCCCGGCCGGGTATCTCGACTTCATCGCGCTGCAGGCCACGGCCCGGCTGGTGCTGACCGACTCGGGCGGCATCCAGGAGGAGACGACCGCGCTCGGCGTGCCCTGCCTGACCACGCGGGACTCGACCGAGCGGCCCATCACCGTCACCGAGGGCACCAACGTGGTCGTCGGCCGCGACCCGGCCCGCATCGTCGCCGAGGCCCGGCGGGTGCTGGCCGATCCGCCGGCCAAGCGGGCGCCCGCGCTGTGGGACGGGCATGCGGGCGACCGCATCGCCGAGGTCCTGCTCGCGCATCTGGCGTCGCCGGTCCGGCTCCGTCCGACCGACGTCCGGGACGCGGCGGTCGGTTCGGCGGTCTGACCGGTACGCGAACCGGCCCGGTCCCGTTCCGCGGGGCCGGGCCGGAGTCGTCAACCGGAGCGCAACCGAAGGGCATCGGTCCGGCCACCAAGTCGGCTGCTTCAGCGCCGAACTAGAACGGTGAGAGCCCCGGTAGACACCGGGACCGCTTACCGGAAGGCAATCGATGCGTTCTTCGATCACCAAGCGTCTGGCCCTGATCGCGATGATCCCCGCCACCCTGCTCGTCGTGATCGCGTTCGCGTCGTCCGCCCAGGCCGCCGTCACCGCCACGGCCAAGATGCAGAGCGACATCGTGACGCTGACCAACAAGCAGCGCGCCGCCCACGGGTGCAAGGCTGTCGTCGTGAGCCCGGCCCTGACCCGCGCCGCCACCGGTCACAGCGGTTACCAGGCCCGCACCAAGAAGATGAGCCACGTCGGCGCCAACAAGTCGACCTTCATCACCCGCTCGAAGGCGGCCGGCTACAACCGCCCGCTGAGCGAGAACGTGGCCTACGGCTTCAGCAGCGCCTCGGCTCTGGTCAACGCGTGGATGGCCAGCCCGGGTCACCGCGCCAACATCCTCAACTGCAAGGCGATCGCAGTCGGCATCGGCATCGCCAAGGCGTCCAACGGCACCCCGTACTACACCCAGAACTTCGGCTACTGACGTAGCAAAGGGCCTCACCCGTCACGGGTGAGGCCCCTTTTTTCTCAGTACGCCCCGGAGCTTCGCGCGACCGCGCTGACCGTGCGGGCCAGGATGGCCAGGTCCATGGAGAGCGACCAGTTCTCGACGTACGTGAGGTCGAGCCGGATCGACTCCTCCCACGACAGGTCGGAGCGCCCCGATACCTGCCACAGCCCCGTCAGTCCCGGCTTCACCACGAGCCTCCGCAGCATGTCGGACGGGTAGCCGGCCACCTCTTTGGCCAGCGGTGGCCGTGGGCCGACGAGCGACATGTCGCCCTTCAGCACGTTCACCAGCTGGGGTAGCTCGTCGAGTGAAAATCGCCGCAGCCACCGGCCGACCGGGGTGACCCGCGGGTCCTTGCGCATCTTGAACAGCTCGCCGTCGGTGTCGTTGAGGTTGCGCAGCTCGATGAGCCGGGCCTCGGCGTTGACCACCATCGTGCGGAACTTGTACAGGGTGAACAGGCGCCCGTCCTTGCCCACGCGTTCCTGCCGGAACACGGCCGGGCCGCGGCCGCCGGGGCCGAACATGACCAGGCCGGCCACGACGGCCAGCACCGGGAAACTGAGTGTCAGCAACACGAACGCGCCGACCCGGTCGAAGGCGGCCTTGACGAGCCGGGCGCTGCCCTTGAGCCGCGGGTGCTCGACGTGCAGCATCGGCAGGCCGTCGACGGGCCGGATCGTGGTGCGGTCGCCCGCCACGTCGACCAGCGTGCTGGCCACGATGAGGTCGATGTCGTCCCGCTCGAGCTGCCAGGCCAGCCGGCGCAGGGCGGGACCGTCGATCTCGGGACAGGACAACACGACCACGGTGTCGGCCTCGGCCCGGGCCACCGCGGTGGCTATGCCGTCGAACGCCCCGAAGATGGGCGGCAGGCCGAGCGTGAAACCGTCCCGGTGGCGGCCGGGCGGCAGGCAGGCGCCGATGACGTCGAGACCGTGGTGACGCTCGCGGCTGAGCCGCCGGGTCATGTCGGCCACGGCCCGCTCGTGCCCGACCAGGATGACCCGGTGCAGCTGCCGGCCCCGGGCCCAGCGGCGGTGCAGCAGCTGGCGGTAGACGTAGCGGACGGCGAGGCTCACGACCACGGCCAGCGGGATCGCGATGACGATGTAGCCGCGGGCCAAACGCAGGTTGAATGTGAACGAGACAATCGCCAGGCCGGCCGTCAGGGCCAATCCGGAACGGAATACCCGGGCGTACTCGTCGGTGCCCACGAACAGGTGGCGGGGTTCGTAAGCGCGGTTGAGGGTCAGGCAGGTCAGCCAGGCCAAGGGAATTATGAACGTCAATAACAAATAGTCACGGGCGAACGGGTCGCGGTTGGGTGCCCCGAACCGCAGGAGCAGCGCCGAGCCGGCGGCCGCGAGCCCGACCAGGAAGTCGAGCAGGTGCAGCGTGAGCACGTACCGGCTCTGCCACCCGGAGCGGGCCCGCCCCGGGGTCGGAAGCTTGGTGAGCTGGGGTTTTCGATCCCTGAGGTCAAGGGTCGACATCGTATCGACTGTCCGCACTCGGTGCCTCCGTCATCGACAACCGCCACGCTGTGGCCCGGACGGGGGCCGGCTGGCGGGCCGTGCTCCCAGGTCACGCGGTAACGCGCCGGACACACAAGAGAAAGACTGCTGAATGGTCGCCCGATCGCGCTACGCCTTTCCGTGCGAGACCTTTGCCGGTTCGGATGAGCGGCACTCAGAAACGGTGTCCAAAGTGGTCACAACGGACCTCCGGCCATTTCGGCATGCATCGCCGCGCACCCCCACAGAATTGCGGTCGACATATCAAGACGGAGCCGGTCGGTCAATGTCCTGATCCCGACGCAGGCCGGCCACGAAGTCCCGGCATTCGTCGTAGCGCGGGAGGAGCCCCCGGGCGCGTGCCTCGGTCAGCGACGGCGCGGCGCTGTCCTTCGTGGACAACGATGGCGCCGCCGTGGGCCAGACGATGCCGAGCTCGGGGTCGAGCGGGTGGATCCCGTGCTCGTGGCCGGGCCGATAGGTGGCCGAGCACAGGTAGGCCACCGTCGCCCCGTCGCTCAGCGAGCAGAAGGCGTGGCCCAGCCCCTCGGCCAGATAGACGGCCCGCCGGTCGCGGTCGTCGAGCAGCACCGACTCCCAGGCGCCGAACGTGGGCGAGCCGATCCGCAGATCCACCACCACGTCGAGGACGGCGCCGGTCACACACGTGACGTACTTGGCCTGTCCCGGCGGCACGTCGGCGAAGTGGACGCCGCGGACGACGTCCCGGGCCGACGTGGACAGGTTGGCCTGCCTCAGATCCAGGGAGTGGCCGACCGCGGCGGCCAGCGCGTCGAAGCGGTACCACTCGAGGAAGACGCCGCGATCGTCGCCGTGCTGGGCCGGCGTCACCTCGTACGCGCCCTCGATGCTCAACGGTCGGATCTTCACCGCAGGCCGCCTTCCAGGAGCCGGATCAGGTATTCGCCGTAGCCGCTCTTGAGCAGCGGGCGGGCCAGCACGCGCACCTCGTCGTCGGAGATGAGACCCAGGCGCCAGGCCGCTTCCTCGACGCAGCCGATCTTCAGGCCCTGCCGTTCCTCGATGACCCGGACGTACTCGGACGCCTGCACCATCGACTGGAACGTGCCGGTGTCGAGCCACACCGTGCCCCGCTCGAGCACTGTCACGTCGAGCCGGCCCTGCCGCCGGTACTCCTCGTTGACCGCGGTGATCTCGAGCTCGCCCCGGGCGCTGGGCTCCAGCTTGTCGGCGATCGCGACCACGTCGGCGTCGTAGAAGTACAACCCCGGAACCACGTACGTGCTCTTGGGTTCCGCCGGTTTCTCCTCGATCGAGACGACCCGGCCGCCGGCGTCGAACTCGACCACGCCGTACCGCTCGGGGTCGGCCACCGGATAGGCGAAGATCCGCCCGCCGGTCGGCTCGCGGAAGCGGGCCAGCTGCCGGCCCAGCCCGACGCCGTGGAAGATGTTGTCGCCCAGGATCAGCGCCACCGGCTCGTCACCGATGAAGTCGGCCCCGATCCGGAAGGCCTGCGCGATGCCGTCGGGTTCCGGCTGTTCGGCGTACGACAGGGACAGTCCGAGGCTGCTGCCGTCGCCCAGCAGGCGCCGGAACTGGGGCTGGTCCTCGGGTGTGGTGATGACCAGGATCTCGCGGATCCCGGCCGACACCAGGGTGGTCAGCGGGTAGTAGACCATCGGTTTGTCGAAGATGGGCATCAGTTGCTTCGAGGTCGCGATGGTAAGGGGCCAGAGTCGCGAGCCGGTTCCCCCGGCGAGCAGAATTCCGCGCACCAGCGAAGGTTACGCAGAGCTGCCACTCTGTCTACACTCGCCAGCCGTGCACATCTTCGTGACCGGTGGAGCCGGCTTCATCGGATCGGCCTATGTCCATGCCCTCCTTCAGGACGATAGTGCCGGGGCCACCGTTACTGTCCTCGACGCACTGTCCTATTCGGGCAATCGTGACAACCTCCCGCAGACCCATCCACGGCTGCGGTTCGTCCGGGGCGATATCACCGACGACCACCTGTTGCGCGAGCTTCTGCCCGGCCACGACGCGATTGTCCACTTCGCGGCCGAATCGCATGTGGATCGGTCGATTGCTGGGGCGATGCCGTTCGTACGCACAAATGTGTTGGGCACCCAGGTTTTGCTCGATGCGGCCCGGGCTGCGGGGACTGGTCGCTTCGTGCACGTCTCGACCGACGAGGTGTACGGGTCGATCGACGAGGGCTCGTGGACCGAGAAGTGGCCGCTGGAGCCGAATTCGCCCTACGCCGCCTCGAAAGCGGGCTCCGACCTGCTGGCCCTGGCCGCCCACCGCACCCACGGCCTCGACGTCGTGGTCACCCGGTGCTCCAACAACTACGGCCCCCGGCAGTTCCCGGAAAAAGTGATCCCGCTGTTCGTCACAAATCTGATGGACGGCCGGCAGGTTCCGCTCTATGGCGACGGCGCGAACGTGCGGGACTGGTTGCACGTCTCCGACCACTGCCGCGGCATCCAGCTCGCGCTCGAGAAGGGCCGGGCCGGCGAGGTCTACAACATCGGCGGCGGCACCGAGCTGAGCAACCGCGAACTGACCGGCCGCCTGCTCGAAGCGTGCGGCGCGGACTGGGACATGGTGCGCCCGGTGGCCGACCGCAAGGGCCACGACCGGCGCTACTCGCTCGACATCACCAAAATCTCCGAAGAGCTGGGGTACGCCCCGCAGATCGGACTGAACGACGGGCTGGCCGCCACGGTCGCCTGGTACCGCGACAACCGGTCGTGGTGGGAGCCCCTGAAGGCGCGGGAGACCGCCTGATGCGCTGGCTCATCACCGGGGCCGGCGGCATGCTCGGTCAGGACCTGCAGGCCGCCCTGGCCGAGGCGGGCGAGACCGACGTGCTCGCGCCCAGCCACGCCGTCCTCGACATCACCGATCCGGTGGCCGTGCAGGCCGCGGCCGACGGCGGCCGCTTCGTGCTCAACGCGGCCGCGTGGACCGACGTCGACGGGGCCGAGGCCGACGAGAAGGCGGCCACCGCGGTCAACGGCGACGCCGTACGCCATCTGGCCGCCGCGGCCGGCCGCCGTCTCATCCACCTCTCCACCGACTACGTCTTCGACGGCCGGGCCACCACGCCGTACGCCGAGGACGCCCCACCGGCCCCGATCAACGCGTACGGTCGCAGCAAGGCCGCCGGGGAGGGCCATGTGCTCGCCGCGGGCGGCTACGTGGTCCGCACGGCCTGGCTCTACGGCGCCCACGGCCCCAACTTCGTCCGCACGATGCTGCGCCTGGCCGCCGACCGCGACACGGTCGACGTGGTCGACGACCAGACCGGCCCACCGACGTGGTCGTGGGCGCTGGCCCGGCAGGTGGTGGCGCTGGCACGCTCGGGCGCGGCGCCCGGCGTCTACCACGGCACCGCGGCCGGCTCGACCACCTGGTTCGGGCTGGCCCAGGCCGTGTTCGCCGAGGCCGGCCTCAACCCGGCCCGGGTCCGGCCGACGACCAGCGACCGCTTCCCCCGCCCGGCCCGGCGTCCGGCTTACAGTGTTTTGTCCCATCAGCGGTGGGCTTCGTCCGGTGTCGCCCCGCTGCCCGACTGGCGTCCGATGCTGACCGAGGCGATGCCCGCCCTGCTCACCACCTGACCGGCGATCCCGGCCCACCGGGTTTCGGTCGTTCGGACGGCGCCGCTCGTCAGCCGGGTGTTTCCCGGGGCCGTTCGGCGCATCCGGGTCGAGGCCGGCCCTTCTACGATCGAGTTTTGCGATCGGCGAGGGCGGAGGGCGGACAGTCGTGGCGGAGTCATCGCAGGCTGCCCTGCTCACGTCGGGGTCGGTGGAGTGGGCCGCCGCCGAGCACGAGCCGGTCGCGGGTGCGCGGGCGGTGGCCGGCGGGCAGGCCGGGGAGGTCCGCGTCGAGGTGGACGGCCTGCACCGCTCGTACGTGATCCGGCTGAGCGACGGGACCCGATTCTTCGTGCCGGGCCGGCCCGGCGCCACCCTGAACGCCGAGGCCGAACTGGCCCGTCAGGCCGGGGCGCCCGACCGCGTGCTGGTGCGGCACCCCTGGCGGGCCGCCTCGACCCGGCTCGAATTCAGCACGCCGGTGCGTGGCACCGAGGTGGCGCGCAAAGTCCGCAAACTGGCCCCGATCGTGCTGGCCGACCCGACCGGCGAGCCGATGGTGACCGGCCTGTCCGAGGCCGGCCTGCAGCCCGACGACACCCCGGTCGTCGCCGATCCGGAACTTCTGGCCGCGCTGGTCGCTCTCGACCGGCCGCTCGACACCGTGGCCCTGGCCGACTGCCTCGAGATCGAGGAGACGTGGCAGTCGCCGCACGGCAGCACCTCGCGTACTTATCAGGTCGCGCCCGGGCGGCCGCTCGACCAGCCCGAGGGCCGGGCCCCGTTCGCGCCCGACGCGCCGCTGGCGATCACGCTGCCCAGCGGCGAGACGCTGCATCGCGAGGTCTCGGTCGACAGCCTCGGCCACTTCTTCGACATCAGCCGGGCCACCGGTTGCCCGGCCTGCGGTCACGTGTACGGGCCGTGCTGCCGCGAGGTGGCCCGCTTGTTCGCCTGCGAGGCGTGCGACCGCCCGGCCTGCGGCACCTGCCGCGACGGGGTGGAGGGGCCCGACACCAGCTGCGACCGGTGCGGGGACAAGTCGTGCGGGGCCTGCTCGCGGGTGCTCGCCGTGGAGCCGTGCCGGATCTGCGCGCGCGACGTCTGCCGCACCTGTCGCGACGACACGCTCTGCCTGACCTGTGCTGCGCTGGCTCCCGGCTCGGCCGGCGACCTGCCCGAGGAGTTGGGCGCCCACGGGCTGACCGTGCTGACCGCGACCGACGACGGCGGCACGGTGGTGACACTGGCCGGGGCGCATCGCCGGGAGGTCGTACTGCTGAACGGCTCGGAGATCGTGCGCTGGACCACCGCGGCCGACGACCCGCTGTTGTCGTTGCGGATCGCCGCGGCGCGCCTGGCCGGCGCCGGTGACGTGGACGTTCACGCCTTGCCCGAGCAACCCAGTGCGCCCGCGCCGCCGGACTGGCTCATCCTTTCCCGTACGAACGACACAGCGCTGCACTGGGCCGTCATGACCGGTGCGACCCGGGCGGCCGGCACCTTCGACCCGCCGCCGGCCGCCGATGGAGCTACCCCGGACGAGACGTTGCTGGGCGCGCTGGCCGCCGTGCTCCCGGGTGGCCCGGTGCCGATCGCGGGCGGCCCGGGCCCCTCAGCGCCGGGCGGCCCGTCGGGGGCCCGGCTCGTGGCCTGCCGCATGCGGACGGAAGACCTGGTGGCGGTGGACGCACGGGGTCTCGTACACCGGACTGCTTCGGGCCCGGCGACCGAGGAGACGGTGGTGGCCTGGGCGGCGCCCGAAGCGTCCGTGTGGTGGGCCGAGGCCGACTGGAACCCCCAGCCCGAGGTGGTCTCGCAGGCCCGGCTCGGCGAGTGGGAGGCGGTGCTGGCCCGCGTCGGCGCCCACGCGCTGCTGGGCGTCCGCCGCGACGCCGCCGATCCGGTCTGGCATCGGATCACGGGGGAGCCCGACGACCTGACCCGCGCGCTGGTCGGCGCCGCCCTGGTCGCCCCCGGCGTGATCGCCTCGGTCACCGCCCTGACCACGGCCGACGACTTCACCGGCATCACGATCGCCGGCGCGACGAGGCAGCACCGCCGCCTCTGGTACGCCGGCGTGGTCGCACCGCCGGCCGACGAAGCGGTGCCGCCCGCCCGCGCGCAGGCCGCGGTGGCCCCCGGCGAGCCCGGCGCTGCTCCCGAGGCGCCGACCGACCTGCCGCCCGCGCTGATCGCCGAGCTGACCCGGCTCGTCACCGCCGACCCGCCGCGCACGGCCCGGGTCGCGATCGGTCTCGAGGTCGAGGAGGTCTGGTCCCGCCCCGACGGCATCCAACTGCAGCTCACGTACGAGGTGAAACCGGGCGAGACCCAGGGCCACGTGCCCGACGCGGCCGGCGGCGACCCGCTGACCGAGGCCTACTTGTGCCGCAGCCACCACTTGGCGGCGAGCGTGCGAACCTGCGCTACTTGCCTGACCGACACCTGCCGAGCGTGCCCGGACGGCGCCACCCCGTGCAGCCTGTGCGGCGGCCCGGTTTGCGGCAACTGCCGGGCCACCCCCGACGGCCGCTGCCGAGCCTGCGCGAGCGTGGCCAAAATCAGCGCCCTCTCCCGCTCCCGCTACGGCGCCTCCCGCGGCGACGCGGTCTGGCACGGCGAGGCCCCCAACATCCAGGTGACGATCCGCCGCCTCCACCACGAGTGGACCCTGGAACGCCAGGACCACGAGGGCACCGTGACGTTCCCCCTGACCGAACCCGCCCTGACCCATGTCCGCACCCTGCTGCCCTGAGCAGGCCCCCCCCGGGCCGAACCGGGCCCACGCACGTTCCGGCCGATATCCGTAGGTCGCACGAGGAGCCCAACTTCTTGGAGCATGAAGCCGTCCTGACTTGCCGGATCAGAGCGTAATGCCGGTGCGCTGTCCTGGTGTTAGGCTGTCAACGTCCAAACCGGATCGGCGTCAAAGACATCCGCTCATGCTCTGTGCGCCACGGAAATGCCTGGACCTGGAAACGACGTGCACCAGATACTCGATCCCTGCAAGGACTGAGCGATGTCGAACTGGATGCTTGGCTTACTCGCAAACATTCTCGCCGCCCCGATAGCCTTCGCTCTGGGATACCTCTACAGGCAGCGGCAGTCGATATTCAGGCGCTTTCGTGGAATCGGTGAATTCATCATCTATTCGCCGCGCGGCGAGACGTTGGTGGTGTGTGGCAGTCAGGCCGCCATCGGCGATGCCAATCGGATCATACGGGCCGGTGACGTCGCTGCGATGCTGGCCGTGGCGCTCGACGCACTGAGCCATAATTCCGCTACCAGGGTATCGGTGGCCACGGTGGAAGAAGTCGGGGCATCGGTAACCAATAATCGGGACTGCATCTTCGTGGGCGGGCCGAATGTGAATTCGCTGACGAAGGCTGCCTTGCGGGCGCTGGAGGCCCAGGGGAAAGTGCTCGCCAGATTTGATGTGTACACCGTGGTTGTGGCCGGCCATGAGCCGGCGACCCCGGTTCTCGACGGTACGCAGATAGTCACCGACTTCGGCGTGATATACAGTTTTCCGAATCCGGCCGACCCGCAGAAACGCGTCACCGTCATCTCTGGATGCCTGCGTGTCGGCACTTTGGCGGCTGCTCGCACGCTATCGTCACAAGAGTTCAAGAACTCGATCCGGAACATCGGGCGCACCGCTCATCACTGCACGCTTGTCCGCGCCGATGTGGCCGAACGCGATATCACCACGTCGCGGATCGTGCATTCAATCACCAGAGACTATTGAATATGATTGCAGTGAACCGGGTTCCCGTGGGCGTCATCGACGCAGCCAAGAGAACGAAGCGGTCGAGGCAGGAACGCCAGGCCTTCATGGAGCGGCTGGCGGCCGACGGGCTCGATTTCTATTTGATAGGTTCTCGCCCGGAACCGAATGATCGCCGTGCTCCCCTCGACCTCTACGGAGTTGGCGAGGAAGAAGTCGCCCATCTGGCCCGGGCGGCCAGGTCGGCGGGGATCAGGCTCGGCATCTCAGCGTTCCCCGACGAACGCGCCGTCGAGTCGGAGCGGCAGCTTTCGGACATCGTCGACACGCTGATGAAGACGCCATTCATGGGCGACATCGACATGCTTCTGCTGCGCTTCGACGGATCTCCGATGTCAGGCCGGCACCTGCTGGTCGACACACAGGTGGAAATCACGCGCGCCGTCGCCGCCGCTTTTCGTTCACAACTGAGAGTCGCCGTGTGTCCGACGCTCTATGCGGACGATGTCAGTAAAGTCGGTATCTCGGTGTCCGACCGGGACGACTACCGTCGAACCTGGTCGCAGGTGGACGGCGATGTATCGATCTTCTGGAGTGGTTCCACGCTCATGAGCGAGGGCATCGACCACCATTCTGTGGCGGGGATAACTCGACAGTACCGGCGGAAGCCCGCCCTCTGGTACAACTTCCCGGTCAACGATGGGCAAGGCTATCAGGCGCAGTTGCGTCTCATTCCGAAGATCGACGACGTCCGGCAGAACATGAATCAGCTTGAATTGATCGGTTTCAACCCCATGAAGCAGTTGAGACTGTCAGAGATTCCGATTATCTCGGCCGCACGGGCGCTCCGGTCGGATTCCGAGGATTGGAGTGCCGTCACACGCCAGGTATGCACGGAGACCTTGGGCGCCCGGCTCGGTGAGACCGTCTGGTCCAGCATCGGGCGACTCGACCCGGCTGATGAAGAATGGGCGGCGACGAGATCCGAACTCACCTCGGCCCTGGCGGGAGACGATTCTCCGTACGCTGCCGAATTGAGGCAGTGGCTGCATGAGGTTCAGCGCGGCGACAAAGGAGGAGAATGAGCTCGCAGAGCCCGATGATTTCCTTGGTGCTCCCTGCGTATAATGAGTCGGCTTCTCTTCCCGTTACGATTTCCAGACTGGCCCGTCAGCTGAACGAGCTCGTCGAGGATTACGAAATAATCATAGTGGACGACGGTAGCAGCGACGGCGGTCGGCCGACCTTCGCGGAGGCTGAAATTCGCATGATCCGGCATCCGGTGAGAATGGGAAAAGGAGCTGCGCTGCGGTCGGGCATCAAGGAGTGCGCCGGGCGATACATAGCGTATACCGACGCGGACCTGCCGATCGATCCGTCCTCGATCGCGCTGGCGATCGGTGTCGCTCAACAGAACCCGTCGGCGCTCGTGCTCGGTGATCGGCGTCATCCGCAATCGGTCACGGTCGGCCGGGGGCCGGCCAGCAGGCGTCTGACGAGTTGGCTCTTCAGCGTATTCACGCGCGCGACGGTCCTTCCCGATCTGCGTGACACCCAGTGTTGTTTGAAGGTGGCTTCCTCAGCCCGGCTCAAGCCGATAGCTGCCAGTGTGGCGACCGATGGCTACAGCTTCGATGTCGAACTGATCTATCTCGCCAAGAAGGCCGGTATGACGATTGTGGCGTCGCCCGTCGTGTGGCGCGACATCCGAGCAGATCTGGGCCTGATGCGAGCGTTCCGCCTTCTGGGGCTGATGATCGGCGACGTTTGGCGGACGGCGCGGCGGCACGACACGTTGAGATCCCTGATCGCAGCGCGATTCCGCCCGGCTTGAATCGGTAACGGCAGCGAGTAGCCGGCTCGACGCCCCGGCCATCCGTCGAAGTTGCTGCGTGGAGTGTGGATCGACGGTTCGTGGTTTTTGTCGGTTCTCGATGGGGAACAGCTGAGGGAACGAGGTAGTCGAGACTGGGAGGTTCGCATGGAACGCGACGTCAATCGGAGCACCCGCAGCGGTAAGTTCGTCAAGGAGAGCACCGCCGAGCGCGACCCTGAGCACACCACGACCGAGCACGTCGACGGCAGCTCCGACGGTGACCGTGAGGTGCACCGCAGCGCCAAGACCGGCAAGTTCGTGACCGAGACGACGGCCGAGCTGCACGAATCGACCACCGAGACGCAGCGCCTCTGACGGCCGGGGCGGGGCCTTCCGGCCCCGCCCGCCTCAGTGCACGGGTTCCAGTTTCCGGAACGTGAGGCCGTCGCCCTCGGTGTCGATCGTCAGGTGGTCGCCGGGGTGCAGGGCCTCGACCAGAATTCGCTCGGCCAGGGCGTCCTCGATCTCGCGCTGAATGGTTCGGCGCAGCGGGCGGGCGCCCATCAGCGGGTCGAATCCCTTGCGGGCCAGGTGTTCGCGGGCCGCGGGGGTCAGTTCCACGGTGATTTCGCGGGTGCTCAGCTGCGCGGTGATCCGGGTCATCAGCACGTCGACGATTTGCAAGACCTCGGGTTCGGTGAGTTGCGGGAAGACGATGGTCTCGTCGATCCGGTTGAGGAACTCGGGGCGGAAATGGTTCTTCAGGGCGTCGTCGATGCGGTGTTCGCGCCGGCTGCCGAAGCCGGCCGGAGCGGTCGCACCGGTACCCAGATTGGTCGTCAGGATGATGACCGTGTTCTTGAAATCGACCGTGCGACCCTGGCCGTCGGTCAGGCGGCCGTCCTCCAGAATCTGCAGCAGCGTGTGGAAGATGTCCGGGTGCGCCTTCTCGATCTCGTCGAACAGCACGACCGAGAACGGCATGCGGCGCACTTTTTCGGTCAGCTGCCCGCCCTCGTCGTGGCCGACATAGCCGGGCGGCGCCCCGACCAGACGCGAAACGGTGTGCGTCTCTTGGAACTCCGACATGTCGAGCTGGATGAGGGCGTCCTCCGATCCGAACAGGAACGCGGCCAGCGCCCGGCCCAGTGATGTCTTCCCGACGCCGCTCGGGCCCGCGAAAATGAACGAGCCGGCCGGGCGCCGGGGATCTTTCAGACCGGCCCGCGTACGCCGGACAGCGCGCGACACCGCGGCCACCGCCTCGTTCTGGCCGATGATGCTGCGGTGCAGTTCGTCCTCCATGCGCAGCAGCCGGGTCGATTCCCGTTCGGTCAGATCGTGGACGGGCACCCCGGTCCAAATCGTCAGCACTTCCGCGATCTGCGCCGAGCCGATCTCACCCTGGCCGCGCCTGCGGGCGCCCGCCTCGTCGATCAGGTCGATCGCCTTGTCGGGCAGGAAACGGTCGGCGATATAGCGGTCGGCCAACGTGACCGCAGCGGTCAGAGCGTTTTCGGTGTACGAGACCCGGTGGTGCTTCTCGTAGGCCGCCTTCAGTCCGTGCAGGATCTGGACGGCCTGCGCGACCGTGGGCTCGTCGACCTGAACCGGCTGGAAACGGCGGGCCAGTGCTTTGTCTTTCTCGAAGTACTTGCGGTATTCGGTGGTGGTCGTGGCGCCGATCGTCTGCAGTTCGCCGCGGGCCAGCATCGGTTTGAGAATGCTGGCGGCGTCGATCGCGCCCTCGGCCGCGCCCGCCCCGACCAGGCTGTGGATCTCGTCGATGAACAGGATGATGTCGCCGCGGGTGCGGCATTCGGCCACGACCTTCTTGAGGCGCTCCTCGAAGTCGCCGCGGTAGCGGGAACCGGCGACCAGCGAGCTCAGGTCGAGCGTGTAGAGCTGCTTGCCGGTGAGCGTTTCCGGCACCTCGTTGCGCGCGATGAGCTGGGCCAGACCGTCGACCACGGCCGTCTTGCCGACGCCGGGCTCGCCGAGCAGGATCGGGTTGTTCTTCTTGCGGCACGACAGCACGACGACAATCCGTTCGATCTCTTTGTCGCGACCGATGACGGGGTCGAGACGGCCCTCTTCGGCGCGCTTGGTCAGATTGTCGCCGAACTGGTCGAGTAGGTGTGAAGCGGCGGCCGGCGCCGGGGGTGGGGACGCCTGCAGGAGGCTGAGCACGTGCCGGCGTACGGGAAAATCTTGCAGAAAGCCGTCACGTAGGAGACCGAGCAGAAGATGCTCGGTGCCGATGTAGTTGTGGCCGAGTTTGAGCGCCTCGCGCAGGGCGCCCTCGAGCACGCTCTTGGCCTGGGGCGTGAAGGGAATGTGCACGCCGGGCGGCTCGTCGCCCTCTTCCAGCCGGCCGCGGACGTATTCGAACGTGACGCCGGAATCGGCCAATGCCCGGGCGGCGATGCCGTCGCCCTCGCGGATCAGACCGAGCAGCAAATGGTCGGAATTGATGGCGTGATGGTTGAGCAGCCGGGCCTCTTCCTGGGCCAGGACGACCACTCGGCGGGCCCGGTCGGTGAAGCGTTCGAACACGACAATCACGTCCTCGCGGCGAGGGCCCACGCACCTCACCGATAGACGCGGTTCATCGCGTGACGGGTGAGATGCGCTGAGTCGAAGCCTCTTGGCGTGTCCGCGCGGCCCGCGTGGGGAGCCGCGCAACGCTCGTGCCGGCGCGCTGCCCCCTCACCATAACGCTCGCCGTCCTACGATGGCGGCAAGGGAGGCCCGCGATGACCGGAACCAAGCACCGTCACCCCGTACCCGACCGCGCCCGCCGCCGCGCCGTCCGCGCCCTGGCCGCCCAGCTCGGAGTGCCTTACTCGGTCGCCGCGCGGATGCTTGCCGAGGGCCGCCGGCCGGTGGTGTTCGCCCAGCGCGAACAGCGCCCGTTCCACGCCCGCGTTCGCGACACGCGCGAGGCCGTCGACCTGCCGCTGGGCCGGGCCGCGCACCTGGCCGGCCGCTTCCCGCCCACGGTGGACGGCGTGCGCACGGTGCTGGCCATGCTCTACGCGACGGTCGAGCACGAGGCGCCGGCCCTGAAGCCCGCCGCCGAGGAACTGTCGTGGGTGGCCGACCTGGGCGAGGAGGCCGCGGCCGACATCACGTGCGGCGCCCTCGACCAGGCCGCCCGCCTGCTCCTCGACGACGACACGTGGCGGCTGTGGAACCGCGTCGAGACTGCGCTCACCGCCGGCGAGCACAATTCGGATCCCCGCGTACGGGACGCGGCTCGGCTGCTCGGCCAGGAACTCCGCACGGTGAGCCTGCGGGGCGCGCTGCCGGCCGCCCGCCGGACGCTCGACCGGCTGCTCACCGTCTGACGCCCGGTCGGCAAGCGGCGGCGGCTCGCCGCAGGTCGTCGGCCCCGGGGCCAAGCAGGCCGTCGATGCGGGCGTCGCGCCCCGTGAGCAGCAGGAACAGGTCGGTCATGGTGCCGGTCACGGGCGGGCCGTCGCCCGCGGACCAGTCGTGGTCGGTCGCGGTGAGGCGGAACGACGCCCACGGCAGCGAACGGAAGACCTTCGCGTTCCCGCGACCGTGGTAGGAGACCACTCGGTCGGCGGCCTCGGCCACCACGGCCGCGGGAAAGTGGATCTCGCGGCCCAGCGGGATGGCCATGTCGAAGGTGTGGCCGATGGCGTCGATGAGCGACTCGCGGCAGGTCAGGCCGAAGAACGCGCGGTGGTGTCCCGCCGACCGTTCGATCAGGGCGACGATCTGCCGCATGGTCAGCACCGGCATCGTCAGGTGCGCGGCCACATCTCTGACCGTCCACCCTGGGCACAGTGACGGCGTGTTCCACTCGCCGGCGTCCAGGCTTCTGAGAAGCTCCACGATGGCGCGGCGGCGCTGGTCGACAGCCGCCCAGACCTCGATGTCGTCCACAACGCCCGCTCCCTTCCTCGGCGTCATCTAGTACGATGATGGTACTAATTCCCGGTCTTGATCGGGACTGCCGGAGAGGCTGAATGTGGACCGCGATGTGTCGTCCGGTTGGTTGATGTTCATCGCCTTCCGGACGGCCGAGGACCGCATCCTTGCCGCTCTTGCCTCGGCCGGCTTCGCGGATCTGACCCGCGCCCAGGCCCGGCTGCTGGCCGGCATCGACCTCGACGGCACCCGGCTGGTCGTCCTGGCCGACCGCGCCCGCATCCCCAAGCAGACCGCCCTGGCCCTGGTCAACGGCCTCGAGGCGGCCGGCTACGTGCAGCGCGTCCCGGACCCGTCCGACGGCCGGGCCCGCCTGATCCAGCTGACTGCCCGCGGCCGGGCCGGATTACCCATCGCCGTGGCCGAGGAAGCTCGCATCGAGGCCGACTGGCAGGCCGTGCTCGGCGCCCGGCGGATGCAGGCGCTCCGCCGGTCGCTGTGGGACCTCGCCTTGAGCGCCGACCCCGACCTACAGCCACCCGAATCGCCGCGATGACGCGGTTAGCCGCTGCTAGTCCTCGCCGGCGGTGTCCATCCGCTGTGCGGCGAGGATCATTCCCGGTCGCAGTCCCGCGTCCACAAGAAATCTCTTGTCTATCTTACGGTCGAGGCCTTTGGACCAGCCGGTCTCCAGACTGCGGAGAACGAGGTCTCGTTTCACGTCTTTGAGCTGCCATACCGTACCGAAAGTGAACGCTGGCACGAAGTCTTTGATATTGAAGAACAAGTGGTTGAGGAAATCGCTGACGTAATTGAAGTCCTGAACGTCGTACGTCATTGCGCCCAGTCGGTGATTGATCTCGGAGAAATCGACGACGATATTGCCGGGCTCCGTGGTTGCGGGGCGCCAGCCTGCACTTCTGTGGCGACGCTCGATGTCTCGAACCAGATCGAGAATCTCATCAATTTTCTCGTCGGGCCGCCGGAGCGGGCCGACGATGTCCTCCGCCGATTCGTGCAGCATGCCCCGCACCGCGGCGTCGAGCTCGCTCCAGGCCCGCTCGAAGGATTTTCGGAGGAGGGGGTCGGCCATAGGCTTCTCGGTGCCCGAGTTCAATGACGCCATCAGGCGGTAGACATCGTCCTTGTCCGTGAGCGAGGTTGCTTGGAACTGAGCCAGCGGACCTGTCACATCAGACGGCGAAAGATCGAACAGGACCGGACGTACGCGGGCGATGGAGACAGACTTCGCCAGAGCCCCTGCCTCAAAACTGAGCCAAGGTTCTCTAACGTTCTCAGCCGTTACGCACAGCAGTCCGTGTGAAGTCGAGGCCAGCATCTCCGACAACTCGATACCCCATCGTTGCCCCTTGTCGATGTCCTCGCTGGACATCCAGGGCTCGACACGCTGGATCACGCTCGGAATCCATTCGCGCAGCAGGACTGCTATCTGATTGCTGCGAGACTTCGACCAGCTGAGGAAGAGCTTCACGGAGAACTCGATTCGCCGAAGTCCACTGAATGCGCTGGAGATCACGGTAGCGGCCCGAATCCGATCAAGCTACGGGTGCCCTGGGCGACATCGGCCATTTGTGCGACGCTGTTCGGTAAGCCAGGCTCAGTAGCGCCCTGATCACGGCAGGAGCCGCCTTTGATCGATGTGCAGGCCACTCCGGTGGAGAAGGTGTACCAGGATCAGGTCAACGCGTGGCGCCGGCAGCGTTTCGCTGAGTTCGCCTACCGGCCCGGTGATCGGCTGCCATTGTCGAGGGCGGTCACACACTCCTGCAGGCGTTCTTCCGGACGCCGGCCGAGGCCGAGCACGAACGGCATGCGGCCGAGTTGCACCGGCGGTTCCAGGAGCAGGGCCAGGCCGCGTACGGGGGAACCACTGCCATTGATTGGCAGGTCTTTACGCTCACCGACATTCCCGCGTTCCACCGGCCGCGCGCGGTCACCGGCGACGACCATTGTCACGCCTGCGACGGCATCGGCTGGCTGCTTCACGTACGGGGTCAGGCCGTGCTGGCCGAAAGCCCCTGCAACGTCTGCGGCGGCACCGGCAGCTGGACGGCCGCCGAAACCCGCTCGGGGCTGCCGGCGGACGCGTTCCACCCGATCCCGCCCGGCTTCCGCGGCCCCGAGCCCGGCGGCCTGACCCCGGGCTCGACGGCGTACCTGACCGCCCGGAAGCGCCGCGAGGCGCGAGCTCTCCGGAACCGTCCGGGCGGTTGCCGGCTGTGCGCTGTTCGCGGTGATCTTCTGGGTCGGCTCGCTGCCGTTTTCGTTCCTGACCGGCAATCAGCGTCTCGCCGGCTGGTTCGTCTTCGCCCTCGGCCTGAACCTGCTCAAGACTATGTCGACCCGGACGTTCGCCCTGGCCGTCTCGGCCCGCACGGCCCTGGCCCGGGTCCCCCTCGGCCACTGACCGGCACAGTCATCCCAACTGCGGAAACCGCCGCCGCAGGTTGGCGAAGGCCGGGCGGTAGCCGTCGCGGCCATGCACGAAGGCCAGGCAGACGACCACTTCCATCGCGGCCACCAAAGAATCTTCCTCGGCCGTATGGAACAGAATAGTGATGGCCCAGTCCTGGGGTGACTGCTCGTAGTCGCCGTCGGGCGGGACCGGCACACTCGTCCGAGGCGGTTTCACCCGTTCGAGCACGCCCCAGCAATGGGCGGAGTCGTCGAAGGGCGGCGGTGCGGGCTCGCCTCGGCGCAGTGCGGCAACGGCCGGCGCCAGCTGAGGCAGTCCGATCAGACCCGCCTCCTCGAGGCACTGCAACGCGCCCCACGCGGCCACCTGACGGTGCGTCCGGTCGTCGGTCTCGGCCAGCGCGAACTCGAGATTCATGTCGAGTCGCGAAAGCGCATCGAGATAGAGGCCGACGCCGAACTCCGAGGTCCGCCGTAGCCGCTCGTTCGGCACGCGGTCGCCCCATCGTTCACGCGCCTGCCGATCGAGCTCGTCGGCCGCGGCCTGTTCGTCCTCCCGCTGTTCCTGCTCGGTCTGCGTGCGTCGCGCGCGATGCCAATAGGCCGCCCTTTCACCGGTCTGCTTGACGATCCGGCCCGGCGCCGCCGGGCCCGGCCAGAACTGCAGCAGGTACGAGTCAGGTGTTTCCTCGACCTGGTCGGCTTCCTCAAAACCGCGAACGCAGTACCGGACCCGATAAGCGCCGACCGGTATGCGGAACTCGTGGGCGTCCGCCATCAGCCCGGTCAGTGCTGCTTCCTCCGACAGCGCCGTGAAGGAGACCTCCACGACTTCCTCCCACACCGGGTCGAGGGCCGGCTCGGCGTCGTGCAGCTCGAGCCGGAACGGCACCCACCCGGTGTGCGTGCCCACCTGGAACTGCAGACAGCCCGGCACACCGGCGCCGCACAGCCCGTTGCTCTCGTCGACCCAGGGCGCCTCCAGGTCGAAGTCGTCGACGCCGTCACCGCACAGGAGCGACGCGGTCCCGTACGAAAGAAATACACGCGGCTCGTCGAGCAACACATTCACCACAGAACTCGGCACCTCTCCGGGCCCGGATGGCGCCCAGTGTCATGATGGCTCACGCAGCGCATCATGGAGTCATGTCGTCTGATTCCCTCGCGCCCGGTCCTGTCGATGATGGCCGACCGGATCGGTGGATCGTGTGGCGGCAGGACGACAACGGCAACCGGTTCGAGGTCGTGCGCAAAGACTCCCGCGCGGCGGCCGACGAAGTCGCGGCGACGCTGGAGGCGAGAGGCCACAAGCAGCTCTACTGGGTAGCCAAGGCGCCCCGGTAGCCATCGGCATGGGAATGTACGCGTCGGCTCGCGGCTGGGTCGAGATCGACTTCGCCCAGCGGAGCAGTGCCGAGGACATCATCCAGCGGCACCAGGACGGGCACTACTCCGGCGGCTGGGCCTTTCCGGCCAAGCCTTTCAACTGGACGCTGTACCTCTTCTACGGCGGCGACATCCGCGAGGGCGAGTTGCCCTGGCTACGCGCACAAGTGGACGAGCTGGCCGCTCTGCCGCCGGTCGACGAGGACAACGACCGCCCTCGCGGTCTGTTCCTGATCACTGACGAACGCGGCCACGCCTTCACATGGCAGATCCGCGACGGCGCCGTGGAAGAGCAACCCGCCCCATCCCTTTCATGGCTGGGCGAATAGCCGACCCTGAACCAGGGCTCTCGCGCACGCGTGTCGATGTGTAACGCATCAATCACGTTGAGCGATGGGAGGCGGCCGACTCGGCCCGGCAAGCGATCGATGGGCGGGCTCGACAGCAGTCGGCCGGCCAGATGGGCGAGGAAGCCCTGGTCCACGGCCTCCTGGGTTTGGACGACTCGTGGGTGATGTTGCGCGGTTACCACAACCGGCGCGGCGAGACCGACCACGTTCTGGTCGGACCGGCCGGCATCTGGGCCGTGGAGGTGAAACGGCGTCGCATCCGACTGCACGTCATGGGCGAGAAATGGTGGTACGAGAAGCTCGACGCGCGGGGCAATGTGGTCGACACGGGCTGGGCGGTCGACGCCGGTGGCCGGACCTGGGAACGCCAGGTCACCGAGGTAGCGGCTGATCTTGCGGCTTGGCTGGCTCGCAACGGGCACCCGGTTCCGGTCCGGACCGCTGTGATGATCATGCATGAGCAGGCGCAGCTGGGCCGGCTCGAGAACCAGTCGGCGGATGTCGTCGGCACTCGTTCCGCTCATCTGCTGGAAGCGATCGGACGCTATGCGATCCCGCTGGACCCGCAGTCGTGCGAAGCGATCGTCGCCCTCATCGAACGCGATCACCAGTTCCACCAGCGCCGTCGTGGGCGTTAGCTGTCGAACCAGACGACGAGTCGTACGTTGTCGGGGCCGTGCTGGTTGGCCAGGTTGCGCATGGTGTCGAACAGGGTGGCCAGTTGCGGGTCGGTCCGCAGCACGTCGGACTGGGTGAGGCGTTCCACCCGCCAGATCCGGTCGCCGGAGCGCCACTCGGTGCCCTCCGGGTAGCTGCTGCCCCGGGGGTCGGCCGACTCGCCGGCCACGGCCTGCCAGTCGGCTCCGAAGCCGGACTTGCCGACGAAGCGCGTGCCTTCGTACTTGTGGATCCGGTCGTCGACCCGGGGCGCCGGTGCGTCCCAGTCGATGCGGGACAGTTCGGTCCAGGTCACCCAGGTGTGGTCGTGCTCGTCGTCCGTGAGCTGGAGTTTGCGCAGTTCGGGACTGGCGTCGCCGGGCAGGCCGCGGCCGGGGGCGACGGGGTCGAAGCCGGCGTAGTTGCGCACGCCGAACAGCAGGCCGAAGGCGTCGTAGTGGCGCGGCAGGTCGTCCAGGTCGACGTCGGCCAGGAGCCAGGGTGAGGCCGGGCCGTGCGGGCGGATCTCCACCCCGCCGGCGATGTCAGTGCCCATAGCCGGCGTCGTCCAGGGCCTTGGTGGTCAGCTCGCGGCCCAGGGCGACCAGTTCGGCGGCGCGACTGAAGTCCATGACGCTGCTGGCGCTGACCGGGACGGCGATGTGGATGTCGGGTGGGAGGCCGGCCATGCGATAGCGGGCGATCAGGTCTTGCATCGCGTCCAGCGACAGGCCCAGGACAGTGCCGATGCCCAGGCCGTCGGGGAGGGCCGGAGGTGCCTTCTTGGTGTGGAAGCGCTGGCGGATGTCCTCGACCCACTGCGGGGTCGCGGTGGCGCGGACGGGGCTGGCCGGCTCTTGCGTCGCCCGCGGGGCCTGCAGGGAGACGGCGATCGTCAGGTCGGCCCCGGAGGCCGCGGTGGGCTCGATCGGGACCGGGTTGAGCAGGCCGCCGTCGGCGAGCAGGCGGCCGTCGACGACCACGGGCGTGATGACGCCGGGGATCGCGATGGACGCCCGGACCGCCGTACGTAATAAGCCTTTTTGGAACCAGACTTCGCGGCGCGCCTCGATGTCGGTGGCCACTGCCGTGTACGGAATCGGCAGGTTCTCGATTTCTATGTCGGTCAGGAATTCGTTCAGGTGGGTGATGAGGCGGGTGGCGCCGATCGCGCCGGCGGCGGCCCATTTGGGATCGAGCAGGCGCAGGACGTCGCGTTGTTTGAGCGATACGGCCCAGTCGCGGAAGTCTTTGAGGCGGCCCGCGGCCATGACGCCGCCGACCAGGGCGCCCATCGAGGAGCCGGCGACCGCGCTGATCTCGAAGCCTCGTTCTTCGAGCACCTCGATGGCGCCGATGTGCGCGAAACCCCGCGCGCCACCGGAGCCCAGGGCCAGCGCCACCCGCCGTGACATGCCCCGATGCTAACGGAGGGCCCGGGCCAGAACCTCCTCGTCGGTGAGCGGGGAGCTCGGATGATAGGAAAGACACATCGGCGTACGGATCTTCTCGGGCGCCGATCCCTCGAGCGCGATATAGAACTCGCCCGATGTGAGGGCGCCCACGTCGGGCACGTCGCCGCCCTTCGCCTTGGCCATTTCGCGGGCCGCCTCGACCTGGGCCGGAACGGTCAGCCGGCCGAAGAAATGGGTGGCCGCGTTGCCGGGGATGCGGTTGTGCAGGTTCTTCGGGGCCTGGGTGGCGAAGAGCAGGCCGAGCCCGTATTTGCGGGCCTGGGAGGCCAGCGCCAGCGTGCTCTGCGTGCAGGCGGTCATCGCACCGGACGGAGCGAAATCCTGCGCTTCGTCCATCACCAGCAGGCCTAGCAACGGCCTTTCACGGGCCGGATTCTTCTTGATCCAGGCGAACAGGCTCATCTGCAATTGGTTGACGAAACTCTGCCGGGCCTTGTTCGAGCGCAGGCCCATCATGCTGATCACCGAGATCCGGGCGTTCCGGCCGGGGGAGGGGGTCAGCAGCGTTCCGGGATCGGCCGGTGCGCCCGTTCCCCCGAACAGCGGGTCGTTGTCCATGGCCGCGGTCAAGGCCTGAGCCACGTCGGACGCGAGCTTTCCAGCGTCGCGCAATTGGCTGACTCCGTCGGGGAAATCCGCGAGCACGTCGATCAGCCCGCGCATACTTCCACCGCCTCGGCGACCGTAGTGTTCGACCGCTTTCCGCAATACCGCAGCCCCGGCCTGAGCCCGCATGGTCCGCCCGATCAGATTCGCCCGCGGCGCCAGAGCGGCCACCGCGGAATCGACCGCCTCGCCGAATTCGTCCGGGTCGTCGAGCACGGCCGCGAAGTCGGGCAACGGCTGGAAACTCAACGGCCGTCCCGCTTCCCGCCGCGGCGTCCACACGACGACCTCGGTGCCGGCATGGTAATCCCGCGCCCGTTCGAGGTCCGAGACCGCCCATTTATCCGGTGGGTAAGGCCATTCGTCACCCAGCCGGGCCAAGTCGTTGTTCGGATCCAGCACGATCGCCGACACCCCGAGCAGCGCACATTCCTCGATCAGCCGCCGAATCAGCACGGTCTTGCCCGAACCCGACGCGGCAAAGATCGCCGCATGCTTGCGAAGAGCTTCCAGACTCAGAGGTACGGAATTCTGGTCGCCCGACATTCCCGCCGTGAACCCGGCTCCATCTTCCCGCCTCGGCGTGACCTGCTCGCCCTCCACGGCTTCGGCCAGCGCCTCCTTGAACAGCGAAAGCTGCTCGGTCGGCCGGTATTTGACGAGCCACGCGTGCAACTCGTTCGGATTCTCCTCCCGCAGATCCCGCAGCGCCGTCAGAATCCGCAGGTCCTCGTCCTCGATGGACAGCGTCATCCCGCCGTCGCGCCGCACCTCGCCCAGAATCTCCTGGGTCCGCGCCGACGACGAATACCCCGCGTTCCGAATGAGGAAGAGCTTCCGCTTGTCCACCCCCGGACTCAGGCCCGCCGCGGTCCGTGCCCGCCGCATCCGGCTCAGCACCGCGTTCCCGTGATGGGTGTCGCTGATGGCCCGGAACGACCAGTGCATCTGATCCTCGGTCCGCGTCTGGTCGGGCGAATTCTCGCGCTCCTCCTCCGTACGCTCATCCAGTTCCCGCCGCAGCCGCGCATGCAGATCCGGCCGGGAACTCGGCGGCGGATCCACGCTGAACGCCGCCCCCCGATCCCCGCGCTCGACGATCCACGCGTGCAACCCGGCCGACAACAGCTCCGGAAACGCGGAGTCCTCGGTGTCGTGCTCCAACGGCGACGTCACATCGGCATCCCGCTTGAGTTGCTCGTACCGGGCCTCGATGCGGGCCAGCGCCTCGTCCGGCACCACCGGCGCCGTGATCGACGGCGCCACCTCCCGTGTCTCGACCGACGCGTCCTCGAGCCGGACCAGCTCGCGCACCTCACCCGCGATGAGACAGGCCCGCACATGCCGGTCGATCACCACGAGCAGCCGCCGCGGCGTGTAGTTGATCGCCTCGATCAGCGCCCCGGGCCGCACCGGCCAGGTCGGATAGGGCGGGGTGAACCCGATGTCGGCGTACCGCGAGGCGAACCGCTTCTCGAGGATCAGCCGCGCGATCTCCACCGTCCGGATGCCCTGCAGCGACGGGCAGCGCCGGAACCGGTCGGGGAACGACGCCGTGGCCTTGTCCTCGATCTGCTCCCACGTCGAGGTCAGGGTGGCGACCACCGTCACCGTCCGCCGGGTCACCTCCCGCAGGTCGCTGAGGCCGGCCGCGATGTTGATCAGCGGCTCCGCCTTCTGCGCCTCGAGCGCCAGATCCTCGCGCACCGCCATCTGAGCGATGGCCGTGTCGATCTGGTCGAAGGCGATCACCGAGGGCCCGGTCAGAGCCAAGAGCCACGAGATTTCCCGTACGACGTCCTGTGGCTTGTGCCGGCGGCGGATTCCCCACGCCCGGAGCGCGTCCGTGATCGGCTCGCCGTCGAAGTAGCTGTCCGCCACGTCCTGCTGGTCCTCGTCGTCCGAGGCCCGCAGGGCCAGCGCGCGCAGGGTGTCCCGGCATTCGTGGGCGACAAAACTGTCGTACGCGCTGAGCCCTTCGGCAAAGGCGTCGAGCGCCTCGCGCGTCAGCTCCTTGTCGCCCATGACCGCGCGCCGGGCCGGCCGCGGCGCCCCGATCTTGGACGACAACCGGCGCAGCAGCAGCCGTAGCTGGCTCTCGCTGCCCGGCACGGTCCGGGTCAGCCCGCTCAGCAGGAAGATCAGCACGCCGTCCCAGAACGTCCGCCCGTCGAGCAGACCGATCAGGAAGAAGTACCCGCCCTGCTGCTGAACCTGCTCGCGCACCCAGCCCAGCAGGTGTGTCTTGCCCGAGCCGTGCCGACCCTCCAGCACCAGCCCGATCGGGTTCGCGTCGGGGCTGAACCCGGCCTCGGCCAGGCTGTCGAGCACGTCGCGGACCACCGCCGGGTGCAGCCCGTCGACGTGGAACGGCGAGGGCCGCCACACGTCGTCGGCGGCCTGCGCCCAGCTGAAGCGCAGCGCGGCCAGGGCGGCCCGTTCCTCCTCGGTCATCGCACGCCGATCGCCAGCTTGTGCCGTTCCTCGCCGCCGATCCGCACCGCGGCGGCGCGGTCGTCATCCCCCAGGCGGTGCCGGTGCGGTTCCGGTTCCAGGCGTACGTCGTCCGAGTCGAGCAGTCGGGTCAGGGCGCGATCCTGTTCGGCGCGGGAGACGCCGGCCAGCAGCGGCCGCAACTGGGTCAGGGTGATCCAGGCCCCCGGCTTCGCGGCCAGATCGTCGTACGCGGAACGAATTCTCTCTTCGAGCGAGGCCGGCGCTGCTGGTGAACGCACATTGTGATAGCTCAGCAGGGCGGCCCACAGGATCTTCTCGCCCAGCGACCGCTTGGTTTTCGGCGCGACGATGTCGTCGTCGATGGACAACGGCTCGTCGAGCAGTTTGGCGCCGCTTTTCGTGAGGCTGTGCCGGTAGGGGCGGCGGCTGGTGTCCGAAACGATGAGGCCGGTGCCGTTGAGGCGCATGCAGGCCGCACCGACCAGCGGGAACCCGTACACCCGATTCAATTCGGTGTTCGAAATTTCGCGGCCCTCGTTCTTCAGCAGAATCAGGACGGCGTAGTCAGCCGAGCTCAGGTCGTGCATGGGAGTCCTTTCAAGGGTGGACGGTCCGGCCGTCGGCGTGGAAGCCGTAGCCGTGCAGCCGGGCGAGGCGCCCCGGATCGAAACGGTCGAGGGCCATGTAGAGCGCGATGAGCCGGTCGGCCGCCCCCGCGGTGCCGGCGTTCAGCTCGGCCTTGAGCCGGGTCTCGTCGCGCAATTCGAAAAGCAGCGCGCACAATTGCGGCCCAGCCTCCGGATTGCCGTCGTCGACCGCAGCCCGCAGTTCGGCCAGTTCGGCGTCGGCGCTCTCCCGGTGCTGATGAACCTTGGACACTCGGAGCTGCGCGGCCTGATCACCGGCTTGGGCCCGCGCTTCGAGCAGGTCTTTCTCGCCCCAGGCGACATACAGATCGCACAGCGCCTCGGCCGCGTAGAAGTCGCCCAGCTCCGCTCGTTTGCGAATTTCCCGTACGCAGCCCCGCGCGACGAGCAGGTCGACCAGGCGCTCGGCGGCCGGCCGGTCCCGCCGCCGGGCGCGCTGCCGCAGGTCGTCGCACTCGCCGCCGTCGAGCAGGATGTCGGCCAGCCTTTCCCGGGCCGCCGGGTCGCCGCTCAGGGCCCGCGGGCGGATCGCCTCCACCCGCTGGCGCAGTTCGCGCGTACGGGCCAATTGGTCTTGGATCTGCTCGTCACCCCAATCCGCGTCGAGCACGTCGACCGCGTCGGCGAACCTGTCCTGCCGCACGAGCAGACCGGCCAGCCGCGACGCGGCCACCGAATCGCGGAACTCGTCGGCCAGCCGGCGCAGCGCCGCCTCGGCATAGCGGCAACGAAGCCGGGCCAGGGCGCTGTCGGCGATGTGCCACAGGTCGGGCGGTCGCTGGAGATGCGTGACCAGCGCCTGCCAGGCCTCGTGGGGCACGGGCTCGACCCGGCGGATCCCGCGCAGATGCTGGGCCAGGTAGTCGGCCACCGTGTAACCCGCGAGACGCCCCGGACGGCCCCCGTCGGCCGGGGTCAACGCGGACACCTCACCGAACTGGGGCCGGGTGGCGTGGGGGAGGGCCGCGGGCAGCCACTCGCCGGGCGAACGCACCCGCTGACGCCCGTGCAGGTAGCCGGCCATCGCCTCGACCAGCAACGACTCCGTCAACGGCGACTGCACCCCCAGCCGGTGGGCGTCGGCCGCGGCGGTGATGATGGCTTTGACGTACGGATTGACGGGTTGCTCCCAGCACAACACGAGCGCGGGACCGCCGGCGAGGGCCTGCGTCAGCCCGATGTCGCGTGTTCGCAACGCCTGCCGGACCCGGCTGTCCCGTTCGGCGACGAGCTCCGCCGCCTGTTCCTCCAGCGGGCTCAATTCATCCGGCACGGAGACGACAGTCGCGGTTTTGACCAGGCGATGCACGTCGTCGCGCCCCGCGGTCCACGACGCGTACTGATCGGGCCAGAGCGTGCCCACCACCCAATTCCCGGCCCGGCGCAGCAACCGGATGCAGTGGGCTTCCTCGGCCCCCAGATAGCGCTGCAACTCGTCGAGCCACACGACGCTGCGGCGCGGCGGAGCACCCTTGAGAAAGAGCAACTCCGCCGCATCGGCCGGCTGCACCAGGGCCCACCTCGGCACCAGTTCGTAGACCGCCTCGTACAGCGACCGCGTCTTCCCGGTCGACGACCCACCCACCATGACCACAAAGGCGCCCCGGTCGACCCCGTTCACCCCGAGCGCATTACGCAACCGGAAGTCGTAGTCCCGCGGCACATAAACCGGCAGGTCGTCGTCCCCTTCATCCCCCGGAATGGCACTGTGGATCCCCAGATCCCGCGGCGGCACCTCGTCGACGCGGATGTCCATCGCTCTCCCACCCGTACCGTTCGCGGCGGTACGGCCAACCATCTTTCAGACTCGATCTACCGCTTTCCTACCGCCGCTCAAAAAGCGCCGCGCCGCCGCTTCGTTGCACCGGCCGTGGCACCGTCCGTGGGAAGTCAGCGCCCCAGCTGCTGCTCGGCGACCCGAAGGCAGGCCCGAAGCGTTTCCACCGGTACGCGCATGGCCGAGGCCAGCACTTGGTCGGTGTTCTCGATACCCCGCGCACCGAGATCGTCCCGGATGTCGAGCAGCCCCCGGTGATAGGCGACGCCGCCGTCCGGCAGCGAGGCCAACTGGTCCTCGGTGTACCGCCGCACCATGACCTGCCGCGCCCCCACGGCCGGCAGCCCGAAGTGCTCGGCCGACATGTCCGCCAGGTGCCGCGCCGACCGCCGAAGCGCCGCATCGTTCACCACCGGCGCCTCGATCACGAGCCGCTGCGGCCCCTCACTCGACCGCGTCCACTCAGCGAACACCCGAAGCCCCGGCTCGTGCCGCTCCAACTGGTTCGTCTCTCCGCTCATGTCGCCTGCCCCCTCGTCGTGCCACCTGGCTTCTTCCCGCTGCCCGGGGCGGGCGCCGGTTTCTCGTACTCGAAGTCGACCTGAAGTTTGATGTTGAAGGGTCCAAGCTTGAACCCTGTCCGCGCGTGACCCAGCGAGTTCGGTTGCCGCCCCCGGTTCACTTGAGGGCCACCTTGACGCCGCCGGAGAAGAGCGAGTCGTGCAGCTCGAGGGTGGTCAGCTTGGTGCCCTTGGGGATGTCGAAGACGAGCTTGCCCTTGGCCGTGTTGCCCGGGTTGATCTCTTCGAAAAAGACCTGCTGGTCCTCGTTGGCGTAGATCGCGGCCCCCGAGTCCACCGAGTACTCGGTGCCCTTGGCGTCGAAGGCCTTCTGCACGGAGTCGACCATCGTCTGTGCCTCCTTGCCGATGTTCTTGATCTGCACGCTGACCAGGCAGAACTGCCCCTGGGCCTTCTCGTTGAGATAGGCCGAGCCCACCTTGGCCACGCCGCACTTGACTCCCGTCACCGTGAACTGGAAGTCGCCGTCCTTGGCCGGCTGGTTCAGCCCCGGCATCGAGTCCTTCTTCTTGGCCTCGGTCTTCTTGGCCGCCGGCGCCGCCGCAGCGGGCTCGTCGGCCGCCTCGGTGGTGTCATCGCCCGCGCTGACACCACCGCAGGCCAGCAGCATGAAAACGGCGGCGCCACCGGCAATCCAGTGCCAGGCGCGGTGCTTAGGGGTGTGAGTCATGGGATCTCCAACGAACGAAGAGGTTGTGTACACAGCGCTTGTCCGCTGCGACGCAGTTAATGGAAGCAGCGTCTGACAACTATGTCAACAAGCTTCTGACGAAGCGGATGTGTACACTGCGACACGTGCAGCAGAGAGCGAGAGTCACCGCGGCCGACATCGCCCGCCTGGCCGGCGTGGGCCGCGCCGCCGTCAGCAACTGGCGCAAGCGGTACGACACGTTCCCGCCCCCGGTCGGCGGCACCGCCGCCAGCCCCCAGTTCGACCTCGACGACATCGAGCGCTGGCTGGCCGACCAGGGCAAACTCCCCGCCGTAGCCGACGAGGACCGCCTCTGGCGCAGCCTCCTGGCCGCCGCCGGCGACCCCGCCGAGGCCCTCGCCGTGGCCGGCGACCACCTGCTGGGGCGCAAACAGCTGCCGTACGAGGACCTCCGAGCCCTACTGGATGCGCTGGCCCCCAACGAGCCGAGCGCGGCACTGGAGGCGCTGTGGACCCGGTTCGCCGACCTACCTGGCCAGCGCGCCGTGACCACCCCGGATGCGCTCGCCGACCTGATGGTGAGCCTGGCCGCCGTACGCAATGGAACGGTCTTGGACCCGGCCTGTGGAACCGGCCGCCTGTTGCGTGCGGCGGTGCGCTCCGGAGCCACAACTCTCTACGGGCAGGACGTGGACGGCGCGGCCACCCGGCTGGCTTCGCTGTGGCTCACTGCCAACAACCTCGATGGCGAGATCCGTACGGGCGATTCGCTGCGCCACGACGCCTTCCCCGATCTCACCGTGGACGCGGTAGTTGGCAATTTGCCCTTTGGCCTCACGAACTGGGGCCACGAGGACCTCGGCTACGACCGCCGCTGGGAATTCGGCGTGCCCCCGCGCACCGAGCCCGAGCTCGCCTGGGTGCAACACGCATTGGCCCACCTCGGGCCGGGCGGACGGGCGGTGCTGCTGATGCCCCCGTCTGCGGCGAGCAGGCGTGCTGGTCGCCGTATTCGCGCCGAGTTGCTGCGACGCGGTGCTGTCCAGTCGATCATCGCGTTGCCTCCTGGTGCTGCTGCGCCCCATGCGGTCGGCCTGCACTTATGGGTGCTCTCGCGCGTGAGTGATCCGGCGCCTGAAGTGCGGCTGATCGATGCGTCCGCGCTGGAAATAGACGCAATTCTTGATGAGGTCGGCTATAGCGTTCCTGTGGTCGACCTTCTGGACGAGGAAGTCGACTTATCGCCTGGTCGGCGAGCGCCAGCCGCTGTCACGACCGGAGCTACATTCGCCGACGTGCTGGAGAGCCATAACCAGCTTCGAGCCGTTGTCGAGTCGCTTCAGCAGCTGGTTCCGTCTGCGATGACAGACGTTGAGGGGGGCTCCACGCCGCTCCCAACCGTGTCGGTCGGGGATCTGCTCAGGGCGGGCTCGGTGCAACTGCTGGGTCCGGTCCGGCCGACCCCAGGCGATCCATCAACGCAACGAGTCTGGACGGCGCCCGACATTCTGGTCGGGCGCCCGCCGACGGGCTCTGCTGACACCGCACTCTCGCCCGAAATTACCGTGCAACCAGGGGATATTGCGGTTCCCGTACTGGCTGACGCATTGACGGCCCGGGTCGTCGTTGAGAACGGGTTCCTGCTGGGCCGTGGCGTTCAGCTGTTGCGGTGCGACCCTCAGCTGCTCGACCCGTGGTTTCTGGCCGGCTATCTCCGCACGTCAGCCAACGAACGGCAGGCCAGCCGAGGGTCCGGAAGCAATCGCTTCGATCTGCGTCGCGCCCAGGTGCCGCGCATCCCGCTCGCCGAACAGCGACAGCATGGAGAGATCTTCCGCCAGATGCATCAATTCGACGATGCGGTACGTAAAGCCGCCGAACTCAGCAATGATTTCACCCGAAAGGCCGTTGACGGTCTGGCCGGTGGCCTGCTGGGCCTGGGTGAATGCATTGATGAAAGTTCCATCAGATAGAAATATGGCTCCCGATAATCGGACGACGGGTACGTCGCCGGGATCGGGCGGAACAAGGGGACGAGGAGGGGCCGGGCCGCATGGCAATGGAGATGGCCGGCGAATACACCCTGGTTCGCAAGCTGGGATCGGGCGGCATGGGGGACGTGTTCCTAGGCGTGTCGCCGACCGCCGACCAGGTTGCCGTCAAGAGGATCCACGGGCACCTGCTGGACGACATTTCCATGAAGCAGCGCTTCGCCTCGGAGGTCGAGAGTCTCAAGACGGTGTTCGGCTCGCGTGTGGCGCGTCTTGAAGACGCTGATCCGTACGCGGAACCGCCGTGGCTCGCTGTTGAGTACGTCGACGGGCTGACCCTGAAGCAGTACGTCGAGCAGCACGGGACCTTGCCGCTCGCCTCGACGGCGATGATCGGTGCCATGCTGGCCGAAGGTCTGGACAAGGTCCACCAGGCCGGCCTGCTGCACCGTGATCTCAAGCCGCAGAACCTCATCCTCGGGCAGCAAGGACCAGTCCTTATCGACTTCGGGCTGGCGACTCTGACCGAACGGGAGGACGGCGACGGGCACACTCAGACCGGCATGGTCGTGGGAACCCCGGCTTATATGGCGCCGGAACAGGCCCGCGGTGAGAAGGACTTGACCAGGGCCGTCGACGTCTATGCCTTGGGCGCCACGCTTGTGTACGCCCTCACCGGTCACACGCTCTATTCCCCGTCCCAGGGGATGCTGCTATACCAGGTAGGTAACCCCGACGTCATGCCGGACCTGACCGGTGTTCCGCCTGAGATTTCTTCGCTGGCCAAAGCCATGTTGGCCGACGACGTCCAGTCGAGGCCGCTTCTCAGCGATGTCAGGGAGCGGCTGCTGCAAATCGCCACCGCCGACGGTCGTCCCGTGGCCACGATCCGGGCCGAGGTCGCCCTGGCTACGTTTCATCGGTCGCAGCTGGAAATTCCGGAAGAGCTGACCGATCCCGTACGGGAGACCGAGGACCCGATCGAAGAGACGCAGCCGCCACCGGCCGTGGTCGGGCCTGCCGTCACCCCTCCCGAGGAGCCGCCAAGCACTCCGGTGGAGGTCGACGTGACCTGGCTGATCGAGAAACTTCGCCGGCAGTACGCCCGCCGGTCGACATGGTGAGAAGGGTTCACACGTGAGCAGTGCAGACGCCCCGCTGGCACCCGGCGTCCGGGTTCTTGTCCGCGACGAGGAGTGGTTGGTCCGCGGCGTGCAGACCGACACCCCCGACGGCACGATGATCAAGGCGGTCGGGGTCTCCGAGTTCGTCCAGGACCTCGAGGCCACCTTCTTCACCGAGCTCGACGAAGTGCAGGCGATGCGGCCGGAGGAGACCGTGCTCGTGGCGGACACCTCGTCGCAGTTCCGGCAGAGCCGCCTCTTCCTGGAGGCCGTCCTGCGGCGCACGCCGCTGCCGCGCTCCGAACGCGGGCTGGCCCTGGCCGACCGGTTCCTGCTCGACCCCCTGACCTACCAGCAACGCCCGGTCGAGCTGGCGCTCTCGGGCCTGCGCCCCCGCATCCTGCTGGCCGACGTGGTCGGCCTCGGCAAGACGCTGGAGATCGGGCTGATCTTGGCCGAGCTGATCCGGCGCGGGCGCGGCGAGCGCATCCTGGTCGTGTCGCCGCAACAGGTGCTCGAGCAGTTCCAGCGCGAGCTGTGGACCCGCTTCTCGATCCCGCTCGTCCGGCTCGACTCGGTCGGCATCCAGCGGATTCAGCAGGAGATCCCGGCCGGGCGCAATCCGTTCACCTACTTCAAGCGGGCCATCATCTCGGTCGACACCCTCAAGGACGCCGGGCAGTTCGGCCACCACCTCGACGCGATCGACTGGGACGCCGTCGTCATCGACGAGTCGCACAACCTGATCAACAAGGGCACTAAGCGGAACGAGCTGGCCCAGCGGCTGGCTCGTAAGACTGACGCCCTGCTGCTGGCGAGCGCGACCCCGCACAACGGCGACAAGGAGTCTTTCGCCGAGCTGATCTCGCTGCTCGACCCGGCCGCGATCGCCGACAAGAAGAACTACGTGAAGAAGGACATCGAGCACCTCTACCTGCGGCGCACGAAGATCAGCCCGGAGGTGCGCGACCAGATCGGCGACCGCTGGGCCGACCGCGGCCCTTCAGTTCCCGTGCAGTGCGCCGCTGGGCCGCTGGAGGAGGAGGTCTTCCGGGAGCTCACCGAGACCTGGATGACGGGCAAATGGAGTGACGAGCCGGTCCGTGGCCAGCATCGGCTGTTCCCGTACACGCTGCTGAAGGCTTTTCTCTCCTCCCACAAGGCGCTCGCCTCGACCGTCGCCAAGAGGCTCGCCAAGAAGGACCTGGGCCCGACCGAGTCTGCGAGCCTCGAGCAGCTGGCGGGCCTGGTCGCCGCGATCGAGGATGACAATTCGACGAAGCTGAACCAGTTGGTGGCCGAGCTGAAGACGATCGGGGTGGGCCCGCGCAGCAAGACACGGGCGGTCGTCTTCTCCGAGAGCGTGCCGACTTTGAAGTGGCTGGCCGAGGTCCTGCCAGGACGGCTCGGCTTCGGACCTGACGCGGTCCGTGTCCTGCACGGCGGGGTCACCGATACCGAGGAACAACAGATCCTCCAGGACTTCGAGCTTGAGGGCAGCAGCGTACGGCTGCTGGTCACCGGCGACGTGGCATCCGAAGGCGTCAACCTGCACCGCCAATGCCATCAGCTGATCCACTTCGACATCCCGTGGAGCTTGATCCGGATCGAGCAGCGCAACGGCCGTGTCGACCGCTACGGCCAGCAGCACCGGCCGGAATTCCGGGCGCTCATCCTCACCTCGCAGGTGACAAACGCGAAGGATGACAACACCGTCGCCGCCAAACTCCTCGTTCGTGAAGCGAACGTGCATCGCAGCCTGGGCAGCGTCGAAGCCGCCATCGGCATCCATGACGCCGAGGCCGAGGAGGACCGGCTCGTCAAGGACTTGCTCGAAGGCAAGACGGTCGACGAATCGTACGAGCAAGGGTTTGAGGTCGACGTGCTCGCCGACCTGATGGCTGGCGTCGGCGAGACCTCGGCCGTGGCCGACGTCCCCGTCGCACGGGTGCCCAAACTGTTCGCCTCCACCAGCGAGTTCGTCGAGGCCGCGCTGCGCGAGCTCTACGACAACCGGCCCGAGGACGCCATCGACCTGCGCCGGGAGAAAGAGCTGACCACGTTCCTGGCCCCGGACGACCTGGTCTATCGGCTCTCCGACCTGCCGAAGTCCTATCTGCAGGCGCACCGTGAAGGCGACAAGTTGCGGCTGAAGGTGACCTTCGACCGCAAGCTGGCCCAGCGCAAGCTCGACGAGGCCCGGCAGGCCAAGACCTCCAGCTGGCCCGGCATCGCCTTCCTGAGCGACGTCCACCCGATGATCGACTGGCTCGTCGACAAGGTCCTCATGCGCTTGGGGCGGCAGCAGGCGCCGGTGCTCACCGCTGACGTGCCCGGCCCCGTCTTTCTCGTGCAGGGTGTCTATGCGAACAAGCTCGGCCAGCCGACCGTCGTCGAGTGGATGGCCGTGTCCGGCCTGCCCGGCCTCGGAACCGTGCGGCCGATGGACGAGGTGCTCGCTGGTGCGGGGGTCGGCCCGAAAATGGTGAACCGGGCCGAGTCGGTGCCGCTGCAGCCCCTCCAGAAGATGGTCCCGGCCGCCGTCGCTTCGGCGCGCGACTATCTGGCCGGCCGGCGGGCCGAGTGGGAGAAGACCAACGCCGAGCCGCTGGACGCCTACCGCGCCAAGCTCGCCGATTTCAGCAAGGCCAGCCTGTTCAGTAAGCGCGTCGAAGGCACCGTCCGTGAGCAGAACGACCTGGTCGACCGTCTCGAAACGGTGCCCGACCCGCTGCTGCGGGTCCTCGCCGTCCTCGTCAAGCCCGGAGAGGGTGCCGCATGAACCTCGAATCGCTGACCAACCGCGGCGAATACCTGTCCGCGCACTACCTGGCCGAGGTGCTGCCGACCGCCATCAAGGGGACGCTGCTCAAGCGCTGGGCCGAGGAGGAGAAGGCCGACCGGGAGACCCCGCGTGCGGCCCTGCGCAAGCGCCGTCGCGCCTATCTGGACGCCAAGGCCGAGCTGAGCGATCAGGAGTTCTTCGACCCCGAGCGGCTACGCAAGCACAACCTCGAAATGCTCAGAGCCTTCGGGTACGACCCCCAGCCGCAGACGCTGACCGTGGAGCGCGCCGGCCAGGAGTACGAGATCCCGGTCGCCCACGCCGAGACCAGCACCGGCCACGGTATCGTCGCGCTGCACTGCGGCTGGGCGGTCGACGCCGACGCCGCCCAGGACGCGACCGACGCGGGTCGGCTGATCGACGAGGTGTCGCTCGGTTCGAACGAAAAGATCCAGACCGGGGCCAAGCTGGCCTCCTGGCTGTTTGCCGCCCCCAACCCACCGCGCTACGTGTTGCTGCTCAACGGCGGTGTGGTCACCCTGGCCGACAAGACGGTGTGGGGCGAGGGCCGCTACCTGTCGGTCAGCCTGGACCTCGCCTACGGCCGCAACGACGACAAGGAACTGGACGTCATCGCGGCCCTGTTCGGCGCCGACTCGCTGCGGCCACCGGCCGAGGGCGGCACCGAGGAACTGGCCGAACTGGTCAACGGCTCCCGGCAGCACGCCGTCGGCGTCTCCAGCGACCTGCGCGAGGGCCTGCGCGTCTCGGTCGAGCTCATCGCGAACGAGGTCCTCGACCAGATCCGTGCAGCCGGGCACCAGCCGCAGGACGTCATGGAACTCGACGCGCTGGCCAAGGAGCTCGGACGTGAGTCGCTGCGCTACCTCTACCGCATCCTGTTCCTGCTCTACGCCGAGGCCCGCCCCGAGCTCGGCGTGCTACCGGTCAAGGACCCCGAATACGTCGAGGGATACAGCCTGGACCGCCTCGGCGACCTCATCTCGCGGCGGCTCGCCCCCTCGGCCGAGGGCGGGTATCACCTGTATGAGTCGCTCGATCTGCTCTTCAAGATGGTCAACGAGGGCCACCGCCCGCGCGGCGGCGCGGAAACAGGGGAGAAGGCCAGCGAGGGCGTCGGGCTGCGCTTCGAGCCCATGAAGTCCGACCTGTTCCTGCCCGAGTTCACGAAGCTCATCGGCCGGCTGATTCCCCTGCCCGGCAGCGACCCCGACGACGAGAACGGCCCCAAGCTCGACACCCGCCTGCGCAACGCCACCCTCTACCAGGTGCTGCGCCGCCTCATGCTCAGCAAGGGCAGCCGGAAGGGACGAGGCGGTTTCATCTCGTACGCCCAGTTGGGGATCAACCAACTCGGCGCGGTCTACGAGGGCCTCATGTCCTACACGGGATTCGTCGCCACCGAGACCCTGTACGAGGTGGCCAAGGGCGGCGACCCGAAGGACGGCTCGTGGATGATCCCGGCGTCCAAGGTCGACGAATACGACGACTCAGTGTTCGTGGAGAAGGAGAACGCGTACACCGGCGTTCGTAGCCGGGTGACTTACAAGCCGGGCCAGTTCGTGTACCGGCTCGCGGGTCGGGACCGGCAGACCAGCGCGTCGTACTACACGCCGCAGTCGCTGACCAAGGTGACCGTGCAGCTAGCGCTGAAGTACCGCCTCGAAGAGGAAGAGGGAGAGAAGACTCCGGCGCGCAAGCTGCTCGACTGGACCATCTGCGAGCCGGCGCTGGGGTCGGGAGCCTTCCTCAACGAGGCCATCAATCAGGTTGCAGCCAAGTATTTGCAGCTGCGCCAGAAGGAGTTGAAGGTCAGCCTCGACCCGGAGCAGTATCACGAGGAACTGCAGAAGGTTAAGGCCTACATCGCGCTGCACAATTGCTACGGCGTCGACCTCAACCGCACGGCGGTCGAGCTGGCCGAAGTGTCGCTGTGGCTGAACGTCATGCACGCCGGCTTGCAGGCCCCGTGGTTCGGCCTGCACCTGCAACGAGGAAACTCGCTGATCGGCGGTGGGCGGCGCCTCTACACCGCGGCCCAGCTAGCCGATAAGTCGTGGCTGACGACGGCCCCGCAAGACAAGCCGTTCCGCGACGGCCCGATCGACGAGGGCACGATTCACCACTTCCTGCTGCCGGCCGATGGGTGGGGAGCGGTCGCGGGCGAGAAGGAAGCCCGCGAGCTGGCCCCCGACGAGACGGAACGCCTGAAGAAGTGGCGCACCGCCATGAAGCGCGTCCCGTCCACCAAGGGCTCGCGCGGCAAGCCCTCCCAGGTGGCTCGGCTGCAGGCCCTGTCCCGCCGCGTCGAGTTCCTGTGGGACTTGGTGCAGCAGCGCCTCAAAATCTCCGAACAGGAGATCCGCCGAGACATCAAGGTCTGGGGCGCCGAGGATCTCCCTCCGGTCAACGACGCCGTCCCGCGCGAAAAGATCATGAAAGACCTGACCGAGCCCGGTACGCCGTACTGGCGCCTGAAGATCCTGATGGACACCTGGTGTGCGTTGTGGTTCTGGCCGCTGGACAAGGTAGGCCTGCTCGACGGAAGCGACCCCGAGAAGTACCCATCCAACCCGGTCGAGGTCACATACGTCCGCGAGGAGCCAGAGTTCGAGGAGCCGGCGTCCTACGAGATCGCGGACATCTTCGGCCAGGTCCAGCCCCAACAAACCAAGCTGCCCACGAAGGCCACCGGCGGCACCCGCAAAATGACCTTTGCCCACGAACTAAGCAAGCAGGTTCCACTTGCTAGCCTCGAAGACTGGCTGACCTTCACAGAAGCTGTTGTTGGCCGCCGTGATCTCGATGACGACGCCCAGCACTTCTACGGCCGAAGCTTTGCCAGTCTCGAAGAGATGAGTGAGTTCGAAGAGCGACTAGAGCCTCTAATCGGTGTGGACTCCGTTTGGACGTTGGGCGAACGATTTCCCTGGCTGCAAGTCGCTGAGCAGACTGCCGAAGATCAAGGCTTCTTTCACTGGGAGCTATGTTTTGCTTCCGTCTTCGCCAAAGGCGGATTTGAGATGCAAGTCGGGAATCCTCCGTGGGTCCGCCCCCGTTGGGAAGACTCGGTGGCCTTGGCCGAGGTAGAGCCATGGTTTAAGCTTTCGCACAAGCCGGATGTGGACCTATGGCGCTTCCGTAAAAGCGCTGCTCTCGCAGCATCTGTGGTGCGGCGTCGGTACATTAACGATCTGACCGGCAAGGTTGGACTAGCCGAGTTTCTGTCTGTGGGTGTCAATTATCCACTTTTGGCGGGAACGCAGCCAGACTTGTATCGAGCATTCATGTGTCAGGTCTGGCTTCATCTTGGCCAAGCCGGAACTGCTGGCGTCGTTCATCCCGACAGTCACTTCGGTGGTATCAAAGAGGGTGACCTCCGCGCGTCCAGTTATAGGCGGCTTAGACTGCACGCTGCTTTCGTAAACGCGGCCAACTGGGCATTTTCTGACGCTGGCCGAACGCTGGACTTCGGTGTCCACATCTATGGAGTTCCGAAGAAGATCGGCTTTTTGCACCTGAGCCAACTTTACGGCGCTAACGTGTTGATTGACTCCCTCGATCATGATGGTCAAGGCGCGATTCCTGGACAGAAATATAAGGGTGCCTGGGATCTTCGGCCGCACCGCTCCAGGCTCGTATTCGTCGACGAGGAGCTGCTTGATGTTTGGAGGGGGGTTGGCAGTGATTTGTCGTCGGATTTGGATCAGTCACCTCTGCTTCATCCGATAACTACTCAAGAGCAGGGTGCAATCGCGGCGCTTGCTGTGGCCACGCCGCGCCTTGGAGATCTGGATCCTTTCGTGACCCGCGGATATCGCGAAAAGGAGGGGAAGGATCTTGGTTTGATCCGGTACGAAGTCGGACGACCCAAGTCTTTAGCTGACGTAATCCTGCAAGGTTCCCACCTTAGTATTGCCACGCCACACGCGAAGGAGCCCAATGATCCGTTCCGAAATGGTAAGGATTGGGCTTCGGTTGATCTGACAACGTTGGATAACGACTATGTTCCTCGTACAACCTATGAGATCGCTGGCAATGAAGCATCGTCACGGTCGCGTCAGGATCTGTGGGGCGGGCGTCGATATACTGAATACTATCGCCTAGCCTGGCGGCAGATGATTGACCCTAAGAGCACTGAGAGGTCGTTATTCGCCGCTATCATCTCTCCAGGCCCCGCTCACACTCATGCGGTTCGTTCTTCTGCATTTGCGACAACTCGCGAAACTGCGCTAAATGCAGGGTTTTGGTCGTCTCTTCCCCTCGACTATGTGTTGCGTATCGCCGGTCAAACCAACCTAGATATTGCTGGCGCGAGCATCATGCCTGCTGCTTCGCTCGATCATCCGCTCTCCGAGTCTTTGCTGCTTCGTGTACTGCGGCTTAACTGCCTAACCGAAGCTTATGCGGCGCTCTGGGAGGAGCTGTACAGGCGTTCCTGGGTCAAAGATGATTGGGTAGTTGGCTGGGGTGCAGTCCACCCGTTGGGTCAGGTTCAGGATTCGTGGGACAAGTCTGTGGCATTGCGAACGGAGTTTGAAAGAAGGGCGGCGCTTGTTGAGATAGACGCCTTGGTGTCTGTGTGGCTCGGTATTAGTGCTGACGAGCTAATCGCCATTCTCCGATCTCGATACCCTATTCTCGATGATCGCGAGATGCAGATGTGGTTCGATGCTCGCGGTCGACGAATTTCTGCAGACCCGTATGCATTCGGCTACAGGCAAGAAAAGGGCGACTATGAGCAGTTGGTTGCTCACTTACTTGATCCTGATTCTGTGTCGCCTCCTGTTGAATATTTGCGACCCTTCTATAAGGCAAGCCGAGAGCTCGAGTATGTCGAGGCGCATGCGGCATTCAGCGAACGCCTGCGGGATGCGATCGATGCCGGGTGGCAGGCGTCATGAGGCCTACAGTTGCAGCTGACTCGCTGCGACGGAACCTGACTCAGTATCTGACTACCACGTTCGGGTTGTCCGAGATGCTGATGCGGTACGGTCTGGAGAGGTTTCTCTCGCATCCTGAGCAGGGCGTTTTTCGGGGACCCTACCTGCGGGTTCGGATGCCGTTTCGGACCGCCGAAGACGAGTGGCGTGATGCGTTGGAGTGGGCGCCGAAGGAGTTTGGGCCCTATGTGCATCAGGCTGCGGCGTTTCGGCGGCTGTCGACCAAAGGCAAGAGTGCTGAGCCGGCGCTGATTACTACCGGGACGGGGTCGGGGAAGACTGAGTCGTTTCTGATTCCTGTGTTGGATCACTGTCAGCGGCGGCGGGAGCTGGGGCGGGGTGGCGTCAAGGCGATCCTGCTCTATCCGATGAACGCGCTCGCTACCGACCAGACTCAGCGGATCAACGAGATGCTGGACGATCCGGCGCTCAACCGGATTACGGCGGGGCTCTACATCGGTGACGTTGCGGCCGTTGAGTATCCGCATGTGATGACCAAGCGGTCGGAGATGCGACGCAATCCGCCCGACATTCTCATCACCAACTACAAGATGCTTGACCTTCTGCTCCAGCGGGCGGATGACCTGCCGTTGTGGGACGGGGCCGAACCCGCGTATGTGGTGCTCGACGAGTTTCACACCTACGACGGGGCGCAGGGCACCGATGTCGCGATGCTTCTGCGACGACTGGCTTCCGCGCTCAAGCTGGATGAGCCCGGCCGGCCGCTGGGGTCGATCTGTCCGGTCGCGACCTCGGCCACGCTCGGCGAGGGCGGTGGCAAGGACGGGCGTGAAGCAATCCGGGAAGTTGCCGAGCAGGTGTTCGGCGTGCCGTTCGACGAGGACTCGCTGGTGGGAGAGTCCCGCTACTCGGCGGCCGAGTTCCTGCAGCGGCAAAACTTCGGGCTGCCGCTGCCCGACCCCGAGCACCTGGCCGACCTCGACGACAACGACCCGCTGCTGATGCAACAGGTGGCCGAGCTGCTGCTCGGGGAGCGCTGCGCGGACGACCCGATCCGGCTGGGCGAGTTACTGCGTGAGCATCCGCTGACCCGCGCTCTGCTCGATTCCCTCGGCACCGAGGCGCGGACGTTCGACGAGATCATCGAGGTGTTGCCGCGGAAGAACGTGACCGGGTGGGGCAGCCCGATGCGTACACCTCCCGAAGTGACAGCCAAGGCGCTGGCGCGGTTCGTCGGGCTGTTGTCGCGCGCGAAGAAGCTGGGGAAAGACGGCAAGCACCGGCCGCTGCTCAACATCGAGACCCACCTCTGGGTCCGCTCCGTCTCGCGGCTGTTGCGGGGCGTCGAGCGGGCGGCCACGTTCGGCTGGGACGGGGAGCCGGCGCGGGCGTTCGATCCGTCCGCCCCCGAGATCGACGCCGTGATCGCCGACAACCGGTTCGCCCGGCTGCCCGCCGTGTTCTGCCGGCACTGCGGCCGGTCGGGCTGGTCGGCCGTTTCTCCCGAGCGGCATCCGGAGGATCTGGCCACCGAGCCCGACAAGATCTATCGCTCCAGCGTGGGGCGGGACAAGCGCCGCGTACGGGCGTTGATCGCGGCCACCGAGGACGAGGTCAAGGCGGCCGTCGCCAACACCGCGAACCGGCACAAGAATCTGCACGTCCTCGAATACGGCCGGCACGTCCGCCCGTTCGACCCGGCCAAGGATCACGACCTCGGCGACGACGCCTTGGCCGTGCTCGTCGACATGGGCTCGATCGACGCCGCCGGCAAGGACCGCTGCCCGTCGTGCGAGATGGATGGCGGCATCCGGTTCCTCGGCGCGGGCCTGGCCACGCTGGCCTCGGTGGCGGTCACGCAGCTGTTCACCGGTGGTGAGCTGAGCCTGGCCGAGCGCAAGACGTTGCTGTTCAACGATTCCGTGCAGGACGCCGCGCACCGGGCCGGGTTCGTCGCCAACCGGTCTCACTCTTTCTCGCTGCGCGCCCTGCTGACCAGCCGGCTCACCGCGGGGCAGCCGGTCACGCTGGACGAGCTGATCACCGACATGATCGGGGCCGCGGCCAAGCGGGACGTGCTGTCCGCGGTCGTTCCGCCCGACCTGTACGACCAGCCGGGCGTCGACGAGTTGCTGGGCGGCGAATCGCAGGGCAGCGACGCGGCCTGGGTGCTGGTCGCCGAGCGGCTGGCCTTCGCGGCGATCATGGAGATGGGCCTACGCACCCGGCAGGGCCGCACCCTTGAGCTCACCCGCACAGCTGCGGTTGAGGTTTTCCTGGAGGATCCGAAGGCCGCCGCCGTGCTGTGCCGGGACGAATACCAGCGCGGCGAACCCGGCTTGTTCCCGCCGGACGATGCTCGCTACCTGGCCTTCCTGCGTGGTCTGCTGGAACGGCTGCGGACCCGTGGGGCGATCTATCACGAGTGGCTGCTGCCGTATCTCAAGCGCGGCGGCCGGCGCTGGCAGATCTGGGGTGGCCGACCGCAGGGTCTTCCGGCGTTCCCCGACGGCGTTTCGGCGCCCGCGTTCCTGATGTCGGCCGCCCAGTCGAAGTCGATGTTCGACTCCATTCCGGCCCGGGGCGGCTGGTATCAGGACTGGACGATGCGGTGCCTCGGCCTCGACGCCAACGCCGCCTCCGCGTACCTGGCCCGGCTCTTGCCTACGCTTGCGGCGGCCCAGGTCGTCTCATCCGGCCAGACCGACGACGGCAACACCGTGTACGGGCTGTTGCCTGGTCACATCCGGGTCACCCGGCTCGACAACGAATCCGCCGTCCTAGCCGGCATCGCCTGCGACACCTGTCATTGGGAGCAGACCGAGCATCCAGACCGCCTCGACGACTGGGCCGGCCAGCCGTGCCGCCAGTATCGCTGCTCCGGCCTCCTGCGGAAGGCGCCCGACGACACCGCCCCGGACGACTACTACCGGCGGCTCTACCTCGACAGCGGGGTCTTCCGCGTGGTCACCGGCGAGCACACCGGCATGCTGACCCGGGCCCAGCGCGAGACGGTCGAGAAGCGCTTCCGCGACGGCAAGCACTACACCGACCCCAATGTGCTCTCCTGTACGCCCACCCTCGAGATGGGTATCGACATCGGGGCGCTGTCGGCCGTGGTGCTGGCCTCGCTGCCGGCCGGGCCGGCGAACTACGTCCAGCGGGCCGGCCGGGCCGGGCGCACGAGCGGCAACGCGCTGGTGCTCACGCTGGTCGGCCGCTCGGAGCGCGAGCGCTACTACCTGACCGAGCCGCGCGACATGATCGCCGGTCAGATCATCCCGCCCGGCAGCTTCCTGTCCGCGGTCGAGATCCTGCGCCGGCAGTACATCGCCCACCTGATCGACTTGGCCGCCCGCGACCGGCTGTCCGGCGTGCTGCCGCTGCCGCGCAAGGCGCACGTGCTGTTCGGGCCGAGTGGCTGGCTGGCCGGCTTCGTCGCGGCGGCCCAGGCGGACGGCGTACGGCTGGCCGACGGGTTTCTGAGTCTGTTCGGCGACAAGCTGTCGGATTCCGCAGTGCGGCAGGTCATGAAGTTCGCCGACAGCGGGCTGGCCGTTCGCGTGGCCGAGGCCGAACTAGTTTGGGACGAGCGCTCGGAGGACCTGCGGACCCGGCTCAAGGACATCGACCAGGCGGCCAAGACTCTGGTGCCGAGCGACCCCGACCACGCCCGCGAGATCCGGATGCTCAAGTCCGAGGCGCGGGCCGTACGGCGGAAGCTCGGGGAACTCGGCGCTGCGCCGGCCCACGGCACGCTGGTCGAGCTGGGGCTGCTGCCGAACTACGCCCTGATCGACACCCGGACGTCGCTGGAGGCGACCCTCACCTGGGAGGAGCGCACCGGCGACGACCGGCGCTTCCACACCGAGGTGCGTGACTACGACCGGCCCGCCCAGCAGGCCCTGACCGAGATCGCACCGGGGAACACCTACTACGTGCGCGGCTACAAGCACGAGATCTCCGGCTTGGACGTGGGCCCGGCCGACCGGCCTGCCTATCGGCAGTGGCGGGCCTGCGCCCGGTGCGGCTACGTGCGTACGCACCTGGCCCTTGAGGACACCAGCCCCTGCCCGCGCTGCGAGGACCCGGGCATCGCCGACCACGGCCGGCTGTTCAACGTGCTGCAGCCGACCCGGGTGCTCAGCCGGGACAAGCGGGACGACGCCACGATCCGCGACGACAGCGACGACCGTGAGCGCCGCTACTACGCCACCACAGTCGCGGTCGACGTCGACCCGGCCCACATCGAGAAGGAGTCCTGGCGGCACGAGCAGGAGACGTTCGGGGTCGACTACACCCGGCGGGCCATGGTGCGGCGGTTCAACCTGGGCGCGCAGCGGTTCGACCGGCCGGCCGAGTTCTTCGCGGGCGAGGAGGTGCGGGTCAACCCGTTCCACACCTGCGTTTCGTGCGGCGGCACGACCGTCGACGGTGTGGCCGCCACCAGTCAGACGGTGCTGGCTCAGGCCGCGGGCACGGCCGTCGCCGTCGGCGGGGAGCATCACCGGCCCTGGTGCCCGTACCGGCGCTCGCCCGACCTGGAGAAGCACGTCGAGCTGGTTCTGGCCCACGAGCTGGAGACCGAGGCGCTGCGCATCCTCATCCCCAGCACCGTCGACGTCATCGACGAGCGGGTGGTGTCGTTCGCGGCAGCGCTGCGCCTGGGCATCGCGGCTGAGTACGGCGGGGACCCGGCCCACCTGCGCATGGTCCGGGCGACGATGCCGGACGCGAAGAGCGGCGGCACACGCAACTTCGTGGTCGTCTACGACACCCAGCCGCAGGGTACGGGCTACCTTGACCGGCTCGCGCCGTCCGACCGGTTCCGGGCCGTGATGAAGAAGGCCCGCGCCATCCTGATGGCCTGCGTGTGCCAGCACGAGGGCCGGGCCGCCTGCCACCGCTGCCTGCTGCGCTACGCGCGCAACGACGAGTTCCCGCTGATGAGCCGGCTGGAGGCGCTCGGCGTACTGGAAAGGCTCTTGGACAACTGGCAGGTGCGGGCCGGCACGCGGACCAACGAGATCTCGCTCGTGCACCAGGTGGAGAGCGAGCTGGAGCTGAACTTCCTGCGCAAGCTCATCCAGCGGGCCGACGACCCCGAGGCGGGCATGCGCTTCGACCGGGCCACCGACCAGAACGGCGCGCGGATCGCCGACGTCAGGTTCACCGCGCCCAACGGGCGCGATGTGACCCACTGGCAGATGAAACTGCAGAACACGATTCAGGGCACCCGGCCTGACGTGCTCTTCCGCCGCATGGACGCGCCGTCGGCGCCGGTCGCTGTCTACCTCGACGGCTTCAAGTACCACGCGTCGCCTGAGCACAACCGGCTCGCCGACGACGCCGACAAGCGGGCCCGGCTCCGCGCCCACGGCTACCGGGTGTTCGCCATGACCTGGGACGACATCAAGAACTGGCAGGAGAACCAGGAGGCTGACGCCTGGCTGCCCTACGCCGGCCTCGCCCAGCAGGCCGCCCGGGGCGTCTATCGCCAGCTGGCCCCGGACACGGAACCCGATGACCTGCAACGGTACGTCTGGACCAACCCGGCGGATCTGCTGATGCACTTCCTCGCGAACCCGGACCTCGACCTGTGGCGACACCGCGCCTCGGGGACGCTCGGCGGACTTCTGCAGCAGCCGAAGGCCGAGAAGACGCTGGCCGACTCCGGCAGCATCGGGAACGGCATCCGGGCCTCACTGCGCGGTGACTCGCTTCCGGCGCCGGTGAAGGGATTGATCGGGCTGTTCCGTACGCGGGACAACGCCGATTTTCCGGTCACGCTCGTCATCGACCAGCGAGCGAAACCGCCGGTGTTTTCCGCGCTGACCGTCATCGACGACCGTCCGGCCACGGTGACGACGCCGCACCACAAAACGCAGTGGGCCCGTTGGTTGTGGTGGGCCAACATCGTGCAATTCCTGGACGGCACCGGCGACGGCGTTCAGCTGGCTCAGTCTGTACTGGAAAGCTTTGATCCGGCTCTGCTGGCCGTGAGTGAAGGCACGGGCCTGATGGCCGCGCAGCGTGCCTTCGATCTCGACGAGGAGACGGCAACGTGGCTCGGGGTAGCCCCCGACGCGCCGCCGGTGGAACCGCCGGTTGCCGACGAGGCCGACCCCGCCTGGCAGCAGGTTCTGCGCTATGTGGACTCCGGCGAGCCGGAGCTCGAGCGGTTGATGTTCGCCCTGGTGAAGTTCAACCTGCCGGTACCTGTGGTCGGATACGAGCTCGGCGATCAGGCCTGGATGGCCGAGTTCGCGTGGCCCGACCGGCGTCTCGCCATCGTGCTGGCGGGGGACGAGGACGACCCGGAGACCGATGACCGCGACAAGGCTTACCACGCCGCCGGATGGCATGCGCGCACCGCGGTGGATTGGTCGGCCGACGACCTGGCCGAACTGATCGGGACGACCAAGGGGACACACGGATGAGTGCCGAAGCAACCTTGCGGATCATGGATCGGGCCCACAAGGAGATGACCAAGCTGCCCCGGGCCGACCAGGGCGCCGTCTATGAGTTCATGAACCGGTTCCGGGCCAACCCGCGCGACCCCGAGCTTTACCTGCAGCTGGCGGGGGCGGGGTCGGAACTGCTGTCGGCCCGGGTCGACAAGGCGCACCGGGCCCTGCTGCTGGCGGTCGGTGAACGCGATTACCTGCTCGTGGCGGTCAAGCACCGCGACGAGGTGAGCGACGCGCTGGCCCGGCACGCCTACCGGGTCAACCGCGTGACCGGCGGCATCGAGGTGATCGACCTCGCTCCCGTCGTGAAACCGGAGCCCGACGCCGTACCCCTCTTTCAGGCCTTCACCGACATGCAGCTGGTCGAGCTGGGGGTGGCCGAGCCGCTGCTGCCGCAGATCCGCGCGCTGACCAAGGCGGAGCAGCTCTCGGAGCTGCTCGCCCGTGCTCCGCAGCTGACCACCGATGTGCTGTTCGCCCTTGCCGACGGAACGTCGTACGAGGACGTGAAGGAGCAGATCACCACGCCCGTCCAGGCGGAGGACGCCGTCGACCCGGATGACCTGGCGGCCGCCGTGAACAGCCCGGCCACACAGGTCTTCTCCGACGACGAGGCGCTGCAGGCCGTGCTGGGCGAGTCGTTCGAGCAGTGGCAGGTCTTCCTGCACCCGACCCAGCGCCGGTTGGCCGAGAAGCCCACCAGCGGCCCGACCCGGGTCGGCGGCGGGCCCGGCACGGGAAAGACCATCGTGGCCCTGCATCGGGTCGCGCACCTGGTGCGGCAGCTTCCGGCGGGCGCGGACAAGCCGATCCTGCTGACCACCTTCAACCGCAATCTCGCGGCCGATCTGCGGACCCGGCTGATCGCCCTGGGCGGGCAGGAGCTCACGGCCCGGGTGGACATCGTCAACATCGACAAGCTCGCGAGCCGGGTCGTCTCCGAGGCCAAGATCGGGGCCGGCCGCCGCATCGTCGACGACAACCGGGTGCCTGAGCTCTGGCAGACGTTCCTGATGGAGACCGGCGAGAAGGACTGGGACGCCGATTTCCTGTACGCCGAGTGGACGCAGATCATTCTCGGCCAGGTGCTCAACTCACGGAGCGACTACTTCCGCGCGCGCCGCCCGAACCGTGGCCGCAGCCTCACCCGCGGCGAGCGCGACCAGGTGTGGCAGCTGACCGAGCGGTTCACCAACTGGCTCGACGGCCAGGGCATGTGGACCTGGCGCCAGGTGGCCGAGCGGGCGGCCCGGCTAGAGATGGATCGTGCCGCTCGCAGTGACGCGGCGGCGGAGGAAAGCTCCGGGAGCCTCCTGCGGCACCGCTACCGGCACGTGGTGGTGGACGAGGCCCAGGACCTGAGCGCGGCCCACTGGAAGATGTTACGGGCCATGGTGCCGGCCGGTCCCGACGACATGTTCCTGGCCGGAGACACCCACCAGCGCATCTACGACAACCATGTGACGCTGGGCAGTCTCGGCATCAACATCCGCGGGCGGTCGACGCGGCTCACCCTGAGCTACCGCACCACCCGGCAGATCCTGGCCGCCGCCCTGGAGGTCATGAGCGGCGAGGTCTACGACGACCTCAACGGCGGGGAGGAGAACCTGGCCGGGTACCGCTCACTGCTCCGCGGTGACCAGCCGGTCTTCCGCGGCGCGGCCACCTGGGCGCAGGAGCTCGACCTCATCGCCGACCAGGTCAAGGCGTGGGGAAGTCCGGTCGACGGGTCGATGGCGATCTGCCTGCCGACTCGCGAGCTGGCCACCGACTTGACGGCGAGATTGCAGGAGAACGGGCTGGCGGTGACAGAGATCGGCCCGGACGGCCCCAAGGGCGCCGGCGGGGTGCACATCGGCACGATGCACCGGTTCAAGGGACTGGAGTATCAGCGGATGGTCATCGCCGGGGTGAGCCACGGCCTCATTCCCCGCCTGATGATCGACCGGTACCGGGCCACCGACCCCAAGCGGTACGAGCGCGAACGACAGAAGGATCGCTCGTTGCTCTTCGTGGCCGCCACCCGCGCTCGCGACGAACTGGCCGTGTTCTGGCACGGCACGCCGAGCCCGTTCCTCACCAGTCGCCTGGTGCAGCAGCAAATGTCGGCGGAGCCGTCGGCCCGGTCAGGCATCGACCGGGAGGCTCTGTGATGCCGACCCGGAGCTTGAACCACGGTCGCTACGAGCTGGAGAGCCTTCCGTTCCCCGGCGGCGCCATGGGCCAGGTGTGGCCCGGCCGCGACACCAAACTGGACCGCGAGGTCGTCGTGAAGTTCGTGCGGCTGCCTCGCGGCACCGCCGACGAGGATCACATCCGGCGACGGTTCCGCCGCGAGTCCCGGATCACGGCCCGGCTCGCCCATCCGGGCGTACCGGCGGTGTACGACGTCGGAGTCGACGACGGACGTCCGTTCATCGTGATGCAGCGAGTGCACGGCATCAGCGTGGCCGACCTCGTCGCCGAGCAAGGGCCGCTGCCCATCGGGTTGGCTGCGACCATTGCGGCTCAGATCTGTGCCGTTCTCGCTGTTGCCCACCGCGAGTCTCTCGTGCACCGTGACCTCAAGCCGGCCAACCTGATGCTGGAGCCGAACGGCGCCGTCAAGGTGCTCGACTTCGGCCTCGCGGTCGCTCCCACGCTGGCCGACTACTCTCGGATCACCCAGACCGGGGAGTACGTGGGCACCCCGGCCTACATGGCTCCTGAACAGGTGGAGGCCAATCACAGCGAGCCAGCCACCGACCTTTACGCGCTGGGGTGCACTCTGCACGAGATGCTCAGCGGTGAGAGGCTGTTTCCGGGTTCCGTCCCTTACACGATCATGCTACGGCAGGTGCACGACACCCCTGAGCCGTTGCGATCGCTCCGTTCGGACGTCCCCGCCGAACTCGAACAATTGGTTCTGCAACTGCTTGAGAAGAGGCCCGAGGACCGTCCGGCCGAGGCGGAGGAGGTCTATCGACGGCTGCTGCCGTTCGCTGCCGACCTCGGTCCGCTTGACGGCGTTTTGAGCCGTGAGGCTCGACGCGACCCGGCCCGCCTCTATGCAGCTGCGCTGAGCCGGCCCGAGATCTCCGCCGTCGTGCCGGCTCCTCGCGTCGAGTCTGTGCCGGCGACCGAGCCTGTGCCTCCGGTCACCCGACAGGATCTCGTGCGGGCGCGGACCGACGCCCGGCGGCTGACCGGTCAATCGCGGTTCGATCAAGCCGCTGCCGTCCTGGCCCCCGTCGAGAAGAACGCGCGCCGGGCCTTCGGCAACACCGACCCCGAGGTGATCGAGGTACGTCAGGCGCTGGCGGCGGCCCTGTTCGAGGGCGGCGACTTCCGTCGGGCCGCGCCGGTGTTCCACGCGCTGGCCGCCGACCTGACCGGCGACTCCCGCTTCGACTGCCTCTACCGAGAGGCGATCTGCCTGGCCGAGACCGGGCAATCGGCGCAGGCCATGAGCCGGCTGACCGCTCTGCTCGCTGACGGGGACCCGCGATCCCTTCGCCTGCGTAAAGAGATCGGCCTGCTGCAGCTGGGGGCCGGCCGGCGAGCCGAGGCGGCGCATACCTTCACCGGTCTCGCCGCCGACCTGCGCCGGGCGAGTGATCCGGATTCGGCGGAGTTGAGCGATGTAGACCTTCTGCTGGCCCGGAGCACGCACGCCGAAGGGGTCGAATCATGAGCGACCAGGCGTCACTGCTGATCATCGAGCGAGCCGAACGGGAGATCCTGCAGCTCGCGCCAGCCGACATCGGTGCCGTCTACAAGTTCATGCACAAGTTCCGGAACAATCCGGAACAGCCTGGCCTGAACCTCAAGATGCTGCACGGCGACAGCCGGCTGATGTCCGCGCGAGTGAAGCGTGATCTCCGAGCTCTGCTGCTGCACGTGGGTGAGCGCGAGTACCTGCTGATCGGGGTAGACCATCGCGGCTCGGTCTACGACGACCTCAGCAAGTACGCGTATCAGATCAACCGGATCACCGGCGGCATCGAGATCGTCGACCTCGACGCGATCGACTTGCAACCGGTCGGAGACAGCATCGTGGGCCGTGCGCTGCGGCCGGGCGACAAGCCGCTGTTCGCCGACTTCACCGATGCGCAGCTCGTCACCCTCGGTGTGTCCGAACCTTTGCTTCCCCGCATCCGGCAGCTGGTGGGCGAGGACGACCTGATGACGTTGCTGGACCGGGCGCCGCAGCTCACGGTCGACGTCCTCTTCGCGCTTTTCGACGGGCGATCTTATGAAGAGGTGCTGGAACAGATCACCCAACCGGTCCGCGCCGGCGAAACGGTCGATGTCGAGGACTTTGAGGCCGCCGTGCGCCGACCCGTCAGCCAGGTCGCCACCGACGACGAAGCGCTGAAGTTCATGCTGGCTGAGTCGTTCTCGAGCTGGCAGGTTTTCCTGCATCCGACCCAGCGCAGGTTGGTCGAGCGCCGGTACAGCGGCCCGGCGAGGGTCGGCGGCGGCCCAGGCACCGGCAAGACGATCGTGGCCCTGCACCGGGTCGTCCACCTGGCCCAGCAGCTACCGGCCGGCACGGACAAGCCGATCCTGCTGACCACGTTCAATCGCAACCTCGCCGCGGACCTCCGAACTCGGCTGTCGACGCTCGGCGGCGACGCTGTCCTGAACCGGGTCGAGGTCATCAACGTCGACCGGCTGGCGGCCCGCGTCGTGGCCGAGCTCGACCCGGGCGCCCCCAAACGAAAGCTTGACGATGGTCAGGTGCCGCAACTGTGGCGCAAGTTCCTGACCACCGAGGTCGGCGAGACCCCCTGGGACGCGGACTTCCTCGCGTCGGAGTGGGAGCAAGTCATTCTCGGCCAGGCCTTGGCCACCCGGACCGCCTACTTCAGAGCCCGGCGTCCGTATCGGGGCCGCAACCTCACCCGGATCGAGCGCGACCAGGTGTGGGAACTCAGCGAGCGTTTCGTCCGCTGGCTGGCGGCTCAGGACTCCTGGACCTGGCGACAGGTGGCGGTTCGAGCGGCCGCGCTGGAGACGACGAAAGCCGAAGCCGGATCCCGCCGCTTCCGGCATGTCGTCGTTGACGAGGCCCAGGACCTCAGCGCCGCCCACTGGCGCATGCTGCGCGCCATGGCCCCGTCCGCGCCGGACGACATGTTCCTCACAGGCGATACACACCAGCGGATATACGACCACCAAGTGACGCTGGGCAGCCTGGGAATCAACATTCGGGGTCGCTCGTCCCGGTTGACGCTGAGCTACCGGACCACGCGGCAGATCCTCGCCACTGCGATGCAGATCATGAGTGGCGAGACCTACGACGACCTCGACGGCGGGCAGGAGGACCTGGCCGGTTATCGCTCGCTGCTCCGAGGTGATTCGCCGATTCTCTGTGGTGCGTCCACGTGGTCGGAAGAACGCGAACTGATCGCGGCTCAGCTCGCGGAGTGGAGCATGCCGCTGGATGGTTCCGTGGCCGTCTGCGTTCCGACCAAGGAACTGGCCAATGACGTGGCCGCCACGCTGGAGTCCGAAGGTATCGACTCGGTCGAGATCGGCCCGGACGGCCCGAAGCGCCCGGACGGAGTTCACGTCGGCACGATGCACCGGTTCAAGGGCCTCGAATATCAGAGGATTATCATCGCAGGAGTCTCCGACGGCCTGGTTCCGCGTCAGGTGATCAACCGGTACCGGGATGCTGACCCCCGTAGGTTCAAGCGAGAACAACAACGAGATCGGTCGTTGCTGTTCGTGGCAGCTACCCGAGCACGGGACGACCTGGCCATCTTCTGGCATGGAACGCCCAGTCCGTTTCTTCCCGGCAATAGGCAATGACCTGGCCGCGCTGCTGACAAGTCCGAAACTACGCCACGCGGCCATTGGCGTAGTGGATCCGGAATCCTAAATGATCCGCGAGGGGTGCCCAGCGCTGAGATCGCATCGTGCGTTCGGCGGCATCGACCCGATTTCCGTTTACGAGATGGTTCAACAAGACCAGCTCGAAAGACGCAGCCTCCATCCAGTCGACGTCTCGAGCGAACCCGCAGATCATCGCCGCGCCTGTGACCTCGAGAAAGTTGGTCAGAACCGCGTCAGAAGCCCGCATGACCGAGCAGCTGGCAAAATACAGGCGCTTTCCCTTGCAACCGCCTTCGAGATTTTCGGCAACCGCATCAAGTTCAACCGCACTCTGGTCGGTGACCCACAGTCGGCTCGCCTCGCCGTGCATCGCGAAGTAGCCTACCTTGAACCGAGTATACCGACGCTCAGTCCAGCGCTTGAGGAAGTAGTGCAATTCCTCAGGAGTCGCAACATCCTTGTGAATGAACGAGCACATTTTCAGTCTGTCAAGAAGCTCCAGGGTCGGCAGAACCGAGCTGCGGTCCGTCAGGCTTCGGTGCCACTGCCCTTCGACGCAAAATATCCCATTCATGAGTGCCTTCCGATGTGAGATTGCGACCTTATTGGACGATCCGCAGCGGGCGCAACAGGTGGTTTGGGCGATGGGGGAGATTGCCTGGTCATCGCCCCCAACCATGGGCACATTGACGGCTGAGAGGCGCGATTCTTAAGTTCAGGTGCCCGGCGGGTACCCCCAGAAAGCGCGGCGCGGCAGACTGCCGAGCGGGGAGGTCTCGATGGCAGGCAAGTATGAGCCACTTACAAAGGCTCTGAGATCCGCTCAGGGGCGCGGACAGGACATCGTCGAGTTCGACTTCGACGACGTAGGCCGTCTTGTCGGTGGATTGCCGCAGTCGGCGGATCTGCGGCAGTGGTGGGCCAACGGCAGCCAGAGCCAGGCGCTGGCGTGGCGTGCCGCCGGGTTCCATGTCGACCATGTCTGGCTTCTCCGGCGGCGGGTGCGGTTTGCCCGCGGCGAGACCTACCACGACCGAGGCCGGGTTCCCCTCGCCGGCGTCGGTCAGCCACAGGCCACGCCGGTCGAACGAGCGCCGGTCGGCGCTCCGGTCGACGTGAGGGTGCGAATTCAGTGGTGTGACGCCGGGACAGTGGTCCTTGACGGCCAGGGAAAGTTGACCTTCGAGCGACTCGAGCAGACCGCGGGGTTGTATCGGTTGACCCTCACCGGAAGTGTCACCGGCAGGCGTCCGCAGATCTATGTTGGCGAGACGGACAACCTTCGTCGTCGTTTGGCCGGCAACTATCGCAATCCCGGGCCCAGCCAGCAGACCAGCCTGCGGATCAACGCGCTTCTGCGGGCGCACCTCGCCGTCGGTGGGAAGGTCGAGGTTGCCGTCGCCACCGCTGCGACGGTGTGGTTCAAAGATGTGGAGCAACCGTTGAGCCTGGCCCACAAGGCGGGCCGGTTGCTAGGGGAGAACGCGGCGCTCGTCCACGAGATGGCTGGTGCCGGCGCGGACATTGTGAACCTCGGATGACTGGCCCCGAAAAGTCACCGACGGCTCGAGAGCTGGCGGCTGCCCTTGACGCGTACCGGCCGGCCCGGCAGAGGTTTCTGGCTGAGGTTGGCGTGCCGATGTCGAACCGCGATCCGCTCGCGGAATTCAGTGAGCGATTTGTGCATGCGTTGATGGGAGGCACACTCGCCAACAGCCGAGTTCAAGCCGGGCACGATCTTGTGTTGGCCGATGGGCAGAGGGTCCAGGTGCGCTATTTGGCCAACACCGGACCGGCATGGGTGAACGAGCATCTGGTGCACCTGATCTCAGAGGTCGATCAGTATGCCTTGGTCATCATCGTGAAGTTCGAGATCGCCGGCGTCGTCGTCTTCCCCAAGAACCTGGAACCTGTCTGCGCAGCGCTCGGCAAACGTCATCCGCGGCAGGCTGAGCAGCTGCAGTTCACTCGCGCGAACTGGCTGGCCATCCAGAACGACATCGATAGGTTCCGAGCTCTGGATATGCGAGTTTGGCTGCCGCCATTTCTCGCGTGACCGATCGGACCATGTCGGCGAACACGCTTCATAAAGCGAAGTCCGGCCACACTTCAGTGCCGCCGACCAAAGCACTGCGGTGCGCGGAGCGCGGCACCGGGTCGGTGGCGTACGTGAAGCGCCGGTGGCCCGGATGCATTCTCGGTAAGGCGGACCTCGTCGACGTAGTGCGTCGCTGATTCAGCGGTCGCGCCACGAGAGCGGGGACAGGGTGACCGCGGCTTCGGCGATTTTGCGGCTTGTCTCGGTGTGGAAGCTCTTTCGGGCGGAGTCGATCCAGCCTTCCGTTCGGCTGACGCCGGTTTCGCGGTATTCGACGGCTTGAAGGAGCATCTCGAGCTTGTCGGCGTCCTTGGCGCATCGGGCTTCGAGGGTCTCGCGCGCCTCGTACTCGGCGACGGCGCCGCGGACGGCCTCTTGGGACTGGGGAGGGAGCTCGGCGGTCTGGTCGGCCGTGATCTGGCGTGGGTCGGGCTTGGTCAGGTAGGCGGTCGCTGTATGGGGGAGATCGCCTGTCCTGGTCTCTTGGGTGTCGTGCCACAGGGCGAGAAAGGCGGCTCGGGCGGGATCGGCGCCCTCTTCGGCTGCGATCAGCGCGGCCAACTGGGCGGCGCGCATGGTGTGCTCGGCGACCGATTCGGGGTCGCGGACGCCGATATGCCACCAGCCGGAGCGGCGGATGCGCTTGAGCAGGCCGAGTTCGTAGCCGAATCCGGCCAAGGCTTCAGCGTCCTCTGCCACGGGGTCCCTCTCTACCTGTCGGCGATGCGCACCGCGTACTGGAGGCCGGCGAGCTGGTTTCGTCCGCTGCGACCCAGGGTGTCACTGGAGGCGAGCCTATCGAGGACCTCGGTGAGCGTCGCGCGCGTGGCCGGTGCGTCGTTGATCAGGGTTGGCCGGGAAGCGATCAGGGTGTGCAGCGTCGACAGGTTCAACGGCAGGTGTGAAGTGGCCGGGTCGAGTCGCTTCAGAAGGTGATCGAGGAGCCGGATGCCGGTCCACGAGCGGGTGTCGGTGTCGAACATGAATGTGTCGTTGGTCTGGTCGGCGCTCAGCTCACCGATCCAGTAGGCCCAGTAATTGAGGTTGGCGACCTGCTGGGACTGATGTGTCATGTGGGCGACGAAGTCGTGCAGATGGGTGCCGTCTCCCGCCACGGCCAAGGCGACCGAGGCGGAGCGCGCCTCCAGCAGCTCCGCGATGTTGCCATCGGCTGGTCGTTTGCGTCCGGCCCGATCCCATTCTTGGCGGAGCCATCCGACAGTGTCGGGCCGACCGTCGAAGCCCAGCAGGTAGACCGCTTGCCGGCGGAGAAGAGCTTCATCGTTGTGCCGGGCGCGCTCGGCGATCGTCAGGAGGTGGTCGAGGAACCGCTGGCGTTCCTCGGCACCGAGTGCGGGATGTCTGGGTGTGGGACCACGTCGTGCGACGAGTGGCACGAACTCCTGCAGATGCTGCGGTGTCCGGCTGAGGATCGGCCAGAGGATCAGATTCGTGATCGTCCAGCGGTGGACACTGGCCGCCAGGGGATGGCTGTCAGGGCTCACCCACGCCGCGCCGGCCGTGACGCCGGTGGCGAGCACCTGATCCGCCTCGACCGCCTCACGAAGGCGCAGCCCGGTCGAGGCTGGAGCGCCCAGCCGCGACAGTCGGCTGCACAAACGAAGGAAGTCGCCGGCGCTCACGGCTGAGAGCGGCCGGCGACCCGATTCCCACCCCTGAATGGTGGTGACGTCAGCCTCCAGCACTTCCGCGAGTTTCTCCTGGGTCAACCCGGCCGATTGTCGGGCCAGGCGCAGCACGGAACCCGAAATAAGCCCTGACGCGCGCGAACCCTGACTGTCAGTCAGAGTTGCCGAATTGCGCGTCAAGAAGTCCTCCCGGAATCGCTTTGCCGTGTGTCTCTGACCTGTACTGCCAGTCTGTTCCACTCACGACTTGCCGATCGTACCGTCCTTTCAGCAGTGCGAGAAATCGCCATGAGAGGGAGGTGAGGTTGGATGACGGGGGATACGTATTACGCGATCTCAGCCGACCGGCTGCTCAGTAGGGCTCAGGCGGTTCTTGACGAGCACGTCACCTCGAGCGCCACCGGCCGTTGCTTGGCCTGTGAGTCGGCGGGGCCCTGCTGGCGCAGGGAGAGCGCCGTCGCGATCTTCTCGCGGAGCCTGCGGTTGCCGGTGCGGCGTCCCGGAGCGAGTCGGCCCGAGTTGCTCAATGCACGCCGGGTCAGGTAGTGATCTTGTGCATATGCCGGATCGGCCGGGCTGGAGGTGCCGGGATTGCGGGCATCCGTGGCCGTGTGACGTCAAACGCGCTGCGCTGAGATCCGAATATCGGGATGACCGCACCTCATTGCTGGTCTATCTCGGATTCTTTTTCGCCGAGGCGGTCGATGATCTTTCCGCAACGGGATCGTTCGATTTGCACGAGCGATTTCTGGGGCTGGCAGGTCGTCTACTCGGCAGCGGGGGCGACGAAAGTGCCGCGGCCGACGACGGTGACGACCAGGCCTCGTTCGCGTAGTAGCTGGAGGGACTTGCGGGCTGTGCCGCGGGCGACGCCGTGCTCCTGGACCAGCTGGTTTCGGAGTGAACGATGCATCGCCTACCTAGGGCGTTCGGGGGAGCAGGCCGAACCGTTCGTTCCATTGATTGACATCTATCAATGGGGGAAGGGTGGGGCGGACTGCCATCGCATCCACGGGGGAATGCCATGCGAAAGCCGCAGCGCTCCAGGCTGTGCTATCTAGCCATCCCGATCCTCACGGCGGCCATGCTGGCCGTGCCGTCACCGTCCAATGCCGCTGTCGCGGAGAGGGCGCCCACCGCCCCACCAGGCGCGGGCCCGGTCGACCGCGGGCTGCCGCCTGAGGCCACCAAGAACCACGGTCTGCCGGCCGGTCAGGCGGCCGAGCCCGTCCCGCCGGCGACCGAAGCCGCGGGTAAGCCGCAGAAGGCCGCCACCACAGCCAAGGCCGACCGGCGTGAGGCCACAGTCAAAACCCTGCGCCTCAACGCGCAGCTGGCCCCACCGACCCAGCCCATCGTCCGCCCGGGCTATCTGCTCGGCGACACCTCGCTGGTCGTCTATTTCAACGCCGACATCGGTCCCACCGACCGCTGGTGGGCCACCGTCCGCGACGTCGAGTCGGCCACCGAGCAGCGCTCAGTCGACCTCACCCAGGCCGACCTCAACATCTGCTCCTTCCCAGCCACCTACTGCCGCAGCTTCGGCGCCGCCGAGGGCTGGGTCCTCGACCCCGCCCGCACCTACACAGTCACCGTCACCGTGGCCACCGCCGAGGGCGAGCTGAGCAGCCCCGAGTCCGCCCCGGCCAAGCCCCGGCGGGTCGAGACGCCACCCTCAGTCCCGGCCAGCCAGGCCGTAGGTTGCGGCTGCGCCACCGTCCTGGGCACCACAGTCCGCGCTCAAGCCTTCCGCGGCCAGATGGTCAACACCGGCACCGGCACGTACACCCGGGTCGAGCAGGACTTCGCCATGCCGAGCTTCGGCATTCCGTTCCGGCTGGCCCGCTACTACTCCTCCGGCAACACCGCGCGCGGCCTCTTCGGGCCGGGCTGGAGTTCCTCGTACGACGTCCGCATCGTAGCCGCCGACGGCGGCGCCGCGCGGGTGCGGGCCGAGGACGGCGCCGAAGCCGTCTACACCGGTGGCGCGGACGGCACCTACAGCGCCCCGGCCGGCGTACGCGCAAAGCTCGCCAAAACTGACACCGGCTGGCAGCTGACCCCGCCTGACCGACGAGTCCTCAGTTTCGACGCGTCCGGCAAGCTCGTCTCCGTCAAGAACCCGCGCGGCGACGGCGTCACGCTCACCTACACGAGCACCGGCGCCCTCGACCGCGTCACCGACCCGAGCGGCCGCGTCGTCAAGTTCGAGACCCGGACCGACCTGGGCCTGGTCACCAAGGTGACGATGCCCGACGGGCGCAGCGCCCAGTTCGACTACCAGGACGGTCGCCTGCTCAAGACCCAGGACGCCCGCCGCAGCGTCACCTCCTACGGCTACGACGCCGCCGGGCGCCTGACCACCGTGCACGACCCGCGGGGCACCCGCCAACTGCTCAACGAGTACGACGCCACCGGTCGCGTCGCCAAGCAGACCGACGCGCTCAACGGCGTCACCACCTTCGCCTGGGACGCCGGGCAGCAGCGGGCCACCACCACCGACCCGGACGGGGTCGTGGTGGTCGACGGCTACCGCGACAACGTGCTTCTGTTCAGCCGTAACGCCAACAACGACGTGGTCAACACGCGTTATGACGGCAAGTTGCAGAAGAGCCTCGTCGTCGACCCCAAGGGCAACCAGGAGTCGACCGCGTTCGACGCGGACGGCAACCCGCGGACCCGTACGGCGCCCGAGCCTTTCTCTTTCACCCAGACCAGTGACTTCGACAACCGCGGGAACCAGACCCAGTACACCGATGGTCGCGGGCAGAAGTGGATCTACACGTACAACGAGTTCAACGAGCTGACCAGTCAGCGCAACCCGGAGCAGAAGACCGGCTACCAGTACGAGTACGACAGCAAGGGCCAGGTCGTCAAGCGGACCGACCCTCGGGGCAAAACCACGACCTACACGTACGACGCCGACGGCAACCGGACGTCCGAGAGCATGCCGACCGGGCGTAAAACCGTTATGACGTACGACAAGACGGGCCGGATGAGTTCGGTCGTCGACCCGCGCGGCACAGTGTCGGGGGCCGACCCGGACAAGTTCCGCACCCGGTACGAGTACGACGGCGAGAACCAGATCGTCGAGATGCGCAAGCCGGGCAAGCTGCTGCCGTACCGCTGGACCTTCGACGAGCTCGGCCAGCTCGCCGTCGAGACCGACCCGCTGGCCGGCAACACCCACCACACGTACGACAAAGCCGGTCGCCCGATCCTCACCAAGGACCCGGTCGGCAACGTCAGCGCCACGGAATACACCGCGGCCGGCCGGCGCAAGTCGATGACGCTCGACCCGGGCGGGCTCGAGCTCACCACGAGCTGGACCTACGACGCCAACGGGCGGGTGGCCACCGAGGTCGCGCCCATCGGCAACGCCGACGCGGCCCAGAAGGCGCTGTTCACCAGCACGTTCCACTACGACTTCAACGGCAACCTGGTGCAGGCCGACCGGCCCTACGGCTCGGACGCGACGCGGGTCAAGGTGGACACCGCGTTCGACTCGCTGGACCGGCCGAACGAGCAGGTCGACCAGCTCGGCAACAGCACCTCGGTGCGCTACGACAACAACGGCAACGTCGTCGGCATGACCGACGAGAACGGCGAGTCCCTGACGAGCACGTTCGACGGGGCCAACCGGCGTACGGGAAGCTCCTCGCCGGGCGGCGGGGGCAATGCCGGCATCGAGTACGACGAGGTGGGCAACCCGACCAAGCAGACCACCCCGACCGGTGGCGTCATCACCTGGAAGTACGACGACGACGGCCGGCCCACCGAGATCACCGATCCGCGGGGCAACGTCGCCGGCGCCGACCCGGCCGACTACACCACGAAGTACGGCTACGACCAGGCCGGCAACCAGGTCTCGGTGACCGACCCGCTGGGCAACCTGACCAAGCAGTCGTTCGACGCCAACGACCGCGTGACCGCGGTGACCGACGCCAACAACCACACGACCAGGTACGGCTACAACGACAACGACTGGCTGACCTCGGTCACCGGGCCGGACGCCACGATCCTGTCCACGACCTTCCAGTACAACGCGAACGGCCAGGAGGTCCGGCGCACCGACCCGCTGCTGCGCTCGAAGTTCACCGAGTACGACCGGGCCGGGCGCACCGAGGCCACGACTGACGGGCTGGGTCGCCGGCGGGAGTACGTCTACGACGCCAACTCGCAGGTGGTGCAGGAGCGGACCGCGCGGCTGCTGCCGAGCCGGCCCGACCCGGACGGCACGATCTTCTACGGGTACGACAACGTGGGCCGGCTGACCAGCAAGAAGCTCGGCGAGAACGGCACCCTCTACACGTACGGGTACGACGCCAAGAACAAGCTCACCGCGGCGGCCGACCCGACCGGGGTGCAGTCCTATACGTACGACAAAACCGAGCGGCTGACCGAGGTCGCCCGCGGCGACGAGATCTTCGGCTACACGTACGACGCCGAGGACCGCATCACCGACCGCAGCTACCCGGACGGCACGAAGATCGCCGCCGACTACGACGACGGCGACCGCGTCACGGCGCTGACCAGCAGCAAGGGCGGCACGAGCGCGCGCTACGAGTTCGGGTACGACGTCGCCGACAACCTGACCAGGACCACCTACCCGAGCTCGACCGGCGTCGTCGAGAACCGCGAGTACGACCGGGCCGGCCGGATGACCGGCATCGAGGCGACCAAGGGCGGCACCACGCTCAGCGCCTTCGACCTGGTGCTCGACAAGGTGGGCAACCCGACCCGGATCACCGAGACCAAGGGCGAGCCGGGCCAGCCGACCAGCACCGAGGCCACGGCCTACACGTACGACGAGGCCGACCGGCTGACCGCGGAGTGCTTCGGGGCGCAGGCCTGCTCCGGCTCGAGCGCTTCCCGGACCGACTACACGTACGACCTGGTCGGCAACCGCACCACCAAGAAGGTGGCCGCACCGGGCGAGAACACGCTCACCAAGTACACGTACGACGCCGCCGACCAGCTGATCATCGAGGCGACGGCCGGTTCGCGAGCCAACCTGCGGACCTTCGCGTACGACGAGGAGGGCAACCAGACCCGGGCCGGGTCGGACAAATTCACGTACTCGCTCGACCACCGGATGACCTCGGCCACCGTCAACGGCAAGACCACCAACTACACGTTCGACGCGGTCGGCAACCGGATCCAGGCCGTCACCGGCACCGGCGCCGACCAGATCGTGCAGAAGTGGTCGTGGGACAGCGCCGGCCCGCGCGCCATCCTGGCCGCGGAGTCGCAGACCGGCGGCGGCACCACCCAGCAGCGCAGCTATCTCTACAACCCGGGCGGTCAGGCGCTCGGTCTGATGGCCGGGGCGACCGCGCACTCGTACCTGCACGACTGGCTCGGTGGCGTCTCCGGCGTGGTGTCGGCCGACGGCACCCCGCAATGGTCGTACGACTACGACGCCTTCGGGGTCACCGAGAGCTCGAAGCTGACCGCCGACGCGCCCGTCAATCCGCTGCAGTACACCGGCGCCTACCAGGACGCCGGCCAGGGCAGCCGGTACGCGATGGGCGCCCGCAACTACGACCCGGGCACCGGCCGCTTCGACGCCACCGACCCGGTGGCCCAGCCCAAGACCGACCCGGCGGTGTCGTCGTACTCGTACACGAACGCCCGCCCGACCGTCCAGACCGACCCGACCGGCGAGGACCCGGACAGCGGCGGCGTGTTCTACGGCAGCGTCACCGCGGCCGAGCACCGCATGAACAACGCGGACGCGGGGGCCGCCACCACCGACGCCACCGTGCCCGACGGCGGGATGGTCGAGGTCGACAACCCGGAGTGGCTCAACGCGAAGAAGCTGGTCGACGAGGCCGAGGGCTTCGTCAAGCAGATCGGCGACGAGATCGTCAACCTCATCCTCGATCTGGTCGGCTTCAACGACGCCAAGGCCTGCATCACCGAGGGTGACATCGTCGCCTGCATCTCGACCGCGTTGCAGGCGGTGCCGTGGGGCAAGATGTTCAAGGCCGCCAAGGTCGCCATCAAGGCCGTCGGCGTGGGGCGGCGCCTCATCGACGCGTACGGCAATCTGAAGGCGGCCCGGAACGCGCTGACCTCGATCCCGCAGCGGATCAAGAAGTTGGTCGACGCGCCGGTGACGGCGGTGAAGTCCGGTGCCGCGAAACAGGTCGAGAACACGGTCAAGGCGGCCAAGGACATCGGCGGCAAGGCCAAGGCCACGGCCAAGAACGCCGTCAACAAAGTCCGGAACAAGGCCAAGTCGGCGACCGAGGAAAGTTGCAAGGTCGCCAAGGGCGCGAGCAAGCGACTGTCCAACTCGTTCCTGGCCGGCACGCTCGTGCTGATGGCCGACGGCACCAGCAAGCCGATCGAAAAGGTCGAGCCCGGCGACACGGTGAAGGCCACCGACGCGGCCACCGGCCTCAGCGAGCCCCAGCAGGTCGTCGCGTCGATCACCGGCAGCGGGGACAAGAGCCTGGTCGAACTGACCGTGGCCGGCGCCACGATCACCGCTACCGCCGGCCACAAGTTCTACAGTCCCGGCCGGGGCTGGATCATCGCCGACGACCTCGAGCCCGGCGACAAGCTGCGGGACACCGGCGGGCGTACGGTCGCGGTCAAGGCCACGCGCGACTACAAGGCCAAGACCGAGGTCTACAACCTCACCGTCGACAACACGCACACGTACTACGTGAAGGCCGGCCACAACCAGGTCCTCGTGCACAACTGCATGACGACCCAGGCCATCACGGAACGCCTGCAGGAGCACGTCGACGCGGTCGTCAACGACTTCGAGAACGGTCTGATCGGCCTGAGCCCGGGCCGGCAGGGCGCGGTGTGGGGCGCTATCGCCAAGAGGGGCCGCGAGAGAGGTTCGTCGGCCTATGAGATGCACCGTGGGGCAGTGATCGACGAGCACGTCAAGCGAAGGGTGGAACAGGACCCGAAGCTGAACAAGATCCTGCACATCTGCAGCCTCTTCGAGGAATGTCCGGACTTCCACGATCCGACCCGGAACGTATGGTGGGACATGACCACCGACAGTGGCTGGAAGTCGCACAGCAAATACACCAAGTTGTTCGGCCGGGGCATTTATCTGCCCACTCGATAGGGGTCAAGACATGGCGCGCAGGGAGCTGATCGACCGCTGGCGTACGGGAAATCTCCGCACCGAGATTCTCCGGCGGCTGGCCGACGGCAGCTCCCTGCTCGACCTCGAGCTCTCCACGGTGGAGGGCCGGCTCGACCTGCGGGGCTTCCCGGCCGGCGGCCTGGACTCGCAGGCGCCCACGATCGCCGGCGTGGATCTCCAGTACGCCACATTGGCCCGCGCCCACCTCGAGGACGTCAATTTCCGTGATTGCCGTTTCGACGGGGCCGATCTGACCCGGGCGGTGTTCACCGACGGATCCATCGCCGAATCCACGATGGTGCGGGCGACGCTGCAGGAAGCGATTCTGGCCCGCACCACGTGGCAGTCGGTCGACCTGACCGGCGCCAAGATGAAGAAGTTCTCGGCCGAGCGCACCCACTTCGCGGGCTGCACCTTCCCGGCCCTGCCCAAGGCCGAGTTCGCCGGCTGCACCATCGAGGACTCGGTATTCACCGGCGCGCTGATCGAAACGCGTTTCCTGGGGCGGGCCCACGACAGCGCGGTGCTGCGGCGGGTCACGTTCCAGTCCGACGAGGCGAAATACCCCGAGTTCGACGGCGTCGACTTCGACGAGGTCACGTTCCCCCCGGGCGACAACCTGATCGTCGTACCGCGGAACTTCAAGGACGTGGCCGAACGGGCGGGCCGGCTCTCCTCGGGCCGCGACGACCAGGCCGGCAAAGACCTGCGACGGTTCCTCTCGCACGAATCCTTGCGCCCCGGCCTGCGGGCGACGGCCGGCTGGGCCACGGCCCGGCATGTCCTCGTCGACGGCTATCCGAGCGGCGCGGAACTGGCGGATCTGGCGGTCACCATGCTGCGACGCGCGGCCGAAGATATTGATGCTGTGCGTTGAGTAATCTCGGATGATCGGTTTCACGGGCCGTACGAAGGACTCACGCCGGAACCTGCCGCCGAGCGCCCGGCACCGGCTGCTGCCCACCGGTAACGCCATCCAGGTCACCGGCGAGGAGAAACACCTGGCCGACCTGACGCCGTTCCTGCGTCCCGAGGGCGAGTGCTGGGTCCACGTCACCCTGCACGAACTCGTCGAGCAGGGCGCCCGCACGTCCAGGACCGTGATCGAGGTACGCCTGGAGGGGGCCCGGGTCGGCCAGCTCACGCCGAGGATGAGCGGCGAGCTGCTGCCCGCCCTGCACCACCTGGCCGAGCAGGGCGACACGGCCGCGGCCCGGGCGATCGTCAAGGGCAACCGGATCAAGGCCGAGGTCGTCCTGTACGCAGCCCGGGCCCACGAACTGCCCGAGAGCTGGCTGGCCCCCGCGCCCGCGCCGGCCGAGCAGCACGAGCACGAGCCGATACCGGCCGCACCCACCGGCGTACGCTTCGTGGTCCCACCCGGCTGGCCGAGTCCACCCGAAGGATGGACCCCGCCGGTGGGCTGGCGCCCCGACCCGTCCTGGGCGCCCGCCCCACCGGACTGGCAGTGGTGGGTGCTGACCTGGGATTAGGGCTCAGGCGGCCGGGGCGCCCCCGAACGTGGTACCGGCGCCGGTGCCCGCCACGACCACCCGCGGATCGGTCATGAGCTGCTTGCGGATGGCCGTCCAGGCCCCCCGGTAGCGCTCGTCGGGAATGCCGAAGCCGGTCATCGCCGCCTTCAGTTCCTTGCCGGTCAGGGGCTCGGGCGTCTCTTGCAGGGCCCGCACGACCACGGTCGCCGGGTCCTGCTCGAACGCGGCGCGCAGCCCGTCCGGGTCGGTCAGCGACTGGAACTGGACGGACTCCCGCACGGTCACGGTCTCGTAGTCGCCGAGGTGCACCTCCTGCTCAGCGCCCGTGTCGTCCCATTTGACGGTGTACAGGTCGTCTTCCTGTTTCAATACCGTACCGACCTTGATAGGTCCGCCTGTCACATAAGGAAGCCGAACGACGGCCCGTTGCTGGTCCATGGTGCGACTGTAGTAGTCCGGCCAACGGGAAGACTCGGCAACCTGTGGACGCGGACAGGCGTACGGGTCCCTGAGCCACTACCGTGACAGCGTGCGTGGCTCGGAGTGGGTTCCTGGGGTGCAGGCTGCGGCGAGCTATGAGGCTCGGTGGCTGCCCAAGGACGTCATGGCCGGGCTGGTGCTCACGACCCTGCTCGTGCCGCAGGGCATGGCGTACGCCGAGCTGGCCGGGCTGCCCGCCATCACGGGGCTCTACACGTCGATCCTGTGCCTGGTCGCGTACGCGATCTTCGGGCCCTCGAAGGTGCTCGTGCTGGGGCCCGACTCCGCGCTCGGCCCGATGATCGCGGCCGTCGTCGTGCCGATCGTGCTGGCCGACGGGGACCCCGGCAAGGCGGTCGCCCTCGCCTCGGTGCTGGCGCTTCTGGTGGGGCTGTTCATGACGGTCGCGGCCGTGGCCAAGCTGGGGTTCGTGGCCGATTTGTTGTCACATCCGACCCAGTTGGGCTACATCAACGGGCTGGCCGTCACCATTTTCATCGGGCAGCTGCCCAAACTGTTCGGCTTCTCGGTCGAGGGCGAGGGCCTTTTCGCCGACGTCAAGGGCTTCGTCACCGGGCTGGGCGACACCGTTCCCGCCGCCCTGGCCATCGGGGGCGGGGGACTGGCCGTCATTCTGGTGCTGCAGAGATTCCTGCCCAAGGTGCCGGGCATTCTGGTCGCCGTGGTCGGGGCCATCGGGGCCGTCACTCTGCTCAGCCTGGACGACGTCGACGTGGTGGGGCCGCTGCCGCAGGGGTTCCCACCGTTCACCATTCCGATCGTGACCCTCGGCGAATTGGGCATGCTCGCCGCGGCGGCGGTCGGCATCACGCTGGTCTCGGTCACCGACACCATTTCCACCGCCTCGACATTTGCCGCGCGGGCGGGGCAAGAGGTGCGTGGCAATCAGGAAATGGCCGGCATCGGGGCCGCCAATCTGGCCGCGGGGCTGTTCCAGGGGTTCCCGGTCAGCACCAGCGGGTCGCGGACGGCGGTGGCGGCCGCGTCGGGGGCCAAGACCCAGGTCACCGGGCTGGTCGGCGCGGTCGCCATCACGCTGATGCTCGTGCTGGTGCCGGGATTGCTCAAGGACATGCCGCAGCCGATGCTGGCCGCGGTGGTCATCGCCGCCTCCATCGGACTGCTCGACATTCCCGGCATGGTGCGGCTCTGGAAACAGCGCCGCATCGAGTTCGCGCTGGCCACGGCCGCGTTCTTCGGCGTCGCCGTGCTGGGCGTGTTGCCGGGCATCGCCGTCGCGGTCGCGTTGTCGGTGCTCAACGTGTTCCGCCGGGCCTGGTGGCCGTACCGCACGGTGCTGGCCAAGCCGGCCGGCGTCGACGGCTACCACGACGTAGCGCAATACCCGGACGGCGCCCACATCGGCGGCCTGGTGATTTTCCGGTTCGACGCGCCGCTCATTTTCGCCAACGCGCGCACCTTCCGCGAGGAGATCCGACGCCTCGCCCAGGCCGGGCCGAAATGGATCGTCATCGCGGCCGAGCCCATCACCGACGTCGACACCACCGCGGCCGACATGCTCGAGGAACTGGACGAGGAGCTCAACGCAAAAGGCATCTCGCTCGTGTTCGCCGAACTCAAGCACCCGGTCAAAGAGAAGATCGACCGGTACGAGCTGACCCGCACCATCGACCCCGCGCATTTCTACCCCTCCCTCGACGACGCGGTCGCGGCCTACGGCCAACGAGAAAGAGACAGCGCATGACGGCGATCTACGAGATCAACACATGGCCCTGGCTCGCCGAACTCGGTCAGGAATCGCTGGCCGACGTGCCGGGCGAGGTGTGGGACGAGCTGATCGGATTCGACGCGGTCTGGCTGATGGGCGTCTGGGAACGCAGCCCGGCCGGCCTGGCCATTGCCGCGGGCAACGCCGGCCTGCAAAAGGATTTCCACGCCGCACTGCCCGATTTGTCCCCGGCGGACATTGTCGGCTCGCCTTATTGCGTACGCAATTATGTGGTCGACCAAAACCTCGGGGGCCCCGGCGCGCTGAGAGAAGCACGAGCCCAACTGAAAAGCCGAGGACTCAAATTGATCCTCGATTACGTGCCCAACCATGTCGCCCCCGACCACCCGGCGATCACCGAGCACCCCGACTGGTTCATCAACGGCACGCCCCGCGACCTGGCCGACGACCCCGGCCGCTGGTTCGCCGCCGGTGACCGCGTCATCGCCCGCGGCAAGGACCCGTACTTCCCGCCCTGGCCCGACGTCGCCCAGCTCAACGCCTTCCACCCCGGCCTGCGCGCGGCGACCCGGGACGCGCTGCGCCGGATCGCCGAGCAGTGCGACGGCGTCCGGGTCGACATGGCCATGCTGGTCTTCAACGACATCTTCGCCGGCACGTGGGGCGACCGGGCCGGCGAGCGCCCGGCCGAGGAGTTCTGGCCCTCGATCCTCGCGCAGCTGCCGGACGACTTCCTGCTCATCGCCGAGGCCTACTGGGACACCGAGTTCGCGCTGCAGCAGCAGGGCTTTGATCTCTGCTACGACAAGCGCCTGTACGACCGGCTGGCCCACGAGGACGCCGCCGCCGTCCGCGGCCACCTGACGGCCGGGCTCGACTACCAGAACAAGCTGCTGCGGTTCATCGAGAACCACGACGAGCCGCGTGCCGCCACCGCCCTGCCCGGCCCGCGGGGACGGGCCGCCGCGGTCGCCATCGCCACCCTGCCCGGCTCGACGCTGTGGCACGACGGCCAGTTCGAGGGCCGCCGGGTCAAGCTGCCGGTCTTCCTGGGCCGCTTCCCCGACGAGCCGGTCGACGAGGGGCTGCGCGACTTCTACGACCGCCTGGTCGTGTTCAAGGACGCGGGCCAGTGGCAGCTGCTCGACACCTCCGACGTGCTCGCCTGGACCTGGCAGGGCGCCGGCTCGCGCCACCTGATCGTGATCAACTTCAGCGACGAGCAGGTCTGGACCCGCGTACGGCTGCCGTGGTCGTCCACCGGGAAGCAGTGGCGCCTGACCGATCTGCTCGACGGCCGCGTGTTCGACCGCGACGGCGCCGACCTGGACAACGGCGGCCTGGTCGTCGGCCTGCCGGCCTGGGGCGTCCACGTCCTGTCCGTGAAGTCATGACCGTCACAGAGCAGAGAACCAGTCGTTCTACAGATCCCGTACGAGGATGGGAGACGGCAAGGTGAAGGCGATCCACTCGTAAAAACCTGGGGGAGCACATGAAACCGACCATCGTCCTCGTGCACGGCGCGTTCGCCGAGTCGGCCAGCTGGGACGGCGTGATCAAACTGCTGCTGGCGGACGGCTACCCGGCGGTGGCCGTGGGCAACCCGCTGCGTGGCGTCAAGTACGACTCCGACTATCTGCGGGCCACGCTCGGCTCGATCCAGGGCGACGTCGTGCTGGTCGGCCACTCGTACGGCGGCATGCTCATCACCAACGCCGCCACCGGCGTACCCAACGTCAAGTCGCTGGTCTACGTGGGCGCGTTCGCCCCCGACCAGGGCGAGAGCGCGGGCGACCTGGCCGGCAAGTTCCCGGGCAGCACGCTCGGCGAGACGCTCAACCCGGTCAAGCTGCCCGACGGCAGCACCGACATGTACATCAAGCAGGACGTCTACCACCACCAGTTCGCCGCCGACTCGTCGCCCGCCGACGCCGCCGTCTGGGCCGTCACCCAGCGCCCGATCACCGAGGGCGCGCTGGGCGAGGCGTCCCCGGGCGAGGCGGCCTGGAAGTCGGTCCCGTCCTGGTTCCTGTTCGGCGACCAGGACCTCAACATCCCGGTCGCTTCGCACCGCTTCATGGCCGAGCGGGCCGGCTCGCGCCGCACGGTCGAACTGGCCGGCGGCTCGCACACGGTGGCGATTCCCGAGGCGGCCGCGCTGGTCGACCTCATCCGCGAGGCCGCCGCATGAAATAACGTCGTCGCATGACGACGGTGCTCGACAATCGCGCGCTCAACCGGGCCCTGCTCGCCCGCCAGATGCTCGACCGCCGGCACACCGGGCCGGCGGTCGACGCGGTGCGGCACCTGATCGGTCTGCAGGCGCAGGAACCGCACGAGCCGTACGTCGGCCTGTGGAGCCGGCTCGACGGGTTCGAGCCGGCCGAACTGGTCGAGTTGCTCGAGAGCCGCCAGGTCGTGCGCACGCTGCTGATGCGGCGCACGATCCACCTGGTCACGGCCGAGGACTGTCTCGAGCTGCGCGAACTGCACCAGCCGATGCTCGAGGCGCGGGTGCGGGCCGTGCTGCGCCGCGACCTCGAAGGGGTCGATCTGGGCGAGTTGGCCGCGGCCGGGTTGCCGCATTTCGCGCGTACGCCGAGCTTGCTGTCCGAAGTGGGCCGAGCCGTCGGTGAGCGGTGGCCCGAGGTGCCGGCCCGCGTGCTCGGGGACGCGCTCAGCTCGTACGTGCCGCTGGTGCAGGTGCCACCCCGGGGCGTCTGGGGCAAGTCGGCGCCGGCCCGCAACACGACGATCGAGGCCTGGCTGGGCCGGCCGGTGCCACCGGCCGGCACCGCCGACGACCTTGTGCTGCGTTACCTGCGGGCATTCGGGCCGGCCGCGTCGGCCGACATCCGGGCCTGGTCGGGGCTGAGCGGCCTGCGCGAGTCGATCAAACGGCTGCGCCCACAACTGCGCAGCTTCCGCGACCAGCGGGGTCGCGAGCTGCTCGACGTGCTCGACGGGCCGCTGCCCGATCCGGATCAGCCGGTGCCGCCGCGTTTCCTGCCCGCCTTCGACAACGTGGTGCTCGGGTTCGACGACCGCAGCCGGGTCATCGACCACGCGTACCGCGGGCACAGCGTCGAGGGTGCCCGGTTCCTGCTGGTCGACGGGCGGGTGGCCGGCAGGTGGACGCTGACCGGCGACACCCTGCGGGTGCTCCTGTTCCACCCGGTCGACGTCGATCCGGTGGTCGCCGAGGCGGAGGAACTGCTCGCGTGGCACGGCGTCGACGGACGTACTGTCATAGATGTCCGCGAATGACGGGGGGAGAAGCAGTCATGGATAATCTGGCCGGCCGCGAGTTCCACGCCGATCCGCATCCGTTCTACGCGCAGTGGCGACGCGAGGGCCCGGTCCGCGAGGTCCAGCTGGCCAGCGGGGCCGTCGTCTGGCTGATCACCCGCTACGACGACGCCCGGCAGGCGCTGACCGACCCTCGGTTCTCCAAGCAGGGCCGCAACAAGGGGCATCCGTCGGACACCATCGAGCGCGCCCTGTCCCGCCACATGCTGGCCGTCGACCCGCCCGACCACACCCGCCTGCGCCGCCTGGTCTCGGCCGCGTTCACGGCCCGCCGCATCGAGGCCCTGCGCCCGCGCATCGCCGAGATCACCTCGTCGCTGCTCGACTTCATGGCCGAGCAGTCCGGCCCGTTCGACCTGATCGACGCGTTCGCGTTCCCGCTGCCCATCCAGGTGATCTGCGAGCTGCTCGGCATCCCGGCCGAGGACCGCGACTCGTTCCGCCGCTGGTCCAATATCATCGTCGGCGGCGTCGCCTACCAGGCCGATTTCCCCGGGGCGGCCCAGGCCATGGTCGCCTACATCCGCGGTCTGCTCGCCGCGCGCCGATCCGACCCGGGCGACGACCTGCTCTCCGGCCTGATCGAGGTGCGCGACAGCGAGGACCGGCTCGACGAGGACGAGCTCATCTCGATGGTCTTCCTGCTGCTCATCGCCGGCCACGAGACCACGGTCAACCTGATCGGCAACGGCGCCGCCCTGCTGCTCACCGAGCGCGACCGCTGGGAGCGGCTGCGCGCCGACCCGGGCCTGCTGCCGACCGCGATCGAGGAATTCCTGCGGTACGAATCCCCGGTCGAGACGGCGACCTTCCGCATCACCAGTGAGCCCGTGACCATCGGCGGTCAAAACCTTCCCGCGTACGCCCCGGTGGTGATCGGTTTGTTGTCGGCGAACCGCGACGAGGCCCGCTTTCCCGACCCCGACGAGTTGCGGCTCGACCGTCCGCAGAATCCGCACCTGGCCTTCGGGCACGGCATCCACTACTGCCTGGGCGCCCCGCTGGCCCGGCTGGAGGCCCAGATCGCGTTCGGGGCCCTGATCGAGCGCTTTCCCGGACTGCGGCTGGCCGGACCCGCGTCCGAGCTGACCTGGCGGCCCGGGCTGCTGCTGCGCGGGCTGTTCACGCTGCCGGTGACCACGGGCCCCGAGTGATCGGCGGGGCGGGGGGTTTGGCAAGCTTCCGGGGGTGGAAGCACTCCGGCTGATCCTGCTCTTCGTCCACCTCATCGGGTTCGCGCTGCTGCTCGGCGGGGCGGTCGCCCAGCTGCTCAGCGGCAAGATCCGGATCAATCCGGCCGTGCTGTGGGGCTCGGTGATCCAGCTGCTGTCGGGGCTGGCCCTGGCCGCGCCGCTGCGGGGTGGCGGGGATGACGAGCCCAGCCCGGTCAAGCTGGGCGTCAAGCTGCTGATCGCGATCCTGATCTTCATCATGGTCTTCATTCCGCGCAAGCGCGAGGCCGTGAACAAGGGGCACTTCATCGGCATCATCACGCTGACCGTCGTCAACGCCGCGGTCGCCGTCTTCTGGCGCTGACCCAGCCCCTGTCGCCGGGTGTGGCGGTCGCTCTGCGTGCCTCCGCTCACCTTGCGGGCAGTGATTCGTGCGACAAAGCGCAGCGCGCCATTTCGCGCCCTTTTCCGCGGGCCCGGGTCTTCGACCAGATCGTCGCCCGGATCGGAGTCAGGTGAACGGATGATCTTCGGCGGCCGAATGGCGGCTCTCGGTTTCCGGGAAATGAACGGAAGGACCCCGCTGGGTCCGAATCGACTTCGCGGCGCACCCAAGCACCTCATCTGAGCTGCTAAAACGGTCATTGTTCCGGCCGCGCACGGAACGTCCGTTTTCGGCGGTGGCGTCGCAACAACCGGCATTGCCGGGTACGTTTTTGTGGTGGAAACAATGGCGTCGGGACTGTCGATCAGATTCTTATGTGAATCATAGATTCGCTGTGTATGGTCCCGACCGCAGGTTGATCAACTTCGCTTCGCCACGCCTTCAGGAGCGTTCCGCCATGGCCGACAGTATCGACGTCAGCGTCGTCATCCCTACGCACAGCGAGCGCCGGTGGGCCTCACTGTGTCGTACGGTCGCCTCCGCCCAGGCCCAGCTGGTGACGCCGGTCGAAATCATCGTCGTGGTCGATCACAACCCGGAGCTGTTCGAGCGGGCCAAGGGCGAGTTCGCCGGCGTCACCGTGCTTGAGAACGAGTCGGCTCAGGGCGCCTCGGGCAACCGCAACACCGGCGCCTTCCACGCCCGCTCCGAGCTGATCGCCTTCCTCGACGACGACACCGTGGCCCACCCGACCTGGCTCGGTCACCTGGCCGCGCCGTTCAGCGACCCGGCCGTGGTCGGCGCGGGTGGACTGATCGTGCCGGCCTGGGCCGACCACCGCCCGTCGTGGCTGCCGGACGAGCTGCTCTGGACGGTCGGGGTGTCGTACGCGGGAATGCCGACCTCGATCGCCGAGATCCGCAATGTCTGGTCGGCCAGCATGATGATCCGCCGGGAGGCGTTCGAGCGGGTGGGCGGTTTCCGGGTCGGCTTCGGCAAGCTGGGCGACCAGAACCGGCCCGAGGACACCGAGCTCTGCCTGCGGATCAGCGCCGAGACCGGTGGCCACTGGATGTACGTGCCGGACTCGGTCATCGAGCACGACGTGCCGCTCGACCGGTCGACGTTCCGGTTCTTCCTGCGCCGCTGCTTCGCCGAGGGCCGGGGCAAGGTGCAGATGGCCGGTCTGCTGCCGCGCGACCAGAAGCTCGGCGCCGAGCAGGACTACCTGCGCCGTACCCTGCCCCGCGCGGTCGCCCGCAACATCAAGGCGGCCACCCTGGGCCGGGGCGGCTACCACGCGCTGCGGGCGGTCACGGTGATCGCGGCGGTGGCCGCGGCGGGTGTCGGCGGCGGCGTCGAGGCGCTGGCCGCCACTCGCGCTTGATCTGCTGCGCGCGGTCCGGTCAGCCATTGGTCGATCCCGATTAACCCGGGCTTCGTAGCCTCCGGCCATGCGAAAGATCGTCCGCAACCTCGTGGCCGGGACCGGTGTCCTGGCCCTCACCCTGTCGCTGGCCGGCACCGCCTCGTACGCGGCCGGCCACCAGGTCTCCAAGCCCACGCTCACCGGCTGGGCCGCGCTGCCCGCCGGCACCTTCGTCCCGGGCAGCGAGCAGTCCGGCGCGCTGGTCACCGGCAACCTCAACGGCTTCACCGCGCCCTTCGCGGACCAGCCGATCCAGGGCTTCTCGGGGATCGCCGACAACGGGGACGGCACCTTCGACGTGCTCTCCGACAACGGCTACGGCAACCAGGCCAACTCGGGCGACTTCCTGCTGCGCGTGCAGCGGCTGGCCCCGGTCTTCCGCACCGGACAGGTCGACGTGCTCGGCGGCGTCAACCTGACCGACCCGGACAAGCTGATCCCGTGGGCCCTGACCCGCCCGGACCGGGTGCTGACGGGCGCCGACTTCGACCCCGAGTCGATCCAGAAGCGGCCCGACGGCTCGTTCTGGATCGGTGACGAGTTCGGCCCGTACCTGCTGCACTTCGACCGCGCGGGCCGGCTGCTCGACGCCCCGGTCGCGCTCGACGGCGTGACCGCGCCCGAGACCGCCGCCCGCACCGGCGCCACGGCGACCGCCCGCAGCAGCAAGGGCTTCGAGGGCCTGGCCCAGTCGCCCGACGGCCGCTACCTGTACGCGCTGCTCGAGGGCTCGATCACCGGGGACCCGGCCGGCGCGCTGCGGCTCAACGAGTTCGACCTGCGGGCCAAGAAATACACCGGGAAGCGCTGGACCTACCAGCTCGACAACCCGGACTTCGCCATCGGTGACGCGATCGCCGTCGACCGGAACCGTTTCCTGATCATCGAGCGCGACAACGGCCAGGGCGCGACGGCCGTGGTCAAGAAGATCTACCTGGCCACCCGGCGCGGCGACCGGCTGGACAAGACGCTGCTGGTCGACCTGATGAACGTGGCCAACCCGCGCCGGGTCGGCGGCTTCGGCCCGACCTTCACGTTCCCGTTCCAGACCATCGAGGACGTCGTGATCCTGGACGACCGCACGATCGCCGTCCTCAACGACAACAACTTCCCGTTCTCGACCGGCCGCAGCGCCACCGCGGCCGACAACAACGAGTGGATCACCATCGCGCTGCCGAAGTCCCTCGATGCGGACGAGCGCCTGCTCAAGTAAGCCTGAACGGGTCCCCGAGCGCCCGGCCGCCTTCTGGTGGCCGGGCGCTCGCTTTGTTTCGTTAACCACACTCTCCGATACCGCTGCGCACCTTTGAACCTAGCCTCCTAGGATGCTTAAGCGGAGTCGCCTGGCATCGCACCGAGCGTGGCGCGGAGAGTTCGGCTGATTCCCATGGCGGTCGGATCGCCGTCACCTGGGGTGACCGCGTTCAGCCATCGACAAGAGTGGACGGCGGGATCGGCCGGCGGGCCGGCGCGGAATGGACTGGTGGGGGAGGCCCCCGGTGGGCCGCGCGGGAGAGACTCTTCGTCAACCCCGAATGTCTAAAGTGGAGTGATCACTCCGTTACAAAGGGGACGCTAGGCTGATGAACGGTCAAGCGGCTCTCAAAGTGACATACCGGACAGGAGTGTGAATCATGACCGCACGCGCGCCGCGTGCTGATGCGTTGCGTAATCGGTCCCGCGTGCTGGCCGCGGCCGAGCAAGTGTTCGTGGCGCGAGGCACGGCGGTCTCCACGGAAGCGGTCGCCCGCGCGGCCGGCGTCGGCATCGGCACCGTCTTCCGGCACTTCCCGACCAAGGCCGCCCTCATCGAGGCGGTCTTCCGCGAGCGCCTGAGACGCTTCGGCGAGGAAGCCGACCAACTGGTCGAGGCCGACGACGCGGGCCAGGCCATCTGGATCTTCCTGAGCCGGGTGGCCGAGGTGGCCGCGGGCAAACAGGCCTGGGCCGACGCCTTCGCCGCGACCAACCTGCGCGACGCCCTCACCCCGGCCCGCGAACAGCTGCCGCGCGCGCTGGGCTCCCTGCTGTCCCGGGCCCAGGAACAGGGTGCGATCCGCCCCGACGTGACCGTCGCCGAGCTGGTCGCCCTCATGCTCGCCGTCTCCCGAGTCCCCGAACTGGACGCCGAGGGCGCCGCCCTGCGAGCCCGCGTCCTCACCATCGTCTTCGACGGCCTCCGTCCACAACCGTAGGGTGGGCGGATGCCCGCGCTCACCGTTGCCTGGATCGACGATCATTACGACCGGGAGAACGCGGGCGTCGGGCGCAGCCGTTTCGCCGAACACGTGTGGGTGCACGCCAAAGAGTTCGACGACTGCTGGGGCGACATCTCCCCGGTCAACTTCGCCTGCGTGGCCTGGCGGCTGGCCACCGCCCCGCATCTCGACCCGGGATTCGTACGACTTCACCGCCGCGTTTTGCGAGCCGAGTGCCGCCGCAACACCTGGGACGGGTCGCTCACCGTCGCCGTTGATCTCGTCGCGCCCTGGCCGGGCGAGCTGACCGCCTCCCGCGACTGGACCCGGGACCGCGGCTGGCGCGGCTGGCCCGAGACGTTCGGCCAGTTCCTCACGCCCTCGGCCGAGGAGCTCAGCCGCATCCCGCACCTGCGCTCCACCCTGACCGCCGAGGCGCCGCTGCCGCTGGCCGGACTGCCCAAGATCCCTGAGGACGCCGGTCCGGAGCTGCCCGATCTGGCCGAGCGCACGGTCGCCGTGCTCGTGCGCGAGCTCAACGACCTGCTCGCCCCGCTCGTCACCCGGCTGGAGGAGGCCCGGTGACCCGACTGCTGGGAGCCCTGCACGACGCCGCCGAGCAGACCGATGCCGTACGCGACCCGGATTCGAGCCTGTCGCGGCACCAGCTGCTCGAACGGGCGTCGGCCGTGGCCGCCGGGATCGCCGGGCGCCGCATGGTGGCCGTGCGGGCCACGCCCACCCTCGACACGATCGTCGTGATCACCGGGGCGTTGCTGGCCGGCGTGCCCGTCGTACCGGTGCCACCCGACGCCGGCGAGCTGGAGCGAGCCCACATCCTGGCCGACTCGGGCGCCGAGCTGATCGACGCGCGGGTCGCCGGACCCGACCGCGGTGTGCCCGGCGAGCCCGACCCCGGCGCGCCGGCCCTGATCCTCTACACGAGCGGCACCACCGGCCCGCCCAAGGGCGCCGTCATCTCGCGCCGGGCGCTGGCCGCCGACCTCGACGCGCTGGCCCAGGTCTGGCAGTGGACCCCCGACGACACTCTTGTGCACGGCTTGCCGCTGTTCCATGTGCACGGCTTGGTGCTGGGTGTGCTCGGCCCCTTGCGGATCGGCTCGCGGCTCGCGCACACCGGCAAACCCACCCCGCAGGCGTACGCGGCCACGCCCGGCACGATGTATTTCGGCGTCCCCACCGTCTGGTCGCGGGTGTGCGCCGCCCCGGCCGAGGCCCGCGCCCTGCGCCCGGCTCGCCTGCTCGTCTCCGGCAGCGCGCCGCTGCCCGCCCCCGTCTTCGACTCGCTGCGCGAGCTGACCGGCCAGGCCCCGGTCGAGCGCTACGGCATGACCGAAACCCTGATCACGGTGAGCGCCCGGGCCGACGGCGAGCGCCGCCCGGGCCAGGTCGGCCGCCCGGTCCCCGGCGTCGAGACGCGCCTGGTCGGCGACGCCGGCGACCCGCTGGACGAGCCGGACACGATCGGCCACCTGCAGGTGCGCGGGTCCACCCTGTTCGACGGCTACCTGGGCCAGGACCGGCCCGAGGGCTGGTTCGCCACCGGCGACGTCGCCACGATCGGCGCCGACGGCTGGCACCGCATCGTCGGCCGCGCCTCGACCGACCTGATCAAGACCGGCGGCTACCGGGTCGGCGCGGGTGAGGTCGAGGACGCGTTGCTCCTGCACCCCGCGGTCCGCGAGGCCGCCGTCGTCGGGACCCCGCACCCGGACCTGGGCGAGCAGATCACCGCGTACGTCGTGGCCGAAGGCGCCACCGAGCGCGACCTGATCGCCTGGGTCGCCGACTGCCTGGCCGCCCACAAACGGCCGCGGACCGTGCGGCTGCTCGACGCGCTGCCGCGCAACGCCATGGGCAAGGTCCAGAAGGGAGCCCTGCGGTGAGCCCGCAACTGGTGCTGCGCATCGACCGTTAGCCCAGCCGGGTCGTCACGATGCCGCCGTCGACGTCGAGCGTGGTGCCGTGAATCATCGACGCCGCGTCGGAAGCGAGAAACACCACGCCGTCGGCGATGTGCTGGGGGCGTACGACAACGCCGGCCGGCGTTCCGGCGGTCTGCCGGTCGAGGATCTCCCGGAAGGCCTCGTTGCCCGGCGTCAGGGTGACGCCCGGAGCGACCGTGTTGACCCGAACGCCCCGCGGCCCGAACTCGGCCGCCCAGGTCCGGGTCATCTGCTCGAGCGCGGCCTTGGTGGCGGTGTACATGGCCGCGAACGGCACACCGACCCGCGACATCCACGAGCCGACATTGACGATGACACCGGAGCCGCGGGCCGCCATCGCCGGCGCCATCGCCCCGACCAGAACGTGCGGCGCCCGTACGTTGACCGCCAGCATGGCATCGAGGTCGTGGTCGGCGAGGTCCGCCGTCGGCGTCGCCGGATAGATGCCCGCGTTGTTGACCAGGATGTCGACCTTCCCACCGAGCCTGGTCGTCGCGGTCCCGGCGAACTCCCTGATCTCCTCGTACGTCCCGGTCAGGTCGACCGGCACGAAATGCGCCACCCCGAGCTGCCGGCCCCGGTGCGCGTCGCGCCCGGCGGCCACGACCTCCGCTCCGGCCGCGGTCAGCGCCGTGGCGATGGCGGCCCCGATCCCACTCGTGGCCCCGGTGACGACAGCAGTACGTCCTTGCAATGAACTCATGCCACCCAGTTCAGGGCAGTGCCGGTCCGGGTGCCAGATCCCGTTCTGCCTGGGCACGGCATGACCAGGCACGGGCCCGGCCCACGACGTACGGTGAAGCAATGCCGCCGGACCGTGCCGCCCTGGGCGCCTTTCTGCGCTCCCGCCGCAGCAACCTCACGCCGGCGCAGGCGGGGATAGCGCCGTTCCCCGGGCCACGCCGGGTCCCTGGTCTGCGCCGGGAGGAACTCGCTGTGCTGGCCGGGCTCAGCCCCGACTACTACAGCCGCGTCGAGCAGGGACGGCAGGCGAACGTCTCGACCGAGGTGCTCGACGCGCTGGCCCGGGCCCTGCGCCTGAACGAGATCGAACGCTCCCACCTGCACGATCTGGCCGCGCCCGTCCGGGAGCGCAAGGCATCCGGCCCGGAAGCCCAGCAACGGCCCGATCCGGGGCTGCTGCGGGTGATGGCCATGCTCGACCACGTCCCGGTGCTGCTGCTGGGCGTCCGCTCGGAGGTGCTCGCGAGCAACGCCCTGTTGCGGGCCGTGCTGGGCCACCCGATGCCGCCGGGGTCCGTGCTCGCCCGGTGGGTGCTGCTCGACCCGGCCGCCCGTGAACGCCTGGCCAACTGGGAGGTCATCGCGCGCAACACGGTCGGCGCCATGCGCCGGGAGACCGGGCGGCGGCCGCACGACCGCAAGCTCCGGGCGGCCATCGACGAGATCCTGGCCGCGGACGCGCAGGCGGCCGAGTGGTGGGCGGACCAGCGGGTCGTCGACCACGCGTCGCTCGTCAAGCACATCCACCACCCGGTCGCCGGCGATCTGACCTTCGGCATCGAGGCGGTGACGGCGCCCCACGACCCGGACCAGGTTCTGGTCGTCTACACGGTCGAGCCCGACTCGCACACCGCCCGGGCCCTGCCGCTGCTGGCGTCCTGGCAGCTGACGCTCGCCACGCCGGAGGTCCCGATCTAGGCTCCCGGTATGGCAATCACCCTGTCCGCCGCGTGGGAGCTGAGCCGCCGGGATCACGGCCTGGCCATCGTCTCGACCCTGCGGGCCGACCAGACCATCCAGTCGTCGCTGGTCAACACCGGCCTCGTCGGCGACCGGCTGGCCTTCGTCACGTACGGCCAGGTCAAGCTGGCCAATCTGCGCGTCCGCCCGCAGCTGTCGGTGGCCTTCCGCGACGGCTGGCGCTACGCGACGGTCGAGGGCCGGGCCGAGATAGCCGGCCCCGAGGAGCTCGAGGCCGAAGAGCTGCGACTGCTGCTCCGCGAGATCTTCACCGCGGCCGGCGGCACCCACGACGACTGGGACGAGTACGACCGCACCATGCGAGAGCAGCGCCGCGCGGCCGTCCTCATCACCCCGACCCGCGTCTACGGCAGCTGAGCCCCGTCGAGCCACTTGGTCAGGTTGAGCATGTTGCCGTCGGGGTCGAGGACGTGGGCGACCCGTTGGCCCCACGGCATGTCGTTGGGCTGGTTGGGTGCGCTCCCGCCCGCTGACTCGACCGTGGGCAGCAGCGCGTCGACGTCGTCGACGTCGGCGCTCAGGATGATGCGTACGGGTGCGCCGGTCTCGGTGCCCTCCTCCTGGACGATGCCGAGCGTGGATTCGCCGATGCGCAACTCGATGTAGAACTCGGGGCCCTCGTCGGGCACCCGGAGGGTCTGCGTCGCGCCGAGCACTTTCTCGTAAAAGGCGCGCAGGCGGGGCAGGTCCGGTGTGCTGGCGATGGGCTGAATCGAAGTCATGTGCGGTAGACCCGGCGACCACCCGGAACTCATCGGTCAGCCGCCGACGCGGGCGAAGCGGACCTGTTTCCAGTTCCAGATCTTGGCCAGTTTGACCCGGTCGCCGGGCTTGGGGGCGTGCCAGACCTGGCCCGCGCCGGCATAGACGGCCACGTGGTATGCGCGGCGGCCGGTGACCCAGAAGACCAGGTCGCCGGGGCGGGCCGCGGCCTTGGTGATCTTGCGGGCGGCGCGGTACTGGGCCTGCGCGGTGCGGGGCAGCTTGATCCCGCCCTTGGCGTACGCGAAACCGGCCAGGCCGGAGCAGTCGAACGCGCTCGGCCCGCGGGCGCCGTACTTGTAGGGCTTGCCCTTCTGTGCCTGGGCGGCCGCAACGATCTTGGTGCCGCGGGCGACCAGGGCGGAGGTCGAGGCGGCGGCGGGTGACGGGGCGACGAGCAGGGTGGAGGCGATGGCCGCGGCGGCGAGAACGAGCAGCAGGCGGCGCAGCGTCGGGAAAGACAAGACGATCCTCGGTCCTTCAACCGCCTGCGAGGTTAGCTGTCGGATTAGGCCTGAAGGCGGCCCGCCGCTCGCGCGACTTCACCCCGAGCCGGCTCGAAAAGGCCGGCGCTGTGGTTCCCCCGTTCCCGCCCACTGAAGTTTCCTGTCGATGTCAGGTCGGGCCGCCCTCAGGTGGGCGGGACTCGGCGTCCCGGGGCGGCACGGGTTGACGATCGGCCGGGGTCGGCGAACCTGACGGTTTCGCAGCCGTCCCGGCCGCAACAGTTGTCACGGATCGGAATCCCCGGCGGAAGTCGTTCCGGACATCGGGGATCAGCAGGGAGTGACCGGTGCGATTTCCGGCGGCGGTATCGGTGACCCTCGTCACCCAATTCATGCTGATCAAGCCCGATTTCGCTCTCGGAGCGCAACCACTTCAACTACGCAGAGCAACCTAAGGCATCTCTTAGGTAGCTGTTGACATTGGACCGCGCTCAGGAAAGATGCCTGGCAATCGCAGGAGGTGCAGCGTGCAGGTGCCGGCTCCGTTCGAGTACGAGCGTGCCACCAGTGTGGACCAGGCCATCGGTCTGCTGGAACGTCTGGGCAGCTCAGCCCGTCTCGTCGCGGGCGGTCACAGCCTGCTGCCGATGATGAAGCTGCGGCTGGCGAACTTCGACTATCTGATCGACATCAACCCGTTGCACACAGAACTGGGCTATATCCGGTTCGCGGGCGAAGGAGCCGGCGGCGAGGTACGCATCGGGGCGATGACCCGGCACCGGGAGCTGCTCGAGTCCGACGAGCTGGCCGCCGCGTTCCCGATCTTCCGGGACGCCGAGCGGGTGATCGCCGACCCGATCGTGCGCAACCGCGGCACGCTGGGCGGCTCGCTGTGCCAGGCCGACCCGTCGGAAGACCTGTCGGCCGTGTGTACGACGCTCGACGCGAGCTGCGTCATCCGCGGGCCGGGCGGCGCCGAACGGGTCGTGACGATGGAGGACTTCCACGTCGGTCCGTACGAGACGGCGGTCGGTGACGGCGAGATGCTGACCGAGGTGCGGTTCCCGCTGCGCCCGGGCGGGGGCAGTGCGTACGAGAAGGTCGAGCGCCGCGCCGGGGACTGGGCCGTGGTGTCGGCCGGGGCCGCGGTGTGGCTGGCCGGCGACGGCACCATCGCCGACGCCCGGGTCGGGCTGGCCGCGGTCGGGCCCAACACCACCGGCATCCCGGAGATCTCGGCCGCGCTGCGGGGCCGCGAACCGGCCGAGGATCTGTACGAACAGGCCGGTGCGATCGCGGCGCGCAGCTGCGACCCGGCCACCGACCAGCGGGGCAGCGCCGACTACAAGCGCCACCTCGCCGACGAGCTGACCCGGCGGACGCTGCGTACCGCCGTGGCCCGGGCGAGGAGCTGAGCATGCAGGTCACGATGACCGTCAACGACGTCGAGGTGACGCGCGAGATCGAGGGCCGGCTGCTGCTCGTGCACTTCCTGCGCGACACGCTGAGCCTGACTGGCACGCACTGGGGCTGCGACACCAGCAACTGCGGCACGTGCGTGGTCTGGCTCGACGGCGAGCCTGTCAAGTCGTGCACCGTGCTCGCGGCCATGGCCGACGGGCACGAGGTCCGTACGGTGGAAGGCTTGGCCAAAGGGGCCGAGCTCGACCCGATCCAAGAGGGTTTCATGCAGTGCCACGGCCTGCAGTGCGGGTTCTGCACCCCGGGCATGATGATGACCTGCCGGGCCCTGCTCGACAAGAATCCCGACCCGACCGACGCCGAGATCCGCGAGGCCATCAGCGGCCAGATCTGCCGGTGCACGGGCTACTCGACCATCGTCCGGTCGGTGCGCTGGGCGTCCGTTCACGAAGCGGCGGCTGCTCAAGAGGCGGGGGCGCAAGCATGACCACAGTGGAAGAACCCCGGACCAGCACGTTCGACGACAACGACCAGAAGCCGGTCGGATTCGGCCGGATGTTGCGCAAGGAAGACCCACGGCTGCTGCGCGGGCGCGGCCGTTTCACCGACGACGTGCAGCTGCCGGGCATGTTGCACCTGGCCATCCTGCGCTCGCCGTTCGCCCACGCTCGCGTGGTGAGCGTCGACACCAGCGCCGCCGAAGCCGCGCCCGGCGTCAAGGCCGTGGTCACCGGCGAGACGCTCAAAGGGCTGGGCCTGGCCTGGATGCCGACGCTGTCGAACGACGTCCAGGCCGTGCTGGCCACCGACAAGGTGCGCTTCCAGGGCCAGGAGGTCGCGTTCGTCGTCGCCGACGACCGGTACGCGGCCCGCGACGCGCTCGAGCTGATCGACGTCGAGTACGACGTGCTCGACCCGGTCATCGACGTCCGGCAGGCCCTGGCCCCCGACGCCCCGCTGATCCGCGACGACCTCGAGGGCAAGACCGACAACCACTGCTTCGACTGGGAGACCGGCGACGCCGACGAGACCGAGGCCGTCTTCGCCCGGGCCGACGTCGTCGTCCAGCAGGACATCGTCTACCCGCGCGTGCACCCGGCCCCGATGGAGACGTGCGGCGCGGTCGCCGACTTCGACGCGGTCGAGGGCAAGCTCAAGCTGTGGTCGACCACCCAGGCCCCGCACGCCCACCGCACCCTGTACGCGATCGTGGCCGGCCTGCCCGAACACAAGATCCAGGTGATCGCCCCGGACATCGGCGGCGGCTTCGGCAACAAGGTGCCGATCTACCCCGGCTACGTGTGCGCGATCGTCGGCTCCATCGTCACCGGCAAGCCGGTCAAATGGATGGAAGACCGGTCCGAGAACCTCATCAGTACGGGTTTCGCCCGCGACTACATCATGCGGGGCGAGATCGCGGCCACCCGCGACGGCAAGATCCTGGGCATCCGCACCAACGTGCTGGCCGACCACGGCGCCTTCAACGGCACCGCGGCCCCGGTCAAGTACCCGGCCGGCTTCTTCGGCGTCTTCACCGGCAGCTACGACATCGAGGCCGCCTACTGCAAGATGACCGCCGTCTACACCAACAAAGCCCCGGGCGGGGTCGCGTACGCCTGCAGTTTCCGCATCACCGAGGCCGTCTACCTGGTCGAGCGGATCGTCGACTGCCTGGCCGCCGAGCTCGACATGGACCCGGCCGAGCTGCGCCTGAAGAACTTCATCCAGCCCGACCAGTTCCCGTACACGACCAAGACCGGCTGGGTCTACGACTCCGGCGACTACGAGCCCACGATGCGCCAGGCCATGGACATCGCCGGGTACGCCGAACTGCGCCGCGAGCAGGAAGAGAAACGGGCCCGGGGCGAGCTGATGGGCATCGGCATCTCGTTCTTCACCGAGGCCGTCGGCGCCGGGCCGCGCAAGAACATGGACATCCTGGGCCTGGGCATGGCCGACGGGTGCGAACTCCGGGTGCACCCGACCGGCAAGGCCGTCGTACGCCTGTCGGTGAAGACACAGGGGCAGGGTCACGAGACGACGTTCGCCCAGATCATCGCGGAAGAGATCGGCATCCCGCCGGCCGACATCGAAGTCGTGCACGGGGACACCGACCAGACACCGTTCGGCCTGGGCACGTACGGCAGCCGCTCGACCCCCGTCTCGGGCGCGGCCGCCGCATTGGTGGCCCGCAAGGTACGCGACAAAGCGCAGCTGATCGCCTCGGCCATGCTCGAGGTCACGGTGGCCGACCTGGAGTGGGTCAAGGGCTCGTTCCAGGTCAAGGGCGACCCCGGCAAGGCGGTCACCATCCAGCAGATCGCGATGCGGGCCCATGGCGCCGGCGACCTGCCCGAAGGTGTCGAGGGCGGCCTCGAGGCGCAGATCTGCTACAACCCGTCCAACCTGACCTACCCGCACGGCGCGTACATCTGCGTCGTCGACATCGACCCCGGCACCGCCCAGGTCAAGGTGCGGCGCTTCATCGCCGTCGACGACTGCGGCACCCGGATCAACCCGATGATCATCGAGGGTCAGGTGCACGGCGGCCTGACCGACGGCGTCGGCATGGCCCTCATGGAGATGATCTCGTTCGACGAGGACGGCAACTGCCTCGGCGCGTCCCTCATGGACTACCTCATCCCGACCGCGCTCGAGGTGCCCGACTGGGAGACCGGCTACACGGTCACCCCGTCGCCGCACCACCCGATCGGGGCCAAGGGCGTCGGCGAGTCGGCCACGGTGGGCTCACCGCCGGCCATCGTCAACGCCGTGGTCGACGCCCTCAAGCCGTACGGGGTCCGCCACGCCGACATGCCGCTCACCCCGTCCCGGGTCTGGGACGCCATGCGCGGCCGCGCCACCCCGCCGATCTGAGGTAACCCATGTCCCTTGTAGCTGAACGTGTCGCCGACCTCGCGCAGGCCCGCCGGCCGTTCGTCCACGCCACCGTCGTCCGCGCCCAGGAACCCACCTCGGCGCGGCCCGGCGACGACGCGGTGATCCTCGCCGACGGCTCCATCGAGGGGTTCGTCGGCGGGGTGTGCGCCGAGAGTTCGGTCCGGGCGGCGGCCCTCGACACCCTGAAGGACGGCAACACGCTGCTGCTGCGCGTGCTGCCGGAAGACAACGCGGCGTTCCCGGAATCGCCGGGCGCGCTGGTGGTGGTCAACCCGTGCCACTCGGGCGGGGCGATCGAGATCTTCCTGCGGCCCGTGCTGCCCAAGCCCCTGCTCGGGGTGGTGGGCAGCACGCCGATCTCGCGCGCGGTGGCTTCGCTGGCTGAGTTTCTCGACTTCGAGGTCACACCCGCTTCCGCGTACGAGGGTGCGGCGGCCGTGGTGGTGGCCGGGCTCGGCCGCGACGAGGAGCGGGCGATCAGGGCTGCTTTGGATGCCGGGGTGGCGTACGTGGCCCTGGTGTCCAGCCACAAGCGGGGCGCAGTGGTGCTGGACGGGATGGGGCTCACGCCGGCGGAACGAGACCGGGTGCGCCCGCATGCCGGGCTCGACATCGGGGCCCGTACGCCGAAGGAGATCGCGCTCTCGATCCTGGCCGAGGTGGTCCGCGAGCTACGCGCCAACGGCATGGCCTCGCCGGACGACATGGTGCACCCGCCGGAACCCGACGGCGCTGTATCCACAGTCCAGGGTTATCCACAGGCCACCGACACGATCAAGCCCAACCCCGCGATAATGACCAGCGGGGGCTCCCCCAGGGAGGGTGGGCTCGACGTTGCGGATGATCATGCTGCCGCCCCTTCGGTTATCACGATTTCCGCGAGCCCGCCCCGGCAAGCCGTCGACCCGGTCTGCGGCATGACCGTCTTCATCGACGACACCACCCCGCATGCCGTCGTCGACGGCGAGGACTACTGGTTCTGCCGGGTGGGGTGCCGCGACAGCTTCGTGGCCGGTTAGCCGATGGGGGTCACCGGGCTGGTGCTCGCGGCGGGCGGTTCGCTGCGGCTGGGGGAGGCCAAGCAACTGCTTCCCTACCACGGCCGTACGTTGCTCGACGCCACCCTCGACGTCGCGCGCGCGTGCGGCTTCGACCAGTTGCTGGTCACCCTCGGCGGGTCGGCCACCCAGGTGCACGAGCAGGTCGACCTCACCGGCTGCACGGTGATCGAGAATCCTTCGTACTCGTCGGGCTGTGGTTCCTCGGTCTCGTCGGCGATCCCGCTCGTGAGCGAGTCGGCGCTGGTGCTGATGCTCGGTGACCAGCCCGGTGTGCTCGCCTCGTCGGTCGCGGCGGTGCTGGACGCGCTGACGCCCCTCGCCGTCGCGCGCTACGAGGACGGGCTCGGCCATCCCTTTCTGTTCCGCCGGGAGACGTTCGGGGCTTTGGCGGGGCTGCACGGCGATAAGGCGGTGTGGAAGCTGCTGCACTCCGGCGCGTACCCGGTGACCGAGGTGCCGATCGACGGGCCGGTGCCGATCGATGTGGACACGCGCGACGACTACGAGCGTCTGCTGGCCGGTGAGGCTCGGTGAACGACGCTACCGACGTACGGACCCGGCTTGACGCGGTTGACTATCTGGTCGACGACGGGCTGGCCATGGCCATGTTCCTCGCGTTGCGGCTCGGCAAGCCGCTGCTGCTCGAAGGGGAGCCGGGGGTCGGCAAGACGGCCGCGGCCAAGGCGCTGGCGCTCGCGTTGGACACGCCGTTCATCCGGTTGCAGTGTTACGAGGGGCTGACCGCGGGCGAGGCCCTGTACGAGTGGAACTACCAGCGGCAACTGCTGGCCATCAGGCTGGCCGAGGCGCGGCACGAGCGGCTCTCCGACGCCGACCTGTTCACCGCCGAGTTCCTGCAGGAAAGGCCCATTCTCAAGGCCGTACGCCATGCCGGGCCGACGCCGCCGGTGCTGCTCATCGACGAGATCGACCGGGCCGACGACGAGTTCGAGGCGCTGCTGTTCGAATTCCTCGGTGAGGCCGCGATCACCGTGCCCGAGCTGGGCACGTTCACCGCGCTGCGGCCGCCGGTCGTGGTGCTCACCTCCAACCGCAGCCGCGACCTGCACGACGCCCTGCGGCGACGGTGCCTATACCACTGGATCGAGTTCCCGGCCCCGGCCCGCGCGGCCGAGATCGTCCGGAGGTCGGTGCCCGGCGCCCGGGAGCCGCTCATCCGCAGCGCCGCCGAGTTCATCGGGCGCGTACGCGGTCTCGAGCTCGACAAGGCGCCCGGCCTGGCCGAGACGATCGACTGGGTGTCGGCCCTGTCCGCACTCGGCGTTACCGATCTGACCGACGCCGCGGTCATCGGCACCCTCGGCACCATCGCCAAGACCCCGGACGACCGGACCGCCGTCGCCCTCGCCGTCCACCAGGAGACCCCATGAAGATCACCAACGAGTTCACCGTGCACACCCCGATCGAGCGCGCGTGGGAGGCGCTGACCGACCTGCCCGGGATCGCCCCCTGCCTGCCCGGGGCCCAGCTGACCGGGGTCGACGGGGACGTCTACCAGGGCAAGGTGAAGGTCAAGGTGGGCCCGGTGATCTCCGACTTCGCCGGCACGGCCCGGTTCACCGAGAAGGACGACGAGAAGTACCGCGCGGTGATCGACGCCAAGGGCCGCGACTCCCGGGCCGGCGGCAACGCGTCGGCGCTGGTCACCGCGTCCCTGACCCCCGACGGCGACAGCACGCTGGTCTCCGTCGACACCGACCTGAAGATCAGCGGCAAGCTGGCCCAGTTCGGCAGCGGCATGATCAAGGAGATCTCGAACAAACTGCTGGCCCAGTTCGTCGCCAACCTGGAAGCCAAACTGGCCACCGACCAGCCCGCCGCGGCCTACTTGACCGCTGCAACCGCTGCAACCGCTGCAACCGCATCGGCTCCTGCCGCAGCGCCTGCTGCTGCCGCATCGACCGCCGCTGCGCCCGCTTCTGCCGCATCGACCGCTGCTGCGCCGTCCGCTGCTGCCACGGACACTGTTCCGGCGACGGCCGCTGTTGTTGCGCCCGCTGGGCCGGCCGAGCGGCCGAGCGCGGACAAGCCCAGCCCTGAAACGCTCACCGCGAATCTGATTCCGGCCGAGCCGGGCGCGGCCGAGCCGGCAACCCCCGCGGTCGCGGGCAGCGAGCCCCTGGCCGCCTCCACCACAACCGAGCCGGACGGCGTCACCGCCCCACCCGCGACCACGACCCCACCCGCTCCGACGACGCCCGCTGCGACGACGCCCGCTGCGACGACGCCCACTGCGACGACGCCCGCTGCGACGACGCCCGCGCCGACGACGACGGCCGTCAACGGTTCGCTGGACTCGACAGCGTCGAGCGTCAACGGCTCGCCCGCGCCGGTCGCCGGTTCGGCCAGGGCGGCCAGCCCGCTGGCCGCGGCCGACGAGGAGCCCGAGGCGCTCGACCTGTTGGCCGTGGCCGGCAGCTCCGTCTACAAGCGCTTGATCCCGGCCGGCGTAGTGGTCGCGGTCATCATCGCCGTCATCGTGTGGCTCGTTGGCCGGCGCTGAGCCTCCCCCCGGCGCGGCGTCCCGGCTCCCCGGCCCGGGTGGCCCGCCTTCGGCCCGGCCGGTGCTGCTGCGCGGCACCGACCGGGCCGCCCTCGCCGTGGCCCTGGTCGACCGTCTGCGCCGGGCCGGCCTGCCCACCGGCCTGACCGAGACGGGCGACTTCGTCCACGCGATCGAGGTGAGCCCGCCGCTGTCGGTCGGCACCCTCTATTGGACGGCCCGGATCGCGCTCGTCCGCCGCCAGCCCGACCTGGCCGTCTTCGACGAGGTGTTCGCGGCCGTCTTCGCCGACGCCCCGCCCCTGCCGCTGACCCGCCAGTCCGGCCCGGCCCCGGCCCGCCCGGACGACGTGCACGTGCCCGTCCCGGCCGACGCCCGCGAGCAGACCGACGGCGGCGGCCTGCCCTGGGCCACCCTGCCGCCCGCGGTGGCCCCGGCCGACCCCACCGACGCGGGCCCGCTCATCCCGGAACGCCGCCCCAGCGCCCTGGCCGCCCAGGCCGAGCTGCCCTTCGAGGACCTCGACCCGGCCCGGACCGAGCTGCTGGGCGAGGCGTTGCGGGCCACCCTCACGCGCTGGCCCACCCGCCGGACCCGCCGCCACGCGACCGATCCCTCGGGCCGCCGCATCGCCCTGCGCCCGACCATCGCCCGGGCCCGCCGCACGGCCTGGGAGCCGGTGGCCCTGGTGCGCGAACGCGCCGTCCGCCGGCCCCGCCGCGCCGTGCTCTTGTGCGACGTCAGCGAGTCCATGCGGGCCCAGGCCACCGCCTACCTGCACCTGATGCGCGCCTTCACCCTGGTCGCCGACGCCGAGGTCTTCGCGTTCGCCACCACCCTGACCCGTCTCACCCCCACCCTGCGCCACGCCTCGGCCGCCGAGGCCATCACCCGGGCCGGCGCCCTGGTCACCGACCGCTTCGGCGGTACGAGGATCGCCACCAACCTGACCGCCGTGCTCGACTCCCACCATGGCAACACCCTGCGCGGCGCCTTGGTGATCGTCGCCTCCGACGGCTGGGACAGCGACCCGCCGGACCGCATGGACGCCGCCATGGCCCGCCTGCGCCGCCGGGCCCACCGCATCCTGTGGCTCAACCCGCGGGCCGGCGCCCCCGGCTTCGCCCCGGCCGTCGCCGGCATGGCCGCAGCCCTGCCCTACTGCGACCGCCTGCTGCCCGCAGCCACGTTCCAGGACCTCACTCGGGCCGCTCACCTGCTGCAGGACTTGTCGGGTCCGGCTCCACGCCGCTGATCTCACGGTGGCTCGAGCAGCGCGCGGACGGCCTCGATGATTTCGCCGGCGGCATGGTCGGTGGCGTGCTGGGCCGCACCGTCGAGCAGCCACTGGGTCCACAGCGCCAGGTGGGTGGGGGAGACGTCGCCCCTGATCTCGCCGTCGGCCGCAGCTTCCGACAGGTTGCGGGTCAGGAAGTCTCTGATCAGAGTGGATTCGTCGTCGAGAACGGCGGCGACCTCGGGCAGCAGTTCGACGCCGGACACGGCGTGCACGAAGCCGCCGAAGTGGGGGTCGGCCATCTCGGCCCGCAGGCCCTCGGCGTACGCCAGGACGGCGCGCAGGCCGCCGCCGTCGGTCTCGATCAGGGAGAGCGCCTGGCGCGTCTGCTGGAGCCCGGAGGTGAGGACGCCGACCAGGGCGTCGAGTTTGGTCGGGAAGTAATGGAAGAACGTGCCCGATGAGATGCCGGCCCCACGACAGATCGACGCGGTGCTGGTGCGGTCGTAGCCCGAGACGGCGAACTGCCGGTAGGCCTCGCTCAGGATGGCTTCGCGCCGTTCGGTGTGACGCTGCTCGTCGACGATGCGTCCCATGCCGCCTCCCATCTTTTAGTAGAGCATTCGCTCTAGAGCCGCTACTCTAGCAAAATGAAAGTCGAAGCGGGGAGCCGCCGGACCGTGACCGTGCTGGTCGGTTTGGTGCTGGCCTACCTCCCGATGTGGCTGCCACCGCTGGCCCGGCTGGCCGGCGCCGACCTCGGTGTCGGCGGCCCGGCCGCGTCGATCGTCTGGAACGTCCTCGCGGTGGCTCTGCTCGTCGCCTACATCTTCGGGGTGGAGCGGCGCCGCCTCGACTCCATCCGCCTGGTCCGCCCCGGCGGCAAAGACCTCGAGTGGGCGCTGATCCTGTTCGGCTGCCACATGGCCTGGACCTGGCTGGCCCGCGTCATCCGCCCGCCCCCGCCCGACGAGGGAACCGCGACCATCACCGCGATGCCCGTCCTCGCGGTGCTGGCCCTCATCCTGTCGGCCGCCGTCTTCGAGGAGGTCTTGTATCGCGGCTATCCCATCGAGCGCCTGACCGAGCTGACCGGCCGCGCCTGGGTCGCGCTGGCCCTCACGGTCCCGCTGTTCGTGCTGCCCCACCTGGTGTTCTTCTCACCGTCGTGGCTGCTTTACCAGGCGTCGGGCACGGTGGCGCTCTTCGTGCTGTTCGTCCGGCGCCGCAACCTGATCGCCTGCATGCTGCTGCACCTGGCCATCAACCTGCCCATCCTGATTCCCACGATCGCCTCCCGCTGAGGGGAGCGGCGCCACCGGCAGGCGGGACCGGCGCCTCCGCCGGAGGGGACCGGCGCCTCCGGCAGGCGGGAGCGGCGCCTCCCGCGGAGGGGGCGGCGAGGGGTCAGCTCCAGAGGGTCACGTGGACCGACGGGCGGAAGTGGCCGGCCTTGGCGCCGGCGCCGCGCATCATGGCCTGGATGGCTCGGGGGGTGGAGGCGAAGCGGCACAGTTCGGCCGCGGCCGAAGGGGTGCCCTGGTCGAGGCGGGTCAGGGCGTGCCAGACGGTCTCGAGGGTGGCGTGCGGGCTGGGCAGTTGGATCAGGGTGCCGTTGCGGATGTCGGGGGCCACGGCGAACGAGAGGGCCGGGGCGACCCCCTTGCCGCGCTTGGCCTCCTCGAGGGCGCCGGCGTTGCTCTGGTAGATCTGCTGACGATCCTCGGGGACGCCCAGGCGGGCCAGCAGGTCGGGGATCGCGCCCGAGCTGGCGGTGGCCGACGGGCCCAGCAGCCACGTCTGGTCGCGCAGCTGGGCCGCCGACGGTCGCAGGTGGACGATCGGGTTGTCGGGGCCGGCCACGACCACGACGCGGTAGTTCATCACCGGGCGGGCGGTCAGCGCCGGGTCGAGCACCGTGGGCGGCGGGCCGATGGCGATGTCGATCGTGCGGCTCAGCAGCAACGCCTCGAACGAACCGGGGTCGCGGACGCTCAGTTCCAGGTCCAGGTCGTCGGCCCGGGCGGCGAAGCGCTCGATCAGGCCGGGGGCCGCGTGCTCGGCGAACAGGCTCGAGGCGCCGACGCGGAGCAGACGGCGGCCGCGGCCGGCCGCGCTCACTTCGAGCACCGTGATGTCTTGCAGGCCGAGCAGTTCGGTGGCCCGGCTGGCCAGGCGCAGACCGCCGGGGGTGAAGGCGAGCCCGGCCGCCGTACGGGAGAAGAGCTGGTCGCCGAGCTCGCGCCGCAACTGGCCGATGTGCAGGGAGATCGCCGACTCGGACACCGACAGGTGCGCCGCGGCCTGTTTGACCGAGCCCAGCCGGACGACGGCGGAGTAGGCGCGCAGCTGGGTCGGAGTCATCACCGGCGCTCACCCATGTTCCGCCCCCAAGGCCGTTCCCGAGTCTCTCTCGCAATCTATCGCGGTTACCTGGGCGCCAGCTGCCCCAAGATCCGAGGGCTGGACAGGCGGATCAGCTGACATCTAACATTTCAGTTGTGGAGAGGGTGCCCCGCCGGCTGCTGCGTGAGACGGCCTACGAAGCGATTCGTGACGCCGTGGTCCGCGGCGATCTCGCGCCCGGCGCCGCTGTCAACAGCGCCGAGCTCGCCGACCAGCTCGGCCTGTCCCGGGCCCCGGTGCGTGACGCCCTGTCCCGGCTGGCCGACGAGGGCCTGGTCGAGACCAAGCCGCAGAGCTACACCCGGGTCACCCGGGTCGCGCCGAGCGAGGTCCGCGACGCCGCCGCCGTCGTCCGCGCGATGCATGAGCTGGCCGCCTCCGCCACCGTCGGCTCGCTCACGTCGGCCGACCTGGCCGAGATGCGCGCCGCCAACGAGCGCTTCGAGTCCGCCGCCCGCCGCGGCGACATCGACGCCGCCATGACGGCCGACGACGACCTGCACGGCGTGCTCGTGCGGGCCAGCGGCAACCGCGCCCTGGCCGCCACCATCGAGCGCTACACGCCGCTGATCCGCCGGCTCGAACGGCTGCAGTTCGGCCGCGACCACGCCCGCCGCTCCGTCGAGCGGCACGACGACTTGATCGCCGCCGCTGCTGCCGGTGATGTCAGCGAGGCGACCCGCCTCACGGCGCTCATCTGGCGCTCATTGGAAGAGGGAACCGAATGATCAACTTCGAGCGCTACCCCCTGCTGTTCGGCCCGTCCCCGGTGCACCGGCTCGACCGTCTCACCGACCACCTCGGCGGCGCCGCCGTCTGGGCCAAGCGCGAGGACTGCAATTCCGGCATCGCGTACGGCGGCAACAAGACCCGCAAGCTCGAATACCTGGTGGCCGACGCGCTGGCCCAGGGCTGCGACACGCTCGTCTCGATCGGCGGCGTCCAGTCCAACCACACCCGCCAGGTCGCCGCGGTGGCCGCCCGGGCCGGGCTCAAGTGCGTGCTCGTGCAGGAGAGCTGGGTCGAATGGCCCGATTCCGTGTACGACAAGGTCGGCAACATCCTGATCAGCCGCCTGGCCGGGGCCGAGGTGCGCCTGGTCCGCTCCGAGTTCGGCATCGGCTTCAAGGAGAGCTGGGAGCAGGCCCTCCGCGACATCGAAGCGGCCGGTGGCAAACCGTACGCCATCCCGGCCGGCGCGTCCGATCACCGGCTCGGCGGTCTCGGCTTCGCCAATTGGGCGTACGAAGTGGAAGCGCAGGAAGCCGAGCTCGGCGTCTTCTTCGACACGATCATCGTGTGCTCGGTCACCGGCAGCACCCAGGCCGGCATGATCGCCGGGTTCGCCGCCCTGCGTGACGCCGGTTCCCGCCCCCGGCGCGTGCTGGGCATCGACGGCAGCGCCAAGCCGGCCGAGACCCACGCCCAGGTGGCCCGGATCGCCCGCAGCACCGCCGCCCTGATCGGCGTGACCCGCGAGCTCGACGACGACGAGATCCTGCTCGACGACCGCTACCACGGCGGCACCTACGGCATCCCCGACGAGGCCACGCTGGACGCCATGCGCCTGGCCGCCCGCACCGAGGGCATGGTCACCGACCCCGTCTACGAGGGCAAGTCGATGGCCGCCCTCATCGACCTGGTGTCCCGGGGCGAGATCGCCCGCGACTCCACCGTTCTGTACGCCCACCTGGGCGGACAGCCCGCCCTGAACGGCTACAGCGCCCTGTTCTCTTGAGTGGGCCGTTCGGCTGATCCGCGAATGGGACGGTTTTCGTGATCTCCCACCTGATCGGGTGAGTTTGAGGGAGGGGGTGGGGCGGGCAAGTGGTGCGGGCGTTGCCGGTGGCCTGGGATGGTCGCCCGCGGAGAAGGAGCCTCGTACATGTCTGTCCTCACCGTCTCAGCCGACACGGACACCGCCAGTGAGCTGATCACGGCGATGGCCGCGCTGCCGGCCGGGCATCCGGAGCGGGCCGAACTGCGGGACCGGGCGATCGAGGCCTGGCTGCCGCTGGGCCGCCACCTCGCGCAGCGCTACGCCGGCCGCGGCGAGCCCGCCGACGACCTGTTCCAGGTGGCCGTGGTCGGCCTGATCAAGGCGGTCGACCGCTGGGACGCCGAGCGCGGCGTCGACTTCGCCGGTTACGCGATCCCGACCATCGTGGGCGAGATCAAGCGGCACTTCCGGGACAAGACCTGGTCCGTACGGGTGCCGCGGCGGCTGCAGGAGCTGCGGCTGGCCATCACCGCGGCCAACGCGACGCTGAGCAACGAGCTGGGCCGGGCCGCCACCGTGGCCGACATCGCCACCCACCTCGGGGTCACCGAGGAAGAGGTGCTGGAGGGCCTGGAGGGCGCCCGCGCCTACAACGCGACCAGCCTGTCCACCCCGGTCAGCGCCGACGGCACGACCGAGCTCGGTGACACGCTGGGCGGCGAGGACCGCGAGTTCGAGGCGGCCGAGTTCCGGGTCGCGCTCGGGCCCGCCCTGGCCACCCTGAACGAGCGCGAGCAGCGGATCGTGCACCTGCGCTTCTACGGCAACCTGACCCAGACCCAGATCGCCGAGCAGGTCGGCATCTCGCAGATGCACGTCTCCCGGCTGCTCAACCGGGCCCTGGTCAAGCTGAAGGGCCACCTCGGCGAGCAGTGACAAGAGCGGACTGCAGCCAGCGGTACGAGTCTCTCGGCGTACGGGCCTGGTCGTCGAAGTTGACCTCGACCAGGCCGAACCGCTGGCTGTAGCCCTCGGCCCACTCGAAGTTGTCGAGCAGGGACCAGACGAAATAGCCGCGCACGTCGACCCCGGCCGTGATGGCGTCGTGCACGGCACGCAGATGGCCGTCGAGGTAGTCGACGCGGAACTGGTCGTGGACGCCGGGCGCGGTCGAGCAGCCGTTCTCGGTGATGTGGATCGGCGGCAGCGCGTCGCCGTAGTTCTCGCGCAGCCCGGTCAGCAGCTCGGTGAGCCCGGCCGGGACGACTGGCCAGCCGAACGTGGTGGTCGGGTAGCCCTCGATCGGTTGCAGGTCGAACGGCAGCGGTGAATCCTCGGCCGGGGCGCCGACCTGGGTCGGGTTGTAGTAGTTGATGCCCAGCGCGTCGAGCGGCGTGCTGATCAGCTCGAGATCGCCGTCGCGGACCACGTCGCCCAGCGCGGCGCCGAGGAAGTCCGGGTACGAGCCGAGCAGCACCGGGTCATTGAACAGCCGGTTGTGGAACGCGTCGTAGACGGCCGCGGCCGTCACGGCGCCCGCGTCGTCGGCGGCCGGCCACACCGGCGTGCAGTTGTTGGTGATCATCACCTCGGCCGCGCCCGCCGCGCGCAGCGCTCGGGCAGCGAGCCCGTGACCGAGCAGCTGGTGGTGCGCGACCGGCAGGGCGTCGAGCATCAGCGTGCGGCCCGGGGCGTGGCTGCCGTACGCGTACCCCTGGGCCATGTGCACGATCGGCTCGTTGAGCGTGATCCACCGGCGGACCCGGTCGCCGAGCCGGGTCACCACGTGCGAGGTGTAGTCGGCGAAGTACGAGGCCGTGTCCCGGGTCAGCCAGCCGCCCTTGTCCTCCAGGGTCTGCGGCAGATCCCAGTGGAACAGCGTCGGCACCGGCACGATGCCCTTGGCGAGCAGCGCGTCGACCAGCCGGTCGTAGAAGTCGAGCCCGGCCGCGTTCGGCACCCCCGACCCGGTCGGCTGCACCCGGGGCCAGGCGATCGAGAACCGGTAGGCCCCGACGCCCAGCTCGGCCAGCAGCTCGACATCCTCGGCGTAGCGGTGGTAGTGGTCGCACGCCACGTCGCCGGTGTCACCGTTCAGCGTCTTGCCGTCGGTGTGCGCGAACGTGTCCCAGATGGAGGGCCCGCGCCCGTCCTCGTGCACCGCCCCCTCGATCTGGTAGGAGGCCGTCGAACAGCCGAACAGAAAACCCTCGGGAAAGCGGGGCAGCGCATCGACCATGCCCCGAGGCTATTGGCTTCCCGAGCCGCCGTCCAACGTTCCGGGTAGGCCTGTTCGCCTAGGACGAGCGCTCCCTGGACGCTGCTGACCGCGACACGATCGGGCAGGCCACCGTGTGACGCGTAGTCCCGGCCCACCGGATCGCCCGCCGCGTCTGACAGCTTCCTGACTTCCGCTCGCCAGGCTGACCGCTCGGCCCGGGATCGCCCCGGGTTCGAAGCCTCGGGAGTGGCCCGGGCGGGAAGCGAGGACGGTCCATGCGCAGGCACCTCATGGTGGGCGCGATCGCGCTGGTGGCGCTGGCGGGATGCGGTGGCGAAACGGCGCCGCCGAAACAGGGCGCCAAGGTGGCGACGCTCGAGAGTGCGGCGGCGTCGGCCCCGGCCAAGGCGAAGGCCAAGCCGCAGCGGCCGCGGGAACGGCTCGACACCACGCCGGAGGAGTACGAGGCCATGCTCGGGCCGTACAACAAATGCATGAAAGAGCAGGGCGGCTTCGTGAAGGGTGACGCCGGCTCGGGCAGCGGGTTGCGGCCCGCGACCAAGGCCGAGATGGACAAGACCGAGGCGGCCAACCGGATCTGCGAGCCGCAGTTCCTGCCGCTGCCGCCGTGGGAGAAGGATCCGGCCAACCCGGAGGCACGGGACTTCGCGCGCGAGGTGGTCGCCTGTCTCAAGGGCAAAGGCATCAAGTACGTCGAGGTCTCCGACGACGGCATCAGCATCGCCCTCGGCGGCGAGCAGAACGACTCCCGCTCGATCAGCCGGGGCCTGGAGCTCGCGCCGGAGTGCGAGCGGCAGGTCGCGGCCGGGGCGAAGTGATGCGGAAGCGGTATGCGCTGGTCGCCGTCGCCCTCACCGCGCTGTCGGCCTGCGGTCAGGAGCCGGAGCAGCGGGCGGCGCCGAAGGTGGCCACCCTGAGCAGCCAGGCGCCGGCCTCGGCCCCGCCGGAGCGGCCGCGGGAGCGGCTCGACACCACCGAGGAAGAGTTCGAGGCCATGCTCACTCGCTACTACAAGTGCATGGACGAGAAGGGTGCTCTCGCCGTGCGGGTGGCCACGAACGGCCGCAAGAAGGCCATGACGGCCGACGAGGTCGCGAAGGGCGAGGCGGCCGACCGGATCTGCGAGCCGCTCTACTATCCGTTGCCACCGTGGGAGAAGGACCCGACCAATCCCGAGGCGGCGGACTTCGCCCGTGCGGTGGTGAAGTGCCTGGAAGCTCAGGGGATCGACGCTTCGATCGAACCCGACGGGGTGACGGTCTCCTTCCAGAAGGAAGTTCAGCGAGCCCTGGCCGCCCGGCCGGGCTGCGAGCGCGAAGCCGCCGCGAAGTAGCGGAAGGGGCGGCGCCCGGCCGGATTGCGAGCGAGAAGCCGCCGCGAAATAGCCAAGGTGCAGCAGCGCGAAATAGCGAAGGTGCAGCAGTCGGCCGGATGGCCGGCGCGGAACTGCGAAGGTGCGGCGGCCGTACACCGGCCGCCGCACCTTTGTCGTCAGACGGTTGCGAGCGCTTGGGTGGGGGTCAGGCGGGCCGCCCGGACGCAGGGGTACACGCCTGCCAGCACCCCGATGACCACGGCGCCGGCCACCCCGGCCACCGCCGCCTCGGCCGGGACGACCAGCGGCCAGTCCTGCCAGCGGGCGTAGCCGACCGTGGCCAGCAGCCCCAGCGTCGTGCCGCCGAGACCGCCCAGCGTGGCCAGCAGCACCGACTCGGTGAGGAACTGACTGCGGATCTGCCCGCGGGTGGCGCCCAGCGACCGCCGCAGCCCGATCTCGGAGCGCCGCTCCAGCACCGACACCACCATGGTGTTGGCCACCCCGATGCCGCCGACCACCAGCGCCACGCCGGCCAGGGCCAGGAACAGCACCGAGAAGCTGTTCTCGGTGGCCCGCTTGGCCGCCAGCGCGTCGGAGGGCCGGGTCACCACCACCGCGCCCGGGCGTTCCGGCGAGACCGTCTCGGCCAGCACGGCCCGCACCGCTTCCAGTTCGGGCTCGTCGCACTGCACGTACAGGACGGTCGGGCTGCCGTCGAAGCCGAGCTGGGCCTTGGCCGCGGGCCAGCCGACGAGCACCGAGCGGTCGATGTCGGGCGACAGCGGCGTGGTGGCCAGGATGCCGACCACGGTGAACTTCGTGTCGGCGATCATCACCTGGGGGGTCGGCGCGCCCGCGACCAGTTCGGTCAGGCCGAGCCGGGTGGCCGCGACCGAGCCCAGCACCACGGCCGGGAAACGCTCGGTGGCCGGGGTGAGCCAGCGGCCCGCCCGCACCCGGGCGTCGATCGTGGGCAGCAGGTCGAGGCGGGTCGCGAGCACGGTCAGACCGAGTCCGTCGGCCGGGTCGGTGCGGTCGTTCCGGCGTACGAAAGTATGGGTGTTGGCCACCGCGCTGGCCGCCGTGACCGGGCCGATCCGGCGGACCATCTCGACCGCCGACTCGGGCAGCCGGGCCGGCGGGTCGACGTCGGGCCGGGCCACCGCCTGCAGGGCGTTGGTGCCGAGCGCGTCGAGCTCCTCGACCAGGGCGGCCTGGCTGGACGCGGGGATGCCGGTCACCACGAGCATGGTGGCGATGCCGATCGCGATGCCCAGCCCCGACAGCGCAGCCCGGGCCGGCCGGGTCCGCAGCCCGAGCACGCCCAGCCCCAGCAGGTCGAGCGGGCTCACGAGGCCACCACCACGTCCATGTCCTCGGTCAGGCCGGCCCCGCTGACCTGCACCCAGCCGTCGGCGAACAGGCCGGCCTTGACCGGCACCAGGCCCTGCGGTCCCTGGACGGCGTAACCGCCCTCGCTCAGGGCCACGAGCGCTTCGATCGGCACGGCCAGGACCTTCTTCGCCGTACGCCCGGGGAAGTTGACCTTGACTTCGGCCGAGTCCAGCTTGGCCAGGCCGGCCGGGTTGTCGACCGTCACCGACACCGTGAGCCGGGGGGCGTCGCCCTCGTTCCCCGTCGCGTCGCGGCCGACGGCGCTGACCCGGGCCTTGATCGTACGATCGTCGGGCAGTACGACAATCACCCGGGAACCCGCGGTCAGCTTGGCCGCGTCGGCCAGCTCGGCCGACACCGTGATCAGCTTGCGGGTCGAGGTGACGGTCATCAGGTCGGCCGCGGCCGCCGCGCCCGGCTGCACGGTGAGCGACTCCACCCGTACGGGCCCGGATTGCACCTCGACCTCGCCCACCGCGACCGTCCCGGTGACCGGCCGGCCCAGATCGCGCTGCCACCGCTTGATCGCGGCGACCAGGCCGGGCGTCAGCACACTCTCGCCGGCCGGCGTGCCGGCCGGGCGCGGGCCGACCCGGTATCCCAGCGCCCGCAGGTTGTCGGCGACGATCCGCACGTCCCGGCCCGACATGAGCGGCGTGGCGATCGGCCGGTAGAGCGGCATCTTGCCGTAGAACAGCACCACCGGCGCGTCGTCGGCCCGGAACAACTGCCGCCCCTGCTCGATCGTCGCGCCGACCTTGGGCAGCCAGGTCACCGTGCCCGCGACGTGCCCGGCCAGCGGACGGGCCGCGCCAAAGCCGACCTGCCCGGACAACGAGGTCGTCGTGGACAGGTCCCGGCGTTCCAGCTTGACCGTCGCGACCTGCTCGGTCTGCTCGGCCACGGGGGCCGGACCGGGCTCGCGGTCCTGGGTCAGGACGAAGGCCGCCGCGCCGGTCAGGGCGAGCACGAGCAGCGCGCCCGTGATGGTTTTGCGGTAGGACATGGTCGATCAGCGTGTCCGGCGATCATCAGGAACCTGTCAGGTATCGCCGCAACCCGGCCCGGGGCTTTGCCGGGCGACCTATCATCGCCGCCATGTGCGCGAAAGTGCTGGTCGCCGAGGACGACCCCCGGCAGGCCGAGGTCGTGCGGCGCTACCTGGCCGCGGCCGGTCACGAGACGCTGGTCGTGCACGACGGCCGGGCCGCGCTCGACGAGGCCCGCCGCTGGCAGCCCGGCCTGCTGGTGCTCGACGTGATGATGCCGGGCCTGGACGGGCTGCGCGTGTGCCGCACCCTGCGGGAGGAGTCCGACGTGCTGGTCCTGATGCTGACCGCCCGGGCCACCGAGGACGACCTGCTGCTCGGTCTGGAGCTCGGCGCCGACGACTACCTGACCAAGCCGTACAGCCCGCGCGAGCTGATGGCCCGGGTCCGTACGCTGCTGCGCCGCGCGCCGGCCCGGCCCGAGGAGTCCGGCTCGCGGCGGATCGGGCGGCTCACCGTCGACCTGACCCGCCACCACGTGACGGTCGACGGCGAGCCGGTCGAGTGCACCCGGGGCGAGTTCGCGATCCTGGCCGCCATGGCCGACCAGCCCGAGCGCGTGTTCACCCGGGCCCAGCTGCTGCACCACACGCGTGGCATCGACCGCAGCTCGACCGAGCGCACGATCGACATGCACGTGCTCAACCTGCGCCGCAAGATCGAGGCCGATCCGCAGCAGCCCACGCAGCTCGTCACGGTCTACGGGGTGGGTTACAAACTCGCTTCCGGTACGCCGTGACCCCGGCCCGGGTGCCGCTGCGGCACAGCCTGGTGACCCGGCTGCTGGCCACCTCGGTGCTGATCGCGATCGCGGCCATCGGGGCCACGGCGTGGCTGGCCGCCCGCACGGCGACCCGGGCCATCACCCAGGAGCAGGGCCGGTCGCTGACCGAGGAGAAGGGCGTCTACGACCTGCTGGTCGGCTACGCCGCGACGCACGCCCGCTGGTCCGGCGCCCAGACCCTGATCGACGAGCGCGCGGCCAAGCTGGGGCGCCGGATCACGCTGACCACGGCCGACCGGACCGTGATCGCGGACTCGGGCGGGCGGGCCGATCTGCGTACGGCCCGGCCGTCGGCCCTGGTCGACCCGCTCAACCTGGACGTGGGCCTGGTCGGGGGCGACGACCGCATCGACCCGCGGGCGGCCGGCCCGTTCCGGGTGCGGCCGGGCGAGCGGCCGCAGTTGCAGAAAGCGGCCGAGGACGCCATGTCGTGCCTCCGCAAGACCCGCGGCCAGGGCCAGATCGAGCAGCTGCCGAACGGGCGGCCGACGATCGTGCTGACCGTGGCCGATGCCGACGCCGCGAGTTGCGCCTCGTCGCTGTCCGACACGACCACGCCGAGCGAGGCCAAGGCGCTGCGGAAACTGGGCGAGTCGACCGCGAAGTGCCTGAACTTCGGCGTGAGCCTGACGGTCTATGTCAGCCCCGACTTCACGCCCATGCTGGCCAAGTCCGGGATCTACGACGACAAGCCGAGCACCGACTTCGTGGCCTCCGAGGCCCTGTTCCAGCCGGCCAACGCGGCCGGCGCCACCCGCGTACGCAATTGTGTGGAGAAATCGCGGCGGGCCATGCTGACCAAGTACGTGGCCCCGCCGGCCCTGCTGTTCGTGACCGACCCCCAGGCCGGGGCCGACCAGACCCGGTTCACGCTCTCGCCGGCCAACACGACCCGGATCGTGGCCACCACCGGCGCTGTCCTGCTGGTCACGATCGTCGTCACCGTGCTGGTCGGGCGCCGCCTGGTCCGCCCGCTGCGCGCGCTGACGGTGGCCGCCGACGAGCACCGGCCGGTGCCCGTGACCCGCAACGACGAGATCGGGCGGCTGGCCCGCGCCCTCAACGACTCGGCCGAGCGCCGCGACCGGGCCGAGACCCAGCGCCGCGCCATGGTCAGCGACGTCGCCCACGAGCTGCGCAGCCCGCTGACCAACATCCGCAGCTGGCTCGAGGCGGCCCAGGACGACCTCGCCCCCACGGACGGTCAGCTGCTCACCCTGCTGCACGAGGAGGCGGTGCAACTGCAGCACATCATCGACGACCTGAGCGACCTGGCCGCGGCCGACGCCGGCACGCTGCGGGTGCACCCCGCGCCGGTCGTGGTGCGCGACCTGCTGGCCCAGGTGGCCGAGGCCCACCGCGCCGCCGCCGACAATGCCGGCGTACGCCTGGAGACCGCGACCGACGGCGACCCGGTGCTCACGGCCGACCCCGTCCGTCTGCGGCAGCTGCTCGGCAACCTGGTCTCCAACGCGATCCGCTACACCCCCGCCGGCGGCACGGTGACGGTCCACGCCCACGACACCACGATCACCGTCCGCGACACCGGCATCGGCATCAGCCCCGACCACCTGCCGAAGATCTTCGACCGCTTCTGGCGCGCCGACACCTCCCGCAGCCGAGCCACCGGCGGCAGCGGCCTCGGCCTGTCCATCGCCCGCCAACTGGCCGACGCCCACAACGCCACCCTCACCGCCACCAGCACCCCCGGCGCCGGCACCACCTTCACCCTCGAATTGCCCTGAGCGCCGCCGGCCGCTGTCACGAAACGGGGCGGGCGGTGATCTATAGGGGCATGGCCAGCTCCTTCGCTTTCTTCAGCATTCCGATGCACGGGCATGTCAACGCGACTCTTCCGATCGTCGCCGAGCTGGTCCGGCGGGGGGACGTCGTGACGTATCACGCGACCCCGGCCTTCGCCGGTGAGATCGCGGCCACCGGCGCGACTGTTCTTCCGTACGCCGGTGGGGAACAACGGCTGCCCGACCCGCCGACGCCGGCCGGGCTGGTCGCCGAGGTCGCGCGGATCTCGCGCCGGGTGCTGCCCGGAATTCTGGCCGACCTCGACCGCAACCGGCCCGACGCGGTGGTCTTCGACAGTGCCTGCCTGTGGGGGCTGATCGCGGCCCGGGTGCGTGACATCCCGTCGGTCTGCTCGTACACGACGTTCGCTTTCAACGACACCGTGCCGAGTCCCGTACGTTTCTCCTGGTCAATGCTCAAGTCGGTGCTGGCGCAGCCCGGCGAACTGGTCAGCTACGCGGGTTCGCGGGCCGTACTGCAGCGGCGCTACCCGGGCACGGGCGTGCCGCTCGTCGACATCGGCACGATCCGCGGCGACCTCAACCTCGTCTACACGTCGCGGCGCTTCCAGCCGGGCACGTTCGACGACTCGTACAAGTTCGTCGGCCCCAGCCTCGGCGCCCGCCCGCACGACTTCGAGCCCCTGCCCTCCGGCGGCCCTTTCCTGTACGCGTCGCTGGGCACCGTGTTCGACGCCGGCCCGGCCCCGCTGCGCTTGTTCGCCGAGGCCCTCGCACCCCTGGGCGGCACAGTAATCATCTCGACCGGCAGCGTGGACCCGGCCGCCCTGGGCCCGTTGCCCGCCAATGTGATCGCCCGGCGGTCCGTGCCCCAGCTCGAAGTGCTCGACCGGGCGTCACTCTTCGTTACCCACGGCGGCATGAACAGCGTCAACGAGTCGCTCGCGGCCGGCGTGCCGATGCTGGTCATTCCCCAGGGCGCCGACCAGCCCCTGGTCGCCGAGCGGGTCACCACCCTCGGCGCCGGCCTGTCGATCACCCCGGCCGAGGTCACCACCGATTACGTACGCTCCCAGGCCCGCCGCCTGCTGCAGGAGCCCCGCTTCCGCGAGTCGGCGGCCGCGCTCGCCGTCGAGCAGCGCGAGGCGGGCGGCTACCGGCGGGCGGCCGACGAACTGCAGAAGTTCGCGCCGGCCTGACATGACCGCGACCGTCATCGTCGTCCTGGTCGTGGCCGGGATCTCCGAGGCTCTCGGCCGCGTCGTGCCGCTGATCGCCCGCCGCTCCGGCATCGCCCGCCCGGTGGTTATCGGCCTGATCCTGACCGGTGGCCTGATCGAGGCAGCCGTGTTCGCGCTGTGGCCGCTGACCTCGTGGACGCTGGCCGAACTGCTGCTGCCCGCCGCCCCGGCCGGCCCCGAACCACCTTCCTGGACCCCGGAGCTGGCGGCCCCGCTCATGCTCGCCGCCGTTCTCGCGTTCCCGCTGCTCGGCCCCCTGCTGCACCTGCTGCTCATGACCGTCGTCGGGGTCGGCCTGACCGGGCCGCTGGCCGCCGCGACGGGGCTCGGCTGGTGGACGACCGCGGCCTGCGTGGCCGGGGCCGGGCTCGGGCTGGGCCTCACCATCGACGTGGTGCGCCGGGTCGCCGTGCGGGTGGCCACCCGATGACCGACGTGCTGGTCACGCTGCTGCTGTTCGCAGTGGGCCCGGTGCTGCTGGCCGAGGCGTTGCTGGCCCGCTACGAGGTGCTGGCCTACCAGGCCGGATGGCATCGCCCGCCCATCGCAGGGCCCGACGGCATGGCGTACGCCCGGGGTGCCGGCCCGGACCGGCCGCCCACCGCTTACCTGGTCTATCTGGACGGCATCGGCAAACGCCGCTTCCGGGACAGCCGCGACAGCGGGCGCCTGGTCCAAGCGGTCGTCGACCGCGCGCCCGGCGTGCGCGTGCTCGGCCAGGTGCTGCCGTACTCGCCGATGGTCTCGCCGCTGGCCGAGCGCCCGGGGTGGCGGTGGCTGCGCCGCCACGCCGGGGTCCTGCTGTTCGTGCACAACGCCATGCAGGTCTTCATCGCGGCCGACCGCCGCTACCGGCCGATGTACAACCACGCGGTCGGCGACCAGATCGCGGCCCAGCTGCGGCTGGCCGGCTATCGCGAGGACAGTGGCATCCCGGTCGTGCTGGCCGGCTACTCGGGCGGCGCCCAGCTCGCCACCGGCGCCGTGACCCCGCTGCACAACCGGCTGCGGGCCCCGATCCACGTGATCCTGCTCGGCGGGTTCCACAGCGGCACGAACGACCTGAGCCAGGTGGCCCGGGTCGACCGGATCACCGGCAGCGGCGACCGGGTCGAGCGGGTCGGCTCGTGGATCTTCCCGCGGCGCTGGCCGGTGTGGCGGCGCAGCGCGTGGAACCGGGCCCGCCGGGCCGGCCTGGTCACCGACCACCGCTTCGCCGGCTGGACCCACGTCGGCCCGCGCGGCTACCTCAGCGACGCCCACCTCGAAAGCACGATCACCGAGGTGCTGGCCATCATCGGCGCGATCACGCCGCCGAGCGGACCAGTTCCGACAGTGCCGGCCACAGTTCCGGAGCGGCCCCGATCGTGAGTTCGGGGGTGAAGTCGGTACCGTGGCCGCCGAGCGTCACGCCGGCCTCGCGGGCCACGAGCGCGCCGGCCGCGATGTCCCACAGGTTCGTGTCGAGGGCCAGGCCGCCGTCGAGCCGGCCGGCGGCCAGGTAGACCAGGTTCAGCGCGGCCGGCAGGCGCCGGATGTCGCCTGACACGGGCAGCAACTGCCGGATCACCCGCGCCGCGCGCTCCTTGGTGGCCGGGTTGGGCTGGAAACTGACGCCGACCAGCGCCTTCTCGAGCGGCGGGCCGCCCGCCACGCGCAGCGGCTCGCCGTTCAGGAACGCCCCGCCGCCGGCGATCGCGCTGAACGTCTCGTTCGCGACCGGCTCGTGGACGACCGCCATTCGCGGCTCGTCGCCGTGGTACAGCGCGATGCAGACCGACCAGGGTCCCGTACGGCTGATGTAGTTGCGCGTGCCGTCGAGCGGATCGATCACCCAGTTCCAGCCGCTCGTGCCCCTGCGGCCGTTGCCCTCCTCGGCCAGCATGGCGTCGTCGGGCCAGGCCGCGTGGACCGCGTCGACGATCAGCCGCTCACTGGCTATGTCGACGTCGGAGACCACGTCGTTGGCGTGGGCCTTGGGCGCGCCGACCCGCAGCGTGTCGCGCCGCTCCAATTGCAACCGCCCGGCCCGGACGGCCAGGTCAGAGGCGAGTTCCCGTACGCCGGAAAGATCTCGTTCCATGCCGGCCACGCTATCGGGCCGCGGGCACAGTCGCGGGGGGGGGGGGGGGGGGGCCCCGGGGCGCCCCCCCCCCCACGCCACCTCGGCCAGGGCACGCGTCGGGGTGGTCAGCGTGGCGGCGCGGGCGAGTACAGCCTCGGCCAGTGTGTCC